>CBFICB010000001.1:0-494819 GCA_965661005.1 Pseudohongiellaceae bacterium
CGCATCATTCGTCACCCAGCACGAAATCGGCTCGTTATCATTCTCAGCTACTATGTTGGGCTCAGATCATGTGAGATAGCGTCTCTCAAAGCCCGTGATGTTTTAGATGGTGAGGGGAATATCAAGGATACGGTGCTTCTGACCAAGGAAATGACGAAGGGGAGCAAGGCAAACAGCGTCTATTTGTCAGAATTCGTGAAGAAAGAGATTCAGAAGTACCTTGAGAGTAACGCAGAGCGCCTTGTGACACTTAAATCTCCCCTGATCTACTCGCAGCGCACTGGTGGGCACTTCTCTTCACAGACGCTTCAGATACTGTTTAAGACGCTCTATTCAAATGTAGGCATCAATGCTTCTAGTCACTCAGGTCGCAGAAAATTCATTACTGATCTATCTGAGAAAGGTGTGTCGGTACGAGTAATACAAGAGTTGGCGAGACATCGAGACTTGGCGACTACTCAGCGATATATTGATGTGTCTGTTGATAAGCTCAGGAATGCTGTGAATTTGGTCGGAATTTGAGAACTCGTTGCACAACCTGTAGCACATTGATCTTTCTTGAATTTTTGTCACTGATATAAAACAACTTAAATTCAACACATTTATTGAAAATCCTCGTGTCGGTGGTTCGATTCCGCCTCTGGGCACCATATTTACAATCTGGAATATCCAGACTCAGCACATCATCTTTTGACGTTTCAGGCCTGCCTCAAGCCCCTCTCTTTTTTTCTGTTAGCTGTGCTGTTAGTAGGATTAGCAGTCAGCAAGCGACTATAAACCTATTAGAATAATAAGTTATTAGGCGTGAGAGTGAGCATAGGGTATTCAGGGTGTATCAGAAAGCGCAAGAGGGTAATGGATCCAGCTCCGTTCACTCTGATCTCATTGGTATAAGGGCCATTGGGACTATTACAGTTTTGCAGCCAAACAGTTGTCTGGCCTTCAAGCGTTGAAGCAAATTCTTCACAGACATGGCTGGCTAAAAGTTCTTCACCAGAGGAATAGTCCAGGCCGGTATCGGTTTCCTCAATGGCTATGTTTAGTCCAGAAGGCAATACTCCATCGGCTCTAACCACTTGCCAGCCATCAAAACTTACAATGACATCGCCTTCCCTGTCCATGAAATTAGTCATACTCATATCCGTTGGAATAATAGGCATTAAACGATAGTCATTGCCTGACCAAAGCATTGTCCAGGCTAACTCTTCATAGGGTACCAGAGTCTCATCGGGCCTATTAAAAGCAGACATAATCAAGTCGAGCTGGGTCGAGCGAAAACTACAGGCTTGCACTCCAGCCAGCACGAAAATCCACAGCAATAATAATTTAATTATTTTCATGCTCCAGGCACCATTCTTAATTTGTAATTATTAAGGGCGTCAAAACGGGTTGGGCGTAAATCGTACCATAAGCTTGTACCGAAGCCATTAAGCGCCTGTCCGCCATCTCGCTGTATTGAACGGATGGTATTACTATAGGATGCTCGAGTATTACCCGGCAAAATTTGATCCAGCGGCACTCTAAAATAAATGCCTTTATCAAAACTGCCTTCACCAAAATCTTCTGCTGAGACATTGGTAAATGTGGCGAATGCACCAACCATCCAGCCGTTATCGAAGGTCCTGCGAACCTCAATAGTAGCTCCAACATCTTTGGCTAAATATTGACCGGCATGCACAGCCACATCATAGTTATACCAGGGAGTCGCCCAATAGGCGCTGACATGCCCTGTAACAACTGAATAATCTAGCAAATCCAGATCTTTATCAAAATCTCGCTGCTTCACCCAGTTAAGATTAAAGCCAAAGGCCAGTCGGGAGCTAAAGGGACTATACAAAAACTCACCCCCTATGCCAGCATACATTTCTTCCAGATAACCTGAATAAGCGCGGTAATAAACATCTCTGCCAAGGTTGCCTTTCTTCTGCAAATAGAGACTATCCAGACCGGTATCGCCTTCTTTGAGGTATCTGGCGATATTGGTTCGCACTTCAGGTAATCTTGAGCTGGGGCCGCGCGTAATCGTGTCAAAATCATTATCGATGTCCCAGTTATAGGTCGCTACAAGAGAAAAATAATTCCCCAGATCCATGGCCGCTGAGGTCTTCAGCATCACTTGATAACGTGCCGGCTTATCAGGGTCGAATAAGGACAGGCGGGTTGATAAATCCGCACCAAAGGCAACATTTGGGATGCGGTAACGCGTTCTGGACGAGGGATTGACTAAAGGCGCGCCTGGCGTAATGTCGATTAAATCTTCAGCGTCTAACCAGGTTCTGGGTCTGTCGCCAAATTGTCGCTGATAACGTATGGCATTACTGCGAATGCCGGCTTCATTCAAAATGATTTCTATCGTTTCAATTTGCGGAGGCATATGAATTTCAGCCAAGGTCAGAAAGCGATTAATCCCATCAGCCATCAGGCCATACTGCTGATTCGACAATTCAACACTCACCGATCTTTGGTCATCAGAGATAGAGGCTGATCTAAGCAGCATGCCGGAACTTTCAACATCAATCAGGAGATTTCCATACCAGCTATTAAGCTCGGCATCGACAACTTCCTGAGCCAGATTGGAACTCACCGGCACCACAAGGTTTTGCGAGCGACGCGGGGTTTCATTTTTTGTATTGAGCGACGCAGAAATATAAAAACCGGTTTGATTACCTTGCTGCCGATTAAGACCCAAAGCAAAACCCGGCACTGGTTCCCATTCAACACCATAGCTCACAGGTGATGCATCAGGTATGGTGCCTAAGCGGCGCTCTCTTTGAAAAGAATCCGAGTTATATTCAACTAAAAACTTGGTATTCCAGCTTTCCAATTCATAACTAAACCCACCAAAAAGCCCAACATCAGGCCCGCTAAAGAAATTACCAAAGGAAACTTTTCCGCCTCTACCCACTTCTGCATTTCGAGTTTCAAAACTATCAGCAATATTGGTCAATGGATTACTAAAGGAACTGCGTTCCGCCATTCGTCCCCACCCCATACCTAAAGTAAAATCAAAAGCGCCCATGGATTTGCTTGCTACCAGGTATTCACTACCTAATAGGCCCGTGCCAAGGAGGTCCCTGATGCCAACAGCTACTTGCGGAAAGAGTCGTCTTTCCCGAATTAAGCGCAGTTTCACCTCATAGCTTCTATCAAAAAGACTATCGCTTGAACCCGGAACATCATCCGGATTAAAAATCGTGTAACGAAAAGTTGATTCAAGCCAGGGCGTGATTTGATAATTGAGGGAATAAATATCCATCACGGTTTGCCTACTCATGGCAATCTTGAATTCACCGTCTTCCATCATTCTGGCTGAGGGAACATCGATTAAACCCGTTGTGCCAAAATCGGCTGCATTAAGCGAAACAGGTATAATCAATATAAAAAACAGTAAAAGAATTCTTGGCATCTGGTTCATTTCTTGATTTGAAACTGAAAACTGAAATCTGAAAGAATACATGCTTTTTACAGACGAAAAAAAGGCGGCAAAGCCGCCTTTTTAATACTTATGCTACTAAACTAGTCTTAGTTGGTAGTAGTAGTAGTAGTAGTAGAACCACCGCCGCTAGGAGCAGTTGTTGTTGTAGTGGTAGCTGGTGCTTCTGGTGCTACAGGGATTGGTGCAAACACATCTGGACGACCACTATCGTCGTTGTTGCTAGCGGCAACGGCTGCAACAACAACAACACCGACGATCACAGCTGTAGTTGCACTTACGCCAGCGATTGTACCGGCAGCAGCACCCTGTGCGTTAGCATTCAAAGCAGGGAATGTCGCCATGGAAATAGCCATTAAAGCGATGATTAATTTTTTACTTAGAATTCTCATGTCTTTCTCCTTCAATATGAACTAAGAATAATTCTGTCACTAAACTAAAAAAACCTTGCAAAGTCTCTCTTGAGAAGGATCTTGACAAGATTTCCTATAAAAGTCTAGCTAAATTATGAAAAAAGCTCCATTTTTTGCTTTTTTTGGCAAAGAATCTTGTTGTTGCTCCTTTCGCATGCCCAATATGGACTAAAAAGCCTCAAGCTTCGATTCTGCAAGACTCTTTATGATGGCATTACGGCTGCAATATGACTGTAAAAACTACACAAGAGCTAATTGCAATATAAACCGAGTCTAGTATGTTTGCACAATGAGCAATTCTAATAATACTTTAAGTCTACCTTTATCCCCAATATCCCTAAAGACTGAGACTAAATTTATTGGCCTATCCGGTTTAGGCTTACTTATTGTTTTTGCTGGATTTTTTTCATTTATTTTGCCTATTGGACAAGCGCTACGATGGTTTTTTCAAGCTGGAATTTTGTGGTTACTGGCCATTTACATCCTTGTTGGCAGGCAACTACACCTGAACCGGCCCCAGCAACTCGCACCTATTTATCATAATTTGGGCTGGGCAAATCGCCTCACCATTGCTAGAGGCTTCTTAATCGCTTTTAGCGGGGGCTTTATTTTTCTGGTCGACCTGAGCGAAAAAGTTCTTTTAATTCCTGCACTTAGCTACTTGGCAGCCGCCGTAATTGACCGTATTGACGGCTACATAGCACGTCTTACAAGGCATGAAAGCCTGCTGGGCATTAAGCTTGACACAGAGTTTGATGCTCTCGGGTTACTAATAGCTCCCTTGTTAGCCATTTGGATTGGGCAAATTCACTGGTCATATCTGGCCGTCAGTATTGCTTATTACTTTTTCCAGATCGGCATTTTGTGGCGAATGAAGCATGAAAAACCTGTTTACCCCTTGCCACTCAACATGTCTCGCAGAGCCGTTGCGGGCTTTCAAATGGGCTTTCTGGCCGTGGTGTTATGGCCCATTCTGGCACCGCCAGCGACGACCATTGCGGGATTCGCTTTTATGCTGCCATTGCTAGCCGGCTTTGTAATAGACTGGTTCATTGTGAGCGGATTGATCAAGCTGGAAAAACCTGTAATAAGCGGTTTTTTCGAGCTCACTCAAAAAATCACCCAACAGATTATTTTGCCCATTTTCAGGCTGTGCATTATGAGTTTGCTTTGCCTGCTACTGATAAGAAGCAATGCTCTTTCATCCAATAGCG
Organism: Pseudohongiellaceae bacterium; assembly: GCA_965661005.1. Lineage (GTDB taxonomy): Bacteria > Pseudomonadota > Gammaproteobacteria > Pseudomonadales > Pseudohongiellaceae > UBA5109. The sequence continues at coordinate 5,061 of CBFICB010000001.1, forward strand.
AAATAAGCCTAGTCACAGCTATTGTGCCAGTCAGCCTGCTACTTTCTGCAGTGATGATATTTTTGGGTATTCTTGGCCGTTTACTTGCCATTATTCTTTCGTGCCTGCTGTGCTGGTTTTTCCTTACATATGAGATGCAAAATATTGATGCTATTTTACTTGCTCTGGTCATTTGGGTGATGCAATTTGGCACAGGAAAATTCAGCCTATGGCTATGGGATGATCGTTGGGTGCATAGATATGATGGCGCTAATACTGAAAAAAGCGCTTAAGGTGATCAACTAAGTGACCATTTTCAAAGCCAAATGAGCAGATATAATACGATCAGATTATTTGCCTGGATAATCGCTTTCACCTTAGCTTTTTGGCTGATACGGGATTTACCTTTCACAGATATTTCTGAATCCATAAGCACGCTATCAACTGCACAATGGTTTTACTGGCTAAGCATAAATTGCCTTATCATTTGTGTGTTTGTTTGGCGATGGATGTCGCTAAGCAAAGGCCTGGATCTGGACCTAAACTTCATTGACTTATTATCTTTACGTCAAGCAGGACAGAGCATCAGCTTTATCACACCTGGCCCACAGTTCGGCGGCGAGCCACTGCAAATTTATTTATTATGGAAGAAATTCCACATTTCTCCCGGCGACTCTTTTTTAGCCATCGCTCTGGATCGTTTTTATGAGCTTTGGGTTAATTTTGCCGTTCTGCTATTAGGCATAATGTTTTTAATTCTTTCTGGCTCGGGCCTTAGTCACTGGATTTCTGCAGCACTGATTATTGGGCTTGCATTGTTATTGTTATGCTTATTGGCCTGGCTGGCAATCAAGGGCAATGAATCAATTTCAAGCTTGATTAATAGGCTTGGCCTGAAATGGCTAGACAGCAATCGCTTATCAAATATTCACTTTCACTGGAATAATATTAGCAGTTCCTTACAAGGCATATTAAATAAAAAATCAACGCTACTTGCTGCTCTGTTGCTTTCCATAGCTGGATGGCTGCTAACATTTTTCGAGCTTTATCTGGTGCTGGGTTTTTTTAATATTCTCTTGAGCACCAGTGATTTCATCTTATTACTGGTAGCGATGCGTTTAGCATTTCTACTGCCTTTGCCAGGTGGAATTGGAACACTGGAAGCTGCTGTATTTTGGGTTTTTAGTGTACTGGTCTTACCTGAGGCAGCTGCCGCATCATTATTAGCCTTAATTAGATTTCGCGATGGAGCAGTGCTGGGTTTAGGCTTTCTTTGTTTACGACTACTTCAATCCAAAGCAGTCACAGTTTGATATTTTTATTTCCAACCTTTCTTGCTCTAACTGTCTATAACGTTTAGTCAGCCAGGCAGCTAAACCCGGCTTGGTTTTTAATGCCTTTTGAATAGTATCCAAAATATTCTTAATAAACAGGGCATCACTGGTGTCATGAGTATTAGAGTCAAGATTCCAGTCAGACTCACCATCAATAACTTTCGAACAACCGTGGTTCCGCAACCATTGTGGCAGAGCTTTACCCGTCAGGCTGGGCTGCCAGTCCATATCCGTAAAACGCGCATCCATATCCTGATGATAATTATCAGCAATATCTTGATCATCTTGCTCCTCTGGAAAAAAACAGGTCTGTCCCGAAAAATTGATACTAAAATAAAAGGCGCCCTGTTGTTTTAGCTTACTCAAAATTACGGGCATTATTTTTGGCACAGGCAGCAGATCTATTACAGCGTGACTTAGAATCAAATCCAAACTTTCATTCTCAAATAGTTGAGCGATCTTATCAGCATCCGCTGCTATCCATTCAATTCTTACATCCAGATCGTCACTGTTATCACTATTATTATTGCCAAGAAGCCATAAATCTTCGGTGTTTATATCAAAAGTCATACCCTTAGAATTTGCCCATGACATTAAGCGCGTCTTTGCCGCTTCTTTAAATGGAGCTTCAGGCTCAAGAGCAATATAATGGCACCGCCTCAATAAAGAAGCGTCCAGCAACCTTTCAATCATTGTGCCTATGCCAGCACCAACTTCCATAAGTTTGAGAATATCTTTTTGTTCACTTTTAGAATTTAACCAAAGGGCAAAACTATTCCAGACTGACTGATTAAGACTTTTATCATCAATATTTTTTTTTACATCCAGATAGTTCACATAATCAAATGTTTCATTAACCAAAAGCTGATTCCTCTTGTTTGATAAGCTCTTGCAGGAATATTCTTATTTTAGCAATGCTCTCTTCCCACCTTGGGTGTAATAAATATTTTTGTCTGGCCGAAGCCGACAAGCTTGCCAGCAGTTGCCTGTCATCATTCAGTCTAGCAATCAACTCAGCTAGCTTCTTCTCATCTTCAACTTCAATTAAGTAGCCATTCTTCCCTTTATCTATAATTTCTTTAGCACCTCCAGCTAAAGAACCAATGACGGGCAGAGAAAACTGCATCGCCTCCAGAAAAACTATGCCATAGGCTTCGTTCACAGAAGGTAAAACAAATAGGTCATGCTCTAGATATTTTTGTTTAAGCTCCTCACCAGTTAATGGGCCATGAAATATTATCTGCTTTTCCAGCCCATTTGTTTTTATATAGTTTTTTATACTTTTAATATAGGGATGATCGAGATCTTCACGACCCACGACAGACAAACAAATATTCCTATCAAGCTTGTACAAAGCTTTAACAAGAACATGCAGCCCTTTTTGCGGAGTTATATTGCCAACAAAGAGTATGTTCAATTTTATAGAATCATAATCTTTATTTGGTGCTTCCAGCTCCTTAAAGTTATTTCCGCATGGCACAGCTATCAGATTTTCTGGCAATTTATTCCCCAATAATTCTTGGCTCTGTTTTAGGGTGGCCTCGCTATTTAAAATGAGTGCATCTACAGATTTTAGATAACGCTTTTCAAAAGTCCGATAAAGTGCTTTTTTAAGGTAAGCATTGGGTATAGCGCTACTTAATAAATGCACAAGAGAAACAATCGGACACTTTAATATCTTTTTTAACTGAGGGTTTATTTTCCAAAAAGACGGATGTACCAGCTCATCCTGTATAAGAACATCCAATTTAAGTGCTTTATCGTTTTTAAAGCCCTTAAGTTGATTAAACTTTTCAAATTCCTGAGGAATAGCGTTTGTAAACAGGGCTTTAATATAAGACTTTTTTTTGAGGCTGATAACCTCAACCTCGTCTCCGTTCTGGCGTAAAATTTCAACAAGCTTTCGATCATAGAGATAACCACCACTGATAGCATTAATATCTCCATACACTAATAAGCCTATTCTCATAAGAAAAATCTTATTTTTTTGAGTAATCGTCTTTATAGGCGGCCCAGCAAGTTTCATTTTCCCATAATTTTATTTCAAGTCTTCCGTTGCCAGGTGGATTGATATGGCTGATTATTTGCCGCCAAATAATTCGGCTAAAATGTTCTAGACTGGGATTCAAGCCTGTAAACTCTGGCAAATCATTTAACATTTTATCTTTAAAGTAAGTCACGGTTTTCTCGAGACCTGCCTCGATGTCAACGATATCCACTAAATAACCATGTTGATCGAGTTCATCGTGCTCGATGATTAACTCAATAACATAATGATGTGAGTGAGGGTGGTTTTCTTCTCCCCAATCTCCTCCTATTAAATAATGCTGTGCAATAAAATCTTTCTGTACGGCGATGCTGTACATATTTCAATCCTCATAAGTCAATATCACTTGTAATGCCTTGCCTGCCTCTTTATCGAGTAAACGATAAGCCTGATCCGCTTGTGACAAAGGAAAGCGGTGACTAATATATTTTTCTACATTGAGCTCTGCAATTAAAGTCGTGGCTTTTTGTAACCGTTTTTCTTTAGTCCATTCTTCTGCAAACTCAGGGTTTATTGTGCTGACCTGGCTGCTAATTAATTTTAAGCGGTTTCGATGAAAAGCGCCGCCTAAATTTACTTGGGTTGATTTATTACCATACCAACTCCCAACAATGATCCGGCCAGCAAAACCTGATATTTCTATTGCGAAATTTAAAGCCTCAGGATTACCACTTATTTCAAAAATTAAATCAAAGCCTTTAGTAGCCTCACGTAAATGTTTGGAGTCAGGAGCAAAACCTGAAGTCAACTCTTCATTCTCAGCGACAAGCCGACGAGCTTTAATTGAATCGATTGCGGCAATACCTTTCACAGCATATTGATTCAATACAGCATTTAATAACTGCCCAACCATACCCATTCCAATTATGGCTATATTTTCTTTGGGTTGAACTACACCATCTATGAAAAAATTCACTGCTGTTTCCATATTGGCTAAAAAAGTTCCTGCTTCTTCTGAAACCTCTTCTGGTAAAAATATCAACTGCTGCGGTTTGACAATGAAGCAAGATGCATGAGGCTGAAAAGCAAAGACTTTTTTCCCTTTTAAACTTTTATTTATAGCACTGCCAGTTTCTTCAATATAACCAACGCAGGCATAACCATATGGCAAGGGATAAGTAGCATCCAGACCTTCAAATGCTTTAATTGAAACATCCAAGTCTAGTCCTTCAGGAAGTTGCCCACGATAAGCCAACATCTCTGTACCAGCACTTATTCCGGAAACTTTTGTTTTGACCAGCACTTCATCTGAAGCTAAAGCGCCCAGTTCCTTCTCGCGAATTTCTACTTTTCCTGGCTCAATAAACCACAGCTGTCTTGCCTTCATTTTCCTGACTCACTGTAATTCAAGTCACCCCAAACAATTAAATCTTCTCCAAGATTTTCATAATTAATTGGTGATATCTGTGGTGCTAATGCAATGTCTTCTATATCTATATTGCCAACGGCTTTATAACCGCCTATAAGCTTTGGCGTCATTGTCATCACTATCACATCGGCTAGGCCGAGCCTTAGAAATTCTGTTATTACCTTTGCGCCTCCCTCAACCATTAAACTTTCTATACCTTTTTCTCGAAGCAAACTTAAAGCGGGCAGCAAGGGAACAAAATCATGCTCCTCATCGGGAATTTGTATAATTTCATGATCTAAATTTTTTAGATGACCAGATATATCCCCCTGCTCCAGGGTTAATAACCAGCACTTCTTGTCAGGGTGTTTGTGCAGCCTTGAATCCAAAGGCATACGTAAACGGCTGTCCAGTATGATGGGTTGCGGATTTTCACCAGTCCATTCTCGAACGGTCAGCTGAGGATCGTCGGATAAAACTGTTTCAATTCCAACCAGTATTCCGTCATGCAGGCTGCGTAATTGATGAGTTAATTGATCAGAGGCACTGCAGCTTAAGGCAACAGTTTGGCCTCTACCGGTTGTGATACTGCCATCCCAACCTTGAGCATAGGCTAAAGTAGTAAAAGGTCTATCAGCAGACTGAAAAGATTTTTTACGAGAAACCAGCCAGCGTTCAATCTTTTGGTTGAGGCTCATGTTGATCTTTTTCTAGATGAGCATCGACAGGATTATCAATCGTTAAAATATGATTCATACGCTTAACTTTGGTCATCAGATATTGTGCATTTTCAGGATGAACGGTACCTTCCACACCTAACCTTTCAGTTACAACGATCCCTTCAGCCTCTAGCGCTTCAATTTTTGTTGGGTTGTTGGTTAATAAGCGAATTGATTTAACCTTTAAATCCTTAAGTATTAATGCTGCTAACGAGTATTCTCTCTCATCGGCCTGATGTCCGAGTAATAAATTTGCATCCACTGTATCGTGACCTTCATCCTGAAGATTATAGGCCTGTATTTTTTTTGACAGACCGATACCTCTACCTTCCTGACGCATATAGACAATCACACCGCAACCTTCCTTAGCAATTTTTTGCATGGCAAAATCCAGTTGATCTCCACAATCACATCGAAGCGATCCCAGAACATCACCAGTAAAACATTCAGAATGCACACGCGTTAAAACATTCTCAGCATTTTCAATGTCGCCAGCAATCAAGGCCAAATGATCTTTATCATCTTCCGAATTGGCGTAGGCACAAAGCTGAAAGTCCCCATATTTAGTAGGGATACGTGCACTGGTTGTTAAAGTTACGTGTTTATCAGTCATGGAGCGCAATGTTACTTTTTTATCGTTAGTCGGTAAAGGTAAAGCTCAGACTGAAAGCAGAGGGGCTATCCTGGTAACTAATCAGTTACCAAATTGCTGCCAGTTGTAGCTAGCATCACCAATAGCAAAGAAAAAAGGATTGAGGATATTTTCTTTATGATTATAGCGGTAAGCCTTAAAATCTGTATCAGTTAAAATCCCGCCTGCCGCCTCCAAGATAGCTTGTGCGGCGGCTGTATCCCATTCTGAAGTAAGTGCTAAACGCGGATAAATATCTGCTTTGCCTTCAGCAACCAGACAAATTTTCAATGAACTTCCCATGCTCAAAAGCTCGACTTTTTTGAAAGTAGTTTCAGCCTTGTTCAACCAGGCATCTAACTCAGCGCCTTGATGACTCCTACTGGCAACGACGTTAACGATATCTTTTGCTTCACTTTCTTTAAGCGCTCGATTCAAATCATCTGAGTCAAACATAGAGGCAACAGTGATCTGTTTTTCTTGTCCATTACGCTGCACATACGCACCGGATTGCTTCTCTCCTGAATATAAAATATCCCTAACTGGTACATAAACTACCCCAAGCACCGGAACATGATTTTCGATTAAGGCAATGTTGACAGTAAATTCACCATTTCGCTTTACAAATTCCTTGGTGCCATCAAGCGGATCAACCAGCCAGTAGGTAGACCAGGACTGACGCTCTTCCCAGCTAATATCAGCCGATTCCTCTGACAATATTGGTAAATCAGGTGTAAGCTTCATCAACTCTGCAACAATAATCTTATGTGCAGCAATGTCTGCCTCAGTTAAAGGAGAATGGTCATCTTTAGTCATGACTTCAATAGAACCTTCCCTATTATAAACTTCCAGAATTGCTGCTCCGGCAGCTCGGCTGATTTCTTTTACTGAAGATATTAAATCACTGGCTATCATTTTAAGTATTAAACCGTCTCTATATAATGATCTAGATAATGAAAAGCAAAAGCAGATTATACCCATTTATTAATGAATAAACCTGACTAATATGATCGACTGGTCCCAAATCGATACTGTCCTCCTAGATATGGATGGCACGCTATTGGATTTATCTTTTGATAATTTTTTTTGGCGCGAACATTTGCCGAAAGAGTATTCACGCCAACGAAATATCCCTATGGATAAGGCAATTGAAACACTTGAGAACCTGTCGAGCTCTCTTCTGGGCACTCTCGAATGGTACTGCGTTGATCATTGGTCTGAGGTTTTGCAAATTGATATTGAAGCAGCCAAACATAATGTTAAAGAACAAATAAGGTTCCGCCCGCACACGCTAAAATTTCTGGAATTTCTTAATCAGCTTAATAAACCTTGCTTCTTGGTCACCAATGCTCACCCCAAAACAATGGAGCTAAAGGTAGCTACCATGAAACTTCACCAGTACCTGGATAAAATAATCAGTTCGCATGAGTTCTCTCTGGCAAAAGAAAATGAAGGGTTTTGGCATCTTTTGAAACAAAGAGAAAGTCTTAAATTATCTCGATGTTTGTTTATTGACGATAGCAAACCTGTACTTGCACGAGCACAATCTGAGGGCGTTGGTCATCTGCTTCAGATATTGCAACCCGATTTAACCCGACCTGCTGTTCCTCACGGAGATTTTCTGGCCATACATGACTTCGATGAGCTAATGTCAGGATGAGCAAAAATAATCACAGTGAGCTCTTAAGCAACAGCATGTCCAAGGTCCGCCTGGACAAGTGGCTTTGGGCTGCCCGGTTTTTTAAGACCCGCAGCCTTGCAAAACAGGCTATCGAAGGCGGCAAGGTCCATTGTAATGGTGCACGCTGCAAAAGCAGTCGTGAAATAGAAATTGGCACTGTTTTGGAAATTCGCCAGGGCTGGGATGAAAAAACTGTGCTTGTTAAAGGTCTCTCTGATAAACGCGGAAGCGCACCACAAGCAGCACTGCTCTATCAAGAAACGGCTGAAAGCATCGAAAATAGAGAGCTACAAGCTGCCCAACGCAAAGCCATGCAAATATCTAATCCACATTCAAGTCGACGTCCTAACAAGCAAGATAGACGGCTAATCCATCGTTTTAAGCAAAATCATGGCGAGTAATTAAGATCATGACCTTGTCTTAGATCATGTGGCATAATGCCGTGCTTTGAATATTCTGCTGGAAGCAAAAAGTTGAGCGAGCAACTTAGACACCTAGTCGGTGCTTTAAAAGAAATGCCAGAGATTGGGTGCATTAAAGGTATTGCCCATGGCATTGAAAAAGAAAGCCTACGTGTAGACCAACATGGCCGGATTGCCATGACGCCTCATCCTTCAGGGCTTGGATCACCACTGACCCATGATTTTGTAACTACTGACTTTTCAGAAGCCTTAGTCGAGTTTATAACACCAGTATTTACAGACCCAGGCAGCAGTCTTGAATACCTTGAAGACATCCACCGCTTTCTCTATAGCGAATTAGAAGATGGTGAATTGCTGTGGACCTCCAGTATGCCATGCATCATAGAAGAAGATGGGAAAATACCTCTTGCCCAGTATGGAACATCCAATATTGGCAAACTGAAAACTTTATATCGTCGCGGTCTGGGACATCGATATTCCCGTGCAATGCAAACTATTGCAGGCATACATTATAATTTTTCGCTTCCTGATGATTTCTGGAAACTTTTGCAGCGCTCCCACCAATCAAACCTGAATCTTAATGATTTTAAAACTGAGCAGTATTTTAATTTAATACGAAATTTTTGCCGTTACTCCTGGCTACTTATTTATCTATTTGGGGCTTCTCCAGCAATCTGCAAAAGTTTCATTAAAGACAAGTCCGATCATGGTCTAGAAGCTTTTGATGATTACACCTACTTTATGCCTTTTGGAACTTCCCTGCGTATGGGCGATCTGGGATATACCAGTGACGCCCAGTCAGATTTATTTATTAGCTACAACTCACTGGATGAATACCTCGAAGGTATGCGCAAGGCAATTCAAACGCCTTACCCTCTATATACTGGAATTGACAAAATGGGTAAGGAACATCAACAAATCAATAGCAATATTTTGCAAATCGAAAATGAGTTCTACAGTACTATTCGACCAAAGCGAGTGAGTGAAAATGGAGAGCGTCCGATTCATAGTTTAAAAAATGGTGGGGTCGAATACATTGAAGTAAGGTGCCTCGATCTAAACCCATTTTTGCCTTTAGGCATCGATGAAACTCAAATTAATTTTTTGAATGCTTTTTTACTTTTCTGTTTATTTAGAAAAAGCCCTTCAACTTCTGAAAAAGAAAATCAGGAAATTCAAAATAATTTTATTTCTGTCGTCACAGAAGGCCGAAAACCCAAGCTCAATTTGGTCCAAAATGGTCAGCCAATTGAATTGGCCGCATGGGCAGAGGAAATATTACAGGAGTGTTTAGTTGTCGCTGAGTTATTAGATAATACCAATAGCTCAAATGGCCTTGGCACGCATAAGGAGGCTGTTGAAGAACAGTTGGCCAAAGCCAAAGACAGTGAGTTAACTCCTTCGGCTAAAGTATTGGCCTCCATGAGAGAGCAAGCAATTCCATACTTTCCTTTTGCCTTAAAACAATCTGAAATTACTGCGAAATCTCTTCAAAATCAGCTTAGTGATGACAAGTTAAAAAACTTTAGAGCTGTCAGTGACAAGTCAAATTATGACCGAGAACAAATTGAACAATCTGATACCCTAAGTTTTGATGAGTTTCTTGTTAATGCAAATAAAGTCTAAGTATTTTGATTTAAGGATCGCCTGATTTAGAATCAGGCTCAATATTTAAGAGGTTTAAAAACAATGATTTTTCAAAACAATAAATACTTAAGTATTCGTCTGATTTATTTATATATATTTTTGTTGTGCCTGACACTTTTAGGTATAGCAATGTATATGGAAAATGTAATGGGATTGGAACCGTGCCCCTTATGTATGACGCAGCGATTATTTTTTGCAATGACAGGTCTTATTGCCCTGCTTGCTTTCATACATAACCCCGCAGATTGGGGGAAATCAGTTTATGGTTTCGTATCTGCTGCCTTTGCTTTTGGCGGGGGTGGTTTTGCCATCAGGCAAATTTATCTTCAGCATTTACCCGAGGATCAGGTGCCTGCCTGCGGACCCAGCCTGGGTTATATGCTTGAAGTTTTCCCAATGTCCGAAGTAATAACTGCCATGCTATCAGGTGATGGAAATTGCGCCGAAGTTGTTTGGCAAGATCCCGTTATTGGGATGAGCATTCCTGAGTGGAGCTTGGTTGGATTTATAATGCTAGGCTGCTTTTGTGTTTATCAAGCCTTACGCAACGCTTAATAGCAGATCTACCAAAACACTCCCAACCGAGGCTCAAAAATCGCATTTTTTCGATTGTCTAATATTAGCAGCAGCCGGAAGATTCATTACCGCCGCTATGAGATCCGCCTTTTGTTTCCTGCGCTGGCCTGAGAGTTCTTGGCGCTTTGCAGAATTCTTGATTATCAGGAAAATCAGTTGCGCTAATACCAATAAAGTTTTGGCTCATTGGTCCTTTCATTAGATACCGAAAAGTGCGATCACTGACAGCAATTCGCTCACCTCTAGGAAAGACATTATTCAGATCATCTCTCACTTCCGCAAAAGGGCCCTTATAGATAAGCGCTTGGCCTTTATCCACTAAAGGAATTGTTTCAGGCTTGACGGCTGTAATGGTGACAGATCTAAATTCAATTCCTTCAACAGTTTGCCATGGATCCGTGTCCCACTTGTCATAAGCCACTGTAATAAAACCTGCTTTTATAAAAGCGTCAAGAAAAGCTTTTTCCTGGAATGCTCCAGAAATACAGCCACTCCATAAATATGCATCATCACGTAAGTGCTGAGGCACAATTTCATCACTAACAATATCGGAAATTGCTACTCTACCGCCCGGTTTTAATACGCGGTAAATTTCACTAATCATTTGTGTGCGATGCTCTTCAGCGACTAGATTTAGTACACAATTGGATACAACCAGATCAACACTATTACTTGCAACCAATGGCGCTTCGTTTTTTTGTTTTTCCTTCCAGGTTTCAAGGCTGTCAACATCAGGATTATTTTTTTCCTGGTACTCTTGCAGGGCATTTAAATCCAAGGCCAAATCCTGAATATAGCCTTTACGAAAATCAACTCGATCACTGCCCAGTTTTTCAGCCATTTCGCCTTTATATTTTGCCGCCAATGCCAGCATCTCATCGGTCATATCGATGCCAATAACTGAGCCTTTCTCACCGACAAGTTGAGCCGCCATGTAACATATCTTTCCTCCGCCACTGCCAAGATCGAGCACGCAGTCGCCTGCCTGAACATAGCGGGAAGGATCGCCACACCCATAGTCCTTATCAATGATTTCCTGTGGCAGAATTTTTAGCAGTTCTACATCATAATCCACGGGACAACATAAGCTTGCTTCTACTTCTTTAGCTCCGCCAGCATATCTTTCTGAAACTTTCGCTTCTACACTCAACCGTTTATCTCCTGCTTATCAGTTTATATTTATTGTATAAAATTAAAAATTTTAAATCCCGTCACAATTTTATTTAGCCTCTTCTCCAGCGATGAAACTTTTCCAACCAAGGATATAGCCAGACAGGTGCATGAGCTTTTCGCCATTCCCCAGCAACATATTTGTTACTTTCAGCCAGTGTCGGATAGATATGTATCGTGCCCTGTATTTTCTTCAACCCCAGACCATGCTTCATAGCCAAAATGTACTCCGTAATTAGATCAGAAGCGTGATAACCAACGATAGTAGCGCCAAGAATTTTGTCAGTTCCTGGCTTGGTTAGCACTTTTATAAAACCTCTGTCTTCACTATCGGCTATAGCTCTATCAAGATCATCAATATGATATTTAGTAAGCTCATAGTTTATACCTTTTGTCTTGGCTTCTTTTTCATTTAAACCAACTCTGGCAACTTCTGGGTCAGTGAACGTCGCCCAAGGCACTATAGAGTAATCAGCTTTGAACTTCTTAAAGCCGGATAAAAGGCTGTTTATAGAAGCATACCAGGCCTGATGCGACGCCATATGAGTAAACTGATAAGGACCTACGAGATCACCACAGGCATAAATATTTGGAAAGTTTGTTTGCAAATATTCATTTACTTTTAATGTGCCTTGCTCTGTCGTATCAAGCCCCAATGACTCCAGTCCAAAACCCTGAATATTGGCTTTACGACCAATTGCCAACAAAGCCATATCAAATTGCAAAGTAAGCTCTTTGCCATCATGCTTGAGCAAGGCCTGATTTTCTCCAGCCTGCTTTTTGAATCCAAGCACTTGATGCTCGCCTAAAAATTTTACGCCCTCTTGCTGAAAAGTCTCCAGCATAAACGCCGATACATCTTCATCTTCTCTGGGTAGAGGTCTGGCCTCAGCATCAACTTGGGTAACCTCTGAACCAAGTCTGGCAAAAGCTTGTGCAAGCTCACTTCCTATTGGCCCACCGCCTACAACTAGAAAACGTTTAGGCAATTCATTCAGATTCCATATCGTATCGGAAGTGACATAGTCGATTTGGTTCAATCCAGGAATGGGTGGAACATGCGGTCTGGCTCCGGTTGCTAAAACTATATTGCGTGTAGAAATCTGCTTACCATTAACTTCAACGATAAAAGGGGAAATAATTTTGGCCTCACCTTGAATGCAGTCTACTCCGAGCTCTGTATATCTCTCGACCGAATCATGTGGCGCAATTTTTTGAATGACATCTCTTACTCGCTGCATTATTGCGGGAAAATCTACTGTTGAGACTGTTGATTTAATGCCAAAGCTTTCGGAACGGCTAAACAAATGACGAAGGCCTGCAGATCGAATTAAAGCTTTACTGGGAACGCAACCCGTATTCAGACAATCGCCTCCCATATGCGCTTTCTCAACAAGAATAACTTTTGCTTTTGCCATTGCCGCTATATAGGCAGTTACCAAGCCAGCAGAGCCCGCTCCTATAACAACAAGATTACTGTCGAATTTACGTGGCCGTGGAAATGTCTTGTATATCTTTCTCTTCTTGATATGCGCTACAAGCCATTTTGCCAACCAAGGGAACAAGGCCAAAGCGAGTAGCACTCTGACAAGCCCGACACTGAACACTGCAGGAATACTTTCTGCCATACCTAACTGCGCACCGACTTCGACGTAAAGCCCGGTACCAACCAACATGCCCAATTGACTCACCCAATAAAAGTCTCGCAAACGAATTGGGGTCAAAGCCATCACCATATTGACCAGAAAAAAAGGAAATACTGGAATCAATCTCAGTGTAAATAAATAAAAGATACCGTCTTTTTCGATACCTTCGTTAATGGGTTTAAGTTTATTGCCAAATTTTTCCTGGACCCAGTCACGCAAAATTGTTCTAGCCATCAAGAAGGCTAAAGTGGCCCCGATAGTGCTGGCAAAGGATACCAATACCAAGGCCCACCAAAATCCAAATAATGCTCCACCGGCTAAAGTCACCAGGGCAGCCGCAGGCAAGGAAAAAGCAGTAATTAGAATATATATAAAGAAATATAGGAGAGAAGTTAATGCAAAATTATTTTCCTTATACTCAAGAAATAAATCCCTTTGCTCCTGAAAGAAAGACAATTGCAAATAATCGCCTAAGTCAAAAATAAAAAAACTGCTTAAAACAGCCAAAAAAAGTAAAAGCAGAGCGAGTTGTTTTTTATTCATTTTATTCTTTGATATGCCATAATTAGTTCAGTATGAATGCCATAGATAACTTTTCTGCGGAGATGTTACTAAGAAAGTCAGCTTAATACCTCTTTATCACTACTTTTGATTTCCAGTGGAGTTCAAATTGAGCAAAGATAGTTATATCAGGAAATTTCCAGTTACGCGTATGCGCCGTATGCGCAAGGATGATTTCAGCCGTCGCTTAATGCGTGAAACAACTGTCACCGTTGATGATTTAATTTATCCTATTTTCGTTATTGAGGGTAAAGCACAACGTCAATCAGTTCCCAGTATGCCAGGTATTGAAAGGCTCACTCTTGACGAGTTGGCAAAAGAAACCCTCATATTAAATCAACTGGGAATTCCGGCAATAGCTATTTTCCCGGTAGCTGATCCTGCCAGTAAATCTGAAGATGGACGTGAAGCCTTTAATGCTGATGGCTTAGCACAACGAGCCGTAAAAACTACTAAGGAAGCTTGCCCTGAAATGGGCGTTATTACCGATGTAGCACTGGATCCATTCACTACTCATGGACAGGACGGCATTATTGATAAGAATGGTTATGTATTAAATCAGGAAACCGTTGATACCCTGGTTAAACAGGCTCTTTCACATGCTGATGCTGGCGCAGACATTGTGGCTCCTTCAGACATGATGGATGGCAGAATCGGCTCTATTAGAATTGAGCTTGAAGCCTCAGGCCATATCAACACACGAATTCTTGCCTACTCTGCAAAATATGCTTCTGCTTATTACGGGCCATTCAGAGATGCCGTAGGATCAACTGCAAATCTGGGATCAAGTGGCAAAGAAACCTACCAAATGGACCCGGCGAATAGCGACGAGGCATTGCACGAAGTAGCGTTGGATTTAAGCGAAGGCGCCGACATGGTTATGGTTAAACCCGGTATGCCTTATCTCGATATAGTCAGGCGAGTAAAGGATGAATTTGGAGTCCCTACTTTTGTTTATCAGGTCAGCGGTGAATACTCAATGCACATGGCAGCCTTTGAAAAGGGCTGGTTGGATGCAGATAAAGTAATGTTGGAATCCTTGCAATCGATTAAACGAGCTGGCGCGGATGCGATTCTTACTTATTTCGCAAAAAAGGTGGCCGAAAACTTGAATAACTAAAGTTTTGGCTCCATATTTACCACCTAGATTAAAACCTCTAACTAACACTAACTTCATTTTTTAAAGGAACTTACCATGAGTGATAAAATCAGCCACATCTCCGATGACAGTTTTGAAAGCGATGTTATTAATGCCAACGGCCCAGTTCTAGTCGATTTTTGGGCAGAGTGGTGTGGCCCCTGCAAAATGATCGCTCCTGTACTAGAAGATCTTGCCGATGAATACGATGGAAAACTTAAAGTATGCAAAATAGATGTTGATCAACATAAGGCTATGGCAGAAAAGTACAACGTTAAGGGTATTCCAACTTTAATCATTTTCAATAATGGAGATGCTGCTGGTAAAAAAGTTGGCGCTCTTTCAAAAGCTCAGTTATCTGCATTTATAGACAGCACGATTTAGTCTCTTTAGTTATGTAAAGCTGATTACCAAGAGATTACTTAATGGGGTAATTAAAAAAATCAGCTTTTTTATAATATTTACTTTACACAGCTTGGGGCGGGTGATAGATTACTCGCCGGCTTGTCATTTCAGGCGCCATTCTAGGGTGCCAAATCAGCAAAAAATAAAATTTTAAAACTGAATACCCTTTACTTAAGTCATTCAGGGCAAGCAATTAATTTATTAAGCTATAAACTTTTTCAATAACTTCTTTTTTATTTAAAAAAAATTAAAACCACCCTTCTATTGTCCTAATAAGGCTTTTGCACTTTTAATCCACATAATGAATTGTCTCTATGAATCTATCTGAACTTAAAACCAAACCAATCTCTGAATTAATCCAAATCGCCCAGGAAATGGGGCTGGATAATGTTTCTCGCACCCGCAAACAAGACGTTATTTTTCACTTATTGAAACGTCATGCCAAAAACGGTGAAGATATTTACGGTGATGGCGTACTTGAAATTCTGCAAGATGGCTTTGGTTTTTTACGTTCTTCTGATGCGTCTTATCTGGCCGGACCAGATGATATTTATGTCTCTCCAAGCCAAATTCGCCGTTTTAATTTACGCACGGGCGACACAATAGCTGGCAAGATTCGCCCTCCCAAAGATGGAGAAAGATATTTTGCCCTACTTAAAGTAAATGAAATCAATTTTGATAAACCAGAAAATTCCCGCAACAAAATTCTCTTCGAAAATCTTACCCCGCTTTTCCCAGATCAAAGGCTCATGCTTGAAGTAGGGAATGGCAGCTCAGAAGATTTAAGCTCAAGAGTAATCGATTTAGTTGCTCCCATAGGAAAAGGTCAACGAGGCTTGATCGTCTCTCCTCCCAAAGCGGGTAAAACTTTAATTCTGCAAAACATTGCTCAGGCTATCACGCGTAACGCGCCAGAATGCCATTTAATCGTTTTATTGATCGATGAAAGACCAGAAGAAGTAACCGAAATGAAACGTTCCGTTCGTGGAGAAGTTGTTGCCAGTACTTTCGACGAACCACCTTCAAGGCACGTTCAAGTAGCCGAAATGGTTATCGAAAAAGCCAAACGTCTGGTTGAACATAAAGAAGATGTCATTATTCTTCTAGACTCAATGACACGACTCGCCAGAGCTTACAACACCATTATTCCTTCATCAGGTAAAGTATTAACCGGTGGTGTTGATGCACATGCTCTTGAGCGACCAAAAAGATTTTTTGGTGCGGCAAGAAATATTGAAGAAGGCGGAAGCTTAACCATTATTTCTACCTGCTTGATAGAAACCGGCTCGAAAATGGATGAAGTTATTTACGAAGAATTTAAAGGCACGGGTAATATGGAATTGCATCTGGATAGGAAGATGGCTGAAAAACGCGTTTATCCAGCCATTAATGTGCGCCGTTCTGGTACTCGACGTGAAGACTTGTTAACCACAGAAGAAGAATTGCAGCGCATGTGGATTCTGCGGAAACTGCTTAGTTCCATGGAAGATGTTCCTGCAACAGAATTCATTCTGGATAAGCTCAAAGACACCAAGACCAACGACGAATTTTTCCAGTCGATGAAACGCAAATAATTATCTTTGCAAAGTAAGTAGATTAAACCAGCCATGTTCAAGGACCTTCGTGATTTTATAGACCTACTTGAACAGCAGGGTGAATTAAAACGCATCCAGACTCCTGTTGACCCTTATCTGGAAATAACAGAAATCTCTGATAGAACTTTACGTCGTGAAGGCCCTGCGCTTTTATTTGAGAACCCTCGAAATTCAAGCATTCCAGTACTCGCTAATCTCTTTGGCACAACAAAACGTGTTGCCTTGGCGATGGGTCAAAACGATGTTGAAGCTTTACGCGATGTTGGTAAGTTATTAGCTTTTCTAAAAGAACCTGAGCCACCAAAAGGCTGGAAAGATCTCTTGGAAAAAGCACCAATTTTCAAACAAGCACTAAATCTTTCTCCAAAAATTATTAAATCTCCGCCCTGTCAGGAAGTTGTAATTGAAGAAGCTGATATTGATATCACCACATTGCCCATACAGACCTGCTGGCCGGAAGACGTTGCGCCATTGATTACCTGGCCGCTGGTCATCACTAAAGGTCCAAATAAAGAAAGACAAAACCTTGGGATATATCGCATGCAAGTAATCGGCAAGAACCGATTGATCATGCGCTGGTTATCTCATCGTGGTGGGGCTCTCGATTTTAAAGAATGGCAAATGGCTCATCCTGGCGAAGGTTTTCCAATAAGTATCGCCATTGGAGCTGACCCGGCAACCATTTTAGGCACAGTCACTCCAGTACCGGATACCTTATCTGAATATGCTTTTGCTGGTCTTTTACGTGGCAGCAAGACGCAAGTTGCTCAAAGCTTGACTAATGATCTGCAAGTACCGGCATCTGCAGAATTTGTCCTTGAGGGCCTTATTGAACCTAATGATATGGCTAGTGAAGGTCCCTATGGTGATCACACCGGTTATTACAATGAGGTGGAAAAATTTCCGGTGTTCACGATAAAAAAGATTACTCACCGAAAAGATCCTATTTATCACAGCACTTATACTGGCAGACCGCCCGATGAACCGGCTATCCTTGGGGTTGCTCTAAATGAAGTCTTTGTCCCAATCATTCAAAAGCAATATCCGGAAATAATTGATTTTTATCTTCCGCCTGAAGGCTGTTCATACCGACTTGCTGTTATCAGTATTAAAAAACAATACCCCGGTCATGCCAAACGCGTAATGATGGGGCTCTGGTCTTTTCTGCGCCAATTTATGTATACCAAATTTGTCATCGTTGTCGATGATGACATTAATATTCGCGAATGGGATGATGTCATCTGGGCCATGACCACGCGAATGGATCCCGCTAGAGATACCGTTACAATTGAAAATACACCAATAGATTATCTTGACTTTGCCTCTCCCGTTTCCGGGTTGGGTTCAAAAATGGGCTTTGATGCCACCACTAAAATTGGCTCCGAAACCTCTCGTGAATGGGGTCACCCAATCAGCATGAACCAGGATGTTAAAGACCGAGTCGATGCCATTTGGCAGGAACTCGGGATTTTTGACTAAAAACTGGAATATTCCCAAAACTCTACTAACTTGAAATTATCATCATGGATAAGTGATGTGTTTTATTTTTCATTTCTTAGGACAAGGAGATAGTCATGAGAACGTTAACGGTAGAAGAACTGGATGAAGTCATTGGTGGTTCGTATCTAAGTAATGTAACCGACTTAGCAACTCAAACTGGCCTTATTGGCAGCATAGTTGGTTACGCTGTCACAGGGACTGCAGCAGGAGCAACCACTGGTGGCTGGTAGGGCGCTGGGTTTGGGGCAGCATGGGGAGCTGGAACTGGTGCAGGCACATATATTTACAATAGATACGTCAGTCGATTGATATTAAATGGAAGCTATTACTAAGTGGCTAATACCCTGGCAATTTCAAATAATGAAATTGCCAGGTGGACTGGTAAATCGATGGAAATCAAAGTTAGGAATTCTATTAGAATATTAGGCCTGCTTCTTTCATTAGCAGGTTTCTTTGTAATCGGCTCAATGATATTAGAAGAAGGAAGTCTTAGCCGGTATGAGTTTTTTTACTGTATTCTCGCAGGTCTATTCTTTTTCCCCTTGGTCTTATCAAGCTCAATCCTTGGTCGTGTTCCTTATTGTATTTTCAAGCACATTCCAAAAATGTTTGAAGATACCACGCTAAACGCTGAAAAAAACTTTAAGAAATTATCTGTTGAATCAGTCATAGGTGCGATTGTTTTTCTAACAATTGTTTTCTTGACTATCTACTTCCAATAAAAATATTCGTGCATTAGTATTTGTGTACAAACCCATCAACCAGTAATGTTGTGGATAGCTTATGCGCAAACAATTTATTGGCGGTTATTTTCTGACAGCTGCGCTGCTGCTATGGTCTTTGCTTTCTCAAAATTTTGAATTCCTGTTTTATGGGGCAACAACTTTGGTGCTGGTTGCTCTTTTACACAAGGGTGACCAGTATTTTCAGTTTAATTCTATTGTTCTCTGGGGTTTCGATCTCTGGATTATCCTGCATATTCTAGGTGGTCTGTTGCCAGTTGCAGAAGGTGTGCTTTACTCCTGGGTGATAATTGATCTGGTGGCTGAACCCTATTCCATTCTCAAATACGATCAGGTAGTTCATTTTTATTGTTATTTCATTGCAGCCCTGCTTATGTGGAAGGTGCTTGCCGGCCATAATCATGTTTCATTTCCCACAGCCGCAATAGTAACTGTTTTGGCAGCATCAGGAATTGGTGGGATCAATGAAATCATAGAATTTCTAGCCACGGTTTTTATTCCTCAAACCAATGTCGGCGGTTATGAAAATACGGCCATCGATATCATCTGTAATTTTCTTGGTGCCTGTGCCGCTATTACTTTTTACAGGAGCCGGATCACTCAATGATGAAGCCAGTCTCTTATTACACGGCAGCATCCACTCGCGAACTGGACAGGCTCGCTATTGAAGAGCATGGCATTCCAGGTTTTGTGCTAATGCAACGAGCCGGTAAAGCAGCCTATAAAACGCTTGTTCAAAAGTGGCCAAAGGCTGAAAAGCTCTTGATAATATGCGGCACTGGTAATAACGGCGGCGATGGTTTCATCATTGCCGGCCACGCCATAGATGCAGGTTTGCAGGTCGAACTCTACCTCCTCGGTGAATTCGATAGATTGAAAGGGGATGCTCTACTGGCTGCTGATTTTGCCCTTGCACATGATTTGAATATCCAACCTGGCTCAGGCTTTCAGGATTCAGAAAAGCTCAGAAATGCGTACCGCAATGACACAACCGTGATTGTTGATGCCATGTTGGGAACCGGCCTCAGTGGAAATGTTCGCGAATCCTATACCCGCCTTATCAAGCAGATAAACAATTGTGGTTTACCAGTACTGGCTGTCGATATTCCATCTGGTTTGTGTAGTGATACCGGCACTGTTCTTGGTAATGCAGTAATGGCAGATGTCACCGTTACCTTTATCGGCAGAAAAATCGGTCAGGTGCTTGCCAATGGACCTGAGTATTGCGGTGAACTTGTGTTTGATGATCTGGATGTGCCTGCTGCCGTTTATGCAAAAGTTCCAGCATCATCAGTGGCAAATACACCTCTCATGAATACTACGAACAAAGATTAGACCTATATCAAACCCTACTTAATGGGAATGGTTCGCGCTGCTGGTGCAACATTAGCTTTTGGAATCTGCAGTGACAGTACTCCCTTGTCAAAATCCGCTTTTATCTTGGATTCATCAACATCCTTACCCAGATTAAAGCTGCGCGAATATTTTCCATAACGGCGCTCCTGGCGTAAATATTTACCCTCTTTTTTATCTTCCTTGCTTTCATCATATTCAGCTTCAATAGTCAGCATATTATTATCTATGGAAACCTTGATGTCGTCCTTATCCATGCCAGGAAAGTCCGCTTTAATAACATAGTCATCATCGTTCTCCCTGATATCGACAGCCAACCTTGAACTTTCCAGTTTCGACTCCGGAAATAAACGAAAACTTGGAAAAGAATCATCAAACAAGCTGTCAAAACCCATCAAAGAATTTTTGGGAATTAAGTTCATCATTACCTCCTTCATTACCTAAATTTATTAACATACCACTTGGATAATGGAGGTAAATTATTGGCTTTCAATAATGCCAACTAAGCAAAATAAGCCGGTTTTGATATGGATCAAATGCCTTGAACAAGGCTCCCTCAAGGATGCAAAAACTATCTGTTTACGCTGTCTGGCATGGGTAATTCAGGCAGCTTTTTATCCATCAAAGTCATTGCCTGACGATAGCAGATCAGGCTTTTTTCATGCTCACCTAAATGTTCCAGCAATCTTCCTAATTCAGCGTTAATTTCCGCACTGGACTCAGTATTATTTGAAAAATGTAAGGCTGCTTCAAAATATTCCCGCCCCTTACCCCATAGCTTGTTGCGCAGACTCAGACGTCCAAGGGTTAACATGAGGTTTACATTGTTTGGCCGATCTTTTACCCATCCCTCCAGCAACAAAATTTGCTCCGCCGCCTCTGGGTTATCAATATAGCCTAATAAGCCCACCAATCTATCGCTCCATTGGTGTTTAATATATTTAGTTAATAAGCTTAAGGCTTCGGCACTGTTGCCTACTGTAAGTAGAGCTCTTAAATAAGCTTCCATAACTAATTCACGTTTTTGTAACGGCTTAGTAAAGCTATTCCAAATAGTTTTTAGTTCATGTTGATTGGCCGCACTGGAAGTTGCTTTATGCAATCGATGAATTGCCAATTTTTCTTTTAACATTAACAATTCATCATTGACTAGTACTTTATGTTTCTCAATTTCTGGTATTAACGCGCTCAATTGTTCCCAATCTTTTAATGAAATATAAATATCTTTAAGCAGAATCAGAACATATGGGCTATTCGGCTGCTCTTTCTTTATGGCAAGTAATAGCGCCAGACTTTGTTCTTCCTTGCCTGATTTGAGCTCCAGCAGGGCTTGAAAAGTTTTAATACCAGTCACAGGCACCATCGATTGTTGCTTGGCTTGCGACAAACAAAAGGTAAATGCAAGATGGTCATTTCGCTGAAATGCAGCATATGCTGCAGCAAGATAGTTGACACCAGGGGTTTGAGATCTGTTGGCCGACTCTACTAAGAGTTTATATGCTTCCTGCCACTTACCTAATAAAAGATATTGCCAGCCCTGTTCAATTTGGCGCCTTGGATTTTTTTTATTAAATAAACTGTACCAGGTATTTTTACTAAACAGTTTAACGGGATTGATTACTTTGAGCAGTTTTATTAAACCAAAAAACAAAACATAAAAAATAAGTAAGGAAATAACCGCTGCTGCTAGTGTCGCTTCAATCGAATAATCTCTGAAGGTTATGAGCACATAACCTGGGTCTTCTGTTAACAATAAAGAAAGGTAGGCGCCTGCCCCTAAAGCCACCAGAAGAATTATAAATGCCTTAACCACGGTTAAGTCTCTCTTTTGTAGAATAATTTATTATTAAGAATTTAATTGCGTGTATCACTATCATTGTCGTCCATTAAATTTTGTAGCATGACCTCGCTGTCACTCAATATCGGCAGTTCAAACAGGATTGTTTCATCCTGCAACTCTCGCAATGCTCTTAGTATTAAATTCTTCTCTTGCTCCTGCTCGGGTATATTCTGTTGTGCCAGCATCAGAACATTACTAATGCTGTCTTGATACACAGCTTGCCTACCTTGAAGCAAAGCAAGTTTGGCTTGCTCAATCTGCATCTGCATATCCTGTCTTAAATAAGATATTTGCTGCTTGCTTAAAGGCAGATCTATCGGCGCATCCAACCTGCGAACCGTAAAATATCGAGAAAGAAACTCTCTGACATTTTGAAAATAGCCTGATTCAATATTGCTAGTATCCGCCTCAAGGAAGGCTGAACTAGGTTCTATCGTTGTCTCTAAGCTAACACTATCCAACTGTTGTGATATATCACTCAAACGCATAAAGAAACCTTCAGTATCAATAAGCTGAGTCCTTCCTAGTTTCTGTATGTCAGAGGCTAAGAGGTTAACAATTCTATTCAGAGCTGGATCATCAATTTGAGCAAGAATGCTTCTACTGTTTTCATATAGGACTAACGCAGCAGGGATATCATGATTTAATTCCATATACTGTTGCGCAATCCTTAGCAAAGACGATGCTTCAGCCAACTGCCAGATTCCACTAGATTGATTAGCGTTCAAGTTTAAGCGCAGGCTTACTAATTCTTCATTTAAGCTATCTAGTCTGGCGTTTTGCTGGTTGAACAATATATCCGAACTTGCTTCAGTATTGGATAGAAAATCCAAGTCCTGTTGAATAGCTACTATTTGAGCCGCCAGACTTTCATTATCAACTAAAACCTGATTTTGCCTGAAAGTGAGCTCAGTAATTAATTCTCGTTGCTGCCAGTTAATGTAAGCTAAAGCTATGACTCCAAAAAATACTATCAACAGCACAAGCGACTTTAATATCTGAAACATAGCGCTTGTCTTAAGCTTGCTTTTAGCTGCTTTGGGGGATTCACTTTTTTTAGAACTTATTTCATCCATTGGGCTTAGTCATCCCTGTCACTATTGAATTATCGTCAGCGCCTTGCAACAAAGAAATAGTCTTGAATCCAATTTTATGAGCAAGCTCTTTCAGTCTGGGCGAAGAAACAAATATTGGAACGTCTCTATATGCTGGATAAATTTTTTCAAATAAAACGGTGAAATTGTAGATGGCTTCAGCACTGCTAAAAATAATGCCATTGGGTGTTTTGTTTTTTAATATATCTTTTAAATAGCTTTCCTTATATTCAGGCAAACTACGTTTATAAAGCTCTATATATTCTACGTCTACGCCTTTTGATCTCAATGCGTTTGCTAACAGTTCTCTGCCCCCAGTACCTCGAAATATTACCGCGCGTTTTTTTTTGCTACTTTTTGATTGTAAAACTTTTCGTATTTCGGGAAGAATCAATAAGGCTTCAGTACTCATTGCTTTTTCAGGATAAGCGACTTCTACACCATAACTCTGTAAAACACTGGCGGTGGTTGGCCCAGGGCTAAAGTATTTTATTTCTTTAGGTAGCGAAACAAATTGTGACTCAATAAGTTCCATACCAATTTGTGCAGCATTCGTGCTAACAAAAAATGCCATATCAAATTGATCAAGTTTTTTTATTTTTTTTGCTAACTTTTTATCCTGTGGCAAGCTTTCTATTTTCATTAAAGGCAAATGAAAAACCCTGGCACCTTGTTGCTCCAGCATTTTGGATAAATTTTTAGCCTGACCTACGGGGCGTGTAAGCCATAAAGTTATATTGTTCAGTGGTGAAGTCATAACTATTAATGTTACCTAATGTCATTCAGCAAGCGTTCAGCCCCTTGCTGTAATAAGTGCTCAGCTACCTTAACACCCAAGGCCTCAAATTCATCAGCTTTTGCTTTAAACTCAGCTCTTAAGATTTCTTTTCCATCTGTACTCCCCACAATGCCTCTTAAACTTAAAGAATCTTCAACAAGTTCAGCCAAACAAGCGATTGGCACCTGGCAGCCCCCATTCAATCTTGTATTCATAGCACGCTCGGCACCAACACATATAGAGCTATGACGATGCTCCAAAACATCCAAATAGCCCAAAACCCTTTGGTCATCAATCCGGCTTTCAATGCCTATCGCGCCCTGCCCGCCAGCTGGTAAACAGATTGAAGGTTCTAGATATGCTTGAATACGATCTCTCATACCAAGCCTTAAGAGTCCCGCCGCTGCTAAAATAATTGCATCATATTCACCTTCATCAAGTTTCCTGAGTCTGGTATTTACATTACCGCGCAAATCCTTAATTTGAATGTCCGGTCTGGCTGCTCGCAATTGGCATTGGCGTCGCAAGCTTGAAGTCCCAACTATTGCGCCATTGGGTAGCGCTTCAAAGCTGCTGTAATCATTTGAAACAAAGGCATCGCGATAATCCTCCCGTTCACAAATTACGGCCAGGCTTAAACCGTCAGGAAACTCCATAGGCACATCTTTCATAGAATGCACAGCTATATCAGCTTTATCCTCCAGAATGGCTAGTTCCAGCTCTTTGAGAAACAGCCCTTTTCCACCAATTTTTGACAAAGGCGATTCAAGTATTTGATCGCCTCTGGTTGTCATGGGGAGCAACTTGGTTTTAAGACCTGGATGTTTTAGTTCCAGTTCTGCTTTCACGTGCTCGGCTTGCCAGAGCGCAAGAGGGCTTTGTCGGGTTGCTATGCGAATTAGATCTTTATTCATATATTAGGCATTTTACTTTATCCCATGCCTTAAACCAGCTTCTATATCACTCAATCCTCCTATATTGCTATAATTCGCGCCCACTAGCATTAAAGAATCCAACTTTTTAGAAATGAGTGAAGAGAAAACCAACAAGAGTAAGCTATGGGGCGGCAGGTTTACTGAAGCTACTGATGCTTTTGTCCAACGATTCACAGCCTCTGTTGAATTCGATAAACGCTTGTATAAAGCCGATATTGAAGGCTCTGTGGCGCATGCAACAATGCTGGAAAAAGCCGGCATTCTCAACTCAGACGAAAAATCTCAAATCATCAATGGTCTGCATGAAATTCAGCAGGATATTGAGTCGGGTTCTTTCAACTGGTCGATTGAGTTAGAAGATGTTCATATGAATATTGAAGCCGCTCTCACCTCGAAGATTGGTGATACCGGTAAGAAATTACATACTGGACGCTCAAGGAATGATCAGGTAGCAACTGACATCAGACTTTATGTGCGCGAAGAAATCGACCACATTAGTTTGCTCGTTAGAGCGCTGCAAGAAGGCATATTAAATCTAGCTGAACAGAATGTAGATACCATCATGCCTGGTTTTACTCATCTGCAAACGGCCCAACCGATAACTTTTGGTCATCATTTAATGGCCTGGTTCGAAATGCTGCAGCGAGATTATGAGCGACTGCAAGATTGCCGTAAAAGAGTCAATATTTCACCACTTGGATCAGCTGCGCTTGCTGGAACTACCTATCCAATCGATCGTGAATTAACGGCCTCCTTGCTTGGTTTTGAAAAAGCCTCAAATAATTCACTGGATTCGGTGAGTGACCGAGATTTTGCTATTGAACTAAGTGCTGCTGCCAGTTTGATTATGATGCACCTTTCACGATTCTCCGAAGAACTAGTGCTGTGGACTTCATCACAATTTAATTTTATAGACCTGCCGGACAGATTTTGTACTGGCTCATCGATCATGCCACAAAAGAAAAACCCTGATGTACCTGAATTAATCCGAGGTAAGAGTGGCAGAGTATTTGGACATCTGGTGTCTTTATTAACCCTAATGAAATCGCAGCCTTTAGCGTATAACAAGGATAATCAAGAAGATAAAGAGCCTCTGTTTGACACTTTGGATACGCTTAAAGATAGCCTCACCGCATATGCAGACATGGTGCCAGCTATAAAAGCAAAAAAAGAAAATATGCAGCTTGCGGCAACGCAGGGTTTTGCAACGGCTACTGATCTTGCAGACTACCTGGTAAAAAAAGGCATGCCTTTTAGAGATGCTCATGAAGTAGTTGGTAAAGCTGTGGCTTTTTGTATTGATGTTGGTAAGGGCCTGAATGAGCTTGCACTTGAAGAACTAAAAAGTTTTTCTGATTCAATTGCTGAAGACGTTTTTGAAGTGCTGACTCTAGAAGGTTCCGTCAATTCCAGAAAACATATTGGAGGAACAGCCCCTGCCCAAGTAAAAGCCGCAATAGCCAACGCACGGGCTTTGATAACCTAGTCTCAATACAGCCAATTAACGCTAGACGCTGCCAATTTAGGTGTTTATTCTAGTTCTCAGTAAATTTTACCAAATATCGTTGTAAACTTGGAGGGCTTATGAGCATCACTAGCATCATCATTTTGATTATCCTGGCTGTGATCATTTTCATCACCATTGGCATCTACAATAGGTTAGTCACACTGAAAAACCGTTTTGAAAATGCCTTTTCGCAAATTGAAGTTCAGCTCAAACGCCGCTACGACCTTATTCCCAATCTGGTAGAAACGGCTAAAGCCTATATTTCACATGAACGTGAAACATTGGAAGCAGTCATTCAAGCTCGTAATCAGGCCATGCAAGGTCTTGAGGCAGCATCTGCTAGCCCCGGCAGCCCAGCTGCAATGCTGGATTTAAGCCAGGCCGAAGGTTTACTCACAGGAGCATTGGGGAAATTAAATGTTGTTGTCGAGGCCTATCCTGACCTGAAAGCCAATCAAAACATGATGCAGCTTTCCGAAGAACTCACTAGTACCGAGAACAAGGTGGCTTTTTCGAGACAGGCATTCAACGATGCTGTAACCCTGTATAACACCTATAAGCAAACATTCCCGCCTGTCGCTCTTGCTGGCTTTTTTGGACATAGTGAAGATGCTAGTTTACTGGAATACGAGGATGCTGAGGCAATGCAAGAAGCACCAAAAGTTTCTTTTTAGGATTTTAGAATACTTATATAGGTTATTAAAAAGCACAATTCAGCGTGAATTTTTTTGCCCACCAAGATCGCGCCAGAAACACGACTAGAAAACTGGTGTTTTTGTTTGGCTGCGCAGTCATTAGCCTCATTATCATCACCTCCCTGCTCATAATATTTACTATTGGTTTTACTGAAAGCACATCTAGCGAAATTAATTTTGATGCGGCCATGCTTAAATCTGATGTATTTCTTTTAGTCAGTTTAGGTGTTATCACAGTTGTCACTCTGGGATCTTTATTCCGGCTAGCGCAGTTGCGAGGCGGGGGTAAAGTAGTAGCTGAGGCAATGGGCGGCCATTTGCTTAACACAGGCACTCGAGATGCAGATGAAAGAAAAATTCTGAATGTTGTAGAAGAAATAGCGATTGCCTCAGGCACACCAGTGCCCCCCGTCTATTTGATGGAAGATCCTGCCATTAATGCTTTTGCAGCAGGCTATAAAGCACAGGATGCGGTTATAGGTATTACACGTGGCTGTATCCATCAACTGGATCGTGATGAGCTACAAGGTGTCATTGCGCACGAATTCAGCCATATTTTTAATGGGGATATGAGGCTGAATATCCGCCTGATGGGCCTGCTATACGGCATCATGGTGATTGGACTAATTGGCTATTACATCGTGCGGGGTAGTGTTTATCGTCGACATAGTGCTCGTTCCAACAAAAAAGGAGGCGGGATCGTTGTTCTCGGTATTGGCTTGTTGGTGGTTGGCTATGGTGGTACTTTTTTTGGCAATATCATCAAAGCTGCTGTAAGTAGACAGCGTGAATATTTAGCTGATGCCTCAGCCGTTCAGTTTACCCGTAACCCCGATGGTATAGCTGGTGCTCTTAAAAAAATAGGTGGCTACAAAGAAGGTTCAAATATCAAAAGTGCCGATGCTTCTGAAATCAGTCATATGCTTTTTAGTCAGGGATTAAAAACCAGCTTTACTGGCCTGTTCGCAACCCATCCTCCATTAGCAGATCGAATCGCCAGAATTGATCCATACTGGAAAGGTGAGTTCATTGAAGGTACAAGTACTGCAAGATCAGTAAATACGAACGATCAAATCTCCGGATTTAATGGCGCGAATACGCCTAGATCTGCAATAGACTCAATTGGCGAGCCGGGTTCTGAACATATAGACATGGCCGTCAATAATATAAGCTTGCTGCCTGAAGAGATTACTCAGGATGCTCACAGTTCTTTTGGTGCATGCATGCTGATATATTGCCTTTTGATGGAACTTTCTTCGCCATCCACTGAAAAAAAACAATTAGCCATTCTTGAGAATGGGTTGAGCTCACAACAATACTCCAGTCTGAAGGCTATTCGAACGAAAGTTAGTTGGGTCAACAGAGATCTGTTTTTAACTATAATTGACCTGAGTCTACCGGCTTTAAAACAGCTTTCCCCTGCCCAATATCGAACCTTTATGAGCCATCTCAGCCAACTTATCGTCGCTGATGAAGATATCTCGGTTTTTGAATGGTGCCTATTTAAAATATTGCGCTATAACCTTGACCCAGACCCTCAAGTAAACAAAAAGAGCATTGATCTCAATTCAGCAGGATGGGCATGTGAAGCCCTGTTATCAGTACTGAGTCTTATTGGCAATTCTGATGAAGCAGAGGCGGAAGCCGCTTTCAATAATTCCCTCAAGCAACTGGATATGGAAAAGACCTTGTCTTTCAAATACACGTTAAAGGATGATACTGAAGTTCTGGAAAAAGCGACTGACCTCTTAAAAAACTTAAAGCCATTACAAAAACCCAGATTATTGAAAGCCATGGCCGCCTGTATTAATGCTGATGGTATTGTTACCTCAGAAGAAGCAGAATTACTTAGAGCAGTTGCCTCCTTGTTAGATTGCCCTATACCTCCTTTACTAAACCAGCAAAAATTTATTTAAGGCAGTATAATTAGTGCTTTACGTACTCTTAAGCACAACTCGAAGCCATGAAAAAAGCAATTTTAATGCTGCTGATAGCTTGTTTAATTTGCGCTTGTGGACAAAAAGGGCCACTGGTACCCCCTGAAGTAATGCTTTTAGAGGCTAACATGCCCGGAATAACAGACATCTTCTCGAGTTAATTTTAATGAGCCACTTTCATTATCAAAACAATCAGCTATATGCTGAAGCAGTGTCTTTGTCCCAAATTGCTGAAGAATTTGGAACGCCCTGCTATGTCTATTCCAGGCAGGCTTTGGAACAAGCTTATCTTGCCTACAAAAATGCCTTTGCCAGTCAAAATGCTTTAATTTGTTATGCCGTTAAAGCCAATTCAAATCTGGCCGTGCTCAATGTGCTGGCAAAACTTGGATCTGGTTTCGATATTGTCTCAGGGGGGGAGCTGGAACGCGTTTTAGCGGCTGGCGGTTCGGCTGATAAAGTAATTTTCTCTGGCGTTGGAAAAACTCAAGAAGAATTGCGCCATGCTTTGGACGTTGGTATTCACTGTTTTAATGTTGAATCTGAAGCCGAACTGGAGCGTCTTAATGCTATTGCCATAGAAGCCAATTTAATTGCACCTATTTCATTACGAGTCAATCCAGATGTTGACGCCAAAACCCATCCTTATATTTCCACAGGGCTGAAAGGAAATAAATTCGGTATTAATATTGATCGAGCATTAGAAGTTTATCAACATGCTCACAATCTGGACGGTATTAAGGTGATAGGTGTCGATTGCCATATCGGCTCACAACTCATAAATCTCAGCCCATATACCGATGCCTTGCAGCGCCTGTTGGATCTGGTGGCGAAACTTGGCGATATTGGTATAACACTGAAACATTTAGATTTAGGGGGCGGTTTGGGTGTGAGTTATCAAGATGAAATACCACCAAGTCCTGATGAATTTGCTGTGACAATTGCGCCATTATTAAAGAATAGCAAGCTGGACTTGATCCTTGAGCCTGGGAGATCCATATCCGCGGATGCAGGGGTATTACTCACAAAAGTTGAATATTTGAAAAGTAATGGTGATAAAAATTTTGCTGTTGTTGATGCTGCTATGAATGACCTGATAAGACCGGCACTTTACCAAGCGTGGATGGACATTATTCCTGTGCATAATAATCTTCAGGGCGAATCAGGTTTATACGATATCGTTGGCCCAGTTTGTGAATCGGGAGATTTTCTTGGCAAAGCACGAGAACTTTCAATTACTGAAGGGGATCTTTTAGCCGTCTGTTCCGCTGGAGCCTACGGCTTTGGAATGAGCTCAAACTACAATACTCGTAACCGAGCCGCAGAAGTCCTGGTTGATGGTGAGAACGTGCACTTGGCTCGACGGCGTGAAAACTATAAGGATCAGCTCAACCTGGAAAGTCTTCTGCCATAACTGATTATTCAGAGTTACCGTTAAGAGAATTAATACATGTCTTTACGTTTTACCAAAATGCACGGCCTGGGCAATGATTTCATGCTGCTGGATGCAATCCAGCAAAATATCACTGTGCCTTTAGAACGTATCCCTGAGCTAAGTGACCGACATAAAGGTGTTGGTTTTGATCAGTTATTAGTTATTGGGCCTGCTAACATTGCAGAAAGTGACTTCGAATATCGCATTTATAATGCCGATGGCACAGAAGCCGAACAATGCGGCAATGGTGCTCGCTGTGTTGCCCGTTATTTACGCGATCAAGGCCATACCAGCAAGGTTAAAATTGCGTTGGGCATGCCAACGGGCAAAATTATTCACTGCGAACTGATGAACGATGGTCAAGTGACTGTGGATATGGGTGAAGCAATCACTAAACCTGAGGCCATTCCTTTTCTGGCCGAAAAAGAAGCCTTGAATTATTCTTTGGATTTACCCAATAATCAGTCAATTGAAATAGCGGCAGTTTCCATGGGCAATCCGCATGCTGTTTATCAGGTAGACTCTGTTGATGACGCTCCTGTCTCTGAACTTGGCCCCTACATCGAGAATCATGAACGCTTCCCTGAGCGAGTCAACGCCGGGTTCATGCAAATCCTGAGTCCAGAACTTATTCGTTTAAGAGTCTATGAACGAGGTGCTGGGGAAACTCTAGCTTGTGGAACAGGCGCATGTGCAGCTGTCGTGGCAGGAATTCTTCGATCCCAACTATCTGAAACCGTGACAGTTGAACTTAAAGGTGGCAAACTCACTATAAGCTGGAGCGGTATTGGAAGCTCTGTGCTTATGACTGGACCAGCGACAACTGTTTATGAAGGACAACTAAATTTATGAAGCCTAATACCCAGAATTCTCTCGCCAAAACTGACGATTTAAGTCTGGATGATGAAAGTGTTGCCAATTATTTGATGGAGCACCCTGACTTTTTCTCGACTCACGAAGATCTATTGCTCAATTTGCAAATCCCACATAAAAGTGGTCAGGCAATTTCTCTACTTGAACGCCAGGTTTCCTTGTTAAGAAGAAAAAATGATGAAACCCAGGATAAAATTAAAAGCTTCGTAGAAAATGCCAAAGAGAATGACGAGTTGTTTGAAAAAACACGAACCATAGTTCTCAATATAATTAATACTGCATCCTTGGAAGACCTCTCAAATCTAATCGAAGAAAAATTGGAAAAAGAATTTGATGCCTCTTGCAGCAAGCTGTTTTTTGCTACTGAAGACGATATCGATGAAAACGAATCATCTTTATTTTTACTTCCTCTAGAGCTAACAAAAAACGTTCTAGGTAAACTATTTCAGCGCAAGCGCGCCTATTGCGGCAAATTAAATTCCGATCAGGCCCAGCTGTTTTTTCCCGAATCTACTAACATCAGCTCAGCCGCAATCATTCCTATACATTTTCATGATGAAAATAAACTAAAAGCAAAACTGCCTGGTATTCCTTTATTGCTTGTCGCGAGCAATAAGGAAAAGCACTTTAATTCCAGCCTAGATACCTTGTTCTTAGATTTTATCGGGGAAATTCTTTCTGTTCATATCAAAAGTCTTTTAACAAAAGACTTATAAAACGGCTAAACAAGTTTATTTTTCAAAAGCCCTTTAGTTAAGGTAATGACTATTTACTTTACTAGCTTCGTATCTCTTTATCCTGGATTCATGGTAGCTGAAAGAGCTTTTAGCTGATTCTCATTCCGGAAAATCAGCTGGAACAGGACTGACCCATTGCTCATGTCTCGATTGAATCCAGAAATAAATAATCGAAAGAATACCCAAGAGCAAGCCCAAAACGACACCTGCATCAATAATTCCTCGCCATGGTTGCGGTAATAATCGTACTAACAAAACCACTATGATGATTGCAGTGGTTACCAGAAAAGACACTAACTTCCTTTTCCTGGTGGAATAAATGTAGCCCATGCAGAGTAATGGCGCCAAAAGAGAGTAAATAAAATTATTTGAATTATTACCCGCCAAGAAGATTTGAGCTCGAGTGATTACACGTGGCGCAAAATTCAGATGAAAGCCCTTATAACCTTCCGCATAAGCCATATAAACAGCAAAGATAACAAGAACCACCCACTGCAATAGGCTTAAGGGGGCGCTAAACATTTCAACCACACGAGCAGAGAGTCGTGTTATCGCAGAAAGCAAAATCAACACGACTCCGCTGATTCCCCAATAATAAGCAAGCAATTTCAATTTAATTTCTCCCAGGCTTGTTGCAGCCACAGAATTATATCAAATACAGGCTTTCAAGAATGCGTTCTTTATCTATAGCCTGTTGCTGGAAATTGGTCAGTTAAGCGAAATATTTTCGCTAATAAAAAAATTTGCTCTTAACTCCCCGAGAACTTTCCTGACCTAAGAGGCTACATAGTTTACTGTCCGCTTAGCCAATATAGCTCCTCTACTCATTTCAATATTTTTACTTAATCCATTTATTGAGCAGGTAATTAGTGTTTGCGCTAAATCACTTCAATGAAAACCGATACGATTGGCATTTGAAAATGGCCTGAGTATTAATCGATAGTTAAATACCCTCTATGTCAGGCACTTTGATATAATTCGGCTAATTTTTTAGTTGGATATGAATATGTCTGTAAAACTTGCTGTCGTAATGGATCCTATCCAGAACATCTCTGCAAAGAAAGATTCAACGCTTGCAATGCTCTTGGCTGCTCAGGAGCGAGGTTGGAGTCTTTCCTACATTGAGCAAACCGGCTTATACCTTGATGATGGAATCGCAATGGCTGAATCCTGCTCACTCAGTGTTGCCAATGATCTTGAGAAGTGGTTTTCCTTAGGTGAACCTGCTCGACAGGCCCTTAGTGATTTTGACGTTATCTTAATGCGCAAAGATCCGCCCTTTGATAATGAATATATTTATAGCACCTATATTCTTGAAGCCGCTGAAAAACAGGGCACATTAATTGTTAACAAACCGCAAAGCCTTCGAGACTGTAATGAAAAAGTTTTTGCTACCCAATTCCCTCAATGCTGTACTCCGGTTCTGGTGGCAAGTAGCCCCGCTTTATTAAGAGAATTTTACACTGAGCATGAAGACGTTATATTTAAACCTCTGGATGGAATGGGCGGTTCGTCAATATTCAGAATTAAACCCAATGATCCAAATCTTAGTGTCATAATTGAAACTCTGACTGATTTTGGCAAGCATCAGATAATGGCGCAAAAATTTATTCCTGAAATTTCAGCAGGCGATAAACGAATATTGGTGATTGATGGCAAGCCTGTCGACTATGCCCTGGCGCGTATTCCAGCTCTTAATGAAACTCGAGGCAATCTGGCTGCCGGAGGAAGCTCAAAAGGAGTTCCCTTAACAGATCGTGATCGCTGGATATGTGAACAAGTCGGCCCTACATTGAAAGAAAAAGGTTTAATCTTTGTAGGCCTGGATGTAATTGGTGATTATCTAACAGAAATTAATGTCACCAGCCCAACCTGTATTCGTGAATTAAATACCGCATTTGATCTGGATATTGGCGGCGACTTAATGGAGTGTATTGCTGCAAAATTGGAGAATTGATTGTCTATTTCAGCAGATATAGATCCAATTGAACTTAGCAATCAGTCACTGGCTAATGAGCGCTTTGTCTTTACATTGTTTATGTCTCTTTGTGTCCATGCTGTGCTTATTCTGGGTGTTGGTTTTACTTTTTATGAGCAGCTAAATAGCCCTTCTAGTCTCGAGGTGACGCTAGCCAAATACGAAAGTAGCCAAGCCCCTGAGAATCCAGATTTTCTTGCTCAGGCCAATCAGGAGGGCAGCGGTTCACAAGATGAATTAGCTCGTCCAAGTACTCCTTTTGAATCACGCTTTAACGCTGATACCATTCAGGAAGTAGCCGCCATAGAAACTGAAACAGCGCTTAACAATTCCGAGAGAAGCATCCTGACCAGCTCCGATTCAAATTCCCGATTAAATACTGAAGAGGAAGTTCTAAACACACCTCAAAACCAGAACTTTCAGGGGACTTCGCAAAACTCTCTGGAACAGACTCTGGCGAGCCTGCAGGCCCAGTTGGATATTCATCGTGAGGCATATGCGCAACGGCCAAGAAAATATACCATTTCATCAGCATCAACTCAGCAAGCGCGGGATGCCCTGTATTTAGATGGCTGGCGTAGAAAAATTGAAGCTGTTGGTAATTTTAATTACCCAAGACAAGCCAGCGAAGCTGGTATTTATGGCCAACTAAGGCTGTTAGTTGCTCTATTCCCGGATGGGCAAGTGAGTGAAGTGAGAATTTTAAGCTCTTCCGGGTATTCTATATTGGATGATGCTGCAATTCGCATCGTACAATTAGCTGCGCCTTTTGACCCTTTTCCTGCAGATATGCGTGAAGAGGTAGATATACTTGAGATTGTGAGGACATGGCAGTTTCATCAAAGTAATACTTTTACCAGTAATTAGCGCTTAAACATATTATGAATGAACATGCTCCTTCAAACCCCTCTGGACTCTTCGATCAGTTTCTAATCGCTATGCCACAGCTGGAAGATTCTTTTTTTGAAAACGCTGTGATTTACATGTGGCAGCATTCTGCTGAGGGAGCCATAGGCATGGCGGTGAATTTGCCTTTACCCATCACCCTTACTGAGCTTTTTGAGCAGCTGGATATCAAAGACGAGCGACCCGCAGGTTCTCCTCAGACAGTTTTATGTGGTGGCCCGGTTGAGCCTAATAAAGGTTTCATTTTGCACGACAGTAATTCCAGCACATGGGATTCGACAATCTCACTGGAAAATAATCTCAGTATTACAACATCCCGGGATATCCTTGAAGATATCGCCAAGGGCAAGGGTCCAAAAAACTATTTTGTCATCATGGGCTCTTCAGGCTGGGGACCTGGGCAAATTGAACAGGAGATTACTGAAAATGCCTGGTTTAACTGTCCTGCCAATAAGGAACTGATATTCTCAACAAACTTTGATGAGAAACCAAAAATGGCAGCTGCCTTACTCGGATTTGACCTCTCCCAATTAAGTACTGATCAAGGCCTGCTAAGCTAATGTCAGCCCATTTAACTGCTATGGCATTTGATTACGGCACCAAAAAAATAGGCGTGGCTGTTGGCCAGAGCATTACCCAAACGGCTTCGCCTTTAGCCATAATACCGGCGCGTGATGGCATTCCTGACTGGAATGCTATTGAGAGACTAATAAAGGAATGGGAGCCAGGCGCCTTTGTCATCGGGATGCCATTTAATATGGATGGCAGTGAAAATAAGATGACTATTCGTGCTCAGAAATTCCTGCAGCGCTTAAGTGGTCGTTTCAATATTCCCTGCTACAGCATTGATGAAAGACTAAGTAGCCGTGAAGCAAAAGACATTCGCAAAAATATGGCTGATGCACACGGTAAAAGCTATAAGGAAAGAGACGCTATTGACTCCATCGCTGCCCAGCTCATTCTTGAAAACTGGTTTGCAGCGACAGCAAATTCCTGAACTTGTTACTTATGCGCTTACTGGCGGTTAAAAATTATCTCCAGACTTGGATTTGGACTTCGCTTCATTACGATCAACCAGCCCCTTGGCAACAAGATCTTTGGGGCATTGATCCAGGGTCTGCATGCCAACCTGCGCACCAGTCTGAATCGCTGAATACATTTGAGCAATCTTATCTTCACGAATCAGATTTCAGATTGCCGAAGTACCAATCATAATTTCATGCGCGGCCACCCTGCCACCACCAACCTTCTTCAGTAGTGTTTGCGATACGACAGCCTGTAATGATTCTGACAACATGGATCGCACCATGCCTTTTTCTGCTGCAGGGAAAACATCGACAATACGGTCAATTGTTTTGGCGGCTGAGGTAGTATGCAAGGTACCAAACACCAAATGACCAGTTTCGGCGGCTGTCAGCGCCAGTCGAATTGTTTCCAAATCACGCAGCTCACCAACAAGAATAATATCGGGATCTTCTCGCAACGCTGAGCGTAAAGCTTCATTAAAGCCATGTGTATCGCGATGCACTTCTCGCTGATTAACCAAAGATTTCTTACTCTGGTGCACAAATTCAATGGGATCCTCGATAGTCAAAATATGCTCATAGCGCGTATCGTTGATGTAATCCACCATGGCGGCAAGAGTAGTACTTTTGCCTGAGCCGGTTGGGCCTGTGACAGCAACAAGACCACGAGGGTTCTCGGAAATTTTCCTGAAAACCTCTCCCATACCCAATTGTTCCATTGTTAAGACATCTGATGGAATGGTACGAAATACTGCTGCCGCCCCCCGATTTTAGACAAAGGCATTCACCCTGAATCGCGCTAATCCTGGAATTTCAAAAGAGAAATCTGACTCTAAAAACTCTTCATAATCCTTACGTTGCTTATCATTCATGATGTCATATATCAGCCCATGAACCTCTTTGTGATCCATTGCTTCGACATTAATTCGGCGAATATCCCCATCAACTCGAATCAAGGGAGGCATACCTGCTGTTATATGAAGGTCTGACGCGCCTTGTTGTACACTAAAATTTAATAGTTATTGGATATTCATCGTTGGCTTAACCCCCTATAATAAAATCTTTGAACATACTTTCTGTGAATCTATGAGCGTCAGCATACCAGAAAAAATCCGTGAAGTTCGCCATCAAATTTCACTCTTTGAAAAAAAATACAAGCGTGCTTCCGGCTCGGTTGAGTTGCTTGCGGTCAGTAAAACACAAGCTCCTGAAAGCATTATCCAGGCTGCTGATTGCGGACAAAAGGCTTTCGGTGAAAACTATGTTCAGGAAGCCCTCGAAAAAATCCTGGCTCTGGCAGCCTATGATTTGGACTGGCATTTTATTGGGCCCATCCAGTCTAATAAAACCAAAATAATTGCTACACACTTTGACTGGGTACACAGTATTGATCGTAGCAAGATAGCTCGACGACTGAATGAGCAACGCCCCTCACATTTAGCACCTCTAAAAATACTACTTCAGGTTAACCTCGATTCTGAAAGCAGCAAAGCAGGCATTGCATTGGCAGACCTCGAAGCATTAGCCAAGGAAGTCAGCTGCCTTGAGAATCTTGAATTTTCCGGATTAATGGCTATTCCAGCGCCCGGAAAAGACATAGAGACTCAAAGAGCTAGTTTCCATTTACTGGCTCAAGCCAGAGATAAGCTCCAGAAACAAGGGTTTGCTAGTTGCAAGCATCTTTCGATGGGAATGAGCAGCGATAAGGAAGCCGCCATCGCTGAAGGCTCAACTATAGTGCGTATAGGTACTGATATTTTTGGACCCAGAGTATAAAAGAGTATAAATTTATCCTCTAGCGCTCGTACTGGTGCAGCTTAAAAACCGGCTGAACATATAAAAGCTAATTACTCAGAGTCCTGTTCTAAGCCGCCGACCATAGCTGATCCTGTTTAAACCTCATTTTCCTTTCAAAACAGCACATCATCATTAAACAATTCCTTTCTTGCTTAATTAAGTCTAAATACGCTGTTTCATGTACAATGTCGCGCATGTTTAATCAGGATCAATCCATAGCCTTCATAGGCGCCGGGAATATGGCAACAGCCTTGATAAAAGGTCTAATTGCCAAGGGTTACCCCTGCGCGAACATTTGGGCTTCTGATCCGAATATTGCACAACTGGAAAATCTCAAAAAAGACACAAATATAAACGTGTCTCCTGAAAATACAGTTGGAATCCAGCAAGCTGACGTTGTCGTATTGGCTGTAAAACCGCAGCTTATAAAAGAAGTATTGCGGCCCTTACAAACTGCTTTTAACTCAAAAGCAGTTTTATTAATTTCAATCGCTGCAGGCATTTCAATTCAATCCCTGGAATCCTTAAGTTCAAATTCTCAGGCTATAGTCCGTTGTATGCCTAATACTCCTGCTCTGGTGGAAGCTGGTGCCTCCGCCTTATATGCCAATGCCAATTGCAGTGATGACCAGCGTCAACAAGCGCAAACTATTTTGTCAGCTGTAGGTGAGACATGCTGGCTGCAAGATGAAAGCGATATCGATACGGTAACTGCTCTATCGGGTTCAGGGCCAGCCTATTTTTTTCTGTTTATTGAAGCCTTGCAAGCCGCTGCAATTGAGCAAGGCCTCAATCCTGATATTGCAAATAAACTTGCCCTGCAAACAGCGTTTGGTGCGGCCAAACTGGCTCTTTCTGGTGACGGCGATGTTGCTGAACTGCGTCGTAAGGTGACCTCGCCTGGCGGCACAACTGAAGCTGCCTTGGCTCAATTTGAAAAAGATGATTTCAGCAATATCATTGCACGGGCAGTTGCTAAAGCAAAAGCAAGATCTGAAGAGCTGGCGCTTTTATCAGACAAATAATCAACCGATAAAAAAGAATGAGTGACACATGGGAAGTTCAATAAGCCAATCTTTATTACTAATTATCAATACCCTCGGCGGTCTGTATATATTTGCTGTCATCATCCGCTTTTTGTTGCAAGCAGCGCGGGCTGATTTTTACAATCCGGTATCCCAGTCTATCGTCAAGATTACGGCTCCCTTAATAACGCCCTTACGCAAAATAATCCCTGGCTACAGAGGCATTGATTTTGCCTCACTGGTATTGGCCTTATTGCTTAATATTGTTGCTACCAGTCTGATGCTTTTGGTTGCAGGCGGGCTTGGTTTAGTTGATGTCGGCACCATTGTTGCCTGGTCCAGTATTGGTTTGCTAGCCTTCATTTTGAAAATTTATAAATATGGATTGCTAATATCTATAATCGCCAGTTGGATTGCTCCCTATAGTGGGAATCCTGTTTTATTACTTATTCATCAACTTTTAGAACCTATTATGAAAAAGGTCCATAAAGTCATACCGCCAATGGGTGGGTTGGATTTTTCGCCTATTTTTGTTTTTCTGGGTATTCAGGTGGTTGAAACGATGCTGGTGCAAGGGCTGGCTCAAAGCTTGCGTTTATTTCCCACCGTTGTGATTGGTATTTAGACTGACCCCTTAACGATGAATCAATCTACTCTTAAAGATTCTGTTGGCATTGTTCAACCCCAATGTATTCATTTTGATGAACCCTTAACCCTGCGTAGCGGAAAAGTAATTGAGTCATACGACCTGATGGTTGAATGCTATGGCGAGCTAAACGCTGAAAAATCCAACGCCATTTTAATTTGTCATGCTTTAAGCGGTGATCACCATGCCGCAGGCTTTCATAGTACTGAAGATGAAAAAGCTGGCTGGTGGGATAATTGTATTGGCCCAGGTAAAGCTATTGATTCCAGCAAATTTTTTATTGTCTGCCTCAATAACCTGGGAGGTTGTGCGGGCAGTACCGGACCGACTTCCATTAATCCTGAAAATGGAAAACCTTTCGGGCCGGATTTTCCAATAGTAACAGTCAGAGATTGGGTCAATAGTCAGGCACGTCTAGCTGATCATCTTGGCATTGAACAATGGGCCGCTGTCATCGGCGGTAGCCTTGGAGGAATGCAGGTATTACGTTGGGCAATTTCATATCCGGAACGTCTGCGTCATGCCATTGTAATTGCTGCAGCACCCAAGCTATCTGCACAAAATATAGCCTTTAATGAAGTTGCCCGACAATCGATTACTGCTGACCCTGACTTCCACCAGGGTCATTATTATGAGCACGGGACTTATCCGAAAAAAGGCCTGACACTTGCACGCATGATTGGCCACATCACCTACCTATCTGATAGCGCTATGCGTGATAAATTTGGCAAGGACTCTTTAACCGGGAAAAATTTTGGTAGAGATTTAAGTACAGGCAAACTAAATTTTAGTTTCGATTCCGACTTTCAGGTTGAAAGCTATTTGCAATACAAGGGAGAAAGCTTTTCCAGCACCTTTGATGCAAATACTTACCTGTTGATCACCAAAACATTGGACTACTTTGATCCTTCCGTTGATTATGATGGAGATTTAAGTAAAGCCTTCTTGCAAGAAGGCAGCTGTAAATTTCTGGTTATCTCTTTTAGCTCAGACTGGCGTTTCCCGCCAGAACGCTCTCGGGAAATCGTGAACACCCTGTTAAAGGCTAAACGCCAGGTATCTTATCTTGAAGTAGAATCTGATGGTGGTCATGATGCTTTCCTGTTACCTGTTCCTCGATACCTGGAAGGCTTATCAGCTTATTTGTCGGTAGTGGCAAATGAATCTGATTCAAAAAACGAGAAGAGTGATCATGCGAGCTGATGTAAGCATCATAAAGGACTGGATTAAACCAGAGAGTCGAGTGCTCGACTTGGGTTGTGGTGACGGATCATTTCTAACCTTATTAAAGCAAGAAAAAAATATCTTTGACTGCGGCCTGGATCTAGATCCT
The DNA here is from genome assembly GCA_965661005.1 of Pseudohongiellaceae bacterium. Classification (GTDB taxonomy): domain Bacteria; phylum Pseudomonadota; class Gammaproteobacteria; order Pseudomonadales; family Pseudohongiellaceae; genus UBA5109. The sequence goes on from CBFICB010000001.1 coordinate 46,097, forward strand.
GACAATATTACAAAATGCTTGCTTGCCGGTATCAATATTATTGAACAAGACCTGGACAAAGGTCTGGCCAACTTTTCGAACAACAGCTTCGACACTGTCTTATTAACTCAGACTTTACAGGCCGTACAAAAGCCTGATCTGCTTGTGGAGGAAATGCTGCGAATTGGCAAGAAATGTATTATTACTTTTCCTAACTTCGCTTATTGGCGCTATCGTCTGTATTTAATTACCAAGGGACGTATGCCAGTATCTCCTTATATTCCATATGAATGGTATAACACGCCTAATATTCATTTTTGTACTATCAAAGATTTTGATGCTTTGTGTAAAGAAAAAAATATTAAAGTCCTAAATCGTACGGTAGTTGATGATAATTATCAGAACTCTGGCTTAATGAATATTGACCCAAACTTTTTTGGCATTAATGCCATTTACCATATTTCAAAATAAAATGATGAATAAATATTTAAAGATATTTCCAATTTGGCTAATTGTTTTCTCATGTGTTTTTACAAGCTCGGCCAAGGCAGAGCAATCACAAGATTTCGGTGAATATACTGTGCACTATATTGCTGTTAACAGTACGTTCATTGCTCCAGAAATTGCAGAACGTTATGGCATCGCCAGATCAGCGCGCAATGCATTTCTCAATATTTCTGTTATTAAAAATAACGGCATAGCGGTACCCGCTCAAATAACAGGTGAAAAAGCTAATTTCCTTAGTCAAAATTCAATGATCAATTTTATCGAAGTCATCGAAGGTGATGCTATTTACTATATAGGTCAATTTGAATTTTCCAATGCCGAAAACTTACGTTTTAACGTGGAAGTGCAACCAGAAAATAGCGGCCCTGTTTATTCGCTGACCTGGACAACCAAACTCTATATCAATTAAAAGCAGCCCTCATAATTATCATGTCTAAAGTAGTGCTAGCCAGTAACAATCAGGGCAAACTCAAAGAATTACAGCAAACGCTTCAAGCCCTGAACCTGGAATTAATTTCCCAGAGCGAATTCCACTTTGCTGAAGCGGTTGAAGATGGCTTAAGTTTCGTCGAAAACGCCATTATCAAGGCTCGCCATGCCGCTCAGCACACCGGTTTACCAGCTATCGCTGATGATTCCGGCCTGGAGATAGACGCACTTGATGGAGAGCCCGGCATATACTCTGCACGCTATGCTGGCACCAACTTGTCACGACAGGAAAACGATGCCGCTAATAATCAGTTAGTGCTGAAAAAGCTTGAAGGTATTCCTGCAGAAAAAAGAAATGCCCGCTTTCAATGTGTTATTGCTTTTCTACGTTCAGCCAATGACTCAATGCCACTGATATTTCAGGGTACTTGGGAGGGCAGCATACTATTTGAAGAAAAAGGAGAATTTGGCTTTGGTTATGATTCCATTTTTTATGTCCCCAGCCACGATTGCGCTTCAGCCGAGCTCATGCCGGAAATAAAAAATACTCTGAGCCATCGCTATAAAGCAATCCAGGAATTAATCAAGCACTGGCCGTATGACTAGCTTAAAGTATTTACCACCTTTAAGCCTTTATATTCACATTCCCTGGTGTTTAAAAAAATGCCCCTATTGTGACTTTAACTCACATGCCTTTGAAAAATCCTTTCCGGAAAAAAAGTATATAGATGCTTTGCTGGAAGATTTACGGATTGATCAGCCATCCTCGCAAGGACGAAAGTTACATTCTATTTTTATAGGCGGAGGGACACCCAGCCTATTTTCACCAGAGTCTCTGAGTTATTTGCTTGAAGAAATTAAATCCATTATTACTCTTGATGGTGATGTGGAAATTACACTAGAGGCGAACCCGGGAACATTTGAGCAAAATAAATTTTCAGAATTTCTAGCGGCAGGCATTAATCGACTGTCTATCGGGATACAAAGTTTTCAGCCTGTTTTTTTAAAAAAGCTGGGACGCGTTCACTCAGATCAGGAAGCCTTAATTGCTCCTGAAATTGCACTGAATGCCGGTTTTACAAACTTTAATCTGGATTTAATGTTTGGATTACCTGGTCAAACTTCAGAACAGGCAATGAATGATCTCGCCCAGGCGCTAGTATTTAAACCCCCACATTTGTCCTGGTATCAATTGACCATAGAACCCAATACTGCATTTTATAGTCGACCTCCCTCACTTCCGTTGTCGGGAGAAATTGAACGCATGCAAGATGAAGGTATCAACGTGCTTAAAGGCGCCGGTTTAGAACGATATGAAATATCAGCTTTTAGTCAGCCTAACAAACAAGCCCAACACAATCTTAATTACTGGCAATTTGGTGACTATCTTGGCATCGGAGCTGGAGCCCATGGCAAAATTACTCTTTTGCAGGAGCAGAAAATTGTTCGAACAAGAAAGACCAAACAGCCTCAATCTTATCTGGATTCATCTAAAAATTATCTAGCTGACCTTAGTCCCATTCCTGAACAGGACCTGACATTGGAATTTATGATGAATGTCTTACGCTTGAGTGAAGGTGTGGAACCAGACCTCCTGAAAGCAAGGACTGGAATTGAGCTTGAGAACATTCAACCCGTTCTATGCAAGCTACATAGTGAAGGCTTATTAGTACCTGAGGCCCTTTGCACTACCCCTAAAGGCTATAATCTACTAAATAATGTGCTACAGGCTTTCATGATGTGAGCGCAACAGGTAATATTGCGCCATCAGCATAATAGATCATAAACACGGCGGCTAATTAGATTCATGTCAAATGTTGCTCTAACAAATGAAACATGTTCGCACGGCTTTATTCAGGCATCTTGCACTAATTGCAATTTGAAAGGCTTATGTCTCCCTCTTGCAATGGATGTGAAAGATATTGACCGTCTGAACGAAATCTGCCATAAGGCCCGCTAGTCTGTTTATATTTCTCGCTGGCGGGAAATACCAGTACTGCAACTCATGACAAGACTAGTAATCTTTATTCTTATAAGCCTTGCTACTTCTTCAAGTTTAGGTGCAGATAAACCTCAACGTGTAGCAAGCATGAGCCTATGCAGTGACGAATTATTACTCCTGCTCGCAGAAAGCAATAACATCATCTCCTTAAGTTATTTAGCCTCAGATTCACGCTATTCCTCTTTCATCAGTGATAACAATATTGACCTTTCTGATATATACCTGAACAAAGGTCTGGCAGAAGAAATTATTTTGCTAGAACCCGATCTGGTATTAAGCAGTCGTTTTAGTTCGACTAATGCTGTCAATTTATTGCAAAACTTTGGATACGCTGTAAACAGTCTCGGTTTTCCAACAACTCTTGATCAGACTTTTCAGCAAATTGAAGAATTGGCAATGCTACTGGGTGAAAAAGAGCGTGGTGATATGCTGGTTCAAGAATTTCAAAATCGTATAAACGTGACTAGAACATTTATTGGCTCTGAACAAAATATTTCAGCCATATTTTATGCCAATAATGGTTTTAGTTACGGCGCCAATACTTTACATGATAATTTTTTAAATTCACTTGGGATACAAAATTTAGCCACTGAACAGGGACTAATCGGGTCGGGGAAAATACCAATAGAAATATTAATTTCTGCACAGCCAGATTTCCTCATTATAGATCAGGCCGGCTTGCATGATACAAAGCTTGCCCAAGCCCTGCTGCAGCACCCTGCTTTAAAAAAATACTTTCCCATTGAAAAAATAATTGTACTGCCCAGTAGTTTATTTCAATGCGCCGGCCCAAGCCTCATCAAAGCCTATGAACTCATGGCACAAGTATTGGGTGAATAGTAATGCCTGAAAAACAGCAAAAGTTTTATTATGGTGTACTCTTGCTGAGCATTCCTGTGTTTTTTATCTGGCATTTACTGAGTGGTCCTACAGAGCTTTCACTCATCTCTGCATTCAGCGATATGCTTACAAACAATGCAAGTACTGACGCGTTAATACTCTCGGAAATTCGACTGCCCAGAGCCTTACTGGCTATTTGTATTGGTATTTCATTAGCACTATCAGGAGCCGCTTTGCAGGGCTTATTAATAAACCCTTTAGCCAGCCCTGATCTACTTGGCGTTTCTCAATCAGGCGTCTTGTTTGCCGTGCTTGTGCTTTATTATGGCTTAGCCTCGCTCAGCTGGTTCATAGTTCCCTTGGCAGCTATGTCTGGTGCTTTAATTGCTGTAGCTTTTATTTTTTCTATCGCGGGAAAATATCATGGTGCATTAACCATTATTCTAATTGGCATAGCGATTAATGCGATCACCTCAGCAATGACATCCTTAGCCTTAAACTTCGCACCAAACCCCTTCGCCTTACAGGAAATTTATTTTTGGATGTTAGGTTCATTGAGTAATCGCAGCAGTAATGAATTATTTTTTGCGCTCCCTTTTATGCTGATAGGGTGGTGTCTGATATTCCCAAGGAAATATTTTTTAGACGCAATGAGCCTAGGTGAGGACACCGCCTTTTCTCTTGGGTTTAGCTTAAAAAAGGAGAGGTTTTTATTAATTATTGGTGTCGCTTTATGTACAGGAGCTTCGGTTGCTGTCAGTGGCAATATTAGTTTTATAGGCCTTATGATTCCTCATCTATTGAGACCTTTAGTCAACAATGAGCCTGGCCGACTGCTAGCATACAGTGCTGTTGGAGGTGCTTCTTTATTATTATTAGCTGACACCTTGGTACAAAATTTCCCAGGCGCTCAAGAGCTTCAGGTTGGCGTAATAACTGCTGCCCTGGGAGGGCCATTCTTTTTATTTTTAATATTTAGAAATCGACATTTGCTGCGATGAGCATACTAATACAGGCAAGCAATCTTAGCTGGCAGATAAATAATTCTGCAATTCTTAATGACATCAACCTGGAACTAAGAAGCGGTGAAATGTTAGGGATTATAGGCCCTAATGGTGCAGGCAAAACGACCTTATTAAAATTATTTGCCCGAATCATTGATCCTTTAACTGGTGCCCTTAGTTTCCTGGACACACCCTTCCACGAATTTGCAGCTAATCATTTCGCCAGACAGGTAGCCTATCTGGAACAAAATGCTCCCGTTAACTGGCCCTTATTGGTAGAAAAAGTTATTGCGCTAGGAAGAAGCCCATATCAACATTCTTATAAAAAAATAAGTAAAGAAGACGATGTTGCGATTACAAAAGCTATTTTTGCTACAGGAATAGAGCGGTTGCTGGGGAGAACTATTTCAAGCTTGTCTCAAGGAGAAAAAATGTTGGTCGCTCTTTGTCGAGTATTCTGTTCAGAACCAAAAGTTATTTTAGCCGATGAACCAATTGCTTCTCTGGACCCTTATCATCAATTATTGATAATGGAATTATTACAAAAGCACACCCGAGCTAATCAAGACAATGCCGCAATAGTTGTACTTCATGATCTCAGTCACGCTGCCCGTTTTTGTGACAGACTATTGTTGATGCATGAAGGAAAAATTGTTAGTTCTGGTTCTATCAAGGAAGTTCTTAGTAGTAAGAATCTTCGCGAGTTTTATAAAATCAACTGTTATAGTGACTTCGACCAAGGGCTGATTCAGCCACTTAATAGAATTTAAATTTACTATACGTATTGAATGCATCAAGAGGAATCTACTGTGACTTTATGGAAATCTCCTTCAACAGCCGATGAAATCAATGCTCGTCTTGCTAATCACATGGCGGGGAATTTGGGTATTATTTTTACCGAAGTAGGAGAAGATTATTTAAAGGCAACAATGCCGCTGACGCATTTGACTAGCCAGCATATGGGCTTTATGCACGGTGGAGCCAATGTGGTTTTAGCTGAAACCATAGCCAATATCGCCTCAACATTATGCTGCGAAGAAGGCCAGACTGTCGTCGGCCTGGATATAAATGCGAACCATATCCGACCCGGTAAAACTAAAGTAACGGCTATCACAAAACCATTACATATTGGTCGAAAAACCATGGTTTGGGAAGTGAAAATTTATGATGAAAAAAACAAATTAAATTGTATTTCTCGTTTCACTGGAGCGGTAATCCCCAAACCCAAGTGAAAATAATCACCACATTAATATACATCGAGTCACTATGAATACTCCGCATTTTAAGGGCACATCAGGATTTTTAAGCCTATTTAACCACTTGTTAAATCTCCCAACGGTAAGCTCTGCCAACCCTTCTCTGGACCAATCAAACCTGACTGTCATCAATTTATTGGCAGAAGTGTTTGAGCAAATAGGCTTCAGCTGTGAATTAATTCCAGTTTCTGATTCCCCCAAAAAAGCCAACTTAATTGCGACAATTGGTTCAGGCCCAGGTGGTCTGGTTTTATCCGGCCATACCGATACGGTTCCTTTTGATGAAGCACTTTGGACACATGACCCCTTAAAATTAACCGAAAAAGATGATCGTCTTTATGGGCTTGGATCATCAGACATGAAGGGTTTTTTTGCAGTAGTGTATGCAGCTTTGGAACCGCTCTTAAAACAGGATATCAGTTTTAAACAACCTTTAATCATTTTAGCGACTGCTGATGAAGAAAGTTCAATGAATGGCGCCCGCGCTCTGGCGAAATTGGGAAAACCCAAAGCACGCTACGCTGTTATTGGAGAGCCTACTGGTTTAAAACCCATCAACATGCACAAAAGCATTATGATGGAAACGATTCGAATTCAAGGCCAGAGTGGTCACTCTTCCAATCCGGCATTGGGCAAAAATGCCTTGGAAGCAATGCATGAAGTTATGACCGCTCTTTTACTATTCAGACAGCAGCTTCAAGCTGACTATCAAAATCCACATTTTGCAGTAGACATGCCAACCATGAATCTGGGCGCTATTCATGGAGGTGATAACCCTAATCGTATATGTGGCCATTGTGAACTTGAGTTTGATGTTCGGCTGTTACCGGGCATGGCGAATGATTCAATAAGACAAAGCATCAATCAGTTGGTAAAACCTATTGCGAACAAGTATCAGACCGAGATTGAACTGGCGTCTTTATTCCCCGGAGTGGAAGCTTTTGAAAACCGGGATAGTGAGCTTGTAAAAATTGCAGAAAAACTAACCGGCCATAACGCCATGAGCGTGGCATTCGGTACCGAAGCGCCCTTTTTACAGGAGCTAGGGATGGATACTATCGTGCTCGGACCAGGCTCTATTGATCTTGCGCATCAACCCAATGAATATATGGCTCTTGATCAGGTAAAACCCGCGATCAGTATTATTCAAAATTTAATTCAGCGCTGTTGTTTAGCTTAAACTCACATCAATTTCTAACGTCCGCTTGCTATCCAAAGCGGACGTTAGCTTGAGCCCCAAAAAAACAATATTTAGTCCTTTATCTCAATTCTCGCTTGGTCAATCACATAAGTTGCATCTCCGTCGGTACCGGGTTCCGTAAAAGTTACTGTTGCTACAAGTCGGTCTAGATCTAGCACTAATGCAACGGGATAGGCACCTTTGTGGGCATCAGTATCAAATCTAGAAGGTGATACTGCCTCACACCAGTTAAGAAAATATATATTTGGAGCAATCTCAAAAGCGAAATATTCATCCGTAAAAGCTTCGCTAAATTCTTCCGCAGAATCACCAGCCCCTACCCATCTAACTGTCTTGTTATCAATATAGTGATGCTCCACTGTAAAACCTATCGCATAGTGATACCAAAGTCTCTTCCGTGCTAATTTATCAGTAAGTATTTGCCGGTCTCCATCAGGCAAAAGGTTCAACAGCGTTTCACAACGCCCTCTATCATTATTTTCGTCAAGAACGGATTCGTCAGACTGGGCAAAAGCACTGCTGAATAAAAGACTGCTGCAAAACGTCGTGATAAAGAACTGCCAAGGAAAAAATTTCATACTAAACCCTCTTAGAAATAACCAACCATTGATACTGTAAGCTGTAATGATAAAGTAATGAGGATAAAAAAAATCAACCTTTCGGTTGATATTCAGATAAATAATTTTCAGTAAAATATACAGAAGTGGAAGTAGTAGACTACCAGTTTGCAAATCTATACAGGTTTATTTGCCTCAAAATCTGCACGAAAAAAACTCATAATAATTCATAAAAGGAATGTTGATAAAGAAAAATGAATTTAAAGAAAATTTTGCTAACCATTCCTATTTTGAGCATTTTGACTGGTGTTTCTGGGTGTAATATGGCCGCTGAAAACAGAGTTAATAATGCAGAGAATCAATTTGTTTTGTATCAGGATGTAGAGTGGCAACCCCTTAACCCGGCAAGAGGCAACATGGGGCCTCAGGCAGGTATGCTTTGGGGAAATATTACACAAGATACTGCGTCAGGTATTTTAGTTAAGTTTGCTGAAGGATTTGCTTCGCCAGCTCACATTCACAATATCACTTATCGAGCTGTAGTAATTTCAGGTTCTGTACATAATGACGATCCCAATGCAGAGAAAATGTGGATGGGGCCAGGCTCATTTTGGATACAACCAGCTGGAGAGGCTCATGTGACAGCTGAGAATGGTGGAAACACAATGATTTTTTTAGAAATTCAAACTGGTCCTTATCTTGTAGAGCCGGTGCAGGGCGCATTTGATAATGGCGAACGCCCTGTTAACCTGGAGGAAAGGAATATAGTCTGGCTGGATAGTTCTGATGTTACCTGGGTAGCAAACGATTTAGATAGTCAAACTGACACAGGCGTAAAAATATCTTTCTTATGGGGTAGTCCGGTAGATGGAGAAGTCAGCGGGTCTTTTGTCAAATTGCCTGCTGGCTATAAAGGGGAAATAGAGAGCAATAGCGAAAACTTCAGGGTTGTGACAATTGCCGGAAATTTGGGCTATGAGACATCAAACGAACTTGAAAACTTGGAGCCTGGCAGTATGTTTTTTTCAACAGAACTATCATCTCACAGGTTAAATTGCGCATCAGAAAATGACTGCATTATTTATGTGCGGACGGATGGCGAATACAGAGTTTCATCTGATTAATTCAGCCCTTCCCTGAATTTCAAGGTTCATTTTGTATCATGCAAATCACTGGTATTGACAAGTTAGCTACTTAAACCGAATTGCTTTCCTCTTATCCCTGTTACTTTCCGATTTCTGAAAATACTTTTGAAAGCAGTTTTGTGCGAGAAGAAACGTCAAATTTCTTAAAAATATGATCCAAATGGGTCTTTACTGTTGCCAGGCTTATGGAAAGTTCATCCGCAATTAATTTGTTTTCTGACCCGGTAATTACACACTCCAATACATCCAATTCTCTGGTTGTTAATTGAAATTTATCAGTTAGCAATTGGTGCTGAGAAACTCGAGATGAAAGATATACTTGATCAAGTGAATATTGTAAAAACCGTTGAGTAGATTTCAACATGTCAAGTTCACCTGTTGAAAACAGAGGTAAAGATGAGTCTCTGAGCATAGTAATTGTTGCAATAATTCTGCCTTCTTGACGAAATCTCAGATCGACGGCGTCCTCAATGTTATTTGGCTTCAGGAAATCCTGATAAAAAATTGAGGTTTGCAATTCATCAATTGAATGAGACTTTCTTAGGCAAATTACAAGCTCATCTTTTTCTGAAAAATTAACTGGTGATGCAGGGTCATTTTTGTTGTGTTTATTATGGTAGTCAAAATCCATTTCATTACTCACTCCTTTTAAAACAGTTCCTCTGCTTTTCATGTCTGGCTCAACCAAACAAAAAACAGAGGATGTACAGGGGACTAGACTATTAACCAAGTTCAGACTTTCATGCTGAAACTCTAGAGGAAAATTGGAAGATTTATGTTGCTTCAAAGGCATTCCCAAATATCAATATGCCTTAAATCAACCATTTGGTGGATATACAGACATTTGAATTAAGTAGATCATTATTAACTATTCAACAACAGAATCAAGAGGACAAGCAATGTCGCTTCAAAGATTAGAGCGCGATACTAAGATAAATGAGATATTAAAAGTGCTAATGCAAGATGGTGCCGTCATCATAGAAAATCTGATAGATGCAGAAACTATGCAGTTAATGTTGGAAGAAGTAGAGCCTAAATTAGCTGAGCAACAACTTGGTGGCGGGGAATTCTACGGTAATAAAAAACGTAGTATAGGTGCACTTTTCAATTGCGGGCCAACCGTCAGGGAATTGGCCTTAAATCCTAAGGTAAGAGCAATCGCAGACGGTGCTCTTGAAGCGGGCTGCAACGATTATAGAATTCATCTCGCCGGTTCAATGCAGGTTTGGGGAGGTGGAAGCAATCAAGTGCTTCATCGAGAACTGGATAATTATTTGCCTTTTTTAAAGCCTAACCCTGATGACCCCGAATACATTGTATTTTTTATGTTTGCAGGGTCAGACTTTACTGCTGAAAATGGAGCAACACGAATTGTGCCAGGAAGCCACCTCTGGGATGCCGATAGGGTGGCTAGTGATGATGAAGTTGTTCAGGCTGTGATGCCACAAGGTTCCTTGGTTGTATGGTTGGGTAAAACTTTACACGGTCTTGCTGCGAGCACTGCTGATAACCCTAGAACCGGTATTAGCATTGCATTCAGCGCAGGTTGGTTGCGCCAGGAAGAGAATCAGTATTTAACATACCCCCTTGAAAAAGTTAAGCAATTTCCAGAAGAATTACAGCAATTATTGGGCTACAAAACACACAGCGCTATGCTTGGTTGGGTCACACATCTAGACTCAGAGCTTCAAACCAGAGAAGCTTCAGAAGAATTACTGAATTTTGATGTAGAAACAGTTGAATCGAGAAAATAAAGATACATTTTCATTTTATAAAATTAGGATAGTTATTATGGAGCTTGAAAGAATACTAGTTACTGCACCTTATGCTCATCCCAGAAGTAGCGCACTGATAGGCAAGAAAGCCTGGTATTGCTATGAATCTGGATACACTTTTGAGCATCACTACGTTGATGAAGACACGATTATCTGGAAAGGCATTGGGGGAGATTTGGATGGTTACACTCAGGAAGATAAATACACATGTTTTGAAATAGCGACGAATATTTATTTTATATCCTGGTGCGAAGAAACAACTTTATATTCTCTGGAAGAAGGCATACAACGAGAAGGGCCTTGGCCAGTTACTGTAGTAGCTGACTTTGAAAAATTGATTGCAACTGTATCTTTTATTAATCCTTCAGAAAATGGAGGAAGTGCTTACATAGTTGATCAGGGTCGAATAGAAATAAAGGAACAAGCTTAGATTTTTAAAATTTACTAATTAAAGAGTGTATTAAAAGTGAAAGAAAAAGTAGCGTTAATAATTGGTGGTAGTTCGGGTATAGGCTTGGCAGTTGCAAATAAATTGGCTGAAAATAATGAGAAATTAGTTTTAGTTGCACGTGGGCAGGAAAAATTAAATGCAATTGAGAAGAAACTAGGTGCAATTTGTTTGGCTGGAGATTTTTCCGATTCAGTTTTCATAAGCTCTGTTTATAAATTTGTTGAAGAAGAATATGGTCACTTGGATAACCTGGTTTTAAGCGCTGGCTATGAGGTTCCAGGCTCTATAACTGATCTGGATATGTCACAGTGGGAACAGGCTGTTTCAACTAATTTATTGGGTAATATTAATGTCCTGAAAACATTTATTCCCTTGTTGAAAAAATCTGAATCTTCCTCGGTTGTAGTTATTGGATCGGTGGGAAGCGAGCGCGCTTATAAAAATTATGCGGAACATTATTTGTGCAAATCTGGTCTACTCGGTTTTGTTAGATCAGCATCAATGGACTATGGACAATACAATGTCAGAGTAAATATGGTCAGTCCTGGTTGGGTAATGACTGAAGGTAGTGAAGGTTTTGTTGAGCATCTTTGCAATGAAAAAACATTAGACGTAGACGAAGTTACTGCACAGTTGTGTAAGTGCGTGCCTCTTAATCGTATGGCTTCATCTGAAGAGTTGGCAAATGTTGTTGATTTTTTACTCTCAGACAAATCGTCGTATATAACGGGTGCAAATATTCCCGTTGACGGTGGATTGATAAATACTGATGCTGGAATGGTAGGTTTAATGTAATAAACTTCTTAGGAGCTTTTATGAAATGGTTATTGGGTAGTTATGAAGGAAATCATGATCTAAATTCTCGAATTTCACTGATTTCAATTATCTATATATCAGTTGTTGCTACATGCACTTATCTTGTTGCGCCAAGTTATGTTCAGGGATTAGTAGAGTATTTAGACTTGACTGAAGAGGAAGCTGGTTACCTGGTCGCTTTTGAAGTTTTTGGATTTGCATTGACTACGATTTTAATGAATTTTATCGTCAAACATTTTGATTGGCGGCGGCTTATATCAGTATTTGCAATTATCGCAACAATAGGAAATTTATTATCTGCACCACTAGATAGTTTCCAATCTTTGGCGGTCATGCGTTTTATTACAGGCATAGGATCCGGTGGCTTAATGTCACTGACATTGACCATGATGGGACTAACTAAAAATCCGGATCGTAATTTTGGATATATAGTCGTTGGGACAGTGATATATTCTGCTTTAGCGACATTCATCGCACCCGTGGCCTTTCAGTCAGTAGGGATGAGTGGGGTAATGATATTTTTTGCATTGTATTGTGCCTCTGCACTTCTTTTTGTTAAAGATTTACCACATTCAAAAGAGGAACGTATCGATGGGCCAAATGATTATGTCGGGCAATTTTCATCAACTATAAAATTTTTAGCCTTATCCGGGTATTTTCTATTCGCTACAGGTTTTGGGATGGTTTTCGCCTATCTATTTATTTTAGGTATATCAGCGGGAATAGCTGAACAGGCTGTTGCCAATACTTTAACATTTTCCATGTTTATAGGGATTCCTGGAGCTTTAATGGCAGTGGTAGTGCATTCAAAATTTGGTCGTTTGAAGCCGCTCGGGATAAGTATAGTTGGCGTTATAGGCAGCGTTCTGATTTTTCTGGATATCAATGCCTTTATTTATTATTTTGCAGCAATATGTCTTTTTGCTTTTGCTGCGAATGTTGTTCCACCGTACGCATTTGCAGTCATGGCAGAACTTGACCATACAGGCAAACTTGTAACTATTAATGCATCACTACAGATTACAGGGTGGGCTATAGGCCCAGCTTTATCAGCTTATATTCTGGGTATTGCGGGCTTTACTGCTGTTAATGTAACTGCAACTCTACTGTTTATTCTCAGTTTGGTACTTTTTTTTCCAACACTAGTTGCCCTGGATAGAACCTCCAGCATTGATCCTCTAAATAAATTAGATTAATGCCTGCTATCCAGCCTTAACTTTACGAGTATTAAATAATGAACAAAACACCAGTAGCTGAGCTTGATCGCATCGAATCACTGGATGTATTACGTGGTTTCGCCTTATTGGGAATCTTGTTGCTCAATATCCTTGGGTTTGGCATGTTATCAACCGTTTACACTAACCCTGGAGCAGGTATGACAGGCTCATTGGATGTGTTTGTATGGGGAACTGTTGATGTATTTGCCGAAGGTGCCATGCGTTGTCTCTTTTCCATATTGTTTGGTGCCGGGGTTGTTATGTTTACTTCAGGTTCACCGGGTTCGCGTGGAAGCTTACATTACAGACGTACATTCTGGCTGCTCATATTTGGACTAATTGATGCTTACATTCTGTTGTGGGAAGGAGATATCCTGACTAACTATGCAGTTGGCGGGGCAATTCTATATTTCGTGCGTAATGTCCGTCCTGGAAGGTTGATTACAGCAGCAGGGATTCTCATCATAATAATGTCGCTAATGTATCTATTCACGCAAATTGGTTTGGGTATGGCAAAGGATGCAGCGGAACAGGTCGCTTTGTCTGATGATACTGCATCACTTTCGGAAGAAGTCCTTTCCGGTGCTGAACAGTGGGAGGAGTTTATCGCTGATTTTGAAATGGATCAGGAAGCCATAACTGCTGAACTGGATGCCCGTCGTAGTAGCTACCTCAGCGCATTTGCCTGGAACCGCGAAGTTGTAAATGAAATGATGTTATTTACGGTGCCATTGATCCTTTTTTGGGATGCACTGGCGATGATGTTACTGGGTATGGCGCTTTATAAATACGGTGTACTACAGGCGAAACGAAACCCGACGTTTTACCTGCGTTTGATGTTATCTGGTTTTGCTGTTGGGCTCGTAGTCAACCTTTATGAAGTCCAGCGCGCTTTTACAAGTGACTTTGCCTTTCTGGAGTCTTTCGCCTTCGCCCAGTTCACTTACCAATTCGGCCGTTTGGGAATGGCGATGGGATATATAGGGCTTATCATGCTAATTGTACAAAAGGGAATGTTGGCGGGCTTCCGCAACCGTCTGGCCTGTGTGGGTCGTATGGCGCTAACAAATTACCTGATGCACTCAGTAATTTGTCTCTTTGTTTTTACAGGTGCAGGTTTCGCATTGGTGGGGACATTCACTAGAGCTCAGCTATATATTGTGGTTATTGCAATCTGGGCGCTACAACTCATACTTAGCCCTTTTTGGCTGAAGCGTTATAAATACGGTCCGGCAGAGTGGTTGTGGCGTGGCCTGACTTACGGTCGCTGGCCAAAAATACGGATAGCACCTGAGGGCTCATCACCAGTTGATATAAAGACATCAAAATCAAACTGACTTGAGCTCTCGAAGTCGAAGTAAACTAGGCTAACGTCCGCTTTTGGCCGAAAGCAGCCATTAACTCATACTAAGATTTTTTAAAATTGAACAATCAATAAACCCATGGTCTTGCTTGTTTAATAGCTAAATCACCATCGTAAGTAATCTTGAATTCAATCTCCATGGCAAACTTCTGCCCTGCTTCAATCTGATAAAGCTCTCGAAATCCATTATGAATCCGGTTCATATAACCCCGTAAATCATTCTTGAATTCTTGAGTCAACAAGAGTTCACCATCTGTTCTGTTGGATCTGCTTATTTGACGATCATTCACAGGTAACACTGAATTTAAGAGAAGCTCTTCAGGAATGGATTCTTCATTTGGATTGGTAACCAGATCTTCACCAACTTGGACATTAATGTAATAAGTTCGACCTGGGTTGACCCCTGTCACTTCGTAAACGATATTATCACTGACTGCCACACCATTAACCGCTTCGTCATCATAATTCGGGTGCACCAGAATACCCATGGCCGCTGTAAAGTGGTCGATCCTATAAAATTCTCTTTCTTCAAAAGCGCGAAAATTCCAAAGTGATGCAAACACCTGTTTGACTGATTTGGCTATATGGCCTTCATCAGGTCGATGGGTATAAGAGTCATAGAGCCCCGCTCCACTGAAGCCCGGTAGATCTTCATTATTGGTGCTTGAACGTAAACGAATGGGCATGTTTTCAGGGAAAGAATTTTGTAGCTCAGCCAAGTCATCCATCATCCATGCAGGCATGTTTCCCTCTTCAATTCCATCGCGCAAAATTTCAAGCACCCGCTCGCGTTCATCTGCATCATCATCAAAACCCGGTAGCGCTAGCATGCGTTCAATATCATTGTAAAAATTATTAAATTTCATAAATTCATCATAGTAATAAAAGGGTATGGCAAACCCATTCGGAATCGCTTTTGCAGGAAAATCCAAAGTTCCTAGTGTAGCTACATTAGCTGCTTTAACGCCGACATTGACGGAGTCAATGAAGTCAACTTCTCTTAAAGGTCTAATTAGAGTGACACTTAAATCTCGAGGGGGCAGTTGTGGTTCTATTGGGCGCAAATCTGCAAAAAAATTCTCAACTTCGGTGGCGGAGGCTTCACGAATTTCATAACCATTAGCAGCCACTCTGTAAAATACATAGCGCCCAACTAATTGCTGAATTTCTTCTTGCTCTGTTGCATTACGAATGTAAGCATTTGGAATATTGTCTTGTACGGCTCGTAAATTGACATGAGATAAAGGAGTCTGCCGAAAGCCTGTAATAATTCCAGCAACATGGGGCATCTCATTCGGTAAACTTTTGTAGACCACCACGTCGCGAGCACCTGGCCTTTCGTCCAAGTCCATTAGGCGTAAAATTCCAAAGCCTTCTGCTTCATTCAGAGGTAAATAAGCGATATTCGAATATTCATCTTCATCCAAAAATACTGACAAATTTCCTGCATCGAACTGGTCTTGCTGAGTTTCATAAAGATTTACGGCTGCTGGCATTGGATGGTATGCAAGCTTTTCTTCCAGAATAGGCGCATTTTTGACCAACTCATCATGAGCAACTTTCAACAAATCATACGAGTACCTATCAAAAGGTTCAAACTCATAGGTATAAAGTCCGGCTTCGCCATTGGGTGCACTTAATAGCGGTCTATATACTAAAACTCCACGCATTACTCTGCCGTCATTTTGACCCATGCCATCTCTTGAGTTCATGCCATAAGTACGCATGAAATTAGAGTGATTACGATGCCTGACGGTATCCATAAAATAAGTTTGAGGGCTGGCAGTGTTGGCGCCTGTAATAATAAACTTGACATATTCCAGGCTAATTAGACCGGTATCAATCGAAACATCTTCTCCCTGATAAGAAAGCCTCTCAAATTCCTCACGTGTTGCAAGACTGGCAAGTCCATCACGAGGATCAATATCGACAGGGTCGGTATAACTGGCATTTCTGGATGTCCCAAATCGGCCACCACCAAAGCCGCCACCACCAAAACGGCCTCCGAAACTGGATTCTGGCATCACCAGTTCCTGATTAATTAATGTTCCGCTGTTATCTTTATCTAGCGCTAATAGTCGCCAGTCGGCATTCGCTATTTCATTAGCAGACAACATCCAGTTAGCGTCCTGGTCAATGGCTCCAAGAATGACATCTCTGGTAGCCTCCTCAGAAGGATTAATATCGCCAAGCCCCAGCTCAACGCTATCCAGAATGCCATTATTATCTTCATCGTATTCTTCCAATATTGCAGGCAGGAGTTGAATTTCATCCCAACTCAAAAAACTGTCTCGAACCGTATTTAAGTTATTTACCGCTCTATTGAGGGTAGTTGAACTCTGCGCAAGTAATGCTGAGCTCGGCAATAAAATAATCAGGCAGCTTAGTAATATGTCTATTTTTTTCATCAGCAGAGTTTATAAATAACAATTTTTAAATTTATCATTTCCCGAGAATATCCGAATCTACATTGTAAAGATTGCATTGGCCATCCTGTTATTGAGCGAAATCAGGCATACTCGTTAAAACCAACTACTACTATTATGCATAGATTTATTGGAGAATTTACCCGCTTTCACCTAGAATAGCCGCCCTTTTCAGTATTTAACGTAAAAATGAGTATATAACTTGTCCTCAGATACTAAACAATACGTGTCTTGGTTCAGACATTCCTCGCCCTATATCAATGCCTATAGGGGGAAAGTCTTTGTCATTTTATTGCCTGGAGAAGCACTTGCTCATGAAAATTTTCATAACATTGCTCATGACATTACGCTATTAAACAGTCTAGGTGTCAAGCTGGTGCTGGTGCACGGCGCAAGGCCACAGATTGATCAAGCGCTGGAAGCAGCTGGACTAAAAGCAAATCTTCAGGAAGAACCAAGCGGCAAGGTCCACAGGTCACTACGCGTGACTGATAGTGAAAGCCTGACCCACATAAAAAAAGTGGTTGGGCAAATGCGTATAGACATTGAAGCCATGTTCTCCATGGGCTTGATTAACTCGCCTATGCATGGTGCCGATATCAATATCTGTGGGGGTAATTTTGTTGTTGCCAAACCCTATGGCGTGCAGAACGGAATTGATTACGCTCTTACTGGTGAGGTTCGCAAAGTAAACAATGAGGCCATTCTGGCTCAATTGGCTTGCAACAACATCGTTTTGCTTTCGAACCTTGGCTATTCAGCAACGGGTGAGGTTTTTAACCTTACTGCCGAAGAGGTCGCTGCTGAAACAGCCATAGCTGTGAAAGCAGATAAATTACTGATATATAGCAAGGAACCAGGCATTCTGGATAAAGAAGGAATCGCTATAAGTAAGTTAAGTGCCGAACAAGCCCAAAAGCTTATTAAAGAAAAATCGGGACGTGATGGTTCGGATGAAGCGTTAAAAAATCTGGAGCTAAGTGTAAAAGCCTGCCTTGCTACGGTTTCCCGATCTCAAGTTATTTCTTATGTTGATGATGGCGCTCTATTAACGGAGTTATTTACCCGTGACGGAGTAGGCACTTTAATTACTCAGGATAACTATGAGCAAACACGGGCAGCTTGTATAGAAGATATCGGTGGCATAATGGATTTAATTGAGCCACTTGAGCAAGAAGGCACTTTGGTTCATCGATCACGAGAAAAGCTGGAAATAGAAATACAGCATTTCGCCGTTATTGAAAGAGAAGGCTTGATCATAGCTTGTGCCGCTTTATTTCCGCACGGAGATGATTCCGCAGAGCTAGCTTGTCTGGCAATCCATAGCGAATATCGAAATAATAGCTATGGAAAAGTTATATTTGAACATATAGAGCAAAGAGCACAGAATCAGGGCATTAAAAAACTATTTGTTTTAACGACCAAATCTCCACATTGGTTTTTGGAAAAAGGTTTTACTGAAGCTTCTGTAGATTCACTTCCCATGGAAAAGCAAAGTCTTTATAACTATCAAAGAAATTCGAAAGTTTTAGAAAAAAAACTGTAAAATCATTATTCAGATCAAGCTTAAAACGCTTAAATGTCTTATCAACAATATCAAGGTTTGATAAGTAATAACGAAGTCTGTATAACTTTTTCAAAGAATATATTGAGCCATTTTTTAATAAAAGATTGGTACAACACAGTAGTTAAATAATAGGAAAACGATAGGAAAGCAAAATGCCTAAATACCGCTCGCATACATCTACTAAAGGTCGCAACATGGCTGGCGCCCGTGCATTATGGCGCGCCACTGGTATGAAAGATGGTGATTTCGATAAACCCATTATCGCGATATCAAATTCTTTTACCCAGTTTGTACCGGGCCATGTTCACTTAAAAGATTTAGGACAACTGGTAGCGCGTGAGATTGAAGAAGCTGGCGGCGTTGCTAAAGAATTCAACACTATTGCGGTTGATGATGGCATTGCAATGGGTCATGACGGCATGTTGTACAGTTTGCCATCCAGAGAAATTATTGCAGACTCGATTGAATACATGGTCAATGCTCATTGCGCTGACGCTCTAGTCTGTATCTCCAACTGTGACAAAATTACTCCAGGCATGCTGATGGCAGCTTTACGTTTAAATATCCCAGTGGTATTTGTATCTGGTGGACCAATGGAAGCTGGTAAAACCAAGTTGGCCGGGGACGTCATCAAACTGGATTTAATAGATGCCATGGTAGCTGCCGTTGATGACAATGTCAGTGATGAAGATGCGCTTGAATATGAGCGCTCTGCCTGCCCTACCTGTGGCTCCTGTTCAGGAATGTTTACTGCTAATTCCATGAACTGCTTGACCGAAGCGTTGGGCTTGTCCTTACCAGGCAACGGTTCAACCTTGGCAACGCATTCAGACCGTGAAAATCTTTTCCTGGAAGCTGGACGTTTAATTGTTGATCTTGCTAAACGTTATTATGAAAACGATGACGCTTCTGTTCTGCCAAGAGAGATTGCAAATTTCGCAGCTTTTGAAAATGCAATGTCTCTTGATATTGCCATGGGCGGCTCGACAAACACTATTTTACATTTGCTGGCTGCGGCCCAAGAAGCCGAATTGAATTTTACTCTGGATGATATCGATCGTTTATCTCGCAAGGTTCCACAATTATGTAAAGTAGCACCTTCAACACCACTTTATCATATGGAAGATGTTCATCGTGCAGGCGGAATTATGAGTATTCTGGGATCTCTTGATCGTGCAGGTTTAATAAACCCTGAAAGTCCAATGATACATAGCCCTTCTTTAAAAGAAGCACTGAACAAATGGGATATCAAAAACCCAGTAAGTGAAGAAGTTAAAAACTTTTTCATGGCGGGCCCTGCAGGCATACCAACACAAACAGCTTTCAGCCAGTCAACTCGCTGGGACAGTCTGGATGATGATCGTGAAAGCGGCTGCATTCGAGATATAGAATTTGCTTACAGTTCAGAAGGAGGCTTGGCTGTTCTTTATGGCAATATTGCGCGTAATGGCTGTATTGTTAAAACCGCCGGGGTAGATGAAAGTATTTTGAAATTTACGGGGCCTGCTCGAATTTTTGAAAGTCAGGAGTCTGCTGTAAAAGCTATCCTGGACGGAGAAATAGTGCCTGGGGATGTCGTCGTCATTCGTTACGAAGGACCAAAAGGCGGCCCTGGTATGCAAGAAATGTTGTACCCAACCAGCTATCTTAAATCCAAAGGTCTAGGAAAAGCCTGTGCGCTATTAACCGACGGACGTTTCTCAGGTGGCACCTCCGGCTTATCGATAGGGCATGCTTCTCCAGAAGCCGCCGAAGGCGGGGAGATTGGCCTGGTTAATGAAGGTGATTTGATTGAAATTGATATTCCAAATCGAACGATTAATTTAGCCATTAGTGATGATGCTATGGAGCAACGGCGGCAAGACATGCTAGCCAGAGGAAAAAGTGCCTGGAAACCGCAAGAGAAACGTGAACGAAAAGTGACGCCTGCACTTAGGGCTTATGCCGCTTTAACGACAAGTGCTGACAAAGGCGCGGTTCGAAATGTTAATCAGGTTGAATAAGTACAGCCTAGACACAAGAATTTTTACTTGATCTCATTATATTAAGTCATTGCTCAATTAAATAATCAATATAGATGGCCTGGAGATTTTTTCTTGCTGTCTTTGCAACTTTGTTATTGCTGAATTGATCGATAAAACACGGCTTGTCACCATCTAGCTTACCATTGGTTCGAATGTCAGCAAGAACATGATCTTTTTCGGCGTCGTCTTTTTTTATTATTGCTTCAGCCATTGGTTCAAAGGCTAGTGCTTTCTTATCAGCCTATATCAATGAAAAATATATTCATTGTGACGCCGACTTGAGATTTATCCTGATTGGGGCTTGACCTTATATCGAGCTTAATATTGTTTACAAGCTTTAGGCAATTGCTGCTAATGATTTCAGCAATTTTACTTTCTCTCCATCAATATAAAACTATAATCGTAAGGATTAGGCTCTACCGCAGTAAAATTTTCTCGCCCTATTTCCTGCCATTCATTTCGATTAAACTCGGGGAAGAAAGCATCGCCCTTTACTTCAGCATGCACCTCTGTAAGATAAAGATAATCTGCCAGCGGCAAGGCTTGTCGATATAGTTCTGCTCCTCCAATCACCATTGCTTCTTCACTACCATCTATTAATGTAATCGCATCACAAAGCTCGATAGCTGCCTTCAAACTATGAACAATTTTAACTCCATCCGCCTGATAAGATTCATTGTGAGTCACAACAATATTGGTACGTCCCGGCAAAGGCTTACCAATCGACTCAAAAGTTTTTCGTCCCATAATTATAGGCTTGCCCATGGTGACACGCTTGAAATATTTTAAGTCTTCGCTGAGATGCCAGGGCAAGTTGTTATTAATGCCGATCACATTATTTTGTGATTTGGCAACAATGAGAGCCAACTTCATTTAGCTTTCCTTGTTGAGTATTTCATATCAACTATCCATCAAACTGCAACTGGCGCTTTAATATGTGGGTGGCTTTGATAATTTTCAATTTCAAAATCTTCAAACTGATAGTCAAAAAGAGAGTTGGGTTTTCTGAGTATCTTTAATTGCGGCAAAGGATATGTTTCGCGTGATAACTGCTCTTTTACTTGATCTATATGGTTTGAATAAATATGGACATCTCCGCCGCTCCAGACAAAATCTCCGGGTTCTAAATCACACTGTTGCGCCATCATGTAGGTTAATAATGCATAAGAGGCAATATTGAAAGGCACTCCTAGAAAAGTATCCGCTGAACGTTGATATAACTGACAAGATAATTTGCCATCAGCGACATAAAACTGAAACAGTGAATGACAGGGAGGCAAGGCCATTTCATCAACAAAAGTTGGATTATAAGCAACCACCATATGTCGTCGTGAATCAGGGTTATTCCTTATACTGTTTAAAACATTACTAATTTGATCGATTGTTGTGCCATCTTTGCCTGGCCAAGCTCTCCATTGTTTCCCATAGACCGGGCCTAATTCACCATCTTCATCAGCCCACTCATTCCAGATACTCACACCATTATCCACAAGGTATTTGATATTGGTATCTCCGTTTAAAAACCAAAGTAGCTCATAAATAATCGAACGAATATGAAGTTTTTTTGTAGTCACTAAAGGAAAACCTTCAGATAAATTAAAACGCATTTGATGGCCAAAAACCGAAAGTGTACCCGTCCCGGTTCGATCAGTTTTAGTTGTGCCTTCATCAAGAACGCGTTGCAACATATCGAGGTATTGCTTCATGCCTTTTCCTTATTTATCTGCGTTAATATCTGACTTTTCAAATGCGTTAGTTTTATATGCAAACCCTACCACTAGGGCGCCTACAATTATCATTGGCAATGATAGAAGCTGCCCCCTGGTTAGCCAATCAAAAGCGAAGAATAGTCCATTATCAGGTTCCCTGAAAAATTCTACAAAGGTTCGAAACAGGCCATAACCGAGGCAAAACATTCCACTAACCGCAAATGTTGGTCTTGGTTTCGATGAATAAATCCAAATAATAAAAAATAATGTTAAGCCTTCAAGCCCGGCTTGATAGAGCTGTGAAGGGTGCCTGACAAGGCTCTCTGGATCCGTTGGAAAAACCATTCCCCAGGGAACATCGGTTGCCCTTCCATATAATTCGGCACCTATAAAATTTCCCAATCTCCCTGCTGCCAAGCCTATTGGTACTAATGGCGCTACAAAATCCAATACTTTAAATACAGGTTTACGAGTGCTACGGCTGAACAAATAAACCGCCGCTATTACGCCAAGAAAACCGCCATGAAAAGACATGCCGCCCTGCCAAACCATAAATAACGACAATGGGTTTTCTATCAAAGAAGAAAAATTATAAAACAGCATGTAGCCAACACGGCCACCAATAACAACGCCCATTGCGCCATAAAAAATCAGATCACTTACCTGTTCATTATTCCAGCTTGAATTGTCAATTGCTGCGCGTTTTCTGGCCATGAGCCATGCTGAAGCAAAGCCGATCAGGTACATAATGCCGTACCAGTGTATCTGGATAGGACCAAGAGATATTGCGATAGGATCTATGTTGGGATATTGCAGCATACAGCGCGGCAGTATAACGTTTTTTAATCAGGAATGGAGGATAAAACAGACAACTAAAAAGGAAGTGTATTAGGATCTGGCAGAGCGCAATAACCTTTCTACACCGGCATTATAAAGTTCCATGTCGATCATGGATTTTACAGCTTTACTATCCTCAGTCTCCAAGGCCTTTGCAAGCAAAAGCCTTGCTTGTTCAAATGTAATATTCCGAATTACAGATTTAACTCTCCCCAGCGCTGTAATGTTCATCGACAAGACCTTATAGCCCATAGCCATTAAGAGTATTGCTGCACCTGGGTCTCCAGCCATCTCACCACATACACTATAGCGTAAGTTAACTCTCTCAGCATTTTTAGCAATATCACTCAAGACCTGTAATATCGGCGGGTGAAAAACGGAAAACAAATTTGCCACGCGAGGATTATTACGGTCTACAGCTAACAAATACTGAATTAGGTCATTGGTACCTACAGATATGAAATTTACACGCTTGGCTAAAGCATCCATTTGATATGTCATTGCCGGCACCTCGATCATGACACCAATATCTGGCCTTTTGATGTTAAGGCCATCTTCCAGTAATTCAGAATATCCTCGGTCGATTAGATGAATAGCATAATCAACTTGCTCCATATTGCTGATCATAGGCAGCATGATATGTAAATTATCCAAGCCTTGACTGGCTTTCATCATAGCGCGCACCTGGGAAATAAATATTTCAGGATGGTCCATGCTGACTCTTATTCCGCGCCAGCCAAGAAATGGATTTTCCTCCGTTATTTTAAAATATGGCAGCGCTTTATCACCGCCAATATCCAGAGTTCTCATGTTGACTGGTTTAGGGTAAAAGGCTTCAAGTTGTGGACGATAAATCTCGGTCTGCTCTCTTTCGGTCGGAAAGCGATCCTTTAACAAGAACGGCACCTCAGTTCTGAATAAGCCAATCCCTTCAGCACCACGCTCCTTGGCTGTAGCAGAGTCGGTAACCATCCCTGTATTAACCCATAGTTCAATTTTGTGCTTGTCCAAAGTTTCAGCAGGTAAATCCTTGATCGCTTCAAGCTCTTCTGAAAGTTGAGCCTGCTCATTCACGATCTCCTGAAAACGAGCTATCAATTCATCAGAAGGATTGCCATACACTTTGCCGTTATAGCCATCAATAATAAGCTGTTTCCCTTCAAACTCTGATAGAGGAATATCAATAGCTCCCATCACAGCGGGAATTCCCATACCTCTTGCAAGAATGGCGACGTGCGAGTGGCCTGAGCCTTTGGCTGACAGGATACCTACGAGTTTTTCTTTGGGGACTTCTGCCAGCATTGCTGCTGACAACTCTTCACAAACCAGAATGCAGCGCTCCGGGTAATTCATTGTTTTTTGCTGCTTATCCTGTAAATAAAACAGAACCCTGCTACATAAATCTTTTATGTCAGTGGCACGTTCACGCAAATAGTCATCATCAATTAGCTCCATATTGCTAACATGTTCCATCGCGACACTAGCGAGCGCACCCTGTGCCCAGTTACCTTCTTCTATCTTGGCAACAACTTCATTGCCTAATGCCTGATCACTTAACATATGCAGATAAGCATCAAAAAGTTCACGCTCTTCCGGCCGGAGTTGACCTTTAATCTTCATTTTCAATTCGCTGATATCGACTCGCACAGCATTCAGACACTCATTAAAGAAACGAGTTTCACCTTTAATATCTTTACACGGCCGATTGGGTATAACACTGAGATCTGCTGGCGGGAAAACGGTCACTGCTTCTGCTATAGCGACACCGGGTGCGCCAGGCACTCCGTCAAAACTGACATCAATGGTTTTAATCCCAGAAGGACTAAAGCCAGTTATAGCGCCCCTGGCCTCAGCATTGGCAATTAAGCCAGCCAACTGTGCCGATAAGGTAATTAGAAACGCTTCTTCTTCTGAATCGAAAATGCGCTTTTCTACTTGCTGAACTACCAAGACCCCCAGAACTTCCTGGTGGTGGATGATTGGCACACCAAGAAAGGATTCATATTGTTCCTCCTTGGTTTCTGGCAAATATACATAATTGGGATGGGAGCTTGCATTATCCAGGTTAACCGGTTCGGCCCGATGTGCTACAAGTCCAACCAGACCTTCTTTTGCGCCCAGGCTTACTTTGCCAACAGCCGCCTCATCCAGACCGATAGAAGCCATCAAGACATAACGGTCAATGTTCGTGTCTAGCAGGTAAACCGAACACACCCTGGTGCTCAGCGAACGTTGCACCCGCTTGGTGATGATTGCCAGGCTAGAGTTGAGGTCTTTTGCCCCATTCACTTCCTGAATGATGCTGCGCAAAGTTTCTAGCATAATAATTTAATCTAGGATGATTTGATTCCAGCCTGCTTGAAGTTAGCGATTGGCCTATTCAGGGCTTCGCTTAAGGGCTGGCAAAACTCTTCAAGAGCTTGACGATAAACTTCTTTTTTAAAGGAAATTACTTGATCTAGAGGGTCCCAATAATTAACCCAGCACCAATGATCAAATTCAGGTTTATCTGTATGGTCGAAACGTATTTTTTCTGTATCACCTATCATTTTGAGCAAAAACCATTTTTGTTTTTGCCCAATACAAACCGGATAAGAATTTTGACGAATGTATTGTTTAGGCAGCCGGTATGGCAACCATTTTTCGGTTGTAGCAACTATCTCTACATCTTCAGGCTCTAGGCCGACTTCTTCATGTAATTCCCTTAGGGCTGCTAGCTCAGGCGCTTCATTTTTCTGAATTCCACCTTGAGGAAATTGCCATGCCTCTTGTCCTGCCCTTTTGGCCCACAATAATTTGCCTTCATCATTAAATATAATGATTCCAACATTTGGTCTGAACCCGTCTGCGTCTACCACAATTCAATACTTCCGTTTTTAATCTTTTTATCATTTGAGCAATATTAGAAGACTTAAGAACTTTCGCAGTTTTCTATGTAATCTTCGGCGCTAAGTAAGTCGTCTAACTCAGCGTTATTGCTTAATTTGATTTTAAATAACCAGCCTTCATCATAGGGCCCGCTATTGACCGACTCTGGACTTTCATCAAGCCCTTCATTCACTGCAACTATTTCTCCACTTACTGGAGAGTATATATCAGAAGCAGTTTTTACCGACTCAACAACACTGACCTCGTCTTTTGCGCTCACAGATGCACCGTTTTCTGGTAATTCAACATAAACCACATCACCTAGTTCAGACTGCGCAAAGTCACTAATACCTACAGTAGCAACGCCATCATCACCTAACTTTAGCCATTCATGACTGGCAGCATAATACAAATCTTCTGGGGCTTTACTCACGTTATTATTCCTCAACTTTATTAATCAAACTTACTCTGGGCATTGCCATGGGGACAGCAAGGGCCGAGTAACAACCATGACTTCATCATAAGTAAGAGCCCGCCATCCTGCAAGGATTTATATATCCAGATTTAAGTTTTCTACCTGGTTGAACGGGAGCTCTTTATAAGCAAATAAACCGGAATCAAGCCCAGTAAAATCAAGGTTACTGAGGGTAATGCAGCTCGCTCCCATTGACCTTCGGCTGTCATTTGATACACCCTCACTGCCAAGGTATCCCAGCCAAATGGTCGCATAATCAAGGTCGCTGGCATTTCTTTCATTACATCTACAAAGACTATAATTAAACCCGTCAGTATTCCCGGTTTTAGCAGGGGGACATAGATCTGATGCAACAATCGGGCTGGTGAAGCGCCTAAGCTTTTTGCGGCTTCAATAATTTTTGGATTAATTCTTT
Source organism: Pseudohongiellaceae bacterium (assembly GCA_965661005.1). Taxonomy (GTDB): domain Bacteria; phylum Pseudomonadota; class Gammaproteobacteria; order Pseudomonadales; family Pseudohongiellaceae; genus UBA5109. Next base: position 72,960 of record CBFICB010000001.1, read on the forward strand.
CAAACCCAGCTTCTACAGGAGCAAAAGCTACTGCCATAAATCGCGTACTGTAGGCCAAAACCAAAGCAAACAAGCCGCCTACTAGCAAGGGTCTTATCCTTAAGCCAAAGATGTTTTTAGCAAGACCGATTATGGCCTGATCCATAAAAGTAAAACTTAAAATAATTCCCACTGCTAATACTGAACCCGGCAGTGCATAACCCAAAGTGGAAATACGAACAGCAATATTTTGCCAACGCCTCTCAATGATGCCTGACGGTAAGCGCTTGACATAGGCTAGTAACAAAGCGAAAAGAGTTGTCACAACTGCAGCAATTAAACCCAGTCCCAAAGTATTTAGCAGGAAACCTAAATATCGACCATCCAGCTCTTCTGATGCAACTTCAAAACACCAAAGCAAAAGTTGTATGAAGGGCAAAATAAATGCTAGAAGCAATATCAAGGAACAAAAGCCAGTTGCCGCAAACGCACGCCAGCCTGTCAATTGATAAAGCCTTGTATTGCGACTGTTTTGTTGCGTATACCTGGCTTTCTTTCTGCCTTTTTGTTCAGCAAATAACACCAGTGCGACAAATAACAGTAAGAGGCTTGCTAATTGAGCTGCCACTGCCAGATTAAATAAGCCATACCATGCACTATAGATGGCGGTCGTAAAGGTATCATAATTAAAAATTGATACTGCTCCGAAATCAGCCAGGGTTTCCATTAAGGCCAAGGCAATACCTGCAACAATAGCAGGCCTGGCAATTGGCACTGCGACTTTAAAAAACACCTGCCAACTAGACCTTCCAAGAATTCGGCCAGCATCCATCATACTGCGGCCCTGAGTTATGAAGGCGCTTCTTGCGAGCATATAGACATAGGGGTACAGCACCAGGCTTAGCACCAAGATGACAGCCCCTGAAGCCTGAACATTGGGAAAATAAACGTCACTTCCAAACCAGCTACGTAAAACGGTTTGCACCGGGCCGGTATAACTCATCAGACCCAAAAAGACGAAGGCCATGACATAGGTCGGAATAGCCAGGGGTAACATTAGGGCCCATTCAAAAATTTTTCTTCCTGGAAAAGCGCAGGCAGAGGTCAACCATGCAAGACCTACTCCCACCAACATCACGCCAACTCCAACCCCCAGCATCAGTATTACTGTATTGAATAATAAGCGATCCAGCTTGGTATCAAAAAGATGCTGCCAAATTTCCTGTTCACCATTGCCCACTGTGCCCCACTGAACAAGGATGACAAGTATTGGAAGAATGACAACAGCAGCAATGCCGTAAGACATGACTTTCCAGGGCCAATTTTTAACCAGGCCGCCCCTGGGGGCATTTACTATGGCGCCATTTGACATAGGAGATGACTTAGCGATAATCCGCTCGATCCATTAACATCACTGCTGCAGCTTGCAAACGACCCGCCGCTTCAACATTAATTTTGTCTTGAATATAGTCCCCCCAGACGGCAACTTGCTCCGCTGAAGGCACCATTGGATTGGCTGGAAATTCGAGATTTAATTCCGAAAACATGATTTGTGGCTCTTCGGTTGATAACCATTCCAATAGCCGTTGAGCTCCCTCAGGATTTTTAGCATAGCGAGTGATTCCCGCACCGGAAACGTTCACATGTGTTCCCGAGGTTTCCTGATTAGCCCAGAACAAAGCGACCGGATATTCCTCATCATCCACCTGCTTGCGGCCTAAATAATAGGAGTTAACCACGCCCACATCACACTGCCCGGCAGCAATAGCCTCAATCACCAAAGTGTCGCTACTAAACACCGGTGCAGCCAGATTATCTACCCAACCTTCAATAATATTTTGAGTTGCTTCCTCTCCCAAGCGTTCTATCATCGTGGCAATAAGAGATATGTTATAGACCTCTTTTGAGGTGCGCAGACACAGTTTTCCTTTCCACTTGGGATCAGCCAGATCTGCATAGGTAGAAAGTTCACTTGGATCAACCCGATCTCTGGCGTATACAATAGTTCTGGCTCTGACTGAAAGGCCAAACCACTGGCCTTGCGGTTCACGCAAATTCTCAGGAATATTTTGCTCCAGTACAGCAGAGTCAATAGAAGCTAATAAGCCCTTACTTGACGCAGACCAAAGGTTGCCGGCATCAACCGTATAAAGGACATCTGCGAAAGTCGCTTCACCCTCGGCTTGTAAACGCGCTATTAAAGGACCTTCTTCACCGGTTTGATATTGAACTTCGATACCGGTTTCTTCAGTAAAAAGATCAAACAGAGGTTTAATAAGATATTCTTGGCGTGAGGAATAGACGATCACCGGGTCAGATATAACAGGATTATCTGCTTCAACATTCAACTGAGCATCACCAGATTCCGACGCCGACCGTTGATCAGTACAAGCACCAAAAATTAAACAAACAAGTGTAATAAATAAAACACGTTTTAACATGCATGGCTCCACAATCAGTATTTTCTATCAAGAACTGCTTAAAGCGCTTTGAGAAGGCGCTAGATGATAATCATTCTCATTTGATATAGCAAGCCATAAATTGAGTCGTTCTTAGTACTGGAAGCTCAAAAGCCCATCGCTTTTTTCATTAACTGATGTTTGATAGGGGAGGCTTTATCCACAGCATCAAGACCAGCATTTCGTAACCAACGCAGTGCCAGATCATCTGAAGCAAAGCCGCGTTTGAAGATTTCCATTAAGGCCATCATGCCCAGGTTATGGACTTTACGCTGCCGCTGATAACGACTAAGAACCTGCTCAGAGCTAAAGTCTTCGCCTTTTTCGCAGGCCTGGCTTATAACCTTAAACAAACACTCTGCATCTGCCAGACCCAGGTTCACACCTTGCCCGGCCAGAGGATGGATGGTATGAGCGGCATCGCCGATCAAGGCAAGACCGGGTTTAACATAACTGGTAGCGTGGCGCTGCCACAAAGGAAAGGTAAAACGCCTGGATGAGTCAATGATACTGCCCAACCTGCTTTCAAAGGCTTTTTGTAATGCTGCATGGAAAGCGGGCTGTTCCATATTCATCAGCAAAGATGCTTTATTCGGCTCACATGACCAGACTATCGAGGAGTAAAACTGAGCCTCACTCCCACTTTCAACATCAAGCAAGGGCAGGAAGGCCAGAGGACCGCTGGCCAAGAAACACTGGGAAGCCGTGAAATCATGCGACCTTTCAGTGCGTACTGTCGCTACAAGAGCCTGATGCTGATAAGACCAGGCTTTGACCTCAAATGCTGCAGCTTGCCTGATAAATGAGTTAGCGCCATCTGCAGCAATTATGAGCCTGCCTTGCAGCTCCGTGCCATCGGCCAGACTTAGTGTCTGATGATCCGTAAAGGTTTCATAACGCTTAACCTGGCTGCCTTTAAATTGCTTGATGTTTGAACATTGATCCAAAGCCCTTTGTAGAGAGCGAGTAATAATGGTGTTTTCAACGATATGGCCTAATGCTGTTTGCTGAATATCAAGCGCTGAAAAATTAATGTTCCCAGTTCCTTCAGCATCCCAAACATACATATCTTCATAGGGGCAGGCAAAAGGTGCAATATCTTTTTGCCATAAGCCTAAGGAGTCAAATAATGACTGACTGCTTAATGTAAGCGCCGACACTCGTGAATTGAATTCGCTAACTTTCGTTGCTGGAATCTGGTTGTTTTTCTGCTTTTTAAGGCTATTGCTTGTTGCCGCTTTTGAGGCTTGTTGAGTTTGTGTTTCAGTAGACTCCTGATTAGGACTATCCTGACCATCGATCAACGCCAGCTTTAAAGATTCTTCCTTAGCAAAACTATTTGCCAGCAGCATGGCAATACTCAAACCAACCATGCCACCACCGACAACAATTACATCAAACTTATTAGTATTACTTTTAGTCATTTTTACCTTAATTAAGCGCGCGCTTATTGCAGTTTTAATATCTGGCTGTATCCTTGGCGCATGCGTATTTCCAGAATTTATACAGAGCAGCTACTTAAGCAAGTAAGCCAAATAAAATTGGAAGGCCAACAGGCTCATTATCTCAGTAAGGTGCTGCGTCTAAAAGCCAATTCTAGTCTGATTTTGTTTAATGGTGACGGTCACGAGTATAAATCACTTATTACTGAAATTGACAAACATAGCATAAAGCTAGAAATCCAGGACGCAAAACCTGGCAATTCAGAATCCCCGCTGCATAGCATACTTGGTTTGGGCTTATCACGCGGTGAACGTATGGATATCGCTATCCAAAAAAGCACCGAATTAGGAGTCTCGGAAATTGCCCCTCTATTTACTGAGTTTTCGGAAGTCAAATTGCAAGGAGAGCGCTTGCAGAAAAAGTTAGTACATTGGCAACAGGTGGCTATCAGTGCCTGTGAGCAAAGTGGGCGCAATAAGCCCCCGAAAGTACACCCTCCCCAAACACTTGAACGCTGGTGCAGCAAGATTGATAGCCAACTCAAACTAATTTTTGAACCAGATGCCGATCAGGGTCTGCCTTCTGAAAAGGCAATCACTCAGGTTGCATTGCTTGTTGGCCCTGAAGGAGGATTTTCCAAACAAGAACTTAATATTGCAGCCAAAAATGCTTTTAATGCGGTGCGCTTGGGCCCCAGAGTGCTAAGAACCGAAACCGCCCCAATAGCAGCATTAACTTCTTTGCAGCTGCTTTGGGGCGATTTCTCTGAATAAGTTTTTGACCAAGTAAGGGAGGATCCAAGCTAGATAGTATCGCTAGAGAGCATCTGGTCCTGATTCTCCGGTTCGAATACGAATGACCTGTTCCAGATCGCTGACAAAAATCTTGCCATCACCGATTTTACCTGTTGAAGCGGCTTTTGAGAGTACTTCTATAATTTGTTCAACTGCCGAGTCATCGGCAGCAATTTCCAACCTAACTTTTGGCAGGAAATCGACTACATACTCAGCTCCTCGATATAATTCAGTATGTCCTTTCTGACGGCCAAAGCCTTTTACTTCGGTAGCAGTAATGCCTTGAACCCCAACTTCTGATAAAGCTTCTCTTACGTCATCAAGCTTGAAAGGCTTAATTACAGCTGTGATCATTTTCATTTTATTCTCCTCACATAACCCTTTTGAGACTTTTCGCGGGCGCCTTGAAGTATATGCTACCTTACGCAAAAAAACGATGATTCCGCACTAACTTAGCACATTCTAAATGCTAGAATGAGACTATATCAAAGAATACTTGGATGACCTCTACTATGATAGATAAAGAATTTTTGGAAAAACTAAGCGCGCGCTTAAGCGAATCCCTGCCTAACCCAGGATTAGTAAAGGACGATATAGAAAAACAATTCTTCTTACTGCTGCAAAATAGCCTGAGCAAATTAAATCTGGTGACCAGAGAAGAGTTCGACTCCCAACTCAAGGTGTTAAAGAGGGCTGAGCAGACCATTACAGAACTTGAAACAAAATTAACAGAACTCGAAAAAACTGTTCAGCACTGATGGCTTCTCTGGCTGGACTTAAACCTACTTTTAATCAGAAGGGCAGCGTAACAGCCGGCACATCCTCCCCTCTCACCGATGGGGCTTCAGCTACCCTGGTATGCACAGAAGAGTTTGCCAAGCAGCATAATCTGGACATCCTGGTAAAAATTAAATCCTTTGCCGTTTCAGGGTGCCTGCCAGAAATAATGGGTATAGGTCCTGTGGAATCAAGCAAGAAGGCACTCCAACGTGCCGGGCTCAAAATTGAGGATATGGATGTTATTGAGCTGAACGAAGCATTTTCATCTCAGTCTCTAGCGGTATTACAAGACCTTAAACCCGATCTGAATGTTGTCAACATAGATGGTGGTGGTATTGCTCTTGGTCATCCGCTTGGCGCAACAGGTGCCCGTATCACCGGCAAAGCAGCTTCTCTTTTAAATCGTGTGGAAGGGAAATATGCTTTGGCCACGCAATGTATTGGTGGCGGTCAGGGTATTGCAACTGTGCTTGAAAGAGCCTAGGGAGTTTAAGCTTAATGACTGATATTAAAAAAGTTGCTGTTATAGGTTCAGGCGTCATGGGAAGTGGCATTGCTGCGCAAGTCGCTAATGCCGGCATTGAGGTTATCTTGCTGGACATCGTGCCTGAAGGAAGTCAAAACAGGAACGCTATAGCAGAAGGCGCTATCGCGAAGCTCCTCAAAACCAAGCCAGCTCCTTTAATGCACAAACGCAATGCAAAGTTAATCCAGGCCGGCAACCTCGAAGATGATCTAGGCAAATTAAGTGACTGTGACTGGATCATTGAAGTAATAGTCGAACAGCTCGATATCAAGCAGGCCCTCTACCAGAAAATTCAGGAGCATCGTAAGCAGGGTTCAATTGTGTCTTCCAATACCTCAACACTGCCGCTGCAAATGTTAACTGAAGGTCAAAGTAAAGAATTTAACCAAGACTTTATGATCACGCATTTTTTCAATCCGCCGCGCTATATGCGCCTTTTGGAAATTGTTGTCGGTGAAGCTACTGACGCCAGCCAGGAAAAACGTGTGCGAGATTTTGTCGATATTAAAATGGGCAAAAGCATAGTCGACTGCAACGACACTCCAGGATTCATAGCCAATCGGATTGGCACCTATTGGCTGCACGCAGCGGTTAGCCTGGCCGTAAAACAAGGCATTGGCGTAGAAGAAGCCGATGCCTTACTTAGCCGCCCAGCCGGGGTCCCTAAAACCGGCGTGTTTGGGCTTGTGGATTTGGTTGGCGTAGATCTAATGCCTTACTTGTTTAAATCCTTTGATGAGGCATTAAGCGATGATGATCCTTTCAAAGCGATTGGTGATATGCCATCCATTGTCAGCACCATGATTGATGACGGCTATACCGGACGTAAAGGCAAGGGAGGTTTTTATCGTCTCAATACCGATAGTGGCGCAAAGGTAAAAGAAGTAATCGACTTACAAAGCGGCTCCTACAGTAAAGCGCAAAACCCGAAAGTGAAGGCCGCTATTGCGGCTAAGAAAGGCGGGTTAAGAGCACTATTAACCCATGATAGTGATGAAGGAAGATATGCCTGGGATGTCCTCGCTGGCACGCTGTCATATGCTGCCTCGTTAGTGCCCGAGATAGCAGACAATATAGAACTGGTCGATCGCGCCATGAAACTTGGCTATAACTGGAAGAAAGGCCCCTTTGAGCTAATTGATGAGTTGGGAACAGACTGGTTTATTGAAAAACTGGAAGCCAAGCAGCTTCCCGTGCCTAAAATTCTGAGCATGGCTGATGGTCGTAAATTTTATCGCGAGAAAAATGGACTGCTGCAATATTTAAGTGTGGAAGGCCGTTATGAAGATGTGCAACGCCCCTCAGGCGTTTTGCTGCTTGAAGATGTAAAGCGCAAATCCAAGCGTCTGTTTGGCAACTCTCAAGCCAGCGTTTGGGACCTTGGTGATGGCGTTGCCTGCTTTGAATTCCATTCAAAAATGAATTCATTAAACCCATTCATCATGAGCGCCCTGGCAAAAGCAAATAAAGTTTTACCCAAACAAAATTTCAAGGGCATGGTTATCTACAATGAGGGCAGCAACTTCAGTGTAGGCGCAAACATATTAATGTTATTGCTTGCCGCAAAATTACGTTTGGGCTTTGCCATGCGTTGGATATTGCGCCAGGGGCAATTTACTTTACGTGATATGAAGTATGGCAAATTTCCTGTCGTCGGAGCACCCTCAGGTATGGCTTTAGGTGGAGGATGCGAAGTTATTCTTCATTGCAATGCAGTTGAGGCCTACGCAGAAACATATATTGGTCTGGTTGAAGTTGGGGTTGGTATTGTCCCAGGCTGGGGGGGCTGTAAAGAGTTACTGCTTCGCGGACAGGCTTCTGAAAAAATTAAAAAAGGTCCAATGCCTGCAATCGCCAATGCCTTTGAAACTATTGCAATGGCGAAAGTTTCTACTTCTGCGCAGGAAGCCAAAGACATGCTCTTTTTAAATGAAACTGATGGCATTGTAATGAATCGTGATCGCGTCCTGTCATCCGCTAAAGCACGTGTACTCAAAATGGCCCAGAACTATATCGCACCAGAACCACCTATAATTAAGCTGCCCGGTGAAACCGCAATCGCCGCTCTATCAATGGCAGTGGAAGGGTTTACGAAAACCGGTGTTGCCACCCCTCATGATGCCACTATTGCATATGAGCTTATGAAAGTATTAAGCGGCAATGGTGTAGAGATGAAAGATATCGATATCAATGACGAGCTGGATGAAGATTACATTCTAAAACTGGAGCGTGATGCTTTAGTCAAGTTATCGGCTACCAAGCAGTCAAAAGCGCGTATTTCGCACATGCTTTCAAACGGAAAGGCCTTGCGAAATTGAACTGGGCTTGGCTGGACTAAGAGTTATACCAAGACTCAATAAAGGTTAACTAAAGAGAGTACCAACATGACCTCATTAATGATCGTATTAGCTATCCTTGGCTTTATCATTCTGGCCTATAAAGGCAAGGCATATCTGGGACTAGTGCTGGCCACAATGCTAGCTTTCACTGCCTGGCGATACAGCACCTCATTTAGCACAAGCTTGTATCCTGCCCTTGGTTATTTGAGTATTGCTTTACTAATATTGTTTGGCGTCCCTGCAGTTCGTCGTCTGATCAGCTCTCCCATCATGAAGTTGATGGCCAAAGCCTTGCCTCCGATAGGAGAAACCGAGGATATCGCGCTAAAGGCAGGAACAGTCTGGTGGGAAAAAGACCTTTTTTCAGGGTCACCAAACTGGGGGAAACTACTTGATTTCAAGGTGCCCGAGCTATCAGAAGAAGAGCAAGTCTTTCTAGAAGGACCTGTAGAAGAATTGTGCGCCCTCATCAATGATAACGATATTGCTCAGGCTAGAGACCTGTCTGAAGAAGTCTGGACCTATATAAAGAAACATAAATTTCTTGGAATAGTGATTGCCAAAGAGCATGGCGGATTAGGTTTTGGGGCTTCAGCCCATGCTGCTGTCATTACTAAAATTGCCACTACAAGCAGTTCAGCTGCTGTTAGCGTCATGGTTCCAAACTCTCTCGGTCCTGGAGAGTTGCTTTATCATTATGGAACAGAAGAACAAAAAAGTTACTACCTGCCACGACTGGCTGAAGGTCTCGAAATTCTTTGTTTTGCTCTGACAGAACCGCATGCCGGCAGTGATGCCGCCAATGGCCGAAGTACGGGAGCCGTCTGTAAAGGTATGCATGAAGGTAAAGAAGTACTGGGCATCAAACTGAATTTCAACAAGCGATACATCACTCTGGCGCCTATAGCCACAGTTATTGGCTTGGCCTTTCGACTTTACGACCCAGATAAAATTCTAGGCGACAATGAAGATATTGGCATTACCTGTGCTTTGCTACCGCGCGATACAAAAGGCATGGTAATCGGTGATCGTCATGACCCGATGGGCGTCCCCTTCAATAACGGCCCCATTATAGGAGAGGATGTATTCATTCCTATGGATTACGTCATTGGTGGCCAGGCATTAATTGGTAGCGGCTGGCGCATGTTGATGGAATGTCTGGCTATTGGCCGGAGTGTTTCGCTACCATCTCTTAGTGTCGGCGGCTCACAATTTGCCACGCTCAGCATGAGTGCCTATAGCTGAATCCGTGAACAGTTTGGTTTACCCATAGGAAAATTCGAAGGGGTTCGCGAACCTTTGGCGCGCATTTTCGCCAGTAGTTACTGGATGAGTGCAACCCGTAACATTACCTGTGGTGCCATTGATAGTGGAGAAAAACCTTCTGTGGCCTCCGCCATAGTTAAATCCTACTTAACCGAAAGCATGCGCCTGGCTATAAACGATGCAATGGATGTTCAGGCTGGCGCAGCAATATGTCGCGGTCCGCGCAATATCTTCTCTCGTCTTTATTCATCTATTCCGATCGGGATCACTGTAGAGGGGGCGAATATTCTAACCCGCTCTCTGATTGTTTTTGGGCAGGGTGTAATGCGATGCCACCCCTTCTTGCTTCAGGAAGTAAATGCTATTGGTGAAAAAGATATTAAAGCTTTTGATAAGGCTTTCTTTGCCCATATTAACCATGTGGTTAAGAATTCTGTCCGTTCCATCGTCCATGCTTTTACCTTCTCTTGCTTTGCTGCTTCACCAGCAAAGGGCAGGGAATCAAAACACTACCGCCGAATAAGTCGCTTGAGCTCAGCCTTTGCCTTGGCTGCAGACATGGGGCTCCTTAGCTTAGGTGGAGAATTAAAACGCAAAGAATATTTGAGTGGTCGTTATGCAGATGCCTTGGCGTGGCTATATATTGCTTCCATGACCTTAAAACGCTCTCATGATGAAAACACTGCCATGGACTGGCCACTGGTTGATTACTCATTAACCAAAGCGGAGTATGAAATTGAAAAGGCCCTATTTGGTGTGATCAGAAATTTACCGAACCGTCTTGCCGCCTGGACCATCCGCTTACTGGCTTTCCCCTTTGGCCGCAGTTACCACCAGCCTGTCGACAGGCAATTAGATAGCGTTGTGGATGCCGTATTAGACCCTGATAGCGATTTACGAGCTCGTCTCACAACAGATGTATTTATTCCAAGAGAAGATGCGCCTGGGCTTGGCGCACTCAATCATACCTATGAGGAGTTCATCAAAACCCGGGCTATTCGCCAAAAAATAAACGCTGCGGTTAAAGCAGGCGAGCTTAGCAAGGATATTCCTTCGAACATGGCTCATGAAGCACACCGTATTGGCCTGTTAAGCGAAGAAGAGTACGTCGCTTTTAACAGTGCTGAACATGCCCGGGATGACATTATCCAGGTGGACTATTTTACGCCGAAAGTTTACAAGCAGTTACGATGATGACTCATAGCCGATCGCATAGCACCTGGCAATATCACTTCTGGCTTTTAATCGGCGACCACTTACGGGCGCTTTCACTTAAGGGCGCTTTGAGTTCTATCCAAAATTAATGGCAAGGTTTTTAAGTGAGCTCAGGCTTATTAGTTTGCTTTAATGGTCTGACTAATTACAAACGCAAGATGGTCTGAAAATAGACGTAACGAGAATTATCCTTACCAATCCTGTCCATATAGGGCCCGGCCCTTAGCCAGGTTACTCCGGCTTCCAGGGTCAGATTGCTGGGTAACACATGCCAGCGTAAGCGCGTCTCCAACTGTGTTCCGACACGAGTTTCTCCCAGACCTCCTGGATGCTGGTAACGGGTTGTTCGCCACCCCTGCTGCTCAGCTGCCAGAGAGTAATCCTGTATCTTGATGAAGGCATCAATGTTGTCGGAGGCTTGCAGAGTAAGCAGCAGGCCGGGCGTGTTGATATTATTTCGAACAAAGGCACGGTAAATACCGGTGGGGCCATACTCAGTGCGAGGAACGCCATATAGTGAGTCAAAGCTGTTATTTTCGTTATCCAGCGGATTACTGTCTCCACTGGCATAATCATAGATAAGACTTAAACTCGGTTGCCATGGTGCAGCAAAACTATAGCCTGCTTCCAGATGAACGAAATGGGCCCGCTGCGCTTGGCCCAGAGTGCTGCCTTGTCGGGCTGGGGCCTTTCCCCTTTGCAGCATGAATTCCCCTTCATAGTGCCAACGGCTTGTTGCAGGACTGCGAAACAGGCGCACACCGGGGCTTAAAAGCCTGTTACGCAATTCAGGTTCTAGCGCATGACGGTTTTCATTGAGGCCATAAAGGTAAAGCTCAAGCTGGTCGCGCTCAGTTGATAGAATAGTGTTATAAAAAAGCCCCCAGAAATGACCATAGCCGGTTTCATTATCTGGCAGAGGCTTATTATCCAGAGGATTGCCATCATTGCGGCGATTGGTGGGCAGAGTATAGAAAAACTGGTAGCGGCTGTTGCCTTCCTCAAGGCTGGCCAACACTCCAGCAAAGGCATTAATGGTATTACGAAAACGGTTACGTGCCACCCAACGGCGATTTCCCTGATCCAGTGTAAATCGTCCGATCTGCACAAAGCCCTCATTGTCTCCCCCGAAAATATTCGAAAGCGGAAACCTCAGGTTAAGCTGCAGAATATCCAGTGGATCAACTATCGTGTTATCCAGTGGCGTTCCCTGATCAGCAAAAATCGCCCTCATGTCGGCAAACTCGGAAACCACGGTAAATTTGTCGAAATCCATGGTGGCCTTAACGATGGTTCTTACTTCCATCGCCTGATCACTGCCATCCAGCCCTGCCCGGAATTGTCCGTCAAGAAACTGCATACGGCTCTGCTGTTCCGCTTCCAGACTGAGAAAGTCAGGCCGGTTTTGCCACAAAGTATCCAGACTCAGTGCTTGTTGGGCAAAAACCAGTGGCGAAAAAAATAGGGAATAGAAGGAATAAAGAGCAGATGCTATGGCTATTTTAATTAGGGTAAGCACGCCCTGTGAGGAGCTGCCGAACAATAATTTCGTCCCGACATATGGCTTCATCGGCCGGCTGAAAACTTCTGCCTTGAAGAAAGGCTGAAGGGCTGGTTTGTTTCTTTCTGTTTCAATGCAATAAGTGATCGCTCTAGTCCGTTATCTACCAGAATAAAATCAAAGCGTCAAAGTACGGGCAAAGTATAGCCCTTTCGAAGAGTGAAACTTATTATAAAGCGTTTAACATGAAATCTACGGCAGCTCGCATTTCGTCATCGGAGCAATCAACGCATGTGCCACGTGCTGGCATAATATTAATTCCATTAATGGAATTCGTATAGAGCACATCCACGCCTTTGGCCAGACGCGGTTCCCATTGCTCAGCATTCCCCAAAATAGGGGCTTCGCTGACACCTGTAGCATGGCAGGCCATGCAGTAGGTATTATAAATTGTCTCGGCATCTCTAGGGCCTGCTGCAGACCCGGCAACTGCCATACCGGCAGCACACTCTTCTCCGAATACGCAAACAGATCCGGCAGGATTGAGCCTGTCACGAATTTCTTCGTCCAAAGTAGCGGCGCCAGCGAACGCTGAAAGCAGTACTACTATTAATCCTGAAATAAGAGTCATTAACCTGTGATTCACTTTTCTACCTCTGGCGCTAATTGCGAGCTTGTCTAACTGAATTGAACAATTTTGAGGGCGGCATTATACCTGTAAATTTCCCGTTCTGGTACTCGTTATAAGACATTGATGCTTTATGTTTAAGCAAAATGCTTTGACAGAGAGATACACGTAAGGCTTTTTGGGCAGGAAAGCCCTTAAATCACTTTTTTACTGCCTAAGGGATACTTGATAGCTTTAGAAAATGGTAAGGCATTTTTATCTTTTTCAGAAAGCGTCGGCTCGCCTATAAGCTCTAGTGGCCATGGAATGTTCAGCTCCGGATCATTCCAGAGTATGGCGTATTCATCATCCGGGGCATAATAGCTGGTGCATTTATAAACAAATTCTGCCTTCTCACTTAGTACTAAAAAACCATGGGCAAAACCTGGAGGGACCCAGAATATTTCTCTGTTATCAGCACTTAAAACCCTTGCCACGTGTTGACCAAATGTCGCAGAGTTTTTACGCAAATCTACTGCTACATCATAAACATCGCCTGAAATAACCCTGACCAATTTGCCCTGAGCTTGTTGAAGTTGATAATGCAGCCCCCGCAAAACGCCCTTGGTAGAGGAACTATGATTGTCCTGCACGAAATCGCTATCAACTCCCAACTCGCTTAACCAGCTTTGTCGATAGGTCTCCATGAAAAAGCCGCGCTCATCACCAAAGACTTTGGGTTTTAAAATAAGGACATCAGGGATAGCTGTCTGGAGAATATCCATTAGTACACTTTCTCATTAAGCACTTGAAACAAGTATTCTCCATACCCGCTTTTTTGCAGTGGCTCTGCCAATGCCTGAAGTTGTGCTGCATTGATGTAACCCATGCGAAAAGCGATTTCTTCCGGGCAAGCTATTTTCAAACCCTGACGCTCTTCGATTGTTTGCACAAAAGTGCTGGCTGCCAGTAAATTGGCGTGGGTGCCTGTGTCCAGCCAGGCGGCGCCTCTACCTAGTATTTCAACCGTCAGCTCATCAGCCTTCAAATATTCCCGGTTTACATCTGTAATTTCAAGCTCACCCCTAGCGGAGGGTTGAACATTTTTAGCAATATCTATTACCCTGTTATCATAAAAATAAAGTCCGGTTATGGCGTAATTCGATAAAGGTTTGAGAGGTTTTTCTTCCACTGAAAGCACACTGCCATCTTCAGAAAACTCTACCACTCCATAGGCTTCAGGATTTTTTACATGATATCCAAATACAGTTGCGCCTTTTTCTTTGCGTGCAGCATTAAGCAATGATTCCTGCAGGGAATGCGAATAAAAAACATTATCGCCAAGCACCAGCGCTACTCCATCATCACCAATAAACTCTTCTCCAATAAGAAACGCTTGAGCCAAGCCGTCAGGGGAAGGCTGTTCAGCATAAGAAAAACTCAAGCCCCAACTTTCACCATCACCAAGCAGGTCTTTAAATACAGGCAAATCTCGTGGTGTTGAAATGATTAATATTTCCTGAATCCCTGCCAGCATCAATGTGCTCAGGGGATAATAAATCATAGGCTTGTCATAGATCGGCAGAATCTGTTTGCTGACAGACTGGGTAATCGGATGCAAGCGAGTACCTGACCCGCCGGCAAGTATTATGCCCTTCATTGTTGTTCTCCTGCTTTCGCACCGAGACGTTTCAATTGGTAACTTCTATCTAGCACAGCTTCCCACCACTGGACATTATCCAAATACCAGCTTACTGTCTTGCGAATGCCACTTTCAAAACTTTCTTCAGGCCGCCAGCCTAATTCTTTCTCAATTTTTGAGGCATCAATCGCATAACGTAAGTCATGCCCAGGTCTATCTTTAACAAACTCGATAAGACTTTTATAGCCTTTACCCATAGATAGAGCATTAGGGTTTTCTGGCGCTAATTCTTCCAATATAGAACATATTGTTTCTACCACTTCTATGTTTTGTTTCTCGTTGTGCCCACCAATATTATAGGTCTCACCAACCTTTCCTTCTGTGATCACTTTATGTAAAGCTCTGGCATGATCTTCAACATATAGCCAATCACGCACTTGAGTGCCATCTCCATAAACCGGCAGGGGCTTACCCTTAAGCGCATTCAAAATCATATGAGGAATTAATTTTTCAGGGAAGTGATAAGGACCATAATTATTCGAACAGTTGGTAATAACAACAGGAAAACCATAGGTTCGATGCCATGCTCTGACAAGGTGATCTGAGCTGGCTTTAGACGCAGAATAAGGCGAGCTCGGATCATAAGCCGTATCTTCAGTAAAAAAACCCTCTGGGCCATCCAGATCACCATAGACCTCATCAGTCGAAACATGATGAAACATAAAAGTAGTTTTTTTCTGCGGGTCCAATTGCTCCCAATATTCCCGCGCAACATCCAGTAAGAGATAGGTTCCAACGATGTTGGTTTGAATAAATTCTCCGGGGCCATCAATGGAGCGATCAACATGTGACTCGGCTGCCAAATGCATAACAGCATCGGGCCGGTGCTGCAGAAACACTTCTTTTAATGCTTTCTGATCGCAAATATCAATCTGGCAAAAGGCGTAATGCTCAGATGGCAATACCTCAGCGATAGAGCTTAAATTACCCGCATAAGTCAGCTTATCAACATTGATGACGTCATCTTGAGTATTTTGCAATATATGTCGAATGACTGCACTGCCGATAAAGCCAGCACCACCAGTTACAAGAATTTTCAATATTAAACTTCGCTATTCGTTAATCTGAAAAGGCTATTCTATAAGGAAACCGATTTATATTAACAGGCTAAGCTTAATTGCCTTAGCACAATTATTAATTCTTCCTGCCATGGTTTGCCGCTAAAGTTTATTGCTTCATAGGTAGCGCTCTTGTCCAGCACAGAATTTTTAGGGCGCTGAGCTGCTGTTGGATACTCACTTGTATTAATTGCATGAAGCGGAATTTTTTTCTTTAACAGACCCAGATCCAAAGCCTGCTTTTGGATTTCTGTAGCAAACTCATACCAACTGGCTGCACCTTGATCTGTCCAGTGGTAAATGCCCTTTAAGTCTCTATTAGCCACAAAACGCCACAGCACTTCAGCCAAAACATGCGCAGACGTTGGCGTGCCATACTGGTCGTTCACAACCGATAATTCATCACGCTCGGCCATCAACTTTAGCATCGTATTCATAAAGTTATTGCCATCAGCGGAGTAAAGCCAGGCCGTGCGGATTATCGTGCTATCAGGCCTAAGTGCGCTTAACTTTTGCTCGCCAGCCAGCTTGCTTG
This sequence comes from Pseudohongiellaceae bacterium, assembly GCA_965661005.1. GTDB lineage: Bacteria > Pseudomonadota > Gammaproteobacteria > Pseudomonadales > Pseudohongiellaceae > UBA5109. The sequence goes on from CBFICB010000001.1 coordinate 89,164, forward strand.
CACCATAGACACCCAGAGGAGCAGTCAGGTCACTGGTCTTGTATGCAGTCTGCTTATTACCATCAAAAACAAAATCGGTAGAGACGTGGATAATGCGGCAATCCTTTGGGCTAAGCTCTGCTAAAAGAGCAGGGCCTTGAGCATTGACTTCAAACGCTCGCTCCTGCTCCGTTTCAGCTTGATCAACCTGAGTATAAGCGCAAGCATTAATTATTGTGCTTGGCGCCAGATCTTTATAGACGGAAGCATGATGAGCTGAATTACAAATATCAAAATCTTGCGAACTAAAAGCAAATAACTCAGTGCGCGCTGGTATTGTTTCTTGTATGAGATTGCCAAGCTGGCCATAGCCACCAAGCAATACGACCCTTTCCTTCATTTAATTGGTTCTTCAGCCATGACAAACAGTTGAATCGTCAGTTTAAATAAAAACGCCCATGATGCATAACATCATGGGCGTTTAAATTGTTATTTTAAAGATTGGTAGTGAACAACTTATTACTTAATAAATAATATTAAGTTGTTTCTTACATATTGCTGCGTTCCATCTCAACCAGATAATCAACAACTTCAAGCATGTCAGTCTGAGTTGGAACTGCCTGATTAGTCACAATGCGATATTTACCATTTACAATCAAATTTGGCGTACTGCGTACCCCATAATCTCGCATTTTGGTGTTTGCACGGTTTACAGCTGAAGTCACCGTGAAAGAATTCCAGGCGGCATCAAACTCATCACCAGAAACACCTTTGCTCATGAAATAGTCCTTGGCGGCTCTTTCTGATTGCAAATAATTTTGACGTAACAGGATTTCATCAAATATGTCACTATGCGTTTCTTCAAACAAACCTAACTCTACTGCAGTGTAATAAAGCTGAGCATGAGTCTGCATCATTGCATTCCACATTCCGGGGCTTCTCACAAAGACAACATCTTCAGCAATATTGGCTTCCCAGTTTTCAATCAAGGGCTCGAAGGAATAACAGTGAGTACAGCCGTACCAAAAAATTTCGACCACCTCTATTTTACTTGGATCTACAGTACGAACAGGAGTATCCAGCGCAACATAATGTGTACCTTCGATATAGCGTGCAGGTTGTGCAAATGCAGATGTGCTTATTACCAAAAAAGTGAATGCCAACAAGACAGGTTTAAGTATTACTTTCATAACGATCTCCAGAAAACTTGAATTCGATAATTATTATTAAATGTTGAGTGACTTAATAAACGCTTACTAAATAAATAATTCTTAAGTTAACCCCATATTTGGTCACTAAAGATACAAAAAAGGGCGCTATTTGGCACCCTTTTTATACCAGCCAGCTTAATCCTGGCTGACTTATTCATTTTATTTCCTTATTCAGATCTAATTCGCCCGTAGTCCTGAAACATAGGATGACAAGGCTTGTATCTCGACATCATTTAGCCTGCTAACGATATCCCGCATAACAGCTGCAAGATCGTTATTTCTGGCACCAGAACGGAATGCGCGTAATTGTGATTCAGTATAGGCAGGATCCTGTCCGCGCAAAGCCGGATATCCCGCCCCTTCGTTGCCTCCGCCTGTCGGTGAATGGCAGGCTGAACAAGCTGCAACACCTATATCGGCATTACCAGCACGATAAAGTACCTGGCCAAGTTGTAATACAGACTCTTCAGCAGCGCCAAGCGGCTCCTCCAGTGAAGCATAATGCGCTGCAATATCGGCTAAATCCTGATCTGAAAAATTATTCAGTTGTCCAGCCATGACCGCAATCTCCCTTGCGCCACTTTTTATATCTTGTAATTGTTTATATATATAACTTTGGTTTTGGCCACCCAGTTTAGCTGCGCCGGGGACGACAACATCATTACCACTGGCACCATGACAAGCGCCACAAACTATAACCTTAGTACTACCTGCGGCTGCATCACCCTGTTGGGCCTGAGCTATAGAGCTGAAAGCTAAAGCGAACATCGCAGCAAGAAAAATTCTGTTCATGCGTTTTTCCATCAAATAAATGCTAAATTAATTAGGGCTCAGCCTGACGGCTTGCCCCCTGTTGCAATCCAAATCACAACTAGAATTACATCCAAAGTTACGAACAATTGCGAATGCAGAGGATATGCTATACTCCGCCCCTGCTAAAAAGCGGGTGGATTATACCCTATCCTACCGTGATGACAAAGACTCCTAAAGCAGAGATATGATTTTGAATAAAAAAACTCTGCAGGTAGTTTGAAATGGATATTAATTTATTACACTCTCAGCATGCCTCCATTGAGTTAGCCAATATCTTAAACTGCCGAAACACGACCCCTAAAGATTCTTAAACTGACTAGCCAAATAATGACATATAACAACTTATATAGAGTCCACTATGGCTAAAACAGGTCTTGACTATCGCCTTGCTCATTTCTTGACTAGTGCCAGTACTCTGTCACAGTGTCCGAAGGATAATGCATTTGAAGTGGCCTTTATTGGTCGCTCTAATGCCGGCAAATCCAGCGCCATCAATGTACTGACTGAACAACCCAAGCTGGCTCGTACCAGTAAAACGCCAGGTCGAACTCAACTATTAAACTATTTTGAAATTGCTGAAGGGCGTTATCTTGTCGACTTGCCAGGTTTTGGTTATGCCAAAGTGCCCCCAAAATTAAAGCAAAAATGGCAAAAAGAGCTAACTCGTTACCTGGAAGAGAGACAGTCTTTACAGGGAGTCATTCTGCTCGTGGATATACGACACCTGTTTAAGGACAGTGACATGATGATTATTGACTGGGCATCACGGGCACAAATGCCTCTACATATCTTGTTAACTAAAGCAGACAAACTAAAACATGGCGCAGCCAAGGCAACCTTGTTATCTGCTCAAAGAGAGTTGAGCCCTTATGGTGAGCTTATCAGCTTACAGCTTTTCTCTGCACTAAAAGCAAGCGGGGTTGACGGCCTGCGTAAGCAACTCAATATCTGGTTAAATCCTGAATAAGTCAGAGAACTTTTTGGTGAAGTTCTTAGCTAGGAAGACTAGAAAATTTGAAAGGTCTGAAAAGAATTGGGCCCTAACCACAGGAGAAAGCAGTTAGGGCCCTGTCTCCTAAACTATAGGAGGATTCAGGTCGTTCTAGTAGGCTGGGAAATCGGGGAGAAAACCACCCTACTGTTTAAGTGTGACTGATCTTGCTAAAAATAGTTCCGAATATTTCACATAACTTCAATTTTTTTTAAAATTTTAACCGCTCGTGCAATGACACAGCTCTTTTTTTAATGTGCTTCATCCCAATTTGCCCCTGAACCGATATCAACAATTAAAGGAACTTCTAGAGCCGCTGCTGAAGCCATTCTGAATTCTACGCCCTCGGATAAAAGTCTTAAATCTGATTCACTGACTTCAAATACCAGCTCATCGTGTACCTGTAGTAGTAGCCGGGCATCCAGGCCTGCAATATCTAGCCAGTGCTGAATATCGACCATAGCGCGTTTAATAATGTCAGCCGCTGTACCTTGCATTGGCGCGTTAATCGCCGTGCGTTCTGCCGCTTTGCGCAGCATGCCATTACTCGCATGGATGTCAGGTAAATACAACCTGCGACCAAATACGGTTTCTACGTAACCCTGCTCATTCGCCAGTTGCCTGGTATTTTCCATGTAATCACGCACTCCGGGGTATCGATGGAAATAACGCTCAACATATTCCTGCGCTTCATGACGACCAATGCCTAATTGCTTGGCCAAGCCAAAGGCAGACATACCATAGATCAAACCAAAATTAATAGCTTTGGCGCTGCGTCGCTGGTCGTTGCTCACCTCATCAAGCTCTTCACCAAAAATTTCAGCTGCGGTTGCCCGATGAACATCCAGCCCTTGTTGAAAAGCCATCAGTAAGCCTTCATCGGCAGACAAATGCGCCATGATACGTAACTCCACCTGAGAATAATCAGCTGCCATCAGTACCTTTCCTTCATCGGCGACAAAGGCTTTACGGATTCGGCGTCCTTCTTCTGTTCGAATCGGGATATTTTGTAAATTTGGATCAGTTGAAGACAAGCGCCCTGTTGCCGCTATCGCTTGCTGAAAAGTGCTATGAATACGTCCAGTTTGAGGATTGACGTCCTGTGGTAATTTATCCGTATAAGTGCTCTTTAACTTGCTAAGTGTGCGGTATTCCAACAGCAATTTTGGCAAAGGGTATTCCAGTGCCAACTCCTGTAATACCGGCTCAGCTGTTGAAGGCTGGCCCTTTGCTGTTTTGCTGATAACCGGGTAATTAAGTTTTTCATAAAAGATTTTCTGAAGTTGCGCGGGGGAGCCCAGATTAAAATCTTCACCGGCCAGGCTAAAGGCTTCCTGCTCAAGCTCATTTAAACGCTGTGCAATCTCATCACTTTGTTGCGCTAAACTAAAAAGGTCAACACGAATACCTTCTTGCTCCATTGCATAGAGCGCATCCAAAAGGCCAATTTCAAGATACTTATAAATGTCAGCCAGCTCACCAATTTCCCTAAGCTTTATTTCCAGGCCTTGGTGTAGTCGAAAAATAAAATCTGCATTTTGGGCAGAAAAAACTGTTGCCTGCTCAATATCTACTTCAGCGTAAGTCAATTTATTTCGCCCTTTGCCTAGTAGCTCTTCAAGCAAATGCTTATCTTCATGCAAATAAGTCGATGCAAGTTTGTCCAGGCTGTGTTTATGCGCTACAGAATTTAGCACATAGGATTGCAGCATGGTGTCGTAGCGGCAGCCTGACAACTTAATCCCTACATTAGACAGAACATGCCTCATATTTTTTAAATCATGACCAACTTTAAAGATGCCTTGATCTTCAAGTATTGGCTGCAAGGCTACCAATACTGTTTTGGCTTCCAGCTGCTTGGGCGCACCTTCATAACTATGACCCATAGGAATATAACTGCCCTCCCCGGGTTTAATTGATATCGACAGGCCTATAATTTTGGCCAGCATAAATTGAGCACCGTCAGTTTCCAGAGCAAGGGCTAATCGATCAGCTTTTTTAGCGTCATTGACTAAGGTCTCCAACTGTTCAAGGTTCAAAATTGTTTGGTATTTAATTTCTTTCGGCGCCAAAAACACTTCTGTATCATTAAGCGTAGGTTCTTCATTTTCTGAAGGAGACGCCCCCTCTAACTGAAGTGCCTCTGCTTTGACCCCTTCCGCTTCAAGCTCTTTAATCCAGGTGCGAAACTCAAGAGTAAGATACCAACTTAATAATCCTTCTTGATCAGCGGGCATATGCTTGAGATCATCTGGCCCAACCGACAATTCAACATCAAGCTTGATTGTGGCCAGTTCACATGACAGCTTCAGTTGATCTATATGCTCCCTTAAATTTTCACCAGCTTTGCCTTTTATCTCGGCAGCATGCTCGAGTAATGATTCTACCGTTCCATATTCTTCCAACCATTTCACGGCAGTTTTAGGCCCAACTCCGGGAACCCCCGGAATATTGTCAGACTTATCACCCATTAAACCCAAATAATCAATAATCTGCTCTGGTGCCAAACCGAACTTTGTTTTTACTCCTTCAATATCCAGTACTTCCTTATTCATGGTATTTAAAAGCGTGATATGTTCATTAACCAGCTGAGCAAGATCTTTATCACCCGTAGAAATCAGCGTATCCCGTTTTTGTTCTGTTGCCTGCCTTGCCAATGTGCCAATGACATCATCGGCTTCAACTCCTGGTTCAACAATCAAGGGCAAACCCATAGCCTTGATAATTTCATGGATAGGCTCAATTTGAGAGCGTAAATCGTCCGGCATTGGAGGGCGGTGGGCCTTGTATTCTTTATAAATATCACTGCGAAAGGTCTTACCCTTGGCATCAAACACCACTGCAATTGGCGAGTCCGGATACTCCTTAATTAAACTGCGCACCATATTAATGACGCCTTTAATGGCGCCAGTAGCCTGACCTTTAGTCGTGGTTAAGGGTGGTAGGGCATGATAGGCGCGAAATAAATAAGACGAGCCATCAATCAAAATCAGCGGTTTATCTGGTAGTGAACTCATTCTGCTTTTCGCCTTCGATTACCGTTTTCATTATTGCTTGCAAGAAAGCTCATTCTTCTACGCACCTCTTTATTGATTCGCTTATGTCCCGCATAAAGTCAGTATAGGCTGTTTTAGAGAGTGGATAAGCAAAACCTAGAACATCGATAGTGACCATGTTCATTTCGCGTCCAGTTAACTGCCTGATTTCGTCTGCATTATTTGCAGGCTCCAGCAACAAACAAGAAACTTCAAAGGCTGATAATATTTCTCTGATTTCCATAATTTTCCGAACCCCCGGCTGTACTTCTTCGTTGTCGGTAAAACTCGCGACATGCTGCAAGCCAAACTGCTTTTCATAATAGGTGAAAGCATTGTGGTAAACCGCAAAGGCATCATTGGAAAGGCCAACAAATAGATTCTTGATAGCCCTGTCGAGTAGGTCTATGGCGGCAAAAAAGTCGGCCAGGTTTTTTTCGTAAGTCTCTTGGTTCAGTGCATCAAGTGTGACTAATTTTGCAGTTAACGCTGCTGCAATGATTCTGCTATTTTCAGTCGATAGCCAAATATGTGTATCATTGCTATCTGCAATGGCTAACCCAGACTCTGCAATTAAGTCATAAGCTGTAAGAACGGCTGTTGAATCTCTATCAAGCAATTGGGTAAATGCTGACTCCAGGTTTGGTCCTACCCAAAGTACAAGGTCAGCATCAGCCAGTTTTTGACGTTCCGAGGGCTTTAAAGCGGGGTGATGTGGATCCTGACCAGCACCAATAATCAAGCTTGGTTCTGATATCCCTTCAGTTATAGCTTGTGCGATCATCTGCAAGGGCTTAATGCTCGCGCTCACCTGAGGTTGCGCATAAACTACGCAACTGGCAAGAGTTTGCAAGATTAAAAAGAGACTAAGAGTAAAAAGTCGTAGCAAAGCGTTTCCTGAGGCTGAACCTGAAAAGCCCACTATGATATATTACCTCGCCTTGTGCGCAAACTTGATAAGCCATGATTACGCATTACTGACTCTGGAGTTCACTCGGAATGACTAGCACTTTGTTAAACGCCCAGGATATTTCTTTGGCGATTGACGGCAAACAAATCCTGCAGAATATTAATCTGCAAATTGATGAGAACCAGATAGTCACCTTAATCGGCCCCAACGGCGCTGGTAAAACCTCCTTGGTCAAAATTGTTCTGGGTTTAACCAAACCAAGTACGGGTTCGGTTAGCTTGCGCAAAAAATTACGCGTGGGTTATATGCCACAACGCTTACATGTCGATAACAGCATGCCCATTTCGGTGCAAAAATTTCTACAACTTGCGGTGCGCGCTAAACCCGAGCTGATTGAACAAGCACTAAGCGAAGTAAAAGCCTCACAATTACTGCACTCACAAATTCACTCTCTTTCTGGCGGAGAACTACAGCGCGTCTTGCTTGCACGAGCCCTGATACAGGAGCCTGAATTATTAGTCTTGGACGAGCCTGTTCAAGGCGTTGATATAAATGGGCAAGCCGAACTCTACGCCTTGATTTCATCCATTCGAGATAAGCACCAATGTGGCATTTTAATGGTTTCGCATGATCTGCATTTGGTAATGTCAGCTACTGATGAAGTGATTTGCCTGAATCAACATGTTTGTTGTCATGGACATCCCGAGCAGGTAAGTAACGACCCTGCCTATCTTGAACTATTTGGTAAGCAACAAGCGGCTTCACTGGCTGTCTATACGCATCACCATAACCACAGTCATGATTTGCACGGTGAAGTGATAGACGCTGATCACGACCATGAAGGGCACAATCATGGCTGATTTTGTTTTACGCGCGCTTGCTGCAGGTTTACTGGTTGCATTAATCACCGGCCCTTTAGGTTGCTTTGTCGTGTGGCGTCGCATGGCCTACTTTGGCGACACTCTGGCTCACTCCGCTTTGCTTGGAATTTCCTTTGGCTTACTGATGGATTTAAATCTGCAGTTTGCCGTCATTATTGCCTGCCTCGCAATCGCGCTTTTATTGGTGCAAATGGAAAGCCGGCATCATCTGGCTGCCGACACTATTCTGGGTATTCTCGCCCACAGCTCCTTAGCTTTTGGTTTGGTAATCTTAAGTTTTACTGACGTAAACATTGATTTAATGTCTTACCTTTTTGGTGACTTGCTGACTGCCAGTAATCAAGATTTAATTTGGATTGGATCAGGCGTTGCCGCCGCCTTAATTATATTGGCCTTAACCTGGAATAAATTACTGACGATTACCTTGCATCAAGAACTGGCGCAAGTCGAAGGCTTGGCTGTCGGCAAAATACGTTTATTGTTGATGCTTTTAATCGCCACCGTTATTGCATTAAGCATGAAAGTGGTTGGTATCTTATTGATAACCTCGCTAATGATCATTCCCCCAGCTTCTGCCAGAGCTTTTTCAAGTTCACCGGAAAAAATGGCGATTCTCTCCAGTCTGATTGGTTGCCTTGCTGTTTGCGGAGGTTTACTTGCTTCGTTCTTTCTGGACACCCCAAGCGGGCCAAGTATTGTTGTGAGTGCGGCAGTGCTTTTTATCATCAGCTCTATTATTCGCAAACCTTAAGTTAAAAATATAATCATTTAGCACCGCTTAACTGGCAGCCTTTATTAGGAGCTTAATGTGCAAAATTGAATAAACAATTACCATAATTCAAATATTAAGCTCAGAAGCAAAACCAGAATACTTAGATGAACTTAGGAATCTGTTTGAGGGCGAGTGGGGCAAGATTGATTCCTTTTATGGAAATGAATTTAGAGACAATCCGCCATTGCCTCTAATAGCCCTAAAGGATAGAAAACTGATTGGAGGTTTGTCTTACTCTTGGAACAGGCCAGAAGATTTCACAAAAATAACCCTTTAGATAAATGGAGTTTATGTAAAACCGTTATTCCGCAGGAAGGGCATCGGCACCACACTGATTAAAGCTTCAGTTACTTATGCCAAAGGAAAAAATGAACAAGCATTGTATGCCTATACACATATCCCAGAATTCTATATGCAACAAGGGTGGGAAGTGATCAAAACCTATGGTAAAAAGAAGGTCCTAAAAACAACGTTAAGCTAACGTTCTTTGAAGCGGCACTGTTACAAAATAAATCACCATACTATTTCTAGTAATGTTTCTTAGGGGGTGAAACTATGGATTATAAGGAGTGGGCTGTTGGAGTAGAGTCTCTTAAGGCAGCGTTTAAGGCTTCTGAAAATAGATTTTCACCTATTAAGCATTTAATTGGGGCGCTTGGGCTGGAAAGTGGGACTTTGGTAATGTCGTCAGCGTTGAAGCAAAAGTACGATATAAGTTGCTGAACAAAAAAACTATAGAGCTACCTTGTACCAGCACATTAAGATTACAGAGCAAAAAAAATCGCCGATTACAGAATATTCATTGATCCCGCACCAGCCTTCATGGATAGTGAATAAACAAATATATGGTTAAGCCGACGCGTATTTAATAGGTTTAAAATAGTCATTTATCTGATATTCATTTTCTAAGCCGAATACAAAAGAACCATCTTTTACGGCATGTTTTGAGGTTTATTTATGACACACGATACAAAGATTGATTTTATTTACTTATCCGAAGCCGACATGATTAAAGCCGGTGTAACCGACATGCCCGCCTGTGTGGATACAATGGATGAAATGTTTACTTTGTTGTACAAGGGCGATTACCGCATGGCTGGTCCAAACAGTGACTCTCATGGCGCCATGATTACTTTCCCGGAAGATTCGCCTTTTCCACTAATGCCAAAACCAACTGCTGATCGGCGTTTAATGGCCATGCCGGCTTATCTTGGCGGAAACTTTCAAACCTCTGGGGTGAAGTGGTATGGGTCGAATATCGCAAATCGCGAAAAGGGCCTGCCGCGCTCTATTTTAATGTTTATTTTAAGTGATACCGATACTGGTGCACCCTTGGCCTACATGTCGGCAAACTTACTGTCGGCATATCGAACGGGCGCTGTTCCGGGAGTTGGTGCGCGCTATCTTGCCCGCAAAGATTCAAAAGTGATTGGCTTGCTTGGCCCAGGGGTGATGGCGAAAACCTCAGTCTCTGCATTTATGGCGGTATGCCCCGAAATCAACACATTGAAAGTTAAAGGCCGGGGAAAGCAAAGTCTTGATGTTTTTATTGCCTGGCTAAATGAAAGCTTTCCACAAATTACCAATGTTCAGATAGTGGATGAACTGGAAGACGTGGTCAGAGATTCCGACATCGTCACATATTGCAATTCTGGCCAGCCTGGAGATCCATCAACCTATCCAATTGTTAAACGCGAATGGGTTAAACCCGGCTCCTTTTTTGCGATGCCGGCTTACTGTAGCCTAGACGACGGCATGGAACAGAACGATGTGCGCAAAGTACTGGATAATACCGGCTTATATCAAGCCTGGTATGAGGAAGTACCCAAGCCTGCGCATAACTATATTCCCCTCCCCGGTGTTCGGTTTATGGACATGATCGCTGAAGGCAAGCTCACTTTGGAACAGCTCGAAGACGTCGGAAAAATTACCGCAGGCGAAGCGCCTGGACGAAAGAATGACGAAGAAATCATCATTATGTCTGTTGGTGGTATGCCCGTAGAAGATGTGGCCTGGGCGACGGTGGTATATCGTAATGCTCTGGCGAAAGGCATTGGTGTGAAGTTAAACCTTTGGGACGAACCAGTTCTGAAATAAGACTACCATTATTTTCTAAATGCCTTGATTAACATTCCCAAAGAATAATTGAGAACCAGGATGAGTAAAATAGTAAAAGTAAAAACCGGATCAAAGCTTGAAGAGGTAGCAAGCTATTCTCGAGCAGTTATGGTCGATAACTGGATTTATGTTTCCAACACCGCTGGGCGTAACCCTGTCACACAAGAAATACCAGAAGATATCCTCGAACAAACACAGCAAGTTTTCGACAATATTGAACGGGCGCTTGCGGCAGTTGATGCGAGCTTGGCTGACGTCGTGATGTCGCGCGTTTTTATTCAAAACCCTGCCGACACACATAAGGTTATGCAATTTATTGGAACAAAATTTCGTGGTGTAAACCCAGCCACGACAGTCACCAGCCCGCCACTGGGTTCAGCAGAGTACAAGGTAGAGATAGAAGTAACAGCTTATCGAGGCGCTGGTTCAGCGCAAGTTGAAGAAGTACTGGTCTCAGTTTGATAAAACTAGAGGGCGTCGAAATTATTATTATGTTTGGAAGCTGTTTATGACAACGACCCTGAAAAAAATTGAAACGCTAGATACTCTGCCTGAATCTACCAGTGTTGTGATCATCGGTGGTGGCATAGTCGGAGTTAGCGCAGCCCTAACTTTAGCTGAGCGCAATATTCCGGTTGTACTGCTTGAAAAAGGTCATATCGCCGGTGAACAATCTTCTCGAAATCTGGGCTGGATTCGAAAAACAAATCGGCATATAGATGATGTGCCATTGGCACAGGCTGCCGACAAGCTCTGGAACGAAATGCCAGCACGCATTGGTCAAAGTGTTGGTTACAAGCAATCGGGTATTTTGTTTTTATCAAAAACAGATGAACAACAGGCCATGCATGAAAACTGGCTTAAGTCAGTAGAATCTTTGTCTTTGGATTCCAGGCTTCTTAGCCCAGAACAAATTAAACAGCATGTCCCTGGTGGTGCAGGAAAATGGGCAGGCGCTTTGTATACACCATCCGATGGTTATGCCGAACCATCCATCACCGTGCCTGCCATGGCCCAAGCTGCCATCGATAAAGGCGCAAACATCATTCAGCACTGTGCCGTGCGTTCAGTTTCTACTACAGCAGGAAAAGTGAGTGGCGTTATTACGGAAAAAGGTGAAATACCTTGCGATAATGTGCTGTTGGCGGGCGGTGCCTGGTCACGCCGCTTTTTAGGCAACCTTGGAGTCTCATTACCCACGCTGGGTATTATTTGTTCTGTTTTGCGCACCAAGGCCCTGAATGGCCCAACCGATATTGCCGTTGGCGGCCCGGATTTCTCGTTTAGAAAACATATTGATGGCGGCTTTATTATCACTCAGCGCGGCAAGCTTGATGCGCCGCTCACCCTCGATCATTTGCTAGTGGGACGAAAATATTTGGAACAGCTGCGTGCACAGCGAAGTTTTTTACGTATTACACTTGGTCCTTATTTTTTTAAAGATTTGGGTATAGCGCGACGCTGGGGTGAGAGGGATGTTTCTCCTTTTGAAAAAATTCGTACCATGAATCCAGCCGTGAATGATAATTTAAATGCCGACGCTTTAAACAACCTGAGACAGGCTTGGCCCGTTTTTAATACGGCTGAGTTAGATGAAGCATGGGCCGGCTTAATTGATGTGACGCCAGATTCAAACCCGGTTATTGATCAAATTAGTCAACTTCCCGGATTAACCATTGCCACGGGTTTTTCTGGACACGGTTTTGGTACTGGTCCAGCAGCGGGACAATTGGCCGCTGATATTGTGTCAAACTCGACACCACTTATTGATCCATCCCCCTATCGTTTCGATAGATTGTAAATACATGTTGGCATCGAAGTGACATTAGGAGCGCAAGATGACTGAGGCTCAATCAACCCCAGGGGAAAAGACTGCCGCAATTAGTGTGGCAAGCACAATAAAAATGGGCTTACCCACCATGATGGCCGTCTGTATCGGGGTGGTGATTGTCCAGGGCGCCATGATCTCGGGGATGCAAGGCATTGGCATTGGCGGCCTGGGATTTATTGCTGCAATGTTTGTAGCCTTGGTGTTGGCGCAATTTAATGCCATGAGCTTTTCTGAACTGTCACTGATGTTTCCGCAAGAAGGCACCCTAGCCACTTACACTCAAAAAGCGATTGGGCACTTTCCTGCTATCGTTGCGGTCTTTTCAGGTTATGTAGTGGTCGCGATACTCGCAATACCGGTAGAAATGGTTTTGGTGGATGCCATGTTGGAGAAACTATTGCCAGGTGTTATTCCGGGAAAAGTCGTGCCTTTGCTTATCCTAATTGCCTTGTCGATAAGCAATTTAATTGGTACGGATGTGTTTGCCAGAATCCAGAATATTCTCGCTTTTATATTGGTGGGAGCACTTATAATTGTGGGGCTTGTTGCGATCACTGGCTTGGCAGCACCTTATCCTGATATTGCTGGCACTTCTGTAGATTGGAGTATTGCCAATATCACCAATTTTAGCTTTATTGGGCTTGTAGCGCTGTCGATGTGGTTATTTGTTGGAGTTGAGTTTATCTGTCCAATGATTAATGAAGTGAAAAACCCCAATAAAAACATTCCCCTGGCCATGCAATTATCACTAGTGATGATGTTTTGTATATTCGCGGTCTTTGTTGTGGGTGCGGGTCTCTACGTCAACGTGGAAACACTCCTGGGTTCTGCAATTCCTTATCTGGATTATATCAGCGCTGTCTTTGGCAAAAGCGGCCTGGCCATTGCTACCGTAATGGCGCTAGCTGCAACCTGCAGTACGATTAATACCATTTTGGCTTCAGTCCCTCGTATGTTGCATGGTATGGCGTATCAAAAACAGGCCTTTCCGCAGCTTAAAGCCAGTAATAAATATGGCGCGCCATGGGTAGGTATTGTCATGATTTCTGCTTGCATTGGCATAGCCTATTTAATTGCTGATGTTGATTCATTGGTAACTTTAGTTATTTCCGCATCAACCTGTTGGCTGCTTGCTTACGTAGTTGCTCATATCGATGTCATGGTATTGCGCAAGCGACTTCCTGAGTTTAAACGGCCTTATCGAACACCTTTTTTCCCACTGCCTCAGGTCTTAGGCATCATCACAATGATCTATATCGTCTTGAATAATTCCCCATCGCCTGAAATGACAAACACCGTGTTCGCTATTTCTGGCACCATGATTTTGCTGCTCAGTATTGTGGGAGCTTTATGGGTGAAATTTTATATGAAGCGCGGTCTGTTCGAACCAGATATGGATTGATACCTTGAATTTATATTGGACTTACGGGTGAGGCGATTCACTCAACAGTCGTATGCCTATCACTAATCTTTTGTATGCTTTGGCCAAGCCCTTTTCAAGTTTTTGAAGATGAAAATCAAAGTTAATGACAAGGTCAATCAAGCTGGGATGATGCACTTTGTGGCTCGCCCGTATTTAAAGCCTTAAGTATCAATACCCATGGAATATTTTACAGAGCTTAGCTATTTCGGCCTTTTTGTTTCAGCATTTTTAGCGGCGACAATTTTACCTTTAAGCTCCGAAGTCGTTTTAAGCGCCTTACTATTAAATGGCTTGTCACCTATAGCATTAATTTCTATCGCGACAACTGGGAATGTGTTGGGGTCCCTTACCAATTATGCCTTGGGCTATTGGGTTAGCCTGGCCGCCATAAAAAAATGGCTAAGGATTTCAGAAGCCGAGTTTATTCGCGCTGAGCAGCGTTTTGTAAAATACGGTTTATTCTCACTATGTTTTGCTTGGTTGCCCATCATTGGCGATCCGCTGACCGTTATTGCTGGCATATTCCGCATTCGCTTATTTTGGTTTGTTATTTTGGTTACTATAGGCAAACTAATGCGTTATATCGTCATCAGCTATTTAGTGTCAGTGAGTGCTTAAAAGACCTGTATACAACGTGGCCTCTTACACTTTGCTCCATGACTGGCGGTGAGCATATCAATAATAAAAAAGGGTTCTATCGAACAATGTTCTCAACAGCCTTTACGCAAGCACAAATAAACACCAGCGGCGCTGAGATTAACCTGGTACATGGCGGATCAGGTCCACCACTACTGTTGTTGCATGGTTATCCTCAGACCCATGCCATGTGGCACAAGGTTGCCCCACAACTTGCACAACATTTCCACGTCATTTGCCCTGACCTGAGAGGCTATGGCGACAGCTCAAAACCCCCGAGCACAGCAGATCACTACCCTTATTCAAAACGCGCGATGAGCCAGGATATGGTCGAAGTGATGACCTCTCTTGGTCATAGTGAGTTTATGGTAGCCGGGCATGATCGCGGTGCTCGAGTAACGCATCGATTGGCGCTGGATTATTCAGAAAAAATCCAAAAGGCTTGTGTGATGGATATCGCTCCTACGCGTCATATGTTCAAAACAGCTGATCAACATTTTGCTACCGGCTATTATCATTGGTTCTTTCTTATACAGCCCAATGGTTTACCTGAACGAATGATTGGTGCCGACCCTGCTTATTACCTCAATGAAAAACTAAAACAATGGAGTGCCCCAGAGACCATATTTACAGATGAGGCAGTCGCCGAATATTTGCGCTGTTTCAGCGATCCCGAAACTATCCATGCTTCCTGTGAAGATTATCGCGCCGCAGCGAGTATTGATCTGATACATGATGAAGAAGACATTAGTAAAAAAGTCACTTGTCCTTTATTGGCTTTGTGGGGATCCAAGGGCTTTATAAACCGAACTTATGATGTGCTTAGTGTATGGAATGAATATGCAGAAAAAGTTGAAGGCAAAGCTCTTGAAAGCGGGCACTATTTGCCCGAAGAAGCGCCTCAGGCTGTCTGCGATGAATTGATAAAGTTTTTTACTGAAAAATAATGCTGCTTACGAAGTCTGATATTAACGTTCTGCCAAGCTAAAACACGATAAGGTAATTTCATGTCGACGACTATTGCTTTTGATGTTTACGGGACCCTGATTGACACCCATGGTCTTGTTTCTATATTACAGTCAATGATTGGAGATAAGGCTTCATCTTTCTCTCAGACCTGGAGAGATAAACAGTTAGAATATTCTTTTCGCCGAGGGTTGATGCAACAATATGAAACCTTTGCTGTTTGCACCAGTAATGCGCTAGATTACACGTGCGAATTTTATGACCTTGATCTATCAACGGAACAAAAAAAGGATTTATTAAAAAATTATAAAACACTTCCTGCGTTTGAGGATGCAAAAGAAGGCCTGTCAAAATTAAGATCAAACAATTTTCGTTTATTTGCTTTTTCAAACGGTACTGCTGATGCCGTAGATACCTTGCTGCTGGGAGCAAAAATAAGAGATTATTTCCATGGAGTTGTTAGTGTTGATGATCTGGAATCGTTTAAACCAAACCCCGCTGTTTATAATCATTTTTTAAAAGTGACCGATGCTAAAAAACATAATACCTGGTTAGTTTCTAGTAATCCTTTTGATGTTATAGGGGCAATTTCTGTAGGAATGCGTGCTGCTTGGGTAAAGCGTTCGAAAAATGCTATTTTTGACCCCTGGGGAGTTGAACCAACTATAACCGTATATAATCTAGACGAATTGAATGAAAAATTAACTAATAAAGCCTTTTCTTATTAATAACTGAGAGAATAGTCTTATGAATAATATACAGGTAATTACAGAGTTTCTAGGTTGGTGCACAGTTATAAATTACGCCGTTTTACTTTTCTCAACGCTGATGATTATTGCTATAGGTGACTGGGCAAAAACAATACACAGCAAGCTTTTCAGGATTTCAAAAGACCAATTAGACCCAATGTACTTTAATTTTTTAGCTAACTACAAATTAGCTGTATTTATATTTAACCTAGCTCCGTATATTGCACTGAAAATAATGGCCTAAACATTACAATCAGTAGTTTCTCAAGAGGACAGCCATGGCATTAACGAAAAGTTCCAAGCAATTGGTAAAAGAAGCAAACGCCAAAATCCAAACGCTTTCTTTAGATGAAGCCAAAGGTAAATTGGGTCAAGCTGATGTGCAATTTATCGATATTCGCGATGTGCGTGAACTTGAACGAGAAGGAACAGTACCCGGCGCTATGCATGCTCCGCGTGGCATGCTGGAATTCTGGATAGATCCTGAAAGCCCTTATTTCAAACCCGTCTTTGCTGAAAACAAACAATTTATTCTTTATTGCCAATCGGGTTGGCGTTCAGCGTTAGCGACAGCCACACTTCAAGACATGGGTTTAAAAAATGTCTGTCATATAGAAGGTGGTTATGGCAATTGGTTAAAGTCTGACGGCCCTACTGAAGCCAGACAAAAGAAATCATCATGACCACGCTTAATGCAAAACCTGAAAGTATCGATATAGACTTAAAGCGTTCAGCGATAGTCGTTGTCGACATGCAAAACGCTTTTGCCAAACCTGGAGGCATGCTGGATTTGTTTGGTGCCGATATCTCTGGTGCCGCAGCTGTAATTGAAGCGAATAAACAATTACTTAGCGCTGCACGCCAAGCCGGTGTAGAAATTATCTATTTAGCCATGACCTATAAAGCTGATTTGAGCGATGCCGGTGGACCAGCATCTCCGAACTATCATAAAGAGCTTGGCTTAAAACTTATGCGCGAACAGCCAGAACACGCAGGAAAATTACTGATTGATGGCACCTGGGACTGGCAAATTGTTGATGAGCTTAAACCCCATGACGGTGAAATGCTCATCAAAAAAACTCGCTACAGTGGGTTTGTCGATACGAACTTGGATAGTTATTTGCGAGCCAGGGATATTCGCTACTTATTCCTGACTGGCATCACCACAAATGTTTGCGTAGAGAGCACCGGCCGTGATGCTTTTTTCGCAGAGTACTGGCCAATTCTGATAGAAGACGCTGTTAATCATACTGGCCCTGAGTATTGTGCCGAGGCTACACTTTGGAATTTTGAAAATATTTTTGGTTGGGTGACACATTCCAACAATGTCTTGGCCATGCTTCAATCATCAGATCTAACTAAATAAAATATTTACCTGCTATGATCCGACTGATAGTTCAATTTTAGTAATGACTATAGTACTTATTTTACAAAATATCGGAGCTATTATTAGTCTTGTTTTAGGTTTTATTGCCATATTTTGGCCAGCTAAAACTGAAACTTTTGTTTCTATAAAAAGTGCAGACAAGGAAGGTAATTCAGAAATTCGTGCTACTTATGGCGGGTTTTTCCTAGGGATTGCCCTCTTCGCGCTGATTTCTCAGAACCCTACTGTTTTCAGTGTATTAGGTATTGGGTGGCTTAGTGCATCTCTTGTTAGGCTATTATCTTGCTGCTTTGGCTTCTATACCAATAAAAATTTAATGGGGGTAATTTTCGAAGGGCTTATAGGGGGCTTATGTACTACTTCATTTTTTCTTTAATCACTCAAACTGCTATTTTATTTCTTGTTGTTACTCGTTAACTTCTCCAAAGAGTTAACATTTTTTAAACACTAAATCCCATACATCATGTCCCAGTCTTTCGCCACGGCGCTGAAATTTTGTTATTGGCCTATCGCTTTTTGTTGCAAATTTTTCCACACCAAATTCATTTTCAAGCTCTGATATTTTGCCTAAGACTTCCATCATTTGCTCAGCATAGTTTTCCCAATCGGTAGCCAGATGAATGACCCCCTGTTTTTTTAATTTTGGCAAAAGACTTTGAATAAATTCTGTTTGAATTAATCGTCGTTTGTGGTGACGTTTTTTATGCCAGGGGTCCGGAAAAAATATTTGTACCTTATCAAGTGAATTATCAAGGATACAATCTTGTAAAACTAATTTAGCGTCATCTTGCACAACTCTTATATTAGTTAAATTCTCTTCTTCAACTAATCGTAAAAGTGTGCCAATACCGGGAGGGTGAACATCAACACCAATAAAATTAAGTTCTGGGCTTTCTTTGGCCATGCGCGCCAAAGAATCCCCCATACCAAAACCAATTTCGAAAACCACAGGATGATCATTAGCAAATATTTCTTCAAACTTAAAAGGTCCTAACTCTCTATCTAAACCAAAGCTTGGCCAAAGATTTTCAAGCGCTTTTTGCTGTGAATGAGTTAATCGACCTCCACGTACGACATAACTTTTTATTGTACGTATATGATTTTCAGCTTCCATTATGACTTCGACCGGCTACTTAAAAGACCATAAACAATTAGGCCCCAACCGACTAAAAAGCTAAGGCCGCCAAAGGGAGTAATATATGCAATTAAACTTATTCGCGTTAATGCAAGCAGATACAAACTACCCGAAAATAAAAGTATGCCAAACTGAAAAGCATACCCGCTACGACTAAAGCTTTTTGAAGCTGGAAAGATATAGCAAAGAAACGCCGACAATATTAGCGCCAACACATGAAACATCTGATATAACACTGCCGTGTTCCATGTATTCAGGCTTGCTTCAGAAATCTTGTCTTCCAGCCCATGAGCACCAAACGCACCGAGAGCTACTACCAGGAACCCATTTACCGCTGCATATAAAATAAACTTTTCCATTAAGCTTCTACCGACTTTCTATAATCGTTTTTTATCTTTTTCATTCTAATCCTTCGGGCATAAAAAAACCGCCTTGTTGGGCGGCTTCTTATAAGACAAACTCTTTTAAATTCTCATCAAGCTTCCAGTCTGGCTTTTACCTTATTCATGGCATTTTTTTCCAACTGCCTGATGCGCTCGGCAGAAACGTCGTATTTATCCGCCAGTTCATGCAATGTTGCTTTGTTGTCACTTAACCAGCGTTGAGTAAGGATGTCCTTGCTGCGATCATCTAAACCTTCAAGAGCTAAATAGAGATTATCAGTGCTGGACTCAGCATAATCTTCATTTTCAACATTTTTTGCCGGATCATAGCGAGTATCTTCCAGATACTGCGCAGGCGCTATAGCGACTTCATCGTCATCAGAATCAGGTGCGCCATCGAAAGAGGCATCATAATTGCTAAGGCGCCCTTCCATTTGCATAACAGTCTTAGCATCCACTCCTAAATCTGCTGCAACCTGATCGACTTCTTCCTTGTTAAGCCAGCCCAAACGCTTTTTAGAGCCTCTTAGATTGAAAAATAATTTACGCTGAGCCTTGGTTGTCGCCACTTTGACGATACGCCAATTGCGAAGTATAAATTCGTGCATTTCTGCTTTAATCCAATGCACAGCAAAAGAAACAAGACGCACACCCTTTTCAGGGTTAAAACGTTTAACCGCCTTCATCAAACCTACATTACCTTCCTGAATCAGGTCGGCCTCAGATAGGCCATAGCCGGAGTAACTCTTTGCCATATAGACCACGAAACGCATATGAGCAAGTACTAACTTACGTGCAGCGTCTAGGTTTTCGTTGTAATAGTATTCGTTGGCAAGATCCAACTCTTCTTCAGCCGTTAGAACAGGAATGCCATTGACCGCAGTAATATAGGCATTCAGGTCGCGACCAGGCACCATAGTGTCAATAACACTTAGGCCTTTACCTGTTTCGATTCCTATTGTTGCTTTGTTTACTTTTTCAGTCATTTGCTTATTTACCAATTTGTATTAACTAGCTATTAATAAACTATTTTATAACAAACTATTTGTAACCCGCTTATGAATTTTTTGCCTCTAAGCTCTCTGTTTCCTTACTATATAGACCTCAAAGGGCGCGAAATGTTACCACTTTTTTGAAAAATTCACCACTTTCCCAATAAACCTTAGCCATCATCGGCACAATCGCATTAATACCAATTTAGTACCTTTTTTTAAAAATTCAAGCTTTAGAATATCAGGCCCCTTAAGCTGAATGGCCTAGATTCAAGGCTCGCTTATTAAGCCTTAGTAGTAATATTCAGTATATCCAGGCAATAGTCGATATCTGGAATTCAGAAAGGCCACGATATCTATTAGCTCTGTTACTTTCATATCTTCATTTAAATACATCGGTGAAGAGTTTGTTCTACTTCTATTCTCACGAGGCAATAAATCCAGATACTGATCTGATAGGACATGGTCAGGGTTAATAATAGAAGTGGTTAAATCGCCATAGGTTTTAGCAAACATCAGTTCGCCTCCAAGAATGACTGTGAACGGGCGAGTGCCTGAGTATGCAGGCAATTCAGCGCCTTCAACAACATGACATTGGGTACAACCCAGAGAGACAAAAGTCTGCTGACCTCGATCGATATCACCTCTTAGTATTGGGAATCTGAAATCATTTGCATAATCCGGGTATACGCGGCATGAACTTAATACTAAAACCGAGATTCCCAGCACCAATAAATATATTTTTTTCATAAGAACTTCTTCTTTAACATCTTCTTAACCTCCTATATTAGTGCTTTTACAAGCATTAGTCTTGATTTAAGTCAGAGAAGACAATTGTGTCTAAAACAGCATAGGTCTGCGATAATGGCGCAATGGAATATGAGTTAAGTTTTCTGTTTATCTTCTTGCTGATCGGCTCGGGCATTATTGCCGGATTCATCAATACAATTGCGGGCGGTGGCTCCATGCTGACCTTACCGGCGCTAATGATACTTGGAATGCCCGCCGACATCGCAAATGGGACCAACCGTGTCGGCATACTCTTACAATCTACCGCTGGCGCCAGACGCTTTCATCAAAAAGGCAAGCTTGAACCACAAACCATTATCCCCACACTTATACCCACATTAAGCGGCTCATTAATAGGCTCATTGCTGGCATCTTATCTCCCCGTTGAATTTCTAAAACCCGCACTTTTAATCACCATGCTCGGCATGGCCGTGATTATGTTGGTTAAGCCTTCCGTGGTTGCTCCTCCTGCTGGCACGCCTACCTATACATTAAAAGAACGTCCTATGGCATGGATCGGTCTTTTTATCGCCGGACTATACGGTGGCTTTGTTCAGGCTGGAGTGGGTTTTATCCTTATAGCGGCTCTGGCAGGCGGACTGCGTTATGATCTGGTGCGTTCTAATGCACTAAAAATGGCGATTACTGTTCCGGTGACTGTAGTGGCTTTAACCGTTTATGTCCTTCGTGACCAGGTTCAGTGGATTCCTGGACTGGTGCTAGCAATAGGTATGGTTCTGGGCGCCATGGCCAGTGTGCAGTTTGCTATAAATGTTCCACAGTCTGTATTGAAGTGGGTCATGTTTGGCATGGTCTTATTGGTTTGTTTAGCTGCATTTTTCAGTTAAGTCTTGATTGATAAACCCAAACTATAATCACCATAGTCATTGTTGGGCTTTATGCCAAGAAGGAAGCCTGTGGCTCGCTCGTTTTACATTCAAGAACAGTTAACTTTTCTTGCCAGTCTTTACGCAGAAAGCTTTTGTGGGTGAGAAGCGGTAACGAGCGAACTACAAAAGACCTACTGCAATATAATCCAAAAGACTGCAGAATTTCACGAGCATTCATCTTACTAAATAAGGCATTCTATAATTTATAAAGATATCTGATGTTAATTTTCAATATATTATTAATTGTATCTGTTTTTCTTTGCTCGCTCGTTGCAGGATTTCTTTTTGCTTATGCTGTAGTTGTAATGCCCGGGATTAAGAACTTGAATGACAAAGAGTTTATTAAGGCCTTTCAAGTAACAGATCGAGTAATCCAGGATAATCATCCCTTATTTTTATTCGTTTGGGTTGGCTCAGCGATAGCGCTAATTCTTTCGGTTTATTTTGGTTATGGGGCTTTGGGAAGAGTAGAATTTATTTTGTTGTTAATAGCTTTGATTTTTTATTTAGCTGGAGTCCAGATTTTAACAATCATCATTAATCTACCATTAAACAACAAATTACAAAAAATTGATGTTAATACAATCCATTCAGAAGAACTTAAAGCAGCACGTAATGAGTTTGAGCTGCGCTGGAATAAATCAAATCAGATTAGAACGGCTATAGCATGTGGCGTAACACTTTTATTAATCATATTGGTTTTTTGGCAATAGAAGTCAATGCTGCATTAATCCTAAAATGCCATTAGTCGGAATCAAGTAATAATTGATTTTTATTGAATACTTAATATTAAAGGGAAAAGGCGATGGACGAAAAAAAAGAGAGCCATAGCTCTCTTTTTTTACTTACAGATAGATTCTAGCTTATTCAACAAAGGGCATGAAGCGACCAAGGATGATGACAACTACCCAGATTAGCAGAGACACCGCAGCAATAACTTTCGCTCTGAATTCTGCATCTTCACCATCAGCAAGCTGACTTAATTCCTTGTGCTCACCAAACCAGAACCAAAGCGCATTCAGTCCAGCAATAAGCACAAGCCCCATTTTCCACTGGAAGGCAATGTTAATGCCGTAACGTTCAGGGTTGGATGCGATAAACGTAATTCCTGATAGTAAATTTATTGCAAAACCGACTATCGCAACCGGAATAAACTTCATTGCCGCCTGCATATTTATAAAACGCGCAAAGCCTACAACTCTAAGATCAATCACTAACAATGAGCCAAAGAGAATGGACAGGCCAATAAAATGGGCCGTTTCAGCAGCGACAAAAATCCAAGAGACTTCTCTGCTTGCAACACCCAGCCAGGATGCTCCTAGCCAGTCAAAAGTTGGTTGTAAAAATTCCATGATCTGCTCCCCCTACTGAAGATAAGCCATTAGACGGCCAGTAATAATAGCGCCAGTCCAGGAGGCCAAACATGCTACTGATAACAACATGGTTAACTTTTCATCGCGACCATTTCGAATGCCATTCATGATCAACTTCATCAAGATGCCTCCGAGCAGGATCAAAGCAATTTTGAGCTGAAAAGAACCCTGAAATATATAAGTAGAGAAATAACCAGTGAGTAATAGTAGCCCTGAAACCAGGTTGAGCATAAAACCAGCCCACCCAATCATGAACAATCTATCGTAAGCAGAAATAGAAATATTTTTAGCAAAGCCGAGAATGCGCATGTTAAATGCTATAACCACGCCCATTACTGTCATCATGCCCAAGCCATGAGCAGAAAGAGTAATAGGATAAGCCATGAAATTACCCGTTCCCCCGGTCAACCAAAGCCCGACACTACTCAACTCAACTGAACAAACAAAGCCAACTGGCTCTATACACCCAAAGTCAAATTCCATCGCTAAACCTTAATTTATTATTTAGCTGTAATGCTACAGCTTTTATCATTTAGCATGACCCAACATAATAATGCTCAGAGCTGGAACCCTTTACATAATCTATGTTCGAATCTTGCTCCCCCAAAATTAGAAATGCATTTACATCGTCAATGCAGGCGCTAAAGTAAACTACATCATTAGCGGAATCAAGCTTTTACTGGGCCTCGCGCATGAAGGCCAGCTAGTAATGTAAAAATATAAAGCTTACCAGCGCAATAAATATACTGTTATAGAAATGCCATCCAGCGAGCAACACTAATAACAGCTAGCCACAATAATAGAGAAGCGATTGCAATAACTTTCGCAGTTGGTTCAGCCTGTTCGCCATCGGCCAGTTTCACCAATTTGCTATGCTCTCCAAACCAAAACCATAATGCATTAAGCCCAGCAATGATTATTAAACCCATCTTCCATTGGAAACCAACATTAACAACAAAGGTTTCAGGGCTCCATGAAACATGAAAATAGTGCCGCACCAGAAAGAAGATTCAGCGCAAAACCGGCCATTGCTAGAGGAATAAACTTCATGGCATCTCGCATATTAATAAAGCTGGCAAAACCTGCAACACGCAAATCAATTACCAGTAAAGAGCCAAACAAAATAGAAAGCACAGTGAAATGAACAATTTCCATGGCAGGGTATGCCCACGGAGAAAGGTTGATCCAGTCATACAGTGCCGATGTGCCTATCCACATTACAAATGCGTCCATTAGTTAACCCCTTATAAATAAGCCATTAGTCGTCCGGCACAAATAGCGCCGAACCAACTAGCCAAACACAAACCAGAAAGTAATTTTGTGGTGCCTTCACTACTCTGGTTCCTGATACTGCTGATAACTACCTTCATCATTATGCCGCCCAAAATTATCAACGCCATTTTTACGATGAAAGAACCTTGTGTAATAAATTTACCAAAATCGCCCACCAGTAAAATCAGGCCTGACAATAAATTCAAAGCAAAGGCAAACCAAGCCACTTTAAAAAGCTTGTCATAAGAAGAAAGAGAAATATTACTGGCAAAACCAAGAACGCGGACATTAAAGGCAAAGACCACGCCAAGAACTGTCATTAAACCAATGCCATGAATAAGCAATATCAGGGGGTAGGCCCATAAAGTACCACTAGTGCCCATCACCCACTGGCCTAGACCACTTAATTCTATAGAACAGACAAAGCCTACTGGCTCAAAACATAAATCATCCATCACCTTCCATCTATTTTTTAAGCTAAAAAATCGACTAGTTAAATTTCACCATACAATGAACTCGTATTGTGGCTTCTAAAGCTATTCATATACACAAGCTTGATCAACATTAAGTCGCTTTGAAATTCCCTTAAAGCTGTGCATTTAGCCAAGCTGAAATATCCATGATTTGCTGTGGGCAAACCGTATGAGCCATTGGGTATGTCAAATATTTAGGCTGGTAACCAAGATTTTCGAGAGCACTCAGGCTTTTTTCGGCAAGAGTAATGTCTAGTACTGCATCAATAGTCCCATGGCAAACCAGTATCGGTAAGTTCTGATTGGCAGGATGTGGAATCACTTCATCTGCAGTAGGAAAAAAAGACGACAAGGCCAGTAAGCCCGCTAAGGGTTTATCGTAAGTCAATCCTGCTTGAAAATTTACGGCCCCTCCCTGAGAAAAGCCAACCAAAACAATGCTCTGACTATCTATACCTTTCTCAATTTCCATATCAATAAGTTTATGCACGGCCATGGCAGAGGCTAACAATTGATGAGAATTGACACTTCTGCCTCCGCCATCTAAACCGACAATATCAAACCATGCGGGCATGACATAGCCCATGTTCATAGTTACTGGTATGGAAGGTGCGTGAGGAAAGATGAAGCGAGGATTGCAGCCCTCTTTTAAGGACAGGTTTGGGACAATAGGTTCAAAATCATGACCATCAGCCCCCAAACCATGCAGCCAAATTATCGAGGCATTAGCTTCTTGCTCTGGCTCAATAACTAAAGCGGGTAAAGAGTCGCTCATATAGATCCTGCTTTTTTAGTTATGATGATTTTTGAATGTAACTTTATTGGGTAAGCTCTGCAAGAGCCCAATCAGCTCGGTATTTAATAGAAATATTAAGCGCTTTTTTGACGGTCGGGATCGTACTCATTTCCTGCAAATCGATCATGCAAGTAAAACAATATTTTTTCTGGCTTATCAATCCATTGAACTTCGCCTTTTTCTTCTATGCGCAAACAGGGTGCTTTTAATTCCCCATATTCAGCTAGTAAATTATCTTGATGGATGCTGCATTTACCGATATCCCGACGCTCGATATCAATATTCAACCGGCGTATTTCTTGCCGGGCTCTGCGGCTAGCAACACAACCTTTATAGTCATACAGTGCAATACCACTTGTAGCTTTTGCCAGTTTTCTGCTTTCTTCTTCAGATCTCACTATAGGTTGGGGGGAGTGCAAGCTGTCAAGAATATTGAGAAAGGTATCAACAGCCTTACGAAATATGAGTTTGAGCATGCAGGTTACAACTTGGTTTTGGTTTGCTGATTTTAAAAAAAGCGGCATTATCTACAAAGCTCGAAAGGCTGTCGAGCTTTTTTTTGCTGTATCTGGCCAGCCTTATTCTAAAATTAGTCCTGATTAATTATCTGCCCATTAATGTAATACCAAACTCCTTTCAAGCGCTGAAACAAGGATATTTCATGATGAACATGTTCCCGTCCTTCCTCATCCCTATATCTGGCAATAAACTCTGCTTGCCCAAGGTCTCCTTTTTGCTGATATCCAAGAATTTCCAGCGAATCCCACTTATATTTGCTTGTATTTAATTCTGCCCTTTTAATATTGCTGGCTGTTGATGGATGCCAAGTCTTTAGAAGATATTCAGCTTGACCGCCAATAACATATGCAGCATAACGGGATCTCAGTAATTGACGTACTGTCTTTGCCTTAGCCCGCCCTTTTAACAGAGGCTCGCAGCAATCTGAATAGCTTTTGTTGCTACCACAAACACAAGAAGACATATTTATACCCTTCTGATTTTATATAAAACACTCACAAGCTAGCTGCACAAACAATGACACTATCATATGCCTTATTCTGGCCCTAAAAAAAGAGCTTTAGATCAGATTTAATCATAGTTTTTGCACTTTGAAGCGGCAACATGAACCCATGCTTTTCATGAAACATTTATCCAATTTTTATCTGCCTTGGGATGATTAGCATTTTTATTACAAACGTGTTTATATCTGCCTTCGCTGCATGAAATATAGCTTTAGCAGAAATAGCAAACTTAGGGGATAACCTTCCCCCGTTTAACTTCGTTGCGACTTATTTAGTATGTATAGTATGTACGAATTTTTTTTCAAATACTCACCCGCTGTTTATAACGAAAGTGACTTTATCCTTGTCAACTCCTGGCCGCTTTGGCTTTTGTATGCACTCGCCTTTGTTTTCATTGCTGGGTGCTTGTTTATGCTGGTATGGAAGCGCAGCGTTTTAAACTTCTTTCAAGTTGCCTCCATCGGAAGCTTACAGGCTCTAATGATAGTTTTGGTGCTTTTCGTTTTATGGCAACCCGCCCTGGTAACTGAACGCCTGGTCGGCGGTGAAAATGCCCTTGCTATTCTATTGGATAGCTCTGCCAGCATGGCATTAGCTGAAAATGGCGAAACTCGTATGTCACAAGCTCAGACCTTACTTTCCGAAGAAGGCCTGTCTGACTTAGCCGATATTTATGACATATTGCCTTTTGTTTTCACCGAAGAAACCAGCGCCGTAAACAATTTCGCCGAGTTACCCAACCCTGGCAATAGCTCTAATATTGGTCAGTCCATTATTCAAGCCCTTCGAGAAGCAAGTAATACGTCTTTAGGGGCATTAATCCTTGTTAGCGATGGGGCCGATAATAATGGCAGCCTTGATGCAGCAACGCTGAGCGAAATAGCATCATATGGCGTCCCAATTCATACTGTTGGAATCGGACGAGAATCCATACCGGAAGATCTCGAATTAAACAGCATCCAGCTACCCCAATCTGCCTTGCCGGGCACCACCCTGGCGGCAGGCGTATCCATTCTTCACGATCAGGGGGGGCTTACCAGAATTAAAGTCTATAACGGTGAGGAATTATTAAGCACCGAAGAAATTGAGTTAAGTGCAGACCAGAATACGACGACTGCTTTTATCGATATTGAGGTCAGTGAACCCGGCGAACTGGATTTACGATTCTCACTTGACCCGATTAATGGTGAAAGCAATCTCACCAATAACTCCAGAGCTCAGGTTGTAGACGTTCCTGATGGCAATTACCGCATTCTCTATATAGAAGGAGAACCGCGTTGGGAATATAAATTTATGCAGCGCGCAATGGATGAAGACCCCAGTGTTCAGTTGTCCACCTTATTGCGAGTTACCCCTAACAAATTTTATCGCCAGGGCATCGACGATCCCGCTCAGCTGGAAGAAGGCTTTCCGATTGAGCGTGCTGAATTATTTTCCTATGACGCATTGATTATTGGCAGTGTTGAACTGGCAGAATTTGATCAACAGCAGCAACAAATGATTCATGACTTTGTGAGTGAGCGAGGTGGCAGTTTGATGATGCTGGCAGGTTTAAATGGTTTGGGTTTAGGCGGTTGGAGTGAGTCGGTAGTTAACGAAGTCCTGCCCGCCAATCTCTCTTCTGAAAATTCTGCTTTTGTGCGGCAACAAGCTAAAGTAATACCTACACCAAATGGCCTGGCTTCACCAGTGTTGCAGCTTAGTGACAGCCCTTCTGAAAATATTGAGTTATGGGATGCTCTGCCAAATGTGGCTGATTACCAAAGCATTGGCCCCCTTAGACCCGCGGCGACAACCTTATTGGAAATTGATGTCGATGGAGAGCTGCAGCCTCTCTTAGTGACTCAACCTTACGGCCGGGGGCAGAGTTATATTCTGGCTACTGGCGGAACCTGGCGCTGGCAAATGAGCATGCCATTAGAAGACATGAGCCATGAAACTTTTTGGCGTCAGTTGGCTCGCGGCCTCGTGGCTAACTCCCCTCTGCCCTTTGAATTAAGCACTACAATTGAAAACGAAGAGATTCGTGTTCGAGCGCAAGTCCGCGATCCCGACGCCGAAGAGAATCAGGGGCTTGCTGTTTCCGCAGTCGTCTCTTCTGACTATGGACCTGCAATGACTCTAGAGTTATTGCCTTCCAGTAATCAGCCTGGTGTCTATGAGGCCAGCTTCAACCCTGCAGATACTGGTTTATTCTCAATAGAAGCCATTTCTAGAGTTGGCGACACTCCAATTAGCTCAACTCGTTCAGCCATCAGATTTGAACAGAATCAGGAAGCCTTCGCTATTCGACAGAATCGTGACTTACTTGAAAACTTATCTGCTGCTACCGGAGGGCAATACTGGCAAGCTGAAAACTGGAACGAACTGCCCGAAGCAATTTCATATTCCACGGCCGGCATTACTGAACAAGATGTTCGCTATCTTTGGGATGCTCCAATTATTTTCATCCTGCTGATCCTGCTTAAAACCTCGGAGTGGTTACTGCGAAGACGTTGGAGAACAATCTAATGCCCGGAAATTACCCAAAGAGCGTTATTTTAATAGCCTTAGCAACTTTCTTATCTGCCACTTCATTATCTGCTCGGGCTGAACTCTATTTCACTATTATTGAGGGCTTAGCTGGGGAGCCGGTATTTGAAGAAAAATTTCATACTCAAAGCCAGACCCTAGCCGATGCATCGGCGACCTTAGCCAATGCTGACAAGATCACTTTATTCAATGGGGAAAATGCCACTCGTGAAAACCTCCTTGCACATTTTGATTCGCAAAGCGCCATGATGAATGAGGATGACCGGGCAGTAATATATCTAGTTGGTCATGGCAGTTTTGATGGCGAAGAATATAAATTCAATATCCCTGGCTTGGATATCACAACAGATGATCTTCTTAGCATCATGGAGTCCTTCCCCGGGCAAAACCATTTTCTTTTGAACACTTCCAGCACTAGTGGTGCCTTGCTAGAAGCACTGGAAGATGAATCAAGAATTTTAGTGACCGCAACTCGCAGCGGTAATGAAAAAAATGCCACCTTCTTTGGGGAGTATTTCGTAGAAGCATTAAGCAGTGAAGATGCTGACTTAAATAAAAATAATAATATAAGCATCGAGGAGGCTTTTGGTTATGCGCAACGCCAGGTCGAAGAATACTTTGAAAGTCAGGGGCAACTGGCAACTGAGCATCCCGAAATTATAGGGGATGGCGCTGCTCAATTTACTCTAGCCAGAATTAACCCTGTTATGATTTCAACTGAAAACCCTCGCATAGCAGAACTTCAAGAACAGAATCTTGAGATCGACCGTCAGATTGAAAGCTTGCAATTACGACGTGCAGAAATGAATAACCAGGAATATATTGAACAACTTCAAGCGTTAATTCTCCGATCAGCCACAATCAATGAAGAAATTGATCAATTAACAAATGAAGCACAGGCAGAATAAGTGGTAGACAGTTAATCGAATCAAAGGCAAAGAATCTCAGTGAAAGTAAGGCTTTATAAATCTATCATTCGTCTAGCTCGGCTAGGGGCTTATAGTGCTATTGCAAGTGCTTTTTTATTTTCTGCTCCCTCTCAAGCCAGAGAACATTTATTAGGCGCGCTTGATAATGAGACTTTATTGGCATGCGAAAACCTGCATTGGTCAGGTCAAAGTCTAGAAGCTAACGCTTGCTATCTGAATATTATTCGAACAGTTCATCCTCCTGAAATCCAGGCTGAAGCGATGTGGGCTTTGGGCGACCTGTATACGGCCGATGAATTATTAGAACAAGCTGCGCAATTGGATCCTGATAATGCCATGATTCTGGTTAGAACTGGCGAACTCTATATGCGAACTTATCAGTATCAGGATGCTTACAACTTTTTTAACCAAGCGCTTGGGCTGGAGCCTGATAATGCCTGGGCGCATATCGGTGCAGCTGAAGCATTAAGCTCTGGTAATAATGGTGAAGAAATTAATGCCCACATAGAAGCTGTACAAACTCATTTCTCTTCCCCTCCTGGTGCCCGTTTACGGGCAATGCTTATGTCGATTAATTCTGCCATGGAGCAAGACTTATATGACGAAACAAGAGAGCAGCTTGATCAGGCCTGGGACTTTGTTGAAGATGAAGACTTACCAAAAATCCATCTTAACACCTTGGAAGCGGCTTTGGCTTTTGTCACCAGAAGGACCGATGAGGTCCAAGGCTATATTGATGCAGCACTCAACGAGGCCCCTGGTTATGGTGATGCCTATGCCATCCCTGGATACTTTGCATCCATCACACGCCGATACGCTGAGTCCGGAGAGTTTTATCAGCAAGCAGTAGAAATTGAACCCGATCACTGGTCAGCACATCTTGAGCTGGGACAAAACTATCTTCGACTCAATAAGATAGATGAAGGAATTCGCCATGTAGAAATTTCTTATGAAGGCGATGGCTTTAATCCAAAAACACTTAACATGATGCGGTTGCTTGATACCTTTAGTGCAAACTTCGTTGACCTTACATTTCCTGATCCGCCAGAAGAAGATGGCATTCCCAAACTGGTGCTTCGATTGGATCGAAACGAAGTCGATGTCATTACGCCCTATGCCAGAGAATTGGCCGAAGCCAGTATGGTAACATTTGAAGAGCGTTATAACTTTCGGGCAAAAGAGCCTGTTGTTGTCGAAATTTTCCCTAACCATGAAGACTTTGTGGTGCGCTCTATTGGCATGCCTGGTGTAGGAATTCTTGGCGTCACCTTTGGTTATCTTTTTGCCATGGACTCACCGACGGGTCATCCTGATGAAACCTATCATTGGGGCACAACCCTGTGGCACGAAATGGCTCATGTCTATACCTTAGAAGCATCAGAGCATGGTGTTCCGCGTTGGTATAGTGAAGGCATTTCTGTTTATGAAGAATGGAATACCGGTCCTATCCCCGGCATTAAAATTCCCTCTTATGTATTGTCATTCATGGCTGAAGATGCTTTTTTGCCGGTAGCTGAATTGGATAATGGTTTCATGCGCCCCACTTATGATGAACAAGTCATTGTTTCCTATATGCAGGCAGGACTGATCTTCCAGTTTATTTCTGAAGAGTATGGCCACGAAAAAATCGTCGATATGCTCTATCAATTTGTTGAAGGTACAGATGAGGTTACTGCAATTGAGACAGCTTTGAGTATTAGTGACAATGAATTTGATCGACATTTTAAACAGTATATTGATATTCAATTTGGCCCCCTGCTAAATAATTTGCAAATCTGGCAACAAGATCTGCAAGCAACCATGCAGGCATATTCCGAGGAGAACTGGGAAGAAGCCATTGCTGCGGCTAATCGTGCAATTTTTACTTTTCCGGACTATGTTGAACAAGACAGCCCTTACATCGCAAAAGCGCTTGCGCATTCTCAGCTTGAACAAGATGATTTGAAATTTGAGACCCTTGAAACTTTTTGGCAGCTGGGCGGCTATTCAGCCCGCGCCTTGAAAGAACTCGCTGATGAATATATTGCGCGTGGACAAAAAACTGAAGCAATTGAAGTTTTCAGAGACATCCATTACGTTGATCCTTTTGATGAGGCAACTCATGGCAAACTGGGCGATATTTATCTTGAATTGGGGCGGACTGAAGCCGCCTTGCAAGAATATCAGGTTGGACTGGCCCTCAATCCTTTGGATCAGGCTACTGCCAATTATCGTGTCGCATCAGCATATAAAGCGTTAAACGATAACTCTCAGGCAATGGAATATTTAATGACGGCCCTGGATATTGCCCCGCAATACCGTCCAGCCCAGCAACTATTATTAGAGTTAAGCCGAGCACAAACGAATACCCAAAATTAATCAATCAGGAACCCTTTACAGGAAATATGAATATGAGTGAAGTAGAAGAAAATTTTGAAACAGCTGAAACCCGTGCCCTAGTCGAAGATTTCCAGATGGCTATCAAAAATATCCGGGAACAAATCAGGGGCACAATTGTTGGACAGGATGAAGTTGTTGATAGCCTGCTTATCACTCTGTTTGTTGGCGGTCACTGTTTGATTACCGGCATGCCTGGTACTGCTAAAACCTTACTGGTGCATACCCTGGCCAGTGCTCTGGGTTTGGAATTTAAACGTATACAGTTTACTCCTGACTTGATGCCTACTGATATCACCGGTACTGACATGGTTGAAGAAGATCAAAGCACTGGCAAGCGCGAATGGCGTTTCATAGAAGGACCTGTGTTTACCAACGTCTTGCTGGCTGACGAAATTAACCGTACACCACCAAAAACCCAGGCGGCCTTGCTGGAAGCAATGCAAGAAAAAACTGTCACCGTCCGAGGCAAAAATCATACTTTGGATAAGCCCTTTGTCGTGCTGGCAACCCAAAATCCAATTGAGCTGGAAGGAACATATCCATTACCAGAAGCACAGCTTGACCGCTTTTTGTTTAATGTCATTCTTGATTATCTGGACAGCGAGCAGGAAGTAGCGGTAATAAACCGCTTCACAAAAAGCGTCGAAATGCCGCCTGTCAAAGCCTGCACTACCGCAAAAGAAATCATCAGATTTCAAAGCCTGATTCGGGAAGTGCCAATTTCTGACTCCTTAAACCGTTATGCAGTGGATATTGTTCGTGCCACCAGACCATCTGATGAATTAGCCACCGATATGATTAAAAAGTATGCGAACTTCGGTTCCAGTATCCGTGCCACCATGAATCTGGTTTTGGCTGCCAAAACCCGCGCTTTGATGGAGGGGCGATATCACGTTCAGGCTGAGGATTTAAGAGCATTGGCCATTCCAATCCTACGCCATCGTGTACTGCCTAATTATTATGCTGAATCGGATGGTATTAGCATTGATGACATTCTGACTGATTTATTGACCCACATTCCTGTAAACGAATAAACCCGGACTAACGATGCAAATAGGCCAAACCGACAATCGTAATTCTCCTACTCGCCTGCTAGACCCAAGTGTGCTGTCCGGCCTTTCCAATTTGGAATTAGTCGCCAAGGCGGTGGTTGAAGGCTTCGTCATGGGACTGCATCGTTCTCCAAAATATGGTTTTAGTCAGGAGTTTGTTGAATATCGTCCTTATGCCGAAGGTGACGATCCTCGACATATTGACTGGAATGTCTATTCTCGAACTGACAAGACCTTTATCAAACTGTTTAAAGGTGAAACCAACAGTCATTTAATGCTGCTACTGGATACCTCAGCATCAATGGGCTTTGGTGCCACTCATTCAAAATTACAATATGGCAAATACCTGGCAGCGAGCCTGGCTTATCTGGCTTCACGACAGCATGATGCTATCGGCGCAATGATTTTCAACAGTGAAGTCGTGGAATATCGCCCACCTACATCAAAAAGTGGAACTCTACACGGTGTTATCCATACACTCGATAATGCCGAGGCCGTTGAGGGCACGGCTATGCAAAAACCCTTCACCCGCTTTCGCGAACATGTAAAAAAACGCGGATTAGTCGCTGTGATTTCAGACTTTTATTGCGACCCAGAAGCCTTAATGGAAAATGTTCGTCCACTCGCCCTGCATGGGCAGGATGTCATCATGTTCCATTTAATGGACCCTGAAGAGCTTAATCCAAACATTAAAGAGTCAACCCTGTACGAAGATATGGAATCGGGTGAATCCATTGAAGTGTCTCCAGTATTCATGAAACAGGAATATCCGGAAAAAATTAAGGCGCATATTGCCTCCATTCAAAAAGCGGCTCAGGGCATGAATGCTGACCACATATTGTTGAAAACCGATGAGCCTCTCGACCGTGCCTTACATTCATACCTGACTTTTAGAGAGAAGCGCGCCTGATGTCTTTGCTAAGCCCACTATTTTTATTTGCTTTGCTCGGTATCGCTCTGCCTATTTGGCTGCATCGCCTGCAAACAAATGCCACAGAAAGAGAAAAGTTTAGTTCGATCATGTTTATGGAGCAGAGTCAGCAGCGTATTCATATTCAACGGAAATTGAAATATCTTTTGTTGATGGCCCTGCGCATACTCTTCCTGATTATATTAGTGCTCGCTTTTGCCAAGCCCGTCTTTTTTGCAGCACCCGAAGCCGCAGTTACTGAAGATACGACACATCATGTCATTGTCATCGACACCTCTTTTTCAATGCGCGAAGGGGACAGCTTTGAACAGGCTATTGCACTGGCTCAAGGCTTAGCAGATGAGATGAGTGAAGATGATATTGCCAGTCTTTATACCGCAAGCGGATCGGTTCAAACAATTAGTAGTCCAACGGCGGATCCTGCAATAATTCGAAGCAGCCTCAATGATCTTGAACCCGATTTTGGTCGTCTGGATATCGGCGCCATGGTAACGGCGCTCAATAGTTTGATAAGCGCTAGTCAGGCTAATTTTATTATTCATTTTATAAGTGATTACCAACAAAGTGGGCAGGCACTTCGTTTTGCAGACATGGTTCCAGACGTCATTAATGGTCGTCCTGTCAGCCTCAGTATTCATAGGGTAAAAACTGAAGACCTTCCCAACTGGTCCATAGCTTCAGTTGAAGTTACAGCGGTTGATACTATTCGTGTTGGTATAAAAAACAATAGTGATGCCGATCAGAGCGCAGAGAAAACTGTCACTTTAGTCATTAATGATCTTGTCCAACAGAGCCTTACACAAACCATTGCTGCTCCGGCAGATGGCATCAGTTATTTAAGCTTTGAAAATGTAGTCTTTGAAGAAGGCGACAATCGTCTGGACCTTAACCTAACGCCAAACGATAGTTTGCCTGAAGATGATACTCGCTACACTGTCTTTGACAACTCTCCTCCCGCTCCGGTTATTCTTTTAAGTGCTGATCCGGAATCCTTGGCCGTTACCTATATTACTACTGCACTGGAAACAGCCCCACGCGGCTACCAGGTTGAACTGCAAAACGTCAATGATTTTGATCCG
Organism: Pseudohongiellaceae bacterium; assembly: GCA_965661005.1. GTDB lineage: Bacteria > Pseudomonadota > Gammaproteobacteria > Pseudomonadales > Pseudohongiellaceae > UBA5109. The sequence goes on from CBFICB010000001.1 coordinate 124,893, forward strand.
CGTATTTTGCAACGTTACCCATGGATAGTCATAGATGACATCGGCGCAATTAATGATTCCCTGGCCCAAAACCTACAAGCATATGTTGATGGTGGGGGTTCGATACTGGCGGCTGTTGGAGAGCGCGCTCTTGGAGAAACCTCCATACCAATTGGTGGGCAAACTATCGAGGGCAGCCTAAACTTCAGTCGAAATACTTCGTTTACCGTTCAACGTGTTAATACATCCCACCCGGTTCTAAATGCTTCTGTTGGCTGGAATAACCTCGCCATATCAAGAGCGCTGCCTATCGAAGCTGATGAAAATAGCAATATTCTGATTAATTTAAATGGTGACATTCCTTTCTTATTGGAACGTAACATCGGCCTCGGTCGCTTCCTTTTATTAAATACCAGTTTGAATAACACCTGGAGCGATCTACCTGTGAAACCGGTTTTCGTCAGCTTTATTGCAGAAGCAGCCAGACATTTGTCCAATGAAGAACTGCTGATCAAAGAGCAAACCATCAATAGCTTCCTGCCGCTTGGACAAAATGGTGGCAACTCTGGCCAAGTTTATAATCCTGCCGGTGACAGTTTGTTATCCTTGGCAGATACTACGCAGGCACAAAATATTCAGTTACCTGAGACCGGCTATTACAGAATAGTCACCTTGGGTCGCGACATATTGGTAGCGGTCAACCCGGATGCACGCGAATCTAATCTAAGTCTCATGAACGCACAGGCTCTGCAAAACTGGGAAACCATGGTGTCTGGCAGTGCCGGAAACATAGAATTAATAGATGGTGTTGCTGTCAGCAGTGTTGAAGAAGAACCTGTTGCTATTGAGATTTGGCGTGTATTATTGATTTTACTTGCTTTAATAGTACTTACCGAGTCCTTATTGGGCAATCGCTATCTGCGGTTCAATACGGGGAATACTTAGTTATGAAAGCCACTGAAAAGCTTGAACTCTATCTGACGGAGTTTCGCCAGCGCCTTAAAAAATTAGTGATTCTGCAAGGTTTTGCTGCAATCGCGGCTGTAATATTAGCCGTTTCGCTGATTGCTGCATGGTTCTCGCTTGAGAATGGCTATGCCAGTTCTACAGTGATTTCATTTCGTCTTCTGCTGATTCTTGCTTTGGCTGCTGTGGTGATAAAAGCAATTCTGGAGCCCTTAAAAAGAATTCATAACAATGCCAGCAAATATATTGAAGGGCGTAGCGCAAAAATTGATGGCTCAGGATTTAAAGGACGTCTAGAAACTTATGCGCAAATGGAGCAAAACAATCCCTTCCGTGAACTACTGGCTGAAGACGCATTAAAAATCAGTGAGTCTTATCCTGCTTCCGAGCAGGTTAAAAATAAAGATATACAAATTGCCGGTCTCGCCGCAGCCGCCATGCTCGCAGTTCTAATTTATATGGCGGTAGGCGCTGGTTTGTTTTCTTACAGCCTGCAAAACTTCCTTGCTGGCTGGGCCAGTGACGGTTTTCTTCCGCCTCAATCTATTGCCGTTTTGCCTGGTGATGAAAGTGTGCGACGTGGCGCTAACTTGAGAATCAATGCTCAAATAGAAGGCTTCGATCCTGATGAGGCGACCTTGCATGTTCGTAATGATGGTGAAGACTGGCAGGAAGTCCCTTTAGTACGAACCATGAATGGCTTCGAATTTACTTTGTTCTCATTGCAAGAAGAAATGGAATATTATGTATCGACCACTGGTTTGCGCAGCCCCGACTTTACTGTTCAGGTAGTCGATTTGCCCTCTATTGAAAATCTGGAATTAACCTACTTTTTCCCCGACTGGACCGAACGTGAAATAGAGACTTCTAATCGTGGTGATATAGAAGCCTTACCAGAAACTCGTATTGGACTTAACATCACCACATCAAGCCCCTTGCCTGCAGGCGAGTTAATTTTGAACAACACTGCGCAGGAATTAGATATCAATGGCCTTGAAGCCTCCACAGAGTTTACTATTCTTGAGGAAGGACAGTATTACATTGCAGCTGTAGTGGGTGGCGAACAGGTTCGTTTAAGCGATGACTACTTCATTAGCCTTGCCGAAGACGGCTCTCCAGTCATTGAGTTCGTGCGCCCTGGTCAGGATTGGAATGCAACCAATATAGAAGAGGTTCTGGCACGAGTTGAAGCCAATGATGATTACGGCCTTGAATCTTTACTAATCAAATACTCCATTAATGGCGGAGACTGGCAGGAAGTAGACATATATGAACCTGCTGATGAATTATCCGTCGATTATATTTTTATGCTGGAAAACATGCGCACTGTTCAAACACGAACAGCTGCCGCACCACAATTAGAGCTTGGCGCTTTTGATATTGTGCTTGAAGATTCCTTGCTGCCAGGACAGGAAGGTGAAGACATCACTTTGGAAATAGCTGGTGTTGATTCAAATACCGATATGGGAGACCAAGAAGCACAGCCCGCCTTTGACGAAATACCCCTTAAGCCGGGAGATCTGATTTCCTATTATGCTGAGGCATCTGATCGCTCCCAGGCAGTACAAACAGACATGTATTTCATTCAGATTCAGGCTTACAACCGACGCTATACCCAGTCACAACTTTCTGGAGGCGGCGGAGGTGGTGGCGGTGGTGGCCCGACAGATGAAATTTCCCAGCGCCAGCGTCAAATTGTCGTTTCAACCTGGAATCTGATTCGTGAACAAAGTGAAGGTAATAATGGTCAGGTCGAAATTAACTCTACCCTCTTGTCGGAGTTGCAATTAACGCTGGCCGAACAAGCCCAAACGTTGACTGACCGTGCCCGAGCGAGACAACTTAATCAGCAAGACGAAGATATTGAACGCTTTGTTGAGAGTATGGGGCTGGCTATACAGGCTATGTTCCCGAGCTCTGAAAAACTGGCCGCGGTAGAACTGCAAGATGCAATCCAGCCTGCTCAGGAAGCTTTGCAACATTTATTACAAGCTGAGGCTGTGTTTAACGATATGCAAGTGGGACAGCAGCAGAGCGGAGGCGGTGGTGGTGGCGGCAGCCCTGCTAGTCAGGATCTGGCTGAAATGTTCGAGCTGGAAATGGATATGGAACAAAACCAGTATGAAACCGGGCAAAGTGCATCTGCTCAAGCCCAGCAAGAACAAGTTGAAGACATCATGTCTCAACTTGATGAGCTGGCAAGACGCCAGGAACAATTAGCCAACAACATGCGTAACCAGCAGCAACTGACTGAAGCACAACAATATCAACAGGAAATGCTGCGTCGGGAGGCTGAACAATTGCAAGAGCAACTAGAGCAATTACAGCAGCAACAACTAGGTCAGCAAGGGCAACAACAAGCCAGCAACCAACAACAAGGTCAGCAGGGGCAAGCTGGTCAACAAGGACAACCCGGTCAGCAGAATCAACAGGGCCAAGCTGGTCAGCAAGGGCAGCAAACTGCTCAAAACGAATTACAGCAACGGCTGGAAAGTGCCATTCGAGCAATGAATGAAACAGAAGAAGCCATGGCCAATAATCCCGGATCAGATGAGCTACAACGCGCTGCAGAAGAGGCGCAACGTCAGTTAGAAGGCGCCCGCGATCAACTTGCTCAGGATCAAATTGCCAGTATGCAGGATTCATTTGCCAGCATGGCAGAGCAATCCTCAGATATGCTGCTTGCTCAAGAACGCATGCAACAACAACTACAGGAAGCCATGGAACGTGCTCTGGAAGAACGCGAAAGTGGTGAAAACCCTAACAGCCGGGGCATGTCCTTGGTGGAGGAAATGGAGCTGGCTGATATGAAAGAAGAGTTGGCAGCTAACCTGCAACGCTTGCAACAGCAGATGATGAACACCATGCAACAGTTTGGGGATGAAACCCCAGCGGCAACCAGAGCACTCGCTGAAGGTAATGAAACGATCGCTGAACGCGAACTAGAGCTAGCACTGTCTGATGCAGCGCTTTATATTGATGCAGGTTATGCTTTATATATTGCCGGCAACGAGCGAAATGTTACTGAAGGCATGAGGGCTCTCAATGAGAGTCTTGAGCGGGCCGAACAATTGGCTATGGGTGCTTTAAACGGTGATAGTGACCTTGAGCAGGCGCTTGAACAAGCCGAAGAACTTCGCGATCAACTTGCCCAGCTTCCTCAGCAGCAAAATGGACAGGCTTATGAATCTGGACAAGGCCAGCAGGGTCAAGGTGGACAGCAAGGCCAGCCCGGCCAAGGCCAACAACAAGGTCAGCAGGGCGGCTTTGGTGGCGGGCCGGATGGGATTACGAACGGTCTTGGCATAAGTGGCTGGTCGGGTAATGGTAGTAACAATGCTTTTGATGGCCCTATTGATCTACCAGAAAATTTTTACGATAACCTCGACAACCTTACAGAACTGACTCGCGATGCTATCCCAGAAATGCAAATGTCTCAGGAACAAATTGATGAGTTGCTCGATGTTATTCGTGAGTTGGAATTCAGTCGGGTCAATCGTAATGATGACATTGTGCTCGAAGAATATAACAATATGCTGGCTTTAATTGAGCAGCTGGAACTTTCTTTAAGAGCAGAAGGCAGCAATGCTTCCAACCCCAACAACGTCCGTACTGCTGTACTTGATATGATCCCCGAGGAATATCAGGAATCAGTGGCAGAATACTATCGTCGTCTTTCGCGTGCGAATAACTAGACTCAGCTTTAATCTATCTTAATTAGCAAGTGGCCAATAAAACTGAGCCACTTGCCTATTTACTCTTTAGTTAGCCTTATGGAAATACGCTTAGTTAAAGCTTCTGACGCAAAAATGTTGTCTGCCTACCATTTAAAAAATGCCAGTCATTTCAAAATATGGGAACCAAAGCGCGAAGCAGATTATTATTCCGTTCAAGAATTAAACAAACGCCTATCTTCTTTTTTAATCGCACAAAGTAAAGGCCGAGCCGCTTACTTTGTGGCGATATTAGATAATGAAATTATTGCACAGTGTTCTTTAACCAATATTATTTATGGACCCTTAAAGGGTGGGCATATTGGCTATAGTGTAGATGCCGGATTTGAAGGCACTGGTCTAATGACACAAGTTTGCAAGGAAACTATTAACCACGCCTTTGAAACCTTAAATTTAAACAGATTGATGGCAGCCTACATGCCGCACAATTCAAGGTCAGAAGCTTTGTTAAATAAACTTGGCTTTTGCAAAGAAGGCCTGGCAAAAAAATATCTACAAATAAACGGTAAATGGGAAGACCATGTTCTCACTTCGCTACTAAACCCAGAAAACACTTAATTGAAATAAAAGCCTCATTTAGCAATTAACCAGTTTCTTATAGTCCAAAAGATTAACTACCGACCTATAATTTTTTTAATAAACTGATGCCGATTATTATATGAACACGCTTTGGAATTCTCATAATGTTCTTATTTCAGAGAGGCTCTCTAGCGTTATTCAGAAAATTTTCCTTAAATCACACTTTGTAGCTATCGCGGTCATATAATATTGTTCTACTATTAGTTATGACTTATCACGAAGCACACAAATCACATCGAAGCGGCTGGTTACGAGCAGCAGTATTAGGAGCCAATGATGGTATTGTCTCTACTGCCAGTTTAATTATTGGCGTAGCGGCTGCTAATGTTTCCCAAGAATATATTTTGCTTACCGGATTTGCCGGCCTTGTTGCAGGCGCGATGTCGATGGCTGCTGGTGAATATGTATCTGTCAGCTCACAAGCTGACTCTGAAAAGGCAGACCTTGAACAAGAGCGCAAAGCACTTGAAGATCATCCTGAACTCGAAAAAACTGAACTCGCAAAAATTTATGAGGACCGGGGCCTGACAGAAAAATTATCCCTCATTGTTGCCAAGCAATTAATGGAGCACGATGCCCTTGCCGCTCACGCCAGAGATGAAATTGGGATTGTAGAAAGAAGTAGAGCGAGACCAACACAGGCAGCCCTGTTCTCAGGCCTGGCCTTTACTATTGGAGCTCTTTTACCAATATTAGCTACCATACTAAGTAGCTCCAACTTAATAATTACAAGCGTCTCCATTAGCTCATTATTTTTTCTTGCTTCGCTGGGGGCGCTTGCTTCACATGCAGGTGGCGCCTCAAAACTTAAAGGCTGTTTAAGAGTATCTTTTTGGGGAGCTCTCGCCATGATACTGACGGCTATGATCGGATCATTATTTGGAGTCGCCGTATAGTAGGTGGAACCTATTTTCTATCTTTGTAATTATTACAAAGCTCATTAGTCTCATACTTCGACATAATGATTTTTACTTACAGTAATTCCAAATCTGATAAAATATTCGTTTAATAAATTAAAAGGATCTTCGCTTGAGTAATTTTAACCTGGAGCAGGAATTGACATCAGCTTTTAATGAGGAGCCTTCAGATCATTCTGAAGAACCTAAATTATCTTTGTATGTCACACCAATCTGCCCATACTGCGTATATGTTCAGAACACCATTTCAAAGCTTGGCCTGAATGTCGAAATACGAAGCATATATTCTCAAGAGCATTTTGAGGCATTAGTGAGTGCGCGTAATCGGGCGACAGTCCCTGTACTTCGTATTAGTTATCCAGGCGAGGCCGATAAAGAAACCTGGTTGCCTGAATCCAGGGATATTGTTGAATACCTAGAGCATCTAAAAGCTTAAACTGAGATTTATATCATGCTGTGAAATAATTACAGCATTCTAATAGTCAGATTATTCCCTGCAAAAGATTTATAAACTTTTATCGCAATTTTAGTCTGCTGATAGAATCCGGGTCACTTCATCATCGATCAATTCCAGAACTTGAATTTTCCCACCATAAGCTCGAGACATTCCAACATCCGTTGCCCAAACTTTACCATCACAATAAGAAGTTATTTCACGATGGCGTGTATGCGCAACTATCATCCGTTTAGCACCAAGAATACGCAAGGACTCTTCGAGCATGAAGCAAGTGCGAGCATCGACTCGTGAAGAAAAATGGCGAGCCCACATGACCCGGTCACTGTCATCAACCCGCTGGGAAGAATTTGGCTCAGAAGTGTTGCCTTTTAACCAGGCGCTCACTTCAGCATTAATATTATCAATGCCGTATTCAGCCCATCGAGGAACTACGCCGCCATGTACAAAAACCGTTTCATCAAGCTTAAGAACCGTTGGAAACTCGGCTATTTTCAGTGCGTAGGGCCCGCCGGGCATTAAGGCGGCACCACGAAAGCGTTCATTGAGAGGCAGTCGTTGTAGGCGAGGGTCATCAAGGTTTAAACCTGGCATGCCTTCATAAGCAGGAAATGGATTTTGTCCAACTGCCTGATTATCAACTCGACCACCCATAACTTCATGATTTCCAATCAGCGCATAGACGTTTCCGCCGTATTGTTCTGCCTGAGCCTGAATGGCAAACATAAAGTCTAAAACCTCACGCTCATGATCACTTCGGCCTATTAAATCGCCCATTTGGACAATTGTTAGCTCACCACCAATCCATTCATTATTACCATTAGTGGCACCAGCCAGGCGGAAAACCTGGCGCATAACATTAATATCAGAGTGGATGTCGCCAATGGCAATAACTCGGTTTGCATTACCGCTGGCCTGCTGCAAAGATTCTCCAGCCTGTCCGCAAGAAAGCAGTGCTAGCAAAGATATAAAAAATAATTTTCTAAATGCCATGAGTTCATTGTCGCGCGTTTGGAACCCTATTGCATAGTTTACTCGTATTCAGACATAGGAGGACAAGCGCATACGAGATTTCTATCACCAAAAACATTATCCACTCGCCCAACCGGCGGCCAATACTTGTTGTCTCTTAAAGAGTCCAAAGGGTAAACCGCCAATTCTCGATTGTAGGCATGTTGCCAGTCATCTGTGCTGACCATGTCGGCCGTATGAGGAGCATTGTGCAAAGGATTATCATCCTTGGGTAATTCACCCTTGCTGACACTCTCGATCTCAACTCGAATTTGTTTCATGGCGGCACAGAAACGACCTAATTCTGCTAAAGATTCACTTTCTGTTGGCTCTATCATTAGCGTTCCAGCAACGGGGAATGACATAGTAGGCGCATGGAAACCATAATCGATTAGGCGCTTGGCGATATCATCTACCGTTACGCCAGACTTCTCCTGAATAGGCCTAACATCGATAATACATTCATGCGCTACGCGCCCGTTGCTTCCGGTATAAAGCACCGGATAATCACCTTTGAGCTGGTTTGCAATATAGTTGGCATTTAATATGGCTACTTCACTGGCTTGCTTTAGCCCATTGGCACCCATCATTTTGATATACATCCAGGTAATAGGAAGTATTCCCGCACTGCCCCAGGCTGCAGACGCAACGGCGCCAACCTCACCATTATCCAACATTGCATGTCCCGGCAAATATGGCGCCAAATGTTCTGCAACACCAATTGGCCCAACACCAGGGCCACCTCCTCCATGAGGAATACAAAATGTTTTATGAAGGTTTAGATGTGAAACATCACCACCAAACTTTCCTGGCTGACACAAACCTACCATTGCATTGAGATTTGCTCCATCCATATAAACCTGACCACCATGGTCATGAACTATTTCGCAAAGCTCTCTTATACTTTCTTCAAATACACCGTGTGTAGATGGATAAGTAACCATAATAGCTGCCAGTTCATTTTTGTATTGCTCGGCTTTTTCTCGCAGGTCGACAAGATCAACGTTTCCATTAGCATCGCATTTGACCACTACCACTTTCATGCCACACATTTGAGCAGATGCGGGGTTGGTGCCATGAGCAGAACTTGGAATTAAACATATGTTACGTTGAGCTTCTCCTCTGGCTTTTTGCCAGGCCCTAATTGCCAACAAGCCAGCATATTCTCCCTGAGACCCCGCATTAGGTTGTAATGAAATTGCTGCATAGCCAGTAATTTTACAGAGCATCTCTTCCAGCTCTTTAATCATTTGTAAATATCCAGGTACTTGATCTTTCGGCACAAAGGGATGAATTTGGCCAAACTCTGGCCAGGTAATTGGAATCATTTCTGAGGTAGCATTCAGTTTCATGGTGCAGGAGCCAAGCGGAATCATGGCGCGATCTAAAGCAATATCTTTATCAGCAAGCTTTCTCATATAACGTAACAATTCAGTTTCAGAGTGATGGCTGTTAAAAACCGAATGAGTGAGAACATCCCCCTCTCGTATCATTGCACTTACTATTCCTGAACTTGCTTCCTCTTCAGCCTCTGCAAAATCTATATCCTGATCACTAAACAAATTCCAAAGTTGTTTAACATCATCAATGGTTGAGGTTTCATCCAAAGAAATTCCAAGCGTCGAAGCATTGATCACACGCAGGTTTATCCCCTGTTTATTTGCCCTATGATGAACAGCCTCTGTTTCATCGCCGGTTTCAAGTGTCAGCGTGTCAAAAAAAGTAGCATTCTTAATTTTTACATCAGAGTAGTGCAAACCTGCTGCCAGTATTGCCGTTAAGGTATGTACGCGTTCAGCTATACGTTTTAGACCCTGAGGACCATGGTATACAGCATACATGCCGGCTATCACAGCCAGTAAGACTTGCGCAGTGCAAATGTTACTGGTGGCTTTTTCCCGACGTATATGTTGTTCGCGGGTTTGCAAAGCCAAGCGATATGCAGCTTTGCCTCTGGTGTCTTGTGAAACGCCGATTAGTCTGCCTGGCAGGGAGCGTTTAAAGCTTTCTCGGGTCGACATAAATGCTGCATGAGGACCACCAAAACCTAAGGGCACACCAAAGCGCTGACTGGAACCAATAACAACATCCGCATTCATGGCGCCAGGTGACTTTATTAATAATAAACTTAATAAATCTGCAGCTACTGTGACTAATATTTGCTTCTCATGCGCCTGTTCAATGAGCGCAGAGTAATCAGAAACTTCACCATCAGCACCTGGATTTTGAATTAACATAGCAAAGCAATCATGAGCCAACGCCTGCTCAGGTTTACCAATTATCAGTTCGATCCCAAAGGCTTCTGCTCTTGTTTTGAGCACATCTATTGTTTGTGGATAACAATTTTCATCAACAAAATATAATTCTGACTTTGATTTGCTCATGCGCTGACATAAGGTCATAGCTTCTGCAGCGGCGCTGCCCTCATCCAATAAAGACGCATTAGCAATATCCATCCCTGTCAGATCGCTGACCATGGTCTGAAAATTTAATAAAGCTTCTAATCTGCCTTGAGATATTTCAGCTTGATATGGCGTATAAGCAGTGTACCAGGCAGGATTTTCCAAAATATTTCTCAGGATAACCTTGGGTGTTAGGGTATTGTAATAACCTTGTCCGATATAAGATTTAAAAACTTTATTTTGATCAGCAAGATCTCTCAGTTCTTCTAAGGCAGTCTCTTCACTGATACTTTCTTGCATATCAAGGGCTTCATCCATACGGATGGACGCCGGCACAACAGCCTGAATAAACTCATCCATATTTTCATAGCCAAGTTGAGCCAGCATAGCTGCTTGCTCGCCCTCGTTAGAACCCAAATGACGCGCAATAAACTCTTGGTGTGTTTCCAGTTCGGACAATAACTTCATAGTGATCGACTACTCTCTTAGATAGCACTTACAAAAGTACTTATAAATGTTTGTTAGATATTTTGTTTATACTCGATAGTAACTTTGAGGAACGAAAGGCAGTTTACAGACAGTTGCCAGTAATTTTTTATTACGCACCACCGCCTGTAATTCTGTACCCACTTCTGCGAATTCTTTTTCTACATAGGCAAGTGCAACTGGTGAACCTACTGTTGGTCCGAAGCCTCCGCTACTCACTTCTCCTATTTTCACACCATCTTTAGATTGAAGCTCAGCACCTTCACGAGCAGAAACTCTGCCATCAATTTTTAAGCCTACTCGCTTTATCGGGGCGCCTGTTTGCATTTGTTCTAAAATTTTCTCTGCTCCGAGGAAGCCACCAGCCTTAGTTCCGCCATCACGACGGTTTTTACTAATGCTCCATATCAAGCCTGCTTCTATAGGAGTAATTTCTTCATTTAGCTCATGACCATATAGGCAGAGTCCAGATTCCAGCCTTAAAGAATCTCTTGCTCCTAAACCTACGGCTTCAACTTCTTTGTGGATCAAAAGCATACGCGCAAACTTTTCAGCTTCAGCATTATTGACTGAAATTTCAAATCCATCTTCACCGGTATAACCTGCGCGATTGATGTAGCAATCAATACCATTTATTTCTGCTTGTATGCCCCACATAAAACCCAGATTATCAAGGTCATCAATATAAGGTGCCATGACATCTTTGGCGCTCGGTCCTTGCAAAGCCAACAAGGATTGTTTTTCCAATACCTCAATCTGCAAACCCTGCAAATGAGACCTTAAATGATGAATATCCTTTTCTTTACAACCAGCATTGATAACCAGGAAAAATTTTTCAGATTCCAGGCGAGTGATCATCAAATCATCGATTACTCCACCTGCTTCATTAGTCAGTAAGGCATAACTTTGCTGGTTTATTTCCAGGGCCTCAAGATCAACGGGGATCAAAGTTTCCAGAGCCGCAACAACGCCTTTTCCGCTTGTTATGAGCTGCCCCATATGGGAAACATCAAATAAACCAGCTCGCTCACGAGTTTGCTGATGCTCCTTGATTATTCCTAATGGATAAGAAACAGGCATTGCATAGCCTGCGAATGGTACTAATTTAGCGCCTAGTTCATTATGCAATTCAAAAAGCGAAGTATGTTTTAATTCCAATTTTTTAATCCAGCTAATAATTTAAAAAAACAAAAAGGCTTCAACCAAATTATTTTGGTTGAACCAGCTCAGCAGACGAATCAACTTTTACCTGTTAACGTTCCCAACTAAAGTACACTTTAACTTTTGCCTCAACTGGCGCTGAGTCATCGGGTAATGCTAATTGAAAATTTAATCCTTCATTAGGAATATTGGCGCTGCCGAATTGAAGCAATGGATTCATATAAGATTCGCTGTCACTAAATCTGTCTACGGCAGAAAAAGGTGAAACTCTGTCCAGCACAATTGTATCATTTTCAATTCTGTAAAATCTCAACCCATCATCAAAATTTTCCAAAGAAAATGGCGCATCTCCAGAATGCACATTCCTCAATACGCGATCATAAAGTCGGTATGAAAGACCTTCTCTTCCCAAGCGAATATCATATAAAGAGCCCATGGACTTATAGGCTTGCCTGTCGATTCCAGGGAGGACTTCATTAATTAAGGTAAAGCTGTAACGAAAAGGTCTACCTTGCCAATGTAAGTTTTCGCCAATGAGAGAGTTTGAATCATTACAATAACTTCGGTCAGCCTCACTAAGATCGACCGGGAAGTAAGCTGCTTGTCTTTGAAAACACATTACATCCAGATAGGACTGCCTCAAAACTGGCTGTGCATCTTGATTCAACTCATAAAAACGCCAACCATTTTCTTCTTTGTAATAGATTGCCGGTACCATTGGCACCTCAAATTCCTGCGCAGTGGAATCCACCAGCAAAAGAAATCCATTACCTAGACCAAACTGAGCCGGTTCATTTTGACTCCATAGATATGAGCCATTGTAGTACCAAAGAAGCACGCCTGGGCGGTAAGCAAAATCAACAGCTTCTATCTCTCCACTTTCAGCATTTCTGTAAAAAGAAAAGCCCGGTTGAGCTAATGCTGAGTCATAGTTATAGGCAGAGGCAAACTCCTGGTAAGGATCTCTATATTCCAACAAATAAAAATGCGGCACTGCCAGGTCATGATTGCCACTACTTAAGGAAAAGCCATCCACTGACCAACCCTGAAAGCTCTGTGCCTCAAAATCATCTCTAAAGCCCAAAGCTGCTATTTCAACATTATCAATCAAAGCGCCATCTTCCACGGCAGCCATATCTGCATAATAATGAAACCTGATTTCTAACTGTTCCGAGCCAGCATAAGCACTTAAGTCAAAAGCCGCATGAACCCATTGCGGGATAGAACAAAGGTCAATGGCATCGTCTCCAATCCGCTCTTCAGCCAGAGCCACATCCTGATCAGGTATACAACCCATGGTGCTTTCTACTTTGCCATCACCATCCAGGTCGCCACTACGTCCAGTAAAGCCCGGAATGGTGCCAAATCCATCATGTCCACGCTGAGATGGCATAACGCTGTTACCATCCTCAGGGCTGACTTTATCTAGGGGCATTAAACGCTGATAGTTTTCACCGTCTTGTGAAGCCTCTACATATAGATAATCCCAATCAGCCTCAATGGTAAACCATGCATCCAGCTCCATGATGATGTCCTGCCCACCCATTTGGCTGAGATCAAAGCGTCTACTCAGATAATTATTCAGGTCATTGCCCTGCCCGGTATATGCAGCTTGAAGCCCATTATTTGGCCCTAAAGGCCCCATACGTAACTCGCGAATTTTGGGAGGCAGTATTACCATCGCCGCATCACATACTCCTTCCGGGTTTGCCGAAGCATTCCAGTCATTCATGGTTTTCAGGTAGAGTGACTGAATTTTATTGCCTCCTGTCATTGTTGGCTCAATGACACATGGCTTAGCCCAACCTAAAACCATTCTTGACCAAATGCTCATTTCTTGAGGGACAGGGCTCGCTGTTGAACTCATCACTTCCCAGGAGGCTGTTGAATTGCTGGTTTGACGAGCATAAATGTCCGGAAGCCCAATTGAATGTCCAAATTCATGTATAAAGGTTGAAACTTCCGTATATTCAGACTGCATGTTGTAGTCATACACCCAGAGACCTTCTTTTAATTCGACTCCTCCGCGCCTGTTAATGAAACCCTCAACTTCAGGGCCCTTGCCATTATTCTTGGTCAATGAAAAACGATGGGGCCAGATGCGTTGCGCACACTCCTGTTCATCAGGGCTCAACAAATCATACAAATTACTGGGAGCATTAGGAGTAAATTTTTGATTTAAGCTGTACAGACTCTGACAAGAAGATTGGCCCTTACCTGCAAACACCAGCACAAAATGATCAATATATCCGTCTCTTTCGTTATATACGCCATCCCCGTCATAGTCCATTGGATCCCAAACATCAAAGTCTTCCCAGGGAAAATCTGGTTGCTGCTCATAGGCCTTTGCCAATGCATCTTCTACCAGAATCTCTGCTCTAGAATCATTGCGCCATTGCCCATCAGAGTTTTGTACTGGGCTACCATAATATTCAGAAGGCTGGTCGACTGTAACCATGGGAAAGATCTCCCCGCTTACAATAAACTGGCCCTTTGATTGATGGTAAAAATAGTGGGTCAGAGTCCCTGGCGAAGGATTTTGTAAATCATCATCAAATAGTAACTGATCAAAATATGCCTGATTCTTGCTGTCCGCAAGCGGCTCGCCTAAATAGCGATCAAAGCCTTTATCTTGATATGTAACGGGAATTATTAACAGACGATGTGGACTTTCAGCGCTGCTGAAAACTGGCGGAATAGCATCCGATTTTATCTGCGGATTGCCTAGCTCTCCTAACTCAAAATTTGCCAAGTGCTCAATCATCTCAAGACTGAGCTGGTTTTGTGCCTGATTTTGCGAAAAGGCAGGCAGAGCAATTACAAATAAGATAAAAAAAATCAGTCTAGGCTGAATCAATTTAATTGGCCTTGATTAGCTTTTGGAATGTTCGAACTATCTTACTAAATGACTACATAATGAACAAACAAGAACTGACTTTTGTTTTGATAATTTTGGTCTGCCAAAATTTATGACGAGTAGAAGCTCTCTAATTTCTCTGTCTATAGTATATTGTGAATTATATTGAAATTTATGGATAGCAAATCTAGGCTATGGCAGGATAAGCTACTAATTAACGTGAAATATAAGCTAATATTCCTCTCTGACTTAAAGCTGGACAGGGCCACAAACAAAAGCTATACCCGGCGATCAAAATGTATAAAATATATCCTCAGCATGATTCATTTTAAGTTTTTTTCCCACAAGGTTTTACTAGCCTTATCTTTGGGCCTTGTATCTGCAGTTTCATGGAGTCAGGAAACTCTCTCATCACAAGCAACACCTTTAGAAAATGAGGACGCCAGGCAAAATGCCGAGCAGGAAAGCAGCCAAGATTTTAACCTTAGTTATGTCCCTATAGTTTTTGATCCCGTATTAATTCAAACTATTGAACTTAGTGAGACGGATGATAATGGTGAGCCTAGGCTAGACACCATCGAGCTATCTACTTTGCCTTCATCAAACAACCTACCCCCATTTGCCGGAATCGAACCTCCTCAAACAGATCAAAGCGTAATTGACTTCTCTCTCGCGCAATTCCAGGAAAGTATCGCTGAGTTTGAAATAGATGGCGGCGTTTACGACTTTCGCTTAAGTGAACTTTATTTGAGCCTGGGCAATACCTACCGCCTAGCTGGCGATTTTCAACTTGCGATCGATTCCTATAACGAGGCTCTGCAATTAAGCAGGATAAATGAGGGCTTATTTACAGAAGACCAGGTCCCTATTGTTGAGGAGCTTGTGAATAGCTATTTAAACCTGGGAGACATAGAGTCAGCCAATCTCAATCAAGAATATTTATTGTACGTTAAACAAAAAATCCATGGAGCAGGGCATCCGATGATCCTAAACGACTTATTGGAATATGCTGACTGGAACCTGCATGCAACAAGTCTGAGCATGGGCTATCGCCCAAACTTTCAATCCTTATATTTTAGAACTCAATCTTTTAACGAGCGAAATTATATCCAGCCAGAAACCACAGAGAATTTTTTAGCGGCTGCAGCTTTTGCCTATACTCAGGCGCTAATTATGCAACACGATCTTGAGTCGCAGTCTAATGAAAGCTACTCTTCAGCTGAAACTCTCCAATTAAAAGATACTTTAGGCTTCCCCGATGAAGACTATAATATTTCAGAAACTGAACAAAAACTCGCATACACTTACTTCCTACAAAATCAGTTCGACCAAAACAACATTGCTAATAATGCTTTTAATGAAGCACCTACCACCTATTTCCTGGATAGCTATAGCAATGGCAGAACCGCTCTAGAAAGGCGTTATGCATATTTACGCGATAAAAACAGTCCTGCCATCGATATCATTCATGCATTATTGGATATTGCTGATTGGTATTTGATTTTTGAAAGGTGGTCTTCTGCCGAAGAACTTTACATTCAGGCATTTGAACTAATGGCTGCCAATGACATAGAAACAATCAATGGCTTGGACTATCCCGATCTGCCTTTAGAAATTCCTACCTTTATAAGTTCAGCATATAGCAGAGAAAGCTATGACCTATCTTCTGAAGTGCCGCTGCCTTACGAAGGATATATTGATCTCAGCTTTACGATTTCCCGCTTTGCCAGACCAACCAGAATTAGATTTATTTCTAGCTCCGAGGGAACTAATGAGGCAACCGAAAGAGCGCTATTAGAGAAAGTAAGGGACACAAAATACAGGCTGCAACTGACGGATAGATCCGAGTATGCTGAAAACACCTATTTGCTTCGATATTATTATACTAGCCAACCGGAGCCGCCAAATACTGAAGAAGAATAAGCTGCAATAAAAAGCCAGCATAATGCTTGCTTTTTACTACTCGTTTTTTATTTACAGGCATTTGAAAAGCCCGTTATCTGCTGTTTAAACTAAGGAATAACCCAGCTCAGACAAAGGCGTTTTTCTAACGCGGACACCCGAAGCGCTGTAGATCGCGTTAGCAATTGCAGGCAGTGCAGGTGGCAGTGCAGGCTCACCTGAGCCCGACGGAGCAACATCCATTGGCTGCAAAAAGTGAACATCCACATCTGGAGCTCTAGACATTCTTAATAAAGGATATTGATGGAAATTACTCTGCTCAATAACCCCTCCTTCAAATGAAATCTTAGCGTACATAAGCTGGCTCAGTCCGTCCAAAATACTTCCCTGAACCTGACTTTCAGCTCCACTGAGATTGTGTATATAACCAAAATCTGAAACCGACCAAACTTTATGTACTGTGACTTCTTTTTGGGAATTAACGCTAACATCCGCAACCTGAGCGACATAGCCACTATGTGAATAATAAAACCCAAGACCCAGAGCGCGCCCTTCTGGCATGGCTCTGCCCCATTCGGCCCGATCAGTCACAGTTGAAATTACATTTCGCGCTCGCTCATTACTAAATGCAACTGGGGCTGGTATTCCGGGCGGCATACCTGCTGGTATCGGAGGCGCTGGCCTATCCTCTTGGTCAAGCAGTTCCAGCATAAAATCTCTGAAATCTTTGCCTGCTGCTTCAGCGACTTCATGTAAAAAGCCCTGAAAAGTAAAACCGTAAGCATTAGAACCAGGCGCTCGCATCGGCCCTGTTTGTATAGCAGCCGGCTGTAGCGTCTGGGTAACTCTGACATTTTCTACATGTTCCATTGGCAAAATATTCGTGCCTAGATCTGCCGAGGCCATTGGGCCCTGCGAATTTTCATCTTGTGATACAGAAATAAAATGATCAGAAAACCCTATCATTTTTCCACTTTCATCAAGTGCGGCTTTATAAGAGTGAAAGCCTCCTGGTCGATAAAAATCGTAGGCCATGTCATCTTCTCGAGTCCACTGCAACTTAACTGGCGTTCCTTCCATGCGGCGAGCAATAGCGGTCACTTCGTAAGCGTAATCATTATTAAGCCGACGCCCGAAACCACCGCCGATGCGAGTTTGATGCATTACAGCATTTTCAGGCGAAACTCCTGCGATAACAGCAACACCAGGCTCACCAAAAGTTGGAGTCTGACTTGGGGCCCAAATTTCAATGCGCCCATTTTCATATAGTGCTGTGCAATTTTGGGGTTCAAGGTTTACATGAGAAACATAAGGGAACTCATAAAAGCCCTCGACAATTTTTGCCGCATTAGCAAAAGCCGCATCAGGATCACCGGTATTGAGCAGCTCCATTGGTCCATCCTGTCCAGCTATCTGAGCAGCTTTTTCTTGGAGGCCAGTCCAGCTTGCTTGAGTATCAGCAGTGCTGGTATCCCAGACCACTTCCAGCTCTTGCTTGGCTTTCATTGCTGCCCATGTTGAAGTTGCTACAATAGCAACCCCACCAAAGATAGCCGCTCCATTCATCCCTTGAGCAATAAGGTCTCCAACAGGATCAACGATGAAAGCATCAATAACATTTTCAAGTGATTTGATGTGATCTTCATTAAAAGATACCGCTGTTCCGCCCAAAGCCGGGCTTTTGGTATAAGTCGCATACACCATGTTCGGCTGACTCTGGTCAATACCAAATAGGGGCTGGCCAGTTACAATTTGCAGGTTATCAACGCCAGTGTAGCGTTTCCCTAACAAAGTAAACTCAGAGGGGTCTTTTAATCTTAACTCTTCAACTTCTGGTATTGGCATGGTAGCCGCCAGCTCAGCAAACTCAGCATAGCCATATTCTTCCCCGGTCGGAGTATGAATAACTTTAGATTCACTTGTTCTCAATTCGGCAATCGGCACATAAAGCTGTTGAGCCGCAGCAGCAAGAATCATCAATCGAGCCATTGCGCCTGCCTCACGCATGGGCATCCAATTCATTGGCGTAGACAAGGAGCCCCCTGCTATTTGCAATCCATATTTTATAGGGTCTATATCGGCTTGAATAACATCAACGTCTTCCCAACGAACATCGAGCTCTTCAGCAATGATTAGGGGCAGGCCAGTCTTAATCCCCTGTCCGCATTCCGGATTTTTAGAAAAAATGTTAACACGCCCATTACTTTGAATTTGCACATAGGGGCTTAACTCAATTGATGCTTCATTCATAGCCTGGGCATTAGCGTGTTTATTAGAGCTCATGCTTAAACCAAGCACCAAGCCGCCACCAGCAACACCAGAGACCTTAAAGAATTGCCTTCTGCTAAAACCTGTTAAATTGTTTTTTTGCTCTGAAAACTTCATAGATACTCACTAATTATAATAAGAGTGTTGTAATTTAATTTATGCTGTTTCAGTTTGTTCTGAAGCATCATAAAAAGCTGTGCCTGACATCGCCTGAGCAGCCGATTTAATAGCCGCTTTAATACGAACATATGTCGCACACCGGCAGATGTTGCCGGACATAGCCGCATCAATTTCTGCATCAGTAGGATTAGGATTATTTTGTAATAAGGCTGTTGCGCTCATTATCTGCCCCGCCTGGCAATAGCCGCACTGAGGCACATCTATCTCTATCCAAGCTTGTTGAACCGGGTTTAAAGTGCCATCGGCACCAGCTAGACCTTCAATGGTCGTTATCTGCTGGTTTTCAAGTGAACTCACTGGTATCTGGCAAGATCGAACCGGAGCACCATCCAGATGAACGGTACAGGCGCCACATTGGGCTATTCCGCAACCATACTTAGTACCAACTAAACCAAGCTCATCTCGCAGCACCCAAAGTAAAGGCGTTGATGGATCAATTTCACCGATATCCATGGTTTGACCATTAATATTTAAAGTAGCCATATCAATTCTCTTTTATATTTATAAGTTTTGGGTTCTAGTTTAAAAAACTGGAGGTAAAAAAACATTAAATCTTGCCGCACAAATTAAACTACCTATGTCGATTAATCAAGGCAAAATGCAAGTAAATACCTGTATTTGCATGTCTTTTACTTAAAGTTTCGGTATGCTGCGCGAACATGAAAGCGAGTGTATTCAACACCCCGATTATTAAATCCATTTGCCGAGGGCTGTCAGTCTTGGGCTTATCCCTGAGCGGCTGGAAAGTCATACCTCCGCCGGATATCAAACCTCCTTATGTTGTCATCGGGGCTCCTCACACCAGCAACTGGGATTTTCTGTTAATGCTGGCGGCAGTATTTTTGACCAGGATGGATGTGAAATGGATGGGGAAAAAGAGTCTTTTTCCTCCCGTTTTAGGCGCTATATCTCGCTGGTTTGGCGGGATTCCTATAGACAGAGATCAACGCCTCAATGTGGTGGCGCAAATGGTTAATGAATTTAAGAAGAACCACTCACTTAGCTTGATCATTGCACCTGAAGGCACCAGAAAAAAAGTCAGCCAATGGAAAAGTGGCTTTTATCATATCGCTCATCAAGCTGGAGTGCCAATCATGCTGGGGATTATTGATGCCAAGGCCAAAGAGGTTCGTTTTGGCGGCTTCTTCACTCCCTCAGGAGATTATGAAAAAGATTTCCCTTTAATTCTTGAGCATTATGAGAAATCAAAGGGAATAGTCGCGCAAAACGGACTATAGTCTAGATATTCCAAAAAAAAGCGGGCAATGGCCCGCTTAATATCATCGGATTTTCTAAGCTTTTAATTTAGATTACCTTCTGCAAAATCCCAATTTACTAAGGCCCAAAAAGCTTCCATATATTTTGGCCTTAAATTTCGATAATCAATGTAATAAGCATGCTCCCAGACATCCACAGTCAATAAGGGAATGACGCCGTCTGTCAGTGGTGTAGCGGCATTAGAAGTATTGATTATCTCCAGGCCGCCATCTGCATTTTGAACTAGCCAGGTCCAGCCTGAACCAAAATTATTTACCGCACTATCTGTAAATTTTGTTTTAAAATTATCAAAAGAACCAAAATGCGCGTTAATCGCTGTTGCTAGCGCTCCAGAAGGCTCTCCGCCGCCATTAGGGCTAAGGCAATTCCAGTAAAAAGTGTGATTCCAAACCTGAGCAGCATTATTGAACACTCCGCCCGAAGAGCTTTTAACTATTTCTTCCAGAGACTTATCTTCGTCTGGGGTACCCTCTAGCAGACCATTCAACTTAACAACATAAGTGTTGTGATGCTTACCATAATGAAACTCAAGCGTCTCTTTTGAGATGTGTGGCTCCAGCGCATCTTGAGCATACGGTAAGGGGGGTAATTCGATTGCCATGTTTTACTCCTATTAATTAAAATTTGCTTATAAGCAGTTACAGTCTTTTCCCGATAGTCATTTATCATGTTTTCATTCTCCCCAGGTTAACAGCGCGCTTTCGCTGGCAGACCGATAAGTCTATGCCATCGTCATACATCCTGTTATCTTAGAGGGGTTCTGAAAAGAAAAATTGACCCAGAATGCCGATATTAAGCCAAGCTTTTAACGCTTTATATGGCAAAAAATTAGATCAATAACTTTCAAGCACTCGGGAGGCTTATGAACCCTTTAAAATCTGTAACCGGTACAATTGTACTAGGTTTTGTCGTAGCACTCATTGTAATTTTACTACTAGGCTCAGGCACCTTCAGTCTTTGGTCAACGATGACCTGGCTGCATGTTTTTGCCGGAGTAATCTGGATAGGCTTATTGTATTACTTTAACTTTGTACAAGTCCCTGCCGTTGTTGAGGCTGCCTCTGATGAAGGCGGCCCTGGACCCGCGGCGATTAACAAATATGTCGCTCCGCGAGCACTATTATGGTTTCGTTGGGGAGCATTAGCGACCTGGCTATCCGGTGCTGCAGCAATTGAAGCCGGCCCCTTTAATGGCTTGATGAACGTCTTCACTTTTGGTGATGGCGTGCAGGTAATTGGCTTGGGAGCCTGGTTAGGAACCATCATGCTGTTCAATGTCTGGGTTCTGATTTGGCCTAATCAGAAGAAAATCCTGGGTATAGTTGAAGCCTCGGCGGATGCAATTGCCAAAGGAAAAGTTGTGGCCTTGATGGCCTCACGTACCAACACCTTCTTGTCTATACCCATGCTGATGTGTATGGTTGGACAAGGGCATGGCCTGCCTTTTTAATCCTTAACGGGACCTATTAGTTTTATAAAAGCCCGGTATAACCGGGTTTTTATAAAAACCAAGAGTCAGGCTATCTTGGCTCTATTGCTTTTAGATGTCGCAAAACGGAAAGCCAGGCTCCAAACCAGCCAAGAAAACCTGCAAGCATAATCACATTAAAAACATCGTTCAGGCTTAAACGAATTAAGATAAATTCTCCGTTATAAAGTGCAGCCAGTTGTGACACCGGGCCTTGCATAAAAATTTGCGCTAGCAAGACCGAAAGACAGGCGAGAATACCACCGCCTACCCCATACCAAAGACCTGTATATAAAAAAGGACGGGCGACATAAGAGTCTGTGCCCCCAACTAATTTCACAACAACTATTTCCTCACGGCGATTTTCAATCGCCAGCCTGACAGTATTGCCAACCACTAAAGCAACGCCAAAGGCCAGCAGGACTCCCATAATAATGATCAAACGCTGAGCCAAATTTAATATCCCATAAAGTCTTTGCAGCCAATCAAGGTCATATTGAACGGAGTCAACCTTATCAAGCTTAGCCAATTCGCTTACCAAGGCCCTTAATTGATTAACAATTTCAGTGTTAGGGGTCACTACAATAACCGCCGGCAAAGGGTTTTCATTTAAACCACTTAAGGCATTCCCGAAGCCAGATAAGGCCTGAAATTCTTCTAAAGCCTGTGTCTGACTAATTATTTCGGTGTCAGAAATTATCGAGTGATTATTTAGGAAGTTTTCTGTAGCTAGTAAATCCTCATCACTGCTGTCTAATTCCATGAATATGGAAATTTGAGTTGCCTCATATATATTGCTGCCAAATTGTTGTAAATTTTGCAGCATAATAAAAAGAAATAGAGGCAGAGCAATGGCAATGGCAATCATTGCCCAAGTTAAGGTGCTCGCTGCAGCCGTTGCAAATAATCGGTCTAGACTATCAACAGCAACTTGTTGGTGGTTTCTTAACAAGGCCGATAAACTGCCAGGCCTGGATGATTTATGGCGCTTAAGTTTATCTGTTGGCACAGGCTTTTTAATTTTGGATGTTTTTTGAGAGGCAGCCATATTAAGTTTCTGAGACTTTTTGTTCAGTCGCACCCTTAATCATCCTGCCATGGTCAAGTGTCAGGATGCGATGCTTGAGCTTCGCAATCAGGCTTAAATCATGACTGGCAATCAAGACACTAACACCAACCCTGTTAAACTCTTCAAAAAGCTGCATAATTTCAGCTGATAACTGCGGATCAAGATTTCCCGTAGGCTCATCAGCCAATAGCAAGGCCGGTTTATTGACAACTGCTCTGGCAATACCCACACGCTGTTGCTCTCCTCCGGAAAGTGCTATTGGGTTTTGATTTTCTTTTTTTAACAACCCCACCTTATCCAGTGCAGCACGAACTCTACGTCCAGCATCCCTTGAGTCATAACCTGCAATCTGTAAAGGCAGCGCAACATTTTCAAAGACAGTACGATCAAACAATAGCTGATGGTCTTGAAAAACCAACCCAATATTGCGACGAAAATATGGCAACTGACGACGAGACAAGCGATTTAAATTTTGGCCATTAACAAATACTTGCCCTGAACTGGCTTTTTCCATTTGCATGACAAGTTTGAGCAAGGTGCTTTTGCCTGCTCCTGAATGTCCTGTCAAAAAGGCAAAAGCGGCTTTTTCTAGGTGAAAACTTATATTGCTTAGAGCTTCATGGCCACCAGGATAGCGTTTACTGACAGCGTCAAACTTAATCATTTTCGCTGAATAAAGCCTCTACAAAATCAGGTGCATTAAACGGTCTTAAGTCATCAACTTTTTCCCCGATACCGATAAAACGAAGAGGTAAAGCAAGTTGTTTAGCAATCGCAAATACCATCCCCCCTTTGGCCGTACCATCGAGTTTGCTGAGTGTGAGCCCACTTACCTGTACGGCCGATGAAAAGTGCTCAGCCTGGCTCAGCGCATTTTGGCCGGTAGTTGCATCCAGCACCAGCATAGTCTCATGGGGAATATCATCATCAAGCTTTTTCAAAACGCGAACGACTTTCTCAAGTTCCTGCATCAGATTATCTTTATTGTGTAAACGCCCTGCAGTGTCAGCTATCAAAACATCAACATTTTTAGCCAAAGCCGATTGGTAAGCATCAAAAATCACCGAGGCACTATCAGCTCCTGTATGTTGAGCCACAACAGGGACATTGTTGCGTTGTCCCCAAACTTCTAGCTGCTCTACCGCGGCTGCTCGAAAAGTATCTCCCGCAGCCAACATCACAGAGCGCCCTTCACTTTGAAAGCGTTTCGCCAATTTACCAATGGTTGTCGTCTTACCCACGCCATTGACTCCAACCATCAAAATAACAAAAGGCTTATTTAAATCTTGCGGAATTTCCAGAGGTTTATCGCATATGGTTAATTGTTCCAGCAAGACTTCTTTTAGAGTGTGGTAAAGCACATCTGCATCCGCAAGGTCTTTACGCTTAAGCCGCTGAGATAATTCATTGATAATCGTCGTAGTCGCTGAGATCCCAACATCAGAGGTGAGCAAGCGCGTCTCTATTTCATCCAGAAGCTCATCATCAATTTCTTTTTTTCCCAGCAGCAAGGAGCCAAGGCCGTCCGTTAGTCCGGCACGAGTGCGCCCGAGCCCGGCTTTTAAGCGCGAAAAAAAAGAACTTTTTGTTGATTCTTCTGCAGGCGATGCTTCACGTTTTTCAGCATCGGCATTGGAACGTTTCCCTAAACCAAACATACGATTATTAACACCATTAAAGAGAGGGCTTATGCTAACAGCAGCTCAGTTTCTACGCTAGCATTATGCTTTTAATTGATCCTGTTGATAATAAAATAGCCAGTCATTCTGGCATAAGTAAGGTGAATGGTTTAGTTTTACTTTCATCTCTTTAATCGGTACGTGCAGTGAATCAAATACGCATAATTGCCGGCTTATGGCGCGGCAGAAAAATATCATTCCCTGATCAGAAGGGGCTACGTCCAAGTCCGGACCGCATCCGTGAAACTTTATTCAATTGGTTACAATCCGATATTACTGCAGCGGAGTGCTTGGATCTGTTTGCTGGTAGTGGCGCCTTGGCTATCGAGGCCTACTCACGAGGCGCAAAGCATGTTACCTGTATAGAATTTAATTTCGAAACGGCGGCACACATAAAAAAAAATATTGAGCTTCTCAACGCTGATGACATTAATCTGATGCAACTAAATGCATTGACCTTTTTGCAAGCTCACAATTCAGGCACTAAATATAATGTGGTTTTCTTGGACCCTCCATTTAAAGAAAACCTCATTGAAGAAAGCATTGGACTATTGGAAAGTAACTCCTGGCTGGCGCCAAGAGCTTTAATTTATCTGGAATCTGACCAGTCCCTAGACGACTATGACTTGCCCAAAAACTGGAGATTAATTAAGCATAAAAAAGCAGGCAAGGTACATTACGGCTTGTGCGAAAGAACTGAATAGAAATAAAACTACAGTGCAAAGTCCTGTTTTTATCCTAATAAAATTATTCTTTATAAAAAGAAAACTCAATCTCTACCAGCGCATTTAAAGGTAAGGCAGAAACACCCACTGCACTTCTTGCAGGAGGGACAACATCACTTGTAAACACTTCCTCCCAAGCCTGGTTAATTTGCGGAAACTGCTCAAATTTTCTTGAAAATATTCTGACACTGACCAAGTCATCCAGACTCAAAGAAAATTCTTCCATGAGTACCTTTAAATTTTCAAATATCTTGCGTGTTTGCTCGCAGCTATCCCCTTCTATAAGCTTTCCTGTGCTGTTATCCAAAGCGATCATTCCGCTACAAACATAGTTGGGCCCTGCTTTTATTAGTTGGCTATAACGAAAAAGCGGAGCGGATAATTGAGTCGATATAAGTGCCTGTCGCATTACCATGCCAATAACAAATTAATGAAGACAACTACTAATATTAGGGTAATTACGTAACGTAGCATAAACATCCATAGCTTAAACCAATGATGTTCAGCCAATACGCTTAACTCTTCCTGAGAGACTTTATTTGGCAGCACCCAGCCGATGAAAATGGCTAATAACAATCCTCCAAGAGGCAACATTAAGTTGTTACTTAAATAATCAAAAAAATCAAAAAAGTTTCTTTCAACGCCAATAAAGCCTAGAGGATAAAAGTCAGATAAATTATTCAGGGACAAGACCGGCAGCAAACCCAAAAGCCATACTAATGTTGCTCCTGTCCAGGCTGCTTTTTTTCGGCTCCAGCCATCCCGTGATTGCAACCAGGCAACCGGTGCTTCTAGCAAACTGATTGCTGAAGTAATCGCCGCGAAGGCTAATAAAATAAAAAAGAAGCTCCCTACAATTTGACCGCCCGGCATATGGCCAAAAGCCAGTGGCACTGTTTCAAAAACCAGCCCAGGGCCGGCTGCAGGATTTAAGCCAAAGGCAAAAACTATCGGGAAAATAGCTAAACCTGACAACAAGGCGACAAAGGTGTCAGCACTTGCAACAATAATGGATGAGTTAATAATGGAGTCGTTTCGGTTCATATATGAGCCATAAGCCATCAATATAGTTGCCCCAGCCCCCACTGAAAAAAAGGCTTGTCCGAAAGCGGCAACGACCACCTCGATACTTATCTTGCTAAAATCTGGCTGAAATAAATAACTTATAGACTGAGCAAAGCTACCTGTGACTGCCGCATAAATCACCATAGCTATCAATATAATAAACAAGGAAGGCATTAAATATTTTACCGCTATCTCAATACCGCCGGAGATTCCTCTGGATGAAACCCACCCCATTAAGGCAATAAATAAAGTATGACCAAAAATGACCATCGGCAGACTGGCATTAAACTCGGCAGAAATAGCCAAGGATCCTTCTACATCAATATTAACAAACTGGCCGCTTATATTCTTAACCGCATAAATAATCGTCTCACCACCAATCATGCAGTAATAAGATAAAATGGTCAGCGCTGTGGCAATGCCGAGGTAGCCCAACCATGACCAGTTTTGACTCACATTTGCTTCTTTAGCTATAGCGCGTAAACCAACAGGCGGACAAGCCTGCCCGCGCCGACCCAGCATCAACTCTCCCATCAACAGTGGCATGGCTAAAAAAAATACAGCAGCGAGATATATTAAAACAAAGGCTCCTCCGCCATTCTCCCCAGCCGTAAAAGGGAAGCGCCATATATTGGCCAATCCAACGGATGAGCCAATCGTTGCCATAATAAAAAGCCACTGGGATGACCAATTTTCATGTTCTTTTTGTTGTTGCATTAGATACAGCGCTCCTTTTCACAACTAATTTGACGGCCAATCAGGCTAGACTAATTTATTCCCTTTAATATAGAAAGAGCCTTTCATGGCTATTTTCCTCCGCCATAAAACATTACAAACTCATAGCAGTTCTAATTGCTGTATAATTCTGGATTATTTTTTAGATTAAGCCATTATGAAAACTGTCGTTTACCCTGGGACTTTCAACCCTATCACCAATGGTCACAGCGACCTGGTAAAACGCGCATCACGGATTTTTGATCGCGTCATTGTAGCTATTGGTTCCAGTCAGCAAAAATCTACTGATGTATCTTTGGATTTACGCGTTAAATTAGCACGAGAGGTGCTAGCAAACATTCCTAATGTCGAAGTGTGTAGCTTCTCTGGCTTATTAACGAGTTTTGTGAAATCACGAGATGCTAATTTAATACTTCGTGGATTAAGAACTGTTGCTGACTTCGAATATGAATTCCAGCTTGTCGGCATGAATCGAGTACTCGACCCTAGCATAGAGACCGTCTTCCTGGCACCTGCTGAACACCTGGCTTATATTTCTTCTACATTGGTTAGAGAAATTGCTTCTCTTGGCGGTGACATCAGCCAATTTGTTGATCCAGTTATCGTCAAGGCCATGCCCGAGATGTTAAAAGGAAGCGTTTAATGGCATTGATGATCACCGACGAATGTATTAACTGTGATGTCTGTGAACCCGAATGCCCAAATCAAGCTATATCGATGGGGCCAGATTACTATCAGATTGATCCTGCTTTATGCACCGAATGTGTTGGGCATTTTGAAACCTCTCAATGTGTAGAAGTTTGCCCTGTAGAATGTATCCCCTTGGACCCCCAGCACGAAGAAAGTCAGGATCAACTGTTACAGAAATATTATCAATTAACGGGAAATAAGCCTTAGCGCTGACAATGAGGGCAATAGACTGTTGAACGCTGTCCCAAGCGAATTTCTTTAAGTCTGTTTTGGCAGTTCACGCATGTTTCGCCACCACGACCATAAACCGATAGTGACTGTTTAAAATATCCAGGCTTTCCATCTCCCCCAACAAAATCACGCAGTGTTGTGCCGCCCTGCTTTATTGCTTCTGACAAAATCTCTTTAATTGCCACAGCTAGTTTAATAAAAGCAGCCTTACTAACCTTGCCCGCCTGGCGTCTAGGGCTTATACCTGCTGCAAAAAGGGCTTCATTCGCATAAATATTTCCAACACCAACAACAACGTGGCTGTCCATAATAAAACTCTTAATTGCCGCGCTACGTTTTCTTGATAGCTGAAACAGGTAATCGCCATTAAAGTCAGCTGAAAGCGGCTCGGGGCCAAGCTTTTCCAATAAGACGTGCTTGTGCGGCTGCATGCCCGCCCACAGCATACAGCCAAAACGTCTTGGATCATGATAGCGTAATATGTCTCCATTTTTTAAGACTATGTCGACATGATCGTGCTTTTTAGCCTCTTCTGTTTTCTTGGCTATACGCAGGCTACCTGACATTCCCAAGTGAATTATCGCACAGCCCGCTGCCAGCTCTAGCAACAGATACTTGCCGCGTCGTCTAACCCTTAGGATTTTTTTGCCAGGCAACGCGGTCCTTATCTCTGGAGAGATTGGCCAGCGTAATTGGGGCTGACGTACTATCACATCTTTTATGCTTTTGTTTTCAACATAAGGTCGTATGCCTCGGCAGGTGGTTTCTACTTCAGGTAATTCTGGCATATTTTTACTTTAGGTCTTTCAGGCTGTGACAAGGTTTTATTTGAGCCATATATACCTAGCATTCACGTATAATCGATTTTCCAACATTGCCATTAATAATTATGAAACCGCAATTATCCATAAGGCTTGGTATAGACACCGGTGGTACATTCACAGATTTTGTTCTGATCAATCAGGGCAAAATGCAAACTCACAAAGTGTTATCTACACCTGATGCGCCAGAACAGGCAATTCTACAGGGCATTGATGAACTGGGTCTAGCTAAAGCCCTCAGTGCCGGAGAAGTGGAAATTATTCATGGTAGTACGGTTGCGACTAACGCAGCATTACAAAGAAAAGGGGTGAAAACGGCCTTTATCACAAATCGCGGCTTCAAAGACATGCTGACCATAGCCAGACAGACGCGCCCTCATCTCTATCGCCTGGAAATGCCAAAGCTTATAGCTCCCGTTCCAGAAGAACTCTGTCTAGAAATAAGTAGCCGGTTCAGTGCTTCTGGCCAAGAACTGCAAAAGCCTGATATGGAAAGTTTGCAAACTCTGCTTACAGAACTGGAAAATCAGCACCCGGAAGCAATAGCCATCAACCTTTTGTTTTCCTTTCTTGATGATCGTCATGAAAGGCTGGTTGCAGAATACTTGAGGAGCAATCTTAGCTGGCAGCCTTTTATAACTTGTTCATCCAGTATTTTGCCAGAATATAAGGAATACGAACGAGGCGTAACATGCTGGCTTAATGCTTCTTTGAGCCCATTAGTAAAATTCTATTTACTAAAATTGGAAGCATCTATCAAGCCCTCACCTTTGTCTATTATGCAGTCATCAGGAGGCACCATAAATGCCAAACAGGCTGCCAACAAAGCTGTCAACATGCTGTTATCCGGTCCTGCTGGGGGCTTGGCAGCAGCCAGTTATCTTACCAGAAGTCTGGGCATTTCCGGCCTAATGACGTTTGACATGGGCGGAACATCGACAGATGCAGCCTTGTTAGAAGGCGGCAATATAGCGCTCACTAATGAAGGCACTATTGGTGCTTTCCCCGTTGGTGTCCCAATGGTAGACATGCATACTATCGGGGCAGGCGGAGGCTCCATTGCTTATCTTGATGCCGCATCCTTGTTACATGTCGGACCTGAATCCGCTGGCGCCAAACCAGGACCGGCTTGCTATGGTCTGGGAGGCACAAGGCCAACCGTTACAGATGCAAATTTGTTATTGGGGCGTCTAAGGCCCGAATCATTTATGGGAGGAGAGTTCCAATTAGATTATGCTGCCGCTGAGAAGGCTATCGAGCAAATTTCTAAAAAGTTAGCACTTACTACAGAGGAAGTATGCGAAGGAATAATATCTATTGCCAATTCACATATGGCTCAAGCCCTTAGGGCAATATCAGTTGAAAAAGGTTATGATCCAAAAGCTTTTCGGCTTTGCTGTTTCGGTGGCGCCGGTGGGCTGCATATATGCTCCCTAGCAGATGCCTTGGGGATGAATCAGGCACTAGTGCCCGTTCACGCGGGAGTGTTTTCCGCACTAGGGATGCTGTTGGCTCCTGTTAAACGTACTTTCTCCCATAGCTATCAACACATGCTTCGTCATGCGGATGAGAGGGCAATCAAACAAGCCTTTGTCGCAATGCAAGACCAAGCCCTAGGTGAGTTCAATCAAGAACAAATAACAGGCTCTGAAATTCTCATGGAATATAGTGTAGATATGCGCTACTCAGGACAGTCATCTAACTTAAACGTAGTCTGGGAAGGCCTTGAAAAAAGCCAAAAAAAATTTCATGAATTACATAAAAATCGCTATGGCCATCAATTACAGACTGAGCCGGAACTGGTTAATCTTCGACTTTCAGCAGAAGCCCAAAAGCAAGAATATACGCTGCAGCCTTGGGCTAATCCCAAACCGGCCCAGGCACGTAAAAAAATTAAGCTGTATGGCTTTGATAAAGAAGTTACCCTCTATAAACGTGATGAATTGAATGTTCAACAGATTATCAATGGGCCGGCCTTGATATTAGAAAAAAATTCCACAATATTAATTGGACCTGAATGGTGCGCCAGAACTGATCAGTTTGGGCACTTGTTTCTTGACAAGCCAGGGGCTTGGGCGGAGGATAAAGACTAAATTCACTGGCTATTTTTCGATCTTTAAGAATGTGAGAGATGATGAAGACAAACGCAGCAGCTTTATACTTACTATTAGTCACTCTTGGTTTGAGCGCATGCCAGACCTCGGTCACAACGAGTAGTTCTCAAGACTCTTCAAGCAGCAGCTCTTCGTCTTCGAGCTCCTCTTCAAGTTCTTCTTCAAGCTCATCATCCAGTTCTTCCAGCTCTTCGTCTAGCTCATCTTCATCCAGCAGTTCTTCCAGTACCTCAGCTTCTGGTCAGACAGGCACGGCTTCTTCAACAGGTCTGCCTTCAAGCTCATCAACACCTTCACAAACCAGCTCGCGTTCAGGCAATCAAGGTTCTCCGGCTATGCCAAACAGCAGTCAGATGCCCTCTACCGGAGAAAACGGTGAGGCAGATACAAGCTCAAATCCAGCTGACTCTGGAGACATCGCTGGGGCTAGCATTCCAGGTACTAGCAATAGTTCGCAAAGCTCTGGAAACTCAGAAGGGTCAAGTGCCGATAACAATGGCGAGATGGCTAATACTCAAAATGGGACAGAAACTGTGGGAGGAATGGAAGGCGGGACTCCAGACTCACAAGCTGGCAGCAATATGCCCGGCTCAACCGCCTCTAATACCTCAGGCAGTGGTGAAAACGGAATAGATGTTAGTGTTCAGACTGGCGGTTTACCAGGATTAGAGCCCTTCCCAGGAGGACTTCCAGGAGATAACTCCGGCAGTCTAGAAGATATTTTTGGATCAGGAGCTGGTGGAGGCAGGACAACAATTGGCAATACAGGCTCACCAAGTACCAGTGGAGGGTCTGCAGCTGGATCCGGCACTGGAAATGATCCGCTGTTGGATGATGGGCCGCTTGGTGGTGGAGCCGGAGAGGAGGGGGACGCCCCTCTTGGTGGGCAAAGTGGGAGCGGCACTATTGCTGCTGGTGGTCAAGATGGCAATGGTGATGACCCTTTCGGTGATTTAGCAAATGGAAGAAATCAGCCAATGACTGCTGCCGATAGACAGGCTGTGTTAGATGATCGCTTGGAAGCTAGCATTGCAGTATTTGATGGCATGATTCTTTCAGAAAGAGAACAAGCTCAAGGAGCGGCTAATGAGAATGCTGGCGGTGGTGGAGCTGGTGGCGGCGGAGCTGGCGGCCTGGGTGGCGCTAATGGAGGTCTTGGTGATGGCGATGGCAATTCTGAGAATCCAGTCGTCATTGCTTCTGCACCGACAAGCTCATCCGGCAATGGCCGAATGCCAAACATGGGAAGAAGTAGAGAAGGGGACTTTGATACCAGCAATCAAGCCAGTTTCCCAGTACCGGCTGATATTCCCAGCGGCAATGATGACGATGTTGTCGCCAGACAGTTGCGTGAAGCTGCTATGAGCGAGCCTGACCCAGAATTACGTGAACGACTGTGGAACGAATATAGAACATACACAGGGCTGCCCATCCCTGAGGAAGCTATAGCAGATCCCGACCTTATAGATTAAAGGCTTTTTAGATTGATTTATTTTTGTTGAAGGTAAGCAGATGAACAAACCATACTTTTCATTACTGATTTGCATAACACTACTAGGCTTGAGTGCTTGTAGTACACAAACCGTGAAATCTACCACCATAACGGAAGCGCTTATTGAACAAAGCAATATCCCGGAGGATGAGTTATTGGATATTGGTGTTGCCTTATTTAATCCTGGCTTTGACGAAATTGATGAAGATCAGGAAGAGCTTACTTTTGGTGATGTCAGAATGGCCGAAACCTACTATGCCGCTCACCTCTTGTCAGACACCTTACAAAGCACTGGCAACTGGGGGGTTGTTCGAGTAGTTCCTGATGACCCAAGTAGCTCTGACCTGGCTTTACGCGGGACCATTTTGCAATCCGATGGCGAAACCATGATCGTACATATTACTGTTCATGATTCCAGTGGCAGGCTTTGGTTGGACAAAGACTATGAAGAAGTGGTCAGTCGTTACAGTTACGACAATCGCCTGCAAAACTCAAGGGATTCATTTCAAGGCCTATATAACCGCATAGCCAACGACATTCTGCGCTATCGCCAGCAAAACTTAGAACGTGAAGATCTGCTTAACATACGCACTATTTCGCAAATTCAGTTTGCCCGGAGTTTTGCCCCACAAGCTTTTGATGAATATTTAAGCACTGACCGTAATGGCATTTTACAGGTTCAACGCTTACCTGCTCAGAACGATCCATTGCTGTCACGCATAAAAACTATACGCGAACGGGATTACCTCTATATCGATACAATGCAGGATTATTACACCACCTTTGTCCGCCAAATGGAGGATCCCTACACGGAGTTTCGCCGTTTAAGTTATGACGAGGTCATGAAACTTGATCGCCTGCAACGTGAAGCTCGCCGCAATATGATACTGGGTATCGCTTCCATCGTGGGAGGGCTTGCTGCGACACAGAGTAATAGCAGCCTAGCAGGAATAGGAAGCTATGCTGGAATACTCGGTGGCGGTTGGTTAATCAGGGAATCCTTTAGAGCCGGTGATGAAGCGCTGCTGCATGTTGAAGCTCTCGCTGAGCTGGGTCAATCATTAAGCAACGAAGTGGCTCCCCAAACAATTGAATTGGAAGAGCGTACTGTGACTTTGTCAGGGAATGTCGAAACACAGTATGCACAGTGGCGTGAAATATTGGCAGATATGTATGCGAATGAAGTTGGCGCCCCTGCCAATTCACAAGAAATGTGACGCCACGTCACGCCCATAGTAGTATTCAGCATGGCTGACATCAATCTTCCTGAATCCGAAAATACTTCTAAAGAGACTCCTGCTCAAATTTTTGGCATGGGTGACGTTCAGGCTCATAAAGCCAAACACCAGCAACAGACTAAAATCCTCTGGGGAATATTTTCCTTGTTGCTGGTTTTGGTTGTTAGCGTTATTTTTGTATTGCCAAGTTACATATCAGGACCAGATGCTGCTGATATTGCTCCCGTCGTTATTCCTGTTGAAAGGCCTACTCCTCAAGAAGCCTTTTCTCCTTTTGAAGAAGCCCAGCTATTAAGAGAGCGTGAACAGGCTCAGGAAGTTCTGGCACTAATTCTTGAGCTTCAGGAACAACTGGAAGAAATCTCTGTTGAAAGTTGGGCTGCAGAAGCCTACCTTGAAGCATTAGCAGTAGCCGCTGAAGGTGACGCTGCTTACCGCGAACAAAACTTCTTGAGCGCACAAGAAATTTATCAGCGCAGCCTTTTATCCCTTCAGGCACTGGATACTTTGAGCACTGAAGTATTCAACTCTTCGATAGAAACGGGTTTTGCGGCTATTGAAGCCGGCTCACCAGCTGAGGCTGAAGAGGCATTCACCACAGCTTTATTAATTCAAGCTGATTCGGAAAGAGCTCTTGTTGGCATGGAAAGGGCCGGCTTGCTAACTGACGTTCTAGCCCTAATAGAGCAGGGCGATATTAGTCGCGCTGCTAACGAGCTTGAAGCGGCCCTAGAGTTCTATACTCAGGCAACAAGTGTTGACCCCGCCCATATCGGTGCAGCAAATGCTATCAATCAAACCAATCTCGATATTCTGGAACGTGACTTCCTGAGCAACATGTCTGCAGGTTTTAGCGCTATTCAAAACAATAATCCTGAATCTGCCCTGTTGTCTTTTAACCAAGCACTGGCATTGAAACCTCAATCCGAAGACGCTACTTCAGCTATCACTCAAGCAGAAAACATGATTATGTCCCGTGATTTAAATATTCAATTAAACGCTGCACGAGAACATGAAGCAGCTGAACGCTGGCAAGAAGCATTACAAGCCTACAACAATGCTTTGGCTATCGATGCCAATGTTGTCGCTGCTGCCAGTGGTCGGGAAAATGCACAGACAAGAAGTAATTTGGATACTTTTTTAAATGATATTATTAACGCTCCACTGCGACTTGCAGATGAAGCGGTTTATCAGCAAAGCATTACTGTCTATAACCAAGCCTTACCTTTAGCTCAACCAAATACTCGTCTATACAATCAACTCGTTGCATTAAGAGGGTTTTTAGATAAAGCAAGAGTCCCGGTTACTGTAACTTTGAACTCGGACGGTCTTACGAATGTCACTATTTTGCGGGTCAGTGAATTGGGCGCCTTCCAGAACCAAACGCTTGATCTCATCCCGGGTAATTACACAGCCCTTGGGCTAAGATCTGGCTATCGCGATGTTAGAATTGAGTTCAGCGTTAATTTTTCCGGGGAAGCCCCAAATATTAGTATTATTTGTAATGAGCCTGTATAGAAAGCAAGATAAATCTGAAAATCATTAGCATATAAAAATGAGTCAAGATAAAAATTCCCAGCACGAACATCATCAGGATGAAATCATTACGCCTATTGATTTCATTCCTCACGATAGCAGTGTGGAAAAATTTTCTTTTCGCCCCAGCCCCGTTAAAGTTGCCATTTCAGCCGTTCTTTTATTTTTTGCTCTGGCCGCCTGGTTTGTCCTTTCAGCTAAATCAGTATTTATTGATGCACAGCCAATAGACAGTATTGTTGAAATGCAATCGCTAACAGCTATCAAAATTGGCCCACGATATCTGGTTTTAAAAGGGGAGCATGAGATAACTGTTAATGCGCCGGGTTATTATGAGGCCGGCACGACAATCACGGTAGGAGATGCACAGGCACAAACATTCCAAATCCAGCTATTGCCATTGCCGGGTTATTTAAATTTAGGCGCTAACACTGAAGCAGCAAGCGTGTTTATTGATGGAGAAGAAATCGGCCTTACGCCTTTAACTAATATTGAATTGGCAGCGGGCGAACATGAGGTGCTAGTGACCAAGGACCGCTATGAACCTATAAGGCAGGTTATTGAAATAGAAGGGCGCCAACATCAGCAAAGCCTAAACCTTGAGCTGCTTCCCGCTTGGGCCAATGTTAACTTTTCCAGCTCTCCAGCAGGCGCAACAGTCACAATTGATGGGGAAGACATAGGCCTTACTCCTCTTAGCGCTGAAATATTAGAAGGTGAGCATGAAGTGTTAATTAAGCTCGCCGCTCATAAAGCCTGGACTCAAGAGTTAATTGTTACCGCTCGTAATGATCAGGATCTGCCGCTGATCGAGCTTGAACAAGCTGATGGTCTAGTGCTTCTGCAATCAACGCCTAGTAATGCTGGTGTCACTTTAGATGGGGCCTATCAAGGACAGACACCTCTAGAACTGACTATCCCGCCCGGGCAAAGCCATGAACTTACTTTCTTTTTAAATGGCTATGAAGAACTTCGACGCAATATACAAACTCGCCCGGATGAGGAGTTTGCAATTGATGTCACGCTTGATCCTATACTGAGCTCAGTCTCCATACTGGCCAATCCGCCAGACGCTGAACTTTTTATAAATGGCGAATCTCGAGGCCCGGCTAAACAAACTATTGAGTTGTTAGCGGCTTCACAGCTTATCGAAATTCGAGCTGAAGGTTATGTACCTTTCTCCCAAGAGTTTATTTCGCGCCCGGGACTGGAACAACAATTGAATGTTTCATTGATAACCTTGGAGCAAGAACGTATTAATAATATCAGACCGATGATAACCAGCTCTAACGGGCAAGAATTAAAGCTCTTGTACCCTGGTGATTTTGTTATGGGGGCATCACGCCGCGAAGCAGGGCGGCAGGCCAATGAATCACTGCGTTCTATTAGCCTAACCAAACCCTATTATTTATCATTAACTGAAGTAACCAATGAGCAATACAAACGTTTTGATCCTGAGCATTCATCCGGCGTCATCGATAGAATTTCCTTGAGCAATAACAACCAACCTGTCGTAGAAATCACCTGGGAAGAGGCTGCTATTTATTGCAATTGGCTTAGCGAACAAGAAAACCTGCCGTTATTTTATAAGGTGCAAAATGGCAGGGTCGTGGGCACTAACCTTGACAGCTCGGGTTATCGCTTGCCGACTGAAGCTGAATGGGCCTGGGCAGCTCGGGTTCAAAGCGATGATCCAACCAGCTTATTGAAATTCCCCTGGGGCGCCGAGCTTCCTCCGCCCCCCAATCATGGCAACTATGCGGATTTAAGTGCTGGAACAATACTCGGCAGGGTGCTTACCAACTACAATGACAGCTTTGTCGCTTCCGCTCCCGTTGCCTCTTTTCCTCAGAATGCCAATGGTTTTTATGACATGGGTGGTAACGTAGCAGAATGGGTTCATGACTATTATGGAACAGCCATACAATTAGGCAACAATATCGAGATCGACCCTTATGGGCCTGAATCTGGAACTTATCATGTTGTCAGAGGTTCCAGCTGGGCTCATGGATCCGTAACCGAATTGCGTCTCTCATATCGAGACTACAGCAATGAACGTCGGGACGATGTTGGCTTCAGAATTGCCAGAACATTAGTTCCGTAAAATCAATTTCAAAAACAAATTCGACATTTAGCGCTTAGCAGTATTAAAGTAGAGGCCTTTCAATAAAAGAAGCCAAAGGCCCTTTTTATGCTGTCTATGTTTAACATGCCTGCCTTGCTTAAAAAAGCTATATTATTTATTAGCCTGCTATTTCTAGCTGGTTGTACCGAGGAGCTTGAGAATCATATGCCAACCGACTTAAGTCTGCTAACAGAATACAATGCGCTTATTAGTGAAATTTCTCAAAATCAGTTTGTAGAAGGAATAGATGGGAATAGCTTTGACACCAACAGCCCGTATTTTGTTGTCAAAGACAACATTCATGTTGCGGGAGTCAGCAATACTGCGGGAACTCCCTCTCTTAGAAGTTTCATCCCTACAGAAAATAGCATAGTCGTTCAGCGCCTTATCGATGCTGGAGCCATTCCCTTGGCTAAGACCAATATGCATGAACTGGCCTTTGGTATCACTAGTAATAACGCAACTTTTGGTCCAGTGAGAAATTTCTATGACCCTAGTCGCTTTGCTGGTGGCAGTAGTGGCGGAACGGCTGTCGCTATAGCCAGTGGCCTTGTAGACTGGGGTTTATGTACTGATACTGGCGGTTCATGTCGAATTCCTGCTGCATTTAATGGCATTGTTGGTTTTCGTCCGTCAATGGGACGCTATCCCTCAGAAGCAGTCACCCCTCTATCCCATACTCATGACACTATCGGTTTGATGGCTGAAGATGTAGCCACTCTAGCGAAGATTGATGAAGTAATAACAGGGGAATCAACACCACCGATAAGTACTAGCGACACTTTCAGAATAGGAATACCTCGTGACTATTTTTATGAAAATTTAGAACCCGGTATTTCAGGAGTAATAGAGGCTTATTTATCTTCTCTTCAACCCAGCAAAATAGAGTTTATTGAAGTAGATGTGTCAGACTTTGTTAGGCCTGCAGCTGCAACTAGTGACACCATTGTAATTTATGAAGCATTAAATGATCTTCAATCCTATCTGCAAACTTATAGCCCTGATGTGACACTTGATGAACTTATCTCTCAAGTCGCAAGTCCGGATGTCGTGGCAACGCTCGAGTTTATAGTCTCGCAGCCTTTCACTCGTGAAGACTATGACCAAGCATTAATTTTTCGTGATGAATTAATTGCTGGTATTTCTGCTGTTTACTCAGAATATGGCATAACTGCTTTGGCTTACCCAACGATTCCGGTAACAGCGAGGTCAATTAGTGACGAAGCAGATCGGCTGGAATTAAACGGTGAAACCTTATCGACATTTAGTACAGTTAAAAATAATACAAATCCTGCTAGTTTATTAAACTTACCTAGCATTACTATACCCGCAGGCGTCTCAGCAAGCGGCCTACCCATTGGCCTAGAATTGGCAGGCCTCACTGGAAGCGACCGTGTGCTGCTTGAATTAGCTGTCACCATTCAAGCCCTTTCTGAATAAAATATTAAATTTAGGCCTAGGTTTGCAAGCATGAATACAAGCAAATGTCTTAACTGCAACCTGGAAAGTGACGCTAAATTCTGCCCCAGCTGTGGACAGTCTAAATCTGTACAGCTTTCTTCTATTTGGCATTTAATTAGTGAAACCTTCGATGTCATCTACAACTTGGATTCTAAAGTTTGGCAAAGCATAGGTCCGTTAGTTTTTAAGCCCGGAAAGCTTACCAATGAATATATAGCGGGTAAAAGAGTCCGCTATCTTCCCCCTTTCAGACTCTATTTAATTCTCAGCATCCTTTTTTT
Source organism: Pseudohongiellaceae bacterium (assembly GCA_965661005.1). Lineage (GTDB taxonomy): Bacteria > Pseudomonadota > Gammaproteobacteria > Pseudomonadales > Pseudohongiellaceae > UBA5109. The sequence goes on from CBFICB010000001.1 coordinate 163,797, forward strand.
CTTGGTTGCAGCAATTCCTGAATTTACCGGTTTTGACAACCAGGACCAAGAAAGTATCGAAGACGTCGCTCAAGAAGCGAGAGAGGACATACAAGAAAGTAGAGATGCAATACAAGAAGCTCTTCAAGAAGCAGGCTTGATTAACGATAGCAATAACGAAGCAGAAAACTCTGCTATTACTTTGCCTATTGAATTCCCAGAAGCCCCCCCTGAATTGGACCCTATTGATAATAATTTAAGAGAAGATTTGCCTTTCTTAGCAGAAGTTAATGAGTGTAGCGATGTACCATGGTCAGAATTTCTAGGAGAATTCATTGGAGAGAGAGCTTTAAACTCTTGCCAAACAACATTTGCAGATGGCGGCGTTACGTTAATGCAATCCTTTCAGGACAACCTTCCAATAATGATGTTTTTCTGCGTGCCATTGCTTGCTGTTTTTATGAAGTTTCTCTATTTATTTAAAGGAAGAAAATATGTCGAGCATTTAATGTTCCTCTTCCACACCCACTCTTTTGTTTTTGCACTATTAATATTAACTCTTTTAATTGCAAGAGCAACCGAGCTTTTTCCCGCGCTAGAAGATAATGCCGGTCTGCTACTGACAGTAATCTGGATCTATGCTGCTATCTACGTATTTCTTGCGTTAAGAAGGGTATACCGTCAGGGGATATTTATGACTTCTGTAAAAGTGATAATGCTCCTCCCTAGTTATGCAATTTGCCTCGGGCTAACCTTTGCTTCGGGTTTATTTCTTACCTTTATTACAATCTAAAACGTATATCTCGATAAAAAGATACGCTATTTATCAGCAGATGAGTGATTTACTAGTATAGAGTTTTCCAGCCTTTTTCTTCTGCAAGCCTATCAAACTCCTCTTCGCTCATGCTTAGCCTAGCATGTTGAATATAAGTTTCATTGATATTCGCAAGATGAGAATGATCTTGCCATTTTTCTGCTTGCCACAAATTGGAACGGACAATGCATTTAGGGCAGTGGACGAGAGCTCTTTCAACATATAAGACTAAGGCAAATTCGGGGACTCGTCCATTGATAGCCATGGACTCTCTTAAGGCTAAATCACGCACAATTCTGGCTTCACCGCTAATGCGTAAAGTTTCCATCTTCCCGGGAATCAGGAAGATCAAACCAAGCTGAGGATTTTCCAGAATATTTTTATAGCTATCGGCCCGTCTATTTCCAGGCCTTTCTGGTATTGCTAAATGCTTCTCGTCAAGAACCTTAACAAAGCCATTGGGATCTCCTTTTGGAGAGACCTCAATATGACTCTCCCCCGCAGAAGCCATAACCACAAAAGGAGAAGCCTCAATATAGGAAATACAAATATCATCCAATCTATCGATGACTTTAGCCTCAATCGATTGGTGCACGTCACCCATAATATTTCTTACTTGATCGAATGAAGTAATGATATCCGTAAATTGAGAAAACCGATTTTGTTCCTGGCTCATCTGCTCTATCTAGTTGCCCTTTAACGAATGAATAAAATTATTCCTTATAAAATACGTTTTTTATTTTCTCTTTGAACCAAAGGGTTGGCTTCATTTTCCTCTCTTAAGCGACGATCCCAAATTCGGCGAAAGTGCGCAAACGCTTCATCGGCTTCAATGAAGCGAGGAACAAAGTCAGGGCTTTCTTTCAAAAGTTTCTGCTGTTCTTCAATAAATAATTTATCTTCCATAAACCCCTCAAGCAAAGACGCCTTAAGTGATTTTGAAATTTCCGGATTATCCAAATCAAAGCCATGTAAGTAATCCCAAAAGAAATGAGTGGTATTGCGGGTTTCTGGCGTCATGAATTGGCAATTGCGATACTCTCTGCAAACACTGCGGTCATTTTTTTCTGCATCCCAGCCGGCCGGCGCAAATATTGTTTCCATCAAAAAAACACCCGGGATGAACATGGAGGTTATGTTGCATCTGTCTAATGGATCATTTAACTCATCTTGCGGAATATTTTTGGCGTGGAAAGGCGCTGCTTTACTTCCTTTATCCCATCGCACCATAGAAAAGCCCTTATCCATTTTTTCTATATTTTCGGGAATCGTATTGTAGGCGTAGTCTTCTGAGCCGCCTAAAGTATTAGTATGCACAAACGCCACATGAGAAAAATCACTTAGATTATCAACGATCAATAACCAGTTGGCGTCATAATGTAAATAGTCACCCTTATCAAATCCTCGCCACTTGTCCGGTTGACTCAAAGGAGCAAAATCATAAATATCATCTTCATTCGCCAGATCCGGGTCCCCCATCCAAATCCACAACATGCCGCCTTTTGAGCATAATGGATAAGACCTGACTTTCATGGAAGCAGGTACATTTGTCTGACCGGGAATTTCAGTAACTTGACCGCTTGGATCATAAAGCAAGCCATGGTACATACATCGAATGCAATTGCCTTCAACGCGCCCAATAGAAAGTGGTGCTGCGCGATGACAGCACCTGTCATCTAATGCTGCATAACCCTGATCTTCAGTCTTATAAAGCACGAGGGGGGTTTCACAAATTGTTCTAGCCATGCAGCCATCATTCTCTTCCAGCTCGGTTTCCCAGGCTGCCGCATACCAGGTGTTTTCAACAAAATATCTATTATGACCATTTAAGGTATCAGCCATTTGGGACTCCTTTACTTCGAATTTTAGACCTTTGCTTTTTATAGTTAGCGTACATGTAGGCGATAGGCAATTATGCCACCAAGAATTACCGGCACAGAAAATATATAAAAATTGGCAGACATATCAAAGCCAGCGGCGATAAGAAAACCCGCCACGCCAGGACCAATCACTGCGCCTGCTCGACCAAGGCCAATGGCCCAACCAACACCCGTGCTTCTAAAAGCAGCCGGATAAACTTTTGCCGCAACCGCATATAAGCCCGTGAAACCGCCTTGAAACAAAATACCAATAGCCAGTACTAAGGATAGCAATAAGATTCGTTGATTGGGCGAAGCTGCGAATACGATGAGCAAAACTGCTGACGACAACAAGAAGGTGCTGACAATATTACTGAGTTTAGCTTTGGTTGAAATTGCTCCCAGCAGCCAAATCCCGATTACGCCACCCAGATTAAACAGGAAAAATGCCGTTCTACCTGTTGCCGCTGTAAACCCCGAATACTCCATTAAGGCAGGGATCCAGGTCATTAAAAAATACATCGTGCTAAAGCAAAGTAAAAAACACGTCCAGATAGTTAACGTAGACTTCCAGTAATTATTTCTAAATAAATCCTGAAAGTTATCTAATGCGTTGGCGGAAGAGGATTGGTCTTGAGAATTACCGATATCTGGCAACTCTGCAATCTCACTTTTACCAAGCTTTTGTAGAGTACGGTTTATTTTTACAAGCGCTCCTTTCGGACGACGGTCAATCAGAAACTGTAATGATTCAGGCAAAAGCAACCAGGTTACGGCTCCCATAAATAAGGTTAAGCCGCCCCCAAACCAAAACATTCCACGCCAGCCATATTCCGGCATAATAAAGCCGCCAATAACAGCCGTCATCATTGCCCCAAGGGGATATCCTGAGGTGACAAGCGCAACAGAAAGGGCTTTATATTTTTCCGGGCTATATTCGATCGCTAATGCTGCCTGGCTAGCCAACATAGCTCCAGCCCCTAAACCACTGAGCATTCTTAATAGAATGAATGCAGTAAGTGAATTCGCGTTAGCAGTAAACATAATGGAAATACTAACCATTAGTACACTGCCTATAATCACATTCCTGCGGCCAAAAATATCTGAAAGGGGAGCTATGAACATTGCTCCACATGCCATACCAAATAAGGCTGCACTTGAAATAAGTCCCAGCCTGTCTGGTGTTAAATCCAGTTCGGCACCAACCGCAGTATTCACAATAGACATGGCGGTAATGTCGAAACCATCCAGCATATTTAAAAACAGACATAAACCAATGACCAAAAATTGCTGTCCCGACGCTTTGCCATTATCAATAATATCCGCAGCGAAGTTCGAACTTGGATTTGCAATAGTTGCCATTTCATAATCCCCAGAGTTTTATATTTTTTTATTTTCGTTATCTATATTTTCTTCAGCTAGGCAGTTTCATCAAAGCAGCTCGCAAAAAATGATACTTTGCGAGACTTCACCAAAGATAGTATCAATTAATACTCTAACTGCCTAACCTGAACTCGCTAATGATATCGCTTGCTATATTCTGCCAAAATTATTCACTAATAGAGAATTTGGCGACCGTACAGCCTACGGCAAAAATCGGCAGATCTGCAGTATAAAACTGCAACTCTCCTTGGCCTCTAGCCGCGGCAGCTGCAGCAATGTAAGTCCTAATTTCAAACCCGCCTTGCCCCGCTTCCTGATAAGTTTCTTCATCGTTATAACTGAGCAGTGCGGCTTGATCATTGCGCATCAAGCGATCAAGAAACTCTCTGTCCCAAGGCTCATTAATTTTTCCTGAGTCTGGTGTTGCAGGCCAATGGGATATTCCTCCAGTCCCGACTAATGCAACTTTTTCAGATACTGAATCACAGGCTCGACGGAGTGCTTCGCCAAACGCCCAGGTCCTGTTTAAAGGGGTAAGAGGAGGCCCCTGGCAATTGATATTAACTGGAATGATTGGCATATCATATCGAGGAGTTAGAAAATTCAATGGCACCATAATGCCATGGTCAAACTTCCATTCTTCTGCATAAGCGGTATCAACTGTGCGCATCACTTCTTTTGTTAATCTGGTCGCTAGATCAGGAGCACCAGGAATATCCGTCTTATCGATTTTAAGCCATTCGGGGTCTTCAATAGGGCCTTCATAACGACTACCTATGCCAATGCAATAAGCCGGCATATTGTTCATAAAAAAGTTAGCAAAATGCTCAGCTGCAATGACGATAAGAGCTTCAGCGCCTGAGTCTTCAATTTCTTGTCTTTGCTTATCTAATGCCGCGTAAAATTCATCACGTTTTTCTATATCCTTAACCAGGTCGGCTCGCCCGGTAATGCCTGGGGCGTGACTTAAGACTCCCGCATATACTAGACTCATTGTGCTTTTCCTTCTTCTTTGCCTTTTTCCTTCCCTTCTACAGTGAAGCTTTGACCACCTCCTGTCATAGCGTAGACCCCTGCACGAACTGGCCCATATTTTTTTATTCCTTCTTGCATCATTTCCAGATAATCGAACCACTCAATACCGAGTAGGGCGGCAAAATGCATAAGTATTTGCCCATTAACACCCAGCACATAAAGCAGGCCAATATCCCCTTCTTTTAAGGCTTTGCTTTCTTCTGCATCCAAGTCAAATTGTGTGATAAGAGCTTCGAGGTCGGAGTGAAATTTTTCTTTTACTGAATCATCTCGATTTAGTTCGTATAAAAACTTTTGTAATTGATAAAGACTCATTTTTTTCCTATCTTGGGGAGCATATTTCTGTAACTCAAAAAGTTTTCTTGTTTTTTTATTTGAGCTTCATAGCTTAACTTCAAAGCCTCAAAAACTAAAGCTTTGAGAATGCCTTTCTGGATTTGATTGTGTAATATAGCCGCAAGATTAAATACTAATGACAAAACTTATAGCGAGGTTCTAAATGCCAGAATTCAGTATGACTATTGGCGGCCAACAGGTCCCTTCCAAAGAAACATTTGACGTTTTCAATCCTGCAACCGGGGAACTTGTTGCCAAGTGCCCAAATGCAAGTACCGAGGATCTTGATGCTGCCGTTGCCGCTGCAAAAGAGGCTTTTCCTGCCTGGTCATCGATGCCGGATGCTGATCGCCAAGCGGCCTGTGCTGCTCTTGCCAGCAAACTTGAAGAAGCAGCGGAAAATATTGCCCAAACTTTAACCTTGGAGCAGGGCAAACCATTGGGCGGCTTGGGATCTCGCTTTGAATTAGGCGCAGCGCAAGCCTGGACAGGGTATACAGCAGGCCTTTCAATACCAGTGAAAGTTCTGCAAGACGATGATGAGGCCCATATCGAACTGCACCGCAAACCCATTGGCGTGGTTGGTTCGATTACACCCTGGAACTGGCCTGTTATGATTGCCATCTGGCACATTATTCCAGCACTTCGTGCAGGAAATACTGTTGTTATTAAGCCCTCACCGTACACTTCTCTTTCGACCTTGCAGGCCGTACAGGCAATGAATGAAATTTTACCGCCTGGGGTATTAAATGTTGTCAGCTCAGATGACAAACTCGCCAATATAGGTGCGGCTATGGCGGCACACCCTGATATTCAAAAGATAGTGTTTACTGGCTCCTGTGGAACTGGCGAAAAAATAATGCAAACGGCGGCAAACACCATGAAGCGCCTCACTTTGGAGATGGGGGGCAATGATGCTGGCATAGTTTTAGAAGATTGTGATCCTAAAGCGATTGCTGAAGGCCTGTTTTGGGGTGCTTTTATTAACACCGGGCAAACATGTGCTTGTATGAAGCGGCTTTACGTCCACGACAGTATTCATGATGAAGTCTGCAAAGAGCTTGTCAACTTCGCCAAAAACATTCCCATGGGAAATGGTATGGATGAAAACAATGTGCTTGGACCAATCAACAACCAAATGCAATTCGATAAGGTTGCCAGCCTCGTGGCTGATGCTGCTAAAAACGGAAAAGTCTTATTGGGTGGAGAACCCGGCAAAGGCTTGTTCTTCCCAATCACTATTGTCTCTGATCTGCCAGCTGATGCGCCTTTAATTGTTGAAGAACAATTTGGCCCAGCACTGCCCGTTATTCGTTATACAGACCTTGATGAGGCAATTGCTGCAGCAAATGATTCTGACAATGGGCTAGGTGGCTCTGTCTGGTCTAATGACATCGAAAAAGCTAAAGAAGTTGCTTCTAAAATGGAGTGCGGCTCGGTCTGGATAAACAAACATGGCGCTATACAGCCTAACGCTCCTTTTGGAGGAGTAAAACGCTCTTCCATGGGTGTCGAGTTTGGTGAAGAAGGCTTGCTTGAAAATACTACAATTCAGGTGGTTTTCAGCTAGGCCCTTGTGTTCCTGCAAGTTTCTAGTGAAATTAAAACGTTCTGCTAGATTTAAAGCAACCTTAAAACCAAAACTGTAAGCAGCTCAAAGGGATTTGAACTGCTAACTGGGATAATAAGCGTATCTTTCCCGGCTTTTATAACCTAGATACCCACGCCTTATTATCTGGCACTAGCTTCTTAAATCCTGAAACTCTTTTATGCGAGCCTCAACAATGTCTGAAATTAAATTTTCAAATGAAGAGAAAGATGCATTGGTCCATAAAGTTAAAAATTACTTTATGGAAGAGCTAAAACAAGAAATAGGGCAGTTTGACGCCGAGTTTCTATTAGATTTTTTTAGTAGAGAGCTTGGCTCCTACTATTACAATCGGGGGCTATATGATGCTCGTGCTATTTTCGAGTCAAAGCTTGAGTCTATTGATGAAGCACTGTATGCCATTGAAAAAGAAACAAATACATAAATTAGTTTCGAACCGTTAAAGGCATACAAAAAAGCTACACTAGTCTTTACAGGCCAAGAAAGTTGAGGGTCCTCTGGTTATTAGCGATCCCAGGCTGACCGAACTATTTCAAAATTCTCTGCCATTTTTACCGGATCATGCGGCACTTTAAAAAAGCCATGGAAATGACCATTAGGATTAATCAAAGCAATCTCACCACTATGAGTAACTAAATAATCCTCGCCACCGGGCACATAGGCAAAAGCAATATTGAGCTGGGAAGCAAAATTAAAAATATCAATATGTTCACCCGTTAAGCCCAGATAGTCATCATTAAAATAACCAACATAATCTCGTAACTTTTCAAGGGTATCCCGCTCTGGATCAACACTTACCATGATGACCTGGGGAGCATCGACCGCTCCTTCATCTGCTGAAAGCTCACTGAATTGGTTCAGGGTCGCCATCGTAAGCGGGCAAATATCGGGGCAATAAGTATAGCCAAAAAATATTAATGACCACTTATCCTTCAAAAGATCTAAGTTAACCCTGCTGCCATTTTGGTCTAATAATGAAAAATCACTAATGCGCCTTGGCACGTCATAGACAAATAGCCCGTTTTCAGAAAGCTGCTCATTTGTCAGTACTACTGGCGTTAAAATACGATTTAAGGTCAACCCTAATACGAGCGCGATAAAAGCAACACAGGAAATAACTGTCTTGGAAACTTGTTTATTCATTTAAATATAATGGTCTATTAATAGGGCGCTAAACAATGCCAGCAAATAAAAAATTGAATAGCGGAATGTCTTCATGGCAGATGTCGGTTTAGAGCCAACCATCAATTCAATAGAGTGATAAAGAAAGCCCGCTCCAAGCACTAAGGCCGCCAGTAAATAAAATATTCCGCTCATTCCAGTTAGGTAGGGCAAGATACTAACGATCAACATGATGATGGTATACAGCAAGGAATGAAGCTTTGTTAAAGCATCACCATGGGTAACCGGCAACATGGGGATGTCGGTTTTGGCATAATCTTTTTTGCGGTGTATGGCTAAAGGCCAAAAATGAGGAGGTGTCCAGGCAAATATTATCAGCACTAGCAACAAGCCCCCGGGGTCTACTGTCCCAGTAACAGCGGTCCAACCCAGCAAGGGTGGCATGGCACCGGATAGCCCGCCTATAACAATATTCTGAGGCGTTGCCCTCTTCAAATAACCCGTATAGATAATGGCATAGCCTACGAAAGACGCCAGGGTTAGCCATCCACAGAGAGGGTTAACCAAAAATATAAGAATCAGCATGCCAAGCAAACAAATAATCATGGCAAACGCCAAGGCTTGCATGGGTGTTACTTTTCCTTGGGGAATCGGACGCTTGAGTGTTCGCTGCATAATTGTGTCAATACGATGGTCAATTAGATGATTGATAACCGCCCCGGCGCTTGCCACCAATGCAATACCTAAATTGCCCCAAAGCAAAACCGAAATAGGCACCATCCCCGGCACAGCCAGAAACATACCAACCAGCGAAGTCGCCACCATCATCATGACTACGCGAGGTTTACACATCTCGTAATAATCACGCCAGGAAGCCTTTTTATTCAGGCTTTTGCCAGTGCTTTTGCCGATACTCAGGTCAGTCATTGTCAGATCATCGCTACATTGCTTTTATGCAATCGATAGTTTAAGTTTACCAAACTCAGTAATAGTAATGCGCCAAAGGCGTTGTGAGCAACTGCCACCCATAAGGGTAAAGACCAGATTACGTTGCTGATACCCAAAGCAACCTGAATTATTAGCAAGGCAAAGATAATATGAGCGAGGCTTTTCAAGGGTGTATTCCCATGGTTCCTGTAGAGCTGCATGATTAAAAACAGCATGAAAAAAGTCACCACTAAAGCGCCTATACGATGTGTGACGTGAATAGCAACGCGCGCTTCACCATCCATTTGGCCGCCTAAATAATTCGGTCCTATATCCTGAAAAACATTGAATCCTTCTCCAAAATCCATATCTGGTATAAATTGGTTCTGGCAAGTTGGGAAGTCCGGACAGGCGAGGGCCGCATAATTAGAACTTAGCCAGCCGCCCAGAGCGATTTGTATAATGAGCAAAACCAAAGCTATCTTCGCCAGAGGTTTTAGGTTTATCCAATTTCGTATTGGAATTGTTGGTTGTGGCCACGGGCGATTATCAAGCCTCAAACTCAATAGCCAAAGCAAACTTAAGGTCGTAAACCCACCAAGTAAGTGAGTAGTGACTACTTGCGGCCAAAGATTTAAGGTTACCGTCCACATACCAAATAAGCCCTGCATGATAACGAGAGCCAGCAAAAAAGCCGGCAACTTAATTGGTTGTCCGACTAAGCTGCGATGTTTCCAGTTAAAGAAATTAATCACAATGATGAAAAAGCCCAAAGCGCTAGCGAAATAACGGTGCACCATTTCAGGCCAAGCCTTTTCTGCTTCAAACGGAGCATGTGGATAAAGTTCCTCTGCTTGCACAATTTCATCTGCTGTTTCTGGCATCCAGATAAATCCGTAACACCCTGGCCAATCTGGGCAGCCCAAGCCTGCATCAGTCAGTCTCGTATAGGCACCTAGAACAACCACGCAAACAGCCAGCAAAGTAGCACTAAGAGTTAAATAATATGTAGGCTTATGGCTTTTCATACTTCTGCTAATTTCTAACCCAAGCTAGATTGATCCAAAAGTTTCTCTAAATCTTCTAAAATCTCATCTGGTGTATTTTCAGGTGTGAAATACATCATGACATTTCCCAATGGATCAGCCAAGAAAATATAATGTTCCACAACCGGATCAGTCTGTTGTGGAATTATAGAAGAAAGATTATCTAATAGAACATCTCTCTGGCTATATGCCATATTTAAATCTGGAAAAGCTTCGTTAAACATTCTTTGAGTATTTGTATCCAACTCTTTAGTTGTCCCGGCATTTACATAATAACGAGCAACTCTTTCCTCGTCAGACCCTAGCAACCTGTGCAGCTGGCGTAAATAAAAAAGCCTGTCCCCACAAATATCATCGCAAGAGTTCGTGCCTAAAAAGATTATGGACCAGGGCCGGGGAACATAGTCTTCTGCATCAATACCCTCGACCATCACTTCAAATGATTGAAACAAGGGAGAGCCAATTTGATCTTCCAGAACAAGCTCAGTAATGTCCATTACTGGAGATATCAATATTCCTTTATTGGTAGTAGCGCTGACACCTTGACCTTGGTAAAAATAAAATGAAAAAGTCGCCAGACTTATTGGTAAAGCTATCGTCGCCAGCAACAGGGTTAATTTTAATTTTGATTTATCCATGCCTTACTTCTCCTTTTTCTTCCAGCCTGCTTTTGATAACTCCTTCTTTTTTCGTACTTACAAAAAAATAGAGAAATAACAAAACTGCTGTCATGGTAAACCATTGTATTGCGTACCCCCGGTGCTTCTCTGGTGTAGTAGAAATTACAGGCCAATTTCTTACATATACGCCGGGCTCAAAGGGGCCAAGTCGAACACTATACGGAAAAGGTTCCAGGCTAGAATTAAAGGCCCTGCTCATACTGGCTAAATCCAAACTTTGAATAACCCTTGGCCAGCCATCACCGCCTTCTTCAACACCCAACATAAACTGTTCCCCAAGGGGAACATAAATAGAAGCTTTTAAATCTACTTCTTCAGAAATCAGGTCCACTCTGGGCAAAATCTCTCTATAGGCATTTTGAGCAATCCAGCCCCTATTAACGATGACAAGCTGGCCTTCATTGGTATTAAAAGGGCTTAGTACCTCATAACCAACTTGACCTTCAAAAATTTTATTGTCCAACAAGAAGGTATGCTCATTGTCATAATGACCACGAAATTTTACCGGAACGTACTGTAAGTCTTCTTCTGTCTTTACAGAAGAAAGGGCTGTAGTTTCAGCACTTTGTCGGCTTTGATAAAGAGATTGTAATTCCAGCTTTTCCTGCTCTCTTTCCAATTGCCAAAATCCTAGCGATAGCAATACTGGAGTAAATAGCGCAGTAAATAAACTGAGCTTCCAGTCAAAACGGTAATTTTTTATCCGTGATAGCATAAACAGCTTTCTGTCTTCAGGTGAGCGACTCTGCTAATATCTAATCTTTTCGTAGAGAGCATTTAATGTGTTAAAAATCATCATTGTAATACTTTTGCTGGCGATTATCGCAAGCCTCTTTAGTGGCGCCGTTTTCTTTTTCAAAGATCAGGGCAATGAACGAAAACGTACTCTATATGCTTTGGGAATTAGGGTTTCTCTTGCTGTTCTGTTAATGATCTGCATCATCTATGGAGTCGCCTCCGGACAGTTAACACCCAGTGCTCCCTGGTATAGCCCTTAATCACATTCTTAATTTTTTAACCTCTGGCGAGCAAACTTTCAAGCAAACCTGACTAACAATAGTGTTAACAAGTTTGCTTTCATCAGAGAAAGTTAAGCACACGGTAACAAAGGTATAAAAACATCTCGTTAAGTCTGTGCTTTCCTAGCGAAGAGCGTCACTAAAGGCGAAAGCCTAGAACAAGTAAACGAAGAAGAACAGGCAGACCCAAACCACGTCGACAAAATGCCAATACCAAGACGCAGCCTCAAAGCCAAAATGATCTTCTGGTTTAAAATGTCCCTTAATTGAACGGGCCAACATAACTGAAAGCATAAAAGCTCCCAGGGTCACATGGAAACCATGAAAACCAGTTAACAAGAAAAAGGTTGAGCCATAAATTCCTGAATCTAGCGTCAAACCAAGCTCTTCATAAGCTTCAATATATTCTTCTGCCTGTAAAAAGATAAACACAATCCCAAGCAACACTGTTAACGACAACCAGCTTATCAATTGCTTACGATTATTATTTTTCAATCCAACATGCGCAAAGTGCACTGTCACACTGGAGCTAAGAAGAATGATAGTGTTCCAAAGAGGCAAGTAACCTAAGGCTTCACCCCAGCCTCGCCATGCCATCGACTCATGAGGCGGCTCAAAAAGGGCCTCACTTGGATTGGCAATGACCGGCCAGGCTGCCTGGAATTCAGGCCAAAGCATATTAGAAGCACCTCTGCCACCTTCACCGCCTAACCAGGGTACAGCCCATTGACGAACATAAAATAAGGCTCCAAAAAACGCAGCAAAGAACATGACTTCTGAGAAAATAAACCAATACATGCCCAAGACATATGAGCGTTTTAGCTGGGCGCTTGGTAAGCCCTGATGATTTTCACGAATGCTGGTAGCAAACCAGTTAAATAAAACAGTACCGAGGATGGCAAAACCAATTATTGCCATAATTGTTGAGCCGCCAGCACCACTGTCAGATTTTATGTCAATTAGGGCGCTACCTAAGCCAATAATGAATAATGACAAGCCCAGCGATGCCCAAATTGGAAATTTAGAATTTTCGGGAACGTAATAAGTTTCGTATGTACTGTTGCTATTTTCAGTTGCCATTACAGCATTCCACCTTTATTAAAATATCAAATGTTAAATAACTTCTTTTATTAAGACGCTTTAATCTCTTGTTTCTAATGCCCGATTATAGTCCGGCAGCCTGCTGGAAATTCGCTGTAACATCAAAGAGCGTGTAAGACAGCGTAAGTTTTGTCACTTCTTTAGGTATATCTTGGTCTATAAAAAATAATAATGGCATGTTGATGTCTTCGCCCCCTGCAAGGGTTTGCTGGCTGAAACAAAAACATTCCGTTTTGTGTAAATAATCTGCCGCTCTAAATGGAGAAACGCTAGGAACAGCCTGACCGACTATGGCATTATCGCTAGGATTCCGAGCATAAAACATAACTTCAGTAAGCTCTCCAGGGTGAACTTCAACCTGACTTACTACAGGCTCAAATTGCCAGGACATACCAGCATTATTCATAGCACGAAATTGCACGGTAACAACATGCTCTTCATCGACGACTACCTCGGCCGCTTCGTAAGCATATCGGCCTCCGGTTTTTCCATTTAAGCCGGTAATGTCACAAAACACGTCATAAAGTGGCACCAGAGCGAAACCAAAACCAAACATGCCTACTGCGCCTAACAATAGTTTAAGCGCCAAACGGCCATTCTGAGGCTGCTGATCTGTTTGCTTGTGTTTAATTACGCTCATTTTTAATAATCTTAGTGGGTGCTTTCGGGAATTGCCGGAGGCGTACTAAAAGTATGGTAAGGAGCTGGAGATGGCACCGTCCATTCCAGACCGTGTGAACCTTCCCAAACTTCAGCACTGGCTTTTTGACCACCACGCACACATTTAATCACCACAAATACAAACAATAGCTGTGAAAACCCAAACAAAAAGCCACCAACACTAGAAATCAAATTGAAGTCAGCAAACTGTAAAGCATAGTCAGGAATACGACGAGGCATGCCCGCTAAGCCGAGAAAATGCTGAGGGAAAAACAAGACATTTACGCCCACAAAAGAAAGCCAGAAATGCAGCTTTCCTAAAGTTTCGTCATACATGTTGCCGGTCCATTTAGGCAGCCAGTAATAAACGGCCGCCATGATAGAAAAAACTGCTCCGGGTACTAGAACATAATGAAAGTGGGCGACAACAAAGTACGTATCATGGTACTGAAAATCTGCAGGAGCAATCGCCAGCATTAAGCCTGTAAACCCTCCCATGGTAAATAGCACAACGAAAGCTATTGCGAACAGCATTGGCGTTTCAAAAGTAATAGAGCCTTTAAACATAGTGCTTACCCAGTTAAACACTTTCACCCCTGTTGGCACCGCAATAATCATCGTGGTATACATAAAAAACAGCTCGCCTGCCAAGGGCATTCCAGTAGTAAACATATGATGAGCCCAAACGATGAAAGAAAGAAATGCTATTGATGAGGTTGCATAAACCATGGAGTCGTAACCAAACAGACGCTTACGAGAGAAGGTTGGAATAATTTCGGAAACAACACCAAACGCAGGAAGGATCATGATATACACTTCCGGATGTCCAAAGAACCAGAAAACATGCTGAAACAATACAGGGTCTCCGCCTCCAGCGGCATTAAAGAACGAAGTGCCAAAATGCACATCGAACAGCATCATCGTAACTACGCCTGCCAATACCGGCATAACTGCCAGCAACAGATAAGCGGTGATCAACCAGGTCCAAACAAACAATGGCATTTTCATGTAAGTCATGCCTGGAGCCCTGAGGTTCTGGATAGTTGCAATAATATTGATAGAGCCCATGATAGACGAGGCGCCCATCATGTGAACTGCAAAGATAAAGAAAGTAACTGTTTCCGGAGCATAGGTAGTTGATAGCGGAGCATAGAAAGTCCAGCCAAAATTGGGAGCGCCTGCCTCCATCAATAAGGTTGACGCTAACATCGCAAAGGCAAACGGAAGTATCCAGAAGCTCCAGTTATTCATTCTTGGCAGGGCCATGTCGGGAGCGCCAATCATCATGGGAATCATCCAGTTACCCAAGCCCACAAAGGCAGGCATAACAGCACCAAATACCATAACCAAACCATGCATCGTGGTCATCTGGTTAAAAAAGTTAGGCTCAACAAATTGTAAGCCTGGCTGAAACAACTCAAGACGAATAACCAGAGCAAAGGTTCCGCCCAATAAAAACATAGCAAGACTGAACCATAGATACATAGAGCCAATGTCTTTGTGGTTGGTTGTATACAACCAGCGAGTTATGCCCGTTGCTGGCCCATGATGATGATCATCGTCATGATGTGCATCGTGAACGTCTATAGCGCCTAAATTACTCATACTTTTTTCCTCTATCTTCTCTTTACTATACTGCTTAGCTTAAAAATCGCTTTAACTTGGTCTTAACTATTCGGACTGTGCCTGTAATATTTCCACCGGCGTTACCAAATCACCAACACTATTGCCCAACGCGTTTCGCTCGTAAGTAATAACTGCTGCAAGATCAACCGGATTTAATTGCCCACCGAAGGCGGCCATTGCTGTACCCGGAGCGCCATTTAAAACGATATCTATATGATCCTCTATGGGGCCAACGGCAATTGCGCTGCCTGTTAGCGCGGGGAATGCGGGCGGCAAGCCCTGCCCATTCTCCTGGTGGCAAGCCATACAGAAAGTACGATATACCGTTTCACCTTGAGCAACTAGCTGCTCCATATTCCAGTCCTGACTTGTTAATTCAGCAACTGCAGCTGCAGCCTCTTGCCTTTCGCTGTACCAGGCGTCGAATTCTTCCTGTTCAACCACTTCAACAACTACCGGCATAAAGCCATGTTCTTGGCCACAAAGTTCGGTGCACTGACCACGGAAGGTTCCGGTTTCTTCTGCAATTACCCAAGCTTCATTCACAAAGCCTGGAATTGCATCTTTTTTCACAGCAAATTCAGGCACCCACCAGGAATGAATAACATCGGCTGCCGTCAGCAAAAAACGCACTTTAGTATTCACTGGAATCACCATAGGCTCGTCAACTTCCAATAAATAGTTTTCGCTTTTCTCATCAAGACCTGCGATCTGATCATCAGTAGTGGAAAGATTGCTGAAGAAAGAAACCTCTTCACCCTCATCAGCTAGGTAGCTATATTGCCAACGCCACTGGTAGCCAGTAATCATAATATCCAGCTCGGACTCAGAGGCATCATAAATTTGTCTTAGCACTCCGGTAGAAGGGATGGCCATGGCAACCAGAATGATGATTGGAATGACGGTCCAGATTATTTCGATAGTAGTGTTTTCATGGAAAGAAGCAGATTTGGCTCCTTTTGATTTTCTGTATTTAACTAAAGACCAAATTAAAACGCCGTAAACCACTAGGCCGATTGATGCGCAGATAATGGTAATTAACATATGCAAGTCGTAGGTTTCACGGCTAATATCCGTGATGCCTACCGGCATATTCAATTCCCATGCTGCACCAGCTTGTGTGCTTATTAGCGTCAAAGCAGTAGTCAACAAACCTAGCAAAAACTTATTCTTTGGCTGCATTCGCCATTTCTCCACGTTATCGTTAATTCTTAATTTCTAACCAGCACATTAAGCCGGCCTTAAACCATATGGAATATGCAATATTTTTTAGTTGAAACCGGCTCACGGTGAGAATCAATCATAAGCCTTACAAAATACATGCGACAATTCGCCAGACATTATATCAATATTTGTCACCGAAAGGCTACGAAGTATGAAGTCTTATGCGATGATTTATATCAAAAATATGTTTTTTTATTTTTTAAACTTATCAGAATAATAAACTCAACAGACATGGCATAATCTAACCCTGTAATTCATTATCAGGAAGGCTTATGGCTATACGTAAATATCTGGAAAATTCTCCTTCTCTAGCCGAAGGTGTTTTTATTGACGAAACCGCTTTAGTCATAGGTCGAGTGACTATAGGCAAAGATTCCTCCGTGTGGCCAACCTCGGTAATACGCGGAGACGTTCAGGAAATCACTATTGGTGAGCGTACTAATATACAAGACGGGTCTATCTTGCATGTTACTGCTCCTGGATCATATCCTCCTGATGGTTTTGAGTTAAAAATTGGTAATGACGTGACGGTTGGGCATCGAGTAGTGCTGCACGGCTGTTCTATTCAGGGTCGAGCTTTAATTGGCATGGGCGCCATAATTATGGATGGCGCGATCATAGAGCCTGATGTAATTGTAGGAGCCGGCAGCGTAGTGTCACCGGGCAAAACTCTTGAAAGCGGGGGGCTTTATGTCGGTTCTCCAGCCAGGCGGGCTCGAGATCTAAAACAGGGAGAGTTAGATTTTTTACTCTATAGCTCTGCGCATTATGTGAAACTTAAAAACCTCCACCAAAACACTTCTTAATCATATTATTAATTATTTTTTTTCAGGTTAAGAATAACTTTATCTGTTGTTGGCCTTATACCTCTCCATAGGTAAAACGATTCTGCTGCCTGCTCGACCAGCATGCCTAAGCCATCCATAACTTTTTTTGCCCCTGCTTGCCGGGCCCACTGACAAAAAACCGTTTCTTTCGGGCCATACATTAAGTCATAACAAGCGGCGCCATCATTTAAAATATCTTTTGGAATTGGGGGCAGCTCCCCTCTGAGGCTGGATGAGCTGGCATTAATGATCCAGTCCACCTTTTTATTAGGGCTATCTATTCCCAATTTCTCGAAACCGCATGCACTGATATTCCCATATTTACTGAAAAGCTCGGCTAATTCTTGAGCTTTGCTTTGTGTTCTATTGACGACACAAATACTTTCCGGCGCTTCATTCAATAATGGTAAAAGAATACCTCTTGCTGCCCCGCCAGCCCCAACTACAAGAATCTTTTTGCCTTTCAGGCTGCCATTATTATTGCTCTTAATATCCCGAATAAGACCAAGCCCATCAGTATTATGACCCTGGAGTTTTCCCTTTTCATTCTTGAGCAAAGTATTAACAGCGTGTGCAAGTTCAGCATGAGGGCTTAGCTCTTCAGCTAATGCCCAGGCTTCTTGCTTGAAAGGCACTGTAACATTCAGACCTTTGCCGCCTTCAGCAAAAAAAAGAGACACATCTTGCTGAAACTCACCAGTTTTCACCAACACAGCCTCGTAAGACAAGCGCTGATTTGTCTCGTTGGCAAAAGCAAGGTGAATACGGGGAGAAAGGCTGTGTTCTATGGGGTTGCCCATAACAGCATATCTATCCAATACTGACTCCTGTAATTACTAATTCTAGCGAATTTATACCCAGTCTCGAGGCTTTAGGTAATCAGTATATAACTTTTCTTCAGCCGAACCAGACTCAGGATGCCAGTCATACACCCAGCGAACTTGTGGCGGCAAAGACATTAGGATGGATTCAATACGGCCAACACCAGATTGCAAGCCAAAAATTGTCCCTCTATCTATAACAAGATTAAACTCAGCATAACGACCGCGCCTGTACTGTTGAAAAAACTGTTCCTTTTCACTGTACGGAGTATTTTTTCTAAGCTCTAGAATAGGCGCATAAGCCTCAAGGTAAGAATTGCCTACGGCCTGCATATAGGCAAAGCATTTCTCAAAGCCCCACTCATTTAAATCATCAAAAAATAATCCACCTATGCCTCTTGTTTCTTTTCGGTGAGGCAGATAGAAGTACTCATCACACCACTTTTTATGCTCTTTATAAACCTCATCACCAAAAGGCTCACAACATTTTTTTGCAGTCTGATGCCAGTGCCTACAATCTTCATCAAAGGCATAATAAGGGGTAAGATCATAACCCCCTCCAAACCACCAAACCGGCTCTATTCCTTCTTTTTCAGCTATAAAAAACCTTACGTTCGCGTGTGAAGTTGGGCAATATGGATTCTCTGGATGAATCACCAGGGAGACGCCCATGGCCTGAAAAGTGCCTCCTGCGAGTTCTGGTCTATGCGCTGTTGCTGCCGCGGGCATGGAGTCACCAAATACATGAGAAAAATTTACTCCTCCTTTTTCTATTACTGAGCCCCCAGCAATAACCCGCGTTTTTCCACTGCCGCCCTTCTCTCTATCCCAGCTATCTTCTAGAAACTTTGCCTTACCATCAACCTGCTCTAGACCATTACAAATATTATTTTGTAAGCCTAGCAAATAATTTTTTACTGCCTCTGTATCAACATCTATCACTTTATCTTCTTCTCCTAAAAAATTTAGCTGCTTGTTTCTTTTCAGCTTATTAAAGCTCTAATTAAATCTTTAATAGACGTGGCTTATAGCAGACCACCAAGCTCATCGGGAACTATCAAGATATCTTTATTTCCAGAGTAGTCCTCAACTTGTGTCTGGACTAATACCAGCTAACTCTTACCGCGACTGTATCAAAATTTTCTTTTATACAGGAGGTAATTAATTGATTTGTATCAGTGATTAACCATGTAGCTGGATCAGACAAGAATCTTTTAATAAATAACGCTTGTTTAAAACCGGAGTCTTAATTGATTTTCAATTTGTCTGAAATTGAACGCAGCCATGACCAGGTCTTTGTATATATCACAACATTTTAACGGCAGTATTATTTTTTTTTACCAATGCTTGATTAAAAGGATCACAATCAACATTTAAATCTCTTCTCTAAGACAAGCTACAATTCCGCTCTTGTGTAAGCTCTCACTTGCTTTAGGTCTAAAGCGGCTCTTAAACGATCTTTAATTACACAAAGAATTATCACTTATGTTGGCGACAATGAATAGCCTCCCTGCCTTGGGGTAATCAACCCTAGAATTTCCAGCTCTACCAATAAGCGACTATGATGCTCTACGCTAAAATGTGTCTCGAGAATTAAGGCGTCGATGCTTGTTGTCTCATAATCAATATGTCCCAGTAATAATTTTGCATCGTCCGCTATATACTTTTTGCTGCTCTCATAATCCTCTATTGGTGCCTGCTCAAATCTTTGAAAAGCGCCTAACTCTTCTAAAATGTCAGCGACATTCTCAACTAGTTTTGCGCCATTTTTCAACAAATAGTGACACCCTTTAGCTTGCGGATTATGTGGCGATCCTGGGACGGCAAAAACCTCTCTGCCTTGTTCCAAAGCATAACGAGCTGAAATTAATGAGCCGCTTTTTAATGCTGCCTCAACAATAACAACGGCTTGGCTTAGGCCGCTTATGATGCGATTTCGTTGTGGGAAATGCCAGGGCTTTGGTGAAGCTCCCAAAGCAAACTCTGACACGATGGCCCCTTCATTAACTAAGCAGTGAGCAAGGCGTTTATTTGTATTTGGATAAACTTGGTCTATTCCGCAACCCAGAACAGCGACACTGGGTCCTTTTTCCCCCAGCGCACCCTGATGACTTTCTGTGTCAATCCCTAATGCCATGCCGCTACAAACTGAATAACCTGCTTTGACAAGATCTCCTGCTAAACGTTTGGCTATCGCTCGTCCTCCAGGAGAAGCCTTTCGGCTACCAACCATGGCTATTTGAGGAAAAGACAAAAGGTCCAGTGAGCCGGCTACATATAAAAGTAATGGCGGGTCTGGAATTTCTTTTAACAAGGGGGGAAAAGCCTTACATTCCAAAGTAATAATGTGGTGTTGTTCTGCTTCCCTCCAAAGCAGAGCCTGACGAATTTTTTTCTTTACTTCGGATTTAGTTTTCTGCGCATGGCAAAAATCTATTAAGCGCTGGAGTTTTTTTCCTGAGCTTTTGGCTGGTTTAGCCGATTTGCTTTACTGCTGAAAATATTTTGAGCACTGCCAAAATGCGCAATCAAAGACCGGATGCTTTTATTAGTTAAGCCTGGCATTAGGCATAAACAAAGCCATGCCGATAGCTCTTTGTCTTCCATTCTGATCTTCCATGATCAATTTTGCGAGCAGCTTAAGGGTTTATTACCCTATCGTTAATACTGATGGGTAGGTCGCTACTCAAAA
This sequence comes from Pseudohongiellaceae bacterium, assembly GCA_965661005.1. GTDB lineage: Bacteria > Pseudomonadota > Gammaproteobacteria > Pseudomonadales > Pseudohongiellaceae > UBA5109. Next base: position 184,557 of record CBFICB010000001.1, read on the forward strand.
CCAGCGCAAAGCTATGATTATCAAACGCTTTATAGATTAGTATTCTTCCATAGATTTCGCCACTAAAGGTTAACATGTCTTGCCTGCCATCAATTCTTAAAGGCCTTCTGGACGTTGGGTCTTCGATTAAAATGTCTTCTTTTTGTAACGCAAGCAGATCACCGGTTTTTATTTGATCCTGAGTACCCAGATTGACAATCACGGTATCATTTTTACCTCCGACTCTGCGTCCAAATTCAATATCTAGAATTCTAGCATCAACATCAAACATTGGCGGCGCAGGGAAGTATTGAGACGACAAAGCTAAGGATTCTCCAGCAACAAAATAATCTCCTACCCTCACTTCTTCCAGATTGCTATCAATTAAAAGTGTCGCTTCACCATTATCATTATTTAGCATGGAAGCCCTGCCTATTAATTTGGCCTGAATGGCGGTCAATTCTCCTGATTGCGGATCCTCTATTTCTCCATTGGGACGCAGTATTTCATAGCTGGAAATTCCTGGCGCCCAAGCGCCTTTAGCAAAAACAACATCGCCTTCACTGGAAAATCTTGTGTCTGATCGAGATCCCAGCAGTGTGGGAGCATTATCAAGATCGGCAAGGCCAACTATGCGATTATTGCTTAGCAAGGGGCTAATTGACTCTAAGGAAATTGCTGGAATTGGGCTGAGCAATTGCTGCCTTCGAACTTGAGGGCTTAAGACAACTACTGGTAAGTTTGTATCATCGATTGAATCTCTCGTGCCGCTTGAGCTTCCGCCGCGCTGCACAGTAATTCTGGGCTGTCCTTGCTCATAATAAAGCTCGATCGTGTCGCCAGGATAAATTAAGTCAGGATTCTGAATCTGAGGGTTTAACTGCCAAATTTCTGGCCAAAGCCAAGGCTCTTCAAGAAAAATACCGGCGATATCCCAAAGCGTATCGCCTTCCACTACCAAATAGTTTTCTGGCGAGTCTTCACGAATTATCAAGCTTCCATTTTGCTGAGCCTGAGTGAAAGCCAGCGGAAATAGCATAGAAAGCATAAAAACGCTGCTGTAATAACTAGTCTGAAGTGAGTTAAGAGCATTCTCAACCTCTCATCAATAGCCTTGCTGGGAAGCCGGCTTCTTGAGTTTTATTTTGGCATATCTTATCAATAAGTTATGTAATTATATATGCTTAGCGCAGTTTTTTTAGGTAATTTGTGATTTGCTTATAATTATTGAACATTAAGAATAGGAAATTCACGCTGAGCGGTCATTCTTTTGTGGTTCTGAAACTCATTTTGTAACGTTTTGTTGCAAGCCAAATTCAATTCGTAACAACAGCAAGCTATTGCAATAGACAATGATCCACTTTTATTTGGAGCCATTTTTTAGGGGCTTCCTTTAGGCTGCTAATAGGCTACTAAGGCAAATGAAGGCAGATTTTATCAAGCTGAATTTGCAGTTTTAGTCGAATTATCAGGCTTTAAGCTTGAATACTTAATAAACTGCCCCGAAATAACGTATCATTGCTTCCAAAAATATCAGTGAACTTTTTAATTATGAGTTTGTTAGAAATATTAGAATTTCCCGACCCCAGGCTAAGAAAAAAAGCAGTCCCGGTCGATAAAGTCGATGATGCACTAAAACAAACTATCAATGATATGTTTGAAACCATGTATGCAGCATCAGGTATAGGCCTGGCCGCAACTCAGGTTAATATACAAAAACGCTTTTTAATAATAGATTTAGCTGATGAAGAAGAAGAGCAAAACCCTCTCGTCTTTATTAACCCTGAAATTACAGTGCTTGACCCTGAGCCATATCGGCATGAAGAGGGCTGCCTTTCTGTTCCAGGTTATTTCGAATTTGTTGAGCGCCCTCGAAAAGTCTTGGTGAAAGCCCTTAATAAAGAGGGGGAACCCTTTGAAATAGAGGCAGAAGGATTGCTAGCAGTTTGTGTCCAACATGAAATTGACCACCTTGATGGTAAGTTATTTGTCGACTATCTTTCTGTATTGAAACGCCAAAGAATTAAATCCAAGCTTGAAAAAGAGCATAGACAAAAAGCTTCTGCTTGAACTGTTTATTCTTCCAAAAGAGCGAAACCTATCAATATGAATAAGTCTGCTCTTCGAATTGCTTTTGCCGGTACTCCTGATTTTGCCGCTAGCCATCTGCAAGTATTAATTAGTGCCGGGTATAACATTCTTGGCGTCTATACCCAGCCTGACCGGCCTTCTGGCCGAGGCAAAGAGAACAAGCCAAGCCCTGTAAAACGCTTAGCACTTAATTCTGAATTATCTGTATTTCAGCCGCAAAACTTAAAAAGTCTTGAAGCGCAAAAGCAATTACATGCTTTAGAGTTAGATGTCCTCGTTGTTGTTGCTTATGGTTTAATTTTGCCGCAGGCAGTTTTAGACGCTCCTCGTTTTGGCTGTATCAATGTGCATGCCTCTCTCCTGCCTCGCTGGCGTGGCGCAGCGCCGATTGAGCGGGCTATACTCGCTGGCGATTCACAAACAGGTATAACCATTATGCAAATGGATGCCGGGCTGGATACGGGAGATATGTTATTGAGCGCAACAACTCCTATCGAACCTGATGACAATAGTGCCAGCCTGACGGCTCGATTAGCAGACATTGGAAAAAAAGCCTTATTAGACGTTCTTGAGCAAATTGAATCAAAATCTTTATCGCCGGTACCGCAAGACAATAGTCCAAGCACTTATGCTGCTAAACTCACAAAGCAAGATGCTTTAATTATTTGGGACAGGGAAGCCAAGGAAGTCCAACAACAAATCAACGCTTTCTACCCCCGCTCGCCTGCCTATAGTTTTTATAAAGGACAGCGACTCCGAATTACTAAGGCCGCTGTAAAATCTGTAGGCTCTTCAATTAAACCTGGAACGATCGATCACGTTAATCAAGATGGCCTTTTAGTGGCTTGCAGAAACTCCTGTCTGCTTATAGAAAAAATCCAATTACCTGGCAAGGCAGAAATTAATGTCAAAGATTTTTTAAATGGTCGTAAAGATTTTTTCAAGCCAGATACCGTATTTAGCTCATCCCCAGCTCAGCATTAATCTAATAGGATTGAATCGTGACCAGCGACCTAACACGCATATCTGCAATTAAAATTCTTCAGCAGTTATTGCTTCAAAAAGGCTCTCTGTCAACTCTATTGGATAAATATAAGCCAACCCAAACCAGTGACAATTACGCTTTTTTACAAGCACTTTGTTATGGGCTTTGCCGCCACTATGAACAGCTGGTTTTTATTTCGAATCATTTCATGAAGAAACCTCTTCGAAAAAAAGATAACGATATTTTTTGTTTGATATTGATAGGGGTTTATCAATTATTTTATATGCGTACGCCGGATTACGCAGTTATCAATGAGTCAGTCTCTGCTTGTAGCAAGTTGAAAAAAGTTTGGGCCAAAAAGCTAGTTAATGCTGTATTGCGTTCTACCCAAAGAGAAATGAAAAACCTGCATGCCATAATTAATAAACAGCCCGAATTAAAATATTCTCATCCTGCCTGGCTCATGTCAGCGCTACAAACAAACTGGCCAAATGAATATTTGTCTATTATGGAAAATAATTCTTTTCAGGCGCCCATGACCTTAAGAGTCAACAAAAATAAAACGTCCCTTAAGCAATACCTTATTCTCCTTGAGGAAAGCAATTTATCAGCAAGACCTGGAAATTTAACTGAAACAACTCTTATATTGAAAGAGCCGGTTCCGGTCGATATTTTGCCTGGCTTTGCTGATGGCATGGTTAGCGTACAAGATGAATCATCTCAGCTTGCCGTTGCTTTACTGGCGCCAAAAAATTCAGAAACTATATTAGATGCCTGTGCTGCTCCAGGAGGTAAAAGTTGTGCAATTCTGGAACAAGCCCCCGAAGCCAAATTGTACGCAATAGATAATGATGTATCGCGCTTAAAACGAGTAGAAGAAAACCTATCAAGAATCCAGGCTAATGCTTGCCTGATCAATAATGATATTATTGAGCAGGCAGTAATTTGGCAAAAAGAGCATCATACTTTTGATAGAATTTTGCTAGACGTGCCCTGTTCCGGTACAGGAGTTATTCGACGTCACCCCGATATTAAATTATTACGTCATCCCGAAGACATACAGAGTCTAGCTCTGCTTCAGCATAAAATACTAAAGGCAGTATGGCCTCTTTTAAAAAAAGGGGGTGTTTTACTTTATTCTACCTGCTCGATACTTAAAGCAGAAAATACTAATCAGATCCAAAGGTTCATTTCAGAAACACCTAAGGCCAAGGAAATTCAAATTAATGCCAGTTGGGGGCTAGCTTGCAATCATGGCCGTCAGCTATTCCCTTCCCCTGAATCTCATGATGGTTTCTACTACGCTTTATTACAAAAGTGTTAGACTATGGCCATCCAAAGTACTGGCTTTAAAATAAAGCTATGGATCAACCATGAAAATTATAATCCTCGGCGCCAATAAAATAGGCGCAAGCTTAGCTGAAAACCTTGAAAAAGAGGACAATGACATTACTGTCGTTGACTCCGATAGCGACCGCTTAAGAGAACTTAAAGATAGACTTGATATTGGCACTACTACCGGGCTGCCTTCTTTTCCTGACGTTCTGGCAAATGCCGGCGCCCAAGATGCTGATATGCTGATAGCAGTTACTGATAGTGATGAAACAAATCTTGTCGCATGTCAGGTAGCCTTTAGCTTATTTCGTACCCCCAAAAAAATCTGCCGCTTACGAGCCAACTCTTATGTCAACTCGCCCAAACTGTTTGGACCAGAAGCCATCCCAGTCGATGTTGTTATTAGTCCGGAAGAAATAGCTTCACACTATATTAAGAGTTTATTGGACCTTCCCGGTTCTTTACAGGTAATGGATTTTGCAGATGGCCTGGTTCAACTTGTCGCCGTACATGCAGAAGATGGCGGCCCTTTGGTTAATCAGGAAATACGTACTTTACGTGAGCATATGCCCAACGTTGATACGAGAGTAGCAGCCATCTTTCGAAGAAATCGCCCTATTATTCCAGAAGGCAATACGATCATAGAGCGTGATGATGAAGTATTTTTTATTGCTGCTAAAGAAAATATTCGCTCGGTAATGAGCGAAATGCGAAAAGTGGATAACCCTTATAAAAGAATCATAATCGCAGGGGGCGGAAATATCGGAGAACGCCTGGCTTCAGCCATTGAGAAAAAGTACCGAACCAAACTTCTTGAAATAAATCCCGAACGTTGCGATGTTCTAGCTGAGAGTTTGAACCATACTACTGTTTTACATGCAGATGCCTCCCACAGAGAAGTCTTGTTAGAAGAAGGAATCGACTCAGCAGATGTTTTTTTAGCCCTGACTAATAATGACGAAGCCAACATCATGTCTTCTCTTCTTGCCAAACGCCTCGGTGCCAGCCGTGTAATGACACTTATTGCAAACCCTGCCTATGTTGACCTAGTTCAGGGCGGTGAAATCGATATTGCTATCTCTCCACAACTAGCAACCATTGGTAGCCTGCTCAGACATATTCGCAGAGGTGACATTGTCAATGTTCATTCACTAAGAAGAGGGGCGGCAGAAGCCATAGAGGTCATTGCACACGGTGATAAATCTACATCCAAGGTCGTTGGAAAGGCTATAGAAAATATCGAATTGCCTACAGGAACAACCATTGGCGCGATTGTCAGGGACAACAAGGTATTCATTGCTCATGATAATGTCGTTGTAGAAACAGATGATCATGTCATTTTATTTATGGTTGATAAGCGCAAAATTTCTGAAGTTGAAGCCTTGTTTCAGGTCGGTTTTACTTTTTTTTAAGAGCTAGTTTAGATAAAAACTATGCATTTTCTCGTCATATCCAGAATTCTAGGCATTTTATTGATGCTTTTCAGTATTACGCTGCTCCCTCCTGCAGGGCTTGCGTTGTTATATGAAGATGGAACTTGGCCGGCTTTCTTAAGCGCTTTCTTTATAACCGTCTTCTGTGGTTTAGCGCTTTGGCTTCCAACACATAGAGACAAAGCCGACCTTCGAACTCGCGATGGCTTTTTGATAGTAGCCCTGTTCTGGACTGTTCTTGGTTTATTCGGTTGTATTCCGTTTTTGATGTCAGAAGATATGCAGATGTCATTTACTGATGCACTTTTTGAGTCTGTATCAGGCCTCACAACTACAGGGGCCACGGTTCTATCTGGCCTAGATGAGCTGCCAAAATCGATTCTGTATTATCGCCAACAACTCCAATGGCTTGGTGGTATGGGCATTGTTGCTATTGCCGTTGCAATTTTACCTATGCTAGGCATAGGCGGAATGCAAATTTATAAGGCTGAAACCCCTGGTCCAGTAAAAGACAACAAGCTTTTACCGCGGGTTACCGAAACTGCCAAGGCCTTGCTGTTTTTATATGTATGCCTGACAACCTTCTGTGCCTTTGCTTATTACCTTGCCGGTATGGATGCCTTTGATGCAATAACTCATAGTTATGCGACTGTCGCCATCGGTGGATTTTCAACTCACGATGCCAGCATTGGCTATTTTCAAAACCCGGTAATTGAACTAATTGCTGTGTTTTTTATGGTCATTTCCGGGATTAATTTCGCTCTACACTTTATTGCACTTCGCTCTCGCAGTTTGAAACATTATTGGCCCGATACAGAGCTTAAATTTTATTTATTTTTATTGCTGGGCATATCTATCATAACAATCATTGTGCTTATTGCTTCAGAGACCTATGCCTTGAACGAAGCCATTATAAAAGGCTTGTTTGGAGTCGTTTCTATCAGCACTACAACCGGTTTTAGCTCTGCGGACTTTAGCGCATGGCCCACTTTTTTACCTTTCCTGTTATTTTATATGGCGATAATCGGATCCTGTGCTGGCTCAACTGGAGGCGGCATGAAAGTAATCAGGATAGTGTTGATTATTAAACAAGGGTTCAGAGAGCTTAAAAGATTGATTCACCCCAATGCAGTGATCCCGATCAAGCTCGGTCGCAACAAAGTGCCCGATCGTGTTATCGAGTCAGTTTGGGGCTTTTTCTCTGTCTATGTAATGGCTTATATGTTTATGTTGCTTGTCTTATTAGCGACAGGGCTAGATATAACCACGGCATTTACTGCGGTTGGAGCCAGCATCAATAATCTTGGCCCCGGCCTTGGAGATGTCTCAGTAACATATGGAGGCATGCCTGATTCCAGCAAGTGGGTTTTATGCCTCGGTATGCTTTTAGGCCGACTCGAAGTCTTCACTTTGCTGGTTCTGCTGACCCCCCAGTTTTGGCGTGATTGATTAATTACTATATGGTTCTTGCTTGCCTTCAGGCTGATAGCGGAAACGTTTATATTCCCACTGATATTGTTCAGGTTCATCGCCAACCGCAATTTCTACTGTCTTATTAAGACCCTTTAGCGAAGCTTGCATATGCTCAGCATATATTTTATCTGAAGGATCTTTGATGACAACTTTAAATCCCTTTTCTGTTCGCTTGGTATAAGTTAATAACGCTTTAGCGCCTGTTTTTTGGATAAGGCGAGCTACTAAAGTCATCGTAAAGGCCTGGTTACCAAAGAAGGGGGCAAATTCTCCCCCTCCGGCTACCGGAATCTGATCAGGCAATATCCCTACCATCTCGCCTTTTCTAAGCGCCAATAAGATTGCTGCAGCGCCCTTTTTATCGGCAGGATAAAGCTTAGCGCTGCCTCGAGATCGAGCCGCATATAATAAATCGCCTAGATCTCGACTTTTTGGCTCCTGATACAACATGCTGCATTGACCCAAAGTGCTTAAATATAATCCCATAAGCTCCCAGTTGCCGTGATGCGGACCTAGTAATACCACTCCTAAACCCAGATCTCTGGCATTTTGAAGCAAATCCGCACCCTCAACTTCCTCGATTTCTTGCATTATTTTGTCACTCGGCCATAGCCAAACAGGGCCGCACTCAGCTAATGTCATGCCTGTATGCATCAAACTCTTTCTTGCTAAGTCCTTAGTCTCATTCGCGCTCATTTGTGGAAAACATAACGCCAAATTAGTAAGGCTGGTTTTATATAGCCTTGTATTAGCAAGATATGCGCAATATCCAAGGACTTTCCCGAATTTTCTAGACGTTTTTAACGAAAATAGCGACATAAGTTTGATAAATGCTATGCCTATTCTAATTTTCAAAAGAGTCTACCGCCTATGTTTTGGAAAAATTTCGACCAAAAGCATACTACCTTCATTGTGAATGAGCCAAGTTATTCTCGCTATCACCACCAGTTTTTAGGATAATTGCCGACCTTAAGGAATAAGCTCTCTAAAACGACCAAAACAGAAAAGATGCATTTTGAGTAAACAAGCTGATATTGATACTTCCACCTTTCAAGGACTGATTCTAGCATTACAACAATACTGGGCTGATCAAGGCTGCGTGATAGTGCAGCCCTTGGACCTAGAAGTTGGGGCCGGAACCTTTCACCCTGCTACGTTCTTAAAGGCAATTGGGCCAGAAAGTTGGCATACTGCTTATGTACAACCCTGCCGCAGACCAGCTGATGGACGCTATGGGGAGAACCCAATGCGACTTCAGCATTACTACCAGTTTCAAGTGATACTTAAGCCTTCTCCTTTAAATATTCAAGAACTGTACTTAAATTCTCTTAAAATGATTGGAATTGATGCGAATATTCACGATATTCGATTTGTAGAAGATAATTGGGAGTCTCCAACTTTGGGCGCCTGGGGCTTGGGTTGGGAAGTCTGGCTTAATGGCATGGAAATTACTCAATTTACCTATTTTCAGCAGGTTGGCGGACTTGAATGTTTCCCAGTAAGTGGGGAAATCACCTATGGGCTAGAGCGATTGGCTATGTACCTGCAAGGAAAAGATTCTATTTTTGATATTGTCTGGACGAATTCTCCCGCTGGGCCTGTTACTTACGGGGACGTTTTCCATCAAAACGAAGTTGAAATGTCAGCATATAATTTTGAACACGCTGATATTGATTCGCTCTTTAAGCATTTTGATGATTGCGAAAGTCAATGCCAGGATTTAATAGATAACTCTTTGGTCTTGCCAGCCTATGAGCTCGTTTTAAAAGCCTCTCATTATTTTAATTTACTAGATGCTCGCTCCGCGATTTCTGTTACCGAGCGACAACGATTTATTCTTCGTGTTAGAACTCTCGCACGTTTAGTTGCAAAAGCCTATTACACTTCCAGAGAAAAACTAGGCTTTCCTATGGCGCCAGATGATTTAAGAGAAGAATGTCTAAAGCAAGCTGGGAGCACCAAGAAAAATGTCTAATGCTGATTTATTAGTAGAAATTGGCACTGAAGAGTTGCCGCCCACAGCTTTATTAAACTTATCTAAAGCCTTTCAACACGAAGTCGAAAAACGACTGAAAGAGTCAGAATTAAATTTTTCTAACATTGAAGCTTATGCAACGCCGCGCAGATTGGCGCTTAAGGTCTTGGCGCTTGATAAAAAACAACCTGACCGAATGCTTGATCGTTTTGGTCCTGCCGTAAAGGCTGCTTTTGATAAGGAGGGCAACCCCAGTAAAGCTGCTGAAGGCTTTGCTCGATCTTGCGGTGTCGAGGTTAGTCAGCTAGAACAAAAAAATGATGGTAAAACGGATAAGCTTTTTTTTAGTGTCAATAAAGTCGGGGAGCTTACAGAAGCACTCATCCCAGAAATCATTAATGCAGCCCTTGCTGCTTTACCTATTCCTAAAAGGATGCGCTGGGGAAGCTCACGGGAAGAATTTATTCGTCCTGTACATTGGGCGGTATTGTTATTCGGTAAAGCACCAATCTCTACTAACATTCTTGGTTTAAAAACAAGCAACATCACTTATGGCCACCGGTTTTTACATCCTGATTCTTTAAAGCTTAATTCTGCTGATGATTACCCTTCAAAACTTAGCGATGAAGGATATGTAGAACCATCATTCCATAAGAGAAAAGAATTAATTCAATCCCAGGTTTTAAACGAAGCAAATATAAAACATGCAAAAGTAACAATTGATAATGATTTACTAGAGGAGGTTACCGCTTTAGTAGAGTGGCCGGTTACATTAACCGGCAATTTTGACCCTTCTTTTTTGAGCGTACCTAAAGAAGCACTTATATCCTCTTTAAAAAAACATCAAAAATATTTTTACTTGCTTGACCAAGACGACAATCTTCTTCCTCACTTTATAACTGTGAGCAATTTAATCAGCAAAGATCCTGATCAAGTTATTAGAGGCAATGAAAAAGTCATTGGTCCTCGCTTAGCTGATGCTGCTTTCTTTTTTGAAAAAGATAAACAGCAAAGACTGGATTCTCATATAGACACATTAAAGCGCGTAGTTTTTCAAAAAGAACTTGGGTCTTTATACGATAAATCAGAGCGACTAAAAAAGATTTCGTTATTTATTTCTGAACAATTAAATATAAGTTCCGAGGAAGTAGCCAGGGCTGCAGAGCTATCGAAGTGCGATTTACTAAGCAATATGGTTGGTGAGTTTGCAGATTTGCAAGGCGTCATGGGTCATTATTACGCTGATCATGATGGAGAAGATGCTGCCGTTGGTATTGCCATTGAAGAACAATATCTGCCCCGCTTCTCGGGTGATTCCCTACCTGCCAGTCAGGCAGGAATTGTTTTGGCTATAGCTGAGCGGCTAGACACCATTACTGGTCTTTTTGGCATTGGTCAGCCTCCTAGCGGCTCCAAAGACCCTTTCGCTCTTAGACGCGCAGCTCTAGGCATTCTAAGAATTATGCTCGAGAAAGAACTGCCTTTAGATTTGCTTGATTGTATCAAGCACTCAATCACAACTTTTGATTCTCTTTCGGCAAAAGAAAACTTGTCAGAAACTATAATGGATTTTATTTTTGATCGCTTTCGTTCATATTATGCAGATCTTGGTATTAACACAGCAATTTTTCAAGCAGTAGATGCTGTCCGTCCTAATAGTCCGCTAACCTTTAACCAGCAATTAAATGCTGTAAATCAATTTTCCAAATTACCAGAAGCTTCAGCTTTAGCCTCAGCCAACAAAAGAGTTGCAAATATTTTATCTAAATTAGACTCAATTCCAGCTGACACTATTAATGAGTCTCTTCTTCAAGAGCCTGCTGAACTCGCTCTATATGCAAAATTAAACGATATAGAACAGCAAACCTCACCGCTAATACAACAAGATAACTTTGAAGCAGCCCTTTCTATAATGGCTACCTTACAAGCTCCTCTTGATGATTTTTTTGATTCAGTTATGGTTAATACTGAAGATATAGGCCTTAAGAATAATCGTCAGTCTTTACTTAAACAAATTCGTTATTTGTTTTTACAAATCGCTGATATTTCTTTCTTGCAAGCATCATAAAATGTCTCAAGCTCTCGTAATTCTTGATCGAGACGGAGTGATAAATGAAGACTCCGATGACTATATAAAATCTCTAGATGAGTGGCGGCCAATCCCTGGCAGCATAGAAGCTATTGCCAAATTATCTCAGGCAGGTTACAGGGTGGTAGTAGTCACTAATCAATCCGGACTGGCTCGAGGTTACTTCGATGAAATAAGCTTGGCCAATATGCATAGCTATATGTGTTCCTTGGTAGAAAGTGCTGGTGGTATTATTGATGCTGTTTTTTATTGCCCTCATGGCCCAGATGATGGTTGTGAATGCAGAAAGCCTTTACCCGGTATGTTGAATCAAATTGAAGATGAATTTAATTTAAGCGTTCAAAATGCTTATTTTGTTGGTGACTCTGAAAAAGACATTGATGCTGGCTTAAGCAAGAAATGTCGCCCGATACTTGTAAGAACAGGAAAGGGCGCCTCTACTGAACAACAATTAGAGATAGAAAAAAAGAAACATATAGAAATTGTTAATGACCTAAAAGACGCAGCAAGCTATATATTGAGATAATGCCTTATTTGCCCAAATCATAAATGCTAAATATTATTTTATTTATACGTACCATTTTTTTCTATTTAGGCTTTTTTAGCTCTTTAATCCTATTCACTTTCTTTTGTTTAACCATTGGGCTTATTTTGCCTTTGCAGCAGCGGTATAAATATTTTTTATACTGGAACAGATTTATCATTGCCTGGCTAACTATCACCTGTGGTGTAAAAGTGGTTATCAGCGGCCAAGAAAACATCCCTTCGCAGCCTCTCGTTATTCTGAGCAATCATCAAAGCCCCTGGGAAACAATTTTTCTTTATCAGTTCTTTTCTCCCGTATCTGCCATATTAAAAAAAGAGCTTCTTAGCATTCCTCTTTTTGGCTGGTCACTAGCATTATTAAAACCAATTGCCATTGACCGAAAACGTAAACTTACTGCCAGACAGGCGATTCTTGACCAAGGCAAGAATCGCTTGGAGCAAAATATTTCTATCCTGATTTTCCCTGAAGGAACGAGAGTCAAGGTTGGCGAGAATAAAAAATATCAGTCTGGTGGCGCTGTTCTGGCAATTGATTCCGGGGCAGCAGTATTACCTGTTTCACACAATGCCGGTTATTTCTGGCCAAGCGGCAAGTTTTTGAAGTATCCAGGGACTATTAAAGTGAATATTGGCAAAGTCATTGAAACAAAGGGAAGATCGGCCCGAGAATTAACCCAGGAAGTAGAAAGCTGGATAAAGCAACACTAAGGACGCTTCAGAGCACTGCCTTATAAGCCCATACAGCTTCAAGCCGTTTGTCGTAGTTGCCTGCTTTTAGATCCATTTATATACATTTGGCAGCATTTAGGCGCAAATAAAGACAGATAGCGTCTTGTGCTTTGGGCTTATCTTACACCTGAAGCCCCTTGTAAAATCCAGATTAAATATCAAGATTAGATACTGAAAGCGCATTCGTTTCTATAAAGTCTCTTCGAGGTTCGACCTGATCGCCCATCAAGGTAGAAAATAGCTGATCGGCAGCCATTGCATCATGGATGGTAACTTGCGCCATCCTTCGATAAGTTGGGTCCATAGTGGTTTCCCAAAGCTGCCCTGGATTCATTTCTCCAAGGCCTTTATAGCGCTGTAAATAATGACCCTTCATGCCTTCAGCCATTAACCAGCTTAATGCTTCCTTAAAGCTAGCTACTGTTTTTTGCTTTTCTCCTCTTTGGACATAGGCCCCTTCATCAAACAAGCCTTCCAGGGCCTCGCCCAGCTTGTAAATTTGCTTATAGTCTGCAGATTTGAAGAACTCAGGGGTAATTGCTACCTTGCGTTTTACACCATGAATAGTTGAGGTAACCAGAGGCTCGTAGAGTTTTTCCTCTTCATCATATTTGCTGGAAAACACATACAGGGCGCCGGAAACATTTGCGTGGGCAACCTTCGCCTGTAGCTCTTCAACCCAGGCCTGAACTTTTTCTTCAGACTTAAGATCTTCTGGCTCTAGCAAACGCAGAGAAGACATGGCTTGTAACACTTCCTCAGGATAGTATTGAGAGTGACGCTTGATAATGTTTTGAACATTTCGATAATTATTAACTAAGTCTTCCAGAGCTTTGTCGTTAATTGCCGGAGCTTCTTTACTTACATGAAGACTGGCTTCTTCAAGAGCCACCTGCGTTTGGAACTGGGCTAACTCTTCTTCATCTTTTAAGTACTGTTCCTGTTTACCTTTTCGTACTTTGTATAGGGGCGGCTGAGCAATAAAAATATGGCCACGTTCTACCAGCTCACGCATTTGTCGGAAAAAGAAGGTAAGAAGCAAAGTTCGAATATGAGAACCATCAACGTCGGCGTCTGTCATAATTATTATGCTGTGATAGCGAAGGGCCTCTGGATCAAACTCCTCTCCACCGATACCACAACCTAGCGCCTTAATTAAAGTGCCAATTTCTGCAGAGCTTAGCATTTTATCAAAACGAGCCTTTTCTACATTTAAGATTTTACCTTTTAGCGGCAAAATAGCCTGATTCTTGCGGTTTCTACCTTGCTTGGCAGAGCCTCCAGCAGAGTCGCCCTCTACAATATAAATCTCTGACAAAGCAGGGTCCTTTTCTTGGCAATCGGCTAGCTTGCCTGGTAGTCCGGCGATATCAAGAGCCCCTTTTCTTCGTGTCATCTCTCGAGCCTTACGGGCAGCCTCACGAGCTCTTGCTGCATCCAGCATTTTATTGACAATGCTTTTAGCTTCTAAGGGGTTCTCTAACAAGAAGTCAGAAAAATACTTGCCCATTTCCTGCTCAACAGCTGTTTTAACTTCTGAAGATACTAATTTGTCTTTAGTTTGTGATGAAAATTTGGGGTCTGGCACCTTGACGGAAATAATTGCAGTTAAGCCTTCTCGAGCGTCATCACCAGATGTCGTTACTTCTTTGCCTGCACGACTCGCCATTTCCTTATCGATATATGACTTTAAAACTCTGGTTAAAGCGCCACGAAACCCTGCTATGTGGGTTCCACCATCTCTTTGTGGGATATTGTTAGTGTAAGGATAAATATTTTCTTGATAACCATCATTCCACTGCATGGCTATTTCGATCCCGATACCATCATCCGTATCTGTCGCAAAATGGAAGACTTTATTAACCGCTGTTTTATTTTGATTCAAGTAATCAACAAAAGCTTTAAGTCCTCCTTCATACTTGAAGGTGTCGACTTTTTCAGTACGCTCATCACTCAACTCAATACAAATGCCGGCATTCAGGAAGGCCAGCTCTCGCAGCTTTTTAGCCAGAATTTCATAATGAAACTCGATGTTGGTAAAAGTGTCCACAGACGGCTTGAAATGACATAAGGTGCCTGTCTGCTCAGTATCCCCAACGATTTCCAGGGGCTTTTCTGGAACGCCATGATGATAGGTTTGCTCATGGATTTTACCCTCACGAAAGATGCTAAGTTTTAAATATGAAGAGAGAGCATTAACAACAGAAACGCCTACTCCATGTAAGCCCCCCGAAACCTTGTAACTGTTATCGTCGAATTTACCGCCAGCATGCAAAACAGTCATTATCACTTCTGCTGCTGAGACGCCTTCTTCATGAATCTCGGTGGGAATACCTCTGCCATTATCAGAAACACTAACCGTTTCATCGCTGTGTATCACCACTTTGATCAGGTCACAATGGCCGGCCAGCGCCTCATCTATGGAGTTATCCACCAATTCAAAAACCATATGGTGCAGGCCAGTGCCATCATCAGTATCGCCAATATACATTCCCGGTCTTTTACGAACAGCATCCAAACCCTTTAAGACTTTGATGCTCGATGAGTCGTAATTATTTTCTTCAGCCATATATGCTCCCCTAGACCTTAGTCAGCCTCTCCAGCTCTTTGCGCTTGCCTTCTGCAGCCCAATGATTACGGGCTTTAGGGCACACAAACAAAAATACCTTACACAGCACTTATTTTACCATGTTCCACGTGAAACAGCTTCATTTCTTTCTCTTTTTGTAAAGGCTCATACAGAGCCTCCCGCTCTATCCCTGTTATAAATATTTGATCACCGAGCTCTGACAGTATCCCTAACACTTTGGCTTTATTCGCCTGGTCCAGTTCTGCTGGCAGATCATCCACCAAAAAAATACAGCCCTTTCGAGTAATGCTTTTCAACAATTTAGCTTGTGCTAGCTTCATGGCAATAACTAGTAGCTTTTGCTGGCCCCTTGATAAAACATCAGCTGCCAGCTCTTTACCAATCTTTATCTTTAAATCAGCTCGGTGTGGTCCGGCCCCGGTAAAGCCAAATTTAACATCTTTTTGTATATTGGCACTTAAAATGTCTTCAAGGTCTTGTGTGTTGGACCAGCCTTTAAAATAGCTTAGCGAAAAACCTTTGAGCGGCAGCATTTCTTTAAGCAGCTCATCCAAATAATCTTTAAACTTATTAGAATACTCGAGGCGATATTGATCAACAGCCTCTGCATGCTGGCAAAACTCGTGAGTCCAGGGGCTAAGCTCCTGGCTTTTTACATTTCTGCTCTTTAATAAGCTGTTTCTATTAAGCAAGGCTTTTTGTGCTTGCCGCCAATGGGATACAAACTGATGTTCCACGTGGAACACCCCCCAATCAAGAAAAGACCTCCTGGCCCCAGGGCCGCCCTCAAGTATTTTAAATGCATCTGAATTAAGCATCTGCAAAGGAAAAATCTGTGCAAGATCGGCCCGGTTTATTGCTTTTTCGCCGTTGATAAATATCTTTTGTGTGCCTGGCCTTAGCCTGCTAAACCCTAGCTTTTGACCATCATCTAATTCCCCAAAAACCACACATTCTTCTGCTTCATTTTGGATAATTGGCGCCTTTGCATTGCTGCGGAAAGTTTTGCCACGACCTAATAAATAAATGGATTCAAGTAGAGAAGTTTTGCCACTGCCATTAGCGCCATAAATAAGATTAAGCCCTGATGATGGCTCAAGAGAAGCTGAGCCCAAGTTTCTAATGTTGGAGATGCTCAGTTTTTTTAGAAAAGGCATTGTTTAGGTTTAGAGGGGTGTAGATCGGAAGCTGTATCCCGCGTTTTGATACCTTAAAGCCGCATAGGCATAACAACATATAGTGCGCTGCTGCCTTCAGCCCCCTGTATTAGGGCGCTGCTGTTGGGGTCAGAGACAATAACCTGCACCGTGTCTGTGTCAAGCACAGTAAGAACATCGACTAAATAGCTTACGTTAAAGCCGATTTCTAGAGAATCGCCCTTATATTCTACAGCGACTATTTCTTCGGCTTCTTCTTGCTCAGGATTATTAGCAAGAATTTTTATTTCGTCATCCAATAAAGTTAGGCGAATACCTCGAAACTTTTCATTAGATAAAATTGCTGTTCTGCTCAATGATTGTCTCAGCTCATTTCTGTCGGCAACTATTTTCTTATCCCCGCCTTTGGGTAAAACCCTGTCATAATCCGGAAATTTGCCATCTACCAGCTTGGAAGTAAAAGTAAAATTAGGAGTTTTGGCGCGAACATGATTAGTCCCGATAACGACATCAACATTATCTTCGCCTTCACCAAGTAAACGAGCAAGCTCAAGAATTCCTTTGCGCGGCACAATAACCTGCATGGTTTTTTCAGCCGATGTGTTCATATCTTCCGTGTCCATAGCAAGTCGATGCCCGTCCGTTGCTACGACACGAAGGAAGTTAGGGCTCACTTCAAACAGCAGGCCGTTTAGATAATAACGTACATCCTGTTGAGCCATAGCAAAACTGGTGCTATCCAGCATCTCTTTAAGTCTTTCCTGAGAGATTGAAAACTCAAGAGCTTCTGAAGACTCTTCTGCGCTTGGAAAGTCTGAAGGGGGTAATGTCGACAGGGTAAAACGGCTTCGTCCAGATCTAATAACCAGCTTATTGTCATCCAGTTCCATTTTTAGACTGGCGCTATCGGGAAGCGATTTACAAATATCCATAAGTTTGCGAGCTGGAACAGTAACTTCTCCACTTTCAGAGCCATTTTCAACTTCAACTCGACCAATAAGCTCAACTTCCAGGTCTGTACCCGTCATGGAAAGCTGATTACCCTCTAATACCAATAAAACATTGGATAAGACAGGTAAGGTTTGGCGGCGCTCAACAACGCCAGTAACTAACTGTAAGGGCTTAATTAAGGTCTCGCGAGAAATTTCAAATTGCATTGCTGTACTCTTCTTTACTGGTTAGCTGACGAATAAATTAACTGGATAATGACCGCAATAAATTTTGATAATCTTCGTAAATATCAGTAGATGATTTTTTTAATTCATTAATAGTTTTGCATGCATGCATAACTGTCGTGTGGTCTCGATCTCCATACATTGTCCCAATTTCTGGCAAACTATGGTTAGTCAACTCTTTCGATAAGCACATTGCAATTTGTCGAGGCCTTGCGATTGATCGGTTTCTTCTTTTAGATATCATATCAGTCATTTTAATTTTGTAATACTCTGCAACTGTACGCTGAATGTTATCTACACTAATGAGCTTATTCTGAATAGCCAGCAAATCTTTTAATGCTTCTTTTATAAGTGGGATAGAAATTTCGCTGCCTGTAAACCTGGCATGAGCGATAACTTTTTTTAACGCCCCTTCAAGCTCGCGTACATTTGAACGAAGTTTTTGCGCCATAAACATAGCTTCTTGATTGGGAAGAAAAACATTTTCCCGATTTGCTTTGCTAATTAGAATCGCCGCCCTAGTTTCAAGCTCCGGCGGTTCAACCGCAACTGACAATCCCCAGCCAAAACGAGACTTCAGCCTATCTTCTAAGCCATTGATTTCACTATGATATTTGTCGCAGGTCATGATTATTTGGCGGCCACCTTCAAAAATTGCATTGAAGGTGTGAAAAAACTCTTCCTGAGACCTTTCTTTATTGGCAAAAAACTGAATATCGTCAATTAGAAGGGCGTCTACAGAATGATAATAACGCTTAAATTCATTGATAGCGTTAAGTTGTAAAGCAGAAACCATGCTGCCCACAAAGGTTTGTGAATGCAGATAAACAACATTGGCTTTTGGGTTTTGTTGTAACAAGTGATTACCAATACTGTGCATTAGGTGTGTTTTACCAAGGCCCACTCCACCATATATAAATAGTGGGTTATATGCACCACCGGGGTTATCAGCTACTTGAGCGGCAGCGGCTCTGGCTAATTGGTTCGACTTTCCTTCTATAAAGTTATTGAAGGTATAGTTTTTATTTAACTCCCCTTTATATCGTAAACGTCCCCCCAGCTTATTCTTCGAAACACTCGCTTGACCATGTTTGTCAGTATTGTCGTGAGATGAGATTGTTTGCTGGTGATTAACCAGCTTTTGCCCAGGCTGGGTTTGAGCGGGATCACTTTCATTAAAGCTGTGGTGGCTAGTAAAGCCTTTAAAGTCATTAATATTGGTATTTAAAATAGGGATTTCACCTTGCAGTGATTCACTTGGGCTTTCTGGAGCCTGTAAATTACTAAGGTCTGCAGTACTAACAGCCTCTTCAAGATTAAAATTCGAATTGTTCGTGACGTCCAGCTTAATCGCAGCTGAAGCATCTGGGCTTAACTCGCCCATTAGCTCTGTTATTCGATCGAGGAAGTTATCCTTTATCCATTCAAGCACAAATTTATTGGGCGCAAGCAGGTGGAGAACTTCTGTGCCATTATCGTTGCCATGCTCTACTTTTTCGGCAATTACCTTTAAGGGCCTTATCCAGGTATTGAATTGCTGAGCTGGGAGTTCATTTTTCAGGCAATAAATACACTTCTGCCAAGTAGCTACAATCACAATGCTAAAAACTCCAATTTTAAATTCTTGTTATTTTGTTTGTTTCGATTTTTCCAATTCTACTGACTGCAGCTATTCTTATCCACATAAAAACCAAAAAAGTGTAATATTTTTGTCTTATATAAAATCCTTATTTTTCATGAAGTTATAGTTTTTTTGCTGAAAAAAGCAGCGTTAAAAAAGCTCATTCCCCTACATCTTTTTTTTGCACTACCTGTGCATAACTTGTGTAAAACTTGTGAAGCCAAAAGTTGAAGTTTTTAGTTTATTTTTATCTACCCGGTTTTCTATGAAAACTCAGCCAAATTGCTTTAAAAGACTATTTAAATGTTCCTTCTTTTTTTACCCGCGTCTTGCTTTCCATATATGAACGCTTTAGAATCGCGATCCCTATTTAAGGCAGTCCGGCTATTTTGTCATTTATGCCTATTTAATAACTGATTAATAGAGTTTGTTATGAAAAGAACATTTCAACCAAGTGTATTAAAACGAGCCAGAACTCATGGTTTTAGGTCAAGAATGGCAACCAAGGGTGGCCAGCAAGTCCTGAATCGCAGAAGAGCTAAAGGCCGAGCTAAGCTTTCTGCCTAATCCATTCGAGCATTTCAAGGCCTTGAACATTTCTTCAAGGCTGTAATTTCAACATTAACAGCTCTTTTTTAATATCTACTAATCCGGCATTCTTCACAAGCAAGGAGAAACCAATGGCCAAAAATAGCTTTGGTAAAGCTTCAAGGCTATTGGGTCCTTCACAATATAGTTCGGTATTTAAAAAAGCGGACTATAAGTTGTCTTCACCTACTTTGCTGATACTCGTAACTAAATCAGCTATTTCTCCTCGCCTGGGTGTGATTATTGCTAAAAAAAAAATAAAAGGCGCAGTCCAAAGAAACAGGTTAAAAAGAATAATTCGTGAATCTTTTCGTCTCAGGCAGCAAGATTTTGATACAATCGACATGGTTGTTCTTGTCAGGCCAGGCCTGGATAAAGCAAATAATCATGATGTGTTCGTTCAATTAAACCGTTTATTTGACGAACTAATAAACAAACTTAATAGAAATAAATAATGCCAACTCAAAAACCCTCGTACCTTGCCAGAGCTTTATTACTTCTAATAAAGACTTATCGATATTTGCTTAGTCCTCTATTAGGGCAGCATTGCCGGTATTATCCAAGCTGTTCTGCTTTTACTAAAAAAGCAATATGTGAACATGGGGCAATCAGGGGCAGCTGGCTTGGTATAAAAAGAATTTGCCGCTGTCACCCTTTTCATCAAGGTGGCTTCGACCCTGTCCCTGGGTCTTCTGAACTAACTAATCAAAAGTAAGCGACATTATGGATCATACCCGAAATACATTTCTTGCTGGCCTGGCGCTAGTTTCCTACTTAATGTTGTTGGCCTGGAATGAAGATTACCCCCAGCAGCCTCAACAAAATGTTGATGTTGCTTCTGGAACGCTACAAAGTTCTCTGGATCTTCCAGAAGCTATAAATGCCAATCAATCAGAGGATTTGCCTCAGGTTCAAAATGCTTCTAGTTCGTCAACAACACAACAAGTTAGCTCTACTGGCAACTCTTTAATTTCAATTAGCACGCCTATTCATCTTGTTAATATTGATCTTTTAGGTGGAGATATCGTTTCTGTTTCCTTGCCAAAATTCCCAACTAGTTTGGAAGCTCTAGATGACCCTTTTGTTTTATTAAGAAACGGCACTAGCGGCGTCTATGTTTCACGCAGCGGTTTAATTGGTGAAAATGGGCCAGATGCAAGTAATACAGGGCGTCCTCTATACCAGTCGCAACAATCTAGTTATTCAATAGACTCAGGGGAATTAGTTATAGACCTTCTTTATACAGACCCCTCTAATATTGAAATAACCAAACGTTATACTTTTTCTGCTGGTGACTACCTAATCAAGCTTGAATATCTTATAAATAATCAAAGTCAAAATGTGTGGTCTGCAAACTTTTTTGGGGATATTAAAAGAGACGCTTCTCCCGACCCAAGCTCAACCGGCGGCTTTGGTTTAAGAGATTTTTTAGGTGCGGCTATAAACCTAGAAGATGACCCTTATAAAAAAATAGATTTCGGAGATATCGATGATGGCGAGCCTCCTTATAATGTTGCAGGAGGGTGGATTGCCTTTTCTCAACATTATTTTTTAAGCGCCTGGATACCACAACAAGATCAAATTAATACCTATACAACCAGAAGAAACAATGCTGGAGAATATTTAATGGGTTTTGTAAGCCCTGTTATTTCTGTAGCCCCTGGCCAAGTTCAAACAATACAAGCAGATTTCTGGGCTGGACCTAAAGACCAAAATCGCTTGGAAGAAATACATCAAGACCTAGATTTAACCATAGACTATGGCTGGCTGTGGTTTATTGCTCAACCAATATTCTGGTTGTTAATAAAGATTAACAGCTCAATAGAAAATTATGGGTGGTCAATAATAGGTTTAACGATTGTAATAAAAATTATTTTTATGCGTTTGTCTGCATCGAGCTATCGCTCTATGGCAAAAATGAGACGTTTAACGCCAAAAATAAATCAACTTAAAGATCGTTATGGTGAAGATAAGCAAAAACTTATGCAGGCCCAAATGGAATTATGGAAAAAAGAGAAAGTTAACCCGCTAGGAGGGTGTTTGCCAATGTTGCTGCAAATGCCAGTTCTTATTGGAATATATTGGGTATTAATGAAAAGCGTTGAATTGCGGCAAGCGCCTTTTTTATTGTGGTATAACGACTTGTCAGTAATGGATCCATATTTTATTTTACCGTTAATTATGGGCGCTTCAATGTTTGTCTCTCAAATGCTTTCTCCCATGGCAACCTCGGATCCCGTCCAGGCAAAAGTAATGAAATTAATGCCGGTTATCTTTACCGTTTTCTTTCTTTGGTTTCCTGCCGGTCTGGTTTTATACTGGTTAGTTAGTAATATCTTTAATATTGCTCAGCAGTCATACATTATTCGTCGTGTTAATAAAGAATACGAAAATAAAGCTGCATAATGACATGATACTCCGTGGCAAATACCAACAAGAAAAGCTCTGATACTATTTGTGCAATTGCAACGCCACGCGGTATTGGCGGTGTTGGTATTATTCGTGTTTCCGGCCCATTAGTAAAAAACATAGCTGCCAGCATAAGCGGTGAAATACCTAAACCTCGTTTTGCACA
This sequence comes from Pseudohongiellaceae bacterium, assembly GCA_965661005.1. GTDB lineage: Bacteria > Pseudomonadota > Gammaproteobacteria > Pseudomonadales > Pseudohongiellaceae > UBA5109. The sequence goes on from CBFICB010000001.1 coordinate 206,898, forward strand.
CTTTTCTACTTTTGTTAATAAAAATAAAGAAGTTATAGATCAAGGAATAAGTCTTTATTTTCCTGCGCCAAACTCTTTCACCGGAGAAGATGTGGTAGAGTTTCAAGCTCATGGTGGTCCTATAGTTCTAGATCAACTAATACAAGAAGCGCTCCTTGGTGGTGCTAGGATTGCTAGACCAGGAGAATTTTCTGAACGTGCTTTTTTGAATAATAAAATCGATTTAACCCAAGCAGAAGCGATTGCAGATCTCATTGAAAGTCACTCCAGTGAAGCTGCCAGATATGCTATGCGATCATTGCAAGGGGAGTTTTCAAAGCTTATTAATCAACTGGTGTCTTCAGTTATTGAGTTACGTGTTTTTGTAGAAGCGGCTATAGACTTTCCTGAAGAAGAAATAGATTTTCTTGCCTCCTCGGATGTTAAAAATAAATTATCTACCATTAAAAACGAACTGGAAAAAATATTATCTCAAGCAAAAGTTGGTAGTATTTTAAAAGATGGCTTATCGATAGTAATCGTTGGTGAACCAAATGTTGGAAAATCCAGTCTTTTAAATCTCTTTAGCGGAAATGCTTCTGCTATTGTTACTAATATTCCCGGCACTACTCGTGACAGCTTAAAAGAATTAATTAACCTGGATGGTATGCCAGCTTACTTTATTGATACAGCTGGTATTAGAGAGAGTTCAGATATTGTAGAACAAGAAGGTATAAAAAGAACCTGGGGTGCAATAAAAAAAGCTGACCATATTTTGTTGCTGGTTGATAGTTCGAAAGAGTTAAATTTAAATGACCGTTCTATATGGAACGATCTTAAAAAAGAAATTGGTGATTTAAGAAGGGTTACTCTGGTAAAAAATAAAATAGATTTAACAGAACAACAACCAGGTTCCAACTATGATGAAGCACTTGGTGTAAATTCTATTTCTATTTCTGTTTTAGAAAAACAAGGAATTGAAGACCTTGTTTCACATTTAAAACACATATCTGGCTTTTCGATTAATGAAGAAGGTGGTTTTATTGCTCGAAGAAGACATGTTGATGCTCTTGGTAGAGCACAAAAATCATTAGAAGCGGCCGAAGAACAACTTATACAATTTAAAGCTGGTGAGTTATTAGCCGATGATTTACGTCAAGCACAGTTAGCGCTTTCAGAAATAACTGGTGAATTTAGTTCAGATGACCTACTCGGTGAGATTTTCTCTTCTTTTTGTATTGGCAAATAAGTTTATAGATATTTAAGTAAAACCTGGTATCAGGTGATTGGTTTCTGTGTGATTGATAAAAATCCTAATATATTGGGTCTAATAAGCTGTTGAGAACTCCTGCTTTTGATCTAACTAATAATGTATAAAGTCGCCAAACTTCGGTCTTAGAAAATTCAATCATATTTTATACAAGTGGACTACCAGTTAATCCTTAATATACTGTCAGGATTAACCCAGTATTTCCACAAAGATATATAAATATAACTCATTGATAAATAACAATAATTTCAGCTTTCCCACAGATAAACAGGTCTTTAATAGTAGTAATAACATTAAAATAATCACTAATATAACTATATATATTAAATTGTCTTTAATAATTATTTACTTATTTAAAACTATAAATTTTTCCACGAAACCGTATACTTAGCGCCCCTCGTTAAGAAGATATTTGTTAAAGAAGTTATGCAAGAGCATTTTGATGTCATTGTTGTCGGTGGTGGTCATGCTGGGACTGAAGCAGCCCTTGCTGCTGCTCGTAAAGGTGTCTCTACTTTATTGGTTAGTCACAATATTGAAACCTTGGGGCAAATGTCATGCAATCCAGCGATCGGTGGCATCGGTAAAACACACTTAGTTAAAGAAATTGATGCTTTGGGTGGCGCAATGGCGAGAGCTGCCGATAAAGCTGGCATTCAATTTAGAACTTTAAATGCCAGCAAAGGCCCTGCTGTCCGAGCAACACGAGCACAAGCTGATCGCGTTCTATACAAAGCCGCGACTAGAGAAATACTCGAAAACCAAGAAAACCTTCATATTTTTCAACAGGCGATTGATGACTTAATTATCGAAGGAGAGAGCGTTCGTGGCGTGGTAACCCAAATGGGATTGCGTTTTTATGCCCCACAAGTTGTATTGACTACAGGGACTTTCCTTGGGGGAAAAATTCATATTGGTTTAGAAAACTTTGCAGGCGGCCGAGCTGGCGATGCTCCTTCAATAGCTTTGGCTCAACGATTGCGAGAACTGCCTTTTCGAGTCGGCAGGTTAAAAACAGGGACGCCACCAAGGATAGATGCTCGAACAGTAAACTTTGATTTAATGCAGAAGCAGCCTGGAGACGATCCTTTGCCGGTAATGTCATATCTAGGAAAAGTGGAAGAACACCCTGAACAGGTGAGCTGTTATATCACGGCAACCAATGAAAAATGTCATGACATAATCCGTGAGGGCATAAAGTTTTCTCCTATGTACACTGGTGAAATAGAGGGAGTAGGACCAAGGTATTGCCCATCTATAGAAGATAAAGTTGTGCGTTTTTCGGATCGTAATAGTCACCAAATATTTGTTGAACCGGAGGGCTTAAGAACCCATGAACTTTACCCAAATGGTATTTCTACCAGTCTACCTTTTGATGTACAGAAGAAGCTGATTGCTGAAATAAAAGGTTTTGAGAATGCTCATATTATTAGGCCGGGTTATGCCATCGAGTATGATTATTTTGATCCAAGAGATTTAAAATACTCACTGGAAACCAAATTTATAAAGGGTTTGTATTTTGCCGGCCAGATAAATGGCACTACGGGTTATGAAGAAGCTGGAGCCCAAGGTCTGTTAGCAGGAATAAATGCAGCATTAGCAGCACAAGGTAAAGATTACTGGTGCCCAGGTCGTGAACAAGCTTATCTGGGCGTGCTTGTGGATGATTTAATATCACAAGGCACTCAAGAGCCTTATCGGATGTTCACTAGTAGAGCGGAATATCGCTTAATGTTACGCCAGGATAATGCTGATTTACGCTTAACGGAAACAGGAAGAGATCTTGGCCTGGTTGATGATGAGCGCTGGCAAGCTTTTCAAATAAAACGTGATGCCGTAGCTAAAGAAGAAGCAAGGCTTCAACAAACATGGGTGCAAGCAGATTCTGATTTAGCAGCAGCAATTAATCAGTTTATTGAAAAACCATTGAGTCGAGAATATACCCTGGCGGATATTCTTGCGAGGCCGGGAGTCACTCAAGATAAATTAAATCAAGCCTGTATAAATGCCGGTATCTTGAAAGATGATGTGGCAGCAGAAATCAATGAGCAGGTAGAAATTAGAGTGAAGTATCAAGGTTATATAAACCGCCAACAAAATGAAATTATAAAATTACAAAGCCAGGAACAAACAAAACTTCCAGCAGATATTGATTATAATTCTATTCCTGGTTTATCGAATGAATTAAAACAGAAGCTTAGTGAAGCACAACCGGAAACTATTGGTCGAGCATCTAGAATTCCAGGTATAACACCGGCAGCAGTATCTCTTTTATTGATTTATATAAAAAAATATTCGGCGTCGAAAAACGCTTTGGCCAAACAGGAAAAGACAAGCCATATAGCCTAATGGAGTTTTTTTCACAGGAACAAAAAACACTGCTTGGTCAGCTTTTATCTGAAGGAATTAGAACGCTTCACTTAGATATCAATACAGAAAAGCAATCACTTTTATTGACTTATCTAGAGCAACTTGCCAAATGGAATAAAGCCTATAATCTATCTGGCATAAAAGATCCCGAACGAATGCTAACGCTGCACTTGTTGGATAGTTTAAGTGTTCTGCCTTTTATCAATGGAAATTCAGTTTTAGATGTTGGAACGGGTGCTGGTTTACCAGGTCTTCCTATAGCAATATGTCACCCAAGAAAGCGTGTTAACTTGTTAGACAGCAATGGAAAAAAAACACGGTTTCTTTTTCAAACCGCAACCAGGTTAAATCTTAAAAATATTATTGTTATTAATGAAAGAGTGGAAAATTATAGTAGTCCTGATAGCGTTGATCTTGTAATTAGCCGAGCGTTTTCTTCTATAGCTCAGTTTATAACTCAAACTCGACATCTGCTTGGAGAAAAGAGTAAGCTGCTGGCCATGAAGGGTCATTACCCACAAGCAGAGCTCAAAGAGATGCCAGCAGGATTTAAGCTTCTTGAAATACACGAACTTAAAATACCCGGCGAAGTAGGAGCCAGACACTTGCTTGAAATAGTCAGAACATAATAAAGCCTATTAGAATGAAAAGAATTATTGCTGTTGCAAATCAAAAAGGGGGGGTTGGTAAAACCACCACAACGATAAACCTTGCTGCGTCTCTGGCTCGAGCAGGGCGCAGTGTTCTTTTGATAGACCTTGACCCTCAAGGTAATGCAACTATGGGCAGCGGCATAGAAAAAACAGAACTAGAATGCTCAATTTACGACTTGTTAACTGCCCAAGCCGAATTTTCAGATGTGGTTACCTATGCAGATGAAGCCGGCTATGAAGTTCTGCCGGCAAATGCTGACCTAACGGCTGGAGAAGTTGCTTTACTTCATGCAGATGAAAAAGAGTTAATTTTAAAAAAGGTATTAGATAAGAATAAGGATCAATTTGCATTTATATTAATAGACTGCCCGCCATCCTTAAACATGCTAACAGTTAATGCACTGGTTGCAGCAGATAGTGTGCTGATACCAATGCAATGCGAGTATTATGCTTTAGAAGGCTTGACCGCCTTAAGTGAAACGATCAGGGCTATAGCAGACAGATTTAACCCGGGCTTGGAAATAGAAGGCATATTACGAACAATGTATGATCCCAGAAATCGCTTAACTCTTGATGTGTCAGAACAACTAAAAGAGTATTTTGGAAGCAAGGTTTACCGAACAGTTATTCCGCGTAATATTCGGTTAGCAGAAGCACCAAGTTATGGATTACCCGTTATGGTATATGATAAAGCTTCTCGTGGAGCGTTAGCACATATTGCTTTAGCAGGCGAAATTCTTCGCCAATATGCTAAAGAAGACAATCAAACAGAAAATTAAAAGAGATTTTTATGGCTTTAAAAAAACGTGGTTTGGGGCGTGGCCTGGATGCTCTGCTAGGAGCACAATCAAAGCCAAACAATTCTGAAGCAGAAGAGACACAGGTACAAAAAGTATCGACGGCGTCTAATTCTTCAACAGAACCATTTGGAGAAGATCTAAAAAAATTACCAATAGAGCTGATTCAGGCGGGGAAATATCAACCACGCCTGGACATGCGCCCGGAAACACTAGAAGACCTGGCGGCTTCGATTAAAGCGCAAGGTCTTATGCAGCCCATTGTTGTTCGTCCAGTAAGCAGCAATAAATATGAAATCATTGCTGGTGAGCGCCGCTGGCGAGCAAGCCAAATGGCTGGGCTTGATTCTATTCCAGTGATTGTTAAGGATGTTCCTGATGAGGCTGCTATTGCAATGGCGCTTATAGAGAATATTCAAAGGGAAGACCTAAACCCTATTGAAGAAGCTACGGCTTTAAAGCGTTTACAGGATGAGTTTGAGTTAACCCAGCAGGAAGTTGCAGATGCAGTAGGAAAATCCAGAACCACAGTTACTAATTTGATTCGACTGATGAGCCTGAATCAGGATGTACGAATTTCGCTTGAACATGGTGATATAGAAATGGGTCATGCCAGAGCCTTACTAGCCCTGGATGGCGATCAGCAAACCAAGGCAGCAAAAACTGTAATTGGAAAAGGTATGTCTGTTCGCCAAACTGAAGCTCTGGTCAGACGCCTGCAAAAACAACCAAACAACAAGCCTGGCAATAAAACGATAGACCCCGATATTAGACAGCTACAAGATGGCCTTTCGGAAAAACTGGGCGCTGAGGTGTTAATCCAACACACAGCAAAAGGTAAAGGCAAAGTGATTTTAAAATATGGATCTTTGGACCAGCTGGATGGGATTTTAAATCATATAAAGTAATTTTCGTCTTTACGTTGCCTGCGGAGATTAAAATCTTTATAATCCGCCCCGTCGAAAAACACCGAAGCGTTTATACATCCGGATGAGCAAGACAGAAGAGCCTACAGCAGCTATAGTCAACCTCAAAGCTCCTCCGATTTACAAGATTATTGTGACTCAATCCATTGCCACCTTATTGGCGGCATTGAGCACGTTTGCCTTGTTAGACGGTATAGCAGGATACTCTGTGTTACTTGGAGGCATGGTAAGCACACTGCCAAACGCTTATTTTGCAGTTAAAGCTTTTCGGTATAGTGGGGCAAGGCAGATGCCACTGGTTATAAAATCTTTTTACGCTGGAGAAAGCGGGAAAATGATTATCACAGTGGTGATGTTTGCATTGATTTTTGCAGGGGTTAAGCCCTTAAATGAGATGGCAGTAATAATTAGCTATATTTTGGTCTTAATAACTGGCTTAATTGCCACAGCAACGTTAGGATTAAAGCAGCGCTAAATGTAACTAAAAGCGCCAAAATGTCGCTAAAAACAGGTAAAAAACAGGAAAACCGCTAAACTATGGCTGAATCAGCTGGAGAAATGGCTCACGAAGCAGTAGAACACACCCAAACACAGGGTGAGTATATACAGCATCACCTGCAGTTTCTGACTTTCGGTAAAGATGCAGAAGGCCATTGGGGAATTGCCCATGGCGAAGAAGCTGTGGCTGAGATGGGCTTCTGGTCGTTTCATGTTGATATGTTGGGCTGGTCTATAGGGCTAGGCTTAATTTTCATAATAATGTTTAGAAGAGCAGCGAAAAATGCTACCTCTGGGGTTCCAGGCGGGTTTCAGAATTTTGTTGAATGGGTTTTTGAATTTGTAGAGACAAGTGTCAAAGATACCTTTCACGGCACTAACGCATTAATAGCCCCTCTCGCCCTAACTATCTTTTGTTGGGTTTTGCTTATGAACACCATGGATCTAGTCCCAGTAGACCTATTTCCTTGGATAGCGCAACAAGTTTCAGGTGATCCGGAAATTGCGTTCAGAGTCGTGCCAACAACAGACCCAAATATAACCTTGGGAATGTCAATATCGGTTTTTCTACTCATTATTTTTTATAGCATAAAAGTTAAAGGTGTCGGCGGCTTTCTTAAAGAGCTGGCTTTTCAGCCTTTTGGGCCGAAAATGCTACCCTTTAATTTATTAATTGAAGTGCCAACACTCTTGGCAAAGCCTGTTTCATTAGGATTGCGGCTTTATGGCAACCTATATGCAGGAGAACTTGTATTTTTATTGATAGCCTTGTTTGGGGCTTTTCAATTGCCAGCTCATTTTATCTGGGCGGCATTCCACTTATTAGTAGTACCCTTGCAGGCCTTTATTTTTATGATGCTCACCATTGTGTATCTGAGTCAGGCTTGTGAGCACCACTAATAAGAGCAAATGAACAAGTAATAGCATTATTTAAACAGAAACTTTTTTAACATTAGGCAAGACCTTTAAACTGGAGGAAAAAAATGGAGCTAATCTTAGCTAATACAGTACTTGGCGTATTGTTGGTACTGGGCATGGGTGCACTGGGCACTGCAATTGGTTTCGGTATTCTGGGCGGAAAAATGTTGGAAGGCTCAGCACGCCAACCAGAATTAGCACCAATGCTACAAGGTAAAATGTTTTTGGTTGCGGGCTTGATTGACGCGATCACTATGATCGGATTAGCGATCGGCATGTGGTTTACATTTGCTAACCCTTTTACTGCTGCGCTTGCTGGCTAAAACCAAAAAGCCAAAGCAATAGAATACGTAAGCTAAGCAAGAGGTGTAACCGTGAATATCAATGCAACTATGCTAGGTCAGATGATTGCCTTCGCATTTTTCGTGTGGTTCTGCATGAAGTATGTGTGGCCACCATTGACTGCAGCATTGGCGGAAAGGCAAAAAAGAATTGCCGATGGCCTGGAAGCAGCAGAAAAAGCAGGTAAAGATCTAGAGCAGACTCAAGAGAAAGTTGCCGAGCAGCTAAAAGAAGCTAAAACACAGGCAGCGAGTATTATTGATCAGGCCAATAAACGCGCCACTCAGATTGTGGAAGAAGCCAAAAACCAAGCAAGAGAAGAAGGCGAGCGCATGATAACTGGCGCTAAAGCAGAGATTGAACAAGAGATAAATAGAGCCAAAGAGCAGTTACGCGCACAAGTGGCAAGTATTGCTATTGCTGGGGCAGAAAAAATTCTTGAAGCGTCAATCGATGAAGCGGCTCACGCCAAAATCACAGAAAAACTGGCTGAGAGCCTTTAGTACAGGTAAAAGGATAAAATGGCTGAGCTCACAACTTTAGCAAGACCTTATGCAAGAGCTGCTTTTGAAGTAGCTTCTTCTTCAGACCAGCTACAGTCATGGTCCGATATGCTAAGACAGCTTGCAAATGTGGTAAGCAATGAGCGTGTTGCTGAAATGTTGTCATCACCATCGCTGACGGGTGATCAGCAAGCACAAATTGTTATTGATCTTTGTGGCGATGAAATTAGTGGTCAGCTGCAAAATTTTATCTCTGTTCTTTCTGAAAATAAGCGTCTCTCATTGCTGCCAGAAATTGTTGGCTTGTTTGATATTTTAAAAGCTGATCAAGAGCTTACAGTTGATGTTGAAATCAGCACAGCTTTTGCTTTGGTAGAAAAGACCGAGGAGAAGCTGGCTCAAGCAATAAAAGAAAAATTGAACAGGGATGTAAAAATACACAGTCAGGTAGATAAAAATTTAATCGGTGGCATGGTTATTCGTGCTGGCGATTTGGTAATTGATGACTCCGTGCGTGGCAAACTGCATAAGCTCGCGGAAGCAATGAGTTCCTAGTTATATATAGCCGAGAAAGCAGCCGAGTAATAGGTCGAGGAAAATAGAATGCAACAACTGAATCCTTCAGAAATAAGCGAAATTATTAAACAACGGATCGATAAGCTGGATGTCTCTGCGCAAGCGCAAAATGAAGGCACTATTGTCTCGGTCTCTGACGGTATTATCCGTATACACGGTCTAGCCGACGTCATGTACGGGGAAATGATTGAATTTGAGGGCGGCCTATATGGTATGGCGCTCAACCTTGAGCGCGATTCAGTTGGAGCGGTAGTTCTGGGTGATTATCAGAGCCTTGCTGAAGGTCAAACTTGTCGATGTACTAAACGAATTCTAGAAGTCCCAGTTGGCCCTGAACTGGAAGGTCGAGTTGTTGATGCACTGGGCAACCCTATAGATGGCAAAGGCCCAATTAATGCTAAAAAAACCGACGCGGTCGAAAAAGTCGCTCCTGGTGTAATTGCACGTCAAGGCGTTTCACAACCAGTGCAAACCGGCTTAAAGGCGATCGACTCAATGGTCCCAATTGGTCGAGGACAGCGTGAGTTAATTATTGGAGACAGACAGGTTGGTAAAACTGCTGTTGCCGTCGATGCCATTATTAATCAGAAGGGTACAGGCGTTAAATGTATTTATGTGGCGATTGGCCAGAAACAATCGTCTATTGCCTCGGTAGTTAGAAAGCTGGAAGAGCATGGCGCAATGGATCACACTATTGTCGTTGCCGCTGGCGCTTCTGATCCGGCAGCAATGCAATTTATTGCACCATATTCTGGCTGTACGATGGGAGAGTATTATCGCGACAGTGGCCAGGATGCTTTAATTATTTATGATGATCTCACTAAGCAAGCATGGGCCTACCGCCAAATTTCATTATTGTTACGCCGTCCACCAGGCCGTGAAGCCTATCCTGGAGATGTTTTCTATTTGCATTCACGTCTGCTTGAAAGAGCAGCACGAGTTAGTGCGGAGCATGTAGAAAAAATTACCAATGGTGAAGTAAAAGGCCAAACAGGTTCGTTAACCGCTTTGCCTATTATTGAAACTCAAGCTGGTGACGTTAGTGCATTCGTCCCTACCAACGTAATTTCTATTACGGATGGTCAAATATTCCTGGAAACCTCTTTGTTCAATGCTGGTATACGTCCGGCCATGAACGCAGGTATATCCGTATCTCGAGTAGGCGGAGCAGCACAAACAAAGATTATTAAAAAGCTTGGCGGTGGTATTCGTCTTGCCTTAGCACAGTATCGTGAACTGGCAGCTTTTGCTCAGTTTGCTTCTGACCTGGATGACGCTACTAGAGCACAACTGGAACATGGTCAGCGAGTTACCGAGCTAATGAAGCAGGCTCAATATTCTCCTCTCTCAGTGGCAGAAATGGGCATAGTGCTTTTTGCGGCTAACGAAGGTTATCTGAAAGAAATAGACATTAATAAAATTGGTGATTTTGAATCCGCGCTTTTATCTTATATGAACAGTGATAATGCTGACCTGATGCAAAGCATTAACGAAACTGGTGATTATAGTGATGATATTGAAGCTAAATTCAAAGCGGCTCTCGATAAGTTTGTAGAAACTCAAACCTGGTAAATATTAATGGCGGTCGGAAAAGAAATACGCAACCAGATTGGGAGTATTAAAAATACTCAAAAAATCACCAGCGCCATGGAAATGGTTGCTGCGAGCAAAATGCGTAAAGCACAAGATCGTATGCAGCTGGGGAAGCCTTACGCCACCAATATTCGAAATGTGGTGAGCCATATTGCGGCATCTACACCAGAGTATAGACATATCTTCATGGAAGAACGAAAAGTTAAGCGAGTCGGCTATATCGTTGTGTCGACAGATAGAGGTCTTTGCGGCGGTTTAAATATTAATTTGTTTAAAGCCATGATCAACTCAATGAAGGCCTGGCATGATGAAGGTGCTGAGGTTGATATATGCACAGTTGGCTCAAAAGGCTCTGCGTTTTTTAACAGCTATGGCGGTAATGTTGTGGCCGCTGTTCGGAACCTGGGAGATAAACCTTCTGCTGAAGATGTTGTTGGTGCTGTAAAAGTAATGCTGGACAGTTTCGGCACAGGCGACATAGACAAGCTTTTTTTAGTGGGTAATGAGTTTGTTAATACCATGACACAGTCTCCAACCATACATCAGTTGTTGCCCTTAAACCCGGCAGAAGATGAGGCCATGAAGCATCACTGGGATTATTTATATGAGCCTGATGCTAAAGAATTATTGGATGGCTTGTTGACTCGTTATATCGAGTCACAGGTTTATCAAGCGGTGGTTGAGAACAACGCCTGTGAACAGGCAGCCCGAATGATAGCAATGAAAAGTGCAACAGATAATGCTGGCGATATTATTGATGAGCTGCAATTGATTTATAACAAAGCAAGACAAGCGGCGATTACTCAAGAGCTGTCTGAAATTGTCAGTGGCGCAGCAGCCGTATAGAAAGATATAAAAACGTAAAGAAAACCAGATATTAATTAGCAAAAGAGACATATAGAGGACAAGACATGAGCAGCGGTCGCATCGTACAAATTATTGGCCCAGTTATAGACGTTGAGTTTCCAAGGGATTCTGTGCCTAAAGTTTATGAAGCACTGGTAATTGCAGATAAGGAAGTTACGCTTGAAGTTCAACAGCAGCTGGGTGACGGCATTGTTCGTACAATTGCCATGGGATCCACAGAAGGTTTAAGCCGAGGCTTAACGGTTAATGATACCGGCTCGCCGATTAGTGTTCCTGTTGGTGAAGAAACTCTTGGCCGTATTATGGATGTTCTAGGCAGCCCAATTGATGAATGCGGACCAATTGGCGAAAAAGAAAAAATGCCAATTCATCGCAAAGCGCCAAGCTATGATGAGCAAGCAGCATCTGAGGAAGTACTGGAAACAGGCATTAAGGTAATTGATTTGGTTTGTCCTTTTGCTAAAGGCGGAAAAGTTGGTTTATTTGGCGGTGCTGGCGTAGGAAAAACCGTTAACATGATGGAGCTGATCAATAATATCGCCACAGGACGAGGCGGTTTGTCTGTATTTGCTGGTGTAGGAGAACGTACTCGTGAGGGTAATGACTTCTATCATGAAATGCAGGAAGCGAAAGTTATTGATACTGAAGATTTTAAAAATTCAAAGGTTTCAATGGTCTATGGGCAAATGAATGAGCCGCCCGGAAACAGACTTCGCGTTGCCTTAACCGGATTGACGATGGCGGAAAAATTTCGTGATGAAGGCCGTGATGTGCTGCTATTTATTGATAATATTTATCGTTATACCCTGGCAGGAACAGAAGTTTCAGCATTGCTGGGACGTATGCCATCAGCGGTTGGATATCAGCCGACATTGGCCGAAGAAATGGGAGCCTTGCAAGAGAGAATTACCTCTACTAAAACGGGTTCTATTACTTCTATTCAGGCGGTATATGTTCCTGCAGATGACTTGACTGACCCCTCACCGGCAACAACTTTTGCTCACTTGGATGCAACCGTTGTATTGTCTCGTGATATTGCATCACTGGGTATTTATCCAGCTGTAGACCCTCTTGATTCAACGTCTCGTCAGCTTGACCCTCTTGCAATTGGGCAGGAACATTATGATGTCGCACGAGGCGTACAATCTATATTACAGCGCTACAAAGAACTAAAAGATATTATTGCTATTTTGGGTATGGATGAATTATCTGAAGAAGATAAATTAGCTGTAAGCAGAGCTCGTAAAGTAGAACGATTCTTCTCTCAACCATTTACTGTTGCTGAGGTTTTTACAGGCTCTCCAGGAAAATATGTTAGCCTGAAAGACACAATCAGTGGATTTAAAGCTATTTTGGCAGGCGAGTATGATGATTTACCTGAACAGGCTTTCTATATGGTTGGCGGAATTGAAGAAGCAGTAGAGAAAGCTAAAACTTTGTAAGCTCAGGTTGAGAAAATAGAGAAATATTATGGCAACTTCTTTTCATTGTGACATCGCTAGCGCTGAAGATAGTATTTTTTCTGGCGAAGTCGAGTCATTGGTTGCCGCTGGAAGCCTTGGAGATTTAGGAATTTATCCTGGCCATGCGCCACTGCTAACCGCCCTTATTCCAGGGCCGGTTCGTATTATTATGGCTGGCGGTGAAGAAGATATTTATTATGTCTCAGGTGGTTTTCTTGAAGTCCAGCCAGGGAAAGTTAATATTTTGGCTGATACAGCTATTCGAGCTCATGACGTGGATGAAGCAACAGCCGAAAAGGCTCGCCAGGAAGCCGAAGCGGCAATAGCAAATCAAGATGCTGAAATTGAATACTCCAGAGCAGCGTCCCAGTTGGCTGAAGCGGCCGCCCAAATTAGAACGCTCCAGCAGTTGCGTAAAAAACTTGGCGGCTAATAACCTTTCTTAAGGCCCCCCCCCTTATTCTTTTTTTAATTTCATAATCGCTTGATAGCAAGGAGGGTTATCCCTTTGCTTAGCAAGTAACACCATGCCTTAAAGTTTAATAATTCGAATAAAGAATAAGGATTGCAACAGTGTTTTTTGCTATGCTGAAGTCCTAAAAATTTCAATACAAAGGGCATAGCAGGTATTAATATAAATGTCTCCTAAATTAAATGTTGTTATTCTTGCCGCGGGCAAAGGCACCAGAATGTATTCTGAAAAGCCAAAGGTGCTTCATGAACTGGCAGGTCTGAGCCTGGTAGAACATGTCATTAACACGGCTAAAAATTTAAACCCTGAAAATATAACTCTCGTTGTTGGTCACCAGGCTGATGAGCTAAAGTCTTATTTTGCTGATAAGGATTACAATTTTGTTTTGCAAAAAGAGCAAAAAGGAACAGCGCATGCGGTTGAACAAGCGCTGCCGTTTTTAGATGAGAATGCGCATGCATTAATTTTATACGGAGATGTGCCGCTGACTAAAATAGAAAGCCTGAAAAAGCTTATTGCACTTATTGATGAAACCACTATGGCGGTCTTGACAAGTGACGTTAGAGAGCCAGAAGGCTTGGGAAGAATCATTCGTGATGCAGCAGGAAACATAGAATTTATCGTAGAAGAAAAAGATGCAGATGATAGACAAAAGTTAATAACTGAAATTAATACCGGGATTATGGCCTTTCCAGTAAAAAAACTAAAACAATGGCTGCCTAAAATTGGGGATAATAATATACAAAATGAATTTTACTTAACTGATGTCGTTAGTTTGGCTTTAGAGGATGGGAGCCAGGTAAAAACCTGTTTTTGCTCAGATGAGTACGAGGCATATGGCATAAATAATATGTTGCAGCTGGCTAATTTAGAAAAAATTTATCAAAAAGAAAGAGCGTCTGAACTCATGTTAAAAGGTGTACGAATTACTGATCCAGCACGATTTGATGTAAGAGGAGATGTTGATATTTCGGCAGATGTGAACATTGACATTAATGTGATTTTAGAAGGAAAGGTCAATATTGAAAAAAATGTAAAAGTTGGCGCAAACAGTATTTTGAAAAACTGCACAATAAAGCAAGGAACTGAAATACTACCGAATACAATAGTTGAAGATGCATTAATAGGTGAGAATTGTAATATTGGACCTTTTGCCAGAATTAGGCCAGGAACAGAGTTAAAAAATCTTTCAAAAATTGGTAATTTTGTTGAAACAAAAAAATCAATAATTGGGCAAGGAAGCAAGGTTAACCACTTGAGTTATATTGGCGACAGCGAGCTTGGGGATGGGGTTAATATCGGAGCAGGAACAATTACTTGCAATTATGACGGGGTCAATAAATTTAGAACAATTATAGGCGACAATGTTTTTATTGGTTCAAATTCTTCATTAGTTGCGCCTGTTGATATTGGCAATGGCTCGACTGTTGGCGCTGGGTCGACAATCACAAAAGATGTTAAAGCCAATGAGCTGGCCTTAACTAGAAGTAAGCAAAATAATATTACTGGCTGGAAACGTCCAAGCAAGAAGTAATAAGAACATTTTATGAGTGACAATATATGTGTGGGATAGTTGGCGCAATAGGGCAAAGAAAGGTTACAGATATCCTTATTGAAGGATTAAAAAGGCTTGAATATCGCGGTTATGATTCTGCCGGTCTGGCAGTTCTTGATAAGAAAACTAAACGAATTAACTGCATAAAAAAACTTGGAAAAGTAGCCGTTCTTGAAGACGCTGTAGAGCAAGAATCTGTTAAAGGAACGGTAGGCATTGCACACACACGCTGGGCTACGCATGGCAAGCCCTCTGAAATGAATGCACATCCACACTGTTCTTCGGACAGTATAGCGCTTGTTCATAATGGCATCATTGAAAATTATTTGGTTTTAAAAGATGGGCTTATAAAAAATGGCTATGAATTCATAACGGAAACAGACACTGAAGTAATCGTACATTTAATAGATGCTGAATTAAAAAAAATTGGCCTTGATCTTACGCAAGCAGTAAAAAATGTGATCAGCATTTTGGAAGGAGCATATGGCCTGGCGATTATTAGCAAAGATGAACCAGATAAAATTGTGGTCGCTCGTAGTGGCAGCCCATTAGTGATTGGTGTCGGAATTGGTGAAAACTTTATTGCCTCCGACCCTTCAGCCCTAGGCCAAGTGACGGACAGGTTTATATATCTCGAAGAAGGTGATATCGCAGAAATAACCAATAAAAAAATTACAATCTGGAATGAGGGTGATGAAGTAAAACGCAATATCATTCGTTTGCGCGATGAAATGGAGGATGCCGTTAAAGGAGATTATCGCCACTTTATGCTAAAAGAAATTTTCGAACAAAAAAGCGCGATCTCAAATACCTTGTCAGGAAAAATAAGTAAAACTCATGTTCTAGAGCAAGCCTTTGGACTGGAAGCTCAAAGCATTTTTGAAAAAACCAAAAGCGTACAAATAGTGGCATGTGGCACTAGTTATCATGCAGGCATGATCGCTAAATTTTGGTTTGAAAATATAGCACGCATGCCTTGTTCTGTAGATATTGCCAGTGAATATCGGTATAGAAATATTTTGGTCCCAAAAAATTGTCTTTTTGTAACAGTTTCCCAGTCTGGTGAGACAGCAGATACTTTAGCTGCCCTTAGATACGCCAAGGAGTCTGGTTATGCAGGCACGCTAGCAATATGTAATGTGCCTAGCAGTTCCCTGGTTAGAGAATCAGACCTTTCTATTATGACAGTCGCCGGTAAAGAGATTGGTGTAGCTTCTACTAAAGCCTTTACAACTCAATTAAGTATTTTATCTTTATTGGCTATTAATTTGGCTCGACATGGGGGCTTGGCTGAACAAGAAGAAGCGCTGCTAGTGGAAAACCTGCATCATTTGCCGGGAATTATAGAAGAAACCTTAAAGCTGGATAGCTTAATAGCAGAGATATCAAATGATTTTGCTGAAAAACATCATGCGCTATTTTTGGGGAGAGGGGTTCAATATCCTGTGGCAAAAGAAGGGGCTCTAAAATTAAAAGAAATTTCCTATATCCATGCTGAAGCCTATCCTGCAGGTGAGCTCAAGCATGGCCCCTTAGCGCTGGTTGATAATGATATGCCAGTGATCGCCATTGCTCCCAATGATGAGCTGCTGGAAAAATTAAAATCCAATTTACAAGAAGTTAGTGCTAGAGGTGCTAGGCTCTATGTGTTTGCTGATGCAGAAGCTGGATTTTCTAATGATGCATCAACCAGGGTGATCAATATTCCTCACTGTAGTGATTTTTTAAGTCCAATTGTGTATACCATCCCCTTGCAGCTTCTTTCATATCATGTCGCAGTAATAAAAGGGACCGATGTTGACCAGCCACGAAATCTGGCCAAATCTGTGACGGTAGAATAACTTTTCTGATGAAAGCTTCCGCAAAAATTGGCCTCACTATTGCCGCAGTGTTAATGCTATTGGCCGCAACGATGTCCATAGTGGCAAGAAATCAAGCCTTAAATCTGGTTTATCACCCTTTGCAAGAGCGCGGCCAGCCAAGTAAAACGCCTGCCGATTATTCCCTGCGCTATCAGGATGTAAGCGTCCAGACCTCAGACGGCAATACTGTTCATGCCTGGCATATTCCTTCAGAAAATGGGGCTGTTGTTATTCTTCAGCATGGCTTTAAGTCTGATAGGGAAGAGCTTTTAGAAGAGGCTGCAATGCTGGCAAATAATGGCTATGGCGTACTAGTCTCATCTATTAGAGCGCATGATGTTAATGAAGGCGAGCTCATTGCCTTTGGTTTGAAAGAAATGCCAGACATTGATGCCTGGGTAAAATTCTTACAAGGAGAAGGAATTGAAAATATAGGCATGCTTGGTAATTCATTAGGTGGCTCTCTGGCCATACAATATGCAGCAGAAAATACAATTATTAGAGCAGTAGTTGCTCACAGTGCCTTTTCATCAATGCGGGATACAATCAATACAAGCGTAAGATATTTTACAGACCTTCCAGCATTTCCTTTTGCTTCTTTAATCGGGTTCTGGGCCGAGCAAGAAATTGATGGCGATATCGATGATATTGATGCAAAAAAATGGGTAGCGAATATAAGCCCAAGGCCAATATTAATCTTACATAGTATTAGCGATATTGCGATATCTCCAAACAGTGGAGAATTACTTTTTGCTGCGGCATCAGAGCCAAAAGAACTTTGGCAATTGGATGGTGTTGACCATGCTGCTTTTGATACCCAGCGACCGGAAGAATTTGAAAATAAAGTACTAGAGTTTTTTAACCAATTTTTACTGAGCTATTAATAGCCCAGATTATGAGAGAAAAGAAACCAACAGACTTATTATTTTTTACTTGTGCGTAAGGAGCGCAAGCTCACACTTAAACGTTTTAAGTGTTCTTTAAGTTCAGCACTGCGATGTTGAGCAACGCCCATTGCCAGCACGTCAATTACAACTAAGTGAGCAATTCGCGAAGAAACAGGCGTGAAATCCAGATGATTTTCTTCCATATTAATATGGATAGGGAAATCACATAAATCAGTTAAAGCTGTATTTTCTGGCGCTAGACCAATTACAGTAGCTCCAGCTTCCCTTGCCAATTTTACGCTTTGAATTAGCGCTTTAGAGCGACCCGATTGCGAGATAGCAACAATGACATCAGTGGGCTTTAAAGAGATAGCTGACATGTGTTGAATGTGAGGGTCAGTATAGGCGGCAGCAGAAACTTGTAGCCGAAAGAATTTATGTTGGGCATCAATTGCTACTGAACCTGAAGCTCCAAAGCCATAAAACTCAACTCTATCTGCCGTGCTTAAAGCATTAATGGCATTTTCCAGAGCATTGGCATCGATCTCATCCCTTACATTAATTAGAGAGCCGATAGTGGTATCAAAAACTTTTTTATTTACATCTGCAATAGAGTCGTCAGGGCTGACCTGAAACTGGCTGAAACTTCCGCTGCCACCGATATGCTGGGCCAGTTCAAGTTTAAAGGCTTGGAAGCCATCAAATTCTATTGCACGACAAAAACGGATAACGGTGGGCTCACTTACACCAGCTCCTTTGGCGAGATCAATAATACGCATGCTTATTATTTTGGCTGGATCGTCAAGGATAAACTCAGCAACTTTACGTTCTGATTTACGCAGCTTTTCCAGATTCAAGCTAATTTTTCGTATTAGGTTGCTTTTTGCCATAGCGGGTTAGCAGTTTTCCATTTGATTCAAAAATTACAGAATAATTCCTAGCCAAAGGGTGGTTAAAAATGGCAAGTAGGCGCTGGAGGATTTTTTTAAGGCCGAACAAAAGCTGTAGCGCTTACTATTTCTTTTGAAAGAATAAGGCCTGAGATCAATTACATGCCCAAGAAGGGCAAGACAAGCTTAAAGCGATTTAGTCAGCGCTTGCTGGCTGTACGTTTTCTGCTTGTGGGCCTTTTTGACCTTGAGTCACTGTCATAGTGACTTTTTGTCCTTCATATAAGGTGCGACGACCTTCACCAGTTATGGCGCTATAGTGTACGAAGACATCTTTGCCGCCAGCCTGCTCAATAAAACCAAAACCCTTCTCGTCATTGAACCACTTAACGGTACCTTCTACTTGCTCTGACATATTTCTCTATTACTCTCTAGTTTTCACCAATTACTTGGTACTTTTTATACTGAAAGCTTAATTATAAGTTTCAGCTGTTTTATTAATGATGATCCTTGAGCAAAAAGCGCTTAAGGGTCAGCCTTTCAGCTGTTTTTGTTAGCAAACTAATAGCCAGCAAACACAGCTACGATCGATAGTAACAAGTTTTTATTAAAATGCATACGAGCAAAATAGCTCAACCTGAAATTAATGTAATCGACAATTCAAAGAAGCCCTCAGACTTTGCTAGAATGAACAGCAATGGACATCTCCCACATTTTGAACCCCTTAAATGACAGGCAACGCCAGGCTGTGACAGCTGAAGCGTCAAATTTATTGGTGCTGGCCGGTGCCGGCAGTGGAAAAACACGGGTACTTGTCCATCGGATTGCCTGGTTAATAGCCACAGAAGGGCTATCACCTCACGGCATACTAGCTGTGACTTTCACCAATAAAGCCGCTAATGAGATGCGACTACGGATCGAAGAGTTACTAGAGCGGCCTATAGGAGGCATGTGGGTTGGCACCTTCCATGGTTTGGCGCATAGATTATTAAGAGCTCATTGGCTAGAAGCAGGATTACCAGAAAAGTTTCAGATTTTGGATGCTGATGACCAATACCGTCTTATCAAAAGAGTGCATAAATCACTAGAGATAGATGAGAATAAATGGCCGGCGAAACAGTGTCAGTGGTTTATTAACGAGCAAAAAGATGAAGGTTTACGAGCTGCCAGCATTGAAGCATATGGAGATGAATATACTGCTGTTATGGCAAAGGTTTATGCGGCTTATGAGCAGGCCTGTAATCGAGGCGGAATGGTTGATTTTGGGGAGCTATTGCTGAGATCGCATGAGTTATGGCTAAAAAGCCCAGAGCTATTGGCTCATTATAAAAAGCGTTTTCAACAAATTTTAGTTGATGAATTTCAGGATACGAATGCTATCCAATATGCCTGGCTTAGAGTCTTGGCTGGAAAGAAAGCTCAAGTGACTGCTGTTGGTGATGATGATCAGTCAATATATGGATGGCGGGGTGCAAGAATCGAGAATATCCAGCAATTTTCTCAGGACTTTTCCGGAACAGAAATCGTACGTCTTGAACAGAATTATCGCTCAAGCGCCAATATCCTAAAAGCTGCAAATAATCTGATTGCGAATAATCAAGGAAGGCTTGGCAAGGAGCTTTGGACCGAAGATCTTGAAGGAGAACCGATTTCTCTATATTCAGCATTCAATGAACAGGATGAGGCGCGTTTTGTCTGTGGCCAAATCGAAAAGTGGATTAATAGCGGAAATAACGCTAGCGAAGCGGCTATTCTTTATCGTTCCAACGCACAATCAAGAGAGCTAGAAGAGGCCCTGCTAAGGGTCAATATGCCTTATCGTATTTATGGGGGCTTTAGGTTCTATGAGCGTTTGGAAATTCGAAATGCAATGGCCTACTTACGCTTAGTTGCAAGCCGTGATGATGATGCGGCAATGGAAAGAGTGATTAATACGCCGGTAAGAGGCATAGGCAATAAGACAATGGATTTTTTACGAACCCTTGCAAGAACTGAAAATATATCGCTATGGCAATCGGCACTCAAAGCAATAAATGAGGGTTTATTACCATCCAGGGCTACTTTAAGTATTACCGGCTTCCTGAATTTAATTAATGAGCTGGAAGGTTTTGCGAAAAGCAAAGATTTACATGAGCTCTGTGACCAAGCAATTATGCAAAGTGGATTAATACAGCATCATGAAAAAGAGGGTGGAGAAAAAGCCAAAATTAGAAAGGAAAATTTAATGGAGCTAGTCAATGCGGCCAAGGCTTTTACCATGGAGGAGGTAGATGATGAGAATGAAAGCTCAGTGATGGAATTATTGAGTGCTTTTATTGATAAAGCTGCGTTGGATGCTGGTGACACACAAGCAGGGGACGGAGAAGATGCAGTGCAATTAATGACACTGCATTCAGCCAAAGGGCTGGAGTTCCCGTCAGTATTTATCACTGGACTGGAAGAGGGCCTTTTTCCGCACAAGATGTCTATGGATACTCAAGCCGGGCTTGAGGAAGAGCGAAGGCTTTGTTATGTCGGAATAACACGAGCCGAGCAAAAGCTTACGCTGAGTTATGCTGAATCGAGGCGCCTCTACGGTGAAGAAACATTAACAAGGCCCTCTCGTTTTCTTGGTGAACTGCCCCAAGAGCTATTGGAGGAGGTTAGGCTACAAGGCAGAATAACTCGCAGCAGTTTTTCCCATAGCTATGCTAAAAATAAGGACATTTCTGCAGACCATGATAGTATTCACGCAACTGCAAGCGGGGGCTCTCAAGGCGACAGCACGGTTGGTTCAATAAATTTAGGTCAGCGAGTAAAGCATCCAAAATTTGGCGAAGGCATCGTTTTAAATTATGAGGGCAAAGGAAAGAATGCTCGAGTACAGATAAATTTCGATGAGGTTGGGGGTAAGTGGCTGGTAATGTCCTATGCCCGACTCGAGGCTGTTTAAAAGTCCCGTATAAAAATAAAAGATAAGATCTTTTAATTGGAGAAATATAAGAAAATGACATTTAAATCAAGCGTTCTTAGATTAACGTTAATCATTAGTAGTACATTGTTAGCAGCTTGTGGCGGAGAATCAGAGTCAACAGGCTTAGCTGGAGGAGCCATGCAAGCTCAAGAGAGCTATGAATGGAAACTTGTTACTACTTGGCCTAAAAATTTCCCTGGCTTAGGCGAGGCGCCAGAAAGGTTTGCTGATCTGGTTGAAGAGATGTCAAACGGGAGAATGAGCATAAGGGTTTATGGCGCGGGTGAAATTGTGCCAGCACTTGAAGTGTTTGATGCTGTTAGCGCAGGCACCTCAGAAATTGGCCATAGTGCTGCTTACTATTGGAAAGGCAAAGCGCCGGAAGCACAGTTTTTTGGCGCTGTTCCATTTGGCTTAAATGGAGAAGAAATGGAAAGCTGGATTAGTTTTGGTGGGGGCCAGGCGCTTTGGGAAGAGGTCTATGAGCCCTTCAACATCCTGCCTATGTTGGGAGGCAACACCGGCGTACAAATGGGGGGTTGGTTTAATAAGGAAATTAACAGCCTGCAAGATTTCCAGGGCTTAACAATGCGGATTCCCGGACTTGGTGGGGAGGTTATCCAACGAATAGGCGGCGTGCCAGTCAATTTGGCCGCAGCAGATATTTATACCTCGTTACAGACCGGGGTGATTGATGCTACTGAATTTGTTGGACCCCTTAATGACCTGGCCTTGGGTTTCTATGATGTTGCTGATTATTACTATTTTCCCGGTTGGCACGAGGCGGGCTCAATCCAGGAGTTTTTATTTAATAAGGAAATGTTTGAAGCGCTTCCCCAAGACTTGCAGGCCATTATGCGAACTGCTGCAAGTTCGGTCAGTGCTTCTATATCGGACCAATTCAGAGCGCAAAACAGTACTGCCCTGGCAACATTGCTAAATGAGCATGATGTAGAGCTACGCCAATTCCCCGCAGATTTAACAGCTGAACTTTACGATGTTTCACAAGACATAATTAACGAGCTTGGACAGAGCAGCGAAATAGGACAGCGTATCCTTGCATCCTATCGTGATTTTGAAGCGCAAATTAAAGATTACCAAGATATTTCAGAAGAAGCCTATATGAGAGTAAGAGCGGAGCAGCGTTAAAGGCTTTTAAGGCCCCAACAGGCTTAATTAAAAAGAAGCCTGTTGGGCAAATTAACAGCCTTCTTCAGCTCTTAGGGATTGCTCTAGTCCTGCCGTTGCGGCCAATAGCAACAAAAGTGAAGGTTCCTTCTGAGACCTTTGTCCATTCCTCACCTTTTACAACATGGCTTACCCAGGCTTCCACCGAGACACGGATGGATGATCGGCCAACCCCAAAAACTTTAGTGTAACAGGCAACTATTGAACCAAGACTGATAGGAGCAAGAAAACTAATATTATCAATAGCCACTGTAGCAACGGTGCCTTTGGCAACCTTGGAACTGGCCAAGTGAGCCGCCATATCCATCTGGCTGGCCAGCCATCCGCCATGAATCTCGCCATCCTGATTAGTATCGGCAGGCAAGGCAATAGTTTGTGTAGCCAGCTCACCATCTGGGTGAGGGTTTGGGTCTAAATCCAGGTTTTCATGACCTTCGTTCATAAACACTTATCTTAAAGTAAGGAGGGCAACCAGGTTGTTAGTCCAGGCCACATTGATATGAGAGCCAATACGAAAACCTGAATTAAAATAAAGGGCACAACACCTCTATAGATATCTTTTGTTAGCACTGCATCGGGAGCGGCGCCTCGTAAATAGAAGAGCGCGAAGCCAAAAGGAGGTGTCAAAAATGAAGTTTGTAAATTCACTGCCAGCATGATCCCAAGCCAAATAGGGTCAAGTCCCATGGCCAATAAAATAGGCCCTACAATGGGTACGACCATATACGTTATTTCAATAAAATCGAGTATAAAGCCCAACAAAAATACAACCAGCATTACCAAGCTGACAGCTGTAATGATGCCGCCAGGCAAGCCTTGAAAAAACTGTTCGACCAAAATATCTCCAGAAAAGCCACGAAAAACCAATGAAAAAATTGAGGCTCCAATAAGAATCATATAGACCATTGAGCTGACTTTAGCAGTAGAAATGGATACTTCTTTAAAAATTTTACGGCTTAACTGCCCCTTAGCCATAGCCAATAAAATGGCACCAAGACCGCCGACACCTGCCGCTTCTGTAGGCGTGGCGGCACCAAAAAGAATAGAGCCAAGCACTGCAATTATCAAAATGAGAGGCGGCAAAAGACTTTTTAAAACTTTTTCCAGAATGCTGCTATTTTCTTTAATGGCATCGATGTCTTCCTGCTTAGCCGGAGGAGCAAAATCATTTCTAAAAATAGCGACCCCCAACATATATAAGGAATATAAAAAAACTAATATCAATCCAGGAATAATTGCGCCCGCAAAAAGGTCGCCAACAGAAACACTTTGAGTCGAAAATACCCCCATACTTATCTGAGCTTGTTGATAAGCATTGGAGATAACATCACCAAGCAAAACCAGGGCAATTGAAGGTGGAATAATTTGCCCAAGGGTCCCCGTAGCACAAATAGTGCCAGCAGCAAGTGAGGTTTTATAACCTGCCTTAAGCATGGTGGGCAGAGAAAGCACACTCATTGTTACAACCGTAGCGCCGACAATTCCTGTACTTGCCGCCAGCAACATGCCCACGATAATAACGGAAAGCCCAAGCCCTCCACGCATGCGACCAAAAAGCAAAGCCATACCACTAAGCAGGTCTCCGGCAATTTTAGATTTTTCTAACATTACACCCATAAATACAAACATTGGAACGGCAAAAAGGGTGGTGTTGGCGATAACGCCGCCATAGATACGATTGGGTACAGCGCTTAAAAAAGCCGTATCAAAGGTGCCGGTTAAAACGCCAATACCGGCAAAGACTATAGATGTGCCAGCCAAGGAAAAAGCTACGGGATAGCCTGCCAGCAGCACTATGCATATACAAATAAAGAGCAGGAAGGGCATTAAATCCATCATAGTGCGCTAATTTCTTCTTCTTCGTAAGTGAACGTGGAAGAGTTTGGAGCAAACAAATGACAAAAGTTTCTAAGTATTTCTACCAAGCCTTGAAGTATCAGAAAAAAACACATCAAAAGAATGATAGTTTTAAGCAAATAAACAAATGGCAGGCCATTGGCTTCAGGGGAGTCTTCAAGAATTGCCCACGATGACATCACATACTCCCAGCAATATAAGAGAATAAAGATTGATACGGGCATTAATAAAAAAATTGATCCTAAGAGGTTAACCCAGGATTTATAACGTAAAGACGAAGGCCCATAAATCACATCAACTCTGACATGCCCATTATGCTTGAGGGTATAGCCGACAGAGCCAAAAACAACAATGGCATTGATGTAAAGAACAGATTCTTGAATGGCAATAGAGCCAGTATTGAAAACATAACGACTGATAACGACATAGCAAGTCACGAGAACCATCAAGACAGAAAAATAAGCAGCACTCTTGCCGATAATTTCCGAAAAGCTATCTAGGTACTTAATTATGTTGTGAATTTTATTCATTTAATGAGCTATCAGGATGGGCATTACTGTAACAGCTAGAGTTCATGCTGCTACTCAAGAGTTTAGAAAAGCAGAGAATAGCAAAATTTCTTTTATAAATGCAGCTAAATCAGAAGCAATCGCAGGCTTAGCCACAATAATAAAATACCTACAAAAAGCACGACTATGGCCAGCAAGGAGAAAAACAACAGTTTTATTCTGCTAAGCATACGCTGCATAAAAGAATCGTTTGGCAAGGTGGGGTCAGGTAAATGCTGAAACAGCTCTGAGCTGGCCAATAGCAGCATCCCCCATAATGCAACCACAATGGAAGGTTCAAGCAGGTTTAAAGAAAAAGCTGAGCGAACTAAAAGTGAGTAAGCGGTTAGCAATAAAGCAAAAAAAGTAATTGCTATTAGACCAAGTCTAATAGGCTTTAGAAGGCGGGCAAAGCGATTAAGATAAAATAATATACGCTTCAATACTGCTGCTCGGCGGGGTTTGCTGCACTAATTGCTGCAGCAAGCTCAGAAGGCTCGACTTCAGCACCTTCTAGATCTGTATTCCAGTCCAGTCCAACCATGGCATTATCTTCATGCATGCCAGGGAGCCATTCTTCAAGAAAAGACTCTATAGGAATCGCTTCAGGGTGGTAAATTTCCCATTCTCCAGAGCAAAGCAAGTCGGCAGCTTCTTTGCTGGAAAAAAACGGAAGTACGTCTGTCTCTTCAAACTCTATAGAAGGGCAGACGGCCCAGCCCTCTTCTCCCATTAAGCCCCAAACTTCTGTCTTGGATGAAAGCTGAGAAACGAAGACGGAAAGCGCTTGTTGTTCTTCAAGAGTCGTCAACAAAAACCTTAAACGTGAACCGTTAGCAAATCGCAATTAACACCATGAGCAACACCCGTTGAAGTAGAGCCAAATAGCAACTCCCAACCATGGCGACCATGATTACCCATAATAATTAAATCGGCGTTGATTTCACTGGCCAACTCCTTAATTTCACGAGCAGGCTGTCCGAGCAGGGTATGCATACGCGATGCAGGAATATCTATGTTTCCGCCCATTTCCAGAAGAGACTGCTTCGCCTGCTCAATTGCTTCATGGTGCAAGCCTTCAACATCGATACTGGAGATTTCAATAGCATAGCCAACAGCAATTGGCTCTATGACATGTACCAAATTTAATTGCGCATCATAGGCCTTGGCGATACTGCGGGCCTTATCCACAATAAGGGCTGAATCCTGAGAGAGGTCTACAGCAACCAGTATGTTTTTGTATAAGCTCATTTAAAACTCCTTTAGCTTTTTAAAAGAATCGTTTAACTAAGTGTAGTTATTACACTTCATGACTACAAGAGAACAGTTGATGCATGTCAAGCTAAGCTTTTCTGATAAAATAAGCCTTAGTGAGGGAGGGGCTCTTTGAAACAAGCAGAACAAGCGATATTACAACTTCCGGCGGGGTACGATAATGATGGCCAGACCGTCCTGGAAAAGGTAGAGGCCTATGTGCTCGAGGGAGAAGATCACTATGAAATCAAAAAGACGCCCTTGCTTGTTCGTGGCTTAGCAAAAGGCGATATCATTTCGACTTCCCAAGAAAAAGACGATAAGTTCGTTGTCGTAAAGCATAGTGGTAATCTAGCTATTCGAGTTTTTCGTAAAACAGGTTTAGAGTTGTTGGAGAACAGCCTGACACCTCAGGTCGAGATGCATGACGGCTCCCTGGATATTAACACTGAACGGGCCTTGAGTTATGCAATACATGTTAATTTAGGGTTTTCAGCGATAGAAACATTGTTTGACAATGCCATGGCCACTTATCCAGATTCAGTTTGGTATTATGGCAACGTTTATGACCCCACAGATGGAGTAACTCCACTAAACTGGTGGGACAGCTTTATTAATCAGGTTTAAATCAGAGACTAGAAAAGAGAAAAACATGCTTATTGTTATATCACCAGCAAAGACCTTAGATTACGAAACGCCACTACCTATCAAGAAGTTTTCTCAGCCAGAATTCTTAGAAGAGTCTGACAAACTTATTAAAGTATTGAGAGGTTTTGACCCGGATGGCATTCAAGATTTAATGCATATCAGTTCAAAATTAGCTGAACTCAATGTCTCTCGTTATTTAAATTGGGAGCAACCCTTTTCGCCTAAAAATGCGAGGCCTGCGATATTTGCTTTTAAAGGAGATGTGTATTCAGGCTTGGAAGCTCAACAGTTTTCTGATGCTGATCTTGGCTTTGCACAAAAGCATTTGAGAATTTTATCCGGCTTATATGGATTATTGCGACCACTAGACCTGATTCAGCCATATCGTTTGGAGATGGGGACTAGTCTAAAAAATACTCGAGGAGACTCGCTTTATGATTTTTGGGGAAAACAATTAGGCACAGCTATCTCTAAAGACTTGCAAGCCCAAAAAGATAAAGTGCTAATAAATCTGGCATCGAATGAATATTTTAAAGCAATAAAAGGAAAAACGGATGATGCTGAAATCATCACTCCCGTTTTTAAAGACTTTAAAAACGGGCAGTATAAAATAATTAGTTTTTTCGCGAAAAAAGCCAGAGGCTTAATGAGCTCCTACATTATTAAAAACCGAATTACAGATAAAAAAGAGCTTATGGCATTTAGTGCCGAAGGTTATCGTTATAGTAAAAAAGACTCTACCGAACAGGAATTTGTTTTCTTGCGAAAACAAGCCTAACCGCTAAACTAAAGACCTAAATGCGCAAGAGATTCCAAAATTTCAAGCACTACTCTGGCGGCTTTAGGGTGCCTTTCTTCAAGTTCTTCCATCAACTCTTCTGCAGCAGCTTTGATATCCCCATTAGCAGGCTTGGGCCCTTCCCAGCTATCGAGTTGTGCCTGAAGTTGAGCTAACAGAAGCTCCTGCTGTGGGCTGGATTCTGAGTCTGAAAGTTTATTATGCAAGTCTGAAATCAGACCTTTAATTTTTTCTTTAGGCAAAGCCTCTCTCCTATAATGACTGATATCTATGCTTATGCTGCTTATTTCGGCGCTGCAAGCAAGATACTTGCGTTTTATCAAGGAGGCTAAAAGATTTATGCCTTTTTAAAGGGAAGGTGCTTCTCTGCCAGTTCTTGATATTGTGATAAATGATTCGTTTCTTCCTTTATAAATTCGATGATTGCTGCACTAAATTGCGGGTGAGCTATCCAGTGATTGGAATAGGTAAAAACGGGCTCAAAGCCACGCTGAATTTTATGTTCACCTTGAGCTCCAGCGTCAAACTTGTTCAATTTATGTTTAATGCAGTATTCAATACCCTGGTAATAACATGTTTCAAAGTGAAGAAACTGCCATTCTTCATCACAGCCCCAATAGCGTCCATATAGCGTATGATCATCTTTAAAGCTCAAAGCTCCTGCAATATAGGCATTATCTTTTTTAGCTAAAACTAGAAGAATTTTTTCGGGTATCAGGCGAGCAATCTCAAGAAAAAAGGGCAAAGTTAAATAAGCTGAGCGTCCACGGACGAGATAAGTGTTTTGATAAAAATTATAAAATAGCTGCCATTGTTCTGGAGATATTTCATTACCATTAAGCCATTCAAATTGAATATTATTTTCTTTAATTTTATTTCGCTCTTTCTTTAGATTTTTGCGCTTGCGGGAAGAAAAAAGCTGTAGGAAGTCGTCAAAATTGTCATAATTTTTATTAAACCATTGGTATTGACAGCCCTGTCTTTGGGTCAAACCCAGATCAACAAGAGAGCCTGATAAATCCTTTTCAGGGAATAAAATATGCCAACTGGAGGCCTTTAAGTGTTTAGCTTCCAGCTGAATACTATTGACTATTTGGGCAAGAATAACTTCTTTATTTGTTTTTGCATCAATACAAATTCTTGGTCCTGTTGAAGGCGTGAACGGAACGGCAGTAACAAATTTTGGATAATATTCAACACCATGCTGATAATATGCATCAGCCCAAGACCAATCGAAAACATACTCACCCATTGAATTATTTTTCAAATACAGCGGCATCACTGCTACAGTTTTTCCAGCCTCATCTTTTACTAGCAAATGTTTGGGTTTCCAGCCTGACCGGGCAGAAGCAGAGCCGCTCTTTTCAAGCGCATATATAAATTCATGCTGCAAGAAAGGATATGCGGAGCCAACCAGATTATTCCATTCAGCTGCCGGCACCTGACTAATACTGTCTAAAAACTCTGTTGTATATTTCTGACTCACGGCAGCCGACTGTTTATTGATAAAGGAATATGGGTTATGGTGCGCTCAAAATGAATTATACGTATAAATGAGTTTACAAGATTAGAAAATATGAACATAGGTCTAGAAGAACAAATACGCAATGCTCAAAAGGTTTCCGTACACGGGGGCCATAGTGGGCAGTTTTGCCAGCACGCTCAAGACCAATTAGAAAGTATTATACAAGCCTATATCGAACAAGGTTTCACATGGGTTGGAATTACAGAACACATTCCACCAATATCTGACAAAATGAGATATCCCGATGAAGCAGAAGCGGGTTTAAGTGCTGAGTTTATGCAGAAACGTTTTGTTGAATATTTTCAGCTTGGTCGTGACCTGCAGGAAAAATATGCTAATCAAATTGAAATATTGCTAGCCTTTGAAATAGAGACCTATCCCGGAGCAACGGATTATGTTCATAGGCTCATTCAACAGTTTAAACCAGATTATCTGGTTGGTTCATTACACCACGTTAACGGCATTGGTATTGACTATAACAAGGAGTATTACCAGCAGGCTTTGACCAGGTCTGGATCTATGGTTCAGCTTTACAGGGATTACTTTGATTCTCAGTTCGCCATGATGCAAGAATTTTATCCAGCGGTTGTGGCTCACTTTGATTTAATCCGTGCTTTTGATCCTGGTTATTTAAGTACTTTTTCGGATTCTATTGTTAGTGAGAAAATTGATCGGAATCTGGATTTTATTGCGGATAATAAACTGATTATAGATTTTAATTTAAGGGGCTTTGACAAGGGCCTTGAGCAGTACCCAACACTGCCCATTTTGAAAAAAGCTCTGGCTAAAGGCATTGCATTAGTACCAGGAGATGATTCTCACAGCATTAAATCTGTCGGCAGAAACTATGGTAAAGGCCTAGAGGTTTTGGCTAATCTTGGTGCGTCGCTGGAGTGGCAAAAGCCCGCCCTTAGCCGGTACTAATTAAAAGAAAAATCCAAAATAGTAAAAACAAGAATCACTATTCCCACCCAATTATTATTGAGGAAAGCTTTAAAGCATTGTTCCGGCTGGCGGTCCCAAGTTAAGGTATGTTGGTAAATAAATAAACCGGCGGCCAGTAACAGCCCAAATTGAAACAAATTTCCCAGGTGATAATAATTTGCACAAAAAGCTAAGGTAATTAGAAAGAATGCCTGTAAAAATGCAATGACGTAAATGTCCCCTTCAGCAAATAGAATAGCGGTAGATTTCACCCCAATTTTTAAATCATCTTCGCGGTCAACCATGGCATACTGAGTGTCAAAAGCGATAGTCCAGACTAACGTTGCGATATATAAGAGCCAGGCTTGTGCTGGCAAAGTGCCCGTTTGTGCTGTGAATGCCATTAGCCCCCCCCATGAAAATGCAGCACCCAGAACGACCTGAGGCAAATGGGTGTAGCGCTTCATGAAAGGGTAAATTAGAGTGAGCCCTAGTGCCGCAAAAGCCATCAGAATAGTTAATACATTGGTCATCAATAGCAAGATAAAGGCAATAAGGCACAAAGAAGCACACACTAATAGCGCCTCCTTAGGACTCACTTCGGCTTTCACTATGGGGCGGTTTTTGGTTCTGGCCACGTGACCATCGAAATTTCGATCAGCGTAATCGTTTAAACAACAGCCTGCTGCACGCATTAATATGGTACCTATACAAAAAATAAGCACTAGCTTGATGTCTGGCGAGCCATTTCCCGCAATCCACAGACACCAGAGCGTTGGCCACAAAACAAGATAAAACCCAATAGGGCGATTCATTCGAGTTAAGTTCCAGTAGATTGGTAATTTAAGGGCAACAATAGGCAAATGTTGCTGAATAGACTGCCAAAGTTTTAAGCGAAGAGAGTTAAAAGTTTGCTTGGTCTTTTGCAATAAAGAGTTAGAAGTCATAAGCACATCTTAATTAATGAAGGGCAATTATAGACAGTCTTTGACAAGCATTGAATAAAAGAAATAGCACTGTTTAAATAGCCTTAACATTTAGGAGTAATTCATGCCAAAAATCCAGCTGCACTGGCAAATATTGATAGCCATTATATTAGCGTTCATTAGCGGGCAGCTAACGGGCACTGAGCTAAGTATTTTTGGTGTAAGTTTTTATGCCATGTACGATTTTGTCGGCACCATGTTTTTGAATGCCTTACGCATGATCATAGTACCCCTAATAATGGCATCTATTATTTGTGGAGTAGCCAATATGGGGGGGCGTAGCGATTTAGGCAAACTGGGAGGCATGACGCTAGGATATTATGCATTGACCAGCACCCTGGCTATTCTGGTGGGCCTTTTTTATGTGAATCTCATTAGTCCCGGCATTATAGATGGTGTTGCCGCTGGAGAGACTTTAAACCTAAGCCTTGATGAAGCCACCTTGGCCTCTGCTGTTGCCAGTGTTGAAGGTCGAGGCAGCGCAGATATTGCAGCAATTTTCTTAAGAATGATTCCAACTAACATTGTTGCTGCCGCAGCAGAAGGGCAAATGTTAGGTCTGATTTTCTTTTCACTGGTCTTTGGGTGTTTTATGACGCAAATCCCAAATCGGCAGGGAGAAGTATTACTTAATTTTTGGCAGGGCATTTCTGAAACCATGATGCGTATTACGATGTGGATTATGCGTTTCGCGCCATATGGCGTCTTTGGTTTGGTTGCAGGAACGGTGGCAGAAACCGGATTTTCCGCTTTTCAGCCAATGCTGATCTTTTTTATTACCGTTTTATTGGCTCTTATTACTCATGTGCTCGTGATTTTGCCCCTGTTATTAAAATATCTAGGCGGAGTAAGCCCGATAGCTCATTTCAAGGTAATGGCCCCAGCTATACTGATGTCATTTTCAAGTGCATCTTCTTCAGCCACACTGCCATTAACCATGGAGCTGGTTGAGAAAGAGGCAGGGGTAACAGAAAAAACCACCAGTTTCGTTTTGCCCCTGGGAGCGACTGTCAATATGGATGGTACGGCCCTTTACGAATGTGTCGCTGCAATTTTTCTTGCACAGGCTTATGGTCTTGATCTCAGTTTTGCAACTCAGTTTACTGTGGTCTTAATTGCTCTGCTAACCTCTATCGGCGTGGCTGGCATTCCGGCTGCCAGCCTTGTTGCTATTACCGTAATTTTAACCGCGATAGGCTTGCCGATAGAGGCGATTGGTTTGCTACTGGTAACTGACCGCATTCTTGATATGTTCAGAACATCAGTCAATGTTTTTAGCGACTCCTGTGGCGCTGTTATAATTGCTAAACGGCAAGGAGAGCTGGGCATACTAGAGCCTAGACATTCCCATACTGCTGCTTAACGGACAGCCAGCGATCAATAAGCGGATCAATATTGGCAGGGTGGTGCTCCCGTATATTCTCCCCCCAGACTTTTATGCTATCAAG
Organism: Pseudohongiellaceae bacterium; assembly: GCA_965661005.1. Lineage (GTDB taxonomy): Bacteria > Pseudomonadota > Gammaproteobacteria > Pseudomonadales > Pseudohongiellaceae > UBA5109. The sequence goes on from CBFICB010000001.1 coordinate 239,449, forward strand.
TAAGTGTGCATCCCGACCGAGGTTGGCAATTTTATGCTCCATCAAGCCAGTTTGCCGAGTCCCCAGAACTTCTCCGGGACCACGAATTTCCATATCTTTTTGGGCAATATAAAAACCGTCATTACTGCTGCGCATAATTTCAAGGCGTTGTTTGCCTAATTCTGATAAGGGCGACTGGTAAAGTAAAAGGCAGTGGCTTTTTTCACTTCCCCTGCCCACGCGGCCCCGCAGTTGGTGTAATTGAGCAAGACCAAGCCGCTCAGGGTTTTCTATAATCATTAAAGAGGCATTTGGCACATCTACACCCACCTCAATGACAGTGGTAGCTACCAATAGTTTAATTGTGCCGGCTTTAAACCTGCCCATAATTTCGGATTTTTCTTTAGCCTTCATTCGCCCATGAATTAGACCAACTTCAAAATTTTGTAACTGCTGCTGAAGGTTGGCAAAAGTGACTTCAGCTGCCTGGCATTGTAATAATTCGGATTCTTCGATTAAGGTGCAGACCCAATATGCTTGTCGGCCCCTGGAACAAGCATCCTGAATTCTTTCTATTATTTGCTGACGACGGCTTTCTGCAATTAATACTGTATTTACTGGAGTGCGACCTGATGGCAGCTCATCAATAATGGAGCAATCTAGGTCAGCATATGCGCTCATCATTAAGGTTCTGGGTATAGGTGTAGCAGTCATAATAAGTTGATGCGGGCTTGCTCCATGGCTTTGTCCTTTTTCTCGAAGCGCCAGGCGTTGGTGAACGCCAAAACGATGCTGCTCGTCAATCACCATTAAAGCCAATTTTTTGAAAGAGACTTCTTCCTGAAATAAGGCATGAGTACCAATAATAATCTGGGCCTGGCCAGAGGCAATTAAGGCAAGCGTTTCTGCGCGCTTTTTGCCTTTGATTTTGCCGCTAAGGAAAGCAATTTCAATATCCAGGCTTTCCAGCAGTTCTGAGAAGTTAAAAAAATGCTGTTCAGCAAGAATTTCTGTCGGTGCCATTACGGCAACTTGGTAGCCATTGCCTGTGGCTTGCAACGCAGCAAGAATAGCAACAATAGTTTTGCCAGAGCCTACATCACCCTGGATAAGTCTCAGCATTGGTTTGTTCGTTGCCAGGTCCTTGCTAACATCAGCAAAGACTTTTTGTTGAGCGTTCGTTAGCTTGAAAGGTAGATTTCGAAGCAACGCAGTAATTAGTTCAGTATCGGCGCGCAATGAAGAGGCATTCTCTTGTTGAGCATTTTCTCTAAGTCGGCGCAGGCATAAGTAGTGAGCCAAAAGCTCTTCAAAAGCGAGGCGCTGCTGGGCTGGATGCAGGCCCGCTTCCAGCTTTTCTAATAGAGCATTCTGGGGCGGCTGATGAATGTAAAGCAAGGCATCTTTTAGACTATTGGTGCTGAACTCCTGATTTAATTTAGCTGGCAAATAGTCAATCAAGTTAGCACCTTTCTTTAATAGCACTAATACTTGCTCAATAATGCTGCGCAGTCGATTTTGCTGCAGTCCATCAGTGCTGGGATAAACAGGGGTTAGTGTTTTGGTGCTTGGAAACTGATCGGTTTCGCTAATAATTTTATATTCTGGGTGATATAGCTCGATACCGCTTCGGCCCCATCTAACTTCACCAAAGCAGCGTATTCGCTTTCCTTCGGTCAAGCTGTTTTTCTGAGCAACACTGAAATGAAAAAAACGAAGGCTGGCTATTCCACTATGGTCCTGAATTTTGACCAAAAGACTTCTACGTCGACCAAAAAGGATAGCATTTCCCAAAATATGGCCTTCAATAACCACATCCGAACCAACCTGCAGCCCAGCTATTGATGTAATGTGCGTTCTATCCTGGTAGCGAAAAGGCAGGTGGAAAAGTAAATCAAGAGGGTGATAGATGTTTAGGCTGGCAAGTTTTTTCTCAAGCGCAGGACCTACACCTTGCAGGCGGGTCAAAGGCATATGAGTTAAGTCGTTATCGGTAAGCTTAGTGCTTTTTTGAACCATAGTTTCATTCTAGGATTTTTTCTTTCGGGGTGCTAATCAAAAGCCTTAAAACAGTTAATTCTTAATCGTGACCCCGTTTGGTACTTGCTCTAGAATCAGCTGATAATTTTATAAGTGCACGACAGGTATCATCACAGGACCATGTCTGAACCAATAAGCGCTATTCTAGATCAATTTTATCTCTCCAGAGCCTTTTCTTTGCCAGAACTGCTCCTTAGAGGTTTGGAGTTAGAAGGGGAGGCCAATCAGCTGGAGGGCGATCTAGCTTATCAAAAAATAGTAGCCCTTCTGCAACATTCCCCCATTTTGCTATTGCAAACCTTGATTGCTTTAAAAGGCACGTCTCCAAAAACAGATTTAACTGTTTTGACGCAAGATAGCGCCAGAAAAATTGTGTTTGAGCAAGTAAGACGATCTGCGATGCAATATAACCCCCTAGTTTTGTCGCAAACACATGATAATTTTGACCTTTTACATTGGCGACATGCCTCTTTATGCAGCAAATATATTTCAGCTCTTGCCGAGGCTTGCCAATTACCTACTTCAATGAAACTTGAAACAACCACCTTATTGATAAACCTTGGCGAGCTGATATTGAGCAAGGTCTTCAAAAATGATTACTTTAAGCTGCATATAAAAACATCCTCAGAGATAGAGCTTTCTCGATTAGAGGAGCAGACCTTTGGTGTAAGCCATGCTGAGCTCGGGGCGTCTTTTATAGAAAGGTTTGATCTTGCACTAATCGATTCTGATGCTATACGTTTCCATCACCGCAGTTTTGCCGATATTCAAGATGCCAGCAACAACGTAAAGTTATGTTGGTTTGCAAATCAGTTAGCTAGCAAAGAGGACATAGATTTTGACTTAATCAATGCTGGACAAAAACTTTTTTCGCTAGAGCAGGAAACACTTAGGCGCATTCAAAAAACCAGTGTTGAAAACCTGCAAAGTGAAATGGATAAATTGGGCATTGAGTTAGCCACAAACAAACGACTACCATTGCAAGAGAAGGTAAGCGTTTCGGCTAGAGCTAAAATTAAAGCAGAACTACTAAGTCAGGCACAAAGCGCCAATAATATTGGCGCAATATTGCAAGCCGCAAACAATGATAAAAAACCTAAATTTTTGGATATTTTGAAAATTGTGTCTGATACTTTTTTTGAAGGCGGGCATGCTTTTGTTTTGTTGTCAGATGCAGATGAGCAAAACTTGTCGATAGCACTTAGCACATTGCCGGATGGAAATAAGCCTGACATATCACTTTTATTATCAGAAAATCCAAGCAAGATTGCCGCAAGCTACCAGAATAAAGAGAGCGCACTGCTAGCCGGCATTAATAAGGATGCAAAAGTAGCAGATCTGCAAATATTAAAGGCTTTAGGCAAGCCCGCTTTGCTTTGTGACCCGGTTATTTATGAAAACAAAGTAGTTGCCTTGATCGTATTCGGAGTGAGTGAATCAGCTGGGGAAGCTTATATACAAGAGAAGCCCTTAAGAAATACTTTGCATCAGATTTACATAGAACAGGAAGTGCAGCATTCTCATGGCGCAATAAATAATCAGGATTTTTTCTATCAGCAAAAAATTCGGGAAGCAGTACATGAGGCTAATAATCCTTTAAGCATTATTAAAAACTATTTAAAAATATTAAGTCTTAAACAAGAAAAAGATTCAGAATTAAACGAAGAGATAAAAGTTATTGAGACTGAAATAAAACGCGTAAAACAAATACTCAACAAGCTTGGCAATAATTCTGAACTAGAAGATAAAGAAAACCCGTTAGACTTAAATAAAATTATCACTGGAATAAATAAAGTATTTTCAGGGTCGATCCCAGAAGAACAAGGGTTAAAAGTTGAGCTAGATTTGGATCCAAAATTACCCTTTGTTCTAGGTAAAGAAAACTCACTAAAGCAAATTATGATTAATCTGCTCAAAAATGCAGCAGAGGCATGCATCGAGAACGGCTTAATAAAAATTGAAACTCGAAGTAATTTTAATATGAACCAGGTCAACTATGTTCTGATTAATATCATTGATAATGGGCCTGGGATATCAGAAGATATAATGCAAAATCTGTTTAAGCCAGGAAATACTAGCAAGAAAGGCAGCCACTCTGGTTCAGGTCTTGCCATTGTGAAAAACTTTGTTGAAGAGCTTGAAGGCATAATTAGTTGCCAAAGTGATCAGCGAGGAACGACATTTACTATATTGTTACCGCGACCAGAAGGGTCCCCTTTGCCAGAAAGCAATAGTAATGTTGATACTATAAATTCTAATGAGCCAGCGAGTAAGGTCTATGACTTCAAGCGATAAATTGTTACTGGTTGACGATGAAAAAGAACTCATGGAAAGCGGAAAAAAATTACTTGAGCTTTCCGGTTATGATGTCACTACGGCAGAAAATGGTGAACAAGCGATTGAGCAATTAAAAGCTCATCATTTTGATCTGGCTATTCTTGATTTGAATATGCCTGGTATCAGTGGCCATGGGGTCATGGAATTTATTAATAAAGAAGGTATTAACACCGCTGTATTGGTTATTAGCGGAGAGACAGGCTTTGATGCTGTCAGCCAGGCTTTTCAGCTAGGAGCTTTTGATTTCCTACAAAAACCATATGAGTATGATGCTCTAATAAAATCCGTTCAAAATGCATTGAATAAACAAGAGCTCGAAAAGAGCTCCCTTTCACTTCGTAAGAAACTTGAAAGATCTGAAAAATTACATCGTTTTATGGTTGAAAGTTCTCCCGATATAATTTTTATCGTTGATAAACAGGGACATTTTGTTTTTGCCAATAACCGTGCTGAAGAAATATTGGGTTATAGCAAAGATGAATTAATTGGTGAGCATTATTCTCATGTAGTTGAGCCTTCTTGTTTAGAACAAGCGTCTCATTGCTTCCTGGAAAGGCGAGAAGGTGCTAGAGCGACTAAAGAAGAAGAAATATGGTTAATGTGTAAACCAGGCAAGCATTTTGATAATGAAAAAAACAAAATAGCTATTGAGATGAGTTCGGCTGGTGTTTATGAACATGAACATGACGATGACAAGGAAAAGAGCTTTTCGGGAACCTATGTCGTTGCTAGAGATATTACTGAGCGGCTCACCTCCGAAAAATTGATTCATTTTCAGGCTTACCATGACTTATTAACAGGCTTACCTAACAGAGCATTATTTTTAGACCGTTTAAGTAATGCTATTAGCAATGCTAAACGGGATGATCATAGTCTGGCGGTATTATTTTTGGATCTGGACCGTTTCAAAATTGTAAATGATAGTCTTGGGCACACTATTGGTGATGAGCTGTTAAAACGGGTTAGTGAACGTCTCAGCTCTTGCTTAAGAGAGGGAGACTCTATTGCGCGCATTGGTGGTGATGAATTTATTGTGTTATTGCCGCATATGCCATCAGAAGCTGATGTTCATGCAGTAGGCAATAAAATTGTAGAAGAAATTAAAAAACCTTTTAAGGTGGAAGGGCATGAACTATACGTCACGGTAAGTGTCGGTGTTTCTCTCTATCCCAGGGACGGAGACAATGCTGAAACCTTAATAAAACATTCTGATGTAGCGATGTATCATACGAAGGAGCAAGGCAAAAATAGTTATCATTTGTATGAAGACAACATGAGTTTGAAAAATAATTTATTGTTGAATATTGAAAACGAAATTCGAATAGGCATTAAAGAAAAACAGTTTGAGGTTTTCTATCAACCTCAGGTTGATCTAGAAACCGGTGTGGTCTGTGGTGTCGAGGCCCTCCTTCGATGGAACCATCCGACCCAGGGTTTACTTTCACCATCACACTTCTTATCAGTCGCGGAAGATTCCGGTTTAATTTGTGAGTTGGGAGACTGGGTATTAGATGAAACTCTAGCAGAAATGCAAAATTGGCAGAAGCAAGGAATAAGTGTCTCAAAATTTTGTGTAAATTTTTCTGGCAAGGAAATTGAACAAAAAAACTTTGTCGATAAGATTGTGAAAGCACTTAAAAAATACAGAACACCAAAGGGCTGTTTAGAAATAGAGGTGACAGAAAGTATTTTGATGCGTGATATTGATAGCTCAATTGACAAGCTTAGGCAGCTCCATGATGTCGGCGTAAGCATTGCAATCGACGATTTCGGGACAGGCTACTCGTCTTTAAGCCTTCTGCAAAAACTTCCTTTAAACCGTTTGAAAATTGATCGAAGTTTTATTCAGGATATGGAGCAGGGTACAGATCGTTCGATTATCGAAGCAATTGCGCATATGTCAAAAGGCTTAAAACTGGAAATGATTGCTGAAGGTGTGGAACAGGAATATCAGTTGCGCTACCTGCGACAATTAAAGTGTCCTGTCGTACAAGGTTATATTTTTAGTCAAGGGGTTCCTAATGAGGAGGCTAAACAGTTTGTATTAGACACCGAGGAAATGATCAAGCTACAAAAAATAAATGCCTGAGTTAATTTTTGGTACGACTGACTTTAATTACAGACTTGATCACCCTTACTTTTTTCATGACATTTGCTAAATGAATACGATTTCTGACATTAATGGTCAGATTAACAATACTGAATTGAGCGTCGCGATCTGTCGTACTGATTTTATCAATATTCGCGTCATTAGAAGTAATGACGTTTGCCAGGGTCGCGATTAGACCACGTTGATGTTCGATTTCAACACGTAGCTCAACGGGAAACTCCCCCTTAACGACGGGGTCCCAGCGCAGAGCTAAATGTTTTTTGGGGTCATTAAGTACTTCAGCAACATTATTACAACTTTCAAGATGAACAACCATTCCTTTTCCTGAGCTGATATAGCCAACAATGTGATCACCAGGAATTGGATGGCAACATTTCGCAAAGGACATGACCATTCCTTCGGCTCCATGAATGGCTAAAGCTGCATCTTGATCGTCCGATTCTTCCAAGTTCTTGCCGTCTTCGGGGAGTAAACGTCTTGCCACGATATAGGCCATACGATTACCCAAACCGATATCCTCGAGCAAATCATCTAACACATCAAAATCAGTTTCTTCCAGTAAACCGCCGACTTTATTTTTAGGGATATTGGAGAGGTTATAGCCAAAACCGGCTAGAGTTTTATTTAGAAGCCTTCTGCCAAGAGTAATAGCCTCTGATCGGCGCTGATTTTTTAAATAATGCCGTATATTGCTTCGAGCCTTCCCGGTCACCACAAAGTTCAGCCAAGCAGGGTTTGGGTAAGAGCCAGAGGCTATTATTTCTATAGTTTGTCCGCTTTGTAGCACCTGGCTAAGCGGAGCGAGACGGCGATTGATACGACATGCTACACAGGAATTACCAACATCGGTATGGACAGCATAGGCAAAATCTACTGCAGTAGATCCTGCCGGCAACTCCAATATGGCTCCCTTGGGAGTAAATACATAAATTTCATCGGGGAATAAATCTGTTTTGACGTGCTCGACAAATTCCTGAGAGTCGCCGGCCTGTTTTTGCATTTCGAGTAAGCCTTGTACCCATTGTCTGGCGCGGATATGGCTTTGGTTTGGCATCTCTTCTTCAGATTTATAAAGCCAGTGGGCCGCGATACCATTATTTGCCATGGCTTCCATGTCCTCAGTACGAATCTGAATTTCAATAGGGATGGCATGTATGCTGAACAAAGTCGTGTGCAAAGATTGATAACCATTTACTTTAGGAATAGCAATATAGTCCTTAAAACGTCCAGGCACAGGTTTATAGAGATTGTGCACGGCGCCTAAAATTCGATAGCAGGTATCAACTTCATCAGTAACAATTCGAAAGGCAAAAACATCCGTGATTTCACGAAAAGAAATGCGTTTTTCACGCATCTTGTTATAAATACTAAAGATATGTTTTTTTCTGCCCAGCACTCGCCCAGGCAGGTTTTCTCTCTGCAGGCAGGCTGTCAGAGCAGATTCAATTTGCAAAACTATTGCCTTGCGATTACCGGCAATGCTCTTAACAGCAGCTTCTAGCCTTCGAGCACGCATCGGATAAAGTGCTTCAAACCCTCTTTTTTCAAATTCAATCCTCATATTATTCATGCCTAGCCGATTAGCAATAGGAGCATAAATATCCAGGGTTTCCCGGGCTATACGGCGTTGCTTTTCAGGTTTGAGAGCAGAAAGCGTTCGCATATTGTGCATGCGGTCGGCCAGCTTCACCAGAACAACCCTGATGTCTTTGGCCATAGCCAAGGCCATTTTTTGAAAATTTTCTGCTTGTGCTTCAGCTTGAGTGCTAAATTCGATGCGGTTTAATTTACTGACGCCATCAACAATATCCGCGACAGAGCTTCCAAACTGTCCAGAAATAGCTTCTTTTGTTAGACCGGTATCTTCTATGACATCGTGGAGCATTGCCGCAGCAACGCTTTGGTGATCCATATGCATCTCTCTTAAGATGCCAGCAACGGCTAGAGGATGAGTAACGTAGGGATCTCCAGAAACACGTAATTGGCCATCATGTGCTTGCTCAGCATAATAATAGGCGCGACGTACCAAATTTACCTGGTCTGATTCCAGGTATTCGGCCAGGCTCTCTGCGAGGTTATCAATGGTATTAATTTTAGCCTCCACTAAATACAGTAGAGGCTAGAGGGGCCCATCTACTGCTCTTCAATTTCTCCGTCGATATCAGCAGAGTTGCCTGTATCGTCGGTTTCTTCAGGGATTAGTTCTGCATCCATGGCATCTTCTATAGAGATGTCATTTTTTGGTGCACTAACAGCACCCTCTTCCGAGGCTTCCGCGGCAGCTTCATCAGATTCCAGATTAGCAACGCTTTCCTCTGCTTCAGACTGCGGAGTATCAATTAAAATTGATGCGTCCACAAGCTGTTCTGCGATTTCTCGAAGGGCAAGAACGGTCGGCTTGTCTTTATCTTCAGAGACCATTGGATCTTTGCCGCCGGTTTGAATTTGACGTGCACGCTTGCTGGCAACCATAACCAGTTCAAAGCGGTTTTCAACATGTTCTAAACAATCTTCAACAGTAATTCGTGCCATTTTGTATCCTGTTTGGGCTTTAGAGCCAGAGCTATAGAAAAATCCCCTGATTTTTCAGGGGCGGCAATTATAAAGTGTTTATAAGAATTATGGTAGCAAGCTTTGCAACAATGCGTCCAAAGTGACCTTGTCGTTCTTGGAAGGCTGATATTGGCCATGGATGATATCCATAAGCCCTGCTAGCGCAGCTTCGAAATTATCGTTGATGAGCAAGTAATCGGCTTGGGGATAATGAGAGATTTCATTGACGGCTTCAGTCATCCGTTTTTCAATAACCCCAGGGTCATCCTGCCCTCGAGAGGTTAATCTTGCCCTCAAGGTCTCTAATGAAGGGGGTAAAATAAAAATACTGATTGCTTCGGGCATGATTTGTTTTACCTGGTCGGCTCCTTGCCAGTCTATCTCAAGAATCACATTGCAGCTCTCCTGCAAACGCTGCTTTACCCATGCCTTAGATGTGCCGTAATTGTTGCCAAACACTTCTGCATGCTCCAGAAACTCATCTCTTTCAACCATCTGAGCAAAGACTTCAGCGCTGACAAAATGATAGTTGATTCCATCCACTTCTCCGGGTCTCATTGGGCGTGTCGTATGGGACACTGAAACACAAAGGTTTTCAGTCTCGATGTTATTGGCAGCTTTTACGAGCGCATCAACCAGAGATGTTTTCCCGGCTCCTGAAGGAGCGGAGATTAAAAAAAGTGAACCTGCAGACATAGCTTGGATTTTTATCAATTATTCAATATTTTGTATTTGTTCGCGCATTTGTTCTATTAAAACCTTGAGCTCAACAGCATTCAACGTGGTTTCAATAACAACAGCTTTCGAGCAAATGGTATTGGCTTCACGATTGAGTTCCTGCATCAAAAAATCCAACTTGCGGCCAACGGCCCCAGTTTGGCCAAGGATATTCCTTACTTCCTGAACATGCGCTTGCAAGCGATCTGTTTCTTCTGAAATATCAGCTTTTTGCGCAAGTAAAACCATTTCCTGCTCCAAGCGACCAGGGTCCAGCGTTTCTGTTAAATCACCGAGCGCGTCTTTAAGCCTGCCGTGCTGGTTTTTTAAGATATCGGGCATAGCCTGTTTTATTTCGTCAATTATGCTGGAGATGCTATCAAGTCGCTGCTCAATAAAACTTTTTAGGTGAGCTCCTTCTTTCTCTCTTTGCTCCTGTAAGCTAAGTAAACAGCTGTTGAATAAGGAGACTAACTCAGCCTCGATTTGTTTGGCATCTTGCTTGCTTTCTTGAGCGACCCCGGGCCAGCGAAGGACATCAAGAGTGCTTGGCTGCTGTAATTGAGGCATGAGTTTTGAGATTTCTGTATTGGCAGCATTGATTTGATTAAGAAGATGGGAATCAACACTGATAGATCCAACAGCAAGGTTCGGTGTGAATTTTAGCTGTGCATCAATTTTACCTCTGCTCAGATTTTTTCTCAGTAAATCCCGGCAAAGAGTTTCAGCTGAGCGCAACGATTCTGGCAGCCTTAGACCTGTTTCGAGATAGCGGTGGTTAACAGAACGAATCTCCCAAACCAAAGTTCCCCAGTCATGTTCTGATTGTTGCCTTGCAAAGGCCGTCATGCTTTGTGTCATTTTACTGCTCAGTACCGAAAAAGAAGTCATGCACTATAGCGGATTTACCTGATTTTATAAAATTCATTTCAAGATGGACAGCGAGCCATTACAATGAATTTTAATAAATAATTTTGAAATCAATTGGGGTAAGCATGTCTGAACAGAACCGTCCAAGTGGAAGAGCCGCTGATGAACTACGCAATATTAAAATCACTCGAAATTATACCAAGCATGCTGAAGGCTCAGTGCTAGTTGAATTTGGGGATACCAAAGTTTTGTGCACAGCAAGTGTGGAAACAAACGTTCCCAGATTTTTAAAAGGCAAAGGTCAAGGCTGGGTAACGGCAGAATATGGCATGTTGCCGCGCTCAACAGGAACGCGCATGGACCGCGAAGCAACAAGGGGAAAACAAAGTGGACGCACGCAGGAAATTCAGCGTTTAATAGGCCGCTCTCTTCGGGCTGCAGTGGACATGACAATGCTGGGAGAAAACACGCTAAAAATAGATTGTGATGTAATACAGGCTGATGGTGGAACTCGAACTGCTTCAATTACTGGGGCTTGTGTTGCTTTAGTCGACGCTTTAAATGTCATGCTAGATAAAGGCCTAATTAAACAGATGCCATTAAAGCAAATGATAGCATCGGTATCTGTTGGCATTTGCCAAGGAGTGCCTGTGCTAGACCTGGATTATCTGGAAGACTCTTCAGCAGAAACTGACATGAATATTGTTATGACTAGCAACGGTGGTTTTATTGAAGTTCAGGGAACTGGTGAAGATGGAGAATTTAGCGCCGATGAATTAAGCAAGCTGATCTCTCTTGCACAAAATGGTATTGTCCAGCTTTTCTCAGCTCAACAGGAAGCATTGTCTCTTTGATATGAAACATTTTCAGACCCAGTTTTTAGATTTTGCAACAAATGAAGATATATTGAGCTTTGGAGAATTTACTCTAAAGTCTGGTCGCAAGAGCCCCTATTTTTTTAATGCAGGCTTATTCAATTCCGGAGCCTCACTAGCTCAGGTTGGCAGGAGTTATGCCGCTGCGATAGCTGAGGCGAACCTTGATTTTGATGTTTTTTTTGGCCCCGCCTATAAGGGTATTCCTCTCGTCTCTTCAACGGCTATTGCCTTAAGCCAGGACTTTGGAATTAATAAGCCCTATTGCTATAACCGAAAAGAAGTCAAAGATCATGGAGAAGGTGGCAATATTGTCGGCGCCGAGCTCGAGGGCAAAGTATTGATTATTGATGACGTCATCACAGCAGGAACGGCGATAAGAGAAGTAATGGGTTTAATTGATGAAGCTGGCGCTGAAGCCGTGGGTGTTGTTGTGGCACTGGATCGGCAGGAAAAAGGTAAAGGGGAATTGTCGGCAATTCAGGAGATTGAAACTGACTATGATATGCCGGTAATAAGCATTATTAACTTGCAGCAAATTTTGGACTATCTTGGCGAGAAAGAAGACCTTGGGTTTAAGGATAGTTTAGAGGCCATGAAGGCCTATAAAGCCAGTTATGGAGTGTAGAATAAATTAGTTTTTAACAAAAGCCATTGCTCACCCCAGTCTTCTGTAGGCAAGCGCTTAAAATCGGTTCGGACGTATTGAGAAATTTTTCCCTCTGTGAAAGCCAGCAAAAGATTTGCGGTAGCTGTCACTGTTTGATGAGTCCTTAGCCCTTCTTTCATTTCCGCCTCTCGAAGCAGTTGCTTTATTTGTGTCTCTAACCGCTCAAAAATCTGACTAACCTGGCTTCGTAAGCGTTCCGACTCTCCTGCTAAGGCATCACCGTTAAGGACTCGGGTTATACCTGGGTTTTTTTCTGCAAAGGTCAGCATTAAAAACATAATCTTTTCACACTGACTTAATATAGAGCTTTCCTCACTGACGATACGATTTATTCGGGAAAATAAAGTGCTATCAATAAAATTGATCAGGCCTTCAAACATTCTGGCCTTGCTAGGGAAGTGTCGATAAAGAGCAGCCTCTGAAACACCTACTTTATGAGCAAGCGTGGCAGTAGTGATGCGCTTACCTGGATTATCCTGCAACATCTGAGCAAGCACTTGTAAAATATGGTCGCGGCGTGAAGTTTTATCATTACTTGCCATGCCTGCACTCCGAGTTAAGTTGAAGGTTCGAGCCGGTTACTGATTTGAGTACCAACGCCTTTGTTTGTAAATATTTCCAGCAATACGGCATGAGGAACTCGCCCATCAATGATTTGGGCACTTTTGACGCCTGAATTGACTGCGTCGAGGGCGCAACGGATTTTAGGCAGCATGCCGCCATGAATAGTGCGGTTGGCAATAAGCTCGTCGACTTCCTGAGTGCTCAGACCGGTCAAGACATTGCCATCCTTATCTTGAACACCAGCGATATTGGTTAATATCACCAGTTTTTCTGCCTGAACCAGCTGAGCCAGCTTGCCAGCAACTAAATCGGCATTAATATTATAGGAAGAACCGTCTTCTCCTGTGCCTATAGGAGCAATCACAGGTATAAAATTACTGTGGGTAATCATTTCGATGATCTCAGGATTAATACTTTCCACTTCCCCTACATGACCAATATCGATAATTTCTGGTTCCTGCATTTCAGGTGTTTGGCGTGACATTTTTAATTTTCGAGCACGGATAAAGTCGCCATCTTTGCCGGTCAGTCCAATGGCTTTGCCGCCATTTTTATTTAACAGAGAGACGATACTCTTATTTACCAAGCCGCCCAGCACCATTTCGACTACATCCATGGTAGCGCTGTCGGTGACACGCATGCCTTCAACAAAATCTGTTTTGATGTTCAACTTTTCCAGTAGAGAGCCAATTTGAGGACCGCCGCCATGTACAACAATAGGGTGCATACCCACCAATTTCATCAGGACGATATCGCGGGCGAAGCTATTCTTCAGTGTTTCATCGGTCATGGCATTACCGCCGTATTTCACTACGATGGTTTTACCGGTAAAACGTTGAATATAGGGCAATGCTTCTGTAAGAACGCCGGCTATATTATTGGCAGCTTCGAGATCCAGAGTCATAAATTTTTCCAGAAATTAATAAGCGAACACTCACTTACTTATAGTTTGCTGAATTATAAGGAAAAATTTTTAGTTTGCACAGAAAAAGCTATGATTTAGCTTTCACAAAAGCTGTTTAGGACCTTGCTAATAAAGATGAGCAGATTCTTGAAAGATAGGTATTTAACTAAATAAGTTTTCGTATTCTTCGCGCAGCAGATTCTTCTGAACTTTTCCCATCGTGTTTCTGGGCAGTTCACTTTTAACTAAAATTTTCTTTGGAACCTTATAAGAAGCAAGCTGGTCTTTTAGCAAATTAATCATTTTTTGTTCATCAAAAGCTTTTTCCTGGCTTAAGAGCACAATGACAGCCACAACCGCCTCACCAAAGTCAGGATGCTTTACACCTACAACTGCGCTTTCAAGAACGCTGTCAAATTCATCCATTACCAACTCAATCTCTTTAGGGTAGACATTAAACCCACCAGAAATAATTAAATCTTTATTCCTGCCAACTATACTGATACGTCCATCATCAGCCTCATTGACCAGGTCGCCTGTAATGAAATATCCCTCTATAAACTCTTGCTTGGTTTTTTCCGGATTGCGCCAGTAGCCATTAAAAATATTTGGGCCTTTGACTTGTAAGGTCCCGATTTCGCCGGGGCTTAAAACATTGCCATTATCACCACAAACCCGAAATGCCACATCCGGCAGAGCAAACCCAACAGTACCAGGAATCCTTTCACCAACCAGAGGGTTTGATGCGAGGATGCCGGTTTCGGACATACCATAACGTTCAAGGATTTGATGACCACTTCGCTCGTAAAATTCTTTGAAGGTCTCTTCCAATAAAGGAGCAGAACCAGAAACAAAAAGCCGCATGTTAAGGCATAAATCCGGGCTTAAAGCGTCTTCTTGCAGTAGGCGGGTGTAAAAAGTCGGAACGCCCATCAATACCGTGGCCTTTGGTATTAACTGAATAAGCTGTTTGGCATCAAAACGTGATAAAAACAGCATGCTTGATCCGCCCAATAAGGCTGAATGAAGAGCGACGAACAGGCCATGGATGTGAAATATTGGAAGGGCATGAATAAGAACGTCATCCTTCTGCCAGCCCCAGAGGGAATAAAGGTTTCGGGAATTATTGTCGAGATTACCATGACTTAACATTGCGCCCTTGGGCTTGCCGGTAGTACCAGAGGTATAAATAATGACCGCTATATCATCAGCATCTACAACCTCAATGTCATGTTCTTTAGAAAGCTCTTTTAAGCTTTCAAATAAACTGCCATGTCCGTTTTCATCCAGTTCCAGAACAGAAGGGATGTTGTGCTTGGAAAATAATTCGTCAAGCTTTTCTCCTTGGGAGGGGCTGCAAACAAAAAGGTCTGGTTCTGTATCCTGAATAAAATAATCCAGTTCGTCATTGGTGTAGCCATTATTAAGAGGAACATAAATTACGCCGGAGCGTAAACAAGCGAGATACAGCGCTATTGCTAGAGGAGTCTTAGGGGTTTGCGCCAAGACTCTTGCGCCTGCATTGATATTGAGTGCCTTTAATAAATTAGCCGTTTGTGCAGTTAACTGCTCTAACTCCAGATAAGAAAGTTCAGGGAAATCAGGCCCGCTAATACAAGGCTTGGAATGACCAGCTTGTATACCTTGTTGCAGGCTTAAATAAAAATTGGCATTTGTTCGCATGATTATTTGTGTTCACCCAAAGGTTATTATCAAAAAGAAAGAGGTAGTTGAGGTAAAATTCTTGTAATTTCTCGCTTAAAAAGCGCTTTAATTGCTTGTAAATTTTGGAGGTTGTCAGCTTCAAAACGCAGCATTAAATTTGGCGTTGTATTTGAAGCGCGAATTATACCCCAGCCAAAATCAAAAGAAACACGTAAGCCATCAAGCTCGTTAATTTCTGCTCCATCAATACAAAATTTTTGAGCTAATATTTTTATTAAATTAAATTTTTTATCTTCGGGTACGGCTATAAATATCTCTGGAGTACTTCTGCTTTCCGGTAAAGTAGAAAGTATTTCATCAGCAGAAATATTATTTTTATCCATTAGTTCAAGAAATCGTACTGCGGCATAAATCCCATCATCAAAACCAAACCAACGATGTCTAAAAAATATATGTGCTGAATATTCTCCTCCGACAAGAGCGCCTGATTTGGACATTGCTTTCTTTACATATGAGTGCCCACTCTTACACATCAAAGGCTTTCCACCAAGGCCTTTAATAAGCGTGTGAAGATGTTGTGAGCTTTTTACATCATAAACAACTGTTGCTTTCTTATTTGTGGGCAAAATATCTTTCACAAAAGCCATAAGCAGCTTGTCAGCATCTATAATTTTCCCACTTGCGCTTACTAGTACAACACGGTCGCCATCTCCATCAAAAGCGATGCCTAAATCAGCTTTATCAGTTTTTACCTGAGCAATAAGATCTTTCAGATTTTCAGCAATAGTTGGGTCAGGATGATGGTTTGGAAAAGATCCATCAATATCACAGAATAAAGTTGAGATAGAGCAGCCTAAGTTCATGAATAGCTCTGGAGCAACATTTGCCGTAATTGCATTGCCGCTATCAATCACGAGCTTCCAGGAATGTGCCAGGCTTATATCGTTTAGAATATGGTGCAAATAAGCACCTTTAATATCAAAGTTTTTTAAAACGCCTTTGCCATTATGGAGGGTGTTAGATCTAATGCGTTCTTTAAAAATAGTAATTTGTGTATCACTAAGGCTTTGGTGTTTGAAAACAATTTTAACGCCATTATAATTTTTTGGATTATGGCTGCCGGTGATCATCACACCAGAATGAACATCTAAATAATGGGTTGCAAAATATAATAAAGGCGTAGGGATTTGGCCTAGGTCAATAACATCGCAACCGGTTGCAAGTATGCCTGACTTCATTTGTTCAGCAAATTCCGGGCTGGATAATCGAGCATCAGAACCAAGTAGCAGACAACTTTCACCTATATCCAAGGCTTCACTGCCAATAGCTTTTCCTAATAAATACATTACTTCAGCATTCAGCCCTTCGCCAACAATACCTCGTATATCATAAGCACGAAAAATATCATCTTGAATGGAGGCTAAGGTCATTGTGATAATTTTTATTGTATTAGGTCTTTAATGAGCAAAATCAGCTCTCGGGCAATTTTTTCTTTTCGATCAGGGTTTAAAACTTTTTCGCCTTTTGGCCAATAAGCATTAACAGCAGCCTCATCTTTATTAAATGCGTCAGTGGCATGATTAGCAATAATCAGATCTATGTTTTTATGCTCTAACTTTGCCAAAGCATTATTTTTGAGGTTTTCAGTTTCAGCAGCAAATCCGACACAAAACGGTTTTTTATGCTGTGCCGCTATCGTTGCTAAAATATCTGGATTTTTAACGAGCTGCAGTTGCATGGAGGCCTTGGTTTTTTTTATTTTGTTACTGGCAATCTGCTCTGCGCGATAATCAGCAACAGCGGCAACAGCGATAAAAATATCGCAGGACTCATTCGTTACAGCCTCTAACATTTCTTCCGCACTCACGACATTAATAAGCCTTGCTTGCGAAGGCGGAGTTAAATTAACCGGTCCGGAAATTAAGCTGACTTTAGCACCAGCCTCAATAGCTGCCTGCGCCAATGCATAACCCATTTTCCCGGAACTGTGGTTGCTAATATAGCGAATAGGATCAATTGCTTCACGAGTAGGGCCTGCTGTTATACATACCTTCAAGCCGGCTAGAGCCCCTGTTTGAAAAAGGTCAGCAGCACATAAGGCCAGATCGCCTGGTTCCATCATTCTACCTGGGCCAATATCGCCACAAGCTTGTTCGCCTTCTGCAGGGCCGAAGACATGAAGCCCTTTTTCTTTAAGTGCAGCAATGTTGTCCTGGGTGTTTTGGTTTGACCACATCGCCTGATTCATCGCCGGTGCTAATGCCAGCGGAGCGGTTGATGCAAGACATATAGTGGTTAATAAATCATTGGCCTCGCCGTGAGCCAGCCTGGCGAGAAAGTTAGCGCTTGCAGGAGCAACCAGAATCAAATCTGCCCAACGCGCTAGCTCTATATGTCCCATAGCGGCTTCAGCGGCCTCGTCTAGTAAGTCAATGTGCACCCGATTACCAGATAACGCTTGCATAGTTAGGGGGGTAATAAACTCACAGGCAGCCTCGGTCATGACTACTCGCACATCAGCTCCGGCTTTTAGTAGCAGTCTGCACAACTCAGCACTTTTATAGGCTGCGATACCACCAGTAATGCCCAGCAAGATTTGTTTATTGATGAGGCTTTGCATAAATTTTAGATACGAGTAAACGAATAGTAGGTATGAATAATAGGCATGCCCAAAAGTCGGCAAAGCCTAGCAGTAAGTTATCTATTATTCAATTTTGCCGATATAAGCGCAAATACAGGCTATTAACTTCTGGCTAAGGACTCGAGCAGGAAAGTGCTCGAATTTATGGAAAATTAACGAATCTTTAACAGATGTAAACTGTTCTCAACCCGTTAATTTAAGCCTTGGTAAATGAAAGGGGTTTAGCATCAAAGATATACAGTCAGGAATGTTTCTGGCTATTAACAATAAAGCAGCCTTGGGAGGCCGTTATGAAACCACTATTGACCAGAAATCTGTTAATAATTGTCCCCGCGATTCTAATTCAATCTTGTGCTCGGGAAGAAGCCCAGGAGCCTGAAGGTTTGGGCATAAATGAGGTAGTCCCATATTCGGAGTTCAACATCCAAATGACTATTCGCGATGTTTCGCGATGTTATGAATACATTTATCGACCCTAATGCCGACATTATTTGGGAGGCTGTAAGTTTTGAGGCTTCTGTAGATGCTGGCATTGTTGAGCGCGTGCCTGAAACAGATGAAGACTGGGATCTTTTGCGCAATAGTGCTATCGGGATTATCGAGGGAGCAAACTCTTTAATGATTCCAGGAAGGCGTGTAGCGCCTCCAGGCTCGACCACTCCATATCCAGACGCTGAATATGAGCCTTTAGAGGTCGAAGAAAAGCTGCAACAAGATAGAGCATCATGGATTGTTTTTCTCAAGGGCTACAACAGGCGACTTTAAGCGTTCTTGATGCGATTGATTCCAGAGACCTAGATGCCTATACCGAAGCTGGTGGCGCAGTCGACAATGCCTGTACAGCTTGCCACCAGCAGTACTGGTATCGAACTGAGTTGCGAACAAGCCCATAGCATGAACAAAGCAGAGAAATCACATTGCCCAATGATGAAATTCAGACAAAATTTAGCGAAAAATTTTTATTCCCTTAAAAGCTTAACTATATTGAACCAGCGTTAAAGTCATAATGGTTTGGCAAACAGGGAAAATGAACAGGTGACGCTCAAAAGTTGGCCAGAGCAGGATCGCCCCAGAGAAAAATTGCTAGCGAAAGGAGCGAGCTATCTTACGGATGCCGAGTTGCTGGCTATATTTTTGCGTATCGGTATAAAAG
This sequence comes from Pseudohongiellaceae bacterium, assembly GCA_965661005.1. Lineage (GTDB taxonomy): Bacteria > Pseudomonadota > Gammaproteobacteria > Pseudomonadales > Pseudohongiellaceae > UBA5109. Next base: position 258,527 of record CBFICB010000001.1, read on the forward strand.
GTGCGACAGCCCTAGATATAGCAAGGTCCTTGCTAACAAAATTTGGCGGATTAAGAGGAATATTAGAATCCGAAGAAAAGGAGTTCTGTTCACAGCGAGGTCTTGGTCCCTGCCAGTATGCTCAACTTCAGGCTGTTCAGGAACTGGCTCAGCGCCATTTACTAGAATGCCTGCAAAGAGAAAACGCATTAACAAGTGCAGCATTGAGCCGACGTTACATAAAAAGCAAGCTGCGGGCATATCACCGGGAAGTATTCCTGTGTTTATTTTTAGACTCACAACATCGTGTAATCGCTCAAGAAGAGTTATTCGAAGGCTCTATTGAGAGTGCTACAGTCTATCCAAGGGAAGTGCTAAGCCGTGCTTTTTATCACAATGCTGCCGCTCTTATTTTTGCTCATAATCACCCTTCTGGGGTCGCTGAGCCCAGTGAAGCCGACATAGCAATTACCCGACGCCTGAAATCCGCGCTGGATTTGGTTGATATCAAAACCTTGGATCACATAGTGGTTGGTGATGGAGCAGTGACTTCCATGGCGGAAAGAGGACTGCTCTAAGCCCTAAAACTCTAGCCTTGCTATGGCTATAGGGCTTGCTATTAAAAGGCTCTTTTGGTATAAATCGCAGCTCTTTTTTTCCACAGAACTCAAAGCGCTTTTTTTAGGGCTTTTTTAGTAAGACAGAGGCAAGAATAATGGCTAGAGTGTGTATGGTTACCGGTAAAAAACCACAATCAGGCAATAATGTATCCCATGCCAATAATCGCACGCGCCGTCGTTTTATCCCTAATCTACATACTCATAGATTTTGGGTAGAATCTGAGAAGCGATTTGTTAAATTGCGTCTATCAAGTAAGGGCATGCGTATTATTGATAAACTTGGTATTGAATCAGTATTGGCGGACATTCGCGCGAATGGCGTAAAAGTTTAGAAAATATAAACGAATAAATATAGTTCAACATTGAGTTGAAACAGGAATATCCCAATGAGAGAAAAAATTAGATTAGTATCAAGCGCCAAAACTGGCCATTTTTATACTACAGATAAGAACAAGCGAAATATGCCGGACAAAATGGAAGTAAAAAAATATGACCCTGTTGTTCGCAAGCATGTGATTTATACAGAAGCAAAAATAAAATAAAGCTCTAATCGTATAAGATCTTATTCGAGTAAAAAAACACCCGCCTATAGGCGGGTGTTTTGTTTTTAAAATAATAAAAAGTTCTCCAGGCCTAAATTTATTAGCCTTTCCAGCGTTTTAATACCCCGCCGTCTATTTCAAACAGGTCCAGGGCTCTAGCGACTGTCTGCGACACAATATCTTCAATGCTTTCTGGCGCAGAATAAAAAGCAGGAACTGGCGGCATGATAATACCGCCCATGTTAGTTAGGTCCAGCATACTTTGAAGATGCCCTGCGTGTAAGGGAGTCTCTCTTACCATTAGCAGTAGACGCCGGCGCTCCTTGAGAATGACATCGGCCGCTCTACTTAACAGAGAGGCACTAAAGCCAGAGGCAATTTCAGACATTGTACGAATAGAGCAGGGAACAATTATCATGCCCATGGTTTTAAAACTGCCGCTGGCAATTACGGCTCCAATATCGTTATTGGAATAATGCACATCTGCCATTGCTTTTAGATCATCGAAACTCAAATTACTTTCATGCTTGAGCGTTTGCAAAGCTGCTTTACTGACAATCAGGTGTGTTTCTATTCCTGCCTGCTTCAATTGCTTTAAGCACTCAACTCCATAGACAATTCCAGAAGCTCCACTAATACCTACAATGATACGTTTGGCTTGGTTTTCCATAATCTTAAACCTGAGCTTTTGTCAGAGGAGCGTTTATAAGGTAGCGGTCTACCACAATTACCATGGCAGGGACTGATCCGAATAATAAAAATGACATTTGAAACCAATACGCAAGTGCTATCAGCAACCAGGTCATAATTATCCAAACGGTTAATGCTACCAAGGCATACACATTATGAATATAAGAATGTTGTAGGCAAGCCTTGCAACTCAATTGCAAAGGCGATATAGCCAGCAACTTTTGCAAGGTGCTAATACTTTCCTGATGGCAGTGCGGGCATTCATGCATAAGCTAATCCTGTATTGATTGGCTCGATTATAAGCAGCTTTAACAAAGGATGGAAAACTCTGGATAAATTATATGGATATATTTTGTTGACCTGGATCAATGTGACTTTTAAAGCCAGTGAGATACTCATGGTTACAGATAGAAATTAATAGGAGATGACTATGGACTCGCTTAAAAGAAACTTTACTGCTTTAATCGCCGCTCTGGTATTTGTCATGGTAGCGCTTGCTGTTTTAAGCATAGTCTTGGCAAATAATGCCCAAGCTGCTGAAGATCAGGACTTTCCGGTACCTGTCAGCGTTAATGCCTTAATGGTTACTATGATTGATCATTCAGCTCACTATATTTGGGATTATGCTGCACTTGAAGAAATGATGCTTGAAGAGGAATGGCTGGCCATTGAATATTATTCTATACAACTGGCAGCAGCCGGCCCATTAATCACGATGGGAGGAACGGGAGAGCTCGATAATACCTGGGCATTGTCTCCGCAATGGTTGGGCTATTCCATGGACATGAGCAATGCAGCTATGAAATCGCTGAATGCAGCGCGTTTACAGGATAAAGCGCTACTTCAAAATGCTGGAGATGAATTGCTGGATTCATGCTTGGGCTGCCATAGAGCTTTCAAACCTGAAACCCCGACAGAAGGCGTTATTCACGACCCCTTCTATGATCAGCTATATCACCTTTTTCAAAGAGAAGGTGAGCTTTAACTTTCTGGAAAATGATTAGCGGACTATCTTAATCCATTCGCCCGCGGTTGGTTCGCCGCGGGGATAGTCGCCATTATATAAGCGCAGAAGGTCTTCTGCGTTTGGATCGAAAGGGTTTTCTGCAGCTAACTGGGCATAGGTTTTCCCGTCAGAACGAATGTATTCAATGCTGATGGGATCGGCAATGTTTCTTTCATTTGCGGCGATGGGGCGAAAGCTGCGAATAGAATCAAGTAAAAGGTTGTCGTTTTCGTCGCTCAAGTTTCCGCTTGCTTCAGTGCCAGTCATAATGAATGCGCGAGGGCCGTAATAAACGACGGCGATACGAGTATTATCAACAGGGTTAATTCCCGTATATCCCTGCAGGCCAAATTGGCTAAGGCTTTCTGTTTTCTGTAAACCTCTTAAGCCTAAATCTTCCTGTATGAATAGACGTGGTTCTTTCATAGTCTGTAAGCGCTGGACACGAATATCAAAGTTAAGAGCATCATCTGCAGAAGAGGCATTCAAGGTTGTGGTGGTATCCTCCCATGTCCAGCCATCGGGGAATACCAGAGTATAATTTAATAAGTTCTGGTAATAACGGTTACGGGCATTACTGCCGACCATCTGCAAGCTGGCACCAAGAGTCAGGCCATCCATTCTTTCTCTAAAAAGCTCAGGGTCAGCTGTAGACTCATTCTCTTTCGCCAATTCGCTGGCTCTTCCAACAACTTCTTGCAATCGAGTGTCGTTACGAGGATGAGTAGCAAAAACCCCATGGTAGCTAACAGCTCCGGAGGATGTGCGTTTGGTAAAATCTTCATGATTTTTTAGCACACCAATTACCTCAACCATGGCTAAAGGGTCATAACCGGCATTTGCCAGATATTCTGCGCCTAAACCATCCGATTCAAGCTCCATGTCTCGACCATAGCCACTTAGCAAGGCGCCTCCTAATAAAGAAGACGTTTCACCGAGCGAGCTTACGCCCGTCGCGACGACTAATACACCTGCTAATACACTATTTGATTGGCTGGCTGCTTGTTGTCTAACGGAGTGACGGGCTGTGACATGTCCAATCTCGTGACCCAGGACAGCGGCTAGCTGATCTTCACTGTTTAAATACAACATCAAGCCACGGTTGATATAAATAAAGCCTCCCGGTAAGGCAAAAGCGTTAATGTCCGGGCTATCAATGACGGTAAATGAGTACTCGATGTCAGGTCGGTGAGAAACCGCCGCAAGCTTTTGTCCTACCTCATTTACATATTCCTGTAAGGCCTGGTCTTGATAAACCGGGTTTTCCTGAAGAATTTGCTGGTGCATCTCCTCGCCAAGCTCTATTTCCCGGTTTTCACTCATGGTAACGAAATCAATTCCGCCAGTAGGGTTGACCGCACATGAGCTGAGCAAATAAATACTGCAGAATAGAATTATGCAACTTTTAAGGGAATAATTTTGGAGAAAATAACTATTTTTCATGACCACAACGATACAGCAAGAAAGCTTAATCCGGGCTTAAATAGCCAGCAAGTAAAGCCAGATTAAGCACTGCCATTTAAAAAGGATTTAAGTTGCTGGCCCATACCACTACAGACATTGTTTTCAACTCTGGCCAGTAGAGGGATTGGCAAGATAATGGCTGGAAGATAAGACTGGCCATTAGCATCTGCACTGATCGCACCAGCACTGGATAATGTATCCATGTCCCAAATTTCTGCTTCAAAATTTGAATCATCGGTCCAGGTCCCAAAACCAAAACAGCCACCACCTCCTGGCCCTATAGCACAAGAAATAGAGCCACTTTCACCAGAACGTTGTGTCAGGCCATCCAGCCAAACAATATATTCAACGCCAAAATCTTCCAGCTTCTTGGCGGCGATATCCTGGGCCATTAACTGTTCAAGATGATCCGTGCGCATTGGAGCGGTTCTGGGCTCAAAGAAGGGAAACATTTCGTCAAGAAAGGTCTCTTCAGGAATAACATTTATACCATCATTGCCGGAAGCGACGACATCACCAACGCACTCAACAAAATCCAACTCAGTTTCATGGGAAGTTCCTTGCCGTCTTCCCAATATAACGATGCTTTCATCACTACTAATTTCAGTATCAGATTGGCGGAATTGATCAATTTCTGTGGTAGTACAAGCACTTAAGGCCATTAAAAAGCAACCCAGGCATGCTAAAAGCGGCGCCCTTGATGAGAATTCATTATGTTTCATGGTTGTCTCCAACTAACAGTGTCGTTCACTGCGCTATAGTAAACTTAAGCTATAATACATTATTCATTTGTAACCAGTTGTTCACTTCCGGTATTGAAGTAAGCCCTAGTGAAAATGTAGCGGCTAAATCACGAAAAGCTTCAATAGCAGCCTCATTGACGCCAGCATCAACAGAACCAAAAGTTGATTGAGGCGCTTTACCATAAGCTGTCATTACCCAGTCTGCAATAGTGTTTCCGTTGGGAGCAGTCAAGCTCATATTATATTTAACCCAAATTTCATAAACGTCAAGACGAGTTTTTTGAGGTAAGCCGATTTGAAACTCTTCAATTGCCGGTTTAAATACCATGTCCAGGCCAGGGTAATTTGCCGCATCATCTGCACTATCTAAAAAAACGACTTCAGCAAAAACGGCCGGTAAAATGGTACTAAAAAGGTTAACCTGAGAGGCGCCACTGTTTATGATGTACTGGTCTTCACCAGAATATTCATCAACTTCAGTAAAGCTGTAGTCGCTAAAAGCATCCTCATAAATAACCCCTAGTGAAAGGGGTAATTGTCTAACCAGAGGAGAAGGGTAAGAGCCATCAATAGTAATGGTGCTAACAGACGAGCAGCTGACGAATGCACAGCATAAAACTGGCAGGGTAGGTATCCTGAACCTACTAAACAACTGTTTAAGACTGTGCTTGCTCCCAATCATAATATTGACCATCTAGTCCCAGTAGAAACTGGGTCAGACAACTGTTTAAAGTGTCATCTAAGCCTAATACTACTCCTGTTTACGTAGATATTAATAGCTTTGGATTAAGATTTAATAAAAGTCGTTAAGTCCCACAAACGTGCCGCCATTGCGCTTTGCCAGTTCGCGCATCAATGAAGCAAAGCGGATACCTCCGGCCTGAAACATTCTGGGTTGAGAGAATTGCACAGGAAAGCCAATTCCGTGAATTCTTACCAGCCTGTTTCCGTCAGCATCTTCGACATTAATTCGGTCGATGGTATCAACAACCTGAGCGATGGAATTGCCTGAAAAATCATCTCCAAGCACATAAATGCTGATTTTTTTACCAGGCTCATAAAAAGTTCTTACGGCAGTAGTAATACCTTCTACCGGGCTACTATTACTAAAAGGATTCCAGGTTCGTAAGCGTTGCAAAATAGCTGAACGACGTGCTGGCGTATCGGGAATCCAGTCGCCTCGAAACTGGCTAAACATATACTCCCCCATGTCATTCATTACCTGAATGCCCTTCACTTCAGGGTAGATATCCAGTGTATCGACAAGCACTTCAAGCATGCGGGACCAGCTGTAATTGAACATACTGCCAGAGGTGTCTATGATAAAAATGACATACTCACTATCCACTGGCACGCCGCCAACAGAGTCCGTCAACCTGAGCTCTGCCTGATTGGCCTGAAGTCTCTGCATTTCTTCAGTAAGATTTTGTTGTGCCAGAGCCAGCTGACCTTGCAGGATGGCATTAACAGAAGATTGATCACTGGAATTACTTAATTGATCCTCCAGTGAACTTAATTCCCGTCGTAAGCGGGCAATGCGCTCTTCATATTCAGATATTTGCTCATGCTTGGCATTGAGTTCACGATTATAAATATTGGTTTCACCGCGAATTTCAAAGAGCTGGCGTTGCATGTCGAGAACAGACCCTTCATTGCTTAGCTCTGAAGTTTCAAGCGGTACTGGTGCAGAGACCCGAGTGATCATTAATAGCAGGATAATTGCACCGAAGCCACAGGACATTACATCCAGAAAGGCAATATTAAACGAATCATTTTCTCGACGTTTTGCCATAATAATTAGTTGTCCAAATTAAGGCCAGTCGCCGGAGGGGCTCATAAAGGCACCGCCCGTCGCTATAGCCAGCTGCCAATAATAAGATGCTGCCAGCGGATCTCCTTCCAAGGGAGCTAGAATAACATTAACCGGAATGCCGCTAGGTAAATATTCTAAGGCTTGTTCAAATAATCGTTCACGATCTCTGCCTGATATTGTTGCTGTTCGGGGCTCCCTATTATCCCGAGTGGGTAGTCCATCCGTGATCAAAAAAATGTTATCAGGTAAGGGAGAAAGTCCTTGTATGGACTGAAATAGCCCGGCAAGGTTTGTACCCCCGTTCGGGATAAGCTGATCCAGATTTTCTATTGCCTGATTTAATTGCGTATCATCTGCAACCTCCAGCCATCGACCCTGTGATCCGGGGATAAGGCTGTTTACAGTTTCACTAAAGGTATAAATCTGATATTGGCTAGGTACGGGCATTTGTGTCGTCAACCAATCGACAGTCTCCTGAACGTTGCGCCATTTTTCGGAATTGAGTTTCGCCTGGTCTGACATATTGCGGCGTCGAATAATATTAATAATTGTGTCATCCAGCATGCTGCTCGATATATCGACCAAGACTAAAATGCGGTTGCCGCCTAAAATCATTCCAGTCAGATATTGCCGGTTGCCATCGCCTATGAAGCGCCGGATGTTATTGCCGCTGAACTGATCTTCTGCTTCACGCAGGTTTTCCAGTTCTGCTTCAAGCTCGGCAATTTGTTGCTGCAATCGCATGATTTCATCTTCCCCGGAAGTATTGTCGTTTTCCAAATTACGTAAGCGATCCATAAAATTATCGATTTCTTCTTCAATAGATCGCGCAAGACCTTGTGCCTCAACAATTTGTAAATCAACTTCAGAGATCGTATTTCGAACCCTAACCAAGCCTTCTTCTCCTTCCAGAATTTGCTCTTCTAACAAGTTGATTTCAGCTGCTAGATTCGGGTCAGTAACGTTTGTCGCATTTTGGGAAGAGTGGTCTAAAATTAAAAAGATCAGTACTACAGCGCCGAAACCGCAAGACATAACATCCAAAAATGCAAGGCTCATTGGATTAAAATTACGTTTGCTGTTTTTGTCTTTTGCCATCACTGCACCTGAATAAATTCTAGTGTGAAGCGTTTGTTAATAGTGAGGCGATCTCCAAGCTTTAATAGAGTAGGCTCTGTAAGTCTTGTGCCATTTAAATCTAAATCAAGCTCGGGATTTGTTTCCAGTAAATAGCCCTGGTCTTGGAAACTGATAACTATTGGGGCACCTAGTTGAAGTTCGGGCAGGTTAATTTCTGGCTGTATTGCAGAGAAGGCATAAGCTTTATGTTCAAATACAAAATGCGACGGTTTTGATGATATTGAAGTTTTTATGCCCTCCATAGAAGAAAGGTTTTTTTCTTCAACAGGCAATCGTGAAACCAGTTTTAATGCTCCACCACTACTTTTGATTAACTCAAGATATTGATAGCCGTTTTCTGAAATTGCATTCTCTGAAACAGAAATAATATTTGGTATAGCCTGCTGAAGCCCTGGTAAATTGCAAATTCGTTCGAGTGCAAAAACCGGAGTGGGTCTGGAGCTAATACTGTCGACTTCTTGTTTTACCTTGTTAAAAATATTCTGTGCTCGTTGCTCAAAATTATTCAAGGTGAGACTGGCCTGATGAATAGAACCTTTATTATTTATTTCTATTAAAATTTCTTTATTGGTCGCAACAGACTTTAACCAGTTTTCCATTTCGCTATAAATATATTGCTCTGTATCGGCATTATGCAAAGGATCAAAACGACTTTGTTTTATAAAGGCATCGGTGATCGTATTGGCCCAGGTATCATGTAATGAAAGTAAACCAGTGCCAGGAATAGGTAAAACTTTTTGGCGCAGGATTTCTCCCTGCTCTTTGGTAACAAGCGTTAATACTGTTTGGTGCAACTGCACGTCCATAAATAATGCATGCTGATGTTCATGCAATTTGGCCAGCGCTAGCAAGGCAAGATCGACAAGGCCGGCAGCATCAATGGAACAGTGTTTTACAAGGCCCAACAGCGTTGCCAGTTGGTTCGCTGAATAATGACTAGGTACCGCAAATATTGTTTCACCGACAAGCTCGAACTGCTTAGCCATGTTTTCAAGATGAGCGAAGGCAAGGTCGGCATGATGTCGAAAAAGTTTGTTTTTGCCTGCAAGAGGATCAAGTCCAAGCTGGAACCAGAACTGATTGAAGCTTTGTTGGGGGTGAAGCCTGGTCAGGCCAAGGGCGTCGGCTCCAAAGACTGTTGGTTTTTTAAAAATATTGGCAAAACCGGGGCTCTCTCCCAGCAGGCCCTGAGGGGAGCTGATACGAATATTATGATCATGCAGCTCGATTAATGTTGTCATGGATTTTAGGAATGCTCACGATCAGGCACTTGCAAGTGTCGGATCAGATAGTTATCACAATAGTCCTGAGTATCTAACACCAGGCGGTCTTGTAAAAGTTGAAGCTGATATAAAACGAACATGATAATGATGCTAACGACAAGGGCAATAAAGGTCGAGTTGAACGCTACTCCAAGGCTGGTCGTTACTCCAAGGATATCGCCGGTTACAGCACTTTGAGCCTGGCCCAGTGCTTCACCAATACCGCGCACTGTTCCCAAGAACCCAATAGACGGAATTGCCCAGGCAATATAGCGCACAATACTGAGCTCGCTTTCAAGGCGTTCAGCTTCAGTATTACAAACATCTTTCACGACACTGGAAACATCCGGAATACTTCGGGTGGTGTTAAAGCGTTGTAAAGCGGAAATCAAAGCCCTTGGCAGCAGGTATTCCCTTTCTGAGGGAGGCAGTGCTTGTATAGGTCGCGCGTAGTTTCGAGCATCCTCCGGTAATATGCTGATACCTTCATCGAGATTGAGCAAAGAACGTTCCAACAAGCTGCTTTCTTTGCGATTGCGCCAGGCCTTTAAGCCAATAATAGACAGCGCCCATAGCATCAAAATGATACAGGTTTCCTGTTCAAAGTCGCGCATGACAACATACAAAGAACGTTCCTGAATATACTCAGGATCGGCTTCTTGCAGAATAACCTGTTGGGCTATAATGGCGTCGGCATTTGGACGGATAACCGCTACGTAAACGGCATGTACGATTATTACTGAAATAATCAGAGCAAAGACCTGATAGACTAAATCAGAGACAAGGCCTTGTTGTTTCATATCGAATCCTTCATTGAGTCAGCTAAAATATAAATTTAAATATCGACCGGGAATGACACGGAGAGATCTTCTGAAATTTGAGCGCTAGGAACAAAATCATCATCTCCTTCTGCCTGCTCTAGCTCAGTGCCAGTTTCACTATTGCCATCAGCCTGATTAGGCACAAGCTCATCTGAGTCCTCAGCATTCATCACAGCATTATTTTCTGCATCGGCAGCAGGCTCTTCAGCTGCTTGGGCACAGAGGCTAATCGCAGTGAAGATTATGCTTAGAAAAAAGCTTGCTCGCTTGCAGGTCATATTCAGTCCAGTTGCTTTTTATGTTATAGACAGTAAGCGTCAAAACAGCCATTACCTAAATTAAAGGTAATTTAAAAATTTATAGTATCGTATTTGCTGGCAAATCGCCTCATTTTCAAGGCCTTAGCAGAAGCTTATTCAGCCATAGTTCAGCAAGATTTTATTTCAGAAGACGAGTTGATAAGGACTTGTATAATTAAGAGAGATAAAAGTATCTATCCTGAAGCAAGTACTGTTTTAGCCATATAGATTAGTAAAGACAGCAGTCTGTTCAAGGCTTATTTTTTAACGCTAATGATTCTCTCGTTCAGCGCTTGCAAAGATAGCGACAGGCCAGCTGGCTTTTTCAGGATTTGTTTTTAAGACCTAGCGAGGCGTTAATTTCAATACTTCTCCTGAGAAAACGCGACCTGCATCGGCATTATTTTCAGAGTCTGTTAAGACGTAGATATAGCCATCGGATGTTTCTATGACATCGCGAACACGGCGATCATAGCCCCTCAGCAAATGCTCTTCAGCGACAACGCGCTCACCATCCATGACCAGTCGAATGAGAAAACGGCCTTGAGAGGGGCTAAGTGAGCCTAACAGCAGGTTACCTTGCCAGCCAGGAAATAAATCTGACTGCACCACTGTCAAACCAGAAGGGGCGATTGAAGGAAACCAGTAGTAAAGAGGCTGAACAACGCCATTCCACTCCGTTGGGCCAATTTCAGAACCATCATAATTTTTGCCGAAGGTGATATAGGGCCAGCCAGCATTTTGCCCGGAGCGAACAACATTCAGCTCGTCACCGCCCATGGGGCCGTGCTCAATCGACCAAAGCTCGCCGGTTTCAGGATGTAAGATGATGCCATCCTGATCACGATGACCAATGGCATATATTTCAGGTCTTATGTTTGTTTGGTTCAAGAAGGGGTTGTCGTCAGGTATTGATCCATCAGCGTTAATGCGCAGCACCTTACCAGCATAGGCGGTTAGATCCATCACCTCAGGACGTCTTTCCATATAACCTATGGTGGTGATGTATAGCTTGCCGTCAGCAGTTGATGCCAGCCGTCTGCCAGGGTAATTCCCTAGGACTTGGATATTTTCAAAGTGCGTCATGTCGGGCGACAAAATGCCACTGGCAATCTGCCCTATAGGCTCTTCTTCTCCTGCAGGGGGCGAGGCTTCGTAGGCAAAAAATATTCGACGGTTTTGCTCAAAATTAGCATCTGCTGTGATATCCATCAGAATTCGGCCTTGACCAGAGCGCAAGGGAGGCATCCCGGTAAGTGGGCCGGTGACTGATCCGTCCGAATGAATAATCTGTATATTACCTGACCCTTGTGCAACCAGAACACTATTGTCAGGCAGGCCAACCAAAGCTCGCGAACCTTGTAATCCAGATAGCACAATATCCATGCTTATGCTGGTTGGTACAGCTTGTGGAGCGCTTGTTTGGCCGGTAAAAGATGGAGTAGGTGGATTTGCAAAAGGATCAGGAGGGTTATCTGCGGCAAACGCTAAGCTGATCAGAGAAGCGATAAACAATTGGACAAACAATAGATTGAAATGTCTCATAGTTAACATGCGAAATTACTCTTGAATCTACACTTGAATCTACAAGAGCCGACACTATAAAACTGAGAGCTTAGTCTCGCACTGGACTAATAGCAAGGGTATGTTTATTCTCTCAAAACGCTTACAGGAATATACCTAATGTTAAAGATATTAATAAAAGTCACCCTTACTTTTTGTATGGTTCTGCTTACACATCTAACCAGCGCTCAGGATATCGCTGAGGAGCTTTATTCGAGCTATGAGTCTTCAGTCTATCGCATTGAAGTTGTCACACCGGGTGTTGAAAATAAAGCCTCAGTGGGAACCGGTTTTGTGATTGGCAGGAATGACATTCTGGCCTCCAATTATCATGTCATTTCAAATGTTGTAAATGAACCAGACCGTTATCAACTGGAGTGGGAAGGTGTAGACGGGCGGCGCGGCCCTTTAAGAGTGCTGGCGGTGGATGTCGTACATGACTTGGCCATTCTACAAGCAGATGAACCTATGGGGCTTCCAATACAAATCGGAGATTTACCAGAAAACGGGGCTTCTTTATTCTCTTTGGGCCATCCACTAGCTCTGGATCTCGCTATAGTCAGTGGCACAAATAATGGCATTCAAGAAAGTTCGCTTTACGAGAAAATTCTTTTTAGTGGCAACATTAACCCAGGCATGAGCGGAGGCCCAACGCTTGATCGCAGAGGCCAGGTTGTGGGTGTTAATGTGGCAACTAGTGGGGAAGCGGTTGGTTATCTAGTGCCCGTTACCTATCTTGCTGAACTTTTGGCCGATACCAGAGCAACAGACTTTCGCCCTGAAACAGATTTGGCGACAAGCATTAGTAATCAACTTACCGAAAATCAGCAGTCTCTGGTTGATGAAATTTTAAATAACGACTGGCGTAATATTTCTCTAGGTAAATTATCAGTTCCGGGCCGCGTATTTGACCGACTAGACTGTTGGAGTGACAATCAGTTTGAAGAAGGAACTAATCGTTATACCGTTAATGCATCCGTATGTCAGGGTCAGGATTCAATTTACTTATCTGAGCAATTACGGGCCGGTGCCTTTTCATATGAATTTTACTGGATTGATTCTGAGCAGCTATCACCCTCAGCGTTTTACCAAATTTATCAGCGCAGCAATCGTAGTCGTTTTCCATCAAGACCCAGCGAAGAAGACGTAGGAAATTTTTCATGTTCAACACGCTTTATTCTATTGTCCGGACAAGATTTCAAGGCAAATATTTGTGCCAGGCCTTATCTGGACTATCCTGACTTAACTGACTTTATGGTGTTAGTGACCTTGGTCGGACATGAAACTGAAGGTGTTATTTTTACCATGGACTTTTCGACCGTTTCCCTTGAAAACGGACTCGCTGTATTAGAAAAATTTTTAGGAGCTCTGGAATGGAATCCCTCATAATTCGAGTCTCCAAAGGGGGGCGAAGTCAGCCGGTTTTTCATCGTGCGGATAAATTTCCCTTTCGAATTGGCCGCGCATATGACAATGATTTAATTATCGCAGACGAAACGGTATCGGCTCATCATTTGGAATTACATGCCAATGAAGATGGTTTTCAAATTCAAAGTATTTCCGATGAAAATGGGACCTGGATAGGAAAAGAACAACTCAAAGAAGGACGCCACGAATTACATGACTTAGGTGTACCGACGACTATTAATATTGGTAGAACCCATCTTGATTTGCATGCGGCACACTCTCCTGTAGAACCAACCTTAATCATTGCAAGAAGCTCACGCTTATCAGAAATAGCTTCTACAATTTGGCTGTCGATAAGTTTGACCTTGGCTTATATGTTATTAACGTTTTATTTCTCCTATCAACAATTTTCCTTAAATAATGATTGGACAGAAATTCTCGTAAATCGCTTGCTGTATTTTGCTATTCCTACCGCTATCGCGACAGTGATGAGTTTTATTAGCAGGGTATTTTTACATAGCTGGCGTTTCTTATTGCAATTGTCGTTAGCCAGTTTTGCCTGTCTGGTATTTATATTGATGGAAGAGCTTAACAGTGTAATCAGTTATTTTTTTACCAGCCAGTTTGCAGCAGATACTCTTATTCTTATTTTTAGTGGAATCTTTTTTGCCTGGATTCTAGCCTGGCAAATAAGAGCAATTAGCATAACCTCGGTTAAGCGGGCAGCCTTTGTTGGAATAGGGGTAGCCTGGACTGTGTTGGGAATTAGGACAATTCAGGACATCGTTGACAGGCCTGATTTCAGCACTCAGCCAACGATGCACAATATAGTAAAACGCTACGATATTCGTCTTTCTCCCAGTGAAGAATCAATTCCGGAATTTATCAATGATGTGGCAGAAGACCTTGAAGCGCCTCTTGCACAAGAGCTTTCGCGAGATAGATCATAAAATCCCGTATAGAGACTGACCATGACTGATAATAAAAATAAGCAGCAAGATCAACAACAGATAAATTATATGCCTCGCCAGATGGCTCCGGTTCCTGGGTTTAGGCCGCCAAGCTTAGCGAGAGAAAATCGGTTAAAACATCCTAAAGTTTGCTCAAGAGAAGATGAAAATGAATTCCGCAGCGCAGGAGTATTATTGGAAGCTTTAGCAATAGAAGCGCGTGCCTGGAGTGAAAAATTACCTTCAAATTTTCGTCCCGCTATTGTGGCTATTTTACATGGAGGTGTTCAAGTAGAAGTACGCTCGCTGGCTCAGGTTAGCTTTGATGGTATCCGTATTGAAGGAACCATGGGGGAAGATGTGCCGTGCTCAATGTTAGCTCACCAGGGTACTATTCAATTAGTTTGTTATGCCAAAGAGTTGAATGAGCTATGGGATAAAGAGCTTGAAAGAGCTAAAAACCCAATTGGCTTTATCTGGGCAGATCACGACGAAGAAATTTAAGATTTATTCTGTTCAAAATTAGCTTGTCTCAAATCAGCATTAAGCCGAAACGTTAGCGCTTTTTCCCAAAGTAAACAGAAGCATTAATTTTTAGATAATGGCTCTAAAAAGTAAAAATTACGAAAATATTTGGCAAACAGTACTGGCGATTCCTGTTGGCAAGGTCGCCAGCTATGGACAAATTGCTGATTTGGCAGGTCTGCCCGGCAGAGCAAGGCTGGTAGGTAGATGCATGGCTTATGCTCCCGAGGCTTTGCAAGTTCCATGGTACAGAGTTCTGCGATCAAATGGACAGCTTGCCTTTGTGGCAGGTTCAAAGGCAAGCTTAAAGCAGGCTGACTTACTGCAAGAAGAAGGCGTTCCTGTAATTAATAATCGCGTTAAAATGGACGAATATAGATGGCAGCCAGGCCTTGATGAAATACTGTTTAAACTGAATTTTTAAAGCATTTGCAGCCTAGCTGTTCATCCATGGCGGGTTAAGCTTTTCAATTTTTTTATAAACGGGGCACTTTTCATGATGTGCTCCATGCAAATAACCAGTACTCATCAGGAACTCTCCGGTAATTTCTCCGCCGGTAAAACGAAAAGTCTTTTTAAATAAAGCGACCCAGTCTTTTTTGGATAAGGGGTGGTGATGTTGTAACCAGTTATGAAATGATCCAAATTCTTTTTGTAATTCTACAATAGTTTTGGCGTTGGAAATTGCGGCATCGATTTTCAAACGGTTACGAATAATGCCTGCGTCTTCCAGTAAGCGTGCGCGCTCTTTTTCTTTAAAATTTGCAACCTTTTCTATATTAAAATTTAAAAAAGCTTTTTGAAAAGCGTCTTTTTTCTTCAGGATGGTTAACCAGGATAAACCGGCCTGATTTATTTCCAACACCAGCCTTTCAAATAATTGGTTGTCATCACTTAAGGGAAAGCCATATTCATGGTCGTGGTAAGGGCCATGATAGGGATGGTTAATCGAGGCTTCGCAGTATGTGCTCATTAAAATATGCTGTTAAAGTCAGGTGTTAATGGGTCATGAATCTTTGAGCTTCTCGCTAAAGTGGTAACTTGCAATAGTAAAGCCCTGCTGAAAGTAAAATTTATGCGCGCGTTCGCGATGAGTGCCTGAATCTAAATGGAGATAAAAGCACCCTTCTTTTTTTGCCAAATCCCGTAACCATTTTAACAGGCGTTCACCGTACCCTTTTGAGCGCTCACTCTCAGCAGTAACCAGGTCATCGATATAAAGATGCTTGTCCATCCAGAGATTTCTTGCAATTCGAAAACCGGCTACTGCCACAACTTTTTCTTTCTCCTGTAAATATGCAAGTTGATAGCCGCCCTTTTGCATGTCTCGTACAGTTGTGAGAAAACTATCTTTGCTTAAATGAGGACGAAGTTCTGCCATAGTGTTAAAGCAGCCCATGACTTCATTATCTGAATTAGCAATTTTTGGCACAAACCTTCCTTTTTAAGAACTTACTTATTTATATAAAACTATGCGTCTACCGTTTAAAAATTTTGAACAATTATCGAGTAACAATAATGGAATAAGGCTAGTTTATAAACTCGCTTATTAGATCATAAGTAACAGGTGTTATTGAAAGAATTAATAATAAAGCCATTCCGATATTAAAGATTCGTTGATGGGATGGTGAATTAAAAATTTTCTTAAGCCACACACCACAAAAAAGCCAAAGCCCCGTGCTAGGGAAAGCGACTATCATGAAGGTCAAGGCAATAATTAAAACCTGAAAAAGAATTTCTGTGTCGCCAGATGTGAATGCCGCTACTGCACTTGTTGCCATGATCCAGGCTTTTGGGTTGACCCATTGAAACACAACCGCTTGCAGGAAAGAAAAAGGTGTCGCTTGTTTTGCGTTTAAGGTGTTGGGAGCGCTAGTGGCAATTTTCCATGAAAGGAATAAAAGATAGATAATGCCGACTATTCGAATATAAGTATGAACAAGAGCAAAGCTTTCAAATATAAAACCAAAACCCAAACCAACTAACATGACCATAATAGGGAAGCCAAAGCATATCCCCAGATAGTGAGGCAGACTTTTAAAGGTTCCAAAGTTAAGTCCAGACGCCAATATCATAATATTATTTGGTCCGGGCGTGATCGTTGCTGAAAATGAGAAGACAAAAATCGCAATAATAATTTCCACTTTTATCTTCTCTTTAGGGTGAAAGGGTTTGCCATGATAAGCATTTAGAATTCATGGCCCTAGTCTTTATTATACTTACACATATATGCAAGGCTCAGACAGCAAGTTGTGAACTTTGTGCACTAAAATTTATCGGGGTATTCCGAAAACTCCTTAAGCTCAACAAGGCTTTCCACCCACCGTGCCCTAGAGTCGCAAAATATTTTATCATCCGGTTCCAAATCAAAGGGCGCACTCAAACTTCCGGCCGGGATTACAAGAAACGCTCCCGATCGATTGAGATAAGGCAAACTTGATCCGCAATTTTTACAAAACTGTGTACACCAGTGTTTTGCCGCTGCTAATTCAAATCGATTAATAAGGTCTTTCCCTGCCGTCCAAGTAATATTTTTGGGGCTGGTAAAAATATTTGATGCGTGAGCTGAGCCTGTAGATTGTCTGCACTTAGAGCAATAACACAAATGAAACGAGGATACTTCACCAGATATTGAAAATCTAACGGCACCACATACACATTGCCCTTTTACATTGTTTAATTGTTTACTCATCATGATACTCAATTTAGTTTATTGTTAACGAAAGAGGAAAGCTAAAGCGGTCAGCCAGACTCTTCGTCATCTTTCCAATCTTCTATAAGAGAAAGATAAGGATGATTTTAGCAGTAAAGCATTTTACTCAGTCCAGAAACGATGTCCGTAAGTTTTTAACCAATCTTTTAAATTTTTATAGTCGGGGCATATTGACGCAACTGTTTGCCAAAATGGTTTGGAATGATTCATATGCACAAGGTGGCTGCTTTCATGGGCAATTAAATAATTAATGACTTCCTTCGGAGCCATCATGGTAAGCCAGTTATACTGGATAGTCCCATCAGAGCTGCAATGCCCCCACTTGGTTTTGGTTTTACGAAAGACGACTTCTTTTAAGCGATCTTCGACACCAAGGGTGCGAGCGGCCTTTATTGTTTGTGTTGTCATGTATTCAGAAGCTTGGTGTTTTAACCATTTCGAAAAATGCTTTTCCAATACTGCAGGTTCATTGCTGCGACTATAAATTAGCAAGCGATCATCGCTTATTTCAACTTTAGGCCTGCCCGCATAAATGACTTCAATTCGGCGCGGTTTGCCAAAGAACATGACTTCATAACCTTCAGAGATCACTAAATTTTGGGTAAGTTTAACTTCCTGTTCAGCGAGATGTTTTTCTATCCAGTGTTGTTTTTGAGCAATAAAATCATAAATATCCACTTCAGATAGATATTTTGGAGATTTAACTTCAACTTTCCCACTTTTTATAATAATTGACAGAGTTTTTCGATTTGAGCGCGATATTTCAAAATTAAATGAAAAAGTGGGAATTTTGCCCATTAAATGAGTATAAAATTATTAAAGGTGGGTTATAAGGCTAAATTCATGCGGCCATTTGCTTTTTGGCTTGCATAATCTGACCTACGCCGTTCAATAGAGCGTTAACGGAAGAAGTCACGATATCTTCATTAACCGCTATTCCAGTATAACGCTCGTTATTATACTTAAGCTGGATATAAGTCACCGCTTCGGCAGTAGAGCTCTGACTAAGAGCATGTTCGCCATATTCGAGCACCTGGAATTCTATATCCAAAGTGTTTTGCAGTGCCGCGCTGAAGGCCGCCAGCATGCCGGAACCTTGGCCCTTGACTTCAAATTCTTGGCCTTCTAAGTCGATAGTGCCGAAGACAGTTTCTTTGCCATCACTTTTGGCGATAGAAAATGTCTTAATAATAAGCGGAGAGGGCAACTCTAGGTAATTATTCTCAAACAGCTGCCAGATTTCTTCAGGCGCAATTTCCTGGCCGCTATCTTCCGCGGCTTTTTGAACAATGCGGCTGAACTCAATCTGTAACCAGCGAGGTAGTTGGTAGCCGTACTTATTGTCCAAAACATAAGCGACGCCTCCTTTGCCCGACTGACTATTAACCCTGATGACGTCTTGATAAGTTCGCCCGACGTCGCGTGGGTCAATTGGCAGGTAAGCGATCTCCCAGGCATCATCTTCCTGATGCACATTCAGGCTTTTCTTGATGGCGTCTTGATGGCTGCCAGAAAAAGCAGTGAAGACCAGGCTGCCGGCATAAGGGTGGCGAGGCTGTATATCAATCTGGGTGCATTCCTTAACAACGGCACATATGCGGTCCATGTCACTAAAATCAAGTTCTGGATCTACTCCCTGGCTGTACATATTCATCCCCATGACAACGACATCGAGATTGCCGGTGCGCTCCCCATTGCCAAGCAAAGTGCCTTCGACGCGTTCAGCGCCGGCCATCATGCCCAGCTCGGAAGCGGCAACACCACAGCCGCGATCATTATGAGTATGTAAGCTGATGATCACTGAATCGCGTTTTTTTACATGACGGCAGAACCATTCGATTTGATCAGCATAGACATTTGGCGTTGCCATTTCGACAGTCGATGGAAGATTAAGAATAACCTTGCGGTCTGGAGTGGGTTGCCAGATATCAGTAACCGCATCGCAGACTTCAACAGCAAACTCTAACTCGGTGCCGGTAAAGCTCTCGGGCGAGTATTGGAAATGCCAATCAGTTTCTGGTCGTTGCTTTGCGCCACGTATAACATCTTTAGCGCCATTAACGGCAATATCAATAATGCCAGCTTTGTCCATTTTAAACACTTTCTCGCGCTGCACTACAGAAGTTGAGTTATACATGTGCACAATGGCTTTTTTGACGCCCTTCAGGGCTTCATAGGTTTTTTCGATGAGGGCTGTGCGTGCCTGCGTTAATACCTGAATTGTGACGTCATCAGGAATCTGGTTTTCTTCAATTAACCAGCGCACGAAATCGTAATCTGGTTGAGAAGCTGCCGGGAAGCCAACTTCAATTTCTTTGAAGCCAATATCAACCAACAAGGCAAACAGTTTTTTCTTTTGGGCAACGGACATGGGCTCGATCAGAGCCTGATTGCCGTCTCTCAAATCGACGCTGCACCAGGTAGGTGCTTTGTCGATAACCTTGTTCGGCCAGGATCTGTCTGGCAATTGAATAGGCTGAAAGGCTTTATATTTTGTATGGCTATAGCGGCTCACGACCTTGCTCCACATCTGTTTTCTGTTACGAGGCAGGCATTGTACAGCAAGTTTGGCGCTTAAATATTGCTAATATTGCATTGAAATAGCCATAATAAAGCATAAATGATTAAATTAATTATAAAAAATAGTTATATATATCAAGTAATAGATATAATAAGGTATATTATATTTTACGCTATGACTAAAGCCTTGATAGATTTTTAATATAAGTCGAGCTATGGGTGCTTTGGTTAAAAAAGTTGATAACTAGCTTATATCAGGAAAAGTAAATGGAACTCGATAGAACAGATAAACGCATATTGGCAGAAATACAAAAGAATGGGCGCATCAGCAATTTGGAGCTAGCTGATGCTATAGGCTTGTCCCCATCGCCGTGTTTGCGAAGAGTAAAGCATCTTGAAGAAAACGGCTTAATTGAAGGTTATACCGCATTATTAAGTGCTTCTAAGCTGGGACTAAAACTTATAGCGCTTATACAGATAAATATGGATAAACACACACCTGATCGTTTCGAGCATTTTGAAAAGACCATAAAAAGCTATCCAGAAGTGCTGGAGTGTTTGTTGATAGCGGGTCAGTCTGCAGATTACCTACTGAAAATCGCCGTGCAAGATATGGAGGTTTATCAGGATTTTTTGTTGAATAAAATCACTAAGATTCCAGGCGTTACCGATGTCCATTCCAGTTTTGTACTACGACAGGTGATCAGTACGACTAGATTGCCAATTGGAAATGTTTAATCGACTAGGGTGAACGTAAAGTAAAGTGTAAAACTGCATCAAACCAGCATATAGTTACTTTCTCATATATGTTTAGCTTAAAAACATAACTTTTTCATTTAGAAATATAAAAGCGTTTATGTCCCTTTACTAGCCTGTGCTATAGTTTCTGACCCCGAAAGCAGAGGGTGAGGCAATGGCAAGCATCTTTACTAAAATTTTAAAAAAAGAAATTCCTGGGCACTTTGTTTGGGAAGATGATTTGTGTTTTTCAATTATGACTATTCAGCCAATAAGAGATGGGCACCTAATGGTTATTCCAAAATTGGAAGTTAATCATTGGGATGATGTTCCACCAGAAACGGCAGGCCATTTAATGCTGGTCGCTCAAAAAATTGCCAAAGCGATTAAAGCCGTAATTCCTTGCAAAAGAATCGGCGTATCTGTCATTGGCCTAGAAGTTCCTCACACACATATTCATTTAATCCCAATAGACAATATGGGAGATCTCGACTTTAGTTTAGCTAAAGAAATGTCGCAGAAAAAACTGGCATCAACAGCTAAAGCCATCAGAGAATCTTTACAGGCCAGAGGTTATTCTGAGGCAAAAGTTTAAGCATTCATGAATTCAAACAAAGATAATATTTTTCTTTATGATGATGCATTAGTTGATTTTGTGTTTGATGAAAAAGTTACTGGTGTATTTACAGACATGATCAATCGGTCAGTTCCAGGATATGCCCTGATAGTAAGAATGACTAGTGTTTTGGCGCAACAATATGCGGTTAGCAATACCAAATTGTATGACTTGGGATGCTCATTAGGTGCAGTTACTTTTTTATTACAACAACAGTCGCTCGATGATTGCAGCATCGTTGCTGTCGATAATTCTCCAGCGATGATAGACCGTTGTCGAGAGTCTCTAACGCTTAATCGTGCAAAAAATTTATTGCCGGTGGAGCTTCGTTGTGAGGACATACAGCAAACAGAGTTATCCAATGCTTCTGTAGTAGTATTAAATTTTACTTTGCAATTTATATCACCAAAACAAAGAAACAGCATAATAAAAAAAATTTATGACGCTTTGGTTCCAGGAGGCATATTAATAATCTCAGAAAAAATCATGTTTTCAGAAAAAGAAAAAAATGCTTTGTTCATTGAGCTTTACCATCAGTTTAAAAAAGCGAATGGGTATTCGGATCTGGAGATTAGTCGTAAGCGTACTGCGCTTGAAAATATTTTAATTCCTGAAACCATTGAGCAGCATCATAAAAGAGTAAGGTCAGCCGGATTCTCTTCGTTCGAGACTTGGTTTCAATGTTTTAATTTTGCATCAATGTTTGCAATAAAATAGTTAGAAATAAAATTATATGTCTTCTCATCAAAGCCTCTTTGATTACTCAGACCTAAAAGCAAAAGTCAAAAATACAAAGCTAGTCAGGCTGGCAGATGCAGTGCCTGATACTTTTCTAGCCCAAATTAATCATGGGGATTTCCCTGGCTGGAAACAGGTTCTGGATACTTTGCCAAATATATCTCCAGCCTCATATGAATTAGTTCAAGAGCTACGTATTGGAGAAGCCGAACAACTTAATGACTATGAAAAAGATCAATTAAGAAATTTATTATTGGGTTTACAGCCATGGCGTAAGGGGCCTATAAATTTGTATGGCTTGAATATCGATACCGAATGGAGATCAGACTGGAAATGGGATCGTTTAAAAAATGAAATAAACCCGCTGACAGATAGAAAAGTGTTGGATGTTGGTTGTGGCAACGGTTACCACTGCTGGCGTATGGCGGGTGCTGGCGCGAGAATTGTCATCGGGGTTGACTCTCATTTACTCTTTAGCATGCAGTATTGGGCTATTCGGCATTTTTTAACTGAACCGCCCGTTTATGTATTGCCTTTGGCCTTAGAAGAAATTCCGGAAAAGCTGGAAACATTCGATACGGTTTTTTCAATGGGGGTGCTCTATCACCGGCGTTCTCCTATTGATCATTTATATGCATTGAAAGATTGTTTGCGCAAAGGCGGCGAGCTGGTTCTGGAAACATTGGTGATTGATGGCGAAAAAGGGATGTCATTAATTCCAGAAGAACGCTATGCAAGGATGCCAAACGTTTGGTTTTTACCTAGTTGTGCAACACTGGAAAGCTGGTTGCTTAAATCCGGCTATAAAAATGTTAGGCTAGTGGATGTTTGTTACACCTCAATAGAAGAGCAGCGTAGTACCCAATGGATGAATTTTGAGTCTCTTCCACAAGCACTTGATGCTAATGACCCAAGCGTAACCATTGAAGGCTTGCCAGCGCCAAAACGTGCAATTTTTATAGCCGAGAAATAAATATAATCCTCCACTCTTTACAGGTTTAAACTTTCTATGAAATTGTTTATTCTGAAAACTAGCAAGGTAAGCTCAGGTAAAATTGTTCGCGATAACAATTTGAAGATTAAATTTTGAATCTTGGTATTAGCTCAGGGAAGCTGAGGGCACTACTACCATTAATGAAGTATTCAGGGTTGCCCCTGAAGCAAAATAGATTTCATAGCAATTGATTACTAATCAGGATTTTTGATGAAGCAAATCACTTTTTCAGGCAAGCAAAAGTGAAAGTGTTAGTTGTTGGCCCATCGTGGATTGGTGATATGGTGATGGCTCAGTCTCTGTTCCGATGTCTGCAGGCTGAAAACCCCGGTATTATTATTGATGTTCTTGCGCTAGATTGGACGCGTGAACTGCTGTCACGAATGCCAGAGGTCAATCAGGCTATTCCCATGCCGATTGGGCATGGCGAGTTAGCAATAAGCAAACGCCTACAATTAGGCAAAACTTTGCAGTCTGAGTCTTATCAGCAAGCAATAGTATTGCCCAATTCTTTTAAATCAGCGCTCATTCCTTTTTTTGCAAAAATTCCAATCCGAACAGGTTGGCGTGGTGAAGCGCGATCATGGCTTTTAAATGATTGCCGCAAGCTTGATAAACAACAATACCCCTTGATGGTGGAAAGATTTGCGGCCTTGGGTTTTCCTGAAAAAACAGTATTACCAGAACCGTTGCTATGGCCGGAACTCAATATCTCTAACGATATAAATGCGACTAAAGAAAAATATAAGCTGGATTCTGAAAGACCAATTACAATATTTTGTCCAGGCGCAGAATTTGGGACGTCTAAAAAATGGCCCGAATCACACTTTGCCAAACTGGCGGATACTCTTGTTAATGAAGGGCATCAGGTTTGGTTAATGGGATCAAAAAATGACATTCAGACGACAAAAAATATTATTGCTACAATTCAGCCTGAACATAATAAGCATGTTGTCAGTCTGGCCGGTTTAACAAGTATCGGCGAAGCAATAGACCTAATGAGTCTGGCACATACAGTTATTAGCAATGATTCCGGTTTGATGCATATTGCGGCTGCTTTAAATAAATCACTGATTGTAATATATGGTTCAACGTCGCCGGAATTTACACCGCCATTATCTAAAAAGGTGGAGATATTAAATTTGAACTTGCCTTGCAGTCCCTGCTTCAAGCGAGAATGTCCGCTGGGTCACCATGACTGTTTAAATCAGTTATCGCCAAAGCTTGTTACTAACGCCATGAAAAAAGCTCACCAATAGTTAGATGAAATCTAATATGCATGTGTTAATCGTTAAAATGTCTTCTCTGGGTGATGTTATTCATACTTTGCCTGCTTTGACTGATGCTCAACAAGCCATTCCAGGCATACAATTTGATTGGGTAGTTGAAGAAGCATTTACAGAGATTCCTGCCTGGCACTCAGCAGTAAATAAAGTAATACCTGTAGCACTAAGGCGCTGGAAGAAAAATATTCTTAAAACCCTGTTTAGCGATGAATATAAAAAATTCAAAGCGAGATTAAAAAGCACGCAATATGATTTAGTAATTGATGCCCAAGGTTTACTAAAAAGCGGTTTTGTTTGCTCATTAGCTCGAGGCAAAATTGTTGGGCTTGCAAAAAATAGCGCCAGAGAAAAAGCAGCAAGCTGGTTCTATGATGAGAGCTACGAAGTATCTTGGCAGCAGCATGCTGTAGAAAGAACCAGAGCATTATTTGCTCAGGTACTTGGTTATAATATTCAGACTAAAAGAGCAGAATATGGTATATCTCTGGGGCGTTTTAATTCTCAGAAAGAAAAAATAAGCAGGTCTGTATATTTCTTACATGGAACAACATGGGAAACCAAGCTTTGGCCAGAGAAGTACTGGATTGAACTCGGAGAATTTGCAACAAAAAATAGTTATAAGGTCAACTTACTGTGGGGTAATGAAGAAGAACATCGTCGTGCTGGGCGTATTGCTGATAAAATCCCCGGAGCACAGCTTATGAGCCAAATGACACTAACAGAAATAGCCTCACAACTATTAAAAACAGATGTTGTTATTGCTGTGGATACTGGATTAGCTCATTTAGCGGCAGCTTTAGATTGTCCGACAATAGCGCTGTATGGTGCCAGTGACCCTAAAAAAACTGGAACATATGGGAAAAACCAAATTCATCTAAGCACTTCATTTCCCTGTAGTCCATGCTTGAATAAAATATGTAAATACGATGGCAAAGATGACAGTGATAAAGATGTAATTGGCAAAGATTTAATAGGCAAAGATTTAATAGGCAAAGATTTAATAGAGAGTGACAAGCTAAAAGCATTTACCGTAAATCCCCCCTGTTTTTCTACTTTGGCACCGAGTCGGGTTTGGCAAAGTGTTACTGAACTTGTCGATGGCAGGCAATGAGATAAATATGAAATTCGCTATTGTTTTATATTCATATTTTCCTTACGGAGGTTTGCAGCAAGACTTGCTAAAAATTTTAAAAGCATGCAGGTTAAAAAATATAAAAGTGACTATTTTTTGCATGGAGTGGGAAGGTGAAAAACCATTAAATTCCAAGATCATTATTTTGCCCTCTCAAGGATATACCAAGACAGCAAAGCGTGAATATTTTGTTGAAAAAATGTTGGAAGAAACTCTGGACAAATATGATTTAGTTCTGGGATTTAATAAAATGCCTGGGCTGGATTATTATTATGCTGCAGATTACTGTTTTGCTGAGAAAGCCCTAAATGAAAGATCATTTCTGTATCGTCTGACGTCAAGAGCTAAACAATATCTGGAATTTGAAGAGGCCGTCTTTGGCAAGGATCAACAGACAGTAAGTTTATTATTAACGCCGCAGCAGAAAGAAGAATTTATCAGGCATTATCAAACTGAAAGTAATCGTCTGATTCTTTTGCCGCCAGGTATTAAAAAAGATAGAATGGCAGGTAAAGATGCCCCTATAAAACGCAGACAGATGCGTCATGAATTATCTGTCCCACCTAATGATCTTCTTTTACTTCAAATTGGCTCGTCTTTTAAAACCAAAGGTTTAAATCGCTCATTATTAGCTTTTGCCTCATTGCCAAAGGAATTACGCAGGCGAACCTGGTTTTTTGTCATTGGTGAAGATGCGCCAGAAAAATACATAAAAGAAGCTGAACGTTTAGGTGTTGATAGGCATTTCAAGATTATTAGCGGCAGTAACCAGGTGCCAGAGCTTTTGTTGGCGGCAGATTTATTAATTCATCCATCACTAAAAGAAAGTGCAGGAATGGTTATATTGGAAGCTATTGTAGCGGGCCTGCCTGTACTAACGACATCAAGCTGCGGATATGCATTTCATGTTGAGAAAGCTCAGGCAGGAGTAGTTTGCCCTATGCCGTTCCAACAAGAATTTTTAAATAAGCAATTAGAAAGCATGTTGTTAAGTGATAACAGAACAGCCTGGAAAGAAAATGGTATTGCCTATGGAAAAGAGCAGGACCTTTATTCGATGCCACAAACAGTCGTTAATCTTCTGATACAAGCGGCTCAATCCTATTCATATTAAGCGTTCAAGTTTTACTAAAACTTGTGAAGGCTTAATGGACTTCAAGCAGCGATTATTAAAAATACAACCAGTTTTTGTACATTCTGGTGCACAGGCCTGATCACTTTTTAAAACAATACAATCCTCTGACAGAGGCTTCCATAATTCAACATCAGTGGGGCCAAAAATTACACAGCCTTTAACTCCCATGGCAGCAGCTAAATGGAAAGGGCCGCTATCATTCCCGACCATTCCTTGAACTCGTGAAAGCAGGTAGGCTAATTCAAAAAGTGAAAGTTGATTGCACAAATCGACACAGCTTATATCAGGCTTGTGATGCCGGTAATTAGTATTTATGAAATCGATTATCTTGCTGTTTGCCTGTTGGTCGGCAGAACCGGCCCCAATTAAAACTGCTTGATATCCCTGGTCATTTAAAGAAGAAATTAATTCAGCAAAATACTCTGCAGGCCATTTTTTATAATCCTTGGCTGCACTGGCGTGAATAACGATTAGCGGAGATTTAAGATCCAAGCCAAAGCGTTCTAATTTATCTATAAGAGTTTTAGAATTAGCGTTGACTGTTATTCTTAGATAAGAAGGTTGTGATACTGGCATGCCAATAAAGCTGAATACTTCTGCAAACCCATACCAGCGATGCTTTTTTGAAGCTTCTCTTTTTGCATAATTAATGTCTAAAACATGGTCATAACCGTATTTGTTTCTTGCTAAATTACTGCCGAGCTTAAACTTTGCACCTGAGAGTTGTGTTAAGCGATGGGAAACACTGTCTTCTTCAATATTAAAGGCAAGGTCTGCATGAAAACGCCGGATTGCAAATAAGCAGCTCAAGTAAATCGATATTTTTTTAAAGAAAGAAGCCTGCTTGATTTTCTTACGTGGATAAAACAGTAAGGTTTGTTGTGGAAATGAATCTTGCAAAAGTTCCTGATACGCTTCATCAACGACTAAAAGAAAGTGAATGTTATTATTTT
Source organism: Pseudohongiellaceae bacterium (assembly GCA_965661005.1). GTDB lineage: Bacteria > Pseudomonadota > Gammaproteobacteria > Pseudomonadales > Pseudohongiellaceae > UBA5109. The sequence goes on from CBFICB010000001.1 coordinate 286,176, forward strand.
GGCAATGTTGCAGGAATTGTTGGATGATGCCTCCGGCGATCATCAAATTTCCTAAATATCTGGTGGGGTTGAGCAAGACTATACGTTTATAGTCTGCCGGGAATTTTTTAACAGGGGCTCCATTCAAAATCAACAGTCCAGTTTATAATTCTGACTGGAATTCTACCTGAGTGTACGGACAAGTCCATGTATAATAGTAGAAGGCTAATTTCAGGTTGTCTATATGACTGAACAAAAACAGATTCCAGTAAGCGTTTATGTAATCACCAAGAATGAAGAAGAGAATATTGTCAGCCTGCTGAATAATCTTCAAAATTTTGCTGAAGTCATAATAGTTGATAGTGGGAGTACTGATCGCACACTGGAATTAGCTGCGGCCTACCTAAATGTCAAAATAAGCTTTAATGAGTGGTCAGGTTTTAGCGAACAAAAATCACATGCCTTGTCATTATGTACTTTACCATGGGTTCTCAACTTGGATGCCGATGAAACCCTAAGTGAATCTTTTATAAATGAGCTTTTAAGCTTTATCAAGCAAGATGATTTTGTCGCTTTACGCAGTATCCGAATTCTGCTCAGATGGGGGCGACAACCGCGAAGCTTTGGTAAACCGGAAAAGTTAATTCGCCTGTTCAAGAAAGAATGTGGTTATTATGAAAGCAGGCAGGTTCATGAAAGCATTAGCATTAATGGAGCTATCAAAGAATCAGAAGCAGAGATACTTCATCACGAAAATTTGAGCTATTCCCAACGTATCGAGAAAACCGTATTTTATGCAAAACTCAAAGCGCAAGATAAATTCAATAAAGGCGATAAGACAAACATGCTTGTCGTACTTTTTATTTTCCCTCTTACTTTTATTCGTACTTACTTATTTAAAGGGCATTTTTTGGACGGATTTGGCGGCGTATTGACCAGTGTTAATGTGGCTTTTTACAACTATATGAAATATGCCAATTTATGGGATATGAATAAAAGAGCTCAGCGCACAATTAATCCAGAAAATAGCTGAGTAAATTTCGGCACTTCTTGTAAGCCAGTAGCAGTCATATAGTTCTCAGCAAATTGTTTTCTTTGGATTTGTGGTAGGCCAAGTTTATTCAAGAGAGTTTGAATATTTAAAAATCGATCTGCATAACAAATCGACGTTGGGAACGCTCGAACGTCTTCTGGGTTGGCAATTGAAAATTTATTGTTATCACAATAAATTTTAGAAGGCTTTATTTCCTTAAAGAAAAAGCCTAATTGATGAACTTTAGCGAAAAATTCCGCAAGCTGCTCTATAGCTAACTCGGAGTGTTGAATTTTCGCAAGCGTTTCACCTCTTGGAGGAAAATAAGTAGCAGCGATAAAATCTTCTCCTTTTATTTTGAATATACTGTCAATGGTGATCGAATTGATTCCCGCCATGCGAAGTAAGCGAGCATTATTGTCAAACAACTGCATTGGTGGCTTTTCAAAAAATTTCGTGCTCCTAGTCGGCAATATTCGAAACAAGGCATCGTTATGCAAAATTCGGGTCAAATTTTTCGAATGCTGCTCTTCAATAACCTTTGAGCCTTCTATCATGGTGTTAAAGTGCTGCCTATCCATTTTATTCACGGGAGTTCTGACAGCAATATAAGGGCTGGCAGGTTTGCCTTCAGCTTGGGTTTTAAAACGCTTGTGGGTCCACATATATTGAGCTGGGTATAAGCGAATCACTTTTTCAAGTTGCTGGTTCATATACGTTGCATCGGCAACCTCATCACTTCCTGGGTAGTCTTCAGGGAAGGGATAAAACTCAACTTCATAGGAGTTATTATTATCATTGCGATGATGTCGTGCCAATAAAACCGTAGAGTTATTAAACTTGGCTAAACGGCTGGCGGCCGTTATGGTCGCGGCAGCATTGCCAAAGAATGGAGCGAAAACGGCATGGTCTTTTCCATAATCCTGATCTGGAGCGTACCAAATAATATTGTTCTTTTTTAAATGACGAATTGTGCCTCTGATGTCATAACGATCAAACACTCCATTAGTATTTTTTAATCTACCTCGAAGCATAAACGCATCAAACAAAGCATTTTTGTGTGGACGATAAGTCACTGCGAAAGGAATCTGCAATGAGACCAGATTTGCCGAAAAATCCAAGGTGGTGTAGTGAGCACCTAAGAGTACTACTCCTTTGCCTTTTGAGAGAGCATCATCGAGAATTTCAATATTTTTAATATCCAGTAGATATTGAAAATGTGAAGGATTTCGAAACCAGCCAACAAAGGTGTCTATCAAGCCCCGGCCATTTTCAATAAAACAATCTTTGACCAACTGCTCTTGCTCGGTTTTATTTAATTCCGGGAAGCAAAGTGCAATATTTGTTTTTACTATATAACGTCTTTCTTTAGCGAAGGTAAAAAGAACCCTTCCAAGCATGGCGCCGAAAAGCAGGCGTAGCCGCTTCGGCAAAAACGCGATCAAAGCCAATAAGCCAACACCTATCCAGGTTGGCCAATATTTTGGTGCAATAAAAGAGCTTAATTGAGGAGCGTTTTGTTGAGACACTGTACTAGTTTACCAAGGATTTGGCTCATTCTATCAGAAGCGGTATGTTATCATGCAGCTCTTTCAGTGAAATCGGAACTTAGTGATATAGGCAAATAATGAAGCTCGATATTCCCAGGTTTGATACAGCGCGAATTTTAGTCGTCGGCGATGTTATGTTAGACAGATACTGGCATGGTGATACAACAAGAATTTCACCAGAAGCGCCTGTCCCAGTAGTTAAAATAAATAATATAGAAGATAGCCCTGGTGGAGCAGCTAATGTTGCCTTAAATATTGCAGCACTAGGAGCTGCCTGTAAGCTCACAGGGCTTATTGGGAATGATGCCGCAGGCCAATCTCTGACTCAGGCATTATCTTCTGCAGGTATCGAATGTGACTTTCAGCGCTCCGATACCAATCCAACAATCACTAAACTTCGTGTATTAAGCCATCACCAGCAATTAATCAGATTGGATTTCGAAGAAAATTTTAGTCTTGCTGATTCAGTGAGTTTAAGCACTAAGATTAGCAGCCTATTAGACAATGTAGATCTAGTTATATTTTCTGATTATAAAAAAGGTTCTTTAAGGGATATTGAAAACTTTATTGCGCAGGTTAAGGCCGCACACATTCCTATTTTGGTTGATCCGAAAGGGGATGACTTCAAAAAATATAAGGGCGTCACACTGTTAACACCGAATCTGCATGAGTTTGAGGTTGTTGCCGGCCCTTGTTCAACAGAAGAAGAACTAGTCAGCAAAGCTCAGCGCTTAATAAAAGAATTGGATTTGGAAGCATTACTGGTTACTAGAGGTGAACATGGAATGAGCCTGATTCGGCCAGGTGAAGCAGAATTACATTTTCCAGCAAGAAGCAGGGATGTGTTTGATGTAACCGGAGCTGGGGATACGGTCATTTCAGTATTAGCGGCATCACTTGGAGCCGGCAAGCCTTTACCAGAGGCCGTAGCCTTGGCCAATATTGCAGCCGGAATCGCTGTTTCAAAAGTCGGCACTGTTGCTGTCAGCGGTCCCGAACTTAGACGTGAAGTGCAAAACGATAGTGACTCCGGGCGAGGTGTTATGAGTAGAGAACAGCTCTCTCAAGTAATTGCTGATGCAAAAGCAAACGGAGAGAAAGTTGTATTTACTAATGGTTGTTTCGATATTATTCATGCTGGCCATGTTGGCTATCTTCAAGATGCCAGAGGCCAGGGAGATCGTTTAATTGTAGCCTTGAATGATGATACATCTGTCACCCGCCTTAAGGGAGAAGGGCGTCCAATAAACCCTATAGAGCGCCGAATGGCTGTCGTCGCCGGCCTAGAAGCTGTTGATTGGGTGGTCAGTTTTGATGAAGATACTCCAATTCCTTTATTGGAACTGTTGCAGCCAGATGTATTGGTTAAAGGTGGCGACTATGAGATCAATGAGATGGTTGGGGCAGATATTGTGCAAGCCTATGGAGGCGAAATTAAAGTACTCGCTTTTCTAGACAATTGTTCAACCACAGGGATAGTCGAAAAAATTCAAAAAGATAATAGTTAAAAGCTGTTTAGGTTTATAGCTTTAATCAATCTTGACCGAGCAGAATATCTTTAGCAATCTGCACATTATTTTTAAGGTGGTCCGGATTGATTGTTCCTACTATCATGCTGCTAATCGCTGTTTGAGAAAAAATTAAACGCATGCTATCGCGGATTAAATCTTCTCCAGCTTTGTTGACATGACCGCTCATTAAGCCTTTTTTTACCAGCACCCCTTTATTATTTTGCTTGGCGTAGTCGACTACTTTCTGATCCTGTTGTTCCAAATTATAGGTAAGCATCACAATATCTAATAAGTCAGCGGCAAGCAGCCCGCCGAAGATGGTTTTTGTTGACATGCCAATAGCGCGAACCTGTCCAGCATCCACACATTTTTTCAACGCATCTACACAGCCACTTTCCAACAATATTTTTTCATCCTGTCCATTCGAATGTATTAATACAATATCGAGATAATCAGTATGAAGGCGACGCAAGCTGCGTTCTACACTCAGTTGAGTATGTTTGGCGCTAAAATCAAAAACAGACTCACCATTAACAAATTCTTCACCAACTTTGCTAGAAATTATCCAGTCTTGACGATTAGGCAACAAGGCGCCAATTCTTTCTTCGCTATTCCCATATGCCGGAGCGGTATCAATAAAGTTTATACCCAATTCCTGGGCCTGATTTAACAGCGCCACGATGGCAGCATCATCGGGAATTTTGAAGGTGTTAGGATATTTAACGCCTTGATCTCGGCCGAATTTTACGCTGCCTAGACCTAATGCTGAGACCTCTATATCCGTGTCACCGAGTTGGCGTAAAAAACTCATAACAAGGCGTCCCAGGGAGGCGTAGCGACCTTAGGAGAAGTGATTTTATTTAAATCCGGGTTGTTATAAATACCCGGCTTAATATTTTTTTCCTGAAATAGCTTCGTGATTTGTTGCCCCAAGTCTGGCGCCAGCGTTAACTTGCTCGGCCAACACAATGAGATATTTTTATATTGATGAATACTCGCAGTTTCTGGTCTAGCACCACTTTTTGTCATTGCCTCAGCACGATTAACAAAAAAACTATGCCATTGAGCATTGCTTAAATCACACCAGGGAAAGAGTTCGGCAAGCTTTCTCTGTGCGACCGCTATTTGCTCCTTTTGACTTCTGTTGGTGCCACTTTCTGCTATCTCTCCACCCAGATACCAGGCAGATTTGCCATCCTTGCATTTGTGTGTGGTTATAGTGACTTCTGGCGTAGATGTCAGTTGATCAGCTACACAGTGAACATGAATAGGAAAGGGATGATCATGTTTAACAATCGTCATATGTAAAGGGCGTAGCTGCATTTGCATATTAGTAGGCAGATCTGCATCGGGAATAAGTTTCTTTAAAAAGTCTTTACTGCCTTCACCGCTGCTGATAATTAACTGTTTAGCTTTAATATTAAAAACATCGTTACCTTGCTGCATAGAGAGACTTTTGAACTCCCCATCAGGATTTTTTTCCACGGACCACCAACTATCATGACTGAAAAGTTTAATATTATCCTGATGATTTTTGCTTAAACATCTTAGTAAAGAGGGAACATCCAGAACAATATCCAGGAGCTCATACAAAGGCCCTTTTATATGGGACTGGAAAAAATCGGGGTAATTTTTTGTGTCGACAGTACTGACTTTGCCCCTTAAGGCTTTACTGCCAAGAAAAGCATTGAACCTTGAGCGCAAACTATTACGCGGCCACATATAATAGTGTTCAGATAATATATTGGCGCCAGTCAAATCAACATCACCAGTACCAGCAAGACAGGACTTCCAGTGATCAGGCATATCAGCAATAGCTTCACTGGCTGAATTTAAATTACCACTTAGCGCATATTTTATGCCGCCGTGAATCATGCCTTGTGAGGCTATGGTTTGCCCGCCTCCGAGGTGGTTTTTTTCCAGCAACATGACGTCATAACCGTCAGCCCGTAAACGGTTTAGCATCCATAATCCAGCAATTCCTCCGCCGATAATTAAGGCATCTTTTTCTATAATATTTGGCATTTACAATGTGAAGTTTTGAGTAGTTAGAATTACATCAAGTATAACAGTTAATTGCATCAGCATGGACAAGGGCACAGGGCTTCCGTAATATTCCGATCTGTGAATCGTACTATATATAGCCTTATTTATTATCTTTTGCTGCCGCTAATTTTTTCTCGGATGTGGTGGCGCTCCTTAAAAGATTCGAGATATCGTCAGCGCTGGCTAGAGCGTCTGGCTTATTACCCTAATAAAAAATTTGAACACAAAAAACCTGTCATCGTATTCCATGCTGTTTCAGTTGGAGAACTGCATGCTGCGGTACCATTAATTCGTGGATGCCAGGAACTTCTCGAGGGTTGGACATTTACATTAACCTCAACGACTGTTACTGGGTCTTCCAGAGTTCAAGAAATATTTGGAGAGTCGGTACAACATTGTTATATGCCCTATGATACTCCTGGATCAATAAAGCGATTTATATCGGCCCTTCAACCAAGAGTTATAGTTATACTAGAAACAGAGCTTTGGCCAAACTTACTGTTTTATAGCGCTCAACAACACGTTAAATTGTTATTGCTCAATGCTCGACTTTCTGAAAAATCGTTTTTAAATTATCAAAAACATAGCAAACTGACAGCAAGCATGCTTGAAAACTTTCAGTTTGTAGCCGCTCAATTTAATCAGGATGCTGAACATTTTCGACAACTCGGCTTATCTGAAAAAGCCCTATATGTTACCGGGACGATGAAGTTTGATCAGGAAGTAGATCAAGAACAACTTCAATCGGGTCTGGCTATGAAACTTGAGTTACAGCGTCCAGTGCTTGTTGCTGGCAGTACTCGAGAAGGGGAAGAAGAAAAGGTTCTGCAGGCATTTGAGAATTTACTCACTAACTTGCCAGACTTATTGCTAATTTTGGTGCCACGTCACCCAGATAGATTTGAAGAAGTAGCAGGCCTATTAAATAGGCAGGGTTTTAACTTTGCCCGTCGTAGTAGCAGAAAAAGCCTTTCCTCTGATACGCAAATTCTACTCGGCGATAGTTTGGGAGAAATGCAGTTTTATTATGCCTGTGCTGATGTGGCCTTTGTTGGAGGGTCATTAGTTGATACAGGTTGCCAAAATATTATTGAACCCGCTGCACTGGGGTTACCGGTAGTCACCGGCCCTTCATTATTTAATTTTCAGGCGGTAAGTGAATTGTTACTTGATGCAGGAGCTATGCTGGTTGTTGCCGATGCCAACGATTTAGCCAACCAAGTGCAAGTGCTAATGCAGGATAAAGTTAAGCGTCGGCACATGGCTGAAGCTGCCAGCGCCACGGTGAAATTAAATCGTGGCGCCACAGAAAATCAGAAGCAGCTTATTCTACAAGCCATTCATTCAAATCAATAATGTCTTGAGGGCTTAAAAGACCAGCGGCCTGCTTCAGGTTTAAGGTATTAATCACATAAGTGTAGCGGGCATTGGCATAATCGCGCATTGACTGGAATAGTAAGCGTTGGGCTGTGACAACATCTACAATGTTTCTGGTGCCAGCTTCCAAGCCTGCTTCAGTAGCATCCAATTGAGCCCGGGCAGAGACTACCGCCTGAGCTCTGGCTGTAATTGTTAATACATCATTTTCAACATTTCGGTAAGAGTTTCTTGCAGCTTGCGTGCTGGTTCGCTGGGTGTTTAACAGTGCTTCTTCACTGGCATTCAGGTTGTAATAAGCTTGCCTTTCTTGAGCTCTATTCAGGCCGCCGGCAAAAAGAGGAATACTAAAATTGAGAGTGATGTTAGTGTCCTTATTAATAATATCAGCACTTCCGCCACCAAGATTGAAGAAAGAAATACCACCAGTTTCGTTCCAGTTGTAGCCGGCTGTTAGATCCAGTGTTGGGTACATCGCTGCTTTTGCGGCGCTGGCATCGTATTCGCGCGACTCCATATTCAAACGAGCGGCTTTGACATCTAGATTGTTTTGATTGGCGATCATCTCCCATTCTTCTAGGGAAGTAGGAGCCAGCGGCTCAATCGGGAAGTCCTCACTCAGATTCGATACATCATCATGATTGCGCCCAGTAATTGCCTCTAAAGCCTCATAACGCTGACTCAGAGTATTCTCTTCGACTAAGAGGTTGACTCGCGCCAAATCATAGGCAGCCTGGCTATCATAGACATCGGTGATGGGTACCAGGCCCACTGCAAAACGTTCTTCTTGTTGTTCCAGAATTCTGGCGCTAGCTTCTAATTCAGCCTCAAAAGTACTTAGATTATCTTCACTACGCAATACATCAAAATAGGCTGTGGCAACTCGTTGGATGAGCTCCTGTTCAGAGCGAGCAAGATTAGTGGCTGCTGCTTCATCAGATTTGCGAAAGGCCTGAAAGGAATACCACGCCTGAAAATTAAGTAAATTTTGACGAATGCTCAAGCCATACCTTTTTGAATTAAAGCCATTGGCAAATGAGTGAGCAGGGAATGGAGAGCCTGGTGGAGCAGTAGCTGGCCCTTGAGTCTGGCGAGCGGTACTTGCAGTCAAATCAACTGAGGGTAATAGTTGAGAGCGCCCTTGAGCTACTGTGGTATGTGTCGCGTTAAATTCCGCTCGCGCCTGGCGAATTTGAGGATCACCTGCCACTGCCAGGTTATAAATATCCAGTAAGTCATCAGCGGCAAAGGAAGGCGAGCTGATTAACAAGCTACTAAAAACTCCTAGACCAGCTAAGCTAAGAAATTTATTAAAATTTATGTTGAAGCTTGGCATGTTCATTCTATCTCCGAGGTGTATTTTAAAAGTAATGGGCGATCGTGATTTGATGAGCAAGAGCTCGTGCTTGTTAGGGCCCTTGGCTAAAGACTTTTTTATTTAAGTTAACATCCTGTTGTAATACTATCCTTTCCATATCAGTCATCTGATTATAGCTCGAAGTGATAACCTTTTCTCCTGATTGTATCCTTCATGTCTATTTAGAAAGCGATTATTGCGCCGACCAGCCCGTATTTCCTATTTAATTGTAAATTCTCCACTCCTATCGATAATAAAAAGCTAACTACATGGCTGAAGCAATAGCTATGCCAACAAATAAAATACAATAAATACAATAATATAGGGCTTTAAGAGGGGGGGCTGCCTTGAGCCATTGGTTTATTTCCCCAATTTTCTGGGGAATAAACCAATGTTTTAGTTCTGAGCTCTAAGAGCCAGTTGATAAAGCCATTGTTGTTATTGGAATACAGACAATGAGAATAATTAGGCTGCAATCGACTAGTATGTTTTTCAGGGTTATAAGCAAATTTTTCATTTATAGGATCTCCACTATAGGGCCTCTAAGAGAATGATTTAATTGAGTTACTCTGAAGCTTATAGAAACTTCTTAATAGGATAAGACGCTTATCACCTGAAAAAAGTTTGTAAGTACCCGAAAAGCTGCAAAATAATCACTGTTGATTCCACAGAAATGTTTATTAATAAAAGTAAAATTCGAACATGATTTTTTGCAAATGGGTTTCGGACTTGTTTAATAGTGCGCTTTTGGATAAGGTTTCAGGGTGGTTGAGTTTTGAGCCTGACAAGAAAGGAACAAACACTGAAGATTTGACTGAAAGGAGCTAGAATTAGCTGATGTCCGTGAATGTAAAAAGACCTTATTCCATCGATTTAAGTGCACAAATGGCGGTATGTGATGCCAACTTCATTCGCATCCTGCAGCTTTTGCCCAGCATGGAAATTGGGGTTAAGCGCGATATTAGCTTTAATAATTCTCTTAATTTGAATGCGCAGCCAAGAGATAGCCTGACCACAACAATAGAGGTAATAGAAAGCTTCAAATATACCAGCACTATCAGAATTTCTAATTTATCCAGCCAATCAGCAACTCAGGCAGACTCATACTATCAATCCCCGGAGATCTTGATCAGGATGTATCATGATGCCAAGACGGCCGAAGTTATTTCTTATCAGCAAGCTCGTTATTTCAAGGCAAAATACCCTTTGCCAAATAAAAGCATGTATCAAGCTGACGAAAAGGAACAGGTAAATTTTTTCTTAAGCGAGTGGCTAAGTTTTTGTCAAAAAGAAGGCTTGTGTTCATGCACCACTCTGGCGGAGAATTTAGCGACTAAAACAGCGGCTTGATAAAAGCCCATATATTTGGAAAAGCACTTGCCAAATAACAACAATACAGAAACCTATCGAATCATCCAGATAACAGACTCTCATTTGTTTGCTGAGGAGTCTATGAAGCTTGTTGGCATGAATTGTCAGGAAGGCCTTCAAGATGTCATAGAGCTGGTTAAGGAGCATGAAGAATCTATTGATTGCGTTCTGTGTACCGGCGATATCGCCCAAGATGCCAGTCAGGAAGCCTATAAGCGTTTTGCTACTAAAGTCAGTGACTTAAATGCTCCGCAGTTATGGATCCCCGGTAATCATGACATTATTTCCAGCATGCAGAAGGCTCTTAGCCAAAAGAACGAAGCTTTAGAGAAAACACACAGACTTGGAAATTGGGGCGTTATTATGCTTAATTCCTGTGTGGAGGAGCATATTTATGGCAAGCTTTCTGATGAAGAATTAAGGTATCTTAAAGCTGAGCTTGATCTAATGGAAAGTGAAGATAGGCATGTTTTGATAGGTGTCCATCACAACCCAGTGCCCGTTAACGCTGAATGGCTGCAAAATCACTCTTTACAGGATACTGAAGGTTTTTTTGACATAATAGATGCGTATAAAAATATAAAAGCAGTTATTTTTGGGCACATCCACCAGGATTTCAAAACTTCTAGAAAGAACGTTTTAATGCTTGGCTCGCCATCAACCAGCATCCAGTTTCATCCGGAGCATGACTACTTTTCTCTTGATAAGGAAAATCCCGGATACCGATGGCTAAGCTTGCATGCGAATGGAAATGTGGGCACCGGGGTGCGTCGAGTGGTCGGTAAAAAATATCAGCTGGACCTCAGCAGCCCCGGATATTGAGATTATTTTCCATTGAAGAGTGAATACTCAAGACAAAACACTCGTCTGATATACCTTCATGGTTTTCTTAGTTCTTCTAAATCCGAAAAAGCCGTATCTTTAAATGAATATGTTCAAAATGAGCTGATCGAATTGATAGATCAGGGTAAACTTGACGTATTGATTCCGACGCTACCGCATAAACCCAAACAGGCTATTAAATTTATAGAAGAATTAATTATTGATTCTGACAAGACAGTGTTAATAGGAAGTTCACTGGGTGGTTTTTATAGTATTTACTTTGCAGAAAAGTTGCAATGTAAAGCCGTTTTGGTAAATCCATTAGTTAGCTTGCAAGAGAGTTTAGCTGGTAGTTTTCTAGGCAGTCATGTCAACCCTTATAGCGGAGAATGTTTTGATATAGAAATGGCAGATGTTGAATATTTATTATCGCTAGAGCATACAATTATAAATAATCATGGAAAATATTTATTGTTGCTTGAAGAGGGAGATGAAGTGCTGGACTACAAACAAACTGGCTTTAAAAAAATTTAATAGAGCTGTTCAGCACGTATTACCAGGCGGTAGTCATAGATTTGTAAATTTTAAAAAATATATTCCTGAAATTATGAGGTTTGCAGAGTTGCAAGCCTGAATCAATTAAAGAGCTTTGCTTTAAAAGTAAAGTCAAAACTAAATAAGCTTAAGTTCGAGCGGTCATATACAAAGTAAAATAAAAGGGAATCCTTTAGGAGCAAGATGAGTAAAGATTACAACTCAGAGTCAATTGAAGTATTGAGCGGCCTGGATCCAGTCAGAAGAAGACCAGGGATGTATACAGATACCACCCGACCTAACCATCTGATTCAAGAAGTGTTGGATAATAGTGTTGACGAAGCACTAGCCGGTTCAGCAAGGGAAATTACGGTAACCTTGAATAAGGATGGCAGCATTGAGGTGAATGATGATGGTCGAGGGATGCCGATTGATGTTCACCCAGAAGAAAAAATACCCGGGGTTGAGCTAATCTTAACCAGACTGCATGCCGGGGGTAAATTTTCAAACGAAAACTATAAGTATTCAGGCGGTCTTCATGGCGTAGGCGTTTCAGTTGTAAATGCCTTGTCCACCTCATTAGAGGTGTTTGTTAAGCGTGATGGAAAGTTATATCACATGCTTTTCAAAGGTGGAGAAAAAGCCAGCGAATTAAAAGTAATCGATAGTGTCGGACAACGTAATACCGGCACAATTATAAAATTCTACCCTGATCCAAAATATTTTGATTCGCCCACTGTTTCTATCACAAAATTAATACATTTACTTAGGGCTAAAGCGGTATTATGCCCCGGCCTTCGAATAGTTTTCGAAGATAATACAGTTAACGAAGAAAAGTCCCAAAGTAATGAATGGTATTACGAAGATGGATTGGCTGATTATTTAAAGCAGGCAACTACTGGTTTTGAAACCCTGCCGTCGGAACCCTTTACAGGCACTCTGGAAGGCAATGATGAGGCTGTTGACTGGGCAGTACAATGGCTACCAGAAGGCGGTGAATTAATTACGGAAAGTTATGTTAATTTGATCCCAACAACTTTGGGAGGAACTCATGTTAATGGATTTAGAACAGGCTTGCTGGAAGCGATACGTGAATTTTGTGAATTCAGAAATTTAATTCCCAGAGGCTTAAAGCTAAGTTCAGAAGATATCTGGGATAAGTGCTGCTATGTCCTGTCAGCTAAGATGCTTGATCCACAATTTTCTGGGCAGACTAAAGAAAAACTTTCATCTAGACAGTGTGCCGTTTTTATTTCTGGTATTGCTAAAGATAAGTTAAGTCTTTGGTTGAATCAGCATACTAATGAAGCTGAGCTTATTGCCGAGATGTGTATTCAAAATGCACAAAGCCGATTAAAAGCCAGCAAAAAAGTTGTCCGTAAAAAAATCACACAGGGGCCAGCTTTGCCAGGAAAATTAGCTGACTGCTCTACTCAGGATGTGATGGCTGGAGAGTTGTTTTTGGTCGAAGGTGATTCAGCCGGAGGTTCAGCAAAGCAGGCTAGAGATAGAGAAACGCAAGCGATAATGCCCTTGCGGGGTAAAATCCTAAATACTTGGGAAGTTGACTCAAGTGAAATTCTAGCTTCTCAAGAGGTTCATGATATTGCAGTCGCTATTGGAGTTGATCCAGCCTCAAATGATCTATCGGGTTTACGTTATGGAAAGATTTGCGTTTTAGCTGATGCAGACTCTGATGGCCTGCACATCGCTACACTTTTGTGTGCTTTATTTGTTCAGCATTTCAGAGTGTTGGTTGAGGCTGGTCATGTTTATATTGCTATGCCTCCGCTTTATCGAATTGATGTTGGTAAGGAAGTTTATTACGCCCTGGACGATGATGAAAAACAAGGGATTCTTGATCGGTTGGTAGCAGAGAAGAAAAAAGGCAAAGTAAATGTACAGCGCTTTAAAGGACTTGGTGAAATGAATCCTTTACAGCTTCGTGAAACCACTATGGATAAAGATACACGACGTCTGGTGCAGTTAAGTATTGACCAATTTACCAAAACGCAAGAAATGCTCGATATGTTATTAGCAAAAAAACGTGCTGGTGATAGAAAAAGCTGGTTAGAGAAGAATGGTAACCAGGCCGACTTTTAATAATCATTCAAACTTAAAAATTAAATTGCATTAATTCCAGGTAAGAACACCGCTATGACCGATATGATCACCTTAAATGAAGAAGGAATGGAACAAGTTGCTTTACGCGATTTTGTGGAGCAGTCCTATTTAAACTATTCCATGTATGTCATTAATGATAGAGCCCTCCCGCATATAGGCGATGGCTTGAAACCGGTACAACGGCGAATTATTTACGCCATGTCAGAATTAGGCTTAAAAGCTAGTGCAAAATTTAAAAAATCAGCCAGAACTATTGGTGATGTCATTGGTAAATTCCATCCTCATGGAGATTCGGCTTGTTATGAAGCGATGGTTCTTATGGCGCAACCATTTGCTTATCGCTATCCCATTGTTGACGGGCAGGGTAACTGGGGCTCTGCTGATGATCCGAAATCTTTCGCAGCCATGCGATATACCGAATCCAGATTGCAGAGCTATGCTGAAGTTCTGTTGGGTGAGCTGGGGCAGGATACCGTTGATTGGAAATTAAATTTTGATGGTGAACTAGAAGAGCCAGTAATACTTCCGGCACGACTGCCTAATGTTTTATTAAATGGTGGTAGCGGTATTGCCGTGGGCATGGCAACTGATATTCCGCCGCATAACCTTAACGAAGTTGCAGAAGCGTGCATCCATATGCTGGATAACCCCAAAGCTACTACAGCAGAGCTTTGCAAAATAATTCAAGGTCCAGACTTCCCCACAAGAGCTGAAATCATTACACCAAAAGCCGATATTCAGGAGTTATATGAAACAGGCAAGGGCATGGTTAAGTGTCGTGCGGTCTACCATAAAGAAAATGGAGACATTGTTATCACAGCTATTCCTTACCAGGTTTCAGGTAGTAAAGTGCTAGAGCAAATCGCAGCACAAATGCAAAAGAAAAAATTGCCGATGATTGTCGATTTACGAGATGAGTCTGACCATGAAAACCCCACCAGAATAGTTATAGAACCTCGCTCAAATCGCGTTGATATTGATAGCGTAATGGCTCATTTATTTTCGACAACCGATCTGGAAAAAAGTTATCGAGTCAATTTCAATATGATTGGTATTGATGGTCGTCCGCAAGTAAAAGCATTAAATATCTTGTTGAAAGAATGGTTGGCTTTTCGAATAGCAACTGTTACTCGCCGTTTAAGATATCGACTTGAAAAAATCAAAGCCAGAATGCACATCCTCGATGCCTTGCTTATTGCCTTTTTGAATATCGATGAAGTAATTGAGATTATCAGAACGGAAGATAAGGCAAAGCCTGTCTTGATGAAGCGTTTCAAAATTAGTGACATACAAGCAGAAGCTATTCTGGAACTGAAGTTAAGAAATCTAGCCAAGTTGGAAGAAATAAAAATAAAAACAGAGCAGGAAGAGTTGGCTGAAGAAAGAAAGGGTTTAGAGCTTACATTAGATTCTAAAACAAGATTAAAAACCTTGGTTAAAAAAGAAATAAAGGAAGATGCTAAAACTTTTGGAGATGAACGTCGTTCTGAGTTGGTCATTAGAGAAGAGGCGCAAGCCTTTAGTGAAATAGAATTAATAGGCTCTGATCCCATAACAATTGTGCTTTCTGAAGCAGGTTGGGTAAGAGCAGCAAAAGGCCATGATGTCGATCCTGAAAGTTTAACTTACAGATCTGGCGATAAATTAAAACTTGCCGCTAAAGGTAAAAGTAATCAAAGTGCAGTATTTCTGGACTCAACAGGCAGGGCATATACAGTTCCTTCTCATACTTTACCCTCTGCTCGTGGCCAGGGAGAGCCGTTAACGGGTAAAGTTAATCCTCCTTCAGGTGCTAGTTTCGAGGGTTTGATGATAGGAGATACCTCCGTTCATTATCTGGTAGCAAGCGATGTCGGCTATGGTTTTATTACAAAGATGGAAAATTTCTTAAGCAAAAACCGTTCAGGAAAAGCAGTCTTAAAAGTGCCAAAGGGAGGAAGAGTTTTAGCCCCGGCACCAATCCAAGATATTGCAGAAAGTGAAGTTGTTAGCATCAGCAATGAAGGCAGAATGTTAATGTTTAAATTGAAAGATTTGCCTGAATTACCAAAAGGCAAAGGTAATAAAATAATTAATATTCCCTCAGCCAGAGTCGCGGAAAGAATAGAATTTGTTGTTGCTATTGCTGTTATAGTGCAGAGTCAACGCCTTGTGATATATTCTGGCAAGCGTCATATCAGTTTAGGAATGAATGACCTTGAGCATTACCGAGGAGAAAGAGGAAGGCGAGGGAATAAACTGCCCAGAGGCTTTCAAAAAGTCGATAAGGTAGAAATACAGGATTAGTTAAATTCTATAGCTTATATAAAGCAGCAGGTTTAAGGGCTAATTGGTAATTAGCTGGGGGTACGAGAGGTTGTTATGAGAGTGCCTAAACAAAGATATAAGATATCAAGATTTGTCGTAACAACGGCTATTGCTGCTTTTTTATTTTATCCAATGCCGAGTATTGCGCAGTCTGAAATCAATTCATCAAATCGTATTCAGGAAGTTTTAGTTACTGCCCAAAAAAGGGAGCAAGATGCCCAATCTGTTGGGCTGTCTATGACAGTATTTGATGCAGAGGAATTAAGAGCCAGGAATTATCAAAGCCTTCCAGAAGTAGCTTCTGCTATCGCCAGCATAGAACTTTTTGAGGATTTCCCATCAGCAGGCATTCCAACCTGGGTGATTCGAGGTGTTGGACTACAAGATTTCAATACCAACAATACGCCTACGGCCAGCGTTTACGTTGATGAAAGCTATCAAACATCAGTAGTTATGGGTGGAGTAGGCTTATTTGATGTTGGGCAGTTAGAAATATTAAAAGGGCCGCAAGGGGGTCTTTATGGCCGTAATACTACTGGCGGAGCTGAATTATTAAATACTAATAGGGCAGTAATTGGAGAAAACAATGGCAGCGTACGTTTTTCCTATGGAACTTGGGATGATATTACTGCGGAAGGGTTTTTCAATTGCAATAAAAATTCAAGACCATTCATTTCAGGCATCGAATAATCAACAATGACGGTCGAAGCAGTTTGGAAGCGGGAACCATTAAGAGCCTCAAGGTGTAATTTATCTATATCTATGTGAGTTAACGAGTCTGACTCTAAAGGGCCGGTTTTATAATTTGAATAACACCTTTCCTGAATATGAACATGCTTATGAGCATTATTTACATACTCCAGGGCTTGCTGTGCAGATTGAAAAATTTTGAAGCTTAAGAACTTATTAAGCATTAAACTCACACCTTCTAAAAAATCCGGGTCATCATCAAGCAAAATTACTTGAGTTGGAAAGTAAAAGGGGTGACCAACGCTAAAAGAGTCATCTGTCATTTTTAAGTTATATTTTCCTGAGTATTTGGAAGTATGTGTTGAGATTGCTTGTTTATTAGCTCCGAATATGAGCTCATCTCCGAGTCTAACAGATAAGCCATGAATGACATGTTATCAGTGGGCATGGTAATTTCAAAACTGTCTGAAGTATTCAAGCGATCATCAGCACCTGCTTGAGTATAGGTTGTTTCACTTATTAATAGTTGTCCAGGCTGACTTTGTTTGCAAAGAAAAAAGCTGGTCTCCAAAGATTTCCCCAATAATGCTGGACTATATTCTTTCTCGGGATCGACCGATATAAAAACTTCACCACTATGAATAGCTAGCTTAAATTGTAATGCTTGTTCTTTTTTTGCATGATGCAGCTGGCTAATTTTATTCATAAGCTTTAAAAATAATTGTGCAGAGCAAACAGCATTAAAACTATGCTCTTCACTACAACTTAGTGAATCAAAAGAAACCAAGGCGGAGTCACCAGTAAAGCGCAGTACTGATCCTCCATAGAGCCTAGCTGCTTGGTTAAGATAGAAGTTATATTCATTCAATAATTTTGATAGTGTCTTGGGGTGCAATAACTCTATTGCAGTATTGACATTAACAACCTTCACAATAAGCATGCTTGCCATTATTTTGCTAGAAGGCATTGATCCAGAGTTTTTATTACTAAAGCCAGATAAACTAAATTGGTGAGAGCGACTTTCCTGATATTTTTCCAGTAATTTCTTGCAAGCAAGTCGTATTTCACTAATTTCATCATGTCTATTTTCATCAAAGTCTAGTGAACCTTCATCCGGATTTTGAATGGCTTTTACTACGCTTTCCAACGGTTTTGTAATATGTGATGAAAGGCCTAAAGCTGCAGCAATAGTCAACACTAGCCCGAAGCTTAATATGCCCCAATAGTAGATAGATATATTATTGATATTGTCATTGAGGCTAATTGAATTTAACTCCAGAACTACTGAGCCAGCGACCGCATTTTGGAGAGCTATTTCTGCTCTATAGCTTGCGTTAAAAAAGGGGCTTGCTTCACTCTCTCCAGATCGCGCTAGAATATTATTATCAACATCTAAAACAGTAACCTGATTAACACTGGGACTATTCGATAACTGGCTGATTACTACATTTAGTCCTAGAAGATCGTTTGCTAGGACTAATTCTATAACAGAGTCCGCTGCTTGCTCCGCCAGAGTAGCTCCCAACTCATCTGCCTGTAACTGGAGATTAGATTTAATATCATTTTCAGTAAGCAGCCATAGAGTGCTTATCATTAAAATAAGGATACCGCCAAAACATAAAGCAATTTTATATTTCAGAGCTAAATTGTGTGATAAAGGTAAAGGCATAGAAAATCAAATTTACAGCTTCTGATTATGAGCTAGAGTGCATGCGGTTATATCATGGTGCTGAATAAATTTATAATTCATGACTTGAAGAGGCCTTGCTAGGTAGTACCCTTGTATAAAATCAATATCTAGCTTGTATAAAATAGGCAGCATTGCAGCATCTTCAACTTGTGACACAGCTATTTTGAATTGTTTGTTATGCAAATTTTTAAATAAATTTTTCAATTCGTTATATTGATAGTCGCTAAAGCCAATATCTCTCACCAAGTTTTTGTCTAGTTTAACGTATACTGGCCGAATATCATCCAGATAATTTTCCGCCTGTGCTGCACAGCCATAGTCAGAAACTATGCATGCTAAGCCCAATTCCTTGAGGCCAATACTAAATTTAGAACAGTATTCTAGATTATTGCAAATATGAGTTTCATTAATCTGGAAAAATAATCTTTCAGCATAGTTTATATTCTGTTGCAAAGTACCACTTAACCATGTCAAAAATGTTTTGCTAAGCAAGGTATTGCTGGTCAGGTTTATAACTAGGTGTATATTTCCATTAGCAAGGTTATTTAAGTGGTCAAGAGCGAGACTAATGACAGCCTTATCAAATTCCTCACCTAGGCCGCTTAAATTTATTACAGGTAAAAAATCGGAGGGTAACATGTCATTTCCATGATTATCTAAAATGCGGCTCAATACTTCATATTTTTGGTGATGGGTATTGTTCAAGTCAATAATTGGCTGATAGAGTAACTTTAGACGTTTTTCTTTAAGTGCCAGATTAATATAGGATGTAAAATTGTTAATAACTGGCTGCTGTAAGTTTTGGCTTAGGGGATGAGTTTTATCTGAAAATGTTTTATCTAGGCTGCTTCGTGCTTTAGCAATTAGATCTTTTGCATCAAAGGCACTTTCATTGATGAGAGCAATCCCGATAGAGCTACTCAATTGCATATTAGGTAAAGCAGTTGAGGTTATATAATTGTTTATCTTGCTTTTTATAAAATTTGCTAACTCAATTGATTCAGCCAGCTTATAGTTTTCTATCAGCAAGCCAAACTCATAATCATCAATGCGAGCAGCAGAAAATTTCTTTTGAATTGATTTCCTCAAAAATATAGTAACATCGTTCAGCACTTGATTAGCCTTACTAAGACCTATCGTTGATTTTAAATCAAGAAATTGATTTAGCTGTATGATTAAAAGTGAAGAATGCTGCTGTTGTTTTATTGCTTTGCTAACAGCTAATTCAATTTTTTCATAAAAATATTTTTTATTATAAAGTTGCGTCAATAAATCTTGATTATGAACAGTATTTACCTGTTCAGAGTAGTCTGGATTCCCAGCCCCAGGTTTTATTATTAGCAGCAAACAAGCATGCCCTTTAAAGCTTGCCGGTGTAAAGCTAAAAGCTAACTCTGAACTGTTGAAAAGACCATCTTTTTGCTGAGATGCCAGTTCTAAAGAGAGCGTAAGCTCGCTATTAAACTTTTTACTGAGGCATTTTTTTAACCGCTTTCGGTTTTGTCCGGTGAACAGATTAAGAAAAAGAGTGTTTCTCACTTTATTAAGACTAAAATTTGAAAATAAATGTGCATAACTTTCATTACAATATAGATGCATGTCCTCTTGTATGTAGGCAAGGGGTGCGCTAGATATATCCATGACAGCCTGGTGTCGTTTTTCCAGCTCTTTATAATCAAGTTTTAATTCACGATAATGCTTTTTCATACGCTGATAGCAAACTTCACGTTTAATCGCGCTGATAATCCTTGTTTTTTCTTGTATAGGTAGCGAGTCATTTACACCGATATTTGCTAGCTTTTCCACTTCCGGTAATAAATTCTTTTCAGTGAGAAAAATTGTGGGTAGTTCTAAATCTTGATTTTTAATGATTTCCCTGACGACATTAATTGATACAGGAGAGTCTTCGCTACAGATTAATATATCCCAGTTCTGTGATTTTATTTTATCCTGAAGCTCAAACCTATCGGTGGCGACCTGCGTATTTAAGCCTGCACCTTCATTACGCAAGGTGCTTAATATTTTATTGATCCTGGGTATTTGGTTGGAAAGAATTAAAATTTTGAACAGTTCTAGGCTATCCATAGCATGCGAAATATTTAAAAGAATTAATTTACTTCATTGTAGTTCAGTATATTGATTTTGGATGATTTTCTTTAAAAAACTGGGGTTTTATTCGCTGCGGCTACTTGCTCCTGTACTAAGGTTGGAACCAAATAGCCAGGTAAAAGAGTTCTAAGTTGAGACATTATCATTTTTGCTGTTTGCCGATCGACATCGAAGTGACCACTGCCTTTCACTTTATCCAGTAGATGTAAGTAGTATGGTGTAACGCCACAACTAAATAGGCGCTCACTAAGATTTGCTAATATTTGGGGATCGTCATTAATACCCTTGAGCAAAACGCTTTGATTAAATAAATCCACTTTAGCGTCTTTAAGCATGGTACAGGCATATTTAACATCAGCGTCAAGTTCTTGTGCGTGATTAGTATGCAGCACTATTACAAATCTGAGTTGATATCGACATAAGAGATCACAGAGATTTTGATTAATACGCTGAGGAATAACCACAGGAAATCTCGTATGTATCCTGACGCGTTGCAGGTGGGGAATTGCTGCCAAATGTTCTAATAACCATTCTAGGTGCTTATCTGAAATTGCCAGAGGGTCACCGCCACTTAATATGACTTCAGTAATAGAAGTATCTGCCAGAATATACTGTAAGCTTTCTAGCCATTGTTTTTTATTAGGCTGATTTTCTGTATAAGGGAAATGTCGACGAAAGCAATAACGGCAATGGATAGCGCAGCTGCTGGTTGGCATGAGCAAGACCCGGCCAGCATATTTATGCAAGATGCCTGGTTTAGGATTAAATTGTTTTTCCGCAAGAGGATCAAAGCTAAATCCAGGATAGTCTACCAATTCTTTTTGTTGTGGAAGAACCTGGAGTAATAAGGGATCTTGTGGGTCCTCAGCCCGCATTCGCTTAGCGAAACTACGTGGCACTCTGAGAGGAAACTCTCTTAGTACATCCATGCTTAAATTTAATTGTTCGGGTTTAAGCGCCAATAATGTAAGCAGCTCCAAAGGGTCAGTAATAAGGTCAGATAAACTATCTTGCCAGCTGCTTTGATTACGAAGGGGAATAGGTTTTAGCATTCTCCAATAATAGCTGATTAATGACGTCTGGTTTAAGTGGATTCTATACTTCAGCTGGAATTTTTTTAACCAGTTACATATCATGCCTGCCTGAATGTGAGTATCAATGAGGTAAGACATGGCAAATTTCTCTACAAATGAATTCAAATCGGGTCTAAAAGTAATGCTGGAAGGTGATCCTTGTTCTATTTTAGAGAACGAATTCGTTAAACCGGGCAAAGGTCAGGCCTTTAACCGAGTGAAGTTTCGAAATTTGTTGAACGGGCGAGTTTGGGAGCGAACTTTTAAATCGGGGGAGTCGCTGGAAGGCGCTGATGTTATGGAGACCGAGATGGAATACCTCTATAACGATGGAGAATTTTGGCATTTCATGAAGACCGATGGCAGCTTTGAACAAGTCGCTGCGGACAAGAATGCAATCACTGAAGCGCAAGATTGGCTTAAAGAGCAGGAGATATATACTGTCATTGTATGGAACGATGCGCCTATCTCGGTCAGTCCACCAAACTTTGTGGAGTTAGAAGTAGCCGATACTGACCCTGGCCTAAAGGGTGACACTGCTCAAGGGGGGACTAAACCAGCTACCTTAAGCTCAGGTGCAATGGTTAAAGTACCATTATTTATCGAGATCGGAGATGTTTTGCGAGTCGATACCCGATCAGGCGAGTATCAGAATCGCGTTAAACAATAGCCTGTATGCTATATGATGAGTAAAGAGCGTTGGCAGCCAGTCGCAAGTAAAGACCGGTTATTTGCTAGAGCGGATTTACTAAAAAACATTCGCGGCTTTTTCGAAACAAGAGGCGTGCTTGAAGTTGAGACGCCAGTTTTATCTCATGCGACAGGTACAGACCCCAATCTCGACTCTATTACTGCCACTTATCGAACTGGCTACCAGCAGAACGAAAGTATCCTTTTCTTGCAGACATCACCTGAATTTGCCATGAAGCGTCTGCTGGCGAGTGGCAGTGGCGCTATATTTCAAATATGTAAATCATTTCGAAATGGCGAGCAGGGAACTCGGCATAATCCCGAATTTACTATGTTGGAGTGGTATCAGCCTGGGTTTGATGAATTCCAATTAATGGATGAAGTAATGGCTTTAATGCTGTTTGTACTGAAAAAGCTTAATTCACCGCTAAATTATCCTGAAGAAAAATGGCAGCGGCTTAGCTATCAAGCTCTATTCGAGCAGTATTTAGATATAGATCCACATACAGCTAGCGAAGAAGATTTAGCGAAGCGGGCAAAGAACGAGTTTGATGTTGAAATCAACCAAGCCAATAAAGATACCTGGCTGGACTTATTATTTAGTCATCTTATTGAGCCGCAATTACAAGATCCGGTTTTTATTTATGAGTACCCTGCAACACAGGCCGCACTGGCAAAAATTGAGTTGAGGTCGGATGGAATAAAAGTCGCGAGACGGTTTGAATTGCTTATTAAAGGTATGGAAATGGCCAATGGCTATTTTGAGCTGTGTGATGAAAAGGAGCAGCGTCGACGATTTTCACATGACCAGGTAGTCAGACGTGAACGGCAACTAATCAATTATCCCGTAGATGAAAATTTACTGGCCGCTATGGAAAGTGGATTGCCTAGTTGCGCTGGAGTTGCACTGGGACTTGATCGCTTGCTGATGCTTATATCTGATGCCAGCTCAATCGATGAAGTGCTGGCCTTTCCCTTAGATCGAGCTTGATTCAGGCATGACCTTATCGTCATTGGCTTTTGAAATTTCCCCAATTTTTTGGCCGAGCTGAATGCCATCGGCTGTTTGCAAGGAGTCTTGCCAGTTCATTACATTGGAAGGAAATAAAATAATGGCAGTAGAGCCCAGTTTAAATCGCCCCATTTCTTCACCGCGGCGAATTGTAATAGGGGAATGCTCATAATAGTGTTCAACATGCTTATCCAATTTGCTGGGAGCGACCTGACCAGCCCACACAGTTTCAATACTGGCAACGATCATCGCGCCTACTAGGATAAGGGCCATTGGACCAATATCTGTATTAAAAATACATACGACACGTTCATTTCTGGCAAATAACTCATCAATGCTTTCAGCAGTCGTCTGGTTCACGGAAAATAACTTTCCTGGAATATAAATCATTTCTTCTAGAGTGCCAGTAAGCGGCATATGTATACGATGATAATCACGAGGAGAAAGATATAGGGTTGCAAATTTTCCGCCATGAAATTTATCCGCAAGCTTTTGTTCTCCACCTAAAAGTGCATTCAAAGAAAATGATTTTCCTTTTGCCTGAAAAATTTGTTCGGCATTGATTTCGCCAATGGCACTGACTGCACCATCAACAGGACAAATTATAGCTTTGGCTTCAGAACTAATTGGACGAGCATTCGCTTCAAGCTTGCGTGTAAAAAATTCATTAAAACTGGAAAATTCTTCTACAGATTTAATTTCAGCTTCTGCCATATTGACGTGATATTTTTTTATAAAAAGGCGAATTAATAAGTTTTTTAAAAAAGATACTTTGCTTGCAGCCAATAAGCCAACCAAACGGGATAAAAAATGTTGCGGAACAATATACTGAAAAAAAATAAAAAGAGTATTCATTCAAGGCAACTTATTAGATTTGAGTTGTCTCAATAGGAGTATCAGAATCATTTCCCCACTCAGCCCATGAGCCATCATAAGCCAACACTTCATAACCTAAGGCTTTGGCAATTAAGTAGCTTAGTCCTGAACGATGGTGGGTTTGGCAATGTGTAATAATTTTATTCCCTGGCTTAATACCCAGCGAGCTTAGTTTGCTTTGTAATTCTGCCAGGGGTAAAAGGCGGAGGTTTCTTTCTTTATCCATAGTGTGAAGCCAATCAAGGTTAACTGCGCCGGGGATATGGCCATTGCGTTGGGCTGTAACCTTACTACCTGCATATTCTTCAGCAGAACGAGCATCCCAAATTTTTGTGTTGTCATCATTCAGAGAACTGAGGACGTCTTCCATAGAGGCAATAACATCGTGATTAATGTTAATGTCTGGGCTGCTAGGGCTTAGTTGCGGAATATCTTTACTAATGGGATGCCCTTCTTTTAGCCAGGCATGAATGCCTCCATTGAGATAGGAGTAGGCGGAGTGGCCAATTACATCCAGTGTCCAGATAAAACGTCCAGCCCAACCACCACCTTCATCATCGTAAACAATAATATGCTTATCCGAACTATAGCCTATACGAGCAAACAAGGCCTTGAGCTTTTCCAGTGTTGGTAGCTTGCCAACAACAGGAGGAATCCCGCAGATTAATTCTGAAGGATTGATATGTATGGCTCCAGGGACATGCACCTGAGCATAAGTTTGTTCTTGGCTTATATCGACGATTAACAATTCAGGGTTATTCAGTTTAGCCTCAAGCTCTGAGGCTTCAATTATCAAATCAAGAGTCATGGCTTTGGATTGTCAGAAAAAATTGGAAAAACAAAAGGTATGTCATTCATTCAAAGAATGCAAAATCTGTTGATAGCTTTGTATTCTTTGTCCAAGGATTTTGCCATCAGCAACGGCATTTTTGATTGCACAACCAGGCTCTAACTTATGCTGACAGTCGCGGAACTTGCAATGCCCTATAAACTCCTGGAACTCAACAAAGCCATTGATTACTTCTTCAGGGCTCATATGCCACATGCCAAATTCACGGATGCCTGGTGAATCGATTAGATCTCCACCGCCTGGGAAATGAAATAGCCGTGCAGAAGTCGTGGTGTGTTTACCTTTTTCTTTGGATTTACTTAAACTGCCCTCCAGAGTATTTACGCCAGGCAGTAATGCGTTTATTAGTGCAGATTTGCCCACGCCAGACTGACCAACAAAGATACTGGTCAGCCCTTCCAGATAAGCCTGTAATTCATTGATGCTCTTACCTGATTTACTGGAAACCATTAGGGTTTCATAGTTAATGCTTGAGTAACGATTCAATAGTTCTTTCAGTTCAACTTTCTGGTTTCCCTTAAGCAGATCAAATTTGTTCAGTAATATTAAGGGAGTCAGCTTGCTGTTTTCTGCGGCAACCAGATATCGGTCAATTAAATTCGCATGAGCCTGAGGTTCGGGTGCGATAACAATAACAATCCTGTCAATGTTGGCCGCAACGGGTTTCAGTTCTCCAAAATTATTGGGCCGCTGCAGGAGAGAACTACGTTGTAGATTTGCAATTACGATCCCGGTAGGTTCACCTCGCCGCCAGATAACATGATCACCTGTTACAAGCGGTTCAAGATTGCTGCGTTGGTGGCAACGAAATATTCCGCCGGCAAATTCACCTTCAAGAGCCTCTATGTCCAGTTGTTGGCCAAAGTGAGAAATGACCAAGCCTTTCTCTTCAGCTCCAAGATCATCTTGGCTCTCGGATGGCTCATGTTTGCGTTCAGCCCGGGCAGCATAATCATCCTGAATTTTTTGAATGCGCCAAAGTTGTCGTCGATTTAAGTGTTTTTTCTTCATGTCCGGATGATCATATGGTTTGCAATCAGCATACTAAGTAAGTAAATGCTTTGCTACAATGCCGCATGGATAAAAAACAACATTTAATATGGATAGATCTTGAAATGACTGGGTTGATCCCGGAATCAGATCGTATCATTGAGATTGCCACAGTCATTACGAATACGGATCTGCAAATTGTTGCTGAAGGTCCGGTATTGGCAATTAATCAATCGAATGAACTTCTCGCAGGAATGGATGACTGGAATCAAAGACATCATGGTAGTTCTGGATTAATTCAACGTGTCAAAGTCAGCCCAACTAATGAAAGCCAGGCCGAGAAACTCACATTACAATTTCTTTCACAATATTGTGAGAAAGGGCAATCGCCGATGTGTGGTAATAGTATCTGTCAGGATCGACGTTTTCTGGCCCGCTATATGCCATCCCTGGAAGCTTTTTTCCATTACCGAAATCTCGATGTTAGTTCCCTTAAAGAGCTTGCCAAACGTTGGCGGCCAGATTTAATGGAAGGACTGACAAAGCAAAGTGCACATGTGGCGCTTGAAGATATTCGTGATTCAATCAATGAATTACGTTATTACCGTGAGCACTTCATTAAAACACACAAAGTTTCACATAAGCCTGATTAAACCCCAAAAAAAAAGCCCTACGAGGGGTAGGGCTTAAAAGGTCTGAAATTTCTTCCAGTAGCGTACTCAGAAAGGGGAGAGTTGAATGCGCTACTTAGGATAATGCAAACCCTGTGCCAATATTTTCAAATCATAAAATAAAAATATAAATCATTGTATTTATTATAAAAAAAATAATTCATTAAAATTTTAATAAAATTATTTCTTATAAGCATTTGTCCCATTTAAGAACATGGCGCCCAACATCAGAGCATTTTTTTGGCAAGTATGTGCTCTGGATCATAGATTGAAGTTAGTTGAATAAGCGTTTTATACTGCTTGTCCGGTTATATTTTGGAGACATCCCAGATGTTGAAGCTTCATCCCATTATTTTATTTAGCGCATTTATATTGAGCGCTTGTTCTCAGCAGGATGCGTCCGAACCCGAGCAATCGATGACTCAGGCTCCAGTAGAGCTAGAAGATATTCCTGAGCTTGTGCTTGGTTCAGGAATCGATTTGGACTATATGGATCTCTCTGTTGAGCCGGGTGATGATTTCTACCGCTACGTTAATGGCATCTGGCTGGCTAATACAGAAATACCGGCCGACCAGTCAAATTATGGCGCGTTTAGTGTTCTGTCCGATGAAGCTGAAGAAAATTTAAGAACCTTGATTGAAGAGGCGGCAGCAACGGATGCCGCGATAGGTTCTGACTCACAAAAAGTGGGAGATTTTTATCAGAGCTTTATGAATGAGAATTTAATTGAGAATCTCGGCAGTAATCCTCTTACAGCCAGTCTGGCTGAAATTTCTGCCGTAACTGATAAGGCAGAAATGATGCAGGTCATGGCGGCAATGAATTATATCGGGGTGCAAATGCCCTTTGGTTTTTATATTGATGTAGATGAAAGACAAACTGATCAGTATGTTCCCAATGTCAGTCAATCAGGCTTAGGCTTACCAGATCGTGACTGGTATTTGATAAGCGATAATGAGACCTATACCAATGCGCGTCGCGCTTATTCAGATTATATCGATCAACTAATGACCCTGGCAGGCTTTGCCAATGGTGCAGAGGTTGCCGACTCGGTATTACAAATTGAGAATCGAATTGCTGAGGCTCACTGGGATAGAGTGCAAAACAGACAGCGCGAGCTGACTTATAACAAACTTACAATTGCAGATCTTCAGGAGCTTGCCCCAGCCATTGATTGGGAAGCGACGATGCAAGGGCTTGGTATGTTTACGGATGAATTTATTATCAGCCAGCCAAGCTATTTTGAAGAGCTAAGCAATATATGGGCAGATGTAAGGCTGGTCCAGTGGAAAAATTACACCAGCTTTAAGTTGATTAACGCTTTTGCTTCTTTCCTGAGCCAGGATTTTGTTGATGCGGAGTTTACTTTTGAAGGCGGTGTCTTGAGCGGGCTGGAAGAAAACCGGCCTCGCTGGAAACGAGGTGTTGACGCAGTCGATAGTGCTCTTGGTGAAATAGTCGGAAAGTTATATGTTGAACGCTATTTCCAGGAAGAAGCTAAAGTAAGAATGGACCAGCTCATCGAAAACTTACGAGATGGGTTTCGGGTTGGTATTGATGGGCTTGAATGGATGACTGATGTAACCAAGGCAGAGGCCCAGGATAAATTGGCAAAATTTACCACCAAAATTGGTTATCCGGATGAGTGGAAAGATTATGCTGGCGTTGACGTCTTAGAAAATGATTTGGTTGGTAATGTCATGCGCTCAAGACGCTTTGAACACAACCGTGAAGTGGGCAAGTTAGGCCAACCTATAGATCGTGGTGAGTGGTATATGACGCCACATACTGTTAATGCCTATTACAATCCCAATATGAATGAAATTGTATTTCCTGCGGCGATTCTACAACCGCCATTTTTTAATGTTGAAGCAGATGATGCGGTCAATTATGGGGCAATAGGTGCCGTTATTGGCCATGAATTTAGTCATGGTTTCGATGACCAGGGACGAAAGTCTGATGGTGATGGCATGCTAAGAGATTGGTGGACAGAAGAAGATGCGCAGGCTTTTTCTGAGCGAGCAAATGCCTTAGTGGCACAATATGATCAATTTGAAGTTTTACCGGGAAAGTATCTTAACGGCGCATTCACTTTAGGAGAAAATATCGGCGATTTAAGTGGCCTGGCAGTTGCCTATATAGCCTACCAGTTATCATTGAATGGTGAAGAAGCACCGATTATAGATGGCTTCAGTGGTGATCAGCGTTTTTACATGGGCTGGGCCCAGGTTTGGCGCAGACTTTACAGGGATGAAAATTTGGAAGTACGGATCACCAGCGACCCGCATTCCCATAGTGAAGCCAGAGCCAATGGCGTAGTAAGAAATATTGATATATGGTACGAAGCGTTTGATGTTAAGGAAGGTGATACACTTTATCTCCCCCCCTCACAACGAGTAAAGATTTGGTAGTAGAATGTAAAAAATTAATAATAAATATAGGAGATATAAAATGAGTGAGCCAGTAAGAGCAGCAGACACACCATATGCTACAGATGTAGAAGAAGGCAAAACCTATTATTGGTGTTCCTGTGGTAAAAGTAGTAAACAGCCTTTATGTGACGGTTCGCATCAGGGAACCGATTTTACTCCTGTAGCGTACCAAGCAGACGCAAGCGAAAAAGTATTTTTTTGCGGTTGTAAAATTTCCAATAACAAGCCTATGTGTGACGGCAGTCACCAGTAATACCACTAATAAAATTCACAGGCCCTAATGCTTAAGAAAGTCGGCAATACGGACATTCTTCCAAGGCACAAAGCCAGCTGTCACTGTGGATCAGTTGAATTACTGATTGATTTGCCTGACGGTATCGTGAGCCCAATGCGCTGCAATTGTAGTTTTTGCAGCCGTAGAGGGGCTATTATGGCAAGCACTAAATTTGCAGATATAAAAATCCTGAAGGGTAAAGATTCAATCCATAAGTACCAGTTTAATTCCAACACGGCTGAGCACTATTTTTGTAAAACATGTGGAATCTATACCCATCATCGACGTAGATCGAATCCTGATGAATATGGCTACAATGTGGCAAACCTTGAAGGTGTAAACCCTTTACTAATTGAGGGTGTCATGGTCTTTGATGGAATAAACCATCCTAATGATCAAGAGTAGAAATTACGAGCTAGCAAGATCGACAAGTTAAGAGGAGTTAGTGATATGAGTGATACCATTGATGCGAAAGGACAGTGCTTATGTGGCGCTGTTGAAATCGAAGCGAAATCACTGCAAAAAAAAGTAGGCGCCTGTCATTGTGGAATGTGTCGGCATTGGGGCGGAGGTCCTTTTCTAAGTCTGCAATGTGAAGGAGAAGTTGAAATCATTGAGTCGAATCAGGTCTCATTGTTTGATTCATCTGAGTGGGCTGAGCGGGGCTTTTGTAATCAATGTGGTACGCACCTTTTTTATCGATTAAAGCAAAATCAACAATATTTTTTACCGGCAGGTTTATTTGATTTAGACGAAGAACTGGATTTTGATCACCAGTTATTTGTTGATAAAAAACCTATTTATTACCATTTTGCGAATGAAACCAAAAACATTACAGAAGAAGAAGCTTTTGCCCTGTTTACAAGTGCTTAAATTCTACCAATGGCTGCCTCAAGCCTGATAAAAATATAAAAGTCTCCCTGCCTTTGATCATGGTATGAGAGTTTTGACCATGCATGCCCGGGCTCGAGCTCGGCAAAGAGCCATGGTCTTCCAATATTTTTTCTAATTCTAAAGCCTATTCCGTAAGCGCTGGTATAATCAGGTGCTGTTAAGCCATTAATATTAAAATAATAAGATAAAGCGGTTTGTTCCGAGACCTGTCGGGAATAACTTAATTGGGTTCCCCATCTGGCCCCAGAAAAACCTTCTTCCATACGAAAATCATTACTCCAACGAAGTAGTGAAGTAGATGTTAAAGCCTTATCGAGATCATAACGAGACAGTGATCCAAAGCCATCGCCATCCACAAAATAAAATGTGTTTATGAAACGGTGCTGGACTGTATCTCCACTTGGAAGCTCGTGCCGATAACGCATACTGGCTTTAGCTCTTAATGATGAACGTAGCCCAAATCTGAAATCCAGCCGATTTTTTATATTGTCAAAAACATTAAATTGTAAGTTGGCATTGGTAGATTGCTGGCTAGTGTTATCTATATCCACTTGCTCATAAAAGTCTTTCCCCTCACCCTCATCCTCAGTGAATAACAAACTGATTCTCTCGTTTGCTATCGGCAAATGAATTTTTCCGCGGACACGTAAGTTTGTATCTGAGCTATTGCTTTGGTGCCAAAAATATTCTGAGCTGATTCTTATGGATGAGTAGGCGGCTTCCAAATCACTGCGAGGTTCGCCAAAGAAGCGATCAACTGTTTTGGCAAAACTGTTTACATAATTTGAAGCGGCTGTTTGGGATTGGTCCAGCCAACCTAATCCAAATGAACCAGCCTCCGGAACAGTTGTTTCATCAGCCGCTTGCAAATGAACTGCAGCGCTTATGCTAAGTAAAAAAGTAAGAATTTTTTTAAAGGCATAATTTATTTCATACAATGCACTGTTCGATAAATAAAAAACAACTCTTTATATTAAAGTATAGAATATTTACTGATAATGTAAGTGATATTGCGCAAAGAATCTCTATATTGTGATTTCATCTGGATCTGACATAGTTATTTCCCCGCACCTTGTTTTATATGGTTCATTAATGTCTTCATTTCCAACTCAAAAAGAGCTTGGTTTTTACGACAGGATGACTTTACTAGGTCCGTGTAAAATTTTTGGGCGGCTCTATGGCTTGGGAGACTATCCTGGACTTAAAATTGATAGTGATAAAAAGCAGCTGGTTTCTGCAGAACTCTACTACTTAACAGACCAGGAAATACTATCTGAGCTGGATGATTTTGAAGATTATAAGGTTGGTAATGAACAAGGGTCGCTTTATAAAAGAGTGTTAGTAAATGCGTATGACCCATCCTTAAAAGCTTGGGTGTATCTTTATAACCGAGCTGTATTAGAATCAAATTTCATAAAAAGCGGTAACTGGAAAGAATTTATACTGTCTAAAACCTTAACTAAAACTGGAGAAAACAATGTCAAATGAAGGATATCATGAGCCAATTAATGAGCTAAGTGATGAAACAAGAGATATGCATCGCGCTATCACCTCCTTGATGGAAGAACTGGAAGCCGTTGATTGGTATAACCAGCGAGTTGATGCATGCAAGGACAAGGAGCTGAAGGCCATCCTGGCGCATAACCGGGATGAAGAAAAAGAACATGCCGCTATGACTTTAGAATGGATACGACGCAAAGACCCTAGCTTTGATAAAGAATTAAAAGATTTTTTATTCACTGATAAGCCTATTACCCATGAGTGAAGAAACCATTTGTATCTATAAAAATATTTTTGAAGGGAGCTCTAATACTCCCTAGGAAACCTTAACTAGCTATTAAGGTTAGTTGTTCAACAAGTTAGCTGGAGAATACTGATCGGTAAGAGGTCTTTCATCAGTATTCCAGTCAACCTCTTTGCTCATAAACCTTGGATAGTCTGTGACATCCATATCAAATATCTCCAGGCGGCTCCTCCAATTCGCAGCTCGACGATTTAGGGTATTTAGGTCTGGTAGAGTTTGTCTGGATGCAATAATGATTCTATTGCCGGTGTTATTCATTCTAAGATTAATAATTTCGCCGAAAACATTTTGGTAAGTTTGCGATTCTGCATCATAAAGACGACTGGTAGAGAAGGTGTTAGATACCAGCATGCCATCTTCAGGCAGCAGTTGTTTTATTTCTTCCAGAAACTCTTCCGTCATTAAATGTTCAGGAATATATTCACCATTGAAAGCATCGATGATAACCAGATCAAAAACTTCGTTACGTAAAGCGGCGCGTTTGACGTAGACTCGACCATCACCAATATCAACTTTTATTTTGTCAGTTTGTTCAAAATCGAAAAAATCTTCTGCAACATTAAGCACCGCCTCATCGATTTCAGAAATAATGATTTCGGCTTCGGGGAAGAGCCTATGATAGGCCTCAGGTAGAGTGCCACCACCGAGCCCAATGATGAGTATGCGCTGCGGGTTGTCTTGCACCAGCAAGCTGGATAGTGTCATCTTGGCATAAGGGAAAACCAGAGCTTGAGGATTTTCTAAAAAACGACAGGATTGATTTTGCCCAGTACGCCGAGTGATGGTGAACCGCAGACAGCGTCTACTGGAGTCTTCAGTGACGATGATATTACGGTAAAGAGAGCGTTCTTGGTGAATTTCACGAATACCTCGCTGAGCCTGACTGTCTTGTAAAAACACTACACTAGCAAAGATAAATAAAGCGGTACTTGAGAGCCAATATTTCATTGAGTCCTTCATTGCGCTTTTTATTTCGAAGAACTTTTTCAAATTCATTTTGCAATATCCATAGCGTCTTTTTTCTCATGAAAAGTTTTATTTGAAAAAATAGCTAATATCCCCGAAAACAACAAAATTAAGCTCATAGTAATTAATATCTGATTTACATCAAACCAAAGCACTAAATAAAATGAAGTTGCCAGTGTGCCTAATGCGCTACCCATGGTCGATACAAAATATAAGGTGCCAGCGACATGTCCACTATGATTACTATCGATAACCAGTAAGCGTACTGAATAAGGCGCTATCATTCCGAGTACAGCCGTTGGCAGAAAGAATAGCAGCATAGAAACGATAAGCGAGCCATAGCGGGGGTCTTCTATTATTAAAAAAAGAGCCTCCATGATCTGGTTGCCAAATAAAATTAACGGGACCAACAAAAAAGCCGCCAGCATAAAAAATAAGCCATGGAGTCTTAAACTTGGGTTGCGCAAAGACAGCTTGCCTCCGATCAAGTAACCCAGCGATAAGGACAACATAAAAACGGTGATAATACTGCCCCATACGAAGATGCTGCTCCCGAAGTAAGGGGCAAGAATCCTCCCACCAAGCAACTCTATCGACATGATGATAAAACCACTGACAAAGGCCAGGCACAAGACCAGTAAATTATTCAAAGAAGCAATGGATTCAGCCAAAATAGCTACCTGTTAAGTAAACGCGTGCAAAGTATACCTAAAGCAGAGACTTCTGCGTATGCCAGTATTGACTGCAAACTTCAAAAGCATCAAAAAACCGTGAAATGGGGGCATGATAAAGCTATTATCAGGACTAAAGTAGTTCTCTAACGTACTTTAAAGACTAACAGGAGGCGAGATGGATTTTATTGTAACTAACCTGCCAGTAGCTATTATTTTTCTGGTAGCCATCATTGTTGTTCTGAAATCAGGCATAAAATTTATACCACATAATACTGCCTATGTAGTTGAGCGCTTCGGTAAATTTCAGTCTACCAAACCAGCGGGCCTAAATTTCATTATTCCTTTTATTGATCGCGTTTCTGCAAAAAGAACTCTTAAAGAGCAGGCAGTGGATGTCCCCAGCCAGAGCGGCATTACAAAAGACAATATCAGTTTATCAGTCGATGGCGTTTTATATTTCCGTGTGCTTGATCCTTATAAAGCTACCTATGGTGTTGATAACTATGTCTTTGCGGTGACTCAATTGGCACAAACAACCATGCGTTCAGAGTTAGGCAAAATGGAATTGGATAAAACCTTTGAGGAAAGAGATCAGCTCAATGCCAATATTGTCAATGCCATCAATGATGCCGCTACCCCATGGGGTATTCAGGTGATGCGCTACGAGATTAAAGATATCGTACCACCGAATTCAATTATGGATGCCATGGAAGCGCAAATGAAAGCGGAAAGGGTTAAGCGGGCGCAGATACTGGAATCAGAAGGCGATAGGCAGTCTGCTATTAATGTAGCTGAGGGCCAGAAACAATCAGTAGTATTGGCTGCAGAGGCCGATAAAGCTGAACAGATATTGCGAGCTGAAGGTGAGGCGCAGGCAATTCTGGCAGTCGCTGAGGCTCAGGCAGGGGCCTTAAGAAAAGTGGGTGAAGCGGCGAATACCGATGAGGGCCAAAAGGCTATACAGTTAGACTTGGGAACGAAGGCAATAGAGGCAAAAGCAGCCATAGCAAAAGAATCTTCAGTTGTTCTATTGCCTGATAGTGGAACCGATGCTGCAACTATAGTTGCTCAAGCGATGAGCATAATTCACACACTAAACAAGAAAAATTCCAAAGGAGAAGATAGCGATGGAGTGGCTTAACTCAAGCCTAAGTGGCATTTTATTGTTTCTTGGGATTGCCCTGCTGGCGATTGAAATGCTGGTGTTTGGTTTTTCGTCTTTTATTCTTTTTTTTATAGGTTTGGCTTGCTTAATTACAGGCTTGTTGATGATTCTGGGTTTGCTGGTTTCTTCGCTAACGGTTGCATTTGCCGCCGTCGCGGTTTTGAGCGGTTTATTGGCAGTGCTACTATGGAGGCCCTTAAAAGATATGCAAAACCATGTAGATAACACACCAGCCAGTGGAGATTTGGTAGGTCACAGTTTTACTCTTAGTGACGATGTCGCACCAGGGCAGACTATCAATTACCGTTATTCTGGTATTGAGTGGCGGGTAAAAAGTGAGGAAGTACTCCCCGCTGGCACTGAAGTAGAAGTTACTATGGCTAATGTCGGTGAATTTACAGTCACTTCTAAAGATGTTTTAGATAAAAAATAAAGAGATAAAGAGATAAAGAGTTAAATAGACAAATAGATACATAAATTAATTAGATGTGTCAGATGAATAGAATAAATAAAGACATTTTAAAATATACATTTATTGAGTAGTGAAGATTCAATTCTGTTAATTTTCTAATCTAGACTAATAAATTCTCTTAATACCAATGATAAAAATGGAGATATTAATGCGCATTCCACCTTCCTTATTAAGTTTAATAATGCTTGGCGTAATGCTTTCAGCCTGCTCCCCCGGCGACGAGGCAGAACAACAAGTTACATTCAATGAAGTTGCTAACCAGGAAGAAATTTCATCTGGCCAGTTTTCAAGGCTACTTGGCAGTGAATCATTTACAGCTATTTTGTCTGGTACTGATGTCGGGCAAATGGAAGTTGTCCATGATGACCTTACCAGTGTTGAATTTGAATTCCGCAGTAATGGTAGAGGGCCTACCGTTACTGAAACCATAGAATTCGGTGAAGATGGTTACCCTGAAACATGGGAGGTATCTGGTGCAACAACTTTTGGCAATATTATCAATGAAGAATTTCAGATAAATGAAGGTCGTGCATCGTGGACAGATACAACAGGAACAGATGGCGCAGATATAGGTGACACACGACTTTATGTGGTGCAGGAATCCAGCCCCTATGCCTTGTGGGTTTATGCCAGATTATTGCTTGCCGAAGAAGATAGAACACTTTCTGTGTTGCCGGCAGGAGAACTGCGACTGGAAGAAATTGAAAGCCTGGAAGTCACAGGCAGTTCCGGGTCAGAAACGATTATTACCTATGCGCTCTCTGGTATTGACCTGAACCCCACTTATTTTGCTTTGGATGAGTCCGGTGCTTTTTTTGCAACGATGAGTGCGACCTTTGCGCTGGTCAAGCAAGGCTTTGAATCAGAAGAGCAACGCCTGCGGGAGTTAACAGTTGAATATTCTGCGCAGCGTTTTGAATCAATTCAGGAAAAAGTAACCCGGGTCTTCGAAAGCCCGGTGCGAATAAATAACGTTCGAATTTTTGATCCAATAAGTCTGAGTCTTTCAGACTATTCATCAGTCGTCGTGGAAAATAATGTAATTACTGCAATTCAAGCCGCAGATGTAGAAGCTGCAGAAAATGAAATTATTATGGATGGCGCTGGCGGCACACTGGTTGCTGGCATGTACGAAATGCATGCCCATGCATCACAAGATAATGCGCTACTGAATATTGCTGCTGGCATAACCAGCGTGCGTGATATGGGCAATAATAATGAAGTGCTAGCAGAGCTGATTGGGAAAATAGAATCAGGCCGCTTAGTAGGGCCGCGTGTAACCAGGAGCGGGTTTATTGAAGGAGCCAGCCCTTTTAATGCAAATGGCGGCATACTCGTTTCGTCTGAAGAAGAAGCAATAGAAGCTGTACGCCAGTATTCGAATGGCGATTTTATTCAAATTAAAATTTATAACAGCATAAACCCTGACTGGGTTCCGGCCATGATTGCTGAGGCTCGAGCCAATGATTTACGAGTGGCGGGTCATGTGCCTGCTTTTACTAATGCCGACGCCATGATTGCTGCAGGTTATGATGAGTTAACTCATATTAATCAGATCATGCTTGGGTGGGTACTGGAGCCAGACGAAGATACGCGTACCTTGTTGCGACTGACAGCACTGCAGAGATTACCGACATTGAACATCAATGACCCAGCTGTACAGAATACAATAAATGCCATGGCAGAAAATGGTGTATCTGTTGATCCAACCCTGGAAATTCATGAGAGCCTATTGCTATCTCGTAATGGCACAATTAATCCTGGAATGGTTGATTATATAGATCATATGCCGATAGGCATCCAGCGAGGGTCAAAAACTGCAATGGCTGCAATTACTTCTCCAGAAGAAGATGAGGCTTACAGACTGGCATACGACAAAATAATAGAAACGCTGGCGGAAATGAGAGATAAGGGAATATTTATTATTCCTGGCACGGATCTTGGCGGATCATTTACTTATCACCGAGAACTTGAGCTTTACCAGGATATTGGCATGTCGCCAGCTGAAGTCTTAAAAATGGCGACTTATGATATGGCGGTTTATTTAGAACAAGATAGTGAACTAGGATCAATCGAAACGGGGAAATTAGCCGATTTCTTTTTGATACCCGGTGATCCAACAGCAGACCTCAAAGCAATTAAAACTATTTCATTAGTTGTTAAAGATGGGGTCTTCTATTTCCCCAGTGATATATATCCGGAATTTGGTATTCAGCCATTTATTGAAGGGCCAGAAATAATAAGTACAAACTAATTTAATTATTTATAGAGGAAAGAAGATCATGCGTATTAACATCGAACGCCGATTGGGAAAATTCGCAACAATCTTATTACCAGTTAGTTTACTTTTCACCGCCTGTTCTGAACCGGCAGTTGAAAATTCAGAGCCAGTTTCCAACGCAATAATTTATGAAGGCGCAAGGCTGATAGTAGGTAATGGAGATGTGATCGAGAATGCAAGCTTTTCGGTAGAGAATGGTGTATTTATTAATGTCGGCTCAACGGCTGCAATGACTTCACCTGCAAGTGCAACACGAATAGATTTAAGTGGCATGACCGTTATGCCCGCTATCATTGATACCCATGTTCATTTGAGTAGGACACGCGACGCGCTTATTGAAGATTTAACACAACGTGCAAGGCTGGGTATTGTTGCCGCTCAAAGCCTCGGGACAGATGGCTTAGAGGTTCCCCTAGAGCTGCGAGATGAAGTCATTCCGCGTGCAGCTCGTTATCTTTCAGCTGGAAGAGGTATTACATCCCCGGAACCCGGGAGATCAGAAATTCCACATTGGGTGACAACGAGTGAAGAAGCCAGGCAAGCTGTGAGAGAAGAAGTAGCACGCAATGTAGACATAATAAAAATATGGGTTGATGACCGCGGCGGTCAATATGAAAGACTGAGTCCCGAATTGTATGCTGCTGTGATTGATGAAGCCCATCAGAACAATAAGCAAGTAGCCGCTCATATCTTTAGACTCGAAGATGCCAAGGGCTTGTTAGAAGCGGGTATCGATGTGTTTGCGCATGGTGTACGAGATCAGGATGTTGATGAGGAGTTTATAGAGATGATAAGTGCAAGGCCGAATGTTGTGCTTATCCCCAATATGCCATATAGAGGTGTTCCGACGGATCTAGAATGGTTAAGTGATTCCATGAACCCTAACGATTTTGAACAGCTCCAGGCATCTAATATTGAGCGACCTGAAGTGCAGGACTTTTTCGCTATTCAGGCAAGAAATCTTGCCAGACTCAGTGAAGCAGGGATGACCATAGCAATGGGGACTGATGGTAACTCGTATTGGGCGCCACATATTGAGATGGAAGACATGGTAGTCTCAGGGATGTCGCCTTCCGAAGTTATCATAGCTGCTACCAAAAACTCTGCTGAATTATTAGGCTATAACGAATTAGGTACAGTGGAAGCCGGCAAGAGCGCTGACTTCATTGTGCTAGAAGCAAATCCTCTTGAAGACATTACTAATACTCGCACTATAGTCGATGTTTATGTGCGCGGAGAATTAGTGGCTCGTTAGCAAGAGAGGCTCTGAAGAATTTTTTTTACTCATCTCTGGAAGATATTGTCATGAAATGCCCCAAGTGCCATTCGCCAATGCAAACTCACTCTCTGATGACTAATGCCGGGGAAGTCACCGTAGATCAATGTTCACGCTGTCATGGAATTTGGTTTGATAGTGGCGAGGCGAAAATTTTAAAACAGGAGTGGAGGTCTTTGTTTCTTGATACCGGTGACCCCGAAGTTGGCGCTATATATAACGAGATCAAAGAAATCGATTGTCCTCGCTGCCATAAGTAAATGCATCATCAGAAGGATATACATCAGAACCATATAGAATATGAAGTATGCCTTGAACATGGAGTATTTATGGATGCGGGCGAGTTTTCTGATTATAAAGTTGTCTCAATTATGGAGAGCATTCAAAACTATAGAAACAATAAAAATAGATAATAATAAAAATATAGAGGAGTTATTATGGAATGCCCTAAATGTAAAAATAATATGTCTGAACATACTGTTGTCACATTAGCAGGCGAGGTGACTATCGATCGGTGTGATCATTGTAACGGCTTATGGTTTGATCATGGTGAATTAGACATATTAAAAAATGATTGGATGTCTGAATTTCTTGACTCGGGTGATGCCAGCGTCGGCAAAAAGTTTAACAATGTGACAGAAATAGACTGCCCGCGTTGTAGCAAAAGAATGCTGCCGGCAAATAATCCAAATCAACAGCATATAGTTTATGAAGTCTGCAATAATTATGGCATATTCATGGATGCAGGTGAATTTACAGATTATAAATATGACACCCTTTTGGATATTTTTAGGGATGTGATCTATAAAATTCGTTCTTAAAAAGCATGTTTGGCTTCTCCTAAAGCTTGGATACCAATTTTAGCTAAGCTTTAAAATAACATTACTTGAGAATTCTCTTGAGTAAAGTCTGCGTTCTATCTAAGGCGGGCACTCAATCAATTTCAGCTTCTTGGTAAGCAGGAATAAAGCTATGGATTCTACCAATCTTCTCTGGAGTCTTATCTTCGGTTCTATTGGTTTAGGCTATTTTATATATGGTAAAAAACAGTCGAATCCTGTTATTCGCTATACCGGTTTAGCACTTATGATTTATCCGTATTTTATTATTAACACCGTTGTGCTGGTCCTGGTAGGAATTTGCTTATTGTATGTCCCTCGCTTTGTTAAGTTCTGAAGACTACGCTTTATAAAAGTATTTGTAGTAAGTGAAATGCCAATATTCACTCTGCTTCAAAGAAAGCTTTAAATCCGCCATACAGTTCCCATAAATCAATTTTGGAAGATACTTCATAAGGGGAATGCATGCTGACTATGCCAATGCCAACATCAATAACATCCATGTTTTGTTCGGCAAACCAGGCGGCGATGGTGCCACCACCATAACCCGAATCATATGAATGGGTTTGCCATTTTATGTTTGCATCGTCGAAGATGCCGCGTATGTATGCAAAAAATTCTGAATTGGCTTCTCGTCCAGCACCATATTCTTTTACCACCAAGCCATAGCCTAATCTTGAAGTGAGCATTTGATTTTGCGGACTGGGGAATATTGGATTTAAGGCCGTTGTTGTATCACTCACCAGAACTTTGGTTTGGGCATAAGTTCTTCGTAAATCCAAATCATTGAATGAGCCAGATGTTTGATCGATTAACTCGGCAATAAGGGTATTGAACCATTCGGAATTAACACCAGTGTTCCATGAGCGGGTTTCTTCGTTGTTGACGGCATAGGCAAATATTGTTTGCTCAGGAGTGCCAACATCAGCAATTGCACGTAAACTCACATAAGCTGTTGCGCGATCATCCTGCCCATAGGCAGCAACTAATGCGCGGTCGAGTCCAACATCTCGCGGGCTTGTTACGGGAATAATTTGTAGATCTGCTGAAAGTAAATCTTCTTCCTTAATTCCATATTCCTCTTCAAGAATGACAAGCAAACGGTCCGATGGCATATCAAAATCAGAACCTTCTGCGACAGGTAAAGATCCGATAATGGGTTCCAGTTCTTCTGTAGCAATTACTTCGCGTTGAGTTCTGTTTCTATAATCAGTATCGACATGTGGTGCTAAATCAGTAATCAGTATAATTGGATCTTCTTCATCCAATCCTATTTCAACCCATACGGTAGAACCATCTGTTTTATCAACCCGTCCAATAATGCCTAAGGGTATATTGACCCATTGATAGTTTTTGATACCACCATGCACCTGAGTATCAATGGTGACCGCACCATTTCTGTCACGCAAAGCAATGGTCTTAAATTCAATGCGTGGCGAATCGATATGTGTGTTGACTATTCTTGTGCCGCTGGTAATGGGCTGATTGCCGATAATAAATAAAACCAGGGTTCTGTCACGATTGATTGCATACCACCGAGAGCCTGGCGTCATAGCAGAGTCATCAATATCTGGCGTCCAAGCTGCAAAGCCTTCAGCTTCGGCATATTTTACGCCTTCTCTTACAAACCACATTTCACTTCGAGCCACGTCTAAGAAGTCTTTAAAGGCTTCTGTAAAGTTCATCACCTCAGCTTGCTCTTGCTGGTCAATTTCTAGCCAGGCTGAACTGAAGGTCTGCGCAAAAGACGAGGAAACCAGGGCGATCGTAAAAACAGTTGCAAAGCTGGTGTAAACAGCGATGAATCTGCTTCTTATAATCTTACTCATAACTATCTCCTGAATTGTTGCTCTAAAGCATAGAGTATTTTTGAGCTTGCATCTATTAAGGTGGCATATTAACCATGTTGAGTCAGAGCCCAATTAACATGTTCTCTGACCAAAGCAGAAGGGTGATTGCTCCTGCTTTGCAAAGCGCCGATAATTTCAGGACTTTGTTCTGCGTTGCCTAATCCAACAGCCAGATTTCGTAACCAGCATTCGTAACCGATGCGTCTAATCGGAGAACCAGCTGTTTTTTCTGCAAACTCGTCCTCAGTCCACATAAAAAGTTTAATAAGTTCTGCCTGATCTAGTTCATGTCGAGGCGAAAAATCTTTTTCACTTGTCGAAGAAGAAAATTTATTCCATGGGCAACACAACTGGCAATCATCACAACCAAAGACACGGTTGCCCATTAAGGGTCTTAGTTCCTTCGGAATAGATGTTCTTAGTTCAATAGTTAAATATGAAATACATTTACGTGCATCCAGAGTATTAGGTGCAACAAAGGCATTAGTTGGGCAGATATCAATACAAGCCCTGCAAGTACCACAGTGATCATCAGCTTTTTTATCGACAGCTAAAGGCAGATCGGTAAACAGTTCGCCAAGAAAAAACCAGGAGCCAGCATTTTTATTTATCAGCATAGTATTTTTGCCGATCCAGCCTAACCCGGCTTTTTCAGCAATGGCCCGCTCCAGCACAGGCGCGCTATCCACCAAGGCACGATAACCAAATTTGCCAGTATGTTCCTGAATTTTATCAGCCAGTCTTTGCAGTCGTTGCCGTATCACTTTGTGATAATCACGTCCAAGAGCATACCGGCTGATATAGGCCAATGATGAATTGTTTAATGTTTCCAAGCTCTTTGGGTCTGCTGGAAGGTAATCCATTCGAGCAGAAATAATTCTTACAGTGCCAGGCAGTAATTCCTCAGGGTGGCTACGCATGGAGCCATGCCGTTGCATGTAATCCATATTGCCGTGAAAATTATTCTGTAACCAATTGTTTAAATGTGACTCAGCATCACTAAGGTCAATATCACTGATACCAATTTGCTGAAATCCCAACTCACGCCCCCAGGTTTTAATGTCGTCAGCTAGTTTTGAAAAATCAATATCAGTCATAGTTAAAAAATATTTTTATTTAGTAAGCAGATCAAATTAAAGTTCAATATGTTGCATTCATAAAGATTCAAGAAGCGTCGCAAGCGAAGTCTAAGCAAGGAAAAAAAATGATAAAAGAAGCAATCAAGTGTCGTATGCAATTGAATAAAATTATATTTTTAACAAAGCCCAGACTAGCGTAGTAGCTTGCATATTATTCTGCCCAGCTTCTATCTGTAAACCTTTCAATGGTGTTCTGAACTTGCTGTGTTGAAGGCAGGTTTGCTTGCTGATGATGTGCCCACTTATATTTTACGTGTTGCAGGAATTTTGTATTCCAGGATGGGTGCGCTTCTTTACGATCATGCCAGTATAAAATGAATTCCTTAACTTGATCGCGAGCAAAGCTTTCATCAATATTAGCCATCTCCAGCACTTCAAAGCAAGCTGGGCTTGGCTCATAATCCATTGGAATTAGGCGTGGCGTCGGGTCGTTCTCAACAGCCAGAGTGAATTTGGCCCATTGCCTGCGTATATGCGCTATAAATTTCGTGTTCCATGTACTGGTAATCAGCCCTCGCTCTTTCCAATACAAAATAAATTCAGGAATGGAATCTTCTATAAAACTACTATTAACGCCAGCATTTTCCAGAATGCTCAGCGCTTCCTCGCTGGGGCGCCATGAACTATTCATGTCGGACTCAAGTTCTTTAGCGCCCTGATAACTTTGCTCTTTACGCCAGTCTTTGAGTATCCAATTAAGAAAAGTATTGTGCCAGGAGTACTGAGCTTTTTGGCGTTGCCGCCAATACATGACGAAACTTTTTACACGCTGATCAATAAACTCTCTAGGAATATTATGCTGCTTAAACTGTTGATAAAGTCCTTCATCAGGCTGCCAGTTTGGGGGAATGAAATTTGCCTTGCCGCTTGATTCGGTACTATTAAACACTGAATTAAGCGTGTTGGGTTTTTTTAAGTCAGTTTTGGGTTTAACAGCCGGGCTTTCAATATCATCGGTATAAGCTTGGTTAATTGCAATCAGAAAAGTATCGGAGTTTTCGATAACAGCTTCAATCTGAATCAGTCCTTTTTCCAGGAGATTTTGACGGATGCGTTTGATATCGATTAATGACCAGAAAGGCATAGCTTTCTGTAAAATTTGATAATTAAGTTCAGCCCATCGTAGTTGCTGACGGATGATCAGAGGGTGTTGGACAAATAGCTCACTGATGACATGCAGCATGAC
Organism: Pseudohongiellaceae bacterium; assembly: GCA_965661005.1. Taxonomy (GTDB): domain Bacteria; phylum Pseudomonadota; class Gammaproteobacteria; order Pseudomonadales; family Pseudohongiellaceae; genus UBA5109. Next base: position 330,091 of record CBFICB010000001.1, read on the forward strand.
GGTTTCTTCAAGCCCAATGGTCGCAGCCAGGGTTGGAGAAATTAATAAAGGACGTTCAGGTATCAGGCTTGAGCTCATTCTCGGCTTCAGTTTCTAAAGGGATAAAAAATGCTATCACATAATTGAAAGCACTGTCAGGATATAAAGCTGTGGTAATCCTGTGGAAATAATTAAGTAAAAAGATCTCAATATTCAATAAACATATATAGAGTTTTTGGCACACATGCTGGTGTCGGCAAATGAATTTTATAGAGCATCAAGTGCTTCGCTTAAACGTGATACGGCAATGACTTTCATACCTTTAATTGCTTGTTTAGGCGCATTGGCTTTTGGCACAATTGCTCGGGTAAATCCATGCTTGGCAGCTTCTTGTAAACGCTGCTGACCGTTGGGCACGGGTCGAATTTCCCCAGCAAGACCGACTTCACCAAATACTACCAATTCCTGATTCAGCGCTTTGTCTTTAAAGCTGGAAACGATAGCCAGTATTAGGGCTAAGTCTGCGCTGGTTTCAGTTACGCGAACACCGCCAACCACATTTACAAATACATCCTGATCAGCCATGAACAAACCACCATGGCGATGTAATACAGCTAGCTGCATGGCCAATCGGTTATGATCAAGACCAACAGCAATACGACGAGGGTTTCCAAACTGGGAGCTGTCGACCAAGGCTTGAATTTCTATTAACAAGGGTCGCGTGCCTTCCCACAATACAGTGACTAAAGAGCCAGGAGAAATTTCTTCGGTACGAGCCAGAAAAATAGCCGATGGGTTTTTTACTTCTTTTAAACCGGTTTCGGTCATTGCAAAAACACCAAGCTCGTTGACAGCTCCAAAACGGTTTTTTTGGCCGCGCAAAGTGCGATAGCGTGAATCATCTCCTCCTTCGAGCATGACGAAACAGTCGATCATATGCTCAAGCACTTTGGGCCCGGCCAGGTTGCCATCTTTAGTCACATGACCGACAAAGAAGATAGCTGTGTTTGTTTGCTTGGCGTATTGCACCAGATAAGCGGCGCATTCACGCACCTGACTCACTGAGCCGGGAGCTGAGGCAATATCTGCGCTATGCATCACTTGTATAGAGTCAATGACCATTAGCTTTGGTTGGTGTTCTTGCGCGACATCAGTAATTTCTTTGACATTGGTTTCTGCCAGCATCAATAATTTGTCTGTAGGAAGGCCGAGGCGTTTAGCTCGCATGGCAACTTGCTGAAGTGATTCTTCTCCAGTGACATACAGTGCCTTAGTCTCTTGGGAAAGCTTGCACAGTATCTGCAGTAGTAAAGTACTTTTTCCCGCGCCTGGATTGCCGCCGATCAGCACGGCTGAACCTGGCACAATACCGTCACCCAGAACACGATCAAATTCTCCAATGCCTGTGGCAATACGAACTTGCTCGTCGAGATTGATATCGTTCAGAGTGGTAACTGAAGACAGGCTGCCGGTAATGCCCTGACGCTTAAAATTTGCGGCTGCCGAAGGAGCATTGGCAGGGCCAAGATTTATTTTGGATAAAGTATTCCACTCCCCACAACTGGCGCACTGACCTTGCCATTGGCCATGTTCAGTGCCGCAATCATTACAAACATAGGCTGACTTTTGTTTCGCCATACTATTTTTTATATTCCCTGCTTACCCGGTTTGCGATACTGCAAGTTAAATTATAGGAGAGAATACCTGTGTGTTCGGCGATTTCATCCAGAGAAAGGTCATCTCCCCATAGGGTCACACTGTCGCCTAGCCGAGCATCAGGGTCAGGGCTTAAATCGATAGCTAACATATCCATTGATACACGCCCGGTGGTTATCGTTCGCTTGCCGTTGATTAAGGCCGGAGTGCCATTGGGAGCATTGCTGGGATAGCCGTCGGCATATCCAATGCTAACAATACCAATGCGCATATCGCGCGGACAAATGAATTGTGAGCAATAACCCACATTGTCTCCGGCCTTACAGTTTTGAATAGCGATTAATCTAGCTTCAAGCGTCATAACCGCTTGTAAACCAAAGCTTTCTCGACGCGAGGGCACATCAGAAAAAGCGAAAGGTGAACTGCCGTAAAGCATAATACCCGGCCTTACCCAATCTGAACTTTCTCCAAAGTTGGTTAATAAAGCTGAAGATGCGGCAATGCTGGTAGCAGCTGTGTCAGGAATGAGCTTAGTAATAGCTTCAAAGCTAGCGAGTTGTTGCGTGTTAAGAGCGGAATCTCTCAAATTGGCATTGGCAAGATGAGTCATCAGGATAAGCTCCTGACACCAAGTTTTGCGCTGCAAGTTTTGATAGGCTGAAACAAAATTATCGGACGTGATACCAAGGCGTCCCATTCCCGAATTCATTTTAAGCCAGAAGGTTAAGGGGTGAGCTAATTTGATTTTACTCAGTTCTTCTTCAAGCCAGTTTACGTGCTCCAGATTATGAATCACTACCTGGTAGCCATTTTCGGCGATACGCTGAATATCGCTACGCTGAATAATGCCTTGTAAAATTAAGATTGCCTTGTTACTGCCTGAGGCGCGTAGCTGGTCTGCCTCATCAACATCAGTGACAGCAAACACATCAGCTGCTTCCAGAGCTTCTGCCGTCGGCCCTAGGCCATGTCCGTAGGCATTGGCTTTGATAACAGCAACGATTTTTCGATTTTTGGCATGGGTGCGGGCAACCTCCAGGTTATTAGATAATGCCTTGAGATTTATGGTGGCTTTAACCCGATGGATCACTCGTCGAAATCTCCGGCATCGTTGCCGTAACTGTTATAACCACCACTGAAGTTTTGTTCTGCGCTCATGGGCATATAATTTTCAAAACGCGTATATTTGCCAACGAAGCTTAAATTACAGGTGCCAATAGGGCCGTTACGTTGTTTGCCGAGAATTATTTCTGCCACGCCTTTATGTTCGGTGTCTTCGTTGTACACTTCATCACGATACACAAACATAATGACGTCGGCATCTTGCTCAATGGCACCAGATTCACGTAGGTCAGACATGACTGGGCGCTTGTTAGGGCGTTGCTCCAGACTGCGATTCAGCTGTGAAAGAGCAACTACCGGACATTCAAATTCACGGGCCATCAGTTTCAAGGCTCTTGATATTTCGGAAATTTCCCCGGTTCGGTTTTCAGACGAGCCACGTAATTGCATTAATTGCAGATAATCGACCATGATCATGCCGATTTTATTATTATGATCTTTAGCAACCCGTCTGGCTCTAGCGCGCATTTCTGTAGGGTTTAAGCCAACGGTATCGTCAATATATAGGGGTTTGCCAGTTAGCTTATTAATCGCCTGCGTTAGTTTGGGCCAGTCATCATCCAAAAGTTTGCCATTTCGCATACGGGTTTGGTCAACTTTGCCGATTGATGAAAGCATACGCGTAATTAAACTTTCAGCTGGCATTTCAAGGCTAAAAACCAACACTGGCAGAGGGTCTTCCTGACTTAAAATATAATTTTCTACCAGATTCATGGCAAAAGAGGTCTTACCCATTGAAGGGCGTCCGGCGACAATAATGAGATCGGATTTCTGCAGGCCGGAGGTATGATTATTTAAATCCTTAAACCCTGTTGTCAGTCCGGTCAAATTGCCTTCTGCATTAAAAAGTTCTTCAAGACGATCAAGACCTTTTTTCAGGAGTGGGTCAACTGGCTGGGGGCCTCCATCCTTGGGCCGTTCGTCAGCAATTTTGAAGACTTGTTGTTCTGCTATATCAAGCAGCTCAGCACTTTCTCGACCATCAGGGTTATAACCACTTTCAGCAATACTATTAGCCACTGAGATCATCTGACGGAGTATGGCTCTCTCACGTATGATGTGGGCATAAGCCAAAATATTTGCTGTGCTTGGTGTGTTACTGGCAAGTTCAGCCAGATAATCCAGTCCTCCGCATTGCTCCAGTTGATTCACATGGTCCAATGCCTCGGCCAATGTCACCAGATCTATGGGTTTGCCGGCTTCACTCTGCTTATGCATAGCCGTGAAAATTATGCTGTGTTCTTTACGGTAGAAATCTGACTCTATCAGCACATCGGCGACATCATCCCAAACAGCATTATCCAACATGAGACCGCCCAACACGGCTTGCTCCGCATCAATTGAGTGCGGTGGCAATTTCAGGCTGCTGGTATTGCCTAGCGTAGCTTCTAAAGGCCTGGGTTGGCTGGAAGGATTATCCGACATTTACCTAAACTTTATATTATTAAGAGCATTATTAAGAGCAACAATATTCTGTCGGATTAAGCCAACAGGGCTAGCAATATTAACTCAAATATTGCGTGCATGTGAGTGCAATCAGCGAATTTCTAATAAAAACTTTTATCCAGTTTAAAGAATCAAGAATTAACAAATCATTAACTTTTCGTAAACAGTTACAAAACAGTTAATTAGGCTGCTTATTGAAAAATTTACTATAAGTTATGGTGCGTGATAGTCAGAACGATTATGGCTGAGTTATTGAAAAAAGGGGTAGTAAAAATGAATAAGTCGAAAGTATTTTCTAGAAATAGACTTACACTGTCAGTCGCTGTATTAAGTGCCGCAGTGGCTTCTCAAAATGTCGTGGCTCAAAATGCACCGGCTGTAGAAGAGATAGTGATATTTGGTCGTAATACCGACTTGGTTGGACAAGCAACATCTGCCAGTGTTGGGTATATCGGCGGTAGAGACTTACTAATACGCCCCTTGGTAAAAACCTCAGAGCTTCTTGAATCAATGCCAGGGATGATAGCAGTACAGCATTCAGGTAGCGGTAAAGCTAACCAATACTTCCTGAGAGGCTTTAACCTCGACCATGGAACTGATTACACGGTGCAGCTGGATGGCGTTCCTCTCAATATGAGAACACATGGTCATGGCCAGGGTTATCTGGATGTTAATGGCATTATTCCTGAAACGGTCGACGGTATCGATTTCCGTAAGGGTCCCTATTATGCGGATCTAGGTGATTTTTCTATGGCTGGCGCTTCTTTTATCCATACGATTAACGAAGTTGAGAGCCCATTTATTTCTATTGAAGCTGGCGAAGATGGCTGGCGACGTTATGTTGGCGGTATGAGTCAGGAGCTCAATGACGGTACGCTTTCTATCGTTGGAGAATTCAAAAATTTCGATGGTCCCTGGGAAAAAGGTGAAGATTTGGGACATTTTTCCGTTTGGGGAAAATATTTAACACAAACCCGATTTGGTGATGCTGCATTCACGGTTTCAGGTTACCGAGCGACCTGGGATCCAACAGAGCAAATTCCTGAGCGCGCATTTGGTACCGCGGTCTGTGAAAATGTGTTTTGTTCTCTGGACCCGACTGCTGCAGGTGAAACAACACGGTGGATTGCTAATGCTGAATTGGCAGGAACTGACTGGAATGCTAATGCCTATGCGCAGGTTTATGACTGGACCATGTCTTCAAACCCTACTTATGATTTCCAGATCAATCAGTTTGATAAGCGCTGGGTGTTGGGCGGTCAGGCAAATAGGACAGTCATTGAAAACAACGACTATAACGTCATTGTAGGCGGCGAATTTCGCTATGACGATGGCAGCCGCGTAGGTGTTGAATCATTCAATAACGGCAGTTACGTAGCGGATATCGCGAACAATGAAATCGCTGTAGGGTCTGTCGGGGCTTTTGCAGAAACCACCTGGTATTTAACTCGGGATCTGCGTCTTAATGGTGGATTACGATTGGACCATTTTGATTTCAGCGCTACGGCAAAAAATGCCTTAAGTGCCGATGGAAGTAAAACTGCCAGCAAAGCGTCTCCTAAATTTGGCTTGGCTTATATGGCGCTGGATAATCTTGAGCTTTATTACAACTGGGGCAGGGGCTTTCACTCCAATGATGCCCGTGGTGTGGTAAGCACAAGCAACCCTGTTCCTGGTATTTCAGCTGGGACGGGTTATGAAGCTGGTGGCCGTTTAAGCTTGGGTGACTTCAAGTTTACCAGTGCATATTGGTGGCTGAATCAGGAAAGTGAATTAATTTTCGTTGGAGACTCAAATTCTGTTGAGCCTAAAGGCGCATCCAAGAGAGAGGGTGTTGAGCTAACCATGTTCTGGCAGCCTTCAGACTGGCTTGGTGTGGATGCTTCATATACCAGCAGTGAAGCACGTTATGTGAATAATCCGGAGGGCATTTATGTCGAGCAAGCGGTTGAACAGGCTGTGCAGTTAGGTGTCGCCATAACCAGACCTAGCTGGGATGCCAGTGTTCGATTACGTTATCTGGGACCCTATGCTCTGGATGCTGCGAATTCGCGCCGGGGTGAATCATTAACCACCATCAATATGCGAACGGCTTATAACTGGGAGTCAATTACGATGTTTATAGAAGTTATCAATCTGGCTGACACCGACGGTAAGGAAATTGTTTATAACTATCCCGCTTATGTGCAGGGGCTTGATGCACCAGGCTTGACCTCAGACAATATTGACTGCGATATCACCAATTGCACAATGAGTCGGGCTACATTACCCAGATCATTAAGGTTGGGTGTTAGATACCAGTTTTAACGTTAACTTTTTACAATCCTATCTCTAATTATTTTGCCCTAAGGAACTATGTCCATAATGAAACCCTTGCCCTCGAAGGTTTCATTATGGTTTTTAAGATCACCATAACTTATTGTTTTTATAAAATATAGTTATTATTAAAGACTGTTAATTTAGATTTTTCCAATAATTTTTATTGAATAATTAACGTTAAAAAATCACTTGTTTTTATTCTGAATTCAGCCAAAATGCACAGCTTGATAAAGCATTGGCGATTTTATGAATAATATCGAACCTGAAGAGTTAGAGGCACTGGTTCAACGCATTATAAGCAGTGGTGTACTGGGCCGATCCCGCACCTACAGCAAGATTCTTAGTTATCTGGCTGAATGTGCTATTAGTGGCGACAACCCTAAAGAAATGGCCATTGCAATGGATGTATTGGGGCGTGATACAGACTTTGATGTAGGAAAAGACTCGATAGTTCGCGTTCATATTTACCATTTACGTAATAAGCTCAAAACCTACTTTGAAAAATACGGTAAACAAGAGAAATACCGTCTGGATATTCCTAAGGGGCAATACATATTAACAGCTACTCTTGTTGCTGATATTCCCGCCGAAACCCTCAGTGTCACAGGGCAGCCACTTAAGCGAAATGCGAAGACCTTGTGGTTAGCAGCTGCCGCAATTCTATTGTTAATCGCTAATCTGCTTGTCCAGTTCAACCCTGAACCCGCTGAAATGGAGGATGAAAACCTATTTTCAGAGCTTGGGCCCTGGAAGGAAATATTTGATGATAATGCGCCAATTCTTATCCTGATTGGTGATTATTATATATTTGGAGAAATAAATGATCGTGGAGAGGTGCTTCGCATGATTAGAGAATTCGATGTGAATTCTCCTGATGAACTGGCTTTTCTACAAGAGATGGGCGTCGAAGGAACAGATAACTATTTTGACCTCAATCTGAATTACATTCCTAGCTCAACTGCTTATGCAGTAGCACAAATTATGAAAATCTTGCTGCAAGGGGTATATCCTGATCGGATTAATTTAAAAATGGCCTCTGAGTACTCCACAGCTGATTTGGCGAATAACCATATTATATATTTGGGCTATCTCAGTGGCTTGAACAATTTGTATAACCTCATGTTTGCTGGTTCTAGCCTGGAAGTTGGTAATACTTATGATGAGTTAAATAACCTGAATACTGGTGAGTATTATGTCAGTAGTTCGGGTTTATCGAGCGCTGATTCTTACAAGGATTACAGCATGCTAGCAACTTTTCCTTCTCCCAACGGGCACCAAATTACCATGATTGCGGGCATGAGAGATGAAAGCCTGAACAATATAGCCCAACAGGTAGCCAATGCAGCTGTACTGCTAGATGTGCAGACATATTTGGATACAAGTCTAGTTGGAAGCAGCTTTGAAGCACTTTTTGAAGTGACGGGCTTTGATAATACTAATTTTAATTCTGAACTGGTTTTTGCCCAGCCCAGGGACCCTGAAACAGTAGCTCGAGTTTTTGGTGGCAATTAATGGCTAAGAAGCGTGAAAAAGACCAATGCTTATTAACAAAGCCAAAGCTATAAAAAAGGGAGCTTAGGGCTCCTTTTTTCTTGAGTTAAAAAAAAAGGGAGCTTTTGACTCCCTTTTTTGGTCTGCAAAGACTCAGTTATTCTTTGTCTTCTACTGCAGATTCTTCAGCATCACTTTGTTCAACTTCTTCTATCTCATCGGCCTTGCCTTCAATTTCTTCCATGGCAGCAATAGTTTCAGCAGGAGCGTCATGACCTGTAATTTTTAAATTAATTTCGGCATTGACTTCTGATCCTAGATCCAGAGTGATAGTAAAATCACCGGTAGTACGCAGCGCGCCTTCCGGTAATTGAACCTCGCTTTTTTCAGCTTCATGGCCAGCTGCGATAAGAGCATCAGCTATGTCTCGAGTGCCTACAGAGCCAAATAATTTGCCTTCTTCGCCAGAGTTGGCTTCTATCACAATTGTTATACCATTAAGTTTTTCAGCGCGAGCCTCTGCAGCAGCTAATTTTTCATTGGCGGCTTTCAACAGCTCTTCTTTGCGTGCGCTGAAATCAGCAATATTTTCTTTTGTTGCCGGAACTGCTTTGGCAAAAGGAAAAAGATAGTTGCGTGCATAACCAGATTTCACATTAACCTGATCGCCAACTTCACCAATTTTTCCAACTTTCTCGAGTAGTATTACGTTCATCTTATCCTCACCTGTTGCTGGCTACTTTTTTAAGCGCCAGCAAGTCGTTTTCTAATATTCAATATGCTGTCAATCAAGCCCAGCACGATCACCATTGGTGATATAAACATTGCTAGTAAATAAGCTATTGCAATTCCGCTTATTCCCAGCTTTTTATAGGCCGCCAGATAATGCAATAGGGCCAGTCCGCTTAATAAAGGCGGTATACACATGATTACCAGCCAAGTATCCAGAGGCGGTATTCCTGTGAGGGCAGCAATAATAAACCCTGCCAACAATACTGCAAAACCCGGCTCCAACTTGAGCTGATGAAATTCTGCTTTAAACCCTCCCGGGTTATACAATACAGCTTGCCACCAGCGCGCTAAAATCAGACAGCAGATAACGGTAATAAAATTGTAAGCACCGTAAAAACTTAACAGTAGTCTTGCCAATTCATCGGCAGTGTACTCAACAACAATGCCCTGGCTTTGTTGCATCGCAATGGCTTCTTCAACAATTGAAACCCATTGCTCAACAAAATCGACCTGCCAGACCAGGCTAAGTTGCGTCAGTATTCCCAACACGGTACCCAGCATGATCACCTTAGACCAGGATTCAAAATGCTTTAAAGCCTGAGCCAAGATTGCAGTACTTAACATCAGTACTATTGGGGTGTTGTCCCCTGCTATCCATAATAATCCTGCTGGTAATAGCGACCAAAGCAGAATGATTAAACCTTCTGTAGCGCTTTTACGAAGGTTAACTAAACCGACGATTGCCGCACTCAGGCAATAAATCATTGGGAATAAACCGGTGAGTACCACCACTATGATGGCCTGGCGGCGGCCATGCATTGCATATTCCGCTAAGCCTTTCATCAATTCCCTCCAGGACTTTAAACTTCGTGTGAATCCGTATAAGGAATCAGAGCCAGATAACGAGCACGCTTAATAGCAGTAGCTAACTGACGTTGATAACGAGCTTTAGTCCCGGTGATTCTGCTGGGTACAATTTTGCCAGTTTCACTGATGTTGGCTCTTAATGTATCCAGGTCTTTGTAATCTATTTCTGTTACGCCTTCAGCAGTAAATTTACAGAAGCGTCGACGTCTAAAAAATCGGGGTGCCATAATCTATCTCCAAAATTTCTGCTTAAGTTTTACTTTCTTCTTCCACAGCTGCTTCAGCTATAGGGTCTTCAGTTGTACTTTCTTCATCATCATAAACTGGATCAGCTTCATCTTCGTCATCATCATCAGAAGAAATATCGACTTCGACATCATCCTGCATACGCTGACTGACGCGAGCTTTACGTTCGCGGCTTTCATTTTCAGCTTTCATAATGTCAGACATGTCAGTTACCGCTTCCTTACGTTTAATCACAAGGTTTCGCAGTACTGCGTCGTTATAACGGTAAAGGGTGGTAAGTTCGTCAAGGACATCCTGGCCACATTCAACATTCATAAGCACATAATGAGCTTTATGAATTTTATTGATGGGATAGGCTAACTGACGGCGGCCCCAGTCTTCTAGACGGTGCACAGTGCCACCAGAATCGGTGACCAAGCTTGTGTATTTTTCGATCATCCCAGGAACCTGATCAGACTGGTCGGGATGCACCATAAATACTATTTCATAGTGTCGCATTGCTGCTCCTTACGGTTTAGTAGCCTTCCATCAAGGGCTCATTGAGGAGCCAAATGCTTGTTTTAAGCGCTTGTGGTAAGACAAGGAGTTAAAAAAGAGGGCGAATTGTAGTGATATTGGGGGGTAGATGCAAATATATATTAGCCCGCCCACGTCTCTTCCTTAAAAGCAAAAGACTTAAGATGGCTTTCGCTCTATCTATAATGGAAGTTAGGGCCCACAAAACTGGCTATTTGTCCATAAAGAGGCTTAATTATCCTTCAAACTTCACTTTTTTATTTTCGAAGCTGCATAACTCATGGCTTTGCTTCTCGGGCAGTCTTTGTTTGCTCAAATAAATGGATCCTAAAATCAAAAATAAAAGGAAAGCGTCCCTAAGGTAATAAAAATAAAGATATTAAACTTCCAAGAAAGGCCGCGTGACGAGCGAAGCAAGGTTGTAGTAAAACAGATGGGTATTTGGAAAGTTTCAAAGCTCACAAATAAGCAAGATAAGCTTCGTGGATTAGAGCGCCAATAGTCCTAAAGCAATTACTCTAGCCTTTGACGGAGAGCTTCAAATAGAAACACTCCCGCCGAAACTGAAACATTCAAAGAGCTGGTCTCACCTTGCATAGGAATTGATAATAATTCGTCACAGGTTTCTCGTGTTAGGCGTCGCAAGCCAGAACCTTCAGCACCCAGAACTAAAGCAAGCGCGCCTTTAAGATCGGTGCCATATATAGACTTACCAGCTTCACCAGCGGCACCCATAACCCAGATACCTCTCTTTTGCAGATTTTGCAGACAACGCACGAGATTAGTTACTACTATAAAAGGAATGATTTCAGCTGCGCCACTTGCTACTTTTCGTACGATGGCATTCATCAGTACGGATTTATCTTTGGCAACAATAACAGCATTAACGCCAGCGGCTTCTGCGGAACGTAAACAGGCTCCTAAATTATGAGGGTCGGTTACGCCATCGAGAACCAACAATAGAGGAGGGCGCTCTAGCTTGTTCAAAAGTTCTTCCAGATAGCTTTCGTTATATTCCAGTTTAATTTCTTTACAAAAAGCAACAGCTCCTTGATGGCTGCCGTCGGCCTTTTTATCCAGCTCTTTTTTTTCCATGACCTCAAGAGGGATACCTAAGCTGTTGGCACGGTCGGTGATTTCCGAGATTCGTTTATCCAGGCGACCGCTTTGCAGATAAATTTGCAAAACGACTTCCGGACGGTGTTTTAAAAGAGCATTAATGGCATGAATGCCAAAAACCCATTCTTTAGTACTCATTGTTTCAAGTTCTTATTTTCTGCGTCTAGTTTTACTGTTCGGTTTTTTCTTGGAGTTTTTATTATTAGCATTTTTACGTGATGCTTTGGATAATTTCTTACGTGTAATGTCACGCAACTTGGTTGAGCGTTGTCGTTGCGGAATATTTTTTCCTTTGCGCTGAGTTTTGGAATCCGAAATTAATTGCAGGTCAATTTTTTTATCGTCTAGATCGACTCTCGCGACAATCACTCTGACCTTATCGCCCATTTGAAACTGATATCCGCTGCGTTCACCCGTTAGGGTATGAGCTGTTGCGTCAAAATGATAATAATCATTTTTTAATGCTGTTACATGCACTAAACCCTCAACATAAATATCATCTAATTGAACAAATAGTCCAAAGCTGGTGACAGATGCAACTGTGCCGGAAAATTCTTCACCAATATGCTCTTTAATATATTCACACTTAAGCCAATCAAGTACATCATAGGTAGCAGCATCAGCACGACGTTCAGTCGCTGAAAGCTCCACACCCAGATTTTCAAGGTCTGCCAGCTTATATGGATAAATATCCTGGCGTGATAGTTTGTTGTTGCCAGGAGCTTGCAAGGTATGTTGTCGATTTTTATCCATTCTAATCAAGTATCGAATTGCTCGATGTACCAACAAATCGGGATAGCGTCTAATGGGCGAAGTGAAATGGGTATAAGCTTCAAAACCTAAACCAAAGTGACCAGCATTCTGAGGCTGGTAAACGGCCTGCATCAATGAGCGTATAACCATAATTTGTAACAGCTGCCGATCAGGACGGTTTTTAAGTCGATCCAAAATAATTTGGTAATCTATGGGAGTTGGATTATTTTTTCGCGCCAGACCTATACCAAGGCCGCGCAAAAAATCATAAAGTCTGGTGACTTTTTCTTCATTGGGCCCGGGATGAACTCGATATAAGGCAGGCAGCTTGGCCTGCAATAAAAACTCGGCACTACAGACATTGGCACACAACATACACTCTTCAATGATTCGGTGAGCATCATTACGTTCAACAGGAATAATTTCCTTAATTTTTTTCTTTTCAGAAAAAATTATACGTGTTTCAACGCTTTCAAAATCCAGAGCGCCACGCTGTCTGCGTGATTTATGAAGAGTTTTATATAAACTGTAAAGGTTTTTTAAGTCAGCTAATAAGTTGCGGTACTTTTCCTGAATACGTTGCTGTAACCGCTTGTTCGAATCTTCTTTGGCTGGTTCGAGCATAGCAGCGACTTCGGTATAGGTTAGGCGCGCATGCGAATGAATCACGCCTTCACAAAATTTGTAAGCAGTAATATCCCCATCACGATTGATATCCATTTTGCAAACCATGACCAGTCGATCTTCTCGAGGTTTAAGCGAACACAAACCATTAGATAAGTCTTCAGGTAGCATCGGAATCACATGACCGGGGAAGTAGACAGAGTTACCACGTTGCTGAGCTTCATTATCCAGGGCAGTACCGACACCAATATAGTGCGAGACATCGGCAATCGCCACATACAAGGTCCAGCCTTTTCCATGGTGGCGCTGGCAATAAACAGCATCATCGAAATCTTTAGCATCTTCACCATCAATGGTTACAAAGGGTAGATCACGAAGGTCAATTCGTTTGGCTGCTTCTTGAGATGGGCCTGCTTGTCTGGCTATTCTTTTTAGTTCGGTATTGATATTTTTTGGCCAGACGGATGGAATTTCATGAGCCCGAATAGCCACTTCTATTTCCATACCGGGTTTGGCAACATCACCTAATACTTCTACAACCACACCAGTACTTTTGACATGGTTATGAGCGAATTTAATGATATCGACCACAACAAAATCACCGTCTTTGGCATTTTTATGCTTCTTAGGGGGTATCAGAATTTCCTGAGCGATTCGGCGATTATGTGGAATCACTACGCCGACGCCGGACTCTTGGTAATAACGTCCCACAAATTGCTGGCGTTTGCGTTCCAGTACCTCAACAATTTTACCTTCAAGGCGGCCACGCTTATCAATTCCGGATATCCTCGCCAGCACTTTATCGCCGTCGAATACCTTGTTCATCTGGTTAGGAGATAAAAATAAATCATCACCGCCCTGATCTGCAATCACAAAACCATAGCCCTCTTTGTTGCCCTGGATAACTCCTTTGATCAAGTCCATCTTACGAACTAATCCATAGGCTCCACCACGATTTTCAATGAGTTGCCCATCGCGGGTCATAGCGTTCAGTCGGCGACGTAATGCTTCTTGCGAATCAGCGTCAAAAAGTAATAGCTCTTTGCAAAGTGCCTGATGGGTTATTGGTTCGCCGCTGTCTTCCAGATATTGCAAAATGAATTCGCGACTAGGAATAGGATTGTCGTAGCGTGAAGCTTCGCGATCGGCATGTGGGTCCTGATTATTTTTAGAGCGTGGCATGTAAGCCTTCAAGTTAATGAATAAGCCTGCAGTATAACACTCAACTGGCTTAGCGACATTGACAGTGCGAGGCAGAGTCGGTAAATTGCGCCCCCTACAAAATATAGTTTATTTCCTTTGCCCAGGTGGTGGAATTGGTAGACACGCTAGCTTCAGGTGCTAGTGCTCGAAAGGGCGTGGAGGTTCAAGTCCTCTCCTGGGCACCATTATAGTTCCTTGGTATTTCTCTTTTTATTAATTTAAAGATTGGTTAGTTCGAGCCACAGAGGACTATCCAGCTCGTTGCTAAAGCACTCGCGTTCAGCCTGCCATGAAGCTGCGCTTCATAATCGACAGGTCTCACCCTCTCCTGGGCACCATAGTAGAGTTTCGGCATTTCACTTAACTTTGAGTTTTTACTTAAGGGACGTCGAGCCACAGAGGACTATTCAGCTCGTTGCTAAAGCACTCGCGTTCAACCTGCCATGAAGCTGCGCTTCATAATCGGCAGGCTTCACCCTCTCCTGGGCACCGATATCCTAAAAGGACATAGCTTTTTTATAGAGATTTAAGTCTTAGTGTTATCACCCGTATAAAAATCAGGCTCATGTTCTTTAACTACAGCTGAGTCAGTTGACCAGGCATGGCACGAGTTTAATACAAAAGGTCGCTTTGACTCGGATTCATCGGTTAACGCAATTCTATTTTTCTTTGCGCTGGCTTTAAAAGGACCAATAGTTTGGATGGCAACAGTGGCCATAGGAAATAACAACTCCGTAATATGTGTGCAGCCAGAAACACCACCGACTTTCTGTCTTATTTTTTGACGCCAGCCTGCTCCCATCACAATTCCTATTAATGATTTATAGTTGGGGGTGATGTTCGGGCACATTTCGAAAGGGCTGTTTTCAGTTGCGGCTTCAACATCTTTAATTAAAAAATTATCATCAATTGTCACTCTTATCAGCATTTCATGGATTGGCTCTCCACTTGAAATTTTATCGCGCCAGGAATTATCGATAGAGTAAGTTTTGGTATCTATTAAATGTCCTTCAATATCCCATAATTCATCTCCTCGTTTATAACCCTGATAAGTTATTGAGCGAGTATGAAGATGTTCTCTTGCTACTGGTTTTGATAGAGGCATTGGATTTTCCTGAATTCTAAAATGTTTAACTTACATGCTTGTCTGATAGGGTGCAGTTATTTTTTATATTGCGGTTGCATTAAAAAATCGTTGAAGTGCTTCGATGTTTGCAATAACGCCAGGCATGTTTGGGTTGATTTCTAGCGCTCTACGCAAAGCATTACGGGCATCATAATATTGCTCCAGAGCGACATATACTTGCCCCAAACCACTCAGCGCACCGAAATGCCTAGGTTCTAATTCCAGTGTTTTCATAATGTCAGCTTCTGATTCCCTATAGTTTCCTGCCAGAAAATGGGTCGTCGCTCGTATATTCCAGGCTTCAGAAAAATCCGGGTCACGCTCTATGATTTCTGTAAATAATTGCAATGCTGTGCTGTATTGATCGCCACTGAGTTCATCCATAGCCAAGAACATCATGTTGTCTACTTCAGGGTCTGGATGCTCTCCCCAGATATCCCAAATTCTGATTTCGATTATGCCCGCCTGCATGGTGTTTCCAGCGCCCTTTAATTCTTCAAACAGTTCAGGCAGGCGAGGGTCTTTTTGGTCGGCGAGCACCCAAGGCGATGACAATAATAAAATTGTCGTTAGGATATATTTCATGCGTCTTACCAGAAATGGAGTTTGACTTTAACTATACCAATACCTGTGTTCACTTTACAAAGAGCACAAAGGCGAACAAGCCAAAGCCTAACTGAAATTTTCAGTATGAAGATATTGAAGAGCTAAATTTTAAGTAAATATTTAGGGCTTAATTTAATCGGGGCTATTAGGCAAAAGGATGCTTCAATATGATGGTTTCTTCACGGTCCGGGCCGGTTGAAATAATATCCACTGGCGCTTCAATTTTTTCTTCAATGAATCGAATATAGGCGCGGGCATTTTCAGGCAATTCATCCAAGGACTTTATGCCGAAAGTTGATTCGGACCAGCCAGGTAATTCCTCATACACGGGAACTAGATGATCATATTGATCAAAGCTTGTGAGGCAAGCCATAGATGAGCCATTAACACCTTGGTAACCCGTACAAACTTTGACAGTTTCCAAACCGTCAAGAACATCCAGTTTGGTAAGGCAAATGCCTGAGACAGAGTTGATTCGTATGGCCATTTTCAGCGCCGCAGCATCAAACCATCCGCAGCGACGATTACGCCCTGTAGTCGCACCTCGTTCCTTGCCTTTTGTGAACAATTGTTCACCAACTTCATCAAATAATTCAGTTGGGAAAGGGCCGGCGCCAACACGAGTGGTATAAGCCTTGGTGATGCCAAGCACATAATCCAGATAAAGTGGACCATAACCACTGCCAGTGGCAGTAGCGCCAGCAGTTGTATTGGAAGAGGTTACAAAAGGATAGGTACCATGGTCGATATCCAGCAATGAACCTTGGGCGCCTTCAAACAAAATGTTTTCACCGGTTTTGCGAGCATTATGCAGAACATCAATAGTGTCGCTAACCATAGGTCTAATGCGCTCAGCGATAAGCAGGCTTTCTTCAAGCGTTTTCTGATAGGAAATGGGTTCTACACCATAGTAGGATTGCAAGGTGAAGTTATGGTATTCCAATACTTCTTCTAGTCTGTGGGCAAAGTGTTCGGCATTTAATAGCTCGCCTAAACGAATGCCGCGACGCGCCACTTTGTCTTCATAAGCTGGCCCAATTCCTCGACCAGTAGTACCGATTTTAGCATTGCCTTTTTTAAGTTCTCGCGCTTGGTCCAGGGCAATGTGGTAAGGCAGTATTAAAGGGCAGGCAGAGCTGATATTGAGTTTGTTTGTAACCGATAAGCCTCGCTTCTCCAGCTCATCAATTTCATGCAGTAAGGCTTCTGGAGATAGCACGACGCCATTGCCAATAATGCAACGAACATTATCCCTGAGAATTCCTGAAGGAAGCAGGTGCAAGACAGTTTTCTCGCCATTAATGACAAGGGTATGACCGGCATTATGCCCACCCTGAAACCGAACAACCGTAGAGGCTTTTTCCGTTAGTAAATCAACGATTTTACCTTTGCCTTCATCACCCCATTGCGTTCCAAGAATGACTACACTTTTACCCATGACTATGCCTTTCTGTTAAAAACTGAAATTAATATTTGAATTTGCTGTTTAGTTGCTACTTATAGAGGTTTGAGTACCCACTTTCCATCTTGCTGAACGATTTCCTGGGTGCAACCCTGATCCTGCCCAGAGCTGTCCCCAGATAATATCGTTAATACCTGCTTACCCTGAGCACGCAAAGTCGATATGAGTACCTGCAGCTCACCATCCTCATTTGCTGGCGCTAATATTCTTTCTGTTACTGTAAAATTACGATTACTCAAGGACAGTAGTGTTTTTAAATCACTGTCAAAACCTGTAGCTGCTCTTGCCCGGCCAAAATATTCGCCGATATCATCATAGCGGCCGCCTTTGGCAATAGATGAGCCATAGCCATTTGTGTAGGCGGCAAAAACTACGCCTGTATGGTACTCGTATCCGCGTAACTCACTTAGGTCAAAATAAATTGTCTGCTCAGGGTAACGAGATTTTATTGATTGGCATAATGCACGCAGTTGTGCAATATCATCCAGAACTGTTCCCGGGGCTTGGCTTAAGACTTGCTCAGCTTTGTCGAGCACAGACTCATCGCCGCAAAGTTTAGGCAAGGCTTTTAGCATTGCTAATAAGTCGCCATTGGTTTTTTGGTTCAGCAATAAGTCATCAATATCTTTTTCAGATTTACTTTGCAGGGCAGAAAACAGTTTCCGCTCTTGCTCAGTATCCAGTTCGGCATGCGCGATTAAAGAGCGGTATATACCCACATGTCCCAGCGCCAACTGCACATCACCAATTTCAGCCAGCTTAAGTGTCTCAAGCATTAAGCTGATGATCTCCAAATCACTATCAATACCATTATGGCCATAGAGTTCTGCGCCAATTCTATATGGGCTGCGCGATCCAAGCATGCTAGAAGGTTTGGTTCTTAATACACTGTCGGCATAGCAAAGTCGGTTAGGCGTATTGGTTTGCATGACATGTGCATCGATACGTGCAACTTGGGATGTGATGTCTGCGCGGACACCCATAGTGCGCCCACTTAATTGGTCAACAACTTTAAAAGTTTCGAGTTGCAGGTCTTCACCAGGAACAATGCTAAGTGAATCCAGAAACTCTATAAGAGGGGTGATAACAAGTTCGTAACCCCAGCTACAGTATAAATCCAGAATATCGCGACGCAATAATTCCAGATTATTGGCCTCTGGCGGCAGGATTTCATCCACGCCATCCGGCAATAACCAGCGATTGGCTTTTGTCATTATCGCTATTTACTCTACCGTGCTTTGATTAAGATATTTGAAAAAATCACTATCAGGGCTAAGTAACAGAACATCACCACTATTGCTAAAGGTAGTGCGGTAAGCGTTCAAGCTACGCGTGAAGTTATAAAACTCTGGGTCGACATTAAAAGCCTCGGCATAAATCGCTGCGGATTGTGCATCACCATTACCACGAATAATTTCTGCATCTCGGTATGCTTCTGCTTCAATCACGGTGGCTGTACGATCTGCTTCTGCACGAATAATTTCTGATAGCTCACGACCAGTAGAGCGCGCTTCTGACGCTTCCTGCTGACGTTCTGTATTCATGCGGTTATAAACGGAGGCTTGCACATCATCTGGCAAGTCAATTTGTTTCACGCGAATGTCGACTATCTCTATCCCCAGCTCATCTAGCACTATGGCATTTAGACTGCGCGTTAAATCGGTCATTAGCATATCGCGTTCGCCCGAGACAACTTCATAAACTGTTCGACTGGCAAACTGGTTACGTAAACCGGTATTAATTCGTTGGGCAAGAAGATTATTGGCAATATTGGCATCTCCAGAGGTACGGGTATAGTAGGAAGATACATTAGCGATACGCCATTTTGCATAAGAATCTACTTCCAAAAATTCGCGTTCTGCAGTTAAGTAGCTCTGAGTTGGTGCGTCCAGTGTTTGAATTCTGCCATCAAAAATTCGAACAACATGCACCCCAGGAATTTTCACGTGTAGACCAGGCTCAACATCAGCATTTGTTACCTCGCCGAAAGTCAGTAACACAGCACGGTCAATTTCACGAACAACGTACAAGAAGTTGAAGGCGGCTATTATAACAACCGCAATTAAAGCGAGGGTTATGGCACTGGAATTTTTCATTATCGTCCCGTCCTCGTAGTTGATTGTCTGTTCAAATCCTGTAAAACCTGATTGGAAAGATTTCGAATATCCTGAGTGCTCATAGCCTCCATGCTGACACTGCCATTGCGTTGCAATATCTGATCTAAAGGCAGGAACATCATATTATTGCCGCCTTCAACATCAAACAGAACTTTTGAACTGTTGCTGAGAACTTCCTGCATGGTTTCAAGATAGAGACGCTCGCGAGTTACCTTTGGAGAACGCTGGTATTCTACTAATAGCTGAGAGAAACGTTGTGCTTCACCTTCAGCTCGAGCAACTACCTGGTCTCTATAGGCCTCTGCTTCCTCCCGAACACGACGAGCCAGGCCGCGAGCCTCAGGGATTACCTGATTCGCATAGGCATTTGCTTCATTTTGGTAAGCTTCACGATCAACGCCAGCCTTAATAACATCATCATACGCGGCACGGACAGGTGCTGGCTGCTGCACCTCAGCAATGTTCACTTCGCTGACGATAATACCGGTTTGATATAAATCCATATAATTCTGTAAACGTGTCTTGACGTCCTCAGCGATCTGCTCACGAGCGGATGTTGTCGCTGTTTCCATATCCGAGCTGCCTATCTCATGGCGAATTGCAGACTCTGCTGCCAGTCTCAAACTGTTTTCAGGGTCTCGAACATTTAGATAGTAAGATCTTGCGTCAGTTACCTGAAATTGCACGGTCATGGATACGTCAACGATATTGTCATCTTCAGTCAGCATTGAATTGGAAAATGATTCATCATAGACCCTGGTGACATTAATTTTGGTGACTGCGTCGATTAATTTGGGGTTCCAGTGTAGGCCAGGCATAACCACTCCTTCCATGGCTTTACCAAAGCGAAGAACGACGCCACGCTCCTGTTCATCGACAGTATAAAAACCGGATCCAGCCCAGATGATTGCCAAAATTGTGATGACGCCTAAGACCAGGCCACCAGAGATTGAGTTGCCACTACCGGCAGAGCCTTGGTTGCCTGAGCCACTTCCTTTGCCCCCAAAAATACCTGAGAGCTTCTTCACTATGGTAGAGATTACTTCTTCCAAGTCAGGAGGCCCCTGGTCATTGCCGCCTCCACCAGGACGCCTGCTACCCCAAGGGTCGTCTTTTTTATCTTTCCCGTCGTTATTGTCGGGTTCATTCCAGGCCATTGGATTCTCCAAATAATTGTGGCTACTAAGCGTTTAGATGCGGAATTCTATCGAATTTTCAAGGTGTTTTATACAACTTCTGCTTTCAATAATGCGAAAACAGCAGCTTTCCTTACTATGACACAATATACCTGTCTTTACTGTTTAATCTTTCATAAAGCGAAATGGCTTTAGCGATTACAACTATGGCAAATAAGTTTGCGCATCTAGACCTTCTTCTTTCAATAAGCGAATAAAGTCCTGTTTTTGCAAGCGCAATGAAAGGTGGGATGCGCCTTGATCATCCAGACTTTCATTTTTAACAGCGCCCTGACGATAAAGTTTAGCTCGCAGGCGGCCCTGTTTGGGATCGAGTTTCAACTCAGGCTCTATAAAATCTTCACCTAATAATTCACTGATGGCTTGCAATAAGTTATCCATACCATCCCCAGTTAGGGCAGATACCCAGACACGCCAAGGCAAACCATTATCATCGCGCTCTACTGCAGGCAGTTCAGCATTGAGTAGATCAGCTTTGTTGTAGACCATAAGAGTCGGTATTTTGTCGGCTCCAATTTCTTTCAATACACTGTCGACTTCTTCTTGCAAAATAAAACGTTGCTCACTATGGCAGTCAATGACATGCAACAAGAGGCTTGCTTCAGTTGTCTCTTCCAGAGTGGCACGGAAGGCTTCGACTAACTGATGCGGTAAGTCGCGAATAAACCCGACGGTATCCGCCAGAATTGCAGTACCAAAATCTGGCAACTGTATTTTTCTCAAGGTCGAGTCTAACGTGGCGAATAACTGATCGGCTGCATAGATATCAGCTTTGGTTAGAGCGTTAAACAAAGACGATTTACCGGCATTGGTATAACCCACAAGAGACACAGTAGGGACTTCGGCTTTCTTGCGTGCTTTACGTCCCTGTTGCCTTTGCGTGCGAACTTTTTCCAGACTTTTGTTGATGGATTTAATGCGAACGCCAATCAGCCGTTGGTCAATTTCCAACTGAGTTTCACCGGCTCCACGCAGACCGATACCGCCTTTTTGTCGATCTAGGTGAGTCCAGCCTTTAATTAGACGAGTCATTGAATGTTTTAGCTGAGCCAATTCGACCTGTAACTTTCCTTCATAAGATCTAGCGCGCTGAGCAAAAATATCCAGGATTAGGTCAGTGCGGTCGAGGACTCTGCATTGCAGTTCTTTTTCTAGATTGCGTTCCTGGCTGGAAGTTAGGCTGTGATTGAATAAAACCACTTCTGCATGGTGCATATTTACAGCATGGAGAATTTCTTCTAATTTACCTTTGCCAACAAAATAACGAGGAGAGACATTTTGGCGCGAACCGGAGATTAGCTTTAAAGGGCAGGCTCCCGCGGATATGGCAAGTTCCTCAAACTCACGGGCATCCCCTTCTGCTTCAGAGCGAATGTCCAGATGAACCAGTATGGCAAGCTCACCACTATCCGGACGTTCAAAAAACACTAAATAGTATTGCCGGAATCGAAAGAATTGGGCTCAGCTCCATCTTGCATTGGAATGCGAATAGCGCGATTGGGCACCACTGTTGAAATGGCGTGCTTATAGACCATTTGGCTGACAGTATTTTTTAAAACAATAACAAATTGATCAAAGGACTCAATCTGCCCCTGTAATTTAATTCCGCTAACTAAGTAAATCGCCACTGGCACCTTTTCCTTGCGCAGGGTATTTAGGAAGGGATCTTGTAAAGATTGCCCTTTAGACATGGTTTATTCCTCAATAATTTATCTAGGTTAATATGATCAGGTTGTTACCGACAACTTGAACACTATTATAATGCGATGTTGATGAAGGCTACCAGTTAGATAAGGGCTCAAGTCATCATTTTCAAGCAATGTTCCTCAATTTTCGGCATTTCTCCATCAATTATTTGTAAATCAGGCCATGATCGAAGCCAAGTGAGCTGTCTTTTTGCAAGTTGGCGTGTCGCGGCCAATGCCTTTTCTTGCATTGTGCTCTCATCATAAGTGCCTTCCAGGAAGGCCCAAATTTGTCGATAACCGACTGAACGAATAGCAGGTAAGGAAGGGTTAAGGTCTCCTCGTGAATAAAGTTTTCTTACTTCGTCGATAAAACCTTGTTCGAGCATTTGCTTAAGGCGCTCTGCAATTTTCTGATGAAGGGTGGATCGTTGTCCTGGAATGATTGCGATGAACCGTAAGTCAAAAGGCAAGTTTTCTTGCTGCTTACCCTCTTTATGAATAGTGGTCATGGATTTGCCACTCAGCTCATAAATCTCCAGTGCACGCTGTAAGCGTTGTGGGTCATTAGGGTGAATTCTGGTAGCTGATTCCGGGTCAACTGCTGCCAGGCGATCATGAACAGCCTGCCAGCCAGACTCATTGGCCAGCTCCAGTATTTTTTCACGAACTTCTTGATTGGCTGGAGGCATAGCAGCAAGGCCATCACGCAGCGCTTTGAAGTAGAGCATAGTGCCGCCGACTAGCAAGGGAATCTTGCCCTTACTTTGGATATCAGCAATTTCATTTAAAGCATCATGGCGAAAATCAGCCGCCGAATAAGAATCGATTGGATCACGGATATTAATTAAGCGATGAGGGGCCTTTGCAAGAATATCAGCAGAGGGTTTGCCGGCTCCAATATCCATACCCCGATATACTTGTGCCGAATCGACACTGATAATTTCAAAAGGTGCTTGTTGAACCAGACTAACCGCGATGCTGGTTTTACCAGATGCAGTTGGCCCCATTAAGCAATAAACTGGAGGATGATTATTTTTCAATGCTTATCATGATGTCAATTTATATTTAATTCTAAGCTAACTATAACAAGAAATACGTTACAATTATTTTCTATTTAAACTTCCCAAACTAATAAATAAAAAAACATGCCCTCAGATTTTCCCATAGTCGTTCTTGACTCCGGTGCCGGAGGGCTCTCAGTGCTGAAAAAAATTCATCAATTGATGCCGAATGAAGAACTGATCTATATGGCAGATTCCTATTTCGCGCCCTATGGTTCTAAAAGCAAAAGAGTGATTAAAAATCGCTGTTTTGAAAATATGGGTTTTGTCGAGTTACAGCATGCCAAGGCCTTAGTGTTGGCATGTAACACGGCAACTGCAGCCGCCGTAAAAGAACTTAGAGAAGAGTTTGATATACCCATTATTGGCATGGAGCCAGCTATAAAGCCCGCAGCTGATTTAACCCGAACGGGAGTAATAGGGGTATTGGCAACTGAAGGGACCGTAGATAGTGATAAATATTTGGATTTGGAAAGCCTCTATCGAGAAAGGGTGGAAATCATTACCAAGGCTTGTCCAGGACTGGTCGATGAAATAGAACAGATTGATTTGGATAGAGGCGAAATCATTAAACTGGTGACAGAATATACAGAAACTTTTTTGGAGAAGGGAGGAGACACTCTGGTACTGGGCTGCACACATTATGCACTGATAACTGACATTATCACTGAAATTGTAGGCAAGGAAGTTGTCGTCGTTGATACAGGTATGGCAGTTGCAAAGGAGCTAAAAAGTCGACTTTATGCTGAGGAGTTGAATTCAGATTCAAAAGGAACAGGACGCGTGAGCTTTTTCACCAGTGGTAATGTTGAGGATCAGCAAATTATTTTATCCCGGTACTGGGGAGAAGATATCTCCGTTTTACATTATTTAAATTTCCTGCTAACGGTCTGAGCCCTTTTCTCTCTGAATAAATTACTGTCCGCGTAAAAATAATTTATCAAGTTCAGCCAAGTTTTGCTGAACCCAGGTAGGGCGACCGTGATTGCACTGTCCACTTCGTTCTGTGTGTTCCATATCTCTTAAAAGAGCATTCATCTCAGGAATTGTTAGTTGGCGGTTTGCTCGAACTGAGCCGTGACAAGCCATTGTGGAAAGAATTTCGTCACGATGTGCTTCCAGCCTATCGCTGGTGCCATGATCAGAAATATCAGAGAGTACATCACGCAGCAGTTGTTCAACATTTGCATTGGCAAGAATAGTAGGCACCTGCCTTAGGCTGATTGACTCTGGGCCAAGACGTTCTATCTCCATGCCAAGACTGTGCAAATAACTGTTATGTTCTTCAGCAAGATCAGCCTCTTTTTCACTAACAGAAATTGAAATGGGAACAAGTAAGGGCTGTACTTTAATGCCTTCATTGCTGCTGGCGGTTTTCATGTGTTCATAAGTGATTCGTTCATGTGCCGCATGCATGTCGACGATTACTAGACCTAAAGCATTTTGTGCCAAAATATAAATGCCATGAAGTTGAGCGATAGCAAAGCCCAGCGGAGGGATATCACCATTGCTTTCAGGCAGGGGGGCTGAGGCTGAAGTATTTCTGAGTGCATCATAATTTTCTAGCTGACTTTCAATTTGATTGATAAAGGTTCTGCCACGGTCTCCGGCTTCATAATTAGCATGATAGTTTGAGAAATTGATTGAGGATTGCGTACTGTTACTTTCAATTGCTTGTGATGAATAGCCATCAGTATCAGCTTCGTTAAAATGATCTTCAGGGCGAATTGCGGCAAGAGCCTTGTGTAAAACAGAAAATAAAAAGTTATGAACAGCTCTGCTTTCTCGAAAACGCACCTCATGTTTAGTTGGGTGCACGTTGACATCAACTTCCGCTGGATCAAGCTCAAGAAATAGTACAAAGACTGGATGGCGACCATGAAACAGCACATCCCGATAGGCCTGTTTTATAGCATGAGAGACAACCTTGTCACGAATTGTTCTGCCGTTAACATAGAAATATTGCATGTCGGCCTGTGAGCGAGAGAAGGTTGGCAAGGAAACCCAGCCCCAAAGTTTCATCCCGTTTTGCTCGATATCAATGGTGACCGAGTTTTCAATGAATGCGGGACCACAAATTTGTGATACCCGACGCTGTTGCTCTTGTGGCGTACTGGCTTTTTCAAATTTGTGAATCTGTCTTTGGTTATGTTGAAGGCTTAATGTGGTATTGAAATGGCTTAAAGCAAGCTGTTTAACAATATCATCAATACGTTTGTATTCAGTTTGTTCCGTGCGTAAAAATTTTCGGCGTGCAGGGGTATTAAAAAATAAATCACGGACTTCAACATTAGTGCCAACAGGATGGGCAGCAGGAGAAACCTTGCTGTCCATGTCGATGCCTTCTGTTTCAACTTTCCACGCTTCAGAAGCTTCAGGAGTGCGAGATATTAAAGTCAGACGTGATACTGAAGCGATACTAGCTAATGCCTCGCCACGAAAACCCAGACTGGCAACATGCTCAAGATCTTCCAGCTCGAGAATTTTACTGGTTGCATGACGGCTTAGCGCCAGTGGCAGGTCTTCTTTATCAATGCCCTGGCCATTATCACGAATTCGAATTAGTTTAATGCCGCCTTGTTCGACTTCGATATCGATGCGATCTGAGCCGGCATCCAGACTATTTTCTAGTAATTCTTTAATGACTGAGGCAGGTCGTTCGACGACCTCACCGGCAGCGATTTGGTTAGTCAGTCGTTGACTAAGGAGCTGTATTCTTGCCATAGCATAGATAGAGAGTTAGAGATTGCCCGCAGGTATTCTCAAAATTTGACCAACCCGAATAGTATCACTATTTAGCTGATTTGTTTCACGAACTCTCTGTAACGGGACCGCATAATCTTCGGCAATTTGTGATAGTGATTCTCCTGAGCTAACGACATGCTCTCGGTAAGAAACGGCAGCAAGAACCGGGGTTAGAGCATTAGGGATAATCAGTTCCTGACCGAGATGAATAACAGAACCGCTGATGTTATTGGCTGCTTTTAAGGACGCTAAAGAAACATTAAAGCGTTCAGCAATTTCAGAAAGATTATCACCGCGGCTGACAATATAGGAACTTGGGCCGCCTCCATTATTTTTATGCCAGGCAATCAAAGTCCCCCTGGGTGGGGATTCATAAAAATAGGAAGTGATTCCACTGACAACGGCAGATGCAAACTGTTGCTGGAAAGAGGATGAATTCAAGTTTCTGGCGTCGGTTGGGTTGGTAATATAACCTGCTTCAATTAGCAGGGAAGGAATATCAGCCTGTTTTAATACAACAAAAGCGGCTTGTTCAACATTGGTTCGGCGCATATGTGTGATGTTGCTAAGCGAAGAAATAATTTTGTCGCCGGCTTCCAGACTGGATGCAATGCTGGCCGTCATGGATAAATCCAGTAGCACTGATGCTAAGACCTCATCTTTGTCAGCTAGGCTGACTGAGCCTACGCCTCCAATTAAATCTGCACCGTTTTCTTTTTCAGCCATGCGGCGGGCCTGCTCGCTGGTGGCGCCTCTTTGTGAAAGGGCATATACCGTTGCTCCTCGAGCACTTGAGCTAGTGAAGGCGTCTGCATGAATGGCGATAAAAAAGTCAGCATTGTTCTGATGGGCAATATTGGTTCTGCCCCGCAGGTTCACATAATAATCACCGTCACGGATCATCACAGGTTTGTAGCCGGGCATTTGTTTGAGAATGCTTTCTATTTGTCTGGCTATTGACAGCACAACTCTTTTTTCCTGAATACGGTCCACTCCGATGGCGCCGGGATCATCGCCGCCATGCCCCGCTGATATTGCGACAACAATGTCGCGTTTGCCATCCGCAATATCATCAGCTGAAGCAGTAATTACGGGTTCTCTTGAGCTTGAAGGGTTGGTGTCATAGAGATCAATAACCAGTCGGTTGCCGTATTGGTCATTCTCATCCAGCAAAAAAGATCGTGCTTGTATGGTGCTATTTAAATCCAGAACTACTCGAGTGTCGTTGTCATTTCGGACGGCTGAGCGGATGTTGGTAATGGGCGTTCCGTTTAGATCTAAATCCGAAAAATTCGCAAATAAAGCGGCATCACTAATGTCTATTACCAGGCGATTTGGATTCTCTAGGCTAAAAACCTGATGCTCTACTTGCGTGCTTAGATCAAATACAAGACGTGTGTATTCAGGGGCGCGATAGCTGCGAACATTTTCAACAATTGCAGCTTGAGCTGAGTTACTCAGCAGGACACATAGAAGTGTGCTTAGGGTGCTAAAAAGCAAAGCTGTAAAAGTACCTTGGGTTTTGCTCATGGTTTTCACATCAACGCACTAAAATAAATAGCAATAAATATAAAGATTACATATATTTATAGCGATAATCTAGTATTTTTCTAGTTTTGTGACGGAAAACTTGCCAAGAGTTGCTGATCTATTAGGGCGCCTTTTTCAGTGAAGCTCTGCCAGTGTATTTGGCGGCCATTTTTTACAACATCTATGCTGATCGCCAGATCTGCTTGAGGAAGAAAGCCTATGGCTTTTTCAGGCCACTCAATCAAGCAAACAGCTGAGCCATCCAGGTAATCTCGAAAACCCAGAAATTCCAGCTCTTCAGGGTCAGAAAGGCGGTATAGATCGAAATGCATGATGCTTTTACCATTGATGTTATAAGGTTCAACCAATGCATAGGTTGGGCTTTTAACAGCACCTTTATGACCGATGGCATGCATGAAGCCTCGTGTAAGCGTGGTTTTGCCAGCCCCCAGGTTGCCACTCAAGGTTATAAGAATATCTTTGTCGATAAAATCAGACAATGTGGCGCCAAATGCTTCCATTGATGCCTCATCTCCCAGAAAAAAGGACTTCGGGAGTTTGTCACGCATTGTTAAGCAGCTTGTGGATATAGGGCAGTAAGTCAGTTGCCAGTAGGCCACGTTCGCCAGTTTCAACTGCGGCTAAATCAGCGCTCAAACTATGGATACAAACGCCCAGCCGCGCACTATCTGCCAATGAAAATTTTTGAGCAAGCAGGCCGCCCAGAACGCCGCTTAAAATATCGCCCATGCCGCCACTGCCCATACCGGGGTTGCCGTGTGAGCATGATTCAAGCGTAACTCGCCCGCTCGACTCCGATGCAATAAGCGTTTCTGCTCCTTTCAATAAGCAAATGCCACCATATTTTTGCTGTAATTTTAGGCAGGCTTCAGCACGGTCAGCTTTGACTTCTTCGCACTTACAATCCAGTAACCTGGAGGCCTCACCTGGGTGTGGCGTTAGTATGAAGTCTTTAGAAGAGGGGATAGTAATTTTGTTTTGACTGAGCAAATTCAAGGCATCTGCATCGATAACCAGCGAAGTCGTTTTCGCAGATATGTTTTCAAATGTGGTCTTCGCGCAATGTATAGACCATTCAGATTGTCCAAGTCCAGGGCCGATAATAATAGTTGTTGCTTTATCCAACAGCGGTTTCAGTGCGGCATCATCTTCGACAGCTTTAACCATTAGCTCAGGGCAGCGACTAATATAGGCTGGAACATGTGCAGCATGAGTAGCTACTGAAACGAGTCCAGCGCCAGATCTTGCTGCGGCTTCAGCAGCCATCAAGGCAGCACCACCAAAACCATAGTCTCCACCTATCACTAGGACGTGACCATTACTACCTTTATGTGAGTGCTTACTTCGCTTGAAGAGAAGATGTTTTATTGATTGGTATTTAAGCTTTCTGGCTGAGTTCACAAAAGTATTCCGTTTTCGCAACTAATCCCGGAAGTGTAACGCTACACTACCGAGATGTTAAAACTTAAATGGATTATTTTTGATTAAAGTTGATTTAGCTTTGTTGCAGAATTTGAGTTAGTTGGTCTGGTGGCGTTTACCTAGAGTTATATGCCGAGGACCTGAAGTTTGAACCTGGCCGCTAACGCCGCTTGGAATTTGTTGGATTTCTCCGCCTTTAGCTAAAAATTTTGCTGTTTGTTCTTCTAAGCTAACCGGATCCGTATCGTTAGCAGATGTATCAACTTTTTTTATTGTGGTTTTCTTTCTTAAATTAGCCATTATTAACCCTTGTTTTTAATGAGTAAATATTCGAGAGTGAGCGCGACATTATACGCTAAATAGACATTTGATGCCATTTCAATACTTTCTGTTGAGTTAAGCGTCCATGGAATTTAGGCGGAATCATTGCTAGAGCGCAAAATCTTTTTTCGGTATCATGCTGACTCTATTCTTCATGTATGACCTTCATAGTCGAGAAGAAAACTTATAAAAATAAAATTCATCTCTGTAGCTCAGCGATGGGTAAAGAGTAGTAACTGGCTTGAAGAAGCCAAAAAGTAAATTTGCTAAAGAAAAAAGTTAAGAAAACTATAATTCAGCGCCTGTAGCTCAGCTGGATAGAGTAACTGGCTTCGAACCAGTTGGTCGGGAGTTCGAATCTCTCCAGGCGCGCCAAATAAGTCTATAATAAATTAAGCAGTTAGGTCAGTTATGACCTAGCTGCTTTTTCGTTATTATGGGTTCAGATATTTCTTATAAATGTAATAGTTCGAGTATTAAAATATGAGCTAAAACAATTAACTAGATTCTTTATCTACATCAAAATGAAATTAAGGATCTTGCTAAGTAAAGTGATTTTATTTAGTTAACTATATCGTACTTGGGATATTTGTATTATGAGCAAGCCAGGCGAAACCGGTATTAAACGAATCATTTCAGCTTTTTTTTATTCCAAGCAAGGATTAATAGCATGCTGGAAAATGGAAGCTGCATTCCGCCAGGAACTCATTTCCTGTATTTTTTTAATACCACTGGCTCTATATCTAGGAGAGGGAGGTATTGAAAAAGCTATACTGATTAGTGTTTGCTTATTAGTGTTGATCGTAGAAATATTAAATTCAGGAATTGAAGCCGTTGTTGATCGCGTAAGCTCAGAGCATCATGAACTTTCCGGGTTGGCAAAAGATCTGGGTTCTGCTGCTGTTATGTTAAGTATCGTTAACGTCGTTGCGGTATGGGCTTTAATTTTGTGGCCATAATATAAAACTAGGTAATTATTGATCTTTCCCAAACAAATCTCTGCTATATATTTTATCCTTGACATCACTTAATTCATTCGTGATCCGATTTGCAACAATCACATCAGCTATCGCTTTAAACTCAGAAAGGTCCTGAATCAATGGTGAATTATAAAACTCTTCTTCTTTCATTACGGGTTCATAAATTACGACTTTAATACCTCGGGACTTTATTCTCTTCATGATTCCTTGTACTGCTGAAGCGCGAAAATTATCGGAGCCACTTTTCATAACTAATCTATAAATTCCGACAACCTTTGGGTTTTTCTCAATGATTGAAAATGCGACAAAATCCTTTCTTGTTGCATTAGCGTCAACAATTGCACTGATTAAGTTACTCGGAACATGTTGATAGTTAGCCAATAATTGCTTGGTATCTTTGGGCAAGCAGTAACCACCATAGCCAAAAGAAGGATTGTTATAATGTGAACCTATTCTTGGATCAAGTCCGACTCCTTCAATAATTTGACGCGTATCCAGGCCATGTGCCTCAGCATATGAGTCAAGTTCATTAAAATATGCTATACGCATCGCTAAATAAGTATTTGAAAATAATTTGATAGCTTCTGCTTCTGAAGAGTCAGTCAAAAGTACAGAAATATCTTTTTTTACAGCGCCTTCTATAAGTAATTCTGCGAATCTATTTGCGCGATCTGTTCTTTCTCCGACAAT
Source organism: Pseudohongiellaceae bacterium (assembly GCA_965661005.1). GTDB lineage: Bacteria > Pseudomonadota > Gammaproteobacteria > Pseudomonadales > Pseudohongiellaceae > UBA5109. Next base: position 361,129 of record CBFICB010000001.1, read on the forward strand.
TATTCGGGATGGATATAAGTTATCAAATAAGGCTTTACCTTCTCGGAGGAACTCCGGTGAAAACATAATATTATTGTTAGTAAATTTGCGTTTAATGTTTGCGGTAAAACCGACAGGCACAGTAGATTTAATTACGATAACCGCACTGGGGTTAACAGCTATAATATCTTTTATAGAAGACTCGACCGAAGAAGTATTAAAATAATTTGTTGCTTCATCATAGTTGGTAGGAGTAGCAATTATTACAAAATCAGCAGATTCGTAAGCTTCTTTTTTATTTAATGTTGCTTTAAATGTAAGATCCTTATTACTAAGGAACTCGGATATTTCGGTGTCATCGATCGGGGATATCCTATTATTTATAGAATCGACTCGTTCCTGTACAACATCCAATGCAACAACATCATGGTGTTGAGACAATAACATTGTCATTGATAACCCGACGTAGCCTGTTCCTACAACTGCAACTTTCATATATGGATACCAAGAATCAATTTCTTTGTTTACGTGATGAATTAATTAAAAAAGATAAGCCATGCTAGATAAAATTCTCACCTCTTCTATGCCAATTCCACGCCGTGGATATAGTCTCTTCAATATTTGTAAAGTGAGGTTTCCATCCCAATTTCTCAATTGCTGCAGTGGCGTCCGCGACTAATACAGAAGGATCGCCAATTCTTCTGTTGCAAATTTCGTAGTTAAGTGGCCTTCCCAGAACCTGAGAAACCGCATCAAGGATATTGAATACACTATATCCATGGCCATTCCCTAAATTAAATACATGAGCGCCTTTCTCATTATCCAAATATGTAGCGGCTAATAGATGTGCTTCAGCAATATCATTGACATGAATATAATCTCTTATACATGAGCCATCTTTGGTCGGATAATCTGCTCCAAACACTTTCAATATTTTCGATTGATTAAATGCAACTGACTTTAAAATAATCGGTATTAGATGAGTTTCAGGATTATGCTTTTCTCCAATTTGACCAGAAGGGTCAGCACCAGCAGCATTAAAATATCGTAGGCTAACCGAGTTAAAACCATAAGCGACGGCGTAATCTTGCAGGATTTGCTCGACCATCCATTTTGTTTTTCCATAAGGGTTGGTTGGGTTTATCGAATGGTCTTCGGTTATTAAAGTATGATTGGGTTCTCCATATACAGCAGCTGAAGATGAAAACACTACCTTTTTATGTCCTGTTTTATATAAGGAATTCAAAAGTGTCAGAGTGTTTGACACATTATTAATATAATATTGAGAGGGGTCGGATACAGATTCGCCTACTAGGGAATGGGCACAAAAGTGCATAACGACATCAAACGATTGCGCTTTTAATAAATTTTCAATCCAGTTGGTATCTCCTATATCGCCTACTTTAAGTTCTGCATGTTGGACAGATTCAGCATGACCGGTACTAAGATTATCAACTACAATTACATCATGCCCTCTTTCAATGGCCATTTTCACAACATGTGATCCAATATAGCCGGCCCCTCCACATATCAAGAATCGCACTTAAGAACCCTTACTTTAAAAGAGGAAGTCACAGCTATTTGAGAGAATGAAGGATAAAAATACAGGATAGAATGCGCTACAAGATATCGACCAATCCACTAGCTTTATTTTGAACTGGAGTCTCAGGTTCTAACCATAATTGTTTAGATAAAGCGTCAATGCTGGTTTTTGTACCATTTGCAATCCATGCGGCTAGAGCTGCTGCAACATCAGGATAAGGAACTTTTATTATTGAATTCTGAACTGCTAACCATGATTTTATTTTATTGAAATCAAGAGAACTTATCGCTTGAGCATAGCCTAGTATCTCCAGGGCATGTGCATTGGAGAGTTGCTCCATTTGGCCATGCAATGGTTTTACCAGAATACTTTTTCCTAGCTGTAAACACTCACTGATGAGTTCAAATCCTGCATTAGTAATAACATTCCTTGCGTCCAATAAATCGTTTTTGAACTCTCTTGATATTTTCCTTGTATGGATATTATTTTTATCAAAGTTAGAGACCTCTGGATGATAAATATAAAATTCAAAGTCAGGTAATCTTGAAAAAATATTCAGAATTGTTTGAGTGCTTTCAAAAGGTAAGTAAACAATAACCTTGTTGTCTTTAATTTCCGGTAAGTGTTTCGGGAATTCGATATCGAGAATGGGTGGAAGTATAGGAGCATTGAAATGGTGCCAATGTAAGCCTACACCCTGAGATACAGGAGCAAATCTTTGCATAATTAATTTGCTGATAAAGTTTGCGCCTCGTTGAGGAATATTGTAATTAAAAGCATATTGATGGCCTATACCAATTATTGGGATGCCTTTCTTTTTTGCAGCATGACTAATAACCGGTTCAAAGTCTGATACGATAAGATCATAGGGACTAAGATCCAGATTATTAATGTCAAGTTTGAATTGTTTATAGTTAAGGTTTTTTAGGGTTTTGAAGATGTTGATCTTCCCTGCATCGACAGAAAAAGTTAAACCTTCCCTCCACATAAAATCTTTAATATTTCCACAACCCAAGGCTTTATCGCGGCCGCTCATTAACCAAGTGATTTCAATTTCAGGATATTCCCGAAACGCCTTAGCCATAGCACATGCACGACTTATGTGGCCATTCCCGGTACCTTGAACACCGTAAAGTATTTTCATAGAAAGTTAACTTGAAAGTATTATTTCACATTGACAACTGCACTAACTTTAGTTGCCTGAGTACTGTTGTTACTAGTAATTAGTTCAACAACATTGTCTTGATGGGACGTGTCATGTAACCAATGAACAATATTAATTTCTCCTTCTTCATCCTCCACCAAGGCAGTACAACTTTCTACCCAATCGCCGCAGTTGAAGTAATCTACTCCGTCAATATCTTTTTTCTCTGCGTGGTGAATATGTCCGCAAACTACTCCATCAGCATTTCTTTTTTTAGCTTCCTTAGCGACAGTTTCTTCAAAACTAAAAATGAAGTTCACTGCACCTTTTACTTTTTGTTTTATGGCTTTGGATAATGACCAGTACGGCATGCCGAAGAGGCGAGAGATTCGATTGAACCATCTGTTTGAATGAAGCAAAAAGTTGTAGCCTATATCACCCGCTAAAGCCACCCATCGATGATGCATGGTAACGCCATCATAGTCATCGCCATGTACAACCCATATTTTTTTGCCTTTCGAGGTTTCGTAGATAACTTCATCAACAATCTCAATATTACCCATTACAAATTTATGCTCAGCAATATAATCTCTAAGAAATTCATCATGATTGCCAGTGATATAAAATACTTTTGTATTTTCTTTTTCGGCTTTTCTCAGTATTAGCCTGATAACCTTGTTGTGGTCTGAGGGCCAATACCATTTGGAGCTGGAGATTCTCCAGCCATCAATAATATCGCCAACAAGAAACAAATAATCTGAACGGTAAGTTTTTAGAAAAGAGCAGAGGAGTGAAGCTTTACAGTCCCTAGTACCTAGGTGAACATCGGAAATCCAAATCGCACGACATTCTTTTTTATTCATATAGTGAAGTTCTCATTAATGAATTCATTTACGCACTGTAAGTTTAAATTATTTCAAAAACATGAATGTTTTATTAAGTATTTATGTCCGAATATTCAAAAATTTAAAATCCTAACTCTTATTCAAAAAGTTAACACTCATGTGGCCTAAGTATCTAAAGATTGAGTACTAGAATATATCTTCATATTTTTTAGTTGAATCTGCATTATTAATGCACAAGTTAATGTTGTCAGCCAGTTTCAGGTTATAGTCATCTGGATGTATAGAGATTCGTAAGGGACGTTTTGCAGTTGCCAACATACTGTTTATTTTATTAAAAATCAGGAGACTAATTTTTCTGATAGTTGTATCTGCCTCAAAACCCACTAAAGGGAGAGAGATTGTTTGGCCGGTCTCGGAATCTATCAAACCTGTTGTAGTCTCAAAGTAACGAAAAGAAGATTGTTCTAACCTTTTCTTGCTAATACGGCCAAGTGCCCAAGCAGGTGGCACATATAAGTTTGGCGTCGATAGATTTTTATCGATAAACCACTGATAACAGTCTTCAATAAGCTGGAAGATTTCCGTTTCATTCAGGGATAAGTGCTCTGCAGCATCGCGAGAAATCAGTGCTGAATGTAAATAATGATAAATACTAGAAATGTTTTCTGTCTGGTGACACCAACCATGACCCGCCAAAATAATTCCTGAATCTTGTAACTGCCGCAGTTTAATAATGTGCCGCTCTTCCCAGTCATATCCAGGTACAATCAATAAAGTCAGGTTTATTTTGGGTTTTTGAGAGAGGTGTCTAATTATATATTGAACCTTACTGAAGGTATGCGGGATAACATCATGTATAGAAATTATTGCGTGCAAGGGTTAAACCTTTGCAGTCCTGCCAAAGCTATTTGGTTCGGCCTTTATTGTCTCTGCCAGTATCTGAGACCAATTTTCCAGGACTTGCTCATTGAGTTGTAAGGCAACATTTCTGGCATTTTTTGCTAATGCAATTCGCTCTTCCTGGGTCAATATAAGCAAGTCTTTTAAAGCGCCTTCTATGCCTCTTATTTCATCAATTAGCTTTAATCCGGAACGTAAGATTGGCCATTTAGTGATGCCACAACCTTTTGAAACCACAACTAACCTTTCCCTGGCCATTGCTTCCAATGCGATGGTGCCGAAAGTTTCAAAATGTGAAGCTAAAACAAGGACATCATTACGATCAATAGCCTGCTGTAATTTATTTCGACTCAACCAGCCCAGATAATTAACATTAGGTAAGCTCCTGGAGGCTTCTTCCACATTCTGTCGTAAAGGTCCATCCCCCGCAAAATTGAATACCAGGTGAGGCATTTTATGAGCGGTCTCAAGTAACTCTTCAATGTTTTTTTCTTTAGCAAAACGCCCTGCAAACAAAATATTTTCCAGTTTGCCCTTAAAGGGGACAGGTTCGTCTTTAATAAATTCTGATGAAATAGGCGTGCCAATTAATTTCACATCAGGAGCGCCCATTTTTATTGCTTCTTCGAGTATGGGCTGGGCATTTACCAAAACTGATTGAGTGCTATTAAGTAAATAAGTATTTGAAAGATTGAAAATCTTTTCAACTATTTTTCCCCGATATGAATCAGGCCAGTAAAGCTCAGTGAGCTGTTCAAATGAAGTATGCATTCCCAAAAGAAAGGGTATTTTTTTCTGTTTGGCTAGAAAGGCACCGCAAAGGCCGTAAACCCCTGGAGTTGCTATCAAGATCACATCAGGATTAATTTGATTAAATAAGCGGTTTAAGCCAAATATATTTGGTAAACATAGCTTTTGGGTATTATCTCCAGGAAGAGGCAAGAGCAAACCCGCATGCCATTTTCCGTTTTCATCTATAGTCGGCGAATACAGTTCAATATGCTCAACATGACTGGCAAGAAGCTCAGCCAGGTCATGATAATATGACCCGGCTCCATTACGTGAAGGGGCAGCATCTGAAATTGCCAGGACTTTTAGTTTTTTAATAATTTGATATCGTGATTGATTCATATGCTTTTGACCTTTGATTCTGAGGTCGGTGGCCAGACCAATCTAAAATGATGTTGAATGGAACTAATATTTAAAGAAAGAGCTTTCGTTTGTGATCGATACGGACTTTGGTATTTTTTAGCAAGTGCATCATGTTCATGCAGGTTCTGCATGAATGCTGCTGAAACAGGCATTTGTAAAAAATCAAATAAAAGCAACAAGGTTTCTGCCAGGGATTGCTTCAAGTCACTTAGGGGTAATACTTTAAAGTTAGGCCTATCTATATTTTCTTGCACAATGGCGTAATAACTTTTCAAGATCTCAATTAGATGTGCTTCAAAAACATGATTGCAACGCCCTGCGGATAAAACTTGCATAACAGGCTGCAGGGAACTTAATTGCGATGGAACAACTTCTTCGGGAGGCCTTATACAGGCAATAAAACTCGCATCAGGAAACTCTCGGCTAAGGCTGTTATGAAAAGGTGTAAAGGAGGGGTTTTTGCTCAACACTCGTAATTGAGCACCGTGATAGAACAGGTGCTTTTGTAAGCATCGTCGATAATAGTGCATAACCTTTGCTCGGTATTTTTCATCACACTTCATATCGAAAGCCGCCAACTTCCAATAATGTTCGGAATTTGGACAAAGCAAAACAAATAAAAAACAGGCTTCTATCGGCAATAAAAGTAAAAAATCTTCTTCGGCAGCTTGCAGTCGTATTTCGTGGATTTGATCCATTTTTTTGAATACCACTTGCCTTGTTTTTTTAAAGAGACCGGCAAAAGGCTTAAATAGTTTCCCGATGAAACTGAAAAAATAACGTTCACTAATAGATGGGGCAAAAAGTGCTTCCCACGTCTGTAAAGTAGTGAAATTAGTGTCTTCTGCTATGATTCGTTGCAGCAAAGTTGTCCCACTGCGGGGTACTCCAATGATGAAGATGGGGCGTTTAATTTCTATTAAACGGTATTTATGAAATATGATTTCATCAAGAATATGGCCAATGATATGCAAGACATTAAGCAGAGCAACCAAGAACCAAAGTAAAGCAAAGAGAAAAAGTCGCTTCCAGGCATGATGCCAACCTTCTGCAGGAATAGCTTTTGTTAACCGGAAAGCTAACATGAAAGTTGATTTTAGGATTAACAATAACTCAGAAATCAAACGTTTTGTTCCATAGATAGAATAAAACTCAATACGCTAAAATCCATATTTAATGAGTCTATCCAGCCTTTATTAAAGTTCTGTGAAGGTTTTATTTACAATTTACTACTTAATACTATCTTTATATCAGTTTTCAGATGAATTCTTGGTTCAAGTTTCGATGTAAATTCTTTTGCTTAAAAAAACGCTCAAATGCTTTAATGAATCCTTCATAAATACTCAGTATGCTTAGTTGATTTGAATTATAGAGTCGCAGAGCTATGAATAATTCCTGTAAGTTTTGTTCTGTTCTAATGTTGGTTTTTTTGTTTCAGCCTACAGTTCAAGGAGCTGAATTAGAAAGTCGAGCAGACAAAATCGTTATAGCCCACCGAGGCGCCAGTGCATATTTGCCAGAGCATACCCTGGAAGCCAAAGTGTTGGCCTATGCCATGGGAGCTGATTATATTGAGCAGGATGTGGTCATGACTAAGGATGACAGGCTTATTGTCTTTCATGACCTGACTTTGGACAGGACAACGGACGTTGCTGCACGATTCCCTGGTAGGCAACGTCCAGATGGCCACTACTACACAGTTGATTTCACACTGGATGAAGTAAGGCAGTTAAGCGTTAGTGAGGCTTTTGCCAATACAGTTACAGACCCTGCTGCGATCTTTGAGCAACGCTTTCCTCCTTTTAAATCAAGTTTTTCTATTCATACCCTAGAAGAAGAAATTGAGCTGATTCAGGGTCTTAATAAAACGATGGGCCGAGAAGCCGGAATTTATGTGGAATTAAAATCACCTTGGTTTTTTCATTCAGAAGGTAAGGATTTAGCAATGGCAGCTTTAAATGTTCTCAAGCAGTATTCTTATCAGACTAAGGCCGATAAAATTTATCTACAGACATTTGATTTTAATGAATTGAAAAGGCTGCATCAGGAATTATTCCCACAATTACAAATGGAGTTAAAGCTTGTGCAATTAATTGCTCCTAATGAATGGATGGAGACTTTTGAACTCGATGTGGCTGGCGATCTAGTGCCATATGACTCAAATTGGATGCTAACGCAGCAAGGGTTACGAGAGTTGACACAGTTTGCAGATGGGATAGGTCCGAATCTATCTATGATAATCAACCCAGATTCTTCTGTAGAAAATCTAGTCATCACTCCATTAGTTGATCAGGCGCATTCTGAGGGTTTACTAGTACATCCTTTCACTTTTAGGCAGGAACGGATTCCTGAATATGCATCAGATTTTGACGACTTATTAAATATTTTTCTTAATCAGGCGGGAGTAGATGGCGTTTTCACGGATTTTCCTGACCTGGCTCTTAGATTTCTAAGAACTGGATCAAGTTCAAATATTCCTGAATCACAACCTCAGTAGAATTAATACACTGGATGTTCTAAATTCACAAACAGAATTTAATGATGCAACTTTGTCTCATCTAAGGGCAGATCTACAGCGAGTAGTTTCATTAATTTCATTATATAAAGCTTTAGGTGGTGGATGGGATGTGAATGAGGGTGCTTCTATAAACTAAATAGAACAGACTTTTTATGCTGAGGAAAATGAAAATGTTATGTGTTCCAGTTAGTAAATTTTATGCTGAAAAGCTTAAAATACAAGCCAAAGAAGTCTGAATTAGTGTTACAACAAGACTATTGGCCGACTTGAAAAGTATTGTCATATTAGTCTGTAAATTAAATTCAATACGCTTTATCTTTTTCTCTCATATTAGTGAACGTTAAGCTTCTCTTGTTTAATTAGTAACTAAACAACAAAACTATTTATTTTGTATATCAAGTACTATAAAAGCTCTAGACATGCAGATATTCAGCTTATATTTTTCTTGCTTAATAAAAATGATTTGGCAGGATTAACCAATACACGTTTACCCATTCCTTCCCGTCCTAACAACATAAGATAACTCATATCAGAACGATTGGTTAAGGTGATTTCAATTAGCCAGGACTCATCACCTAAGCGCATCAGCGTTTTGATAACGTAACGGACTTCAGAAGTCCCATTGGATGACTTTATGCTACGAACATCATGAAGAGCTGCTTTACAAGAGGTAACTTTCTTTATGTCATAAACATCTGGATGGATATCAAAGCGTACCCAGGGCTTGCCTTTTTCTGTGTATTTTTCAAGATTGTCCACATGGAGCGATGATGTTTTTGCCCCAGTGTCAATTCTAACTTGTAAGTTATTGATCCCGATATCAGGAAGATCACAAGCCTCTAAGCTGCCGATAATAATTTTCTTGTTCATTTGAATCTAACTCATTTAATTACAATAAATACCCGATACTAAATATGTGAGTGCTTATTTTGCCCCAGTTGCTTGGCGTTCACTAGGTAATAAATCGTCTTGCATGATTTCAATATTTTCTACAATTTCTTCATCTTCTTCTGAAAAATAAGCGATATGGAACATGGCATCACCTTCTTGTACCAGCGGAATATTTTGTTTGCCAATTATAATGCCGGATCGAGAAGCATGAACTGAATCAAAAACCTCACCTAAAGGGCTTCCTATACTGGCAAGACGGTCACCTTTTTTTACTTTATCGTCGAGATTTTTAAGGCTATTAACAATGCCGCTGGCATTTGCTCTTGTCCAAGAACTGGTGTTAGCGATAAAAGGGGAGACAGTCAATTTGCTAGAATGACTTTGTTTCTTGCGCTTAATCATACCTAAATGAGCGAGTACGTTTTGTATGCCGCGAATTCCAGCTCGAATAGATAATTCATCAAAACGTAAGGCCTGACCAGCCTCATATAACAAAATTTTTGTACCTGATTCTACTGCTGATTCGCGCAGAGAACCGTCCCGCAGATTGGAATTTAACAAGACCGGCACACCAAATATTTCAGCAAGTTCACGCGTTTCTTTATCGTCTAGATTAGCCCTGACCTGAGGGAGATTCGATCGGTGTATGGCTCCAGTGTGCAGGTCAATGCCATATTGACAGTGTTTTACAATTTCAGAAAGAAACTTGTTAGCGACTATACCAGCAAGAGAGCCTTTAGGAGAGCCGGGGAAGCAGCGATTAAGGTCGCGTCGATCAGGCATATAGCGACTCTGATTTAATACGCCATATACATTAACCATTGGTACGAAGATGACGGTGCCTTTAGACAGACGCAGACTTTTTCGGTTTATGAGACGGCGGATAATTTCTATACCATTCAATTCATCTCCATGGACGGCGGCAGAAATGAAAATAGTTGGCCCATCGTTCCGGCTTCGAATCACGTGAACAGGCATTGAAATATCAGTATCGGTATAGAGCCTGACAACAGGCATTTCAATTTGTACCGTTTTACCCGCAGGTATCTTATGACCCCCAATAATTAACTCTTCCATCTCTCAGATCTTCAACCTTTTCCACGCGTTCGGTTTCTATTTGGCTTGGCATTAGTTTCAATAAATTCATAAATCAAGCCAGCAACATCCTTGCCTGTAGATGTTTCAATTCCTTCCAGGCCGGGAGAGGAATTTACCTCTAAGACCACAGCGCCATTTTTAGATTGCAATATGTCAACGCCACAGACATTTAATCCCATTGCCCTGGCTGCATTGACTGCGGTCGCTCTTTCATCTTTTGATAAACGTACGACTTCAGCAGAGCCTCCACGATGCAGGTTGGATCTGAATTCACCCTCAGCACCCTGGCGCCTCATAGCTGCAACCACCTTGCTTCCAATAACAAAACATCGAATATCGGCACCACCGGCCTCCTTAATAAATTCCTGAACCAGAATATTGGCTTTCAAGCCCATAAAGGCTTCAATAATCGCTTCTGCAGATTTATTCGTGTCGGCAAGAACGACGCCGATACCTTGTGTACCTTCAAGCAGTTTGACCACAAGAGGAGCGCCACCTACATTCTTGATTAAGTCAGGAATATCGTCCGGTTTGTTAGCGAAACCGGTACGAGGTAGACCTATATCTTTTCGTGACAGCAATTGCAAAGAGCGCAACTTATCTCTTGAGCGGCTAATCGCTACTGACTCGTTTACGCAAAAAGTACCCATCATTTCAAATTGACGAACAACTGCCGTGCCATAAAAAGTGATAGATGCTCCTATACGAGGGATAACAGCATCATAGTAGGGAAGTTTTTGGCCCTTATAACGAACCGCTGGACGGCTACGAGTGATATCCATATAACAATGTAGTGTATCGATGATATCAACCTGATGACCTCTTGCTTCGCCAGCTTCCTTTAGACGCTTGGTAGAGTAGAGTGTCTCTACCCTTGATAGTATGGCGATTTTCATGGTTAACCTCGGTAATTGTTTTACTAATTAAAACAGAATTGATTCAGTCGCAAGCTAATCTTTCTGATTTACCTTCTTGTATGAACTGAGAGAGGAAAAATTATTTCAGAAAAGAAAAATCCAGAGGCCCAATAATATGTTCGAGATTATACAGGTTTATAGGTATTCTAGTGCTACCTTATCGAATCTCGATGCTTCTCATTTTCGAGTACAGAGCATAATTTATTTAAACGACTAAAAAGATGATATAAACATTAATGTTCCAATTTAGAAAGGACAATTACCATGTCAGTATATGAAAAATTGACCCAAGCTGAATCCTTCGTTTTTGGCTTTGCTCTCGATGGTGTTGGTGGAGGCACTTTACTTGACAAAGCAGATAGTGACGCGAAACAGGTATGGTGCCATCTTGATTGTTTGCAGGATGATTGTCGTTCAAATCTTGAGTCTCTGGGAATTCCTGAACATGCAATAGATGCTCTAACGAGATTGGACACACGACCACGCACTATGGTCTACGAGTCGGGAATACTATTGATACTTAGGGTGGTTAATTTAAATCCGGGGCAGGATCCCAATGATATGGTCTCACTTAGATTCTGGATTGAACAAAACCGAGTCATTAGCCTCAGGCACAGGAGAGTGCTTTCTACTCAGGATGTTAAACAAGAAATTATTCAAGGTGTGGGGCCAAAAAATTCTAGTGAATTACTGAGCACCATTATTGGACGTATTGCTGACAGAATTGCAGATTATGTCGATACAATCGAGGCTAGAATGTTGCAATTTGAAGAAGGCTCTATCATCGATAATATTGTAAAAATTCGAGCAGACGTGTCTGACCTACGTAGAGAAGCGGCCATGGTACGCCGGTATCTGGCACCCCAACGTGAAGCAATGGAAGCCTTGCCTAGGCTGGGCTCTGCAATTCTAGATAAGAAAGAGCTGCTATATATTCAGGAATTGTCAGATCGTATGACGCGTTATGTCGAAGATCTGGATCTGGTTAGAGAAAAAGCCATTGTGTTGCAAGAAGAGTTAATGAACATGATGGCCCAACAACAAAATGAACGTATGTATGTTCTATCGATTGTGGCAGCTATATTTCTACCCATATCGTTTGTCACAGGTTTGTTTGGAATGAACGTGGCAGGGCTGCCAGGTGTTGAGACGCCAGAAGGCTTTCTCTATGTCTTTTCAGGGATGGCAGTTGTCGTTGTTGGGATTTTGGTACTGTTCAGGCTTAAGAAATGGTTATGAGTCAGGTTTGGTTATCTTCAGCTCACCATCAATATGCACGTCTCGTTGTGGGTAAGCGATAACAATATCGTGCTGGTTAAAAAGTTCTTCAATTCTGAATCGCACGTCTGACTTGATGAAGCGTAAACCTCTTTCACTGACAGTAGAGACCCAAAAAAAAGTATCAAATATCAGCGCGTTGTCTCCGAAATCTTCGAATATGACAATTGGCTCAGGTTCTTTCAAAATAAACTCATGATCTTTAACCGCTTGGGCAATTAATTCAGAGACTAATTTTACGGGTGAGCCATAGGCAACACCGACTCTTACTTGTCCTCGTACGAGCTTGTCAATTAGTGTCCAGTTGGTGACAGTATTTTCCAAGAGATGACTATTTGGTATGAGCATATGCACACCGTCAACGCGTCGGATAAGGGTAGACCGGGTATTAATGGTTTCAACAGTACCCGTTACATCGCCAAGTTCAAGGAAGTCGCCAATACGAATTGGCTTTTCCCACATTAATATCCAGCCTGAAATAAAATTGTTAATAATATTTTGAGCACCAAAGCCAACGCCGATCGCGACGGCCCCTGAAACAAACGCAAAAGCGCCGAGTGGCACATTTAAAAGCGCCAGAGTAGTAAAGCCTAATAAAAGCAAACCAACGATGAAGTACAGCCGTTGTACCAGAAGAATCAAGTCAGGCTCTACTTCTTTTAGCTTTAACTTCTTGACGATATAGGTGCTGGATTTTTTAATAAAGTAATAAGCGAGTAATACTACGACAGGCAATGCCGTTATCTGCAAGATGGTAAACTCCTGCCCCTGGATAGTAAAAAGCTTAATAGAAAATATTTCGATTAGTTGTTGCATAACATTGACATGATGCTAATGAATAAATCTGGTAGTAACTATAATGGTAAACAGGATAGGACTATTCATAATCCAGAGCAACAAGATTGTAAATTAATTAAGGCAAGCTGCCAGATTCCTGAGGACAAGTCTTCGGGGTTATATTTATTTCTCAATGGTATAGGTTATATCAATACTTTGGCTTATCCCGCTTTCAACATCAAGGCGTAGCCTTTCAGTAAGTATATATTCAAGTGAAAGAGTCGATTCGCTTTCAAATAAGCCTATTTCGTAATGCATGAAAATATCAGGCGTCAAGTATTTACCTAATCCAATTGAACTCTCATCAATGTTACTTGAGCTATTTAATGAGGCCTAAACAGAATTGATAGATCTATTATTTTCGCTGGATAAAAACCAAAGTGTCAGCAAGGTTATGATGCATCTTTTTTGAACACTCCTTTGCCTAGTGCAGTTAAGCCTATAGAGATGACGATATTGAATGAAGATAACAGTACCCATGGCGCATATTGAGCGGTTGATACACCCAGGGCTGCACTGAAAAAAGCACCTGTTGTTGTCCAGGGAATTAAGCCTGCGCTCAGCGTTGCGCCTTCTTCAACACACCTTGATAACATTCGCGGCTGAAAGCTTCGTTCTTCATAGGTGTCCTTGTAGATTCTGGAGCCGAAAATTACCGCTAAATAATTTTCACCCATACTCATGTTAGCGACTATGCAAGTTATGATGGTTGAAGCAACCAACTGCGTGGCATTTTTTATGCGTTTGATTAAACCACTGACCAGTACTTTTAAAAAACCAGCGCCATTTAATATGCCGCCAAGAGCGAGTGCGATTAATGCCAGTGACAGAGTCCACATCATGCTTTGCAGGCCACCGCGCGTCAGCAATGTATCAACACTTTCAATGCCACTTTCAGAAACGAAACCGTACTGTAAGCTATAAAGAATTTCTGAGAACTCACGATCCTGAAGAAATGTCGCAATAATTACGGCAACAATAGTGCCGGCCAACATACTGGGTTCTGCAGCCATGCGCATAAAACTCATGGTGATAATGACCAATAGCGGCAGGAATACCAGCAAGTTGATCGAAAATTGTTCGAGTAATGGTTGACGTAAGGCATCAATTTCAGCCAGGCTTAATTCTGTACCGGCATAGCGAAAACTCAACACAGCAAAAACTATCAGAATAATTAAAAAGGTCGGACTAGTGCTATAAAACATTGCCCTTATGTGTTGATCAACTTCAGTGCCAACTGCTGTCGCAGCGAGGATGGTGGTATCGGAAAGGGGTGACATTTTGTCACCAAATAAAGCTCCTGATATGACAGCTCCCGCAACCATTGGCGCGGGCAATCCAATAAATTCCCCTAGTCCAACCAGTACAACGCCTGCTGTTCCAACCGTGCCCCATGATGTCCCGGTGGCTAAAGACATGAAACTGCAGAGCAATAAACATGCAGGGAGAAACCAGTTGGGATCGACAACGCCAAGCGCATAGACAATGATGCCAGCAATTGTCCCGCTTTCAATCAGTGCAGCAATGACCACACCAATCAGCATGAAAATATAAATCGCTCCAACTGCAGCAATGATCCCATCGTTCATTAGGTGCTTGGTGTCTTTAAAGCGATAACCCAAAAACCCGGCATTAATAGTTGTCCATATTAGCGCCAGTATTAAGGCAATATGCAGTTCTATATGAAGCAAGAATACGCTAGCAATAATAATGACGAGAACACCGAAGCAGCATAGTAGTGCTGAGGAAAAACTGGGCTCGGGAAGTTCTTTCGTTGATTCAGTGGATGTCATTTAAACTCCTGACATTAATTTAACTATAAATATGCAATCTTAACTATGGAATTTTAAATAATACCAGTGGCTTACAGGAGCGCCTGTAGCACCTTCCACTATTTCAAGTACTTCATTTATATGCTCGTAAAATATTTATCTTGCAGTATTAGTATCTTTATCAAACTGTAAACGAATTTCATTCACGTTAATAATGACAGGATCGTTTCCAACATTTGTAATTCGGTAGCTTGCGCCGGCTTCACGGAAAGCCCAATCACCAGCTTGTGCCAATTCACGGGTAATACCATCTTCTCTTGATACCTGTACAAGACCTTCTGTGGCCTGAACGATGACACTAGGATTGTGATGCCTTTGAGTGAAAGTAGTTTCTCCAGCAGCCAATTCAATGCGATAGGCGCGGAACCAATTATTTTCAATTTCAGGTTCTCCGTTCATTCCAGATGGAAGGTCATTCATTCTGACAGGTTCACCATTGCCATCGTGAATAAAAGCAAGAATTCGCCATAAATGATCACCATTGTTTTCGATCTTGTGAGTAAATGTCTCTGTTGCGTATGTAGTAATTGCCTCGATGATACCAAGTTGTGGCCCATCGGGACTGCTTATGCGATTGAGCAAAATAGCCTGATCATGTCTGTGGGGAAAAGAAGTATCGCCAGGATTAAGCTGCATATCAATCATGTAGAGCTGGCCTTTTTGCAGGACGGTTCTATGTCTTGGCTCCTCTAGAACATGAACAATTTTTTCGCCAGCAAATTCGACGCCTTGTGCCAATGCAGGCTGCCAAGCAGTCAAGCTGCTGATCAGTAAAAATAAGCTTAGTATGGCTCGCAGTAGTTGCGAACAGGTGTCATGCTGGATTGGCTTTCTGATAATTTTTATTATTTTCACCATAACCTCTTTTATATTTATTTTTATATTAATATTTCCAAAAAATTTAACTTTCAGGCCTTGTTAGCTTTGTTGATGTCAAAGAGTAACTTAGTGACCAAAACATTTCCTCAAGCGTAAGGACAAGTTTGAATACTTTTTTTATTGTTCATTTATAAACAATAGATCATTCAGTATAAAAGCTCTGGCTTCAATCGGCTACTCCCAACACTATTTATCCAGAAATATGGGACGTATAGCCTAGGGTTTAATCTTTGTTATAACCTTGTTCACATATAGTAAATAATTAATAATCATTCTTGATAAAAAAATAGTTAATGGAGGGCACATGCTAAAAGTAAATGCTGGTTTCTTGCTAAAAGGTTTATTACTGGTTTTTTGTTTAAGTAGTCAGGCCGCTGAAGTTGGTCCATTTACAGTCGTTCAACTGGATGAGTTTGAATGGGATGAAAATGACACGGACATACAGCGTAAAAATGTGTTTGGGTCTCCTGATGAGGCCGGGTTCTATGTTTACAGAGTAAGGTTTCCGAAGGGGGGCTCAACGACACCGCATTTTCATAGCATGGATCGCCATGTCACGGTGGTTGAAGGCACCTGGTATGCAGGGGCAGATGCCAGTCATGACATGTCGAAAGCCACGCCTATTACAGCAGGTGGCTATATGATTCATCCCGCGGGAGCAGTGCATTTTGACGGTGCGGTCGATGGTCCAGTGGTTGTTGAGATAAAAGGTATTGGACCGGTCACGACAACTCAAGTAGATACTATGCCTCAATAAATAAATGAACAGTATAAATGTCTGATCAGTACATCTTTAAAGGTCATGAAGTTCATTTAAAAAGGCATCAATAGCGGCTCTGGATAGCGGCTCGTTCAAACTTGGAGCATGACCGGTCTCTGGTATCTCAGCAAATTTAAGGTCAGGCTTGCGTTGAAACATTTTTTTAACGCAAGTGTTGCTAATAAGGTCCGAATTTTCACCACGTATCAGTAACATCGGAATAGTCACTATCATTCCAAACTGCGGCCATAAATCAGGTGCAGCTGATCCGGTATCCATGTCTTTAAAAGGTATCGCTATTCCTGGATCATAAGCCAAAATCAGTTTGCCATTGTCATCTTTAAAAATATTTCTTGCGAAATCTTCCCACTCTTCATCAGTAAGATTTGGGAAAGCATTTTGGTTGATGGCTTTAGTGATAGCAATGGCGTCCGACCAGGAATTCACGGGCGATGTTTTGCCCACATAACTAGCAATACGTTGAATGCCTTCTGCCTCCAGCTCTGGGCCAACATCATTAATGATGATTCCGCTGACTCTTTGCGGCTACATAGCGGCCATAATAAAAGCCATGATTCCTCCCATGGAGGTGCCACAAAGTATGACTTTTTGGACATCCAGCTGATCTAATAAAGTGAACATATCTTCTACATAAGTCAGAGGTAGATAATTTTTTGGATTACTATCATATTCAGATCGACCTCGCCCGCGGTTATCGACACAGATTTCTCGATAGTGATGACTTAAATGCTCAGCCAGCCTACCAAAATCTGCAGAATTACGTGTCAGACCGTGCATGCAAAATATCATCTCAGGCTGTGTAATAGTTTCATTCTGACAGGGGTAGTCCCTCGCATATAAGCGTAAACCATCTTTGCTTTGATAAAAAATATCGTCGTAGGTGGTCATTTTTTTAAATTAAAACTGCTTTATTAATTATAGTAATCACCGGGTATTCGTACTGAACCTTCCATTAATATCCGTGCACTTCTACTCATGCTGATTTTGTTAATGCGCCATGATCCATCGATAAGCTGCGCTTGTGATCCAACTTTCAGACTGCCTGATGGATGACCAAAAGTGACTGATTCACGCTCACTACCGCCAGCAGCTAAATTGACTAAGGTTCCTGTAATTGCGGCAGCGGCACCAATCGCAACCGCAGCTGTACCCATCATGGCATGATGCAATTTACCCATTGATAGTGCTCGAACATTCAAATCAATGTCGCTGTCCGCGATGGTTTTTCCACTGGAAGCAACATAGGTTTTTGCTGGAGCAACAATGGCTAATTTTGGTGTATGTTGCCGCATGGCAGCGTCTTCAAGATTATCGATCAGCCCCATTTTAAGTGCCCCATGAGCACGTATGGTTTCAAACATTTCCAGAGCCTTGGCGTCACTATTAATAGCTTCCTGCAATTCAGTGCCAGAATAAGACAGATCTTCAGCATTAAGAAAAATTGTAGGAATGCCAACATTAATCATGGTTGATTTATAGCTGCCAAGGCCAGGAACATCCAATTCATCAACGAGTTTTCCTGTTGGGAAAATCAATTCACCGTCATCAACAGGGTTCATAAAATCTATAAGTATTTCCGCTGCAGGAAAGGTGACGCCGTCAAGTTCAAATGCACCGGTTTCCTGTACTTCTCCATTAGTGATGGGTATATGGGCGATAATGGTTTTTTTAATATTACGCTGCCAGATTCGAATCTCGGCAATACCATCTTTTGGAATGCGTTCAGCATCGACAAGACCATTAGTGATGGCAAAAGAACCAACTGCTGCTGTGAGATTGCCACAATTTCCACTCCAGTCGACAAAGGCTTTATCGATAGATACCTGCCCAAATAAATAATCAACATCATGATGGGTGTCTTCACTCTTTGAAAGAATAACAACCTTGCTGGTGCTGGAAGTGGCACCGCCCATGCCATCAGTGTGTTTGCCATAGGGGTCCGGGCTACCAATAACTCGCAGTAATAATTGATCCCTGACAGCGCCGGGAATTTGAGCGGCTAGGGGCAGATCGTGTAGATTAAAAAATACACCCTTGCTAGTGCCGCCGCGCATATAAGTAGCTGGTATTTTTATTTGAGGCTCAGCTATCATTATAGTTAGTCCGGTGCTGTTAGAGGTGATTCCAGAAAGTCTTGTGCAAAACGCTGCAAGACACCGCCAGCTTTGTAGACCAACACTTCATCCGCGGTATCAAGTCGGCAGGTAACTGCTACTTCAAGGTGTTCAGCATTTTTACGTTGGATAATTAAATTGAGTGTAGCGCCAGCTTCAATATTGCCCTTAACTGCAAAAATTTCTGAGCCATCTATTGAATAAGTATGACGGGTTTCGCCAGCCTGGAATTCTAGTGGCAAAATGCCCATGCCCACCAAATTAGTGCGATGAATACGTTCGAAGCCTTCAGCAACAATGACTTCCACGCCAGCCAATCTTACACCTTTAGCTGCCCAGTCGCGTGAAGACCCTTGTCCATAATCGGCGCCGGCTATAATAATCAGAGCTTGCTTACGCTGCATATAGTTTTCAATGGCTTCCCACATCCGCATTTCCAGCCCCTCAGGTTCCAGTCGTGCCAAAGAACCTTGTCTGATATTACCCTTATCATCCCGACACATTTCATTTAATAATTTGGGATTGGCAAAGGTCGCACGTTGAGCGGTTAAATGATCGCCGCGATGCGTCGCATAAGAATTAAAATCTGCTTCCGCTAGACCCATCCTGCTTAGGTATTCACCCGCCGCAGAGCTGGCCAAAATAGCATTGGAGGGGGATAAATGATCCGTGGTGATATTGTCTCCGAGTATCGCCAGAGGGCGCATATTTTTCAAACTTGGCACGTTGGAAAGCGCGCCTTCCCAGTATGGAGGGCGTCGAATATAGGTGCTTTGAGGACGCCAGTCGTAAAGCGGGCTGTCCGCTTCCTTGATGCTTCCCAGATCAAACATTGGAATATAAATTTGCCTGAATTGTTCGGGTTTTACATGTATGCTAACGATGGAATCTATCTCTTCATCACTGGGCCAGATGTCCTTCAAGGTAATTGGATTACCATTGGCGTCTAAGCCTAATGTATCTTTCTCAATATCAAAGCGTATGGTTCCAGCAATAGCGTAAGCTACGACCAGGGGTGGTGAAGCCAGAAAGGCCTGTTTGGCATAAGGGTGAATGCGCCCATCAAAATTACGATTGCCAGATAAGACAGCGGTTGAATATAAGTCACGAGCAATAATTTCTTCTTGTATCTTTGGATCCAGAGCTCCACTCATACCGTTGCAAGTTGTACAAGCATAGCCAACGATACCAAAACCTAGTTTCTCTAATTCTGCTAACAAACCAGCTTCTTCCAGATACAACTTGGCGACTTTCGAACCCGGAGCAAAAGAGGTTTTAACCCAGGGCTTTCTTGTTAAACCGAGCTCATTAGCTTTGCGTGCGATAAGCCCAGCAGCAACAACATTACGAGGGTTGCTGGTATTGGTGCAGCTGGTAATTGCCGCAATGATCACTGCACCATCGGGCATAAGTCCATCAGCCTCTTCTGCCAGGGCTGATTCAAGGTTGATCGCAATACCTTTTGTGGCTAACTCTGAAGTAGGAAGACGACGATGCGGATTGGACGGGCCCGCCATGTTTCTTGTCACGCTAGAAAGATCGAACTCAATAAGCCTGTCGTACTCAGCATCCTCAAATTGATCAGCCCATAAGCCATTCGTCTGAGCGTAAAGTTTAACGAGTTTAATCTGTTCGGCATCGCGACCAGTGAGTGTGAGGTAATCAATAGTTTGATCGTCGATATAAAATAGTCCGGCTGACGCGCCGTATTCTGGAGTCATATTGGAAATTGTTGCACGGTCACCTATGGTCAGCGCTTTGCTGCCTTCTCCAAAAAATTCGAGGTAGGCTGACACAACTTTTTGTTCGCGTAAAAATTCGGTAATAGCCAGCACAATGTCAGTAGCGGTAATTTCGGGCTGACGCTTGCCCTTTAAATTGACGCCAATGATATTGGGCAGGCGCATCATGGAAGGTCGGCCGAGCATGACATTTTCAGCCTCTAAGCCGCCGACACCAATAGCAATAACACCTAGCGCATCGACATGAGGAGTATGACTATCTGTGCCGACACAGGTATCGGGAAAGGCAAGGCCATCACGTGACTGAATCACAGGCGACATTTTCTCCAGATTGATCTGGTGCATGATGCCGTTACCTGCCGGAATGACATCGACGTTTTTAAAAGCCGTTTTGGTCCACTCAATAAAGTGAAAACGATCTTCATTGCGGCGATCTTCAATGGCACGGTTTTTTTCAAAAGCCTGAGGGTCAGAACCTGGCGCCTCGACGGCAAGAGAATGATCAACGATTAATTGGGTGGGTACGACTGGGTTAACCTGAGCCGGATCACCACCCTGATCGGCAATGGCATCACGCAGACCCGCCAAATCGACCAAAGCTGTTTGTCCAAGAATGTCATGACAAACAACACGGGCAGGGTACCAGGGGAAATCCATATCACGTTTACGTTCGATGATTTGTTTTAAAGCATTACTGAGAATAGATGGATCACAGCGGCGTAGTAACTGCTCAGCTAATACACGAGAGGTATACGGCAATTTTTTAAAGGCGCCAGGTTGAATACTTTCTATAGCAGCACGAGTGTCAAAATATTCCAGCTTTGAGTCTGCTAGCGGCTTACGGTATGCAGAATTATTCATACAGTTTTTATCTTCATATCAGGTTCGCCGTTTAATTTAAGCTGCAAACTATTTTTGCTATACAGAATATGGCGACGCATTAACATTTCAGCAAGCTCAGCATCACGACTGCAAATAGCTTGAACAATTTGTTTATGTTCCTCAAAAGCAGTAGTGACTCGAGGGCCAGACATGCCTAGCTGAACACGATACATACGTATTAAATGATAGATGCTATCCATTAGGATCGAGATTAACTGCTTATTTTTACTGCCAAGAATAATGCGGTAGTGAAAATCCAGATCGCCAGCTTCCTGATAATAATTTTCACCATCTTTAACAATTTGGAAATGAGTCGCCATGAGCTTATTTAAATCTTCAATTTCATTATCATCCATATGAATGGCAGCAAGTCGAGCGGCCATTCCTTCGAGCGCCTCGCGTACCTGATAAAGCTCCAACAGACCTTCTGTACTGATACTTACAACGCGTGCGCCAATATTGGCTTTACGTTCGACCAGATGGCATGACTCAAGTCGATTAATGGCTTCTCTTATAACGGCACGACTGACAGCATAGTTAGTCGATAATTCTGTTTCACTTAATTTTGAACCCGCAGCAATAAGGCCTTCCACGATGTCCTTGCGTAACTGCAGGAAAGTTTTATCTGCGCTGGTAATCGCTTGTTCAGATTCAGGCAACATAGTAATACCTATTCAGATTGTCGCGGCTTGAGACTAACGCTGATCAAGAGGGACATAATCTCGATTGTCAGGCCCAGTATAATTAGCTGAAGGACGAATAATTTTGCCATCTTCACGTTGTTCGATAACGTGTGCACCCCAGCCAGATACACGAGCAATCACAAATAGCGGTGTAAACATATCGGTAGGAATACCCATCTGGTTATAAGACACGGCTGAAAACCAATCGAGGTTCGGAAACATTTTTTTAATATCCCACATAACAGATTCAAGCCGTTCAGCAATTTCATACATTAATGTGTCACCGGATTCATTCGACAATTGCTTGGACACTCGCTTGATCACTTCATTACGCGGATCGCTCACGGTATAAACCGGGTGACCGAAACCTATGACAATTTCCTTATTGGCTACTCGTTTGCGAATATCCGCTTCAGCTTCATCAGCAGACTGGTAGCGGCTTTGGATATAAAAAGCGACTTCATTAGCGCCGCCATGCTTTGATCCGCGCAAGGCGCCAATAGCGCCAGTGATGGCTGAATACATATCTGAATTGGTGCCGGCAATCACTCGTGAGGTGAAGGTTGAGGCATTGAATTCATGTTCCGCATACAGGTTCAGGGAAGTGTGCATGGCTCTTACCCAGAATTCGCCTGGAGCCTGCCCATGCAAGAGGTGCAAAAAATGTCCGCCAATAGAGTCATCATCCGTTTCAACATCAATACGTTTGCCATTGACGGCAAAGTGATACCAGTAAAGCAAAGCGGAACCAAAGCTCGCCATCAAGCGATCAATAATGTCACGTGCTTCAGCAATGGGGTGTTCTTCTTTTTCCTGTATACAAGTTCCAAGCACAGAACAGGCTGTTCGCATTACATCCATCGGGTGAGAGTTTGATGGCAGGGCCTCCATGGCTAGTTTTACAGACTGAGGCAGGCTACGCATGGATTTCAATTTGGCTTTGTATGCGGTCAGTTCAGATTTATTGGGCAAGTGGCCATGAATCAGTAAGTGAGCAATTTCTTCAAACTCTGCTTCTTCTGCAAAATCGAGGATGTCATAGCCACGGTAATGTAAATCATTTCCGGTACGGCCTACTGTACAGATGGCCGTATTGCCAGCAGCCACACCAGACAGCGCTACTGATTTTTTTGCCTTGGGTAGTAACTGTTCAGTTTCGTTGCTCATGACTCAGTCTCCTTAGAAAATAGTGCATCCAGTTTTTGCTCGTAACTGTGATAGTCAAGATAGTTGTAAAGATCATCGCGGGTTTGCATCATATCGATAACATTTTTTTGAGTGCCTTCAGCCAGCAAGGTTTGATAAACCTTTAGGGCCGCAGCGTTGGCAGCGCGGAATGCAGATAAAGGGTAGAGCACGATGCTGACACCCACGCTCGAAAGTTCCGTCGTGGTATATAAAGGGGTTGAACCAAACTCTGTGATGTTCGCCAGCACTGGGACTTTTACCGCATCAACAAATTGCTGATACATGGAAAGTTCAGTCATAGCCTCGGGAAAGATCATATCAGCACCCGCTTCAACACAGGCACAGGCTCGATCGATAGCAGAATTTAATCCTTCAACGGCTAAAGCATCGGAGCGCGCCATAATGACAAAATCAGGATCGGTTCTGGCGTCTACTGCTGCTTTGATTCTGTCGACCATTTCAGTTTGTGACACAATGGCTTTATTAGGCCGATGGCCGCAGCGTTTTTGCATGACCTGATCTTCAATGTGTACCGCAGCGGCGCCATATTTACTCATGGATTTAATGGCGCGAGCGATATTAAAAGCACCGCCCCAACCGACATCGATGTCGACCATGACAGGGGCTTTGGTAACATCAGTAATGCGACGTAAGTCGGTTAATACATCTTCCAGGGTGGTGATGCCCAGATCAGGAATTCCACATGAGCCCGCGGCTACTCCACCACCGGAAATATAGAGTGATTTAAAACCGACAGCCTCAGCCATCCTTGCGTGATAGGCATTGATGGCGCCAACGCATTGCAGCGGTTTTTCAGTTTTTACCAATTCCCGAAAGGTGTGACCTGGTGATGGAGTCGTCATGCAGTTTTTTCCAGTTAGGCTAAAATTGTCGACAATATATGGATAAAATTGCTTATAGTCAAAAGTATTTGCCTATTTTGTCGACAATTTTGACTAAGTAAGTGAACATGAGCTATGTCATATTCTTCGTAGTGCCTAAGTTTGAGTTTTAACTGAAATATGTGGCTTGAGTCAGTTAGTGGGTGAGGAGTATTTTAGCGAGCGAACCACTGACTGTCTCAAGCGAGAGAGAAACTGTTCAACTAGCAAGCCGATATTGAGACTGGCTCGGAGAACGCATACGTACGTCCATGTACGCTCGGCCTCGGCATCCCTGCCTCGGACGTCTCCTTAGCCAGTCTTAATATCGGCTCTTTTATTTCAGTTAAGACTCAAACATAGGCACTACCCATATCTCGGTGAAGTCTTCGTTTGAAAGTCAGGCGCTTAGTACCTGTTCAAATAGTTGAGGCGCAGTAACGTCCAAGGAGGGGAGCATTTTAGGAAGCGAACCGCGGATTACTCGCCATTGGTGTATAAATTGAAAACTGAGACAGTATCCTTAACGCTTATTTATGCGGTAAAAGCCAAATAAAAAAAGTTGGCCACTAAAATAATGGTCATGGCATCGACAATTTTTTCATGGATGCCGTCGGTCATTTTTCTTAACACTTTTTGCCCAAGATAATTGCCAGGAATTGTCGACAGGCCTGCAATGATACCCAGAATAATTAATTCCGGCGTTAACAAATCGGTAAATCCAAAGACAGAAATTTTGACCATGTTCATGACTAAAGTAATAGTTGCCAGGGTTCCAACGAATGCCAGCCGGTTCATGCCTGTACCCAGCAGGAAAGGCGCCAAGAAAAAACCAGGTCCAATGACATTGCCGGCTAAACCTCCCCATACAACTGCAGCGCCGGCTAAAAGTTTTGGGCCTGTTTTAATGGAATGACTTCTTGCCCAATACTTTATTGGCAATGAAATGGTTAAAACGGAACCAAAGACCAGAGCAATAACCCGAGGGGATAAATAACCAAAAATGATAGAGCCCAGCACAACAGTTGGTAAACCAAATAACAAAACATGCCGAACGGTCCAGAAATCAATATCTTTTCTCAGCATATAGCCGCGACTGAAATGACTAAATATCAGGGCGCAGGTAATTACGGGGACAGTGAATTTAATGCCAATGAAATGGGCTAGAACACCCGTCATGAGAAGGCCTCCAACCATGCCGATAGCACCATGAACGATGCCAGCACCAAAAGCGACAGCAATTACCAATACCAGTATCCAGGGATCAGACCCCAAAATTTCAAACATGGTTTTTGACTTTCATAAATGGAAAGTTAAATAAAACTCAAACTTGGCTGTACGCAGTTTTTTTAGCTGGTTGCCATTGTATAAGCACAAATAGAAATTATTTTATAAAGGATTATTTATTCAAAAATTTACTTCTGTATAGGCCTAGATAAATACATTTTAAATTAGGCAATGATTGCTTATTTAATATGGTTATCTACTAAAGTAGCTACTTCCAAATACTCGATACTGGGTCTCACGCCATAAAACTTGGTGACACCTTCAAGCGTTTCTTCTGAGAAAAAATTTCTTGCTGCGGCTTCTTCTTCCCAGATATAGAAATTTTTTGCCTGCCTTTTTTCGGCATCAATTGAAAAAGCCTTGGAGCGTAAGCCCGGCAAGTTCTCAAATTTACCTCTTGCCATTAAGGCATTATGCCTAACTGTTTCAGCATCAAAGTTCTCGCCTAAATCGAAAATTACTAAGGTGGCTATCATCTTTTGTCCTATTTTTTTAGTTATTGTTTAAATTAACTGATTAAAAATATTTTCAGCATATGAGCAAAAGTTAAGGCGCTAAACCTTGGGTTAGCTCGATATAGGTTCCCCAAGGATCGGTCAGAAAAGCAATGGCCAGATTGGCTTCTGGGATTTCACGATAATCCATATCCATACTGATGCCAGCAGCTTCAAGTTTGCTAATGGTAGCCCGTAAATCAGTGACTTCAAAGCCGATATGATCGAGCACGGTACCTTGAGTCGGGGCAAGTGGCATGTCAGCACCACTATAAGTGAGATTGACACCTGGAACATCTCCAGCTTGGAAATCACCTCGCATGCCCGGAGTGGCACCAAACATTTCGTCATACCAGGCTTGCATGGCTGCAATGTCAGGAATATTCCAGTGAATATGGTGCATCTGGACAGGCACATTAATTTCCGGATTTTCCAATATCTCAATCAGCAGACCATCGGGGCCATGAACCCACAGTTGAATAGGAAAGCCGCCACGCTCAACATCGATGCCCGCTTGTGTCCATCTTTCAAAAGCGGCATCAACATCAGGGACATGAAAGCCAACATGTACAATCATTGTTCCATCGGAGCCGCTACTAGGCTGAGCTTCACGCACCAGGATGAAAGTCCCGGGAACAGCATACATACTTAAAGGCCCGTTCTGAACTCTGCTTGCGCCAAAGGCTTCCCAGAATTCATTACTGGCTTCAATATCGGCAGCCTGAAAGTGCAGGTGTCCCATGCTGGCACCTTCAGTATTAGGTGCAGCTAACTGGGCTAAGGATAGATTCGGGATAATAAAAATAGTAAACAGAAACAGCGATAAAAAATTTCTGGCAAATCTGGCAAAAGAGATCGTAGATAAGCGCTTCAGCATAATTATTCTCCGAATGTAATTCTGTGCTAAATGTGTATTAACCGTTAGGTATAAGCATTAATGTAATAACGAGATTGATTAGATAACAAATTTCATTCTTTTTCATCCCAAAGGTATTCATAAGTATAGGGCCCTCCCCAAATTTTACCGTTCAAGAGACGATAGTGCTGATCAAGAGCTTTAATTTTGATCATTTCCTCATCTGTAAGACGAAGGTCCGAGGCTGCAAAATTCTCTTCCATACGCTGGACTTTTACGGATTTTGGAATGACTGCAGTACCACGCTGGATTCCCCAGGCCAGTAATACTTGTGCGGCAGTGGCATTATGAGCAGCGGCA
Source organism: Pseudohongiellaceae bacterium (assembly GCA_965661005.1). Classification (GTDB taxonomy): domain Bacteria; phylum Pseudomonadota; class Gammaproteobacteria; order Pseudomonadales; family Pseudohongiellaceae; genus UBA5109. Next base: position 388,210 of record CBFICB010000001.1, read on the forward strand.
ATTTCCTGTATTACTGGTTGTTCCAGAGGAGTGGGGCTGCCTTCATCCTGAAAAAAAGCAGGTCGATCTGCCGAGCCTAGGGGAGCATAGGCGGTTAATTTAATATTTTCTGAATCACAATAAATTTTTAAATCGTCCTGCTGTAGCAGGGGATGTAATTCTACCTGGTTCATTTCTGGTTTAATGCGACTCAGGGCTACCAGATTTTTTAGTTTTGGGACGCTGAAGTTGGATACCCCAATGTGTTTTATGAGTCCGGCATTGACACAGGTTTCCATAGCTTCCCAGGTTTCAATGATAGGGAGCTGTTCCAAACTTAAATAATCATCATCTGATTGGGGAAAGCCAACGCCTGGTTTTACGGCAACAGGCCAGTGAATTAAATACAGGTCCAGATAATCGAGTTGTAAATTAAGCAGGGTTTTTTTCAAAGCAGGTAATACATCTTCTGCTTGGTGTGCATTATTCCAGAGCTTTGATGTAAGCCATAACTCCTTCCGAGTCACTTCTTTGGCTGTGATTGCTTCGCTAAGTGCTTCTCCTATTCCAGCTTCATTGCCATAAACAGCCGCACAATCCAGATGACGATAACCAATATTAAAGGCCTGTTTAATAACGGGTTTGATGGTCTGGTTATCCGACTTCCAGGTGCCCAGGCCCAGCATAGGCATCTGATCGCCATTGTTAAAATTAAAAGTCTGCATTGTTTACCCCTGTTGTTAGTCTAATTAATGAGTTAATGTTTGGCGCTTTATTTTAAATAAGTTTACAAGAATCAGCTTTTAACCAATAGGCATACAATAAGTTAAAATTTTATTTTTATGTGTTATTAGGTGTTGGGTAGATAAATATGAGCAGCTTCACTTCTTCAGTAAAATCCGTAATACTTGAAAAGTGTTTTAGAATCTTTCTGTTAAATAAATACTCGACAATATTATGAAAAAATTAACATTCCTCACTCTACTTAGCTTTATGGCACTTGGCCTTGTTTCCTGTGGCTCTGAAGAAGCAGCTTCTCCAACCACATCAGCGTCTGCAGGCACTGAACCTTCAACGCAGTCTTCAGCAACTTCAGCGGCAACTACAGCAGCAAATGAAGCATTGGAGAGCGCTCAGGCCGAAGCAGATAATATGGTTGAACAAGCTGAAGAAATGCTGGATGAAACTGTGGTTGCAGCCGAAGCACGAATGGATGAAGCCATGGAGCAGGTTGAAAATACGACCGAAGAATTAGCAGATGATACAGAAGAAGAAGCACGAGAAGCCCTTAACGACGGACTGAATAGTCTTCTAAACTAAATTATTGATAATAAAAGAAGGATAAAAATATGACGACCTATGTTTTAGTTCATGGCGCCTGGCATGGTGCCTGGTGTTGGAATGAAGTGGTGCCTGGCCTTAAGGCTGCCGGCCATAATGTAATCACTCCTGAATTACCAGGTTCTGGTGCTGATTCAACCCCTGCGAATGAAGTGACTTTGGAAGCCTATGCCAATAAGTTGGTTGAAGTGCTTGACCAACAGGATGAAAAAGTCGTCATGCTTGGCCATTCAATGGGTGGTCTTGCTATCACAGCAGCGGCTGAACTACGTCCAGAAAAAGTAGGCGCCCTGGTTTACCTTTCCGGGTTTTTACCGCAGTCAGGTCAATCTCTGTTGTCACTGGAAGAGTCAAATCCGCATTCATCTGTGCCGCCAGCATTAATCCCTTCTGAAGATGGTGTGACTGGCACACTGAAGGCAGAACTGGTTAGAGATCTTTTTTATCATGATTGCAGTGATGAAGATGTTGAATATGCTGTTACTCACCATCATGCTCAGGCATTAGCCCCTCTGGCGACCCCAGTGACTATTACTGAAGAAAATTTCGGATCTGTTCCATGCTATTACATTCTTCTTACGGAAGATCGGGCGATACACCCTGAGATGCAACGTCAGATGATTGATGCATCACCCTGTAAAGAGGTGTTTGAAATTGCTTCCAGTCATTCTCCTTTTTACTCAAAAAAGGAAGAGCTTATTGAGACCTTGCAAAAGATAAGTGCTTAAAATTTTGCTGATTCTCTTGAGTTATTAGAGTTTTTAGAAAACTAAAAGTTGGAATTGTCTAAGAGTAAAAAAGCCCAGAATTGTTAACACAAGGCTGGGCTTTTTTATTTGCAAAAATTTAGACAACAGTGACTTCGATTTCACCCAGGCCGTCAATTCCGACTCGAACAACATCTCCTTTATAAATTAGGCCAATGCCTTCCGGGGTGCCAGACATGATGATGTCTCCCGCAGTCAGTTCATAATATTGCGAAAGAATGGCGATGCCTTGCGGCACAGACCAGCGTTGTAAGGCCAGATCAGAGTCCTGTTTGATTTCGCCATTCACGCTTAACCAAATGCGTCCGGTAACAGCATGGCCATAAGTTTCCACTGGGTAGAGTGGTCCGCAGGGAGCGGAATTGTCGAATGACTTGCTAATCGCCCAGGGTCTTTCCAGCCGTTGAGCTTCATGTTGTAAATCTTCTCGCGTCATATCAAGACCAATACCATAGGCATAGACATGATCTAAAGCCTCTGCTTCGCTGATATTTGTGCCGCCACTTTTTAATGCAACAACCATCTCACCTTCATATCTTAATTCCTGCGTCATTGGCGGGTAAGGAAAAGGCTCTCGACTATCGACCACGGCATCACGCGGCTTGATAAAGAAAAAAGGTGGGTTCACATCAGGGTCATCACCGGATTCAAAGGCATGGGCGCGATAGTTTCTGCCAAGACAAAAAACTCGTCGCACTGGAAAGCGTGCTGAGTAGCCAAAAATTTCCATCGAGGTAGTAGCAGGAGGCTCTATTACATACTCTGTTTCCTGAGCAATAGCAGGTTTGATATTTGTCCCTAGTACAGCAGCCCCGGCAGCGATGGCGCTTCCCGTTAAAAATTGACGGCGTGCTTCTTGTTTATTGTTTTTCATTGCTCGTTCCTTTTCATCATAAGCTTAAAAAAATTTTACACCACTACTTATAGTCTTCTTAGAGTTTATAAACCTCTGGCAAGCAGATCAATGGCAAAAATTTCAACATCTCTTATGGATACGCCAAACAGGGTTTGTTTATTGGGCCCGCCAATCGATACAGAAATCATACTGCGGGGAGTAGATATGTATCCAAGAATTTCTCCTTCATCGTCAATCACCCAGACACCACCATTGCCTGTAACATAGATTCGCCCTTGATTATCAACCACCATGCCATCACCACCAGCCCAGGCAAATTGACGCTCGTTGGCCAATGAACCATCGGTCTGGACATCATAAGCAACAAGGCCGCCCGAGGGTTCAGGAGCACCAGCGGGGACGGTTAATCCAGCAGGGGGAGAGGCATCAGGTAAACGCCCGGTCACATATAGCGTATTGCCATCGGGGCTTAAGGCCAGACCATTGCCACCATTAACGCCATAGCGGCCAGTGACGACGCCTTGTGGGTTAACGTAATAAACCCCGCCCATGGTCATATACATGCCGCCATTAGCATCAGCAATCATGTCATTCAATACTCCAGTGGTGAGGCATTCCAGAGGTTCTCCGTTCATGGTGTTAGCAAAAAGCTGGCGAGGTTCTACTTGCCAGATGCCTCTATTAAGCGCGCGTTCGCCTACATAAAGCGTGCCATCTGGCGCCATTGCCAGGGCTCCACCGGTATAGGTGTCTGTTGCAACAAGTTCCACTATGCCATCCAGCCTTACTTTTAGTATCTGACTTTTGTCATTTTGGGCTACGAGCACACCGTCCTCAACGCCAATGGGGCTGTCGGCATTATTTCCTGTATCTGTCCATAGCTTGCGCCAACGTGCGTTGGCAGCAATAACACCGGGGATGCCACTAATGGTGTAATCGCCTGGGCTTGGCGCAGTTCTTCCGCCTCGACGAGTTCTTGGTTCGGGCATTGCAGGGTCACTGCAATATTGATTAACCCAGGCTGTTCTGGCGGGGTCTGGACCGGCCTGAACACCAGGTGTACGGTCAGGATCAACAGGCTGTTGCTGGGCGAATACAGGTAAAGTAATAATTGTGAAAAGTGTGAAAGCTGTTTTTATTATTATTTTCATCATGACCTCTCAGGGACCTGGATTGAAGAAAGTCAGTTTGTTTCATTAAAAACCGATTGCTGTGTCATCACCAAAATCACTGGCGCCACCAGTCATGGTGCCATATTCCTGATTAAAGAGAATGGCTGTAATAGGGCCAGAGGTCTTTTCCCTGAACTCAAGTTCATAGCCCATGCGGATCAGGGTTCTTAAGACCAGTGTGTCCATATCGCTGCGCATAACAATCCGACCGGGCTGGCTGAAGTGATCACCAAAGGAGCTGTGGAGCTGATAACTTTCAAAATTAGCGGCTTCGGTTGCCTGCTGAACATCCATGCCGAATTCCACAATATTCAGAAAGAACTGCAATAGCCATTGGTCCTGACCATCACCGCCTTGAACAGAAAAAGCCATGTAGGGCTTGCCGTCTTTTAAAGCGATACTGGGTGAAAGAGTTGCTCTGGGTCGTTTACCTGGTTCGAGCGTGTTATAGGGGCTGCGTTTTTCCGAGAGCTCAAAACTTTGCATACGTTGCGATAAACTCATGCCAGTAGAGCCAGCAATAAAAGCTGGCATCCATGCTCCGCTGGGAGTGATCGATACAACCCAACCATCTTCATCAGCTGCCTGGATGGATGTTGTGCCAGCATGAAAGCCTTCGTCATGACTCATGATGCTGACGACATTGCCATTGCCATCAGCTTGGCTTATTTCATTGGGTGGGCTAATAGGATCGACATTATTAATGGCAAGGCTGTTTTCATTATTGCTTTTATTAATACCGGCAGCATTCCATTGGGGTTCGATATTAGCTTCCCAGTTTTCTAGATACCGCAAGAAAGGATTTGGCTCATCATCCTGATAAGGGTAAGGATTGCCAGGGCCAATATTGGTTTGATTGCGGCGAGGATCTATCAGGGCGGCTCGATCACGGGCATAATCTTTTGAGAGCAAACCAGCAATCGGCTCTTCTGGTGGAAAGTAGGGATCACCATAATAAAAATCTCGATCGGCAAAGGCCAGATTCATCACTTGATAAAGGGTATGAATATATTCAGCACTGTTGTATCCCATTCTTTGTAAATCCATGCCTTCAAGCATATTTAACATTTGTAACATGACAGGGCCCTGAACCCAGCTATTCAATTTAAAGACTTCGATGCCTTTATAAGTCGTTGATACAGGCTCTTCTAAATATACCTGCCAGTTATCCAGATCTTCCATAGTAAATAGTCCACCTGCTGCCTGGCTGGCCCTAACAATTTCTTCAGCGATATCTCCCCGATAAAAGCGATCATAGGCAGCCATAATGGCTTCTTTTCGACTTGCGCCATTAGCCAAGGCTGTCTGCTCTGCTTCAAGCAGTTTATTTAGAGTCGATTCTAAATCTTCCTGTACAAAGAGCTGACCAGGGTAGGGTGCCGACCAGTTTCTGGGATTTGCAGGGTCAAAATTAGGTAGCATGACCCGAGCAGTATCGGGCCAGATTCTTAGAAACTGCTTATCATACTCAATTCGCTCAGCTTGGATTTGCTCAATGGCATAACCTCTGGCCATTTCTATCGAAGGCGCCAGTATTTCAGACAGACTCATAGTGCCATATTCAGCCAACATTACCATCAGACCGCCTGGAGTGCCGGGAGTGACGGCTGCCAGAGGACCGTAATCAGGGGGAGTTCTGTAATTCAGGTTTTGGAAGTATTCCGGTGTGGCGCCAGATGGGGCGGCACCTAAGGCATTGATAGCGTGAACTTCGCCAGTATTAGGGTTGTGAATTAAGGCTTGAGTCTCACCGCCCCAACCCATGGTGTCCCAGATTGTTGCAGACGCGGCAAGCATGGCGCTGGCAGCATCAACCGCATTGCCGCCTTGAGCAAAAATCATACTGCCAACGGATACTGATAAAGGTTTGCCGGCAGCGGCCATCCAATGATTGCCATGCGCAGGAGGTTTGTTGGAATGTTGTGGTTCCTGGGCAAATAATGAATTATAGGAGGCGAGTAGAAGGCTGCTGACTAAGCAAAAATGAGTAAAGGCTTTTTGAATACAGTTTTTCTTGGTCATGCCTTAGCATTTTTGAATGATGACTGGATAGACAACTTTACTCTTCAGCCGGGTTCATTTCCACTGTAACTTTAAAAGCGCCTACTTCACCGAAGCGGTCCTGTTCAATTACCTGAGTGCCTTCTTCAAACTTGAATCTGACATTGCGATAACTGTGGCCGCCGTGTTCGCGTGACGCTTCTACATGTAATAGATAATCGCCCGGCTGGATAAGCTTTCCCGAGTCATCGCGGCCGTCCCAAACTAATTGATATTCGCCTGGTCCGCGTGTGGGGCGGGTAACATTAATTCTCTCCACAGTTGAGCGGCGACCGACAAAGCGCCACCAGCGTTGATTACTACCTGCCCATCGCTGCTCACCACCAAAAAGAATTAAGTTCTTGATAGGCTGGTTATTCATGGTACTGACCCAAATAGCCACATAGGGTCTTTCATAGCCACGCCCGTCTTGAGAGGGGATTGAATAATCCAGGGTCAATTTGAAATCAGCATTGGAGAGGAGCAACAACTCCTTGCTTAAATATTTATTCCAGCCGGATGAGCTGCGTTGTGCACCGCTTTCATCAACTAATAAAGCGTCAACACCGGGCAAAGCCTCTACGGTTGTTAGGGCATCGGCGATAGACAGTGCCGAGAGTGTTGTCGCTATTGCATCAGCTGTAATGGCATTGTCAGCAATCACAACGGCATACAGGCCGCTAAACACAGGCCAGCCCGTTTGAGGAGTGAAGATATGGCTGAATTCACGCATTAAAATTTGACGCTTACGACTATTGTGCCCACTGGTAGCAACCGCTTTGGAACCTAGTGAAATACTGGTAATAAAATCACCATTATCAGCAGTGGCTTCCGGGTTGGCGACCATGACTTGCCATCCGTCTGAATCCGGCGGGACTCCCCAATAGGATGCATCACCACCAATATCGACTTTAATGCCGGTTGCCTCTGGGATCTCATTTCTTAATACGGTCATAGCACTGTCAATAATATAACCCTTGGCCAGTCCGGAGGGGTCCAGCTTGATGCCTTCTCCTAGTTGTATTTGGTTTTGCTCAGCATTAATGAGCAGCTCCGCTCTGTTGGCATTACGAGCTATTGGGCTAAGGTCCTGGCGGCTCGGAACCTGCTGTGTTTCCTCTGCCTCATCCCAGAAATCAACAACCGCACCCAGGCGACAGGAGAAATTACCTTCAGTTTGACGAAACCATTCTTCACAGGAACTAATAACATCGATTAAAGCTGGCGATGCTGAGTCAGTGCTCATGGAAGCGTTTAACTGCATGAGTTCACTAGTCTCATCATAATTAGTAAGCATTTGTTCCAGGCGAGCAATTTCAGCAACGGCAGCTTCAATGGCGGCGTCTGTATTAGTTTGATCAGGCGCATACACCGTAATATCAAGAGAAGTGCCTAATACGCCATCATAATGCTGACTGACTTCCTGAGCCTGAGAGACATTCATCACCCCCAAGTTGAGAACAAAGGATGCCATCAGCATAAAAATACTTGATAATGCTCGACCTCTTATGAGAGGCACTCTGAACTGAAGAAGGCGGTTAACGTTGTGTTTAAGTTGACTCATAGGTTTTTCTTACAATGAATTTTGTAAGCATTTTAAATAGTGTCAGGCAATGATGTAAGTCAATTCATATTCTTTTCACAGTTGATTATTACGCTAGGCCTTTTTTTAAAAAGAAGAATTATGACAATAAACCGTAATTTAGTGAATTGGTCGCGGACCGTTCATGTTTATCTCTCAATCGCTTTACTCATCGTACTGGTATTCTTTTCAATTACCGGCATTACTTTAAATCACGCTGAAACCATGACAGCAGAACCTGAGACTGAGGTGATCACTTTGGACACTCTGCCTGATCTGCCGCTTGATGATAACGGTATGATTTTTGACTCACCAGAACTTGCCGAATATGTAAGAAGTGAATTTGGTATCAGGCTGGAATTTGCTAGTCTTATTATTGAAGATCCATTTGTCACGATAGAATATGATGGGCCTGGTCTTCAGGCTTTAGTTGAAATTGATCAGGGTTTAGGTGAAGTCTATGCGGAAACGACCCACTATGGCCTGATAGCGGTTTTAAATGATCTTCACAAGGGACGTTATACGCATATAGTCTGGAATGCGCTGATTGATATCAGTGCGATTATTTTAGTCATTTTTTCTCTGGCAGGCTTTGTATTATTGCTACCAAATAAATATCGGTTCAGAAAAGTCGCTAAATATTCTTTCTTTGGTATCCTTATTTCTGTTGCCGCCTATTTCCTTGCGACACTTTAATTATTTAACACTATCCAGCTTTTCAAATTTCTGCTCAGAAAAAAGTTGATTTCAGAATGATCGATAAGATACTGTTAATATCGGAAAGTGTATCTGAATCTAACGCTAAGATCTGATAACTCAGAATGAAAAGTATTGTCTTTGTCCCTATCCTGCATATTGTAATTTAATACGATCAGGGCTTCCTGTCCGGCTTCCGGAATCCACTGAATTCTTGTATTAAGCCCCATGTTTTCTGAAATATTGTCGTACTGCAATAAACTGATCCAGTATAAATTTGTGGTAAATGCAACCTGTGTATTTAAAGAGGTCAGGCGAGCAGTAAAGTCTCCCTGGGGTAGGCTGATATCAGTCCAGTCATAATTTAAAGCCATGGCGAAGTAACGCGACTGGTTCCAGTTAAATGATGAAAAGATACCGATTTGATCGCCATCATAAAAATCACCGAATTCAGATCTTAGAGAGGCAGAAAATTCACGCTGATTACCGGTTCCCAGGCTAAAGTCATAAGTATCGTATGAGTAATTGCCAGCAGGAATGGCTACTGAGCGAGTGGGTTCAGAATAAATTGTGAATGGTGTCCGCACCACTTCTTTATAACGTGTATGGCCTAAGTCAAACGAATCCCTGGAATTAGTTTCCATTTCCAAAAGGCGAAATTTCAAGACCTGACTTTGCAGTCCGCCACTTATTATTTCTCCTCTGAATACATCAAGCCCACTATAGGATTGCTGGAAAAGTTCACTGTCATAGAAATGGGTATAGCCAGCTCTAGCGGTATAATCGCGGACATTGGTACGGTTAACAAAACCAAGGGCTGGATTAAAGTTACGTTGAACTTCCTTTAGCGCTAGTTCACCGCGAAGACCACTATTATTAGGAGATGAAACACTGGCACCCCAGGAGGCATCATCACCATCAAGCCCGGGAGTATCTGATTGCTGGTACCAGATATTTCCTTCTACCTGGCGACCGCTGGCGAGTTGCGTATTCAGGTATCTGAAATCTGCACCATAAACCGTGTTGTCGATATTGGATTGAGGGTCGCCGTCAGTCACGATAATTCCAAGTGTGGATTCGTCCAGAACATTGGCCGCAAAACGACCAACAAAAAGATCGGATGCATCAACATTTGCAGATGCATCCTGGCGGACGGCCAAGGTTCCTATGTTCCAACGCCCGACTCGACCACTGACCCTGCCGCCATACTTAATATCAACTTCTTCACCGTTAGAGCCAATACCAATATTTCGAGAGAAGTAGGGGCGAGCATTTTCACGAGCACCCCGCGAACCTGCCTGATTTCTAGAACCAGTATTGCTGATATTACCAAACTGAAACAGGTCGGCATCGTTAAGAAAAAAGTCACGTCGTTCGGGGAAAAATAAATTGAAGCGGGTGAGGTTTACCTGGCGGTTATCAACATCTGCTGCAGAAAAATCTGTATTAACGGTCAGTGCTGCGTTTAAAGATGGCGTCAGTCGATAAAACACATCCAGAGAAGGATCGAAATCACTTTCTTTATCGCCAGGATTAAATGAGCGTCGTTCATTCATGGTGAAAGTAGGTACAACATCGAGGCCAACACCCTGATTCATACCTTCCAGCCCGGTGGCTAATCCAACAATACTGGGGTTGTAAGAGCGGTTATAACTGACCCAGGCCATTTCTTCTCCACGCCGGCGAATGCCGCGACCAAAATTAAATCCCCAGGTGTCGATATTTGGATCGAAAGGAAGTGTTTTGAAGGGAATTTCAACCTCGGCAATCCATCCTTCATCGAAGCTGTCAGCCGCCACATCCCAGATTGCTACCCAGTCTCCGGTAAATGAGGTGATATTTTGGTAGAGGGCATCGTGACGCACACCATTAAGATTGGTTTCAAAGCGATAACCAACCCGACGTGTATTGAAAGGATCGAGAATAATCACCAGACGGTCGTCACCTGGAAGCCCTTGATTATGACGGATGACCGGGGCGGCAATTAACTCCGGGTTAGAGTCATACATGCGCGCGCCGATATAAAGCGCGTCTTCAGTGTATATCATATAGACTTCGGTTCGCTCGGAAGGTTCTGTTCCGTCACCGGGCCTGATTTGATGAAAATCATCAATAACTTCAGCCTGTTGCCATACTGCATCATCCAGATTCCCATCCAAAACTGGTGCAGTGTCTACTCTAACGGCTCTAACTTCTTTCAGACCTTCAGGATTATTGTCTTGCTGAGCATTGGCGGGCGCAACTATCAACAAGGTCGACACAAAGAATGCAAAAGCAAGCTGAAGGCTTGAGTGAGCGGGGGTTTTCATGATTCTTCCATAAATTGAGAAAGTGTTGCGATATTACTGACATATCTTGCAAGAAGTGTGGACATTTTTATACTAAAAAACATAAGGATTGTCTTAATTTCTAACCATTTCAAGATAGCCTTGTCCGAGTCGACCGCCATCTTCAAGATCTAAAATTTCGACAGCACCTTCCCAGTATGGCACTGATAAATCCATAAACTGGTCTTCTAACAAGGCGCGAATAATCCACTGTTGGTCATTGTATTGCATCGTCCATTCAGTGGTATAGCGGATACCAGATGGACTAAGCCAATTTTTATTTTCAATAAGAATAATATCCTCTGATGCGATAGATGTTTGCTGTGCATTGATATCAGTCCAGTTTCCATCACTGTTAGGGTGAGCTTGACCGGTAGCGTCTCTTAACTGGTAATACATGAGTTCCTGTCCATCATTGAATTGCAGAGAAAACCAGTCCCAGCCGCTTTGATCTTCAGCCAGTGCAGAGGTGCTCCATTCCCGGTCCAGCCAACTTAGACCTCTTACTGAATAGCTTTCGCTATTAAGCATGATCTCACCTTCAGTTTCGATTCGAGTAAGGCTGTAATAATAAGATGCATTGCCGACTTTCAGACTTTTTTGACTGAGCCCATTATCACCTTGTAATACCGGTGCTTTTATTGGATTCAAACTAAGAAAAAGTGAGAAGGCAGAGTCTTCGATATTTAATTGCCAGGGAAAGCCATTAGCTGATAAAGAGCCATCAGCTGGTTGAGAGTCATTAGCATCTGAGCTTAGCGACCAGTTTTCCAGCCAGACCTTAAAGGGATTTAGTTGTGCACCTGCCAGGCCGGGGTTTTCACGTGAAAAACGTTCGAGTGCAATATGTTCATTGCCAGCAACATCAGTAAGCGCCATATGCGCCATCCAGATACGTGAACTTTGCCAGCCTTCAGGCGCATCTTCTGTATCTAAAGAATCGCCGTTAAAGCTGGTATTGAAAAAAGTGGCTTGATAGCCGAACTGCGCTCCTGACTCTGTTTTGAGATTTCCGGTTAAATACCACCACTCATTTCGAAACCCGGGGTGCATTCCATGATCTGTCGGGAATGAAAAAGTTCGTGGGCTATCAGCCCGTAAAAAACTGTCAGTTTCGTTGCCGCCAAGCACTGTATTGATATCAAGATCAAAGGTAGTCTGATTACCTTGATAGGGCCGCTCAGGTGAACAGGCTGTTAATACAACAACTATCAGCAGCGTTGAATAGCGAAATATTGTGTGTAGCACGATAGGCGCATTCATTGTTTATTTTGAGGAACTAGATTTAAAGTTTTGATTCCAGATATTGTTTGATGTTTCAGATTTTACAGCTTTTTGTGCATGAGCTTTAGGCTTATTCGTTTTTGATGTATTCCCATGTCTGTTTTTCTTTTTGTTAGCCGCAGATAAAGGCTTACGACTGCTCGGATTTTGGCGTGAAGGTTTTTGTTTTGCATCAGCTTGCCTTTGCTGTGTAGGCTGCTGAATGGGTTTATAGTGAAGAGGACTAAAATCTTTATCTACTTCTTCCTCTGTGATTGTAAATTTAATTAAGCGTTCAATAGCGCGCAATTGTTTTTTCTCTTCAGGGCTCACTAAAGAAATTGCGAGTCCAGTGGCGCCAGCTCGGCCAGTGCGTCCAATTCGATGTACGTAATCTTCTGGCACATGTGGCAAATCGAAATTAATAACTTGAGCCAGGAGGTCGATATCAATGCCTCTGGCGGCTATATCGGTTGCCACCAAAACCTGCACTTTATTTTGTTTGAAATTAGCCAATGCTAAGGTGCGTTGATTCTGACTTTTATTGCCATGGATGGCTGCGGCGGAAATATTGAATTTATTTAACTGCTTTGCCAGTTTGTTTGCGCCATGTTTGGTGCGACTAAATACTAAGGTCTGTTCTTTACTCTTACTAAGTAAATGGCATAGCAGGACAGCTTTATGTTCTTTTGGCACCTTATACAGTTTTTGTGAAATAGCCTCTACAGTAGAGTTACGCGGAGCCACATCAATTTCTACAGGATTAACGCATATGGTTTTTGCCAGCTTACGAATATCATCTGAAAAAGTGGCTGAAAACATAAGGTTTTGACGTTTGCCCGGTAGCAAAGCCAGAATTTTTCTGATGTCACGGATAAAACCCATGTCCAACATGCGGTCAGCTTCATCCAGAATTAATATATCTATATCGTTAAATTTAATCGCATTTTGCTGATGCAGATCCAATAAACGTCCAGGTGTTGCAACCAGAATATCGACGCCGCGCCTAAGTGTTTTCATTTGAGGGTTGATATTGACGCCGCCAAAGACGACAGTGGAACGCAAATTCTCGTTCTTGCCATAGCTAAGAATGCTTTCCTGAATCTGTGCTGCAAGTTCTCTGGTGGGAGTGATTATCAGAGCATGACATCGATTACTTTGAACGGGGCCTTTAGCGCCCATGATCTGCAATAAAGGTAAAGTAAAGCCTGCCGTTTTCCCGGTGCCAGTTTGGGCAGCGGCCATTATATCTTTACCGGTTAAAATGGCGGGAATTGATTGAGTCTGAATTGGAGTAGGTTGGGAGTAGCCTGTTTCCTGAATGGCGCGTAAAAGACTTTCAGAAAGACCGAGATTATTAAAGCTCATGTAATTTCTCTTAGGGTGCCTTTCGAAGTATCAATAAGTAAATTTAATTCACCCCAAGGCCAAATGGACGGCACTTTACCACAGCCTATCAAAGATAAGTATCAATTTAATCTCGGGCTGCTTAAGGGTATGCTAAAAATAAAAGTAAAAAATATTGAATAAAATTTAATAAATTTTGGTGTAATCAGAATCAAAGGACTGATATGGATTCTACTATGAGCGATGACAGATAAAATAAACAAGCAGTGTCTTTATTGATACATCATGAAGTTCATCCTGCTTCACTGAGAATATATGAAAGCTGGTTAAAAAAGGTGATTGATATTGCTTCAGGGTTTTCTGGCCATGAAGGTGTTTTTGTTGTTAAGCCTGAACGCAATGAAAACAAATATGAAATTGCCGTTCGCTTTGCCAATGAACGTTTTGCCAAGGCCTGACTGGATTCTACAGAACGTCAGCAACTCATTACAGAAATTAAACCAGCTCTGGTATCAGCCGATGATGTTGAAATTCAAACGGGCATTGATTACTGGTTTTCAAGTATTGCTCCAGCCATGGAGCAGCCGGTGCGTTGGAAGCAATGGTTATTATTAAGTGCAGCCACCTGTTTTTTAATGTTGGTTTTTGAACCACTCTTTAATGTTCTTTTTGAAATTGTGCCCGTGCTTGGTGGTTGGGGAATAAGACAATTATTTATCGCATTTTTTAATGTGGCCTTATTAGTTTTTTTCATCATGCCTCAATTGGTAAAGCTCACCAAAGTCTGGTTGCAAAAATAAATGCACAAAAAATCATAAACAGAAGCGTTTTATTCTTCTCGTAAAGCAAGAGCTGGACTAATCCGTGCACTTTTGATGGCGGGATATATCCCCGCTAGCAAGGCGGCCAGTAAGGCAAGGATAAGTGCGTCACTGAAAACAGAAAGAGGAAGGAAATGCTGCATACTCCAACCAAAAGACCGTTTGTTAATCACATCAATGAGAACATCAGACATCACTAAGCCAAGCGGTATAGCAAGCAGCCCTGCAAAAATGCCCATTAGTACAGTTTGGCCAATGATTAATTTGATAATCTGGTTCGGGGTCATTCCCGTGGCCCGTAAAGTGGCAAACTCTTTGCCGCGCTCAAGTAGTAAGGCCATCAGTGCACTAAGCACACCGATAAAAGCAATAACAATAGCGAGTATTCTCAACACTCCGGTTATCGCGAAAGTACGGTCAAAAATACTAAGAGTAATATCCTGAATCTGCTGATTGGGGAATATGGCTAGTTCCTCATATTCGCTGAGATTATTTTCAATATCCTCTAATAGAGTTGGGTTAGTGTTATCACCGTAAATTGTCAGTCTCGATGGTGTCCGCTCATCCCATGACTCGCGGTACAGGTTTTCATGCATGGCAATCATACCCTGGCTTGGGGTGTAGTCATAAAAGATGCCAAGAACCTGGAAGTCTTTTTCACCAACATCGGTGTAGATTGAAATCGACTCACCAATATTAGTGTCATTCAACCAGGCTAAAGGTTCAGACAGTAAAATGCCTTCGCCATTGTTAAAGCTCGCCAGATTGTCATTGCTAATCTGTTTCAAGTAGTAAGATTGATCAGCGTCCTGATCACTTACATTTAAGCGAGCCTGACCGATGCTGCTTTCAACTGTCGTGTTAATTGTTGAGCTGAGGTAATCAACACCGGATATACGGCTGATCTGATTTTGTAAATCGAGATTTAAATTAGCGCCGGTTATTTCTATATCCCCGGCAAAGGATTGCTCGAGCCAAATAATAACGGTATTGCGAAAACTGTTAACCATAATGCCCACACCAATGGTGACCGATATTGCTACGGTTAAGGCTGCCACGGCCATGCCGGTTCGATTAAGACCATTGCGTATATTGCGCAAGGCCATTCGGGCCGGTAGCTTCAAATGTCTGGTCAGGAGAGTCAGTAACAATTTTAATGTGACTGACATGATGGCGGGCACGACAAAGCAAAAACCGAAAATTATAAAGGTTAGCGCTATAAAGCCCACGACCAGATTTTCTAAAGAGCTTTGCAGCAAAACAAATCCAATAAGTAATATTGCCAGACCCAAAAAGCTTAATAGGGGTAAGTAAAGCCGCCATGCATAATTATGTTCAGCACGTTGCTGCAAAGTAATGGGTTGAGCCAGAGTTGCACGCCAGGCAGGAATAGCTGCGGATGCCAGAGTTATTACAAGCCCTAATAAAAAACCGAGTAGCAAGGAAGCCGGCTCGACCAAAAAACTGGTGACATTGAGTCGATAATTAAAATCTGGAATAGCAGCTGTTACTAAATCAAGTAAAGCCTTGCCAAGCCAGTAGCCAAGTATTACGCCTAGGGCACTGGCCAGTGTTCCATACAGGGCTGCTTCGCTCAGTATAAGTCGATAAATTTGAGAACGGGAGACACCTTGAGCACGAAAAATCCCCAAGGTTTTTTCTCGGCGTAATACCGATAAAGTAACCGTGTTGTAAATTAAAAGTGCGGCTACTAATAAAGACAATAAGCTCATGGCCAACAAATTCACATGAAAAGCCGAGGTCATTTGATCAAGGGTGTCATTGCGTGTTTCGACATTTACCAAACTTAATCCAAGTGGTAACCAATCCTGAATCATGGCAACTTGTTCGCTATCAAGAATTAAATCAATACTGTCGATATAGCCATTTTTTTGAAAAATATTTTGTGCGACGGAGATGTCAGTGTACAGAAGACCTTCAGTCGCAATTGGATCTGAGCTGGGGACAGTAGACAGCAACTCGATAGTAGCAGTGCGTGGGTTTAAACCGATCTGGTTAGCACCCGTAATTGCCTGAAGTAACTCACCCACTTCAAAACCGGCTACCGCTGCAGCAGATTGGCTCATTACTACATAATTATTTTCCGGGTTGCTTATTAAAGCTGGATCAAACATTAGGCCGCTTGACTCAAAACCTGCTCGTTGCCGTTGCAAGCTAAGTTCACTGATCAGGTCCTGTCCTATAAGAGTAAATGCCTGGTCGTTTATACGGACTGTGCCAGTGATGCTTGGCGCCGATTGCCTGAATCCAAGTTGAGTACGAAGGTCGGTGTAAATCCTTTCAGGGACGCCGTCGTCCCCGCCTAGAATTTGATGAGTAATTGAGCCATTGACAGACTCTACGGCAAGAGCAAATGCACGATCAGCACTGCTGCTGGCAAGATCAATTGCCACCACCATCATCACTCCGAGCACAATGCCCAGAAAACTCAGCCAACTTTGCCAGGGATGTTGGCGGGAATAACGCCAAGCACTTAAATTCAATAAACGCTTACCAGGCGAAGCCACTATCTCTTTCCTGTAAGTAGCCATCTTCCAGAGTAATAATGCGATCAGCACTATTGGCGACTTCTAGACTATGGGTGACCAGTAATAAGGTGCTGTTATGTTCTTTGAGTAGTTTGTGCAGGGTTTGCAGGATTGAGTGCCCAGTTCGAGCATCCAGATTTCCCGTTGGCTCGTCAGCCAGCACAATTTTGGGCTGGTGGATAAGTGCTCTGGCGATAGCCACACGTTGTTGCTCGCCACCAGATAACTGAGAAGGGTAGCGTTCTGCCTTATCCGCAATATCAAGTTCCTCCATTAAAGCCTCAACTCTGGACAAGATGTCACTGGCAGAAAAACCATTTAGCTCCAATGTGAACTCTATGTTCTCTTTAGCCGTCAAGCTTGGGACCAGATTGAAGAATTGATAAATAAACCCAATGTGCTGGCGCCGAAATAAGGTCCGCTCATGTTCATTCATGGCCGTTAAGTCCAGATCACCCACTTTTACTCTGCCGGCGTCCGGCATATCGATTCCGCTAATGAGATTGAGTAAAGTTGATTTGCCTGAACCGCTTCTTCCAAGTAATGCCACGCTCTCACCTTTAGTAATATTTAGGCTGGCATCTTTTAAGACGGCATGATTGGCACCAGCATCATCATAATGACGATTGAGGTGTTCGAGGCATATAAAGTTTGAAGTCGTCATAGCTGTTATATTTAGGTTGAAGGGCTAGACTATCATAGACTCGCCATTCTAGAGAGCTGCTATGATACTGTTCTCAGGGAGAAGAAAGAACATGAAAATTTGTCCTTATTGTCAGACCAATAATCCAGACTTGGCAAATTATTGTATGACTTGCGGAAAAGATCTTGCTTTATCTGACCCAGAATCTAAATCAGGCTTTGGTTTTGCTGGACTGAATATTTTTGCGCTTTCTCTGATAGGCAGTGTTGTATTATCTCTGGTGCTGATATTGGTGTTCAGATTGCCGGTGTTCTTTTTAGCAGCCTTTTTACCATTGCTGTGGGCAGGCAAGAAACAGGAAAAGTAAAGAAGGCTTTATCAGGAAGCTATTAGATTTTGTCTGTTTGCTTGTCCTCTTTGCAGCTCTCTAGTAGGCTTTCGAGCTTATGAAAAAGTCATTTTCCATCTTCCTTAGCATTTTACTATTAATGTTCTGCACCGTTCTTTCTGCACAAGAATTTGTCGGCAGTACTGAGTGTGCTTCCTGTCATCAGGAAGCTTATGATAATTGGCAACAAAGTCATCATCGCCATGCTATGGAAGTCGCTGATGCTGATTCTGTTCTGGGTGACTTTTCTGATGCCAGTTTTGATTATCTCGGCAGCACCAGTCGTTTCTATCAGCGTGATGGAGAGTTTTTTGTAGAAACGGATAATAGTGCAGGCGATCTAGAGGAATTCAGAATTTCTTATACCTTTGGTTTTTACCCTTTACAACAATATCTGGTCGAGTTTCCTGATGGTCGCATTCAGGCTTTGAGCATCAGCTGGGATAGTCGCTCGAAGGAAGAAGGAGGCCAACGCTGGTACCATCTTTATTCGGATGAGGAAATCAAACCAGATGATCCCCTCCACTGGACAGGTGCTTTTCAGAATTGGAATTCAAGATGTGCCAGTTGTCACACAACAGACTTGAACAAAAACTATTCCATTGATACAAATAGTTATGACACCCAGTGGGCTGAAATAAATGTTGGATGTGAAGCGTGTCATGGTGCCGGATCACAACATCTAGACTGGGCTAATGGCAATTCTGAACTGAACAATATGGGTTTGCTGACCAATATCGATGCGGTCTGGGAGCCTATAGCCGGGCAGTTACAGATACCCGAAGATGTTGATTTCACCATAAGTGAACAGGTTCAAAACTGCGGCAGTTGCCATGCACGACGTGCTGAACTTCAAAAGCGGGATATTGCTTCAGAGTTTCTAAATAATTATAGCCTTAGTCCTTTACTGGAAGGCTTGTATCACGCAGATGGCCAAATTCAGGATGAAGTCTATGTGATGGGTTCCTTCCTGCAAAGTAAGATGCACGCCAATCTAGTGTCATGTTCCAATTGCCATGAGCCGCATGCAAGCGAGTTACGCATCGAAGGTAATGGCTTATGTTTGCAATGCCATGAAGCGCAGACTTTTCAGTCGGAAGATCACTTTTTTCATGAGCTAGGCACTTCAGGGGCTCAATGTGTTAATTGCCATATGCCCGAAACAACTTATATGGGTGTTGATGCAAGACGAGATCATAGCTTTAGAATTCCAGACCCTGTTGCCAGTCTTGAGTTGGGCGTTCCAAATGCCTGTAGCGCCTGTCACAGTGCTCAGGCTGGTCAGGGCGTGCAATGGCTGGTGGATTTTCTAGGTTCTAGAAATGGTAACGGTGAGATGCAATACCAGCACGCTGCAGTAATCGCAGGAGCTCGGCAAGGGGACGCCTCTGCTGCGCCTGATATATTAGCCATAGCGAGAGACGATTCAAATTCTGCCATGCTTCGCTCTATCGCTTTGATTGAGAGTGCGCGCTTTCCTTCTTTAAGGAACCTTAGTGTTGCTCTTGCCGCTATAGGCTCATCGGATGCTCTGGTTAGGACTAATGCAATATCAGCATTAAGCTTTCAGGATGTGAGTTCCAGTTTTCAATATTTACAAAGCCTGTTGGATGACCCTATCAAGTCAGTAAGAATGGCTGTAGCCAGACAATTATCCAGCTTGCCTGCGTCTCAGGTACCATCAAGATTTCAGGCTGCATTCAATAATTTATTAGCTGAATATGAAGAAAGTCTTTTGTTCAATTCAGATATGCCAGAGTACATGAGTGACCTTGGTGCTTTTTATGCTGCACGAGGAGATTTGAACTCAGCACAAGAAGCCTTGCTTCATGCCAGAGAACTTTCGCCAGCTTATTTGCCGGCGCTAATAAACCTTAGTGATGTGTATAGAGCACAAAATCGAGATGATTTGGGCGAGGCAGTGCTCGATGATGCGCTGGATATGTACCCTGAATCTGGTGATGTGAATTATGCACTTGGAATTCTTTATGTACGTACGGGCCGCATCCAGCAATCAATTAGCTTGTTTGATAGCGCCAGATCTTTTGCGCCGGAAAATCCGCAATACGTTTATATTTATGCAGTCGCATTAGCTGAAGTGGGCAGGGTGGAGGAAGCGATTGTGGCACTTGAATCAGCGCAACAGGACTTTCCAAACAATGCCCAAATCAGAGAAGCCTTACAGGCGTATCGGGCTTTATAGAATACCTGCAACAAGAATTTAATAGTATAAAAAAAGCACAAAGGTGCTCCACATTGTTAAATCATTTTTTTCACTAATGACGACACAAGCTGATAAGCTTAAGGCCTTTCGAAGGTCTAGTATAGAAAGCTCAAATGGGGCATTCAATCAGGAAACTTAGTGGGTTCTATTTTATAATTCAGGTCTGACAATAGCTTGGCAGTTTTTCTTGAAGGATATGTTAAATGTAGCAGCTGGCTTCAACAAAATGATTGTTTACTACATGTTTTGGTATGCAGACACCTGGGGCAGTGGGGGTTTGAGTGCCAAATAATCAAAAAAAGTGATGAGATTAGCGCGAAAGATATTTTTTTATTTTTGGTTACCGACCCGCTTGTTCAAAATAAAGCTTTATCAAATTCTTATCCAAATAAGAAAATCAGCGGGTTTGGTGTCGATAAATTTTCTTCCATAGAAGCTCTGGTAAAAAAGATAGCCGGAAAATCATTGTGTTATCTGGATGAAGGAGAAGATAAGCATGTGTTGATCGAAATGCCTGAAGATCTGGGTTATGGTGATCAAACAGATTATACAGGGCTGATAAAGAATGATGAGTAAGTCAAAAAATCTGCATACTTATCTGCCCTTTAATTTGGATGATTCATTCATCTCGCTTATTATTGGAAGAAGTTATGGAAGCAATGGCGGTAGCAGTAAGAAATATTTAATTACAACTTCGCATGAGGCTATAATAGTTTTCAGTGCTTTTTTATTTATTAATATCAGGGGACAAAAATGATCGTTAAAAAAAATATATTTAAATTTATCGGTTTGGGAATATTGGGTTTGGGTATTTCTTATCAAGCTGTCGCTCAGGAGTACCGAGTACCAGATAACACGCCAGCACATATACGTAATGCTGTCGAATCAAATGCCAGAACCGATGAGGAAACGGTTCGGGATATCAACCGTCTACCGGCAGAAATTCTGACTTTAGCCGATTTAAATGAAGGCGATACGATTATCGAACTATCTGTTCTAGGTCAGTATTATTCAAAAATTATAACTGAAGCTATCGGCGCTACTGGTAGTCTGCATATGTATGATTTAGTCGCATTTGAAGGATTTGGTGCGGAGCCAGGTAATGCTTTTGCATCCATGTATGCCAATGTCGACTACCACTTGCAAGATTATGATAATGCTGATTACCCGAATGGCGCTGATGCGGCTTATCTAATCAATGGCTATCATGATCTGCCGGCCCGTGATAATGATCCAGAGGTGATGAATGACAGACTGTTTGCAACTTTAAGGCCCGGCGGGAAATTTATTGTCATTGATCATAAATCAGCCGATGGGGCAGGTTGGAGTGTCGCTGATACTATTCACCGCATGGATAGCAATACTATTATTGAGGAAGTGACCGCTGCGGGTTTCGAATTAATAAGTAATAGCGCTTTATTGGCTCATCCGGAAGACAGCCGGCAAGAGCCTCCTTTCAATATGCCTGGCATGACTGATCGGGCAGTTTTGATTTTCCAAAAGCCTTACTAATGGGTTCCATTTAGTATTAATAAAAAAAGCCCCGTAAATACGAGGCTTTTTTTTGATTATTACTTGCTCAATGGAACTCATGAAATAAGCACAAGGATAATTAAAAAATATTAATCGTCGCGTCTTTCGTATTCCTGTAATTCTTCCAGTGTAATAGTACCGCCTTGTTCTTCGGCTTTACCTTGATCTTTTGATGGCAGCATCTCTTGAAACAAGTCCAGCTTTTTCCATTCAGGTAAGGGCGCCTCTGCATCTTTTTGTGGTACATATTTTGAAGTTTCAGTCCGTTGATATTTATGGATGTAGCGAGGACAATTTATCCACATTTCAGTAATATTGATCCTGATAATAAGTTGGGCATCAATGTATTCAGACAATAAGGGATCATCATTCGAGACGCTGGCTTCACCATATATTCTTAAACGGTGTGGATTTTCAAAATCAATAAATAGCATGCCTACTTTATTATTGATGGTCATATTACCGGCTGAAAGATACATCCCATTGCCATCATAGCTTGGGAATGCAAGTGTATTAGCATCGACTACTTTGACTAGGCCTTTTTCACCGCCTTTATAAGAAACAGAAGGTCTGCCTAGATGATCAACTGTGCTAAGGAAAAACATATCCCTGCTTTCAATAAAGGCTTTTTCTTCATCGGATACTTCTGAATGAACAATTACATCTTCAATAGTATCTGCCAATTTTCGAGTTTCAAATTCATCCTGAAAACTCCGGTGTTGCTCACCATAAAGTTTGCTCATGTTTAGTACCTGATCGTTTTAAAAGAGTAGGCCAATAATTTGCTAACAAGATGCTTGCAAGGATTTAACTCTGAATGTGCTGATAACATATGCTGAAACTAGCGCGATGAAAATGCCGAACAGGATAAATATTTTATCGGTCATTGAAATGTTGCTGGATAATTCTGAAGCAGCAAAATCATCAGCAACTAGAATTTGAGCTTCTATTGCATTCGGTTGAGCCCAGGCTGGCTGTATCCCAGCTTTAAGGGTTAATTCATTGCCTTCAGGGAGCAGTACATGCGTAAGTTGTAATAAGTTGCCTGATCTTCTGGATACCAATCCGGAAATATTAAGGCTTTGTCCAATTACGAAAGAATCCAAAGAAATACCTCGGGCTGATAATGATTCTATGGTTCCTGGTAATTGCAGACTCCATAATTCTTCAGTCTTGGATGACTGAAAAGTAAGACTGGGATGAGGGTTGCGCCAGTTAATTTGTCTAAGCTGACCTTCCATTTCGACATTGGCATTACTGAACTCAGATGAAGAGTGGTGCGCGAATGATAAAGACGATAAGAGTATTGCAAATAATAAGGTGAATGATTTGCTTAATGTGATTTTCGTAATGTTCATTTGCTAACCTCAAATATTGTCTTTTTAACGGTTTAAATTTAAATCAGTACTAGCCAATAGTTCTGGACACTAAAGCTTTTAAGTTTCGGCAAGTTTTTTATCTAATAATTTTTCTAATGAAACCAGCCAGCTCTCATAATAACCTCTGCTGGGGTGATGAGGATCATCCCCCTCAGCTTCTTTAATTGAGGCTATTAATTCACTTTGAAATTCTTCCCATTCAAACAAGCCTTTTTCGGCAAGGCTTACGGCAATAGTGAAAGATTTTCGTTCCCAGTCATTGTGAAAAACCATTTCACCACTTTTACGGGGGAGCGCTGCAGGACCGCTCATTTCGGCAATTTCGGGTTTGGCAATACGCTCTTCGTTCATGGGGCAGCCACCTTGGTCACACCAATCATGGCGTCTCTTTCAATAATTTCAGCCAGCTGACTTTCACTCAGATTTTCCGTGCCTTCAGGTCGTTCAGGAATGACTAAATAACGAATTTCAGCACTACTATCCCAGACGCGGACTTCAACATCATCTGGCAGGGTCGTACCAAACTCTTTTAGAACTTCCCTTGGCTCAATGACTACTTTTGATCGATAAGCGAAACTCTTATACCAGGAGGGGGGCAGTCCCAGAACAGGCCAGGGATAACAAGAGCATAATGTACAAACAACAACATTGTGAATGTCTGGGGTGTTTTCAACGGCGACCATATGTTCCCCCTGCAGACCACTAAAGCCCAGTTCTGCGATTGCAGAAGTAGCATCTTCTAATAAGCGTTTTTTGTAGTCGGGATCAACCCAGGCGCGGGCTACCACCTTTGCGCCATTCATGGGGCCGAGGTCGTTTTCATAGATATCGGCTAATTTATCGAGAGCATCCTGAGCGACTAGACCTTTTTCAAGTAATAGTGACTCGATTTTATCGACTCTTTTAGCAAGCTCCTTATTTTGGGCTTCATCTCGATGACTGTCGTGATAAGGGTTAGGGGTATCATGATTATGTGTGCTCATAAGTTATAGCCTTTATTTATTCTGCTTTTTCCAGGTAGTCTTCCCACAGGTCGATATAGACGCAATCTTTACGATCCACGTTCTCGCCCCATAATGTTTTGGCCTCAAACCTTACTGAGTAAAGAGGCTGAGCATTATCACCAAGATCATGTGCATGGGTGTCTGGAAGTAGATGGCAGCCACTGAATTTTGCGATTATGCCAACCTTGCCCTTTACATAGTTGGTCGCTCGCGTGTGGCCTTTAGATTCCAAGTTGCGAACAAGGACTTTATCCCCAACACTAAAAGCCGGTTCTAATCTCCCGTCTTCGCGTGTTGCAGGGGCACCACCACGAATAAGTCCTTCAACCATCTCAGCGTTCGGTGGTGGGTGGGGCATTTCTTTTTGGTTAATGACTTTTCCGGTCGCAATCTCTTCATCAGACAAGTAACCGAGGTCTTTACCCATAATTTCAATACCTCGCAACCAGCGCTCATAATAACTACTGTTGATATATTCATTAGTATTCATGCGCTCGACAGCGTGCCGGGCGCGGTCTACTGGGCCCAGAAAAGCAAGAGAGGCAATATTCATGGCGAAGACCTTCCTTTCCCAGTCAGAGTGAAATACCGGCTCGTCAGTTTCTTGGGGTATTGGGCCGAATTGTGTAAAGCCACCCATGTCATGTATGTTATTCATAGTTATATGACCAAATTTGTGATTAGCCTAAAATGTTTGAATATTTGTACTATTTCGAACAATAATCTCGCACAATAATCGATAAATCAAGCTCTAAGCTTCCATCTCTTCGATAGCACTTAACCACTCATCTTCCAGAACTGAAGTTTTAGAAAGCAGTTCTGCTCTTTCCTGAAGAAATTTATTTAGATCAGTTTTTTGATCGTCTTCATAAATTGACGGTTCAGCTAATTTTTCTTCAATAAGTGCCAGGCGATTTTGATTGAGGTTAATTTCTTTTTCCAATTTATTTGCTTTAGTGCGTAAAGCTTTTAATTGCAGGCGCTGTTCTGCGGATTTTTGTCTTGCTTCTTTTTTAGAAAGTTTAGCTTCTTTAGGTTTGCAGGAAGCATTATCTGATTTGTTGCTTTCCAATAATAGTTTTTCGTAATCATTCAGATCACCTTCAAAAATGTCCAGCTTGCCATCTTTGACTAATAAAAACTGGTCTACGGTGTTGCTTAAAAGATGACGGTCGTGTGAAACCAGAATCAATGCGCCTGAGAATTCCTGTAAACCGACAGTGAGGCTATGACACATTTCAAGATCAAGATGGTTTGTCGGTTCATCCATTAGTAATAAGTTCGGCTTTTGCCAAACCACCAGAGCGAGCGCCAACCTGGATTTTTCACCGCCTGAAAAATGCTCTATGGTTTCGGTCACTCGGTCTCCACGAAAATCAAAACCACCTAGAAAATTACGAACCTCTTGTTCTCTTATGTTGCTGCCAAGTTTTTGAATGAGCTTCATAGGTGTTGCTGAAATATCCAGCTCATCTACTTGATGCTGTGCACAGTATCCAATTTTGAGATGATCGGAAGTATTGATCTCGCCTTCCAATAAGGGCAGTTTTCCTGCCAGAACTTTGAGCAAGGTAGATTTTCCTTGGCCGTTGGAACCTAGTAGGCCAATTCTGGAATCAGAACGTATGTTGGTAGAAAAATTTTGTATGAGTGGTTCATCATAGCCAATAGCGATTTTATCGCATGCCAGCAGGCTGGGTGGAAGTTTGGCTGGCTCAAGAAATTTAAAGTGAAACGGTGAGTCTATATGAGCAGGAGCAATATCTACCATACGGCTAAGTTCCTTGATACGACTTTGTGCCTGGCGAGCCTTTGATGCTTTAGCGCGAAAGCGCCGCACAAAAGATTCAATTTCTTTCTTACGGGTTTGTTGTTTTTCATACTCGGCTTGTTGCTGGGCCATGCGTTCAGCTTTTTGTTTTTCGTAATCGCTATAATTCCCTCGGTATAAAGAAAGTTTTTTATTCTCAAAACTGACAATGTGACTGACCACCATATCTAAAAAACTTCGATCATGAGAAACCAGCAATAAGGTTCCTTGGTAGCGTAACAGCCACTGCTGCAACCAGAGTGTCGCTTCGAGATCCAGATGGTTAGTTGGTTCATCCAGTAACAGTAAATCTGAAGGAGTCATTAAGGCTTGAGCCAGATTCAGACGTATGCGCCAACCACCAGAAAACTCTTTAACCGTTCTATTGAAATCTTCTGGTGGAAAGCCCAGTCCAGATAGTAATTGCTCCGCCCTGTTTTGAATGGTCCAGCCATCCAGTAAATCCAATTCGGCATGAAGCTGCGCAAGTTTATAGTCATCATGGGCTTGTTCGGCAAGAGCGATTTCTTTTTCTACCGCTCTAAATTTAGCATCACCATCCATCACATAATCGACGGCTGCTCGAGTTGAGCCAAGGGTTTCCTGGCGCATCTGGGATTTACGTAAGTCTTTTGGGAAATCCATTTCGCCATTATCAGGACTTAGCTCATCCATCAGGAGTTTGAAGAGGCTGGTTTTGCCGGTCCCATTACGGCCAATGATGCCAACTTTTTGTCCGGCATAAATAGTCAGTCCTGCCTCATCAAGTAAAAGCTGGCTGCCCAGGCGTAAGGAAATGTCTTGCAGTGAGATCATTGATTCAAAAGTGAATTAGAGAGAAAAATATTAACAATGCTTGTCTGGAGAAAGCAGGCCATTCTAGAGCAAATGCAATTCTAATCAAGTTATGACTGAAATACCTGTTGGTTAGTATTTTATTGGCGTTGGTCGTAATCCAGCGAAAAATTTTGCAATGCACTTATATCGGCTTGTAGTAAATAAGGCATCGCCGAATCCAGTTTGGCATCCTCCCAGAACCACCATTGCAGTGATTCCAGTATGGCAACTTCTGCATCTGTGAAACGCATTTTTATGGCTTTGGCAGGATTACCAGCAACGATGCTATAAGGGGCCACATCAGCTGTCACGACTGCGGAAGATGCAACTACTGCACCATTGCCGATACGGCATCCGGATAATATTTTTGCATCATCACCAATCCATACATCGTGCCCAATAATGACATCACCTTTCGTGGCAGGATGTCCGCTTATATGTCGTGCACTATCCCGAAACTCTGAAAAGGGGTAGGTCGTTATCCAATCGACTCTATGATTACCACCTAAATATATTTTTACGTCATCAGCAATTGAACAATAGGCGCCGACTTTAAGGGTTGCTGGCTCTCCCCAATGCAAAATAGTGGGTTCTCCATAAGTTCCAACACCGACCTCATAAAGCTCCTTCCAGGAAGGCTGTGTTTTTTTGAATAGCGCCTTAAGTTTCAATACTATTTCCCGTAAGTCTTGGACTGTTTTTGTTAATTAAAAATTTACATTACTGGATACTAAAAACATTATCAATAAGAGTATTAGTCGCCACAGCAGCAGATTATTACAGCGATAGCAATACAGCGATAAGACCAGGATGCTGAAATAAAAAGAGTGATATGCTAGATTTTTTTAAATGATGAATTAAATAAAAGAATTTTGCCTCTTGAGGAAGATGTTATGCGTCAGTTAATCAACATTAAAAAGTCGTTTCCCGAGTTTCAATTCGTGCTTAAAAATATATTGTTTTGCATAGGGGCATTGTTATTCAGTAGTAGTTTACCGGCCCAGAACTTAAGCGCACTGGATGTTAGCCAGCTTATTAATGAATACCGTGCGCCGATGGAAAAAGTGATTCTTCAGGATTTTATTGAATTACTTTCCATGCCAAATATTCCTGATAATCAGGATGATATGGATCTTAATGTAGAACATATCAGCACCTTATTGGAAGCAAGAGGCTTTACTACCCGTCGTCTTCAAGCAGGAGGTTCCCCCTATATTTATGCCGAGCTGATGCAGCCTACGGCAAGTGAAACCTTACTTTTATATGCGCATTATGATGGTCAACCGGTGCAAGTTGAAAATTGGGCATATCCACCTTTCACCCCGACTTTGCTGGACGCCACCTTGCAAGAGGAAGGCCAGCCTGTTGATGTTGATGCCTTTACCGGAAGTTTTGACCCAGAGTGGCGCCTGTATGCTCGTTCTGCCGGGGATGACAAAATGCCTATCATTGCGCTGCTGCATACACTGGATGCATTGGCAGCGAATGATATTGAGCTATCGGTGAATCTGAAAATCCTGTTTGACGGAGAAGAAGAAAGAGGGTCTCCAACGCTTGGCAATATCATTGATGCTTATCCAGGCCTGCTGGAGGCTGATTTAATGCTTTTTTGTGATGCGCCTATGCATCAATCTCGAAATGTACAGCTGGTATTTGGTGTCCGTGGAGTTAAAACGCTCAATATGACGGCATATGGGGCTAATAGGCCCCTGCATAATGGGCATTATGGAAACTGGGCGCCGAATCCATTTATGCAATTAGCGTATTTGCTGACCAGTATGCGTGATGAAACAGGCCGCATTCTCGTTGAAGGTTATTATGATGATGTCGCACCTATTAGTGACCTGGAACGTTCAGTCATTGCGGCAATACCGGATATAACAGAATCGTTGAAAGATGAGCTTGCCATTAATACGCCAGAAGGGAATGGCGCCAGAATAGAAGAGCTGGTTATGTTGCCAGCCTTGAATGTGCGAGATATGTCCGGCGGGAGCATAGGTAACGCTATATCGTCGAGTGCCACAGTTGCATTAAATCTGAGGCTGGTTGCCAATCAAGAGCCTGAAAGGGTCGAATCTTTAATTGAAGCGCATATCGCTGAGCAAGGCTTTCATATTGTGTATGAAGATCCTAGCGATGAAATTCTCCGTAATAATGAAAAGGTCATAAAACTTGACTGGATTGGCAAAGGCGGTCTTGGCATTCGTACACCCATGGACGGAGAGATGCCACTGCGACTGGCTCAGCTTTTACAAAGCGTGATACCAGAGCTGATTCTTACGCCAAGCATGGGAGGCGGTTTACCCCTGGAAGCTTTCACTACTCGAATGGATATGCCGATTATCGTTTTACCATTGGCCAATCATGATAATAATCAACATGCTGAAAATGAAAATATTCGGCTGCAAAACATTTGGGATGCTATGGCACTTTACGGCGTCATTCTTGCTAATTTTGGTCTCTGATAAAACCAAGTGGGCAGACTTTAGTGACATTTATTAATAACAGGGAGAGATCCTTGCTATAAGGTCGTAAAAAATATTGCGGCAAGAAAGCCTAGCAAGGTTGAAATACCTGTGACGCCGCCGCCACGATGGTAGGCTTCAGGTAACATGGTTTCTGCTATTACGGTTAACATGGCACCTGCGGCTATGCCTTCAACCATAGAGAAGGTGCTGAGACTTATTCCCACAAAGTAAATGCTGCCAAGCCAGGCGCCAATTCCTGTAAATAACATTAGCGAGCTCCACATAGTGAGAATTCGATTAAAGCTATAACCCTGCTCACGCATGCCCAGCGAGCTGGAAAATGCCTCGGGGAAGTTGGAAAGGAACAAGCCTGCGATTAAGGATAAGCTGATACTGGCATGTAGCATACTGGAACCAATAACGAATGACTCTGGAATACCATCCAGAAAGATGCCCAGCCAGATAGCTAGAGGTGCAGCACTAAAGCTTGTTGCAGCTTTCTGAATATCACTGGCTGTTGGCGGAGAAATGGCCGCATCCACTCTATGCTTGGCTTGGTCAAACCAATCCTCAGCTTTATTTTCATTCAATGAATTTTCTACGACCAGCTCTTTTAGTCTATGTTCGCTTAGCTCTTTGATGGCTTTAGCAAAACTCGGAGTCTTTTGAACAAGTTCATCGAAATCATCTTTCTGTATTTCCCATGCAGTCACCTTGCCATCGGCTAGAATAGTCGCTGTATGTACACCTCCTGTTAACAAGGCGATTTCGCCGACAACATCATTCGGGCCTAAAACAGTAATTTGGTGATGATGCGCATCATCAATTACTTTTACTCGACCTTCATCGATTATATAAAGGCACTCAGCTCCTTTGCCCTGACGCATAAGTGCTTGGCCAGGATGAAAAGTCTGGCGTTCTATAAGTGGGACCAGATGTCGCATCTGCTCGGGAGGCAGAGCATTAAAAAGAGGAGAGCGACTTAAACGCTTGAATACCCGTTTAAAGTCTCTGCTTTTGGAACGCGAAAGATAACTAACCGTAGTACCAACTTTACGAAGGAAGCCGCCTTGACTGTTAATCCATTTATTTAAGGTCACAAATAGAGTCCCGCCGATCAGACAGCCAACAGCGAGCTGATAATAGTGGTCCCTTTCCAGAGCTTCACCGACAAGGTCAATAGTAAGCGCTGCCAGTAGAGCACCGCCACCAAAGGCCATTAATGCAGCAATAACTCTATTGCCGGGCGACCAGAATCTGGCAACGATTGCGCCTAAAGGTAATGAGGCCGCACTGATTAAACCAAAGATAAATGCTTGCAGGGCAATGGATTCTGGCATGCTTATGTTTTAATTAAATAAGGAATTAGACTGCTCTTATGTTTGATATAGTAGATTTAAGCAGGGCCATACAACAATACTTTTATCAGTTATCTTGCAGGCCCTTGTTTTTTATCAAGCTCTTTGTTTAATACGTTATTTTTGCAGCCCAGGAGAGTATATGAAATTAATTATTAAATTACTGCTGGGAATTATAGCTGGACTAATCATTGGCCTGTTTGCTCCGGTATTTATTGTTCGATTTTTAGTGACTATCCAAACCATTATTGGTGCATTAATTGTTTTCCTCATACCATTTATTATTTTGTTTTTTATTAGTCATGGAATATCAAGTCTGCCACATTCATCAGGCAGAATTTTGGGCTTAACCATAGGAACTGCTTATATTTCAACGATAGTTGCAACATTTAGTGCCTGTGCGATTGGGTTATTTTTACTGCCAACTTTATTAAATGGAGTCGATCCAGCATCTGTTAATGTTGAGACTACAGAATTAGTACCTTTTTTAAATTTTAGTGTTGCACCTGTAATGGATGTAGTAACGGCATTGTTGACGGCATTTTTATTTGGCATCGGTGTCCAGCTGACTTCATCCAGCGTCAATACCGGCGCTTTAAAAGAGTTAATAGCCCAAGGAAAGTTAATCATTGAAATTGCGATAAGAAAAGTCGTGATTCCTCTCCTGCCTTTTTATATTGCTGGCATATTTACTAATCTGGCAGCTAGCGGTACAGCATTTGTCTATCTCTACACCTTTGCCAAAGTATTGCTCTTGGTCATCATTCTGCACTGGTTATGGATTTTTATACTTTATGGCCTTGCGGCCTATGTATCAGGTAGAAATATATTTAGTCTAATTAAAGTCATGCTGCCTGCTTATTTAACGGCCATTGGCACTATGTCCAGCGCGGCGACAATTCCGGTTACTTTACGGCAGGCTCGAGAAAATAAAATATCGGAACCTACACGTGAGTTTGTGATACCACTTTGTGCATCGATTCATTTGTCTGGCAGCTCAATCACCATCATAACCTGTGCTGTCGCCGTCATGCTTTTAACTCCCTCTCTAGCGACGCCCGGTTTGCTGATGCTAATTCCTTTTATCCTGACTCTGGGGGTGATTACTATTGCGGCGCCGGGTGTTCCTGGCGGTACTATTTTGGCTGCACTAGGCATACTTTCAAGCATACTGGGTTTTGATGAAACGGCATTAGCACTAATGATAGCCTTGTTTCTGGCTCAAGACAGTTTTGGTACCGCATGCAATATTATTGGTGATGGCGCGATAGCTGTCATCATTGATATGCAAGTAGACACTGTAAATTCTGAGAAGGAATAAATTTTTAACGCTGAAGAAATCAGCTTAATTTATTCAATTCTGGTTCAATTTCATCCGCATTATGAAAAACTTGTTCGCCTGTCCAGAGGGCTTCAAGCTCTTCAAGCGTCTTACCTTTTGTTTCGGGGACCAAACGCCAAACAAAAATGAAGGTGACCACACTTAATACGGCAAAGATTAGATAGGGCAGAGCGCCGTTAAAAGTTTGCGTGTTTAACTCACTACTATTAACAACAGGAAAGCTGTTGGCAACAATAGCATTGAATAACCATTGAGCTGCAACGGCAATCGACATCGCAATACTGCGGATAGTATTGGGAAATATCTCTGACAGCAAAACCCAGACTACGGGTCCAAGAGACATGGCAAATGAGCCGATAAATAATAAAATCGCGAGTAATGAAAGAATGCCGATTTGTTGGGTGTACAGGCTCAGTGTCAAGATGCTTAGACCTAAAAACATCCCGGTGGTGCCAATGAGCATCAATGGCTTACGACCCCACTTGTCAATGGTGAAAATTGCGATAAAGGTAAAAACTAAATTGACACCGGCCGTCCATAGTTGTTGCTTCAGAGCATCTTCGGGACCATAGCCAAGAGCGTTACTGAAAATTTCAGCGCCATAATAAAGAATAGCGTTGATGCCGGTAACCTGCTGAAAAACAGAAAGCATAATTCCAATAAATAAAATAAACCCCATGCCCTTGGTCGTAAGTGTGACCCGGTGGTGGTCACTGGTATCGGAAAAAGATAATGCGATATCTTCCAGTTCAAGTGTGGCTTCTTCTTTAGTTGCGGTGATCTTTGCCAAAACTTCCTCTGCCTCAGTTCTTCGGCCTTTTAACATCAGCCATCGAGGAGTGTGCGGAACGAAAAAAAGTAGAATAAAAAATACTCCGGCAGGAATTAGCTCTGACCACAGCATGATTCGCCATCCACGCTCTACATTCCAGGTGTGAAGCTCGGCATTAGCCAAGGCCGAGAGGTTTTGTGCACCAGAGTTTCCGATAAAGTAGGTAACAACAAATACAACAAAAAAACCAATTACTACCGCCAGTTGATAGTAGGAAACCATCTGGCCTCTTTCTTTGGGAGGAGAGATTTCTGCGATATACATTGGGGCTGTCATTGATGCCATTCCGACACCTAAACCACCCAGAATGCGATAGATAGCCAAGGCAGATAGAGAATCAGCAGCTCCTGAACCCCAGGCTGAAAGAATAAATAAAGCAGCAGAAAAGATAAGCGTAAATTTCCGGCTGATTTTTTTAGTCAGATAGCCGCTAATCAAAGCCCCTATGAGACAGCCATATATGGCGCTGCTTACTGCCCAGCCTTGTTCTGCATTGCTTAATTCAAAATATTCAGTGAAGTAAAGCTGGCTTCCAGAAATAACACCCGTATCGTAACCAAACAGCAGGCCTCCCATGGCAACAACAGCAGTAATAAATAAAATGGTGATTCGGTTAAGTTTTGTATTGTAAGTCACTTCCTCGTTCAAATTTTAATCCTTTATATCAATATTATTTTTATCTGAAGCCTGACAGAAGGTAGTATAGAATTGGTTGTTTACGTTATATTGGACCGTGAGATCAAGAAGACTAACATAATCACAAAAAAATTGAGGATTAAAGATGAAACTTGAAACGATAGCCCTCCATTCTGGATATGATGGAGATCCTGCGACTAATGCAGCCACAACACCAATTTATCAAACGACTTCTTATACCTTTGATAATACCCAACACGGTGCTGATCTATTTAACCTGGCGGTCCCAGGTAATATTTATACCCGCATCATGAATCCGACTACAGCGGTATTGGAAGCCCGCTTGACTGAAATGGAGGGCGGCATAGGAGCCTTGGGTGTGGCATCAGGTATGGCAGCTATTACTTATGCGATTCAGGCTATTACAAAAGTTGGTAGCAATATCGTCAGCACATCGCAGCTTTATGGCGGTACTTATAATTTCTTTGCCCATACCTTGCCCTCTCAGGGAGTAGAAACAAGGTTTGCATCCTTTGATGATCATGCAGGTCTGGAGGCATTGATTGATGAGAACACTCAGGCTCTTTTTTGTGAAACCATTGGCAACCCTGCAGGTAATGTCGTTGATATAGAAGCTCTGGCTAATATTGCTCATAAACATGGCGTACCTTTGATCGTTGATAATACTGTTGCAACACCATTTTTATGCAAGGTTTTTGAATTAGGAGCTGATATTGCAGTTCATTCCTTAACCAAATATATCGGAGGACATGGTACTTCCATAGGGGGAATTATTGTTGATTCAGGCAAGTTTGACTGGTCAGCCAATAAAGAAAAATATCCAATGTTAAATGAGCCAGATCCCTCCTACCATGGCGTGGTGTATACCGAAGCGCTTGGTGAAGCGGCATATATTGGCCGTTGCCGTGTGGTGCCCTTGCGCAATACAGGCGCAGCACTATCACCGATGAACGCTTTCCAGATCATGCAAGGTTTGGAAACGCTGGGCTTGAGGATGGAGCGACATTGTGAAAATGCACTTAAAGTTGCCGAGTATCTTGAAGCTCATGATCAAGTGGAATGGGTTAACTATGGCGGTTTAAAATCCAGCCCTTATTATGAGGTTTGCCAGAAAATAGTTGGCGGTCGCCCATCCGGTATTTTGACCTTTGGTATCAAAGGTGGTGAAGCAGCAGGGGCTAAATTTATTGATGCACTACAGATGATTTTGCGACTGGTGAATATTGGCGATGCAAAATCTCTGGCTTGTCACCCCGCATCTACAACTCATAGACAATTAAATGACGATGAGTTGGCAACCGCCGGAGTGAGCAAGGAAATGGTTCGTTTATCGATAGGAATAGAACACATCGATGATATTATTGCTGATATTAAGCAGGCTTTAGCAGCAGCAAAATAATATAACTATTAGCTAGTTGAGCATAAAAAAGGGCGAAGTATTTTAAATATTTCGCCCTTTTTATTTAAGCTTTTAATGTAATAGGCTTTTCTCTAAAAAATGCCGTAATCAATAATTTCACTATAATAGCCGGTGACATTTAGAGTAATAGTGACAGGCTCTTCATTGATATTTAAAAATAACCATCCATGCTCACCATAAAATGGAGCCGTTAAGGAGCCGCTACTTTTATTCAGGCCTTCCTGCCTTTCTTTGTAACGGACGAAGAAATCAGGGCCAAAAGATTCCTCGTGTCCATGGAAGTCGAAATAAACATTTTTACCATCAGCCACCTCCCATGAATAGACAATAACTTTGCCTTGATCCAGTACCGTTTTAATTTCTGTTTGTTCAAAAGCCCCCAACTCAATAGTCATGCTCATAGAGCTAGCTTCTTCTGGTTGATCCTGAAATACCGAAGGGTTTGGCAGAGGGGTAGGTTCGCCAAACATGGGAATTTCAACCTCGCGAATGACTTCGTTACCACCGATGATGTCGGTAATCTCGACAGTTTCATATGGTTGTTCAGCAAGATCGTTCAAACCAGTCAAAGCTCCGAAACCTGTTGGGTCAACCCCATATTCGGCTGGTAGCACAACCAGTGCCAGTAACACCATAGCCAAGACGATAGTGGCAATAGTTGCCTTGACTAAATTGTTAACTGAAGGAGCTTCAGTTTCTTGGTTTGGATTATTCTCGCTCATTTGGCTTTCCTTAATATTTTATTAATTGAACTTATAAAATTTCTAAAGTTGATGTTTTAGGCTATTAGGTAGCCTGTTAATTGATAACCGAAGAGCATAAAGCCTGCAGTCATAATTATGAGATTAGTGGTTACCGCCCCTTTGATGAAACTTTCATGTTGTCGCCAATATTGGAAGGCAAGTAAAATAAATGCCAATGCGGCCAGTTGTCCCAACTCCACCCCAATATTGAAACTTAGCATATTGCCTACTAGCCCCTCTTGAGTAAGAGCCAAGTCTTGAAGCTTGGTTGAAAGTCCAAAGCCGTGAACCAGGCCAAATAAAAAAACAGCAGCTTTTGTGTTGATAACAATGCCAAGGCGTTTAAAGCCACCGATATTTTCAAATCCCTTGTACACAACTGACAAACCAATAATTGCGTCTACTATATAGGCATCCGCTCGTATTCCTCCAAGAACACCAAGCAACAAGGTAATACTATGACCTATTGCAAAAAGGCTGACGTAAAGAGCCACATCCTTCATGCGGTATAAAAAAAAGATTACACCTGCCAGAAATAACAAATGATCGTAACCGGTAAACATATGTTTTGCCCCAAGATAAAGGTAGGGGAAAAAACTAAAACCTGTAACGCTTTCCAAAAAGGCGGCATCTTCACCGGAGACGCCATGCCCAAAGGCGGTGCCTGTAAAAAGTATTAAGGGTAAAAAGTATAAAATGCAAGATATGTGCTTTTGAATTAGTTTCATAACTTATCGAAGTTTATTTTATTTATGCCAGATTCTACTCTGGCTAAGGGCTTTTGTAACCCTTATGACTTCAATTATGAAGATTATCAAGTTTAGTTTCATATTTATTTCGCATTCCTTTATTAAAGCAAAATTAGCGTTAAAAGTTGCACGATAAATAAACCAGTAAAGCCCATAATCATGCTAGCAATGGTATGTGTTTTTAAGGCAGTTGCTGTATCCATATTAGAAAATTTGGCAATAACCCAAAAGTAGGAATCATTAACATGAGATACCGTTATTGAACCAGCACCAATAGCTAGAACAACTAATGCTTTGCCAAGAGTACTGTCAAAGCCTAAAGCTGCAATAAGCGGAACCATGATTGCGGAGGTCGTTATAATGGCAACAGTTGAAGAACCTTGGGCAGTCTTTAAAAAAGCGGCTATTAAAAATGGAATTAACATACCAAATGCCCCGAAATCAACAAAACTGCTGGCAATCTCGCTCAAGTCTGTTTCCCGCAATACTGCTCCAAAAGCGCCACCGGCACCAGTAATTAAAATTATCAATCCTGCTTTTTTCAAAGCTTCCTCTAGCCAAAGGTGTTGAATTTTTTTACCACTACGGACCATTAAAAAAGACAGCGTGGCCCCAATGAGTAGGGCAATGATAGGGTCACCAATGAATACAAAAAAACCTGTTCCTCCTGGAGGGGTGGATGGCAGCTGCGCGATAGATCTCAAGGCAATTAAGAAGATGGGTATAAGAATTGGCAATATAGCTAGCCCAAAAGAAGGAGGTATTTGGCCACTTTTCGCCTCCTCACTAAGTTCGAAATGGATAACATGATGACTGCAACCTTTGCTTGCCCAAAGAATGGCCACCAACATCACTGGAATGGATACTACTAATCCTAGAATTAAGACCCAGCCTATATCGGCGCCAAGCGTTGCTGCGGCGGCTAGTGGACCTGGTGTTGGAGGTACAAACACATGGGTAGCATATAAACCAGATGCAAGAGATACAGCGAGTACCGCTAACGAAATATTAGCGCGTTTGGCTATTGCTTTATTGAGTGCTGACAAAACAATAAATCCTGAATCACAAAACACAGGAATAGAAACAATATAACCAGTTAATCCGATCGATAGTGGCGCATGTTTTTCACCCACACTATCGAGAATTTTATTAGCTAGAACTTTGGCCCCTCCGCTTCGATCGAGGTACTCGCCTATGATTGCTCCTGCAGCGATGACAATGCCAATGCTTCTCAAGGTTGACCCAAAGCCATCAGCTAGAGAATTCATTAAATTAGTAGGCGTTAAGCCAGCTATAAACCCTATAAATAAAGCGCCAAACAAAAGGCCTAAAAAGGGATGTAATTGAAATTTTATTGTTAGTAAAACAATGATGCTTACTGTAAGTAGTAGCCAAATAAAAATAATCATTTACATACCCTTTTGTGGTTGGTTTTGTAATATTTCAAAAGCACAGAAATATTCAAATCAAACTAATTAGATAGATTCAATTTTTTTATTTACGTGACGAGTAAGATAAAAAAACTAGTGGTTAATATAGACAGCATGGCTGTAATGACAACGGCTGATGCTATCTGACTTTCACAAGCTCGATACTTTAAAGAAAAAACGTAAGGGCCGATGCCTGTTGGCATAGCAGACAAGAGCACAGCAGTTCCTGCCCACAAAGGGTTTACCTGAAAAACATGAAACAGAAATAGGTAGGCCATGGTAGGTAGCAATACTAGTTTCATACTGACAATGATCATTGTCTTATGCATATCTCCGGTAATTTTATAACTCGTCAAAGCGCCACCTAGCGCAAATAAGGCCATTGGAGAAGCTGCTTGTGCAATCAAATCAAGCGTGCTGAGAATGGCGGTATGAAGCGGAATGTTCAATAAGTTTACAATGACACCTGCAAGTAAACTTCCGGTAATAGGATGTGTAATTAGATCTTTAATGACAAAAACCAGATGTCGCGAGATTGATGTTGAAGATTCTTTTTTTGCTTCAGCGATGATAGTGCCAAATGTAAATAAAATAATATTGTGGGTGGAAATTATAATAAAAAGCGGCAGGAATGCGTCGTCACCAAAAACCTGAATGCAAAATGGAATGCCGATAACCGTGACGTTAGAGTATGCGCCTCCCATGCCAAAAACACTGCATTCAATGTTGTTGTATGAGAAAAAAAATTTGCCGATAAGCATTCCTAATAGATAAACAAAAATGATTGAAATATAAAATCCACCTAATAAATTCCAATCAATGAATTCGGGGAATATGGTTGTGGCTGTACCATTAAAAAGCAGGCAAGGAATTAAAAAATTGAAAGCCACTTTTTCGATAGCCACGCCATCGCGATCAGATAAAATATTTTTCTGACGAATAAAGTAACCTATTACAGCAATGGCAATAACAGGAAATATTGTTCCCAAAAGACCCATAAAATATTAATTGCAGGTAAACACCTGGCAAGAACTAAAATTTAAAAATTATTCTAACTAACACCAAGTAATGGCATTGCTACCCAATAAACCATAAAGCTAATGACAATGGCGCCAAGAATATTCAACCATATCCCGGCCTTAACCATTTCACCAATAGTGAATCGTTCGGTAGAAAAAATAATGGCATTGGGAGGCGTGGATACCGGTAGCATAAAGGCACAACTTGCACCAAAACCGGCAGGAATAACCAGCCATAAAGGATCTAAACCCAAGGCTGGGGCTAAAGCTGCCAGGATAGGAATTAGTGTCGCTGCAGTAGCCGTATTGGATGTTAATTCTGATAGCAGCATCATCATGACCAAAACTGACACAATTATAACCACCTGAGGTAAGCCATCCATGCCTATTGCCAACGAGCCTATATAGCTGCTTACGCCATACTGGTCCATCATAGCGGCCAGGCTCAGTCCTCCGCCATATAACACTAGTAAGCCCCAGGGCAGTTTGTTGGCATATTCCCAGTTAATCAAAGCCTGCTCATGCTTATCGCCGGCAGGAATTATAAATAAGCTTAAGGCCGCAATAATGGCAATACCGGCATCGGTCAGTCCGGAAAAAAGTTGTAAGCCGGCAATTTCAAAATTGCTTATTAAGGGGCGAGTAATCCAGAGTGCCGCCATGATAAGGAAGACCCAAAACACACGCCACTCTTGAGTAGACATTGGGCCAAGTAACTTTTGTTCTTTTTCAATTAATTCAGTAATGCCCTCCAAAGGTCTTTCTCCTACTGGCAGAATCCAACGGGTAAGCAGTAGCCATCCAAGCGGTGCAAAAACCATCACTAGTGGGACGCCAAAGGTCATCCAGCGAGCAAAACTGATTTCGATGCCTAATTGGTTTTGCAGATAAGAAACAACAAAGACATTTGGGGGAGTGCCAATAATAGTTCCCATTCCGCCAATGGTTGCGCCGTAAGCGGTGCCTAGTAGCAAGGCGGTAGACAGGTTGTGATTTGATACATCTGAAGGCAGATCATCTCTTTCAGCGACCAATGAGATGACGCTAAGTAAAACAGGTAGCAGCATCATGGTGGTAGCAGTGTTACTGATCCACATGCTGCCGACTGCTGCAATGGCCATAAAAGTCCCGATTATTCGTCGCGGCGTAGTGCCAGCAAAACTCAGCGCATAATAGGCCACACGTTTATGAAGTTGCCAGCGTTGCATCGCCAGGGCGACGATGAAGCCACCTAAATATAAGTAGATCACTTCATTTGCATAGGGTGCAGCTACAGCTCGAATGCTAAGACCGCTAAGAGCAGGCAAGACAGCCAAAGGAAGCAAAGAGGTTGCATAAACGGGTATGGCTTCTGTAATCCACCAAACTGCCATCCATCCAACAACAGCCGCAATGGTACGAGTGGCGTGATTTATTGCCAGCATTTCCCCATCAATGCTGGCGTATTGATCAGGCAATAAGAAGAAAATTATCATGGCAACAAGAGGACCAGCAAACAGTCCAATGCGTCGCAAATTTCTGGATGACTCAGTTAAACTCAATTTATTGCCTCATATAATGATCAGTTTTAAGAAGGTGAAAATAAAAAAAGAATATTACAGAGCTTGAGTATAAAAGCTAGTCTGTAAAAAAGGCCTGGATTATTTTCTGTCTAGTGGTGAAAAGGCTTCATGCATTAGCAGAGATCAATATTGCTGAACCTTGCAGATTGACATTACCTTCAGGAAATTTTTCATGAATTTTTCTGAACACTTCCTTTTGTATCTGTTCTCGCATTTGAGTGTCTGCCTCACTCATTGCAGCAACAATTGGTGCTCCTACTTCAGTAATCATTTCCCAGTAAGTTTCCGCATTTATTTTCAAGCCGATACTAATCTTCTGTTCTTTTATAGTATTAAAACCTGCTTTTTCAAACTGCTCTACCATAAAGCCCGGCGAGGCGCAGCGAAACATGCCTGGCGCATCAGCTGGTGGTGGAGGCAAATCCATAAGCTGAGCGATGGTTCTCATTGTGACAGTTACCCAGAAATTTTGTTGTGGCGGGCCCCAAACCGATGCCGCCAGGCGCCCTCCAGGTTTCAGAACTCGTTTCATTTCTTGCAGAGTACACAGGATGTCTGGAAAGAACATAAAGCCCATACGACAGCTTATAGCATTAAAATTATTATCGGGAAAAGAAAGTTTACTAACGTCACCGGTTTCGGTTTGATAATTTTTAATGTTCCGACTTTCAGCATGTTCTTTGGCAGCGTCTAGCATACCCTCAGAAAGATCAATGCCAATTACTTTTCCTTTTTTGACAATCTCGGCAATAGTTAAGCCAGGCTCGCCTGTTCCGCTGGCAACATCGAGGACGATATCATCATCTTTTAAGGCAAGTTGCTTAATAATTTCATCAGCAACCGGTTTCAGAAATTGCATGTTAACGCTGTCCCATTTTTTCCATCCAGAAGAAAAACTGTTCCAGGAATCCCGTTGCTGAGTAATAATATTTATTTGTTGATCGGACATGAAGAGAGCCCCTAAATTTAAGATGAGTTAGCTTCAAACAAAGCAGCTGCAATATCCGAAGCTAATCTTTCGGCGTATAGGATATCATTCTGACTAAATGAAGGTTTAGTGTTGGTAGAGCTAAAATTGATGGTTCTCCATATTTTACTATCATAAAGAATAGGTGAAGATATATAAGCCTCTAATGGTAAGTTGGCATATAAAGGGTGATCCTGAATTTTGCGCTCATTATTTTTCATGGGAATAGAAACAGAAGCGCCTTTGTTCCAAACCTCTCGTCAATAAGTATCGCCAATTGAAAAATTTTCACCTACCTTGAATGTGTCACTGGAATCTTTAACAGCAACAAGATGATAAATTTCATTCTCTATATGACTGACAATACCTAAATCCAGATCAAATCTACTTAGACCCATTTCAAGTTTTTTGTAGCAAGTAGTTAAAAATGATTTTGAGTACTTTAAAGGCATGGTGAAATAAAATTATTATTCTAAAGGCTTATGAGTTAATTATTATAGACTTATGTTTTGTTTAATTTAATATAATATAAGCTCCATAGAAACAGTATTATTGCTTAATTTTCACTCAGGAATGGCGCAAAGTCTTCACTATAACTTTGGACAAAACCATCAGCTTTATTTGAAATAAAATACGCAGGAATATGCTTACTATTCGCCAGAGTCATGGCTTTTTCAACACCCATAACATTAAAAGCGGTTGCCAGAGCATCTGCGACGGCTGAAGTTTCGGCTATCACTGTGACCGATGCCAGATCGTGAATGATTGGGCGGCCGCTGTTTGGGTCTATAGTATGGGAATAATAATTCCCATCGACTTCGAAGAAATTTCTGTAATCACCAGAACTGGCAAGGCTGAGATCACTGAGTTCAATAATTTGCAGAGCATTACGGTTTGGGTCTGAGAGTAAAGGTGCTTCTATGGCCACTCGCCAAAGCTCGCCTTGAGCATTATGACCATTGGTTCTGATCTCGCCTCCGATTTCTATCAGATAATTTGAAATATCATTTGTCTCTAGAAGTTCAGCTAGTACATCAACCGCATAACCCTTGGCGACAGCTGATAAATCCAGACTAATCATGGCTTTTTTAAGCACAGCTTCTCTGTTATCGGCGATTAGCAAATACTCAAAGCCAATATTGGGCATCAATGCTTCTATGTCTGCAAGGCTTGGCGAAGCATTTCTTGCAGGTGAGTCAGGCCCAAAACCCCATAGATTAACTAAGGGAGAGACAGTAATGTCAAAGGCGCCATCGCTCAGTGCACTGACCTCTTGGCTTATCATCAAGACCTCATATAAAGATGAAGAAACATCTATCCAGGTATCAAGTGGAGCACTATTCAACTGCATCAATTCTGAGTCCGGTCGATAGGTCGACATGGTGTTTTCAATGTTGTTCAGCGTCATATTTATAAGAGCCGGGTCAATCAGTTCTTTCCCGACAATTGTAATATTGAAAGTAGTTCCCATTGTGTTGCCACTTAACTGGAAGCTATTTGGGCTTTCACTGCATGCCGACAGAATTAATGCGAAGAGAGGAGAGAATAAAAACTTTTGCCGAATTTGCATATGGAAAATTAACCAATCAAGGTTGGTACTTTTAGAATTATTAGCTATTGTAAATAATTTATTATGAGCTCATCACTATCATCAGGAAACCTGAAAAAGCAGCATTGCTTGGTGTCAGGCTGCTATCGACGAGATCTTTCATTTCCAGAATGATTTCGCGATAACGCTGATAAAATTCCCAGCTTGGCTGTGGTTTATAATTGAGTCCATCCAATTCAAAATTGGCAATAACACCTTTGGTGGTTTTAGGTTTTACAAACACTTCTTGCTCTGGATGATAATAATTGGGAATGATGGTTAATAGTAACCATTTTGCCAGCTTGCCAGAACGCAAAATTTCCAGCATGTCCTTAAAGCCCTTTTCCTGATTACCGTGAATGAAATTTTTAAGGCCGTTACTTAAAGCTCTTTTTTGTTTTTCACTGAGTGTTTTAATCAAATCCCTGAATTTAGGTTTATCAAATAATGAAATCATTGAGGATGCGTTCACGACTTTGATCATATTGGCACAAATCTCTTCAGCATCACGGAATTTACTTTTAGCAAAAAAAGTCTGTGCTTGAGTAATCCGTTTGCTCATTCGATGCTTTTTACCAATAACCTGTAACTCGGGGTTCTCAAAACCTCCGGGATATTTATGCAAAAAAGCAGATTCGGCTTCTTTTATTTTATCCAGATTCATTGTCAAAGAATTCTATATAAGAAAATAATAAGGAGTTTGATAAGAGCATTAAGATCTGTTCTTGCTTTTGAACAAGCTCGCCACTAATAAGTACTTCACACCTAGTTTGAGCAACCGGAGCGTGAACGTTCAAGTTCAGCAAACAATCGATTTCGCAAATTATCTTTTCTCACATCGAGGACATGATTTTGTTCAGCTTCAACATTAAAGCTGATATTAAAGCCATCTCCTTGCATAGCTTCAAACTGGTTTTGCATTGCCGAGCGCCAATTTGAGTCGCGATCCCCGACATGCATGAAAATACATAAAGGCCGTAAGGCCTCGAGCCTTTCATTGGAAGCGCCATTAAGCAAGCCTGGATATCCGGTTACAGAAATAAAATAGTCCGGATACAGTGAGGCAATATGGAAGGCGCTTAATCCGCCG
Organism: Pseudohongiellaceae bacterium; assembly: GCA_965661005.1. Taxonomy (GTDB): domain Bacteria; phylum Pseudomonadota; class Gammaproteobacteria; order Pseudomonadales; family Pseudohongiellaceae; genus UBA5109. The sequence continues at coordinate 431,993 of CBFICB010000001.1, forward strand.
TTGGATATTCCGGTGATATGAAATTTACTATCTTCAACTGGGTAAGTGGCAAGAATATAATCGAGAAATTCAGGAAAGACGCTGTCGCCTCCCTGGAAAAATAATTGCCCATTTGGCGCGGCAGGACTGATCACAATATATCCGTCGCTTTCAGCTTTTTCGCGCCAGTCTGCGTCGGTGCTACCGACTACAATATTCCAGGTCTGCGAGCCACCCGGAAACTGCAAAATAGTGGGATAAGTTTGGGAGGGATCAAAATTAGTAGGTAAAATTACTCGGAATCTGACATCAAGGTCGCCAAATCCTCTGGTGTCTTCACTTACCTCAGCATTAGCATTACCGAGCACTAATGAAAGCCATAATGCGTCAGATAGTTTGCATAATAATCGATAGAAAAAACGCATATCATTCCTCTTCATTCTTTATAAATTATTGTTGATCGAGAATTGCTTCAATTCTATCCATTAAAGAATTCATTCGGCGTATTACCGGTTCATAAGCTTCTGCCTGAGTCATGTCTAATCCGGCTTCATTGAGCAGAATATTGTGAGGGTAATCAGAACCGCCTGCGCTCAAGACTTTCAAAAAGTTATCCCGCACCTGCACTTCACCAGCAAGAAATTTTTCAGCAAACCAGGCTGCGCCGGTAATACTGGTAGCATACTGAAATACATAAAAGTCATAGTAGAAGTGAGGAATATAGGCCCACTCAACGGTATAGGCATCGTCAATTGTAAGGACGCCTTCATCATGGCCGTGATAGCGTTTCAAAAGTTCGCCATAAGTTTCACTCAAGACTGTGCCATTCAGGGGCTCTCCATTTTCTGCCATTTGGTGAATCGCCAACTCAAATTCTGCAAACATGGTTTGGCGAAAAAATGTCCCTCGAATGCTTTCCAAAGCACTGCCCAGGTAAAACAATCTTTCTTCATCACTTTGGGCATTGGCTATCATGTATTCTTCCAGCAGAATTTCATTAATGGTTGAGGCCATTTCTGCAGTGAAAGTTGAGTAATCCGCGGTCTCCCATGGGTTGTTAGCATTGGCTAATAATGAATGCACCGCGTGGCCCCATTCATGAGCAAATGTTGAAAGGGCATTGTAGTCGTCATTATGATTAAGCAGGATATATGGATGAACATCATAAGCAGACCCGCTCATATAGGCGCCAGAGGTTTTACCAGCTTGTGGATGGCTATGCATCCAGTCTTGAGAAAGACCTTCTGCCAGTAGGCTGAGATAGTCTTCGCCAAAAGGTTGCAGTGCTTCAAAAGTGATTTCTTTTGAGCGTTCAATATCGAATATGCCGGTATCTACTTCGATCAGAGGAGGGTAGATATCGTAATAGCGCAAATCCTCTATACCGAGCATACGTCCGCGTAAGCGCAAATATCGATGAAAGATAGGTAAAGAATTGTTTACCTGAGTCACCAGTTGCGTATAGATTTCCGAAGGTAAGCCATCCACAAACAGGTTTTGTTGAAGCACGGAGTCATAAGATCTGGCTCTTGCAGAAAATACATTGGCCTGGACTTCTGAGCTGAGCGTTGCCCCCATGCCATCAGCATATTGTTGCCAGGTTTGCCAAAAGGTATCAAAAACAAGCTTTCTGTCTTCACGATTTTCAACACCACGATAAAAGGTATAGGCAGCTTGTGTCAGTTCTGCTTCCTCTCCATCGCTTAATGTCACGGTGGGCCAGGGAATATCTGCATTGGCATACATTTGATAGATTTGTTCAGGTGAGGCTAATAACAGTGATGCCTGTGCCAATATTCCTTCAGTTTGCTCATCCAGGGTATAAGGCGCCATACGCAGGGTGTCTTCCAGCATGAAGGTGAAGTTTTCCAGTGCTGGTTCTTCATTTAGAAAGCGATGAACGGTCTCCGTACCAACAGACAAAATTTCCGGGCTTAGCCAGGACGTTGCTTCTCCCCAATCAGTATAGAGCTGCATCGCTCTGCCAAAGCGAGTCTGTTCATCGGGGTCTCGCTGGTCAGCATCTCGCCGTAAACTGGTATAGATATAAACTCTGGTCAGTTCTTTATAGGCATTTGAAATAGAAGTAAGGGCTTGCGCCATCGACTCAGCGCTATTACCTAAAGTTCCGCGGTAACGATTAACGCTTTGTAGTCGGTTTTGAAGATCAATATAAGCGGCTTCCCAATCATTCGGGCTTGCATAGAGATCTGTCAGGTCCCATACATATTGTTCGGATTCCTGAGCATTGGCGAATAAGCAGGTTAATCCAAAAATTAGAGTAAATAGTAGAGTCTTTAGTCGATTTGAGACTTTCATCAAATTTGATCCTCTTTTAACTCAGTAGTATTGTCCAATTAAAGCATATGTAAAAAGATTTGTTGAAGAGTGTAAAGCTCTTAAGCATACTCAATAACCATGAATAAACAACGCCTAAGTTTTGCAGCTTTTCTACTAATCTGTATATACGGACTTTGGTATCTGCAAAAACAACTTACACCCGAAAGGCCGGATGTAACCCCCTATGCTGCACGTCCAGAATTAATGGATGATGCACCTGCTCTGGTTTCTGCCATACAAGCTTCGCCAGAGGAGGCACAGTTAGCTATAGATACAGCGGCATTAAGACAAACTGCTCAACAACGCATGGAGGCTGCCGCGGATCAAGAAATTATTGAAGCAGGCCCTGACTTCTCTTGTAATATGGCTCCGATCAGAGAAGTAACCGAGACCAGATCCAATCAAATATACCAATGGCGGGATGAAAACGGTCAGTTGCATTTCAGCGATACTCCACCACCTGGACTGGTAGCTGAGATTTTTGATGCCCGGCAAGGCAATACTATTGAGTATTTTCAGCTGAATATAGATTTTCGAGGAACAAACACACTTCCTTTTTTTAGAAATCAGATACAGGCTCAAGCTACCAGTATGTATAAAATTCTTGCTGATATGCTCGGTCAGTCCCGTTTAAAGCAAGTAGAATTGAATGTTGTTATTTTTCCTGATTGGAACAGCTATCTGGAATACGCAACAGTCGCTGTTGGGCCGGAGATGGTCAATTCTGGTGGGTTTTATACCAATGCGACCAACGAAGCCGTCACTTATAGTTATGCAGATGATGAACAAACTCTGGCGGTTACACGACATGAAGCTGCCCATGTAATTCTAAATGGCATGTTGGCAGCTGGCCCGTTATGGTTACATGAAGGCCTGGCAAAATATTTTGAGATGTTGAGCATGCGCCAGCAGTATTCTCAAGTTTCCCCGAATCTAGACTGGCTGGCTCTTGCCACATCAAGTATCGATACTGGTTACCCGGCTTCGTTGGCAGATTTTCTAGATCTTTCTCCTCAAGAATGGCGTGGCGAGGCGCAAGCAGTGCATTATGCCTTAGGCTGGAGTCTGGTTTATTTTATGCTGGACAATAATGATGGGAAGCGTGCACTGATCGCGCTTATGCAAAAACTAGCGGATGATTATTGCACGCCAACTAATAGCACTGTTCAGCTAAACCTGAGTTATCCGGGTGGCATTCCAGCCTTACAGGAAGATTTTTACGCCTGGCTGGACGATGAAGCTGATAAGCGCAATCATACTTATTAAACCAAAGACAGTTTATTTAACTCTTTTAAATGGCTTCATCTTCTTAACTGAAAGTTTTACAGGTTTTTTCTTTCGATAGATTCTATTAATTTCGACTAAAGCGTCATTACTTTTATTTTTAGGTAAACCTATTCTCCACTTAAGCGTTTTAATCAGTACAAATTCACAAAATGATGTATTGAATAAATGGAGTGTACGATGAACAAATATAAAGTAATCCTTGGAAGTGCAGTTTTAGCGGCAACGGCAGCTTTTAGTATTAGCGGTGTTCTTGCACAAGATTCAGAAGCAACTGATGCGGAACGAAGAGCCGCTTTTGAAGAGCGCAGAGATGAACGTCGAGGAGAGATGGAAGCCAGGCGTGAAGAAAGGTGGGCTGAAATTTCAGAAGAAAATCCTGAATTAGCCGCTGAAATTGAAGCTCTAAGGGCTGAACGAGCCGCTCAACATGAACAGGCGCGTGCTGAATTCGCAGAAAAGTATCCTAATATTGCTGAGGCATTGGAAGATGGCCGTATCAACAGGGCGATGCTTGAAGGTGGTCGCAGAGGTCCACAGCAAGGCGGACCTGGTGGACGTCGATAAAGGCTTGTGGGGTATTGGGACTAAGCATTCAAATATATGGTTAATAATATGCTTCCAGATGAAATCACCATTCCTTTGAGTAAGCTGGCTTCACAAACCCAGGCTCGTGAGTAAAGAGATGACTTATTGCGTAACTCCAATTGGGCTTTATGACAGAATTTACTCTCTGAGCTATGATGTTCAGGATGATCGACTGAATCTGAGGAAAAAGTCTCTGGATAATTCTCAAGCAATGGGTAAATTTTTTTCATCTATCGAGAAGAGAGCTTTTCGTCGAGCCCAGATCGCGACAGGAAATACTGATGACGCCATGGATATTGTGCAGGATGCAATGGTGTCGTTAATTAATAAATATTCCAATAAACAGGCACAAGATTGGGAGTTATTATTTCATAAGATATTAAGTAATCGCATAATGGATTGGCATCGTCGAGCAACAATAAGAAAACGTTTTGGCGCCTGGCTTACGCCAGGCGACAAGGATGACTATCAAGACAGCTCTAAAGCGATGGAACAAGCGGAATTCGAAGATATTAATATGCCCAGTCCGGAAACACAGGTACAAACTGGGCAATCTATGGCAATTCTGGAAGAGGCTTTGCAGGAACTGCCGCTTAAACAACAGCAGGTATTTTTACTTCGAGCATGGGAAGGCTTAAGTGAAAAAGAGACGTCGGTGGCAATGTCTTGTTCTGTAGGAACGATAAAGTCACACTATGCAAGAGCCCGTACTTTTTTAAAAAATAAACTGGAATCAGTCAACTTATGAATGAGAAAAACCTAGACCAACAGTTTATACAAGATGTGAAGCAAGAGCTTGATAGTAGCTGTGACCGTTTGGATGCCCAGACTTTATCACGCCTTACTCGTATTCGACATCAGGTCCTTGAGGGCTCACTTGAAACAAGTAAGCCGGCTTTTTATCAGCGACTTTTCCAGCAAAATCCCTTGCTGTCTGGTAGCGCTCTAGCAACATGCGCATTGGTTTTGGGTATTGGCTTTTATTTCAATATGGAATCTGGATCTTCAGATATAACTTTATCTGAACTAGAAGATATTGAAATACTCAGTACTGAGGATAGCTTTGAGCTTTACGATGATATTGAGTTTTACCAATGGCTGAGTATGAATGATGAGTTCTAAAGTTAATTTAAAAAAGAACATTTTAAGCTTGCTGCTTAGCATGGCTTTTTGTTTCTTTGCTGCTCAATCTATCGCTCAGACTACTTCTTCAGAAACATCAGCGAGCCCAGAAACACCAATAGTGTCTTGGGAAAGCTTAAATTCAGAACAGCAAGGCATGCTCTTTAGGTTCCAGAACAACTGGGATAATCTCGAAGCGACTCAGCAACAGCGTATGCTCAGGAGAATTGAACGCTGGCGAAATATGCCCTCTGAACAAAGGGAAAGAATTAGAAATCGAGGTAGAGAACTATCTGATTTTGAGCAAGAAAGACGAGAGCGTATTCGAAATAATTTTGAAGCCTTTGCGAATATGTCGGAAGAAGAAAAGGAAGCCGTCAGACAGAGCTATCGGCGCTACCGTGAACTTTCAGAAAGTCGTCGACAAGAATTATTTGAAGAGTTTCAGCGACGACACCCCGATCGAAATGGTCGAGGCAGAAGAGGAGCTGCTCCAGATTTAAATGAACAGAGTCGCTAAGGTCTTGAAATAAAAAATTTATAGTTGAATTTCTGAATATTTATCTTACTATATAATAACAATGATTAAGTTGAGCAAACAAACATTTTTAGTTTGGTTTCTGGCCTTTACGCTGCTGGGCGTTCAGGCTGTCCAGAGCTCACCAATACATGATCATATCCAGCACCAGGTTGACTGTGTGCTTTGTCACTTCGATTCCCATGATCAGGGGCTCGTTGTTCAGGTTTTTGAAAAGCCTTTTGACCTAAACATAGTTTTATTTTCTGTATTTTCTCAACAAGATTATTTTTCTTCTTATTATCACTCCTATCAGGGTCGATCTCCTCCAACTACTTACTCTTAATGCTGTAACCATATAGCTACTCTTTTTTAGAGTAGTTTTGTATCTGTTTATTAAAGAGTGAGAATCATGAAACGAAAATCTTTATTGCTGTTATCTGCCATATCAATGGCAAATGTTAATGCCCAGGAAGCAGACTTTGAATTAATTATTCAAGGCGTGCATGTTAGGGAATCACAAACTGCCTTGCCAGTGACCTTACTTAATGAGGAGGAAATTAAGGCTGTTGCCAGTGTTAATCTGGGGGACACACTTTCTTCGCAGCCAGGAATTAACAATGCTTCATTTGGGCCAGCCGTAGGTCAACCAGTTATCCGTGGACAACAAGGCAGACGAGTTATGAGTTTGACCAATGGTATGGCAAACGCTGATGCTTCTGGCAACTCCGCCGATCACGCCACCACTGTTGAACCAATGCTGGCGACAGGTGCTGAGATTTTACGCGGTCCTTCCACACTGCTTTACGGTGGAGGAGCTATTGGCGGCGTAATTAATATTATTGACAATCGATTTGCTGATAGTTTGTTAACAAAACCAGAGTTTTCTGTTGAGGCTCGTCACGATACTGCGTCTGATATGAAAACCTTTGTAGGAAGCCTTTCTGTTCCTATGGGTAACTTTGTCTGGCATCTTGATGCGACAGATAGACAATGGAATGATCTGGAAATTCCCGGCTTGGCTATTCATCCGGATTATCTGGAAGAACATGAGGAAGATGAAGATCACCATGACGAAGATGAAGAGCATCATGAGGAAACTGAAAACAGTGATGGCTTTATTGCTAATAGTCGCGGTGAAACCCAGGCCGCTACCTTTGGACTTTCTTATGTACTGGATAATGGTTTTGTTGGTTTTTCCTTCAATCAAATGACGAATGAATACGGTTTACCACCTGGTGTACATGGCGACCATGAAGAGGAAGCAGGAGGAGCAGAAGAGGAGCATTCTGAAGAAAATATTTTTATTGATATGGAAAGAAAGCGCTATGATTTCATAGCGTCACTAGGGGACCTTGGACCCTGGGTTGAATCACTTAATTATCGTTTAAGTTATACCGATTATGAACATGCTGAAATGGAAGGCCCCGGTGAAATCGGAACGCAATTTAGAAATGATTCCTGGCAACAGCGCCTGCAATTAACGCATCCTGAAGTGGGTAACTGGCATGGGGTGTTTGGCCTTCAACATAGCGATGAAACATTTTCTGCGGTAGGAGAGGAAAGCTTTATTCCGCAGACTGATATTAATAGTTTTGGCATATTTTTTATAGAGGCTCTGCATACCGGTAATTTTACCTATGAATTTGGAGCGCGAATTAATCGTGATGAATTAGACCCAGGTCTAGCTGCGCCAGACAGAAGTTTTACTACAGGTAGTTATTCTGGCTCAGTTTTATGGGATGCCAATGATCGGGCTTCTTTAGGTTTTGCCTATTCCCATTCAGAGCGGGCTCCTTCCACAGAAGAGCTTTACTCTAATAATAACCTGGCTTCAATTGATGAGTGTGTCATTCATTTTGCAACGGGTAGTTGTGAAATTGGGAATATTAATTTGAATGAAGAAAGGTCTAATAATTTAGATCTTAGTTTGTATTTGTCTTTACCCAGTTTGGATGCGACTTTTACACTGTTTTATAACAGCTTCAGTGATTATATATTTCAGGCTAATACCGGAATGGAAGTTGATGAATTTCCAGTACGAGCCTATCAAAATGATGACGCCAACTTTGTTGGTGTGGAAGTCGATATGTTATTACCCATCACCAACGATTGGAGTGTTCGCTTTTTTGGCGACAGGGTAAGCGGTAAACTTGACGATGGTAGTTATGTTCCCAGAATGCCGCCTTCTAGATTGGGTTCCGAACTAATATTTAATGCAGATGCATTTAATGCATCACTCTCTGTAATCGATGCTGCTGATCAAGACAATCCAGGATTTGGTGAAATTGCGACATCGGGTTATACCCGTTGGGATTTCACAATGGATTATTCATTGGCGTCGAGGTTTGATGGCGAATTGATATTGTTTTCCAAGCTAAGAAATATCACCGATGAAGAAGTGAGATTAGCAACCTCATTTTTAAGAGGTTTTGCTCCAGAAACAGGGCGATCTATAGAGTTAGGCGTCAGATTTAGTTTCTAAATTTAGACATGAAAATCAGGCTGGAAACTGAAACTCAGTATGCTAGCCTGATTAAATGTTGAACATAGTTTAATTAAGTCTCATTTTTAGCATTATCTGTTTGACAAGATCCTTTTCCTGCCAACAATACCCCTCATTTTTTTATTTTTTATAACTTAGTTTCTACATGCTAGCTGTGTCAGTAAGAAAATATGCAAAAAAGAAAAAATAATAAAGTTTGGGATGAATATATAGCTAAAACTTCATTGTCATCCTGGGATGCTGGTCCCGTTGTCATTGCAGGTAAAGAAATTGTTCCTCATTTCCAGCCAATTATTGGTTTGACCACCGGCCAAATAGTTGGATACGAATGTCTTGCAAGATCACTAAACTATACTAATAGTCAGCCACGTAGTTTTGGTCATTTCTTTTCTAACCCTAAAATTAGCACTTCCTATCAACTGGAACTTGATCGAGCACTTCGTTTTCAGGCCCTGGAATATTTTTCCAGGCATCCTGATGCGGGTTACATCACTTTAAATATTTCGCCTAACTGGATAGAGCGAATTTTAGCATCACAAACTATTCCCACTCTTGAGATGATCAAGGAAACAGGAATAGATCCTAAACGAGTCGTTATTGAAATTACTGAAACTAAAGGAGACATGGATAGTTTAAAAGAAATCGTGGATATCTATCACGATGCCGGCTTGATGGTTGCAGTAGACGATTTTGGTGCAGGAGCTTCCCAAATGGATCGCATAGAAGCACTGGAGCCAGATATTGTTAAACTGGATATGCGATTATTTAAGCAAGCTGCTCGTGGAGGAAAGAGTGCAGATGTTGCGCTTTCAGTTTCCAGTATAGCGAATAGAGTTGGCTGTCATATTGTTTGCGAAGGCGTGGAAACTGAAGAAGAGTTCCACTTTGGAATAGAGTGTGGCAGTAATCATGTTCAAGGACATATTTTTCATAAAGCCCTTGCAGATACTCTAAGTGCTGATTCAACCGTAGATAAGGTAAGAAATTTACAAAAATGTTATTTAAAAGAAAAGTCGATTAAGCTGGTTAGAGCATCCGAACAAAGAGAAAAAAGTAAGCATGTTGTCAATGCAATTAAGGAAAATTATCTTAATGGAGAACCTCATAAAGCCGACAGCAAAATAATTAACTCAGATATCTTTCGTTATTATATATGTGATGAGAAAGGCAATAAAATTTCACCCGACTATGAAATATCAACGGATGGTTTTCATGAGAATATTGAAACGATGGGGATGAACCTTGCTCATCGTCCTTACTTTCCAGCATTTATTGCTGCCAGAAATATTTCAAATAAAATATTTACCGTTTCTGAAGTCTACAGAGATGTTAAATCCCGCCAACTTTGCCGCACCTATGCTATTAATCTGGATGTGAATAAAGTTTTATTAGTAGATGCATTAGTTGAAGATGAAATAATCTACGCAAAATAATAGACTGCACCTCAAACATAATTCTACTTTTAAAAATTATCATTATTATTGGCGTAATTTATTTGATTTCGTCATGTGATTATTGATTTTGAGATGCAGTCCTTTTAGCAGGTGTGATAAAGAATGATGAATGAAGTCATGAAACTTATGCAAGAGCACAGTTCTGTGCGTTCCTATAACGATAAAGAAATTAGTAAAGAGCTACTGGAAGAATTAGTAGCTTGTGGTCAGTCTGCTGCTTCATCCAGTTTTATTCAGGCCTATTCGATTATTCGAGTTGTTGATTTAAAAAAACGTCAGGCAATTGCTGAAGCTGCTGGCGGGCAGAGCTGGATTATAGATGCGCCCGAATTTATGGTGATGTGTGCCGATATGCAGCGCATCAACTATGCTTCTCACAAGAATCATGAAGGTGAACTTAAAGGCTATACTGAACATTTCATTGCAGCCACAGTAGATACAGCGTTGATGGCACAAAATATTCTACTGGCGGCTGAATCTGCGGGGCTTGGAGGTGTGTTTATTGGGGGTATTCGTAACAATCCTCAACTTGTCTCTGAGGTATTGGCTTTGCCCAAACATGTTTATCCAGCTTTTGGCTTATGTTTGGGTTGGCCGGCACATAAGAATGCGGTTAAACCACGTATGCCGGTTTCAACGATTATGCACGAAGATACCTATAATATTGATGCTGTCACTTCCAGTGTGGATGCCTATGATGAAGCCTTTACTGCTTATTATGGTTCGCGTGGCAGTAATGCTAAAAGCAGTGATTGGTCAGCACCAACGACGCGCGCAATACAAGGTAAAAGAAGAGAACATATGTTGGAGTTTCTTAAGAATCAAGGTTTCTTAAAGTGTTGAGCTTTATCAGATCATTGAAATTTCATAGATTCTGCCATCATTATCTTTATTTGCAGGTCCAGTTTGTGAACTAAAATATAATCGTTGATAAGATGGATCAAATGCAGGGCCACAAATTTCTGAATCATCTTGCCCGATGATTTGCAAAACAGGTATTGGAATGCCGATTGAATCCAGTAGTACTAACTGCATATCATCACCATCTTCAGCTACCAGCACATCACCCGAAGCGGTAATGGTAATATTATCAACACCTTTTAGTTCAGGGTTTTCGGAAGTTCCAGCATCATACAATACATCAATATAGTTGTTCTCTGTGTCGTAGACCCATACTCGATTATCACCTTTAGTTGTGAAATATATTTTCCCATCTGACCACGAAATTCCTTCTCCTCCATTGAAATCAGTACTTGTATCAATTTGATACCGGGTTGGTTCAGTTTCTGCGGATGGGTCAGGCACCTGATGCCAGATTATTTGTTGTAAGCCATTGATTTCAACTACTTCAGCAATTTCCAGGTGTCCTGAATCTAAATGAGGGAGCGGTCTGTCAGGGATGAAACGATAAAAACCTCCATCTTCGATATCTTCAGTCAAGTAAATAATCTGATTTAAGGAATCTATTGCGACAGCTTCATGCTCAAAACGGCCTAATGCTGGCCTTGGTATAGCTGAATTATTGCCAAAAGGGTCACATTCATAAACCAGACCGCGTTCAGTCTCTTCACACGAGAGCCAAGTATTCCATGGGGTTTTCCCCCCTGCGCAATTCATTGTCGTGCCATCAAGAATTGAATACGCATCGATTACTTCTGCCTTAGAATTAAATCGTATAGCTCCCACGCTGCCTGCACCATTATCAAGTTCACTATTGGAGGTATAAATCCAGCCACCATCTGCTGTAGCAAAACAAGCACCCCCATCTGGAGCATGGTGAAAGAAATAGTCTGAATTTGGGGTTACCAGATGATCGGAATGAGCTATTTGGCGTGATTTGAAACCATCAGGAAGTCTGATTCCATTCTCATCTGGTTCATTTAAGTGAAGCAGGTTTTTCAAATCTGAATACAGGGTTTGTGTCTGTGTAGTTTGTCCAATAGAAGAATTTACATTGCCTAAAAAAAATCCTAGAAAACATTTGCTGCCATTATGCAGGAAGTGACGACGGTTTAATTGCTCACTGAAAAACATACTTTAAATTATCAAGGCTAGATTACATTTTTATTAAAATATTTAGTTTTAGGAATTGAATGAGGCAACTGCTAGTTCGTTCATAAAAACTTAATAAAACCGTCCAAAAAAATTCATAAAAATTTACACAGATTTTAATAAAAGATATTTAAATTTCTTATTGCTGAATTTTTAAACCAGCTTAGACAAATAAAACGGGAAAAGTATGCAATGAAAATATCAAAAATTTGTGGTCCAAAAAAAAATAGACTCGCAATTGTAATTGGCTTGTTAATGTCTTCACAGCTTCAAGCTCAAACAGTTGTTGAAGAAATAGAAGTAACTGGAACAAGAGCAGCTTTACAGAATGCTCTGGAAAGACAACGAAATTCAGACCAAATAATTGGTGTGGTTGATTCTGATGCAATAGGTAACTTTTCTGATATAAATGTTTCTGAAGCATTACGAAGAATTTCGGGCATCATGGTCGAGAATGATCAGGGTGAAGGTCGGTATGTAACTGTTCGTGGAATGAATACAGATCTCAACGCCATGACTATTAATGGTGTCAGTATGGCTTCTCCTGAAGATCGCCGAGGCGTTATGCTGGATGGAGTACCAACAGACATGTTGGACTCGATGACTGTTTATAAGACGCTTACGCCTAACCTAGATGCAGACACGATTGGTGGAGCTATAGACCTTGAAACGATTTCTGCCTTCAAATATGAAGAAATGTATATCAGGTTAAAAGCAGAAACCAGCTATAACGAACTGACAAAAGATTCTAATAATCCTGTACTTTCCGCTACTTTCACCAACCGTTTTGAAATGGAAGAAGGTGAACTGGGTGTAGCTCTCGTGTTAAGTGACCAGTCACGAAGAATTGTTGCCCATAATAATGAAACAGGCGGCTGGGGTTTAACTTATCCTAATGACGATTATGAAATGCGATTTTATGATCTAGAACGAGAAAGAAGTGGTATTGTATTGAATCTGGATTACATGTCGAATTCTGGTGCTACAGTTTATGGACATCTTTTCTATAATACATATGACGATACAGAATATCGAGGTAAGTGGGAAGTCAGGGATGTTATGGAAGATTACATCCCAATTGTGACGGGTAGTGGATATACCTATCCTGCTAGCAGAATGGATAGTGAAGGTCGTTATCGAATTGAGAACCGTGAAGTAACGGCGTTACAGGTAGGTACTACTTTTGAACTAGAAAATGGTACGGGTATCGAATTGGAATTATTTGGCTCTGCTGCAGAGCAAGATGATCGTGATCGATTTGCAACTATATTTAGGTCAGATGAAATTAACTCACCATTAAGTTTTGGCGGAGATCCTAGACAACTAGTTCTTACTTTTGATCCATATTTTTATGACCCAGCAAATTTCGAAGCGAACGCATGGGAAGTCGAACCTAATTTAACCGAAGATGAAGATTTTGGTGGGCGATTTGATATCACTCAATACCTTAACCAAGGAACAGAAATTCAGTACGGTGGAAAAGTCAGAATTCGTGAAAAATCGAATGACACAAATTTTTGTGGGTACGAACCAGTGGCAACCTCAACTCTTGCAGACTATAGTTTGGAAAATATTCCAGTTTATTTAAATAATGTGCATGGCCCAGCTCCTGACCAAGCAACTATTACAGGTATAAATAATCAGTTAGGGACTGGATTTATTACCATGTCTGATGGCACTTCACCTTGCCGATCTAATGGTGCTCTTTTTGACCTTAGCGGTGATGAGGAAGAAGAGTCAATTCCAGCAGACTGGACAACCTCAGAAGATATTTATTCAGCTTATGTTATGGCGACTTCTCGTACTGATCGTTCTTCTATGGTTTATGGTTTACGTTATGAGTACACACAAGCGACCTACCAAGGTAAGAGCTGGGATGATACTTTTCTGGGAACGGTAGCTTACGATAATAATTATGGTTTTTTGGCACCATCATTTAACTATCGTTATGAAATGACTGATCAGCAAGTTGCCAGACTAGGAATATTTCGTTCTCTGGTTAGGCCTGGATTTAATGAATCAAGAGCTGGTGCAATACTAAATATTGATGACAATGAAATAGAAGGTGGTAACCCTGGTCTTGATCCAACCACAGCCTGGAATTTTGATGCAGGATATGATGTGTTCTTTAACGATGATACTTATATCGGTATGGGTGTTTTCTACAAAAGAATAGAAGACTCAATTGTACAAGTTGAAAGCGATAATTTGTTCATGCGTGGACAGACCTGGGATAGTGCTTCTACATATATCAATACTGATGATAGTAATATCTTGGGATTCGAAGTATCAATGCAAACAGCCTTGGATAATGGCTTAGTCTTTGTTCTGAATTACACTTTTGCAGATGGTGAAACTGAACTTCCGGCTGACTCTGTCAGTGGACAAAGGACAATCCCATATTTCAAACAGGCTGAAGATACTGCAAATTTTGTAATTGGTTACGATAAAAATGCCTGGGATATTAGGTTGGCGGCGAACTATCGTGGAGACTATATCGATGAATTAGGTGATGATATCTCAACGGATCGTTATACCAGTGAGCATATGCAGGTGGACTTGACAGTGCGATATCAGCTAAATGAGAAAATTCAAATTAATGCTGCTGCGATTAACTTAAATGACCGCCCTGAATATTATTATTTTGGTAATGGTTCGAGGCTATCGCAATACGATGAGTATGGTGCAACGTACACGCTTGGTGCTCGTTTTGTTTTTTAAAAATATGTAAACCCAACATATAGCCATGTCGAGAATTAACTTTAATAGTTTTCTGGATGGTTTAATGTGAACTGCCTATGCTTCTCTTCTTCCCCCTTTTCGAGCATAGGCAGTTTTTTTTCGAAGGAGTTTTTATGCGCTTATTGGCTTTTGCTTTTATATTAATTTGTGCAGGTTGTGAAACTTATACTGTTAATCCAAATGCTATCCCGGTTTATTCCGATTTTGAAACTCAAGCAGTTTCAAGTAGTGATGATGCTGCAGATGACCCAGCAATTTGGATTCATCCGAAAAATACTGCTCAAAGTCTAATCCTGGGTACAGATAAACAACGAGGACTTGGCGTTTATAACCTGCAAGGAGATTTGGTTCAGTTTTTAGAGCAAGGGCGCCTCAATAATATAGATCTTCGTAGTGGTGTTGCACTTGGTGGACAGTTGGCTAGCTTAGCAGTAGCAACGAATCGAACCGATATCAGTCTGGATATTTTTGAAATAGATGCCAATGGAGAGGTGAGTTTGAGGTACCAGCAGCCTCTCGATATGTTAGATCCTTATGGTGTTTGTATGTATCTTGATTCACAGGGAATTGCCTTTGTATTTGTGAATAGCAGTGATGGTGTTTACCAACAATTTAAGCTGAATAGCACTATGAATGGAGAGTTATCGCCACTATTACTGGGCTCATTTGTAGTCGATTCACAACCAGAAGGCTGTGCTGTAGATGACCAAACTGCCACGCTTTATTTTGGTGAAGAGGAAGCGGGTATATGGCGTATGCCAGCAGATATTTCTCGTGCAGACGAAAGAGTAATGATTGCACATACGGGAGCTGGGCAATTGACTGCTGATGTAGAGGGCATGGATGTTTACCGCACAGCTAATGGTTCTCTTTATTTGATAGCCTCTAGCCAGGGGGATAATACCTATGCACTATACGATTTAACTAACGATGTCGAATATCAAGGATCGATTCGTGTTGATATGAATCAGTCTAATGGGGTTGATGGGACGCAGGAAACTGATGGGCTCACTGTTACCTCCGTTGCTCTGGGCTCTGAGTTTCCCCAAGGGGTTCTTATTGTTCAAGATGGCTATAATGAAAACCCTAGAGAGAATCAGAATTTTAAGGTAATTTCCTGGGAGAAAGTGGCTGAAGCCTTATCGTTGGATTGAGTTGAAAGGCAAGCTCACGCTATTTTTAAAATAGATAAATAATTCTGATGTTTTTCGATAAAAGAAATAAAAAAGGGCTTCTAAAGAAGCCCTTTTTTTGGTTTTGAATTCAAGCTATCTAGAACTCCACACTACGGGCATCTGCCATAATCAAATCGTGATAAACGGGTAATGACCAACCAGCTGCTTCCAGCTCATTTAATCTTTGTTCAAACTGATTGACGTAATTTGTAGTGGAACGATATTCGCTTCTAAGTGTTGCTGGTGCCACAGGGGTCTGCCAGCCAGAGAGCCTGCAAAGTAAAGCTGGCCCCATGACCCCAGTAGTGGCATTCTGAGCCGCTTCCGTTGGAACATTGACCATAGTGTACTTATAAGCAGCAAGGTCAACGTAAGGATTGCGTATTCCGCCATAGGCATTGCCATTACTATCAAGCAACATCAGAGATCCATCATTATCGACATAGTTATCCATCAAAATTCTAGGGGCTCTAGGGGGAACGATGCCTTTGTCTACCCATTGCAGTAAATGGTGTAGGGCAACTGAAAAATAGGCTTCCTGCGGTAACATGGATATAGGGTTTTGGCAGTCGTTTTGGCTAACACGCGCGCCATTATTTCTGGCATCAAGATGTGCTAATGCTGCAAATTCATAAACTCGTAACTGCTTGCCTGGTTCATCACCATCCTGAATGGAAGTAGCACCTGTGCTGTATTCATGTTGAGTAGGCACCTGAATCATTGGTACATCAACTGGCTCAATATCGGAGCCATTTGAAGTGGGCATAAAACCATCATAAATATTGCTGCCATCAGCCAGAGTAAAGACTGCATGAGCATCGAGGTAACGCGTGAGGATTGCCGAGCTTGCTGAGGTTCCCCATAGAATGACTTTACGAGGATTTAACTCGGCAATGGGGCTTTGAGCACTTTTAATTAATGCACCAGCCTGAGCCAGGACTTCACTGGTTTGCGCTGGGCTAATCTCGATATCACCATAGCGGTTGGGGTTGAACTCCCTTATCTGGTCTGCTCCAAGGGTGCTGATTTCAACAGCGACATGCCCGGAATCCATAATGTAAATTGAGTTATATTCAAAAGCATGAGCGCCACCAATAGGGTGCATGGATTCGGCAATAACCAGACCACTGGCGTCACTGTCATTTGCAGGGCGACGAACAACCAGGCGAGTCGTATAAGGCTCCCCGGCAGCGGTTCCGGAAATATAATATTCGTTAATTTCATAGTTGAAATCTTCAATACCAAAACCAGGCCATTGTGCTGGAGATGAATTCCAGGCTTCGCCACGACCGATGATGGGGCGAATGCTTGGGATATCCGCCACAGTCGACTGATCAGGAATGGTTGGTGTGACCCTAAAGCCTGCAAGAGGGCCTCCCTGAGCAAGAGCCTGAGAGCCGAATAGAAAGATTATTAAGGCAAAGGTTATTTTAATAATAGAATTGTTATGATTAGCCACAATCATCTCCAGAGTGTTAAAGCTTTTTATTTTTATCATTTGGTCTAATAAAGTTTTAAAGAATACTTTGAATGTAGGGTTTATAACTTAAGGAAGTTCAAGCATAAAACAGCAATGACAATATTACATCTAAAAATGTGAATCAATTGTGAAAAGGTTGATATGAATAAAAGAGTTGCTTGCAGAAAAAAGAGAGGACCCAATTAAGCAGAAGGTGGGTAGACTAGGGCCCTCCAAAGTCAGTAATCATTTGTCATTCAGAAAAACCATATCACCACCTGGAGCGGCAGTATGACAAGCGACATAGCCTGTGGGGCTTCCTACCAGTGGAGTCCCGTTTGGCGCTACATCATATGTAGTGTCGGGCAGGTATTTGGCGAAGAACCAGTCCTGATTAGCAGCATTGTAACCATCTCGCTTGAACATGACGGTTGTTGCCATCAGGTACTGCTGAGGATTATTTGAAACCTGTTCAAGGCTTACTTCAGGGCCATAGTTGTGTTTTACGATAACACGACCTGATTGCCCATTAAGAGTAATTTCACTTTCCAGACTTACCAGCTTGTCACCATGTGGCGCATTACCTTCATAAGGCCATGCCATTATTTGCTTCTCTCCTACCAGGTTGATTTCTTCCAGTGCTTGCCATAACTCCATTCCATATTGCTGCTCTTCTGTTGTGCCGAAAGAAGCTACTTGAGCCCTGGCAAGCAGGGTGATGAAGGCAAACATGAATATGCTTATGCTGATCATCTTTTTCATTAGGTACATCCTTTTGTGTTATAGGTGAATTGGTTTCATGTAAGTAGATGCTGATGTATACCTTTTGTTACAAAACCCGATATTTATCTAAGGATTAATTTTTGTTTATAGAGTGAAATGTGTACTATTTGTAGTCATTGTGGATAGGTTTCAATGTGGCTGATATGGATTCTCCAAGTTTCTTGGAAAAACTGAAAATTCAGGATAACCAGGCATTTAATCAGCTGGTTCAGCAATATCACTCGTCACTCTTAACGGTGGCTCGAACGATTGTCGTCGAGGTTTGGGCTGAAGAAGTTGTGCAGGAGGCCTGGGTTTCAATTTATAAGGCATTACCAAAATTTCAGGAACGTTCTTCTCTTAAGACCTGGATGTTTACTATCCTGAAAAATGAGGCCTTTAGTAGCTACAAAAAAGAATCAAGGACAGTCTCACTGGAGGCGCAACTGCCAGACGATCAGCAGGATCGTAGTATTGAAGACTGGTTAAGTAAGGCCTTTAACAAAGATGGACATTGGTTGAACTCTGTTTCAGGCTGGGATTTAAGCTCCCCGGAGGCCTTGCTGCAAGAAGAACAGTTACAAGAGTGTATAGAAAATACACTTGAGCTATTAAAGCCTGATCAAAAATCTGTGTTTTTATTAAAAGATCAAGAACAACTATCTATGGAAGAAGTTTGTAACATCCTGGATATTTCGCACTCGAATGCAAGGGTTCTCTTGCATCGTGCTCGGCTTAAACTCTTTCAAGTTATTAATCACTATCAAGAAACCGGAGAATGCTAGTGAATTCTCTAATCTTATTAGTTGATATAACAAGAAGAATAAATTTGGTGAGGAAGCAATGTTGAAATGTAAAGATGTAGTGGCTAAAGCTACAGATTATGTTGATAAGGAGCTGAGTTGGAGTCAATCCATGAGTATGGCTCTGCACCTGCTTATGTGCGGTCATTGCCGGCGATTTGTAAAGTATTTCAATCTTTCCTTACTGGCTTTGAAAAGTAAAAAAACTATTTCTGCAGAAAATGCTGATCAGCTCAGCGCTAAAATAGTAGCCAAAGCTCAAGCTGACAGCAGATAGCGTTCTTATTCGGCCTTAAAACTTCAATAAATTTTGGCATAAGTCTCTCATTATTGTGTAATCCATTGGCTGTGCTAAGCTCGTAAAATAAAAATGAATACTTCAATCCATAAGCCGAAAAGAGTCCTGTCTTGAATAAAATAAAAATTGGTATCAGTAGTTGTTTGCTGGGAGAAGAAGTTCGATATAACGGAGTTCATAAATTATCCCGTTTATGTGTGAATACACTTGTCGATTTTTTTGAGTATCAGCCGGTTTGTCCTGAAGTCGGTATTGGTCTGGGGATACCGCGAAAACCCATTCATTTGATCGGTGATCCTGAAGCCCCACGCGCAGTTAATGCTATCGATGAAAACATTGATGTAACTGATCAGTTAAAAGATTTTGCAAAGCAGACAATCCCGTCCCTGAATAAGATATGTGGCTATATTTTTATAAAAGGCTCGCCAAGTTGCGGTCTGTTTAGGGTCAAGGTTTACAATAAGGGTAATCCCAGTGCGGTTGACTCAAGCAGAGGCATTTATGCGCAGGCAATTACAGACGCCATGCCTTTATTACCGGTAGAAGAAGCCGGCCGCTTGACTGATCCAGTGTTAAGAGAAAATTTTATTGCCAGAGTTTTCGCTTATCATCGCTGGCACAACCTTTTAGAGCAGGGCTTAAGTGCTTCATCTATTCTGGATTTTCATGTGGCTTATAAATATAGCTTGATGGCTAATGATCCTCAGACTTATGCAAGGCTTGGGCAATTATTAGCTGATGCCGGGAAATATGATCCTGATGAGCTTGGGAAAAAATATTTTACTGAGTTAATGCAAGCCTTAACCAAAAAGGCTACTCGAAAAAGTAACACTAACGTGCTGCCACATCTGCAAGGTTATTTGAAAAAGCAGCTTACATCGAAGGAAAAAGAAAAATTGATAGAAGTTATTGAGCAATATAGAAAAGGCATTGTTCCATTAATCGTGCCAGTGACTTTGTTGCAGCATCATTTTAATGTTCATCCCAATGAGTACATAAGCAAACAGGCATTTTTTGATCCTTACCCTCAGGAATTAAGTTTGCGTAATGCTATATGAGTACGCAACTTTTCTGGTTTAGAAACGACCTAAGAATAGAAGACAATACGGCACTGATTCAGGCACTTGATAAGGGGCCGACTGTGGCAATATATATTGCCACACCAGAGCAATGGATAGCGCATGATGATGCTCCTATTAAAATTGATTTCTGGCGCAGAAACTTACAAGAGCTGATTGTTAGTCTGCAACAAATAAAAGTTCCTCTCTATTTTTTTCAGGTTCCTGCTTATGCCGATGTGCCTGAGCTGGTTGATAAGATATCCAGAGCTTGGGATATCCATTCTTTACACTGTAATGCCGAGTATCCTCTTAATGAAAGAAAGCGTGATGAAGCCATAGCAGCACTTTGTAAGAAAAATGAAATTGGCTATCACTGCTATGAAGATCAATGTCTGCTTCCACCTGATTTTGTTCTAACGGCTGAAGGCTCACCTTTTAAAGTTTTTACGCCTTATGCAAAAAAAAGTCGGTTTATTATCGAGTCAGCTGGGCTGCTTAAAAGTAGTAAGCTGAACAAGGAACAAAGTAATACTGTCGAACTAAAGAGATTGCCAGCGCTAGATAATCAGCTTGAGCTTGATGAAATAGATTGGCCACAAACGAAATCATGGTGGCAGCAGAAATGGCCTGCTAGTGAAAAAGAGGCCATGAAGCGTTTAAGTACTTTTCTGGAATCAAAAATACATCAATATAAAAATAATCGTGATCATCCTGCGATCAGTGGAACCAGTTCCCTATCTGCCTATTTAAGCAGCGGCGTCATCTCTGTTCGAGTTTGCTGGGAAAATGCCAAGTTAGAAGAAGCTGACTCGTCGGCTCAGACTTGGTGTAATGAATTGTTATGGCGGGACTTTTATAAATATGTGATGTATCACTACCCGCATGTATGCAGGAATGAGGCCTGGAATCCAAATTATGCAAACATACCCTGGCGAGAAAATTCTGGTGATTTTCAGAGGTGGTGTGATGGAGAAACTGGCTTCCCCATAATAGATGCAGCCATGAAACAGCTCAAACAAAGCGGATGGATGCACAATCGATTGCGTATGGTAGTCGCAATGTTTTTAAGTAAGAACCTACTACTTGACTGGCGCTGGGGCGAAAAGTGGTTTATGCAACATTTGATAGATGGTGATTTCGCCTCTAATAATGGAGGCTGGCAATGGAGTGCATCAACAGGGACAGATGCTGCCCCTTATTTCAGGATATTCAATCCAATTCGCCAGTCAGAGCGTTTTGATGCTAAAGGCGAATTTATAAAAACATATATTCCTGAGCTGGTTCATGAAAATACCAAAAGTATTCATGATCCAGCCAAAATTCAAGCTGATTATTTTTCGCCAATGGTCGATATCGGCTCTTCTCGGGAGCGCGTCCTGTCAATATTCAAGGAATATAAAGGAGCTTAAGCAGTTTGACGTGTGCGCCTGACGAAAGGTAAGAGAAGACGATAAAACCAGTTCGTCATTTGAATGGGGGCGTCCAGGGTAGACAAACATAAGCAGTCTTCATCCTGAGCAGCCACAGGAGTGTGAACTTCTCCGGAGCTACGCACAATAAAATCACCAACCTGATAGCGATCATCTTGATCTGAAAAGCTGCCTTTTAGCACGACGGTAATCTCATCACCTTTATGCACATGCTTAGGTACGTTTCCACCAGCTTTAATGTTGAAAAGAGACGTTTCTCGTAAAGGATCTCCAAGATTAAATTCCGAGTAGCTGAAGTTTTTCCCTATTCTTCGCCAACGAAGTGATTCAAGATTGTTATTGGTAATCTTGTTCAAGGCATCAGGTAATGATGAGGCTGAGCGCTTGGGTGACTGAGCCATATCGACATTGATATCCTCATCCACTTCCTCTGGCAATGAATCAATACGATCCATTAAGGCAGAAAAATCCAGGTCAAGGTCCATGGGTGCGGTTTTATCGAAAAGGGTTGAGCCCAGGTCAGTTAACTGGGCAACCTTTTGTTTGCATTCATCACAATAATGCAGGTGTGCTGATACGCACAGAGCTTGTGACATGGGCAGGCTGCCAGCTGCAAAATCTGATATAAAACGGGTGTCTGGATGATATTTGGTCATAATTTACTTTTGTCTAAATGAGTTATACGTCAATGCTTAATTTGAGTTTTTGAAGAGCCAATCTGACTCGGGATTTAATGGTCCCCAGAGGAAGTTTCAAATGGGAGGCTGCTTCAGAGTGAGTGAGGCCTTCAAGAAAAATGATCTTGATTACGGCTATTTGTTCCAGCGGAAGCTCATTGATTGATTCAAGTATCTTTTGTTTTGTGTGACTGGTCTCGATTTGGTTATACACATCATCATTTTGATGCTCAGGCCAAATATCATCAGCAGTTAAGACACTTTCATCAAATTCATCATTATTAGCTTCCCATTGTTTGGAATACTTTCTAATCAGATCAATACGGGTATTTCTGGCGATAGTGAATATCCAGGTGCTGGCAGAAGATTTGGCCGGATCAAAGGTGTGGGCTTTAGTCCATACTTTTATCATGGTCTCTTGTGCCAGTTCTTCAGCAAGTATCTCAGCTTTGGATAATTCTGTTACTTTAAAAGCATAGGCTTTTATTAACGGAGCAAAATGCTCGAATAAATCCTGAAAGGCAACGCGGCTCTTATCCTGAGCTACAGATAGCAGCAGCGCATTCCATTTGCTGGGGTCTTTGGGATTGTCAGTTTTTTTTTGTGACATCAGCTGCAACATTATTATATTGGTCCATATTATGGTATTGATCTCAATGAATGCTATTTACGTAATAAAGATCAATAATGGATCACTAGTTTCAGTTTCCTTTGATAAAAAATAGGTCTTTAATCCAAAAGTAATCCATAAGCGTATCAATGTGCAAATCTATATTCGGTGAGAGTTATGGCTAAAGTAGCTAAATTATCCATCCCCAGAACACCTGACAAAGGACTTGTTGCCAGGGTAATGGACTTCTACAGTGATTTTTCCAAAGAGTCTATTCCCTTAATTGAGGGTCTTTATACTCAGGACATTGAATTTGTCGATCCAGTGCACACGCTCAGTGGTATCCTGGCGTTGAAAGCCTATTTCAAACGCATGGCGACCAATATGCTGCATTATGAGATGCGTTATCTTGAAGTGATCGAGGGTGATGGCTGCGCGCATCTTAGCTGGGAAATGATTTTTGCTCACAAAAGCCTTAACAGTGGCAAGCCAATTATCGTAAGGGGTATGTCATTTCTTAAATTTACCTCAAAAGTGTATTACCACGAAGATAGCTATGATCTGGGAGCCTTGGTTTACGAGCATGTCCCTTTACTGGGTAAATTAACTCTCTTTTTGAAAAAGCGAATGCAAGAATAAAAAAGGACATACGATGGACTCTCAAGCCCAACAAACCTTTTGGCTGACTGGCGCAAGTTCCGGTATTGGCAAGGCACTTACTATCGAGCTCGCTAAACAAGGGCATAAACTTATTATCAGTAGTCGTCGTCGTGAAGAATTGGATAAATTAAGCAGCGAATTCCCTGATTTGATAACAGTTCTTCCGTGTGATGTCTCTAACAGGGCAGAAATGCATAGTCTATTTACTTCCAATCTGCCAGATCTTGAGCGTCTAGATGGCATATTTTTATGTGCAGGTGTTTGTAAATACATAGATCTTCCGGATTTTAAGCTGGATGCTTTCGAACAGGTATTTTCAGTCAATTATCATGGAACAGTTCACTCTTGTGCCGCAGCCTATCCATTGCTGAATAATTCTGCCTCGCAAGATAGCAATCGACAAAAACCCTTCATTGTCGGACTTTGCTCAATGAGCTCGTACCTGGGATTTCCTCGTGCAGAAGCCTATGGTGCTTCAAAAGCCGCCATGTCATATTTTCTGGATTCATTGCGGGCTGATGTGGGTCACATGATTGATGTTATTCCTGTTTACATGGGTTTTGTAGAAACCCACATGACGGAACAAAATAATTTCCCTATGCCTTTTATTATTAGTGCAGAAGAAGCCGCTAAAGGAGTTTTAAAACAATTAAGAAAACGTCCTTTAAGAATTAATTTCCCCTTGCGTCTGCATTTAGTTCTTGGCTTTTTCTCTAATTTGCAGCGCTTATGGTATTCATCTGTCATTCCGCGTATGCGTCGTTCCGGGAGTAATATTTAATGAGAATCGCAGTTGTTGGTAGTGGTATATCGGGCATGTCGGTTGCCTATTATTTATCTGATAAGCATGAGGTCACGCTTTTTGAAGCAAGTGATCGATTGGGAGGGCATACGGCAACGAAACATGTTGAAGAGGAAGGTAAAACCATTGCTGTCGACACAGGTTTCATTGTATTCAATGACTGGACCTACCCTGGATTTATTGCATTACTGGATGAGTTAGGAATTGAAAGCCAGCCAACTGAAATGAGTTTTAGCGTGAGTGATAAGGTGTCAGGGATTGAGTATGCAGGCACTAATTTAAATACCTTGTATGGCAGACGCAGAAATTTACTTTCGCTGAGTCATTATAAAATGCTTAAGGAAATTGTTTTCTTTAATAAGCGCGTCGAGAGTCATTTACTGCAATTAGAAACAGCAAACAATGAGATGACTTTGGGTGAGTACCTGAATGAGTTTTCTTATTCAGATAGCTTCAAGAATCTCTATATCATCCCCATGGGTTCAGCTATATGGTCGTCTAAACAAAGTGATATGTTAAAAATGCCCTTGAAGTTTTTCGTCAAGTTTTTCCGTAATCATGGATTATTAAATTTAAAAAACAGACCACAATGGCGGGTTATAAAAGGTGGATCAAGCTCGTATATTAAGCCGCTGACAGCCCCTTACAAAGATAGAATACGTTTAAATACTCCAGTATATGGAGTCGATAGGAATATTACTGGATCATATGTAACCTTGGCGACAAAAGATGGTAAGGAGACTTTTGATCATGTGATTTTTGCTTGCCATAGTAATCAGGCGCTAGAATGCTTAAACGATGTAACTACCATGGAGAGTGAAATACTGGAAGCAATTCCATATAGTCAGAATGAAGTTGTCTTGCATACGGACGAGACTGTCTTGCCAAATACAAAACGTTGCTGGTCAAGCTGGAATGTTGCTTTAGGTGATAAAAATGAGATACCACGTCTCAGCTATAACATGAATATTCTACAAGGCATTGAAAGCAATACTACTTATTGCGTTACGCTTAACGATACTAATTCAATCAATCCAGAAAAAATAATAGGTGTTTATCACTATGACCACCCTATATTTACAACAAAGGGTGTAGAGGCTCAGGCCCGCTGGAATGAAATTAATGGCAATAAAAACACCTGGTATTGCGGCGCCTACTGGCGTAATGGGTTTCATGAAGATGGTGTTTGGAGTGCACAAAGAGTTAGCGAAAATTTACAACTAAATGCTGGCAAGTCAATACTGAGTGTGGCCTGAAGCTTATGCAAGCAATCGAACAACAACAGAAATTTAACAGTGGCATCTATGAAGGCATCGTCACTCATTGCCGGTTACAACCGGTATTGCATAGCTTCCAATATAAGGTCTTTATGATGTTTATAGACCTTTCAGAGGCAGAAAAATTATTCAAGAAATCATGGTTCTGGTCATTTCAAAAATGGAATCTAGCGTGTTTTCTCAGAAAAGATTATCTGGGTAATAGTGATATTTCGCTTGATAAAGCGGTAAGAAACAAAGTTGAGGAAGAAGTTGGCACTCGACCACAAGGAAGAATTTGTGTACTAACCAACTTCAGATATTTTGGATATATCAATAATCCTATTACCAGCTACTACTGCTATGACGAGAATGATGATCTGGCTTACTTGGTAGCAGAAGTCACCAATACGCCTTGGGGTGAAAGACATGCCTATGTTATTCCCTGTAACGACGATCAAGGTTTTGTTGCAGGAAAGTTTGCTAAAGATCATCACGTTTCACCATTTATGCCAATGCAGATGGAATATTCATGGAGGAGTAATACGCCATCTAAGAAATTAAAGATCTTGATTGATACATATCATGCAGATCAGAAGTATTTTATGGCGAGCCTTTTATTAACACGAAACGAAATCAGTCCAGCTAATTTAACTAAAATAAGCTTTGCCTACCCATTCATGACGGTCAAGGTTGTAACAAGAATCTATTGGCAGGCTTTACTACTTTGGTTAAAAAAAGTACCTTTTTATCCGCATCCAAAATCTTCAAAACAACAGAATGAAATAGCAGAAAAACCGCTGCTAAAAAATATCAAAGGAGCAAAGTCTTGAGAGAATCTACTTTAAACCCGGGCAAAATTAACTATAAGTCCAACTCAATTGTTGCAGATGCTGCACGTAAAGCAATTTTAGCGGTGCTAAAAAATATCAAGCATGGTTGCCTTATTATTGAAGATGGTTCTGAACAAATGATCTTTGGTGAGCGCTCGTCTCGACCAGACTTAAATGCTCATGTCGTCGTTGAAGATAGAAAAGCCTATGCAATGGTTCTGAAAAATGGAGATCTCGGAGCGGGTGAAGCCTATATGCTGGGCTTATGGAAATCACCACAGCTATTAAATGTTATTCGGATATTTGTAGCTAACATGCATGCTCTGGAGAGAATCAATGGGCAAAAATCCTGGTTAAGTAGAATGTCGGGTTCTTTAACTCATCTTATGCGTGCAAATTCATACAAAAAAGCCAAAGAAAATATTGCTGCTCACTATGATCTAAGTAATGATTTCTTTTCACTTTTTCTCGATGAAACAATGGCATACTCTTCAGGAATATTCATCAACGAGGAGCAGAGTTTAGAGCAGGCATCGCAGCAGAAATTTCAGCATATTTGTGACAGATTACAGTTAACATCAAAAGATCATTTGTTAGAAATTGGAACAGGGTGGGGCGGCTTGGCAATTTATGCTGCAAAAAATTATGGCTGCCGTGTCAGTACAACAACACTTTCACAGGAGCAGTTTAAATATGCGAAGGATTGGGTAAAACGAGAAGGTCTTGAGGACCAAATCACCTTGCATTTAAAAGATTATCGCGATTTAGAAGGGCAATTTGATAAATTGGTTTCGGTTGAAATGATCGAAGCGGTTGGTGCTAACTATTACTCACAATATTTTGCTAAATGTAACAGCTTATTAAAAAAAGACGGCCTGATGTTGATACAGGCCATTACGATTAGCGACCAGCGTTTTCAGCGCTCAGTGAATTCTATCGATTTCATAAAACGATATATTTTTCCAGGTGGGCAATTACCCAGCAATAGCGTGATAAGCAAACACATTGCTGAAGATACTGATATGCAGTTAATCGGCCTGGAAGATATAACAATGGATTACGCCTTAACTCTTCAACATTGGCGCCAACGCTTCTTTCAAAAAATCAACGCCGTTAAAAAAATGGGAATTGACGAAACATTTATCAAAATGTGGGAGTACTACTTATGTTTTTGTGAGGGAGGCTTTAGAGAGAGAGTCATCCATACAGGTCAATTCTTGATGGCAAAGCCTGAATTCAGATCTTTATCGACGATCAAAGTTGAAGTGAAATAGACTTGCTGAAAGTGAAAAAAATAATTCTTTTACTGAGCATCTTCTGCCTTAGTTCTTGCACGGGTATTCCGGAAGGCATTCAGCCAATTTCTAATTTTGAATTATCACAATATTTGGGTCGCTGGTATGAAATAGCCAGATTGGATCATTCTTTTGAAAAAGGCATGCAGCAGGTTACTGCAACTTATGAGATGAGAGAAGATGGCGGAGTCAGGGTATTAAATAAAGGCTTCTTAACCGAAGAAAATATCTGGGACCAAGCAGAAGGCAAAGCCTATTTTGTTAATTCTGAAAATATTGGGCATTTAAAAGTCTCTTTTTTCGGGCCATTTTATGGTTCTTATATCATTTTTGAACTTGGTGAGAACTATGAGTATGCCTTTGTGACTAGCACTAATAAATCTTTCTTGTGGTTACTATCCAGAGAACCCGTCATAGAGCAGGAATTGCAGCAGCGCTTCATCAATACAGTGGCGACATTAGGTTATGACACTGAAGCCTTGATATGGGTTGATAATACAATGACTGTAAATGCTGCGATACCGCAAGATTAAGCCACTATAGATAAGTTGATGTTATTTATTTTATAGGTAAATATATATCTGTAATCATGTCTTTGTCTTTTACATCAGGGCCGACATTGAGGTAATGAAAGAAGGGCGGGTAGTCACGCAACTCTTCACCACTTTTAGGTAACCATTCTCTGTATAGGTAATCTGCTGCAGGGATATAGTCTCTGGAACCATGATGCCGAGCTACAGCACTGCGTCCTGCAGGAATAGTTTTATTTACAACACCCTGTGGATTTTTAAGCACAGGCGCTTCCACAGAAACACAAATGTCTAGGCGATAATCTTCCGGCAAGGTGCTGACCGGGTCAGTGTAATGGACAGCATAGGTATTTCCCTGCCCTGGTTTGATGCCATTGGCTTGTCGCCACTCAATAAATTTACGCGAAGTGTTATATACCAGGTGCTCAGGTCCATGATGCTCTAAAGCAGCAATCATGGTTGCTGGAAATTTGATGATGTTTACCTGCACAGTGTTGCTCCTTTTTATTGTTTTGTAAGAAAGTAAGTGATGCCAGCTTTCCCAGTCCGGATTCGCCCTGAAGTTACTTGGTGTTTTTTGCAATATAGCCTTAAATGCTCGACTAAAAGATTCAGCATTTTCAAAGCCTGCGTCGTAAGCAATATCGCTAATGCTTTTCGTCATAGAAAATGCGAGCTCTTTAGAGGCTCGATATAATCTCAAGAGTTGAATCATTTTGTAAACCGGATAACCAGTAAAGGCTCTAAACTGCCGGTGAAAATGAAAAGGGGAAAAGTTAGATCGCTGACTTAAACTCTCAAGGTTGAGAGAGTCATCAAGATTATTTTCGATATATTCAAGAACAGTCATCATACGGAGTTGATATGCTGTTTTTACATTCTTGTCATCAGTCCTTTCCATCTTGCTAACATGCCTGTTTTCAATAAGAAAAGCCTGACAGATCTTGCTTAATCAGGGTTTTGGCTGAAGTTTTCTATGAGACTGTCTGAGCAGGGAATGAATGAGTAGGGGACTATAATGTTCGAATGTTCGGTTTTTTTCACGCCAATAGAACTGTCAGCTAATATAGCTCGCCTCAGCATATCCAGGGCAACCGCACAGCTCATTACGCGAACGATGGTGCGAGAGCGGTTTTTTAATTGAATGCTTTGGACCCAGCAAGTATCCCTACTCGCCAAAGCTATACAAACATTTCCCACCGGTTTTTCTTCACTGCCTCCATCAGGTCCAGCAATGCCAGTAGTAGCCAGTGCATAATCACTGTTGCCAAGTGAACGAACACTGGTCGCCATTGCTTTAGCAGTTTCCATTGAAACGGCGCCGAACTGTTCCAGTAGCTCAGCACTTATACCGAGAATATTTTGCTTTGCCTGATTGGAATAAGTCACCAAGCCCTGATGTAAATAATCTGAGCTGCCTGCAAAGTCAACAAGCTGACTTGTCAGCATGCCGCCAGTACATGACTCTGCAATGCTTAGAGATAGTTTTTTCTCAACAAGGATTTCATGCACAGCTTGAGCAATTGACGGACAGTTTTCAGTCACGACGGCTGTACCAAGGGTGGTTTTTACATCTTCAATAAATTCATGTAGTTGCTTAATTGCCTTTTCACCTCTGGCAAATAATTTTATCTCCACATGAGGTGCGGAAGGGCGATAGCCGATTGTAATGCCCTGCGGCACATCCATTTTATCCAGTTTTTCTGCTAGAAATGACTCGCCATGACCCAAAGTGAGGAGCTTATGCAACTTCGTTGCTTGTGCAGGATGATAAGTTTCTTCAATAAAGGGAATAAATTCCTTTTCAATCATGGTTTTAAATTCGACAGGCACACCAGGCGTAAAAAATAACCAGGCATTATTGAGCTTGGCACGAAATCCTGGAGCCGTTCCTTCTGCATTATGAACGGGTATAGCAGATGCGGGCATTAAGCATTGCTTGAACATGTTTTGCGGGATCTTACGATTATTCTTTTTAAAAAGTCCCAGTAAATGTCTATGCCAGTCTTTATCTTCAACCAAGGCTTCTCCCAATGCACGAGCCAGAGCTTCAGCAGATAAATCATCCGTAGTAGGACCAAGTCCGCCATTAACCAGAATCACATCGGCATGCTTGCTTCGTTCAATGAATAAATTGACCAGGTCATCCATACGATCACCAACGGTGGTTCTGAGTTGCAGCTCAATACCTTGATTCATCATGGTGTCGGCAAACCAGGCGGCATTGGTATCTACAATTTGGCCAGAGAGGACCTCTTCGCCAGTACAAATCATTTCTAGTTTCATGGACTGGATGATAGCAAGTAGCTTGCCATTAGGAATAGGGAAATAATAGGAAGAAGGATGATAAAGCTTTAGCCGTCTTCGTCTTCAAGATCAGCGGCTATTTTTTTGAGGCGTTTGCCCGCTTCTTTGGAAACATCTTCGGGAATTTCTAGTTCGCCGAACCAGCTTGCCAGATCTTTTTCTTTTCCATCAGCAATTAATTCTTTACTAAGCACAGAAGTACCGCTAGTTAGATTCAGGCAACGGACTCGAATGAGTTGGTCTTCTTCATCTTTTGGTGAGTCTTCATCTTTTAAAACCAGAGCAGTTTCAAATAATGCCCATGCTCCATCTTTAGATTCCCAGAAAGAGTGACTTTCACTGAGAGCAGCTTTTAACTCATTATCCAGTTTATCTTTTTCTGCAGTGGTCTCTTTTAGTTCTTTGCGAGTATTAACCAGAGCAGTATTAATGGCTTTATTTTCGCTGGATTGAGTGTTCGTTTTTTTCTTTAAATCGACTATCTGGCGTTTAAGTCGTACGGGGTCCAGTTTTTTAAGCTCTTTGAGCTCTTTTTGTAGTGCTTTAACTTCTTCTTTGGATTTTGTATCGGTGGTCTTATTTTGAGATTCCAGTTTTTCAATGGTGAGTAGGTTTTCCAGTCTCTCTAGCTGGATTTCTTGCTGGAGTGCTTCAAAGTCTGCCTCAATATCAGCGAAATGATGGAACTGCTTTTCCAGATGGTCAAAATCTTTTTTCTGCTCAATCAGATCTTCCTGCAGTTTCCTGACCAGCTTTTTTTCGCGTTCCAGTTTGGTAAGAATATCTTTCTTCTCGTTTTCAAGAAGACTAATTTCTGATTTTAGAGTATTGGTGTCACGAAGGCTTTTGAGGCTGAGTGTGCTACTGGCCATAAATTAGAAGTGTGTTGTTGAATGCGCTAAAGGTGAAATTCCGGCGCGCATTATAACATGAGTCGCTATCTACTCAAGCTCTGATGCTTGATTTCGTAAATCATTTAACAGGCCATCAACACCAGAGCGGCGAATAATGCTTCGGTAAGTCGAGCGATATGAGCTTAATAAACTGACATCTTCTACGATTATGTCATAGATAAACCAGCCATTAGGTCGCTGGCGCAAGCTGTAGTCCACAGCGATATCTGAATTCGTCGTATAAACCAGAGATTTTACGGTGCCACGGTTGCCATCTGTCTCTTCATCCGTGATTTCTACGGTTTCATCGGTATAAGCATCCAGACGTTCAATATAGGTGCTTTTCAAAATATTGAAAAAAAGTGATTCAAATTCTGCTCGCTGCTCAGCACTTAATTCGCGGTAGTTGGCGGCCAAAGCACTCTGGGCTATGGTATTTGAATCAAAAGCAATGGAAACAGCGTCATCAATTCGTTGCTTGTCTCGAGCAAGGTTAAAATCTGGTGATCTGAGTATGCCAAACACATTATCTAGCATGCTTTGTACACTTTCAGTTGGCGTACTATATTGAGCCATGGTTTGACTGGGCATAATAAGGGCCAGAATCATTGTGAACAGGAAGCTCAGGATCAGACCAGATGTGTTTTTATTTGTCATAAGTTTTCCAAAATAAAACATTAATTTGCCTATAAATTATACATATATATTAAACAAAGAAGGCTTACTCCAAGCTTAATATACTATTGATCTACTGCAGCTGTACGAGCTTGAGCATATGCGCTGCGGAAAAATACATAAGGATCAAGCGCGCTGTCGTAAAGCGATACATAGTTATCGACTTGAAAGGAAAGGTCATTGATACCATCAAGTCCCTGATAGACTATCCAGTCATCCAGCTCCGGATCCCAGATGTGATTAATGGGATTTAAATAGGCATTACCAAATCGGCCTGTTGTATCTCGTAAACTTGAAAAGCTGAGGATCGGCAAGACAATATAAAAACCATGTCCGACTCCATAATGGCCAAGTGTTTGCCCAAAATCTTCCCTGTCTTGTTGAAAGCCCCAGCGCGTGGCCGGATCAAATAGTCCCAGTACACCAATAGTTGAATTCAAACCAAAACGGGACATTTCAGAACCGGCGTTAGGAATATCCAACTGCAAGAGAGCATTGACGGCAGAAACCGGTGTGGTCAGATTGGTATAAAAGTTGGAAATGTATGATCGAACCGACTCAGGAATGATGCGATAAGTTTTAATAACAGGGCTTAATAATATGCGGAAGAGCTTGTCATTGAAGGCAAAGACTAATCGATTGACAGGCTCGAAAGGGTCAGCAATTTCATTTTCAAAAAATTCTTCTTCCTCAAAGGCAAAAAAGTCATCTTCGCTTTCCTGCGAATAGACCAAGGAAGAAGAAAGCAATAAACCAAACAAAACAAATAGTTTGGCATAGACTTGGATTGAACGCTTCATTCTTACTTGGTCTCCTGTATCGATAAAAAAATACAGTTCAAATATCTTTTGTTAGGATTTCCTATTATAAAAGGCGTTTTACAGCATTGCTATTGAATAGCCTTAAAAATAGCAAATAGCCGATTCCAAAGCGCTATCTAAATAAGCTGTCCAGGACGTTATTGAATATTTCCTCAGCGGGATCCGATGATTCAGTATTACTTTCAGTATCAGTATTTGAGCTGCCTGTTTCTGACTCGCTGCCTGTGCCTAAAATTCGATCAACTAATCCACCAAGTCCTTCTTGTATAACATTGCCTATGGCAGCACTTAAAATGCTGTCGACATCAGGTAAACAACTAGGTGAATTCATGCTACCGCTACAATTGATAGGCAAGGAGTAACCGCCTATATCGTATTCTTCTGCTTCCACTGTGGCGCTGGCCGGATTAACCGATGCTAAAAGGTCAAAGTTAATGGTTTGATTTTGCAGATTTGCTAATGTCCCTGCTCCGGTCACATTGAAACCATGAGACTGAATTAATAAATCGCTACTGCGAGCTATACCATTTTCGATCTGGATTGTAGCTGAAAGACTATCAAAAGGAGTATGTTCACCTCGCTGCACGGCAATTATCCGTCTACTACGAATCATGGTTTCCAGCTGTGCAAGAACAGCTCCCACATCCACACCTTCCAGAATGCCTTCATTCAGTGTCAGATCTGCATTGCCATTAAGACTTTCTATAATGGTTTGCGCATTGCTGCCAGCTCCCACAAGAGCTAGGTTAATATTGCCACTTCCACTGGCATAAGAGGCGCCGATAAAGTCATTGGAAAGAGGTTCAATATCAATATTTTGCAGAGTGGATTGCAGACTGAATTGTGGCTGAGCGTTGTTAACGTTAAGGTTTGCAGCACCCTGATAACTGCCTTGATAAAGATTTGCCTGTATGGGGGCCAATTCTATTAAGCCTTGATCAGCATCTAATGTAAGAATGACTTCTGTTAAATTTAAGCCGGAAACTCTGAGTTCATCTATGCTGATGTCACCACTGAGATTCAGGCTTTGCAGGCTTTCGAATGATGTATCTGCAGCGGGCTCATTGTTGGCTGCCGATAGACCTGCCTGTTCGGGTGCCAGATAGCGATCTACATCAATTGTGTTCAGTGAAACATCGAAGTTCATGTCGGGCTGATTAAAATCATCCACACTAAAGGAGCCAGTAATCAGGGTATCGTCAACTTCAACTATGAAGCGGTTTAGTTCGACAGAATTGTTGGTAGCACTGATGCTGGTTGAAAATGCTATTTGTTCCAGAACATTAGGATCTCGGGTTTGTGGCAGATCCAATGTTAGAGAAGGCCTCAGTGATTTTGGGTTAAAGCTATCTATATCAAATTCACCACGAATATCAGGCTGGCTCATGAAATCACCAATGTTGAATTTCCCTTCTAGCAGCAGGTCGAGTACCGACAGACTAAAATCATTGAGCATAAGGTTTTCATCATCAAGGTTAAGTTCGGCATTGGTATAAAGGTGCACGTTAGTGGGCGTAGTCAAAGGCTCACCAGATACGCTGAAATTCAGGTCAAAAGGCAGTAATAGCAGGTTTTCAGAATTACCGTCCAGATAAACCAATAATTGTATGTCATCAATACGATCGGCCAGTTCTGTCTGGCCAAAAAGATTGAGTAAGTCCCCGGCATTGCCACTATTGAAATTAATCGAGCCATTGATGCTTCCATCACTATTTCTCAGATCAGCTTCTAGTGTGCTTCCCAGAAATTCCAGATCCAAATTTTCCAGGCGATAGATATTCTGATCCGGGTCATAGGTCACAGCAGTATTAAGCTTGATGCTGCTGTCCAGATCTTGCATGCTCTGCATTCTATCGGCTAGCTCGCCTTGGCCAAAAAGGGCCAGCAGCTCGGGAGTTCGATCAGTATTAAAATTTACAGAACCAGATATATTGCCATCGCTGCTGCTTAAATTAGCTTCCAGTCTGCTATCAAGCACATCCAGGCCGAAATTTTCAAGTGCATAAACATTGTTTTCCAGATCATAGGTCACAGAACTAGTGAGAGTAATGTCACTTTCAATGTCGGGGAGTTCTACAATATTGGGATTGCTGGCGACCAGATGCAGGCTCATGGCAAGCTCTAGCGGCTCACCATAAATAAGCTCAGGGATATTCACTGTAATGTCATCAGCATTAATGGTTTGGCCATTTGTTTGATCAGTATAGTTCACCTCTACTCTGTCAATCGCCATGCCACCAATGATTAGCTGATTAAATACAAGGCCTTCGCCAGGAGCTGAATCTTCAAGGCGGGGTTGATCTGAATCACCAAGGCTGGACCAGTTGTTGTTGCCTTCAGCATCTATCTCTAGATTTAGAGTGGCGCCGTTGAGTATGACGGTGTCTACTTCATATTCCTGACTAAGCAAAGGCATCAGCTTGATTCGAAATGCCGCCTGCTCAGCACTCAAAAACATACTGTTTGTAAAACCCTCAGGGTTGGAAATACTAAGGCCCTCTACTTGCAGCCCTAGCCAGGGGTATATACTGCTTTCAATATTACCGGTAATGGTCAACTCTCTACCGGTTCGCTCATAAAATTGCTCACTAAGCCAGTCTTTGTAATTATTTAGATCTAGATTGGTTAGAAATAATACGCCAATGACAATGGCTGCAAAGCAGATTGATATTAGACTGGTGACAATAATGATTAGTTTTTTCATTTTGGGTATAGAGTCTATTGATAAGAATTTAGTTACATTGTGGCTTAGATTGCGATTATAAAAATAAATTTCCTATAATGTTCAGATATTTTTAAAGGAAGTGGCATGTCAGATATTCAGAGTACCTTAAAACAACCCTTAATACATTTTGTCGTTATTGGCGCTTTGCTATTTTTCTTGTTTAGTCTTAGTGATAACGACGATGAAGTCGTTGATGACAGCATTATTACTGTCAACCGTGAGGAATTACTGAGTTACATGCAATACCAGGCTAATGCCTTTAACGAGGAATTTTTTGCACAGCAGCTGGACAGCATGGATGAAAGCCAGCGCCAATTATTGATTGAAAGCTATTATCGTCAAGAAGCCCTTTATAGAGAAGCCCTAGCGATGGGGATGGATAAAGGGGATAACGACATTAAATTACGTATGGTTGATAAGCTGATATTTTTGCTGCAAGGCTCGGTGCCTGCGGTACCAGCGGCAACAGAAGAAGATCTTGAAAGCTACTATGCTGAGAATGCCGATATTTATCGACGTCCAGCGTCTTATTCGTTTACTCATGTTTATATCAATGATCAAGAACACAGCATTGAGGGTAGAAGCAGAGCAGAATCCTTACTGCAAGAACTAACAGAAAATAATATCGATTTTTTCGAAGCATCTGATTTTGGCGACACCTTTCCATATTTGCAAAATTATGTGAGACGCTCGCGAGATTTTATACGCAATAATTTTGACGACGACTTTGCCAACTGGCTGGATTCCATAAATGCCCAGGATGGATTATGGCAAGGACCTATCGAGTCGCCACTGGGGTATCACATCGTCATGTTAAGTAATCGTTTCCCTGCTGAATTACCTCCCTTGAATGAAATTCGAGACCGAGTCGAGGAAGATTTCTATATCGAAAGTCAGTACATGCTGCGCTTGGAAGCTGAAAATAACCTGATAAAAAAATATCAGCTTGAAGTCGGGGAGTTAAATGGTGAATGATAAATGCGTCTGCTAGTTAGGGTTCTGGCTTTAATCATTTTTTGCAGCAGTGCTCAAATTGGCGTTGCTCATGATGCTCGTCCTGTGGTCATTGATTTAAGTGAACAGGCCCCCGATATATTTATCTTTATTGTTAGGGCGCCACCGGTGTTAGGAGCCAATAATTATCCGGCTCTGATCTGGCCAGAAGAATGTACGAACCAAAGCACTCAGGGAGGCGGTAATAGCTGGCAGTGTGCCGGTGGCCTGGACGGCTTAATTTTTTCCCTGGAATATCCGCAAAGTAACCCCTCTTTAGCGTCATATTTCACAGTAACTTTTTTAGATGGCAGTTCACGCAATATGATGTTGACCCCTTCGGAAACCAGCTGGGAAGTCGAAGGGCCGCCAACGACACTAGGAATTATTGAGGACTACACCATACTGGGGTTTGAACATATTTTAGCCGGCTTGGATCATCTGCTTTTTGTCCTCGGGTTATTGGTTATTTCAGGAACAGCCAAAAGAATTTTACTTACAGTTACGGGTTTTACTTTAGCTCATTCGATCACTTTATTTTTATCCACCATGGGTTTGATCAATATACCGATAGCTCCAGTAGAAGCTGTGATCGCCTTATCAATTTTATTTTTAGCACATGAAATTGCGCTGAAAAAAATAAATTCCTGGACTTATCGTACACCCGTCATTGTTTCTTTTGGTTTTGGTTTGCTACATGGTTTGGGCTTTGCCAGTGCTCTTGGTGATGTAGGTGTCGTAGCAAATCAGATTTTATTGTCGCTGTTGTTTTTTAATGTTGGTGTTGAGCTTGGACAGCTCGCTTTTATTGCAGTTGTTGGAGTAGTGTATTTGATTTTCAAAGAGTTTTATTTGCGCATTAAATTAAAGGAATTTGGTCATAGTGTATCGTCTTTGAACCTTCAGCTATTAATTGCTTATCTGATTGGAATTCCTTCTGCCTATTGGGTAATAGAGCGTAGTATCAGTTTTTTGATTTAGAGCCTATTTTAGAAAATCTGCATGATATTTAATGTGATCGCCAATAAAACTGGCTATAAAAAAATAGGAGTGATCATATTCAGGCTGCATACGCAAAGTGAGAGGATGACCTGCTTGATCACAGGCAGCTTTAAGTAATTCTGGTTTGAGTTGTTCCAAAAGAAAATCATCTGCATCACCCTGATCAATTAACAGTGGCAGCTTCTCCTTCGCCTTAGCAATTAATGCGCAACTGTCATAATCAGCCCAGTTCGTTTTGTCAGCTCCTATATAATGGCTTAAGGCTTTTTCGCCCCATGGGCAATTTGCCGGAGAACAAATCGGTGCAAAAGCTGATACAGCTTTATATTTTCCGGGATTTTTTAAGGCGATAGTCAGTGCGCCGTGACCACCCATGGAATGTCCCATAATCGACGAGCTAGTCGTTTGCAAAGGTAATTCACTTGCCGCGAGAACAGCCGGCAATTCTTCAGTGATGTAACTATACATTTGATAATGTTTGCTCCAGGGCTGTTCGCTTGCATCAACATAAAACCCTGCTCCCAAACCAAAATCATAAGCGCCTTCTGGATCATCAGGCACATCATCACCGCGTGGGCTGGTATCTGGACAAACAATTGCAACACCAGCCTCGGCAGCGTAACGCTGCGCCCCGGCTTTTTGCACGAAATTATCATCGGTACAGGTTAAACCCGACAACCAGTAAATATGAGGCACAGGTTTTTCATCTGCTTGCGGAGGCAAATAAACTGAGAAGTTCATTTCACAGCTAAGTACATCAGATTGATGAGAAAATTTTAGTTGTTTGCCACCAATACACTTAATATCACTTATTATATTTATTTTCATATTTCCAATTTTACTATTTAATATAGTTATAAACTCCACGTAGCCTGGTCATTTCCCTCATAAATTATTCGGTGCTGCGGAACTCATCGCTATGCTCCTCGAACTGACTCGAATAATTTACTCAGTCAAAATATGACCAGATAGCTACTTTGAAATTTATAACACTCATGATTAACCTCATTGTTTAAAAACTGAATAATTAATGCACTGATAGTGAAAGCTGATGTAACTTGGTTTACACACTTTTGTCCATGATTTCATAAGACGTAATATTCAGGAATAAGCGAGGAATGTTTGAGCCGAAGGCGAGTTCCACAGCGCTGAATATTACGTTTATGAATGGACGGTGTGGAAAGCAAGTTTCATCCGATTAATATATAAAATTTAATAAATAACTACTGAGCGGATACTTTCCCCAGCATGCATTAAATCAAAGGCTTTATTAATGTCTTCTAGTGGCATGGTATGAGTGATTAAATCATCGATATTTATTTTGTTTTCCATATACCAATCAACAATTTTAGGCACATCGGTTCGGCCTCTGGCGCCACCAAAAGCTGTGCCATGCCATGATCGTCCTGTCACCAGCTGGAAGGGGCGTGTGGATATCTCCTGACCAGCACCAGCAACGCCAATGATATAAGATTCACCCCAGCCCTTATGAGTGCACTCCAATGCCTGACGCATAACCTCAACATTGCCGATGCATTCAAAGCTGTAATCTGCACCTCCGGTCATTTGTACAATATGATCCACAACGTTCTCGACTTTTGAAGGATTAATAAAGTCAGTCATGCCAAATTTTTTGCCCAGAGCTTCACGGTCAGAGTTGAGATCGACTCCAATAATTTTACTGGCACCTGCGAGTTTTAAGCCTTGAATAACATTCAAACCAATGCCGCCGAGACCAAACACTACTGCGGTAGAACCAAACTCCACTTTAGCCTGAAAAATAACTGCACCGACGCCGGTGGTAACCCCGCAACCGATATAGCAGGCTTTATCATAAGGAGCATCCGACCTGATTTTGGCTAGTGATATCTCAGGTAGTACAGTGTAATTGGAAAAGGTAGAACAACCCATATAATGCAGTATTGGTTTGCCATCCAGAGAGAAACGGCTGGTGCCATCAGGCATAAGACCTTGGCCTTGAGTTGCTCGAACAGCCTGGCATAAATTGGTCTTGGGGTGCAGACAGTAATCACACTCCCGGCATTCTGCGGTATAAAGCGGAATGACAGTATCCCCTGGCTTGAGTGAGCTAACGCCGGCACCAACTTCTACCACGACACCACAACCTTCATGGCCAAGTATGGCTGGGAAAGCACCCTCCGGATCAGCACCACTTAAGGTGAATTCATCGGTATGACATATTCCCGTGGCTTTAAGCTCAATTAAGACTTCTCCGGCCTTGGGACCCTCCAAGTCAACTTCACAGATTTCCAGTGGTTTCCCCGCTTCGAATGCTACGGCAGCTCGTGTTTTCATTGATATTCCTTTTGTAGGCTTGTTTCAAATAACAAAAGAAATAATAAGGGGTTTGGAATGTGGAATGCAAACCTCAATCGATATTTTTAAATTCACGATTAAGCTTGAATTTACTGGACGTTACATAAGCTTCCATGCGCGTTAATCTTTCATGTATGGCAGAAAATTTTCTAGAGCAGTTTTTAAAAGTAGTGCGTGATGAATTATTGGCTTCTTCAAGCGTTTCTGCCACCTTGGAATATTCAGTATTTTTTGGGGTATAGCTCGCTTTAGGTTTTTCATCCAGTATAAAGTACGCAATAAAATAGGCTATAAAAACAACAGAGCCAGGAATTAACATGGCTAATACAGTGAGTATGCGCACAATCGTGACATCAACTTCCAGATAGTCAGCTATGCCAGCACAAACACCAAGAATCTTTTTCTCTTTGGTGTTTTTATACAGTTTCTTTTTGTAATCAATATTTCGAAAATGATTGATGGTGGAATTAGGTTTGAATTTTTTTAAATTTTCACTCAGATCCCCGGATTGATTTTTATCCATAAAGAACCAGGCAATTAAGTAGGCAGGAATCATAAACCAGCCACCAAAAATTACGCTGATGATGAAGCCCAGCCTTATCATCCAGGTTTCGATACCAACGAAATTAGCAATACCGGCGCAGACGCCAAGAAACTTTTTATCTTTTTCGTTTAGGCAAAGTTTTGGCCGTTCATTCTGCATGGTTATCTCTCCACTCGGGATTTTCAGCATCCAGAATTGTTTCCAAGGTTTTTATCCGCTCAGCCATCTGCTCAGCCAGAGCATTAAGCTCATCCAGCTGGCCGCTTTCTTCTGCATTAAGACTGCGAAACTCTTTATCTTTGGACTTGTAATGTAAAACAATCCAGACAATCCAAATAGGCAAAGTAATTGCTGATATTGGTATTAGTAATGCGAGGAACTCCATAACTTATTCCTTCTATCTTTGTTCGGCTTATTTACTGTCAGTTGCTTTATTATCAGTATTATTCTTATTAAGCTTGGCTTTTAAGTTTTCCAACTCTTCTTCGATTTTGCCATCTTTTTCCAGAGCGGCAAATTCAGCTTCGATATTTTTACCAGACATTTCATAAGCTTCAATTTCGCTTTCCATGCGTTCAATTTTTCGTTCGTAATGTTCGAATTTATTGATAGCCTTATCTACCGAGCCGTCATAGAGCTTAGCATTAACTGTACGTCGTGAGGAAGTTGCATCATGACGCATTAAGAGCGCTTTTTGACGTGCTCGAGCCTCATTGAGTTTGCTTTGTAACTGTTCGATTTCCAGACTAAGTTGATCCAGTGCAGAGTCTAGTTTGTTCATGTCTTCATGGACCAAAGTGATCATTTCATGAACAGCAGTTTTTTCTAACAGTGCAGCCTTGGCTAAATCTTCTCTGCCTTTATTAATGGCGAGTTCTGCCTTTTTTTCCCAATCTTCAGCCTGTTTTTCCAGGCGTTTGTTGCGACGGCTTAACTCTTTTTTATCGGCGATAATACGTGCAGTTGTGCTGCGCACCTCAACCAATGTTTCTTCCATTTCCTGAATAACCATTCGAATCATTTTTTCCGGATCTTCAGCTTTATCCAGCATGGCATTAATATTTGAATTTACGATATCTGATAATCTTGAAAATATACCCATTGTCTTTACCCTCTATGTTAAGTCTCAATTGTTGAGAATGCGATTGCGAACTCGGTCGTATTCCTGTTGGCTTAATAAACCGTCGTCATACGCTTCTCTTAAATCCTCCAGCTCTTCCCCGATAGTTGTTCCCCGGTTAGTGATATTTCTAGGGCCAGGGTCATCTTTATCGACAACAATACAGCCTTGCAGGAGCAGGATTGCCAGAAAAGGTGCTGTGAATATAAGTGTTTTATTTTTCATCTTGCTATCTCCATCTTAATAATCTGGTGAAAAAGTAAATTTAATCTTGCTGATAGTTGATATTGCAGGGAGCGTGCCAACTTTATAAGTCGACATAACATGTTGATATATAGAGAAATTAAAATTGAGCGGTAGATTAAATGTCTTATTGATTGGGTAAAAAACCAATATATGGTAATTTTCACCAAGAGTTTCATAGGAGTAAATGATGGATAGAGCCGCCTTGGCTGAGCGCATGATCGGAGAGTCCTCCAATTTCTTGTTAATGCAGGAGCATTTATCCCGTCTTGCGCCACTTAATAAGCCTGTTTTAATAATTGGTGAACGCGGGACCGGCAAAGAGTTGGTCGCTTCACGAATGCACTATTTATCTGAACGCTGGGGGCATCCGTTTTTAAAAATTAATTGTGCTTCCTTTAATGAAGCCTTGCTTGAGTCACAGTTATTTGGGCATGAGGCAGGCGCTTTTACCGGTGCCAGTAAGCAACAAAAAGGTTATTTCGAACGCGCCGACCAGGGCACTTTATTTCTTGATGAGCTCGCCACCACATCAATGGCCGTGCAAGAGCGAATCCTGAGAATCACTGAATATGGAGAACTGGAAAGACTCGGCGGCAATAAAGCGATCAATGTTGATGTCAGAATTGTAGCCGCTACCAATGTTGATTTACCTCAGCTAGCCGAGGAGGGAAAATTTCGTGAAGATTTACTGGATAGATTAGCGTTTGATGTTATTACCTTACCTCCTTTGCGTGAAAGGGTAGAAGATATTCCAGTGCTGGCCCAGCATTTTGCTATTCAGATGATCAAGGAATTGGATAGAGAATTTTTCCCCGGCTTTAGTAAAAGTGCTGCTAACACATTATTGGAATATTCATGGCCGGGCAATATCAGGGAATTGAAAAATGTTGTGGAGCGCGCTATTTACCAAAGTGAAGACCCAGAGAAGCCAATAAAGGACATAATTTTCGATCCTTTTGATTCGCCTTATCGTCCTAAGAGCAAAACGTCGACTAAAAAGAATTTACCAACAGCTGGTGATAAAAATCTGAAAGAACAAGTACAGGATTTTGAAGTTGCCATGATTCAGGACGCACTACAACAGTGCCAGTTCAATCAACGTAAAACAGCGGATTTACTTGGGCTAAGTTATGATCAGTTAAGAGGCTATCTGCGTAA
The DNA here is from genome assembly GCA_965661005.1 of Pseudohongiellaceae bacterium. Lineage (GTDB taxonomy): Bacteria > Pseudomonadota > Gammaproteobacteria > Pseudomonadales > Pseudohongiellaceae > UBA5109. The sequence continues at coordinate 475,049 of CBFICB010000001.1, forward strand.
GTATGGCAAAGAGCTCGAACTATAGATTTTTACGGCCTGAATGGTTTATTTAGAGGTCTATATTTCCATCTGAGTGATGTAAATCAAACATCATTTTTCAATGTTGGCTACAATGCATATATTGAAATATAGTTAATTAGCAGGAGTTAATATGGCGGTTGAACATCATAATTTATTACACGAATTTCCGGAATATAAGGATCAGATTCATGATCTGAAAGTCAATGATCATCATTTCAGACGATTATTCGATGAGTACCATGAGCTGACTATTGAAATTGAAAAAATGGAAAATGAAACAACACCAGTTGCAACACTGACTGAAGAAGAAGCAAAGATGCGAAGAGTCCATTTGAAAGACGAACTCTATAAGATGATTAAAAAAGCCGCAGCATCTTAAAGGCTTGTAAGATAGAAAAGTTTTATTGCCAGGCTTTGGGATCAACCCGATAAAACTTTTCTAATTCAGCAAAAAGCTCAGGATGTTTGTTGGCTAACTGCTCAGGCTTTTCAAAAAATGTTTCTGTTGCCACGGCAAAAAATTCTGCCGGGTTGCTGGCGCCATAACTATCCATAACGGTCTTATGGTGCTCTGCCAGATCCTGATTTAACTCTTTAAATTCTTCTGACAAAACCTGCGCCCAGCTTTGACAGGCATTTTCCCCCAGAACAGGAGCCCCGTTAGTTGATCCGGTTTCACTGTCCAGTTGATGGGCAAATTCATGCAGGCTGACATTGTGACCATCATGAATGTTTTTCGCACCATAAGTGACGTCGTCCCAGGATAAAATAATTTTGCCATGATGCCAGGATTCTCCTAATAAACCCCTAATGCCATGACTCACTGTGCCATCAGTATTGTAGTGCTCATGTCCCGTTTTAAAGGCTGTTGGATACACTAAAATATATTTAAGACGTGAATAAACAGAAGTTTTTCTGTTCAATAATAAAAGACAGGCTTCGGCAGCAATAGTAACTTTTATATCATCATTTATTTCAAGACCATTGCAGCCAAAAAATTGTTTTTTAGCTAGAAAAAGTTGTATTAAACCTTTTAATTGTTCTTGCTCATTATTTCTAAGTTTTTCAAAAAAAGGCAGGCGACGTAAAATAATTTTATGCCAGGATTCAGGAAAAGGTTTGCTGAGTATTCGTTTACGGTGCCAGCTTGGGTAAAAAAGACCAACGATGACGACAACTGCTACCAGAAGTAATGTAATAATTGCCGTCATGATAATTATATTTACTGGCTGCGATTTTGGTAGTAGCTAACCACTCTTGGGTCTTTACTGACTCTTTCCAAATGTTTAAATAAAAGTGGCGACGATTGTTCAACGATATTGCTTGGTAAATGCTCGAACATTCCTGTACTGATAACTTTCAAAAAACCGCTTATCACCAGATCGGCAATGGTCAGTTGATTAGCAGCAAAGTATTCACCTCCGGCGTCTTCCAGACGATTCGAAAGTAGTTTAAGTGCGGTAGTTAGAATTCCCGATACAAAACTTTCTCGTGCCGTCTTTAGTTCATCTCCTGTCAGCCCCATAGTCTTGCCGATCGCATTAGAGACATCATCAATAATGTACATGGCTTCGTCACAAAGAAAACCTTGCCATGCATCTTCTGGGTATAAACCAGCCTTTTTGCCAAAATATCTACTCATTGCGTTACTTTGAGTATAGGTATGTCCATCTATCTCAATAATGGGGACTGACGAAAGTGGGAAAGTACTTTTTAATCCACCAAATTCTTCAAAGCTTATGCGATGATCTTCAAAATCGATACCGGCAATAGACAAGGCAATACGGGTGGTTTCGGCACGACCACCATCCATATCAAAATACGTAAGTTTGATTTTACTCATGATTACTCCTCAGAAGACGAATGACTAGATTGAAATTTCGGTTTTCGATTGTACTTGGTTTTATCCTTGTGTATCGCAGCTTTATTATACTTTCGTGCATATTTAGCGACGGGATTGTGCTTCACTTTTTTGTCGGCTTTTTTTGGCATGATTGAGCGACTAACTTATTACTGATAACCCCTGGCCTGAAGTTCGAACAGCGTAGCATAATGGCCGTCTAGATTTATTAAGTCTTGATGGCTACCCTGTTCTGAGATTCTTCCTTTTTCCAATACTATAATATGATCAGCCATGCGCACAGTAGAGAACCGATGGGAAATAATAATCGAAATTTTATTGGCAGTAAGCTCACGAAAATGACTGAATATTTCTGCTTCAGCCTTGGCATCAATGGCGGCGGTGGGCTCATCCAAAATTAAAATGTCAGCCCGATTTCGCATGAAAGCGCGTGACAAGGCAATTTTTTGCCACTGGCCACCAGAAAGTTCTTTGCCCTGATTAAACCATGTTCCTAATTGAGTGTCATATGCATCAGGTAAATCCTTTATGAATGAATCTGCCATACCTTTGTTGGCAGCTTCAGAGACCAGTTCTTTCTCATTGAGTTTGTCGACATCACCGATGCCGATATTTTCACCTACAAGCAATTGATAACGGGCAAAGTCCTGAAAGATAACTCCGATTTTTGCTCGCAGACTTTCAATATCCCAGTCCTTGATGTTTAAGCCGTCAAGATAAATATTGCCTTCACTTGGTGTATATAAACGCGTCAGAAGTTTTATTAAAGTGGTTTTACCGCTGCCATTTTCGCCCACTAGCGCGAGGCTTTCACCGGGTTTAATTTCAAGACTCAAATTGTCCAATGCTGCAATGCTAGAACCTGGATAATAAAAGCTGACATTTTCAAAGCGAATTCCTTCACTAGGGTTAGGCCCGATTCTGATTTCGCCACTGGCTTCAGGGACCTTATGTTCAAGGTATTCAGTTAAGGTAGAGAGGTATAGGTTATCTTCATACATTCCATTTACACAAGTAAGACTGTCACTGACAGCATTTTGCCCTAAACGGAACTGCGCGATATACATAGTCATTTGACCAATACTTATCGTGGCTGCAATTGCAGCAAAAGCGACCCAGCCATAAGCAAAATAAAAGGCCGAGCTAGACAGGATGCCCAGTATGAAACCCCAGAAGCCTCTTCGTAACACCAGATTACGGTCTTCCTGATAAATCTTTTTGAAAATACCGATATAGCGCTCAAGAAACAGCCTGCCCAGATCCAATAGTTTGACTTCCTTGACTCCATCTTCACGTGTCAGGACTATTTCCAGATAGAGCTGCATGCGGCGTTCTGCAGAGCGCCGCCGGTAGATACGAAATGCTTCCCCCGAAAACTTGGCTTCTGCGATGAAGGCAGGAATCCCGGCTGTAATCAGTAACAAGACAGCATAGGGCGAAAACTGGAATAGGAAAGTGGCAATGGTTAACAGCGAAATCATATTTCGAATGAGATCAAAGGTTTTAATTACCAGGCTTAAGGGGCGACTTGATGCTTCCCGTCTTGCGCGGGTTAACTTGTCGTAAAACTCGGAATCTTCGAAATGCGCAAGTTCCAGCGTTAAAGCCTTCTCGAGTATCATGACATTGATTTTATTGCCAAGCAGTACACGTAAAATGGATTGGCACACAGAGTTAATACGTTGTGCTGCTGATATCAAAACCACTAAAGCTGCTTCCAGTAATACCAGGTAAAGCACTCGCATTTGGGCAGCATCCTGATCTGCTCCGTTGGTATTTAGTGCTGTGACAACGGCATCAACGATCAAGCCGCCGACAGAAGCAATGGCGGCGGGTAATATGCCGGTAACCAGAGTCGATATCCCCATAACAAGGGTTAGTGCCGCACTGGTGCTCCAGACCAGTTTTAAAGCAACACGGCTGTATTTGAATACCGAAAGGAATTTGCCTAAACGGTCTGAGGGTGTATCTGCTGACAAAGGGTGACCTGATTAAAATTTTTACTGACGAATGATTGTTAAGCATAGCATTTTGCTGCTAAGTTGTAGCGCATGAAATCGACACTAATTGTTATATTGTTTTTTGTTTTGGCGGTGCTGCTTAGTCAGTTTAATCTGGCCTTAAAAGATAACAGCCTGATTGTGCGTTATGTACAGCCTTTCTTTTATGAAATGCGGGAATCTGGACTCGATATTGTCAGATCCGATGAAGCGCCAGGCTCAGCAGGCAATAATGGAAGCTCTGCACAAAATCAGGACTTTGAAATTGCAGAACTCAGACAAGTCATCGACGGTGATACCATTGATGTTTTTATCAACGGTGAAGTTGAGCGGGTTCGTTATATTGGGGCTAACGCGCCAGAATTTGGTGAGGCCTGTTATCAGCAATCTAGCCTTGCCAATCGGCGTTTAGTTGAAGGCTATGAATTAACCCTCGAACGTGATGAAACAGACAGAGACCCTAATGGCAGACTGCTGCGTTATGTCTATGCTAATGGGCTACTGGTCGAAAGACAGTTAATAGCAGAAGGGTTTGCCGAAGCTGTGCGTTACCGTTCAGATGATAACTTTTATGAAGAATTCGTGGCTCTGGAAGAAGCTGCCGCTGAGCAGGGTCTGGGCTGTCACAGAACCGGAATATTTGATGATGGTTCTTTGGTGCGTTGAATGAAGGAATAAAAAAAGGCCGGGGGGATAAAGCCCGGCCTAAAAAGTGAAATCACTTATCCCCCAATTTTTCACAAGCTCATACTAAAGCTAAAGTCGATAAGTGATCGCACTTTGTAACAAGTCTTCACTTGAGCTACATGAAGCAACATCTGCATAGTCAAATATATAAACCTGATCCTGATTATCAATGACGTTTTGCATGACGACAGTAACATGTTCGTTGTTTTGCAATGAGCGCAGTGTGTTGCCGTAATCGCATAGTGTTGAAATAATTGTATTTTGAGCGGCTTCGTTTCTATTTGCTTCCTCTTGTTCTAGCTCTTGTCGGTAATCTTGAACGACACTTTGATAGGCAGAGTTTTGTGCTTCCAGCTCTTCTATTTCTAGATCAATTTGCGCCTGTAACTCTGTTATGCGACCTTCAATTTCGTCGTTGTCCTCATCATCATTTTCGATATCGCGTAACTCACGTTGCAAGTCGCGCATATCTCGTTGTAAATCACGCACTTCCTCCTGCTGATCACGAATGTCTTCTCTCATCTCTTCCATTGCTTCAAATTCTTCTTCAAGCATGGTAATGGTATTGAGTGCATCATCTGCAAAAGGAAAGTTTCCATTAGGCAATGCTCTCCTAACTTCTGCGCTAATATTTCTTGCTATGTCTATGCTCATTTCAGCAAAAGCTGCACCGGGCATATCATCTATATCAATAAAAGCCATCATCCCTCTATTGCCAGGTTGGATAAAAGAAAACACCATACCCTGATTAGCCAGATAGCTTGATTCATCGAGAATAGATACTGGCCTGTAATTATTCGTATCTCGGCGTGGCTCCAGAGCTGCTTCAAAAATATTGCTCATGATATCTAATTCTCTAATGGTATCGCTGTAGTCTTCATTTTGATGAGCAATACTTTTAAAAGTACCAAGTACAAGAATAGGCCCCAGGGTCAATACCAATGCTTTTTGAGTAAACGATTTCATAAACTTCCTCCTATTGGAAAACCAACGGTTTTTCCTAATTCATTTAAATATTCATTACTGTCAATTTGATTTGAGGCCAGAATATCCAGTTGCTGATTGACGCGCTGACGATCTTGAAAGCGCTGCGTTTCCCAGCTACTCATCAAGAAGTTAAGATCGTTTTGACGTTCTTCGCGATTTCGATCCAGCCATTCAGAAAGCACAAGCTGGTTGTTGATATCCTGAAATTCTGTATAGTCGTCCAGTCGTGTTTCCAGAGCTAGGCTTTGTTGAGACTGAAACTCTTCCAGCTGTTGCGCCAACAACTCCTGAATATGCGCATCACTTTGAGAGCCGCCAAAACTGATTAGCAAGCCATCATCCACAGAAACTTCAAATTGGAAAACTACCAGACAAATTGCCATAAACGAAAAGGCGAGCGCTGCCATATTTGGCCAGCTTAATTGATGCTTAATTGGCGGACTTACAGCGTGTTGAGTATGTGTCCACGCAGGAACATCCTGATCAATCCAGTCATTCGGGAGTTGATAAATCTCCTGAGCCTTTTGTACAGTCTGTTGACAGTGCTGACAATGTTGTAAGGCATCATCGCATTGTGAGCGTAAATAAGAGGGCAAAGATCCTTCAATATAGTCAATAACATTGTCGGCTATGAGTTTATGATCACAAGACATGTTGTTTCTCCACTTGATCTTTAAGTGTGTTTAAGGCGTTATAAAGTCGGGTTTTGATCGTATTTGTCGGTGCATTTAATTGCATACCGATCTCTTCAAAAGTAAATTGCTGAAAAAATTTGAGTTCGATAACCAAACGTTTTTCCAGGGGAAGGCTTTGCATTAAAGCTTTAACCTGCTGTTGATTATCAAATTTAGCAAAGCTTTCAGCAGGTTCAGAAAAAGGGCTTTGATCTCGAGAGTTAAAATCTTCTTCCTGAAAGTTTTCACCGTAATGTTGTGGGTTGCGTTCTTTATGGCGCAGAAAATCAATGGTCTTGTTTGAAGTAACTCGCATTAACCAAGCTTTAAACTGGTTTTGGCCATGGTAAGAGGGCAGGTTTCGGTAAACAGCTAAAAAGACTTCCTGCATCATATCCATGGCTTCGGTTGAGTTTCTCGTCATTCGCAGGCAATAGTTGTAGACCAGATTTTCGTAACGCTTAACCAGTTTCACCCAGCTGCGCTGTGAGCCTTGTAAAGCCTGACTAATTAACTGCTCGTCTGTTTTTGTTAATGAGAGCATTCAGCAACACCCTTAGTTTTCTGTTGTATTTTTTGTTGTTAAGCATATAGACGCCAATACTTTGAATAAAATTTGATTTTTAGTAAAAAAAATTTAAATTATTAATATATCGTATGGTTAATGCTCATTCTCAGATGACGCTGGCGCTGGCGAATGGAACAGAGGAACAGAGGAACAGAGGAACAGAAAGTCTGAGCCATAGAAGCCCGTGGTATAAGACAGAAGAAATTGACGGCTGATGTTCTTTAGGAGGGCGATGAAAGAACCATTATGCTCAGCCCTACCATAGATGGTGATCTTAGGGCTGAAATCAGGTGCATTGAATTATTTGCTGCACTGCTATGCCATTACCAGCTCTGTGCCAATAATTTTTGTTTGAAATAAGTAGAGCCATCGAGAGCAATGGTTCTTATTATTTTTTAGCCAAACAACCGAGCAATGTCCTGCTGTCGTTTTAGGCGAAACAACCAGTTGTAGGGAATGCCTTCTTCAGTGCCAATACCATAAAAGGCTCCGGCTATTGCACCAAGCATCATGGCACGACCACAAGAATCCCCGCCGGCAAGAATATTCATTTCGACAGCCTCTTTAAAACTGACACTATGTGAAAGGATATAGGCACATAGTGGCATGGTATCTTTGAGATCACAGCTTTGACCCAATACCCCGGCAGCGGAATCAAGCTCAACTTTTTTCATGCTGATAGCTTCAGACATTTTTTCTTTTATTTCATCAGGCGCATGTTCAGCTGCTGCAGCAAAACTCTCTGCAATAGATTGGCCCTTAAGTACAGCGCATAAAACTTTTGAAAAATATAAACCACAGCCTACCGCCAGATCATTATTATTGGTCACGCGCACTGAATTTTCTATGACAGTATCATTTAGTTCGCCAGCAGAGTGGTAAGCACAAAGTGCTGATACTGGGGTCAAGGCTGGCACCTGACGATCATCGGCGCCTGATGGCTGAGCATCGGGGTCTTTGACAGCATTAAAATCAATCAGTTTTAAGTTATCGAGAGTCGCACGAGTCGGTTTGTCGATGTAACCATTAAAGCTACCGCCCGGGCCAAAGCATGCGATAAAGTCCTGTTGGAACTTTAAAGTGTCAAATTTTTCGTGTTCACACAGATGTCTCAAATTTACTAAATAACTTTCGCCATAATGAGATTGCTCACCCGCCAGTTTTCCGGCATGGGCAAAATACCCAACCTGGCCTTCATAATGAACGGGGTTCGGGGTAAAAAAAGCAGGGCCATCTGTTCCAACAACTTTATGCATGCGTTCCAAATCATAAAGCCAGTGTAAGCCCATGGCAGCTGCATCTGCTACTAATACACCAAGGGCGCTATCCTTTTGTCTTGAATTCATGGTTCTGATTACTCTTTATAGGCAAAAATATTAAAGAAGCATTATACACAGGCGGTTTAATAAAGTTGGATCAATACAAGGAGATATCTTTGCATTCGGCGGCAAGAACTACCTTTCTTTAGCCGTTACAAACTAAATTATTAAGTGTAAACTTTCTTTTTATTTTTAAATTCAGGTTCTTAAAATGAGAAACCAATTATTGGTGGGAGTGGTTTTAATTGCGATTTTCATCGGAGTGCTATATCAAAATTCTGGTGAACAAGCGGCGACAACGGCCATTATTGAAGTGGAGCAAGATGCTCAATCTTCTAGTGCGGGGTCGGAATTAGAAGCAGAAATAAGCGCATTCTTAACAGAGCTATACCCAGACAATGAACCGGGAATTTCAGTAATACTAGCTCGAGGTGATGAAATTCTTTATAGGGATGGGCATGGTATGGCCAATCTGGAGTACAATATTTCTATTTCGCCCGACATGGTTTTTAGACTCGGTTCACTGACCAAACAAATGACCACTGCCGGCATCATGATGCTGGCCGAAGAGGGCTTGTTACAGGTAGATGATCCTATCACCCAATATTTCCCTGACTATCCTACCCATGGTTACACCATTACTCTGCGTCATTTAATGACCCATACCTCTGGCATTATTGACTTTCTGGCAATAGAAGAGTTTCCGAACATTGAGAAAGAAGATATAACAGCAATGGATGTTATCGATTTTTTCAAAAATGCACCGATGAACTTCGCACCTGGGGATGCCTATAGTTATAGCAATTCTGGCTATGTCATGTTGGGCGCGATAATCGAACAATTATCGGGTCAATCCTATGAGGATTTTATTCAGGAAAGGATTTTTACTCCTCTGGGCATGGATAATACTTATCACGGCGATTTCAAAAGACTTATTCCCAATAGAGTCACAGGCTATGCGATGGGGCCAGAGGGTTACGAAAACTCCTCTTATTTGAGCATGAGTATTCCCGGAGCGGCAGGAGCGATTATTTCAACTGTTGATGATTTACATGCATGGAATACTGCCTTATTCGCGGGTGATGTCGTCTCCATGGCGTCACTAGAGGAAATGACTACGCCTTTTACCTTGAACAATGGTGAGTTATCCAACTATGGTTTTGGACTGGCTATTCAAAGCTTGAGAGCTCAACCCATGATCTCACATACAGGAGGGATCAATGGTTTTATCACTTATGCTGCTTACCTACCAGAAAGTGATGTATATGTTGCCGTCTTAGGCAATACTGGTTTTCAATCTCGCGTTTATGAAGGCAACTCCATGCTAGCCATGGCGATTGGTGATCCTTACCCTTCATTAGAGACACAGTCAGTCGACCCAGATGTTTTAAATAGTTACACGGGTGCCTATCAAACAGTAAGGGGCATTCATTTTGATGTGTCAGTCGTTGATGGAGGACTAAGTGTGAGTATTAACGGAGGTCCAGCGCTTGACCTTGTGGCTGTTTCTGACAATGTTTTTTATTTAGACAAGAGTTTTACGCATTTGAGCTTTGTAGAAAGTGCTGATACTGACAATGTCGATCTTGTTTTATATACCAATGCTGAAGAGTCGGATGGACAAGTCGCTAGATTAATAGAGTAGTTTTTGGATTCTCAAAAGTCTTCGCTGTCTTTAGATAAGAGGAAAAAATAATGACTAAAAAAACATTTTTCATTCTACTAACCGGGCTGCTGACACTCTTTAGTTTAAGCAGTCTTGCTGCTGACAGTAATCAGGAGTTTCTTGATCTTGTTAATGGCGTTGAATTAATTGATAGTGCAAACTTTGAAATTGAACAAGGTTTTGTCATCATTCAACCTACCGATTTAGAGTGGGATGAGAACAGTAACGAGCTTCAGCAAAAAGTCATTTATGGTGATCCCTCTAAGGAAGGTCTTTATATATTACGGGCTCGCTTTCCTGCCGGGGTTACCAGTTTGCCTCACTTTCATTCTCAAGACCGTTTTGTTTCTGTGATCGAAGGTGATTGGTATGCAGGGACAGATGCCAGTCATGATATTAACCGCACCACCAAAATTCCTGAAGGTGGTTTTATGATTCATCCTGCAGGTGCAGTACATTTTGATGGAGCCAATCATGAAGCCCCTGTCATTGTCGAAATCCGGGGCATGGGGCCGGTAGTGACCGAAGCAGTTACAATTAGTCCTTAAGTTTAAGGTTCTGGATTCACCGCAGCAGGGATGCCATAAACCGGTGTATTAATTCCTTCCATTCTGGCTTTGATTTGCAGTGCAGTGTATCTGGAATAAAAGCGCGCCATAAACAAATTTCCTGCCTGAATCCACAAGCCGGGCTGATTGGTTGGCTTCCATAAATTTCTTGGTTCGCCTTCCCAAGGGCCGGGGTCATAGGTCGTGTTTGAACCCAGTCCGCCAATGATGCCGACTTTCTCAGCAACATCATGACCAATTAGTTCTTCGAGCCAGCCTTTCATATTGCCATAGCCGGTCGCATAGACAATTAAATCCGTTTCAAGCTCAGAGCCATCATCGAAAATAACAGAGTTTGCAGTGATCTCTTTTATCCCCGACGTGTTCTTTAATTTAATTTCACCACTGGCAACCAGTTCGCTGGCACCAACATCAATATAGTAGCCTGAGCCACGACGCAAGGCTTTGAGATATGCCCCAGTGCCGTCTTCACCAAAGTCTAATTCAAAACCGGCTTGTCTCAGGCGCTCATAAAAATCGGCATCCATCTCCTGGATTTTGTCATAGGTTTCTTTTTCTGCTGCAGCAAGTAACTTGACAGAAAGTGTTGCTAGAATCATGTCAGCTTTTTCTGTGGTAATGCCACTTTCCAAAGCCTGTTCGGAGTAGAGCGGGCCAAGCGCAATATTCATTAATGGTTCTGAACGAACGATCAAAGTACTGGACCGTTGCATCATGGTGACATCAACATCGTTTTCCCAAAGGGCAGCGGCAATATCATGTGCTGAATTATTGGAACCCACCACCAGGGCTTTTTTCCCTTTATAGGCATCTGGCCCCGGGTGTTCAGCAGAATGATGTTGATCACCTTCAAATTTTTCTGCCCCTTTAAATATAGGCATTTTTTTCTTACCGGATAAACCTGTTGCAATAATGAGCTGAGTCGGTTTTAAAACAACTTCTTCACCATTACGATCAACGTTTACTGTCCACTGTTCAGTGGCCTCATCATATTGTGCTTTTTTGCAGACAGTGTTGGTCCAGTAATTGAGTTCCATTATTTCACAGTAGTATTCCAGCCAATCACCGAGCTTATCTTTAGGTGTAAAAACCGGCCAGTTCTCAGGAAATGGCAAATAGGGTAGATGGTCGTACCAGACCGGATCGTGCAGGCAAAGTGATTTATAACGCTGGCGCCAGTTGTCCCCAGCTTTGTTATTTTTTTCAATAATGATGGTCGGTACGCCTAGCATTTTGAGTCTTGCGCCCAGGGCCAGGCCGCTTTGGCCGCCACCAATTATGAGCGCATAAGGTTGAGTTTTATAACCAAGCTCCTGCCTTTCTTGAGCGAGGCCATCCTTCCAGTTAATGCGGTTTTTATCGGCGCCATGTGACGTCCCAAAGGGTCGGTTTGGGCCGAGAGCCTCTTCATGACCTTTTAGTTCGGATATTGATGTGAACAAAGAAAAAATTTTGTCACCAGCGAGTCTGATATGTCCGTACCCTTTGGCATTGTCTGTTTCAAAGGTTAACCAGGCTGTCGCCAGACCGTTTTCTTCTGATGGGGCCTCATTTGGCGCAAGCGAAAAGCTATGGGCATTAATATGAGGCAATTGAGCTTGCAGCATGTCCCTAAATTGATTCGGCCCTTCCAGGGTTTTTATATTCCAGGTGAATGCCAATAAATCACGCCAGTATCCTTCTTTTAAAAATGTCTTGGTAATAGTCTCAGCGTCATTATTTGCGAAGGACACATTGAGCGTTTGAAGAACAGTATTGATCTGCTGGGTGATGGCATCAGTCATCTGCATAGATTCCTGTTTTTTGTGGTGAACTCATTTTACTTTTCCAATAGTTTACATGCTGGCAGGCAATAATCTTTCTAATCAGAGCTTTTAAATCCATCTTGTTGTTACTGAGCAACATTAGTGCAAATGTTCAGTATGACTGGTTCAATATTGCCTGCCGGTGTGAAGCCAAATATCTGGCCATAAAAATCCAGTTCAGAATTTAAGGCCTTGATATTATTTGCTGGTTGCCTAAAGCCGTGACCCTCACCCTCAAAGGTAATGTAGGCGGTAGGAATACAATTGGCTTTTAATGCTTCGAATATTAATTCGGATTGATTCGGTGGTACCACTTTATCTTCAAGGCCTTGCAACAAAAGTAAGGGCGCCTTGATATTATCGACACTGTTAATGGGTGAGCGTTGCAGGTAAACATCTCTGCGTTCAGGATAAACACCAATGAGCTGATCTAAATAACGAGACTCAAACTTATGCGTGTCCTGATTCAATACCTCCAGATCGCTGATGCCGTAATAACTGGCGCCGGCTTTAAAGACGTCCTGGAAAGCCATGGCAGCAAGTGTTGTATAACCACCCGCACTTCCGCCTCGTATGGCAACCTTGTCTGCATCAATCAAGCCTTGATCAGCTAGCCAGTTGACGCCATTAGCTGCATCTTCAATGTCGACAATACCCCAATATGGATATAGTTTTTTTCTGAATTCTCGACCATACCCAGTACTGCCCCGATGATTGACATCAAATAGAGCGAAGCCCCGACTGGTCCAGAATTGTATTCTGGGGTCAAGTGTTGAACTTGTTGCGCCAACAGGACCACCATGAACTTTTACAATAAGTGGCGGGAGTGAGCCCTCAGGGCCCTGGAAATTTGCGTTAACAGGAGGGTAGTAAAATCCGTAAGCTTCTTCGCCTTGACCTGTTGGAAAAGTAAAGGGCTGAGGAATAGATAAGTAGTCCTCAGGAATTTGTGGCCCGCTGGGTTTATATACTTCGCTATAAGTGTCACCACTTAAAAGATAGATTGAATTCAGTGAGCTGGGAGTAGAGGCAATAAAGTAAACACCATCTTCAGAAGTTGCGATTGATCCCGCACTTGAAAAGGCCTCACCAATATTCGTCATTGCACCTGAGCTTAAATCAACTCTGGCTAAATAACGTAAACCACCTTGGGAGTAGGTAATAGCTACACTTGTCTCATTTTCAAAACCGTAGCTGCCAATTTCGATATCCTGATTCAGCACTGGCTCTATCTGCTCATCTTCAGTGAAACGATAAAGTGTCGCCCAGTTAGAAAAGTCAGCAATGAAGTAAAGAGTGTTGTCAGCCGCATATTGGGGATTAGCAATAGACACATTGCCTTCTTGTGGCACTTCTATCTGACTTTCAATCGAGCCATCATCAGAAAATTTAATTATTCGTAACTGAGTATCATCCCAGGGCATATTGGGATGCGACCAGGTTACAAAAGCCAGTGATTTTCCATCAGGTGAAATGGCAGGACTGCTCACAAAGTCAGTGCCTTTAAATAATATTTCTCCATCAGTTTCAGTGCCCGCATTAGATAAATTTATTGCGACCAAGGTGTTAACTGCTTCACCAAGACCACGATGATCTTCTCGCACACAAACCAGTTGATTATGACTATGATCCATTACGCATTCCATAAATCGAAGGCCATCTAAAGTCAGTGCTTGGGGCTCAGATCCTTCTGACAATTTATAAATTTTTTGATCATTAAATTGTGAATAATAAATATCGTTACCATCAACCAAATATGGCCTGCCTCCATATTCATGAACGCGTGTTCGTACACTTATTTCAGAGGGAGTAAGCTGAAGTGCTTGATTATTTTCATCAAGCTTTACAAGAATGTTTCGGCCATTGGCCGAAGCTCTTCTTTCAATAAAATACAGCTCGTTGTTTTCAACGGTCAAAGTTGAAATGTTATCAGATGCTTCAAAAATACTTGCTGCGGTGATTGGAGACTCCCATGAACCATAACTGGCTGTTATAAAATCTTCTACATTTTCAGGCATAGTTTCTTCGTCCATATTGGCGTTTTGTAATAAAAACCAGCTGCCTAATACCGCAACGATCACTGCTAAAACAAATATTTTGGAATTGCCAGTAAGGCGTGAGGGGTATTGACGGGGTTTTGAAAGTTTCATTGTTTAACCTTTTTAATTTAGAGAACTAGACCTTGATCATTAATGTAAGCTTATCTGTTTTTAATTTGCTGGATGAGATTCCAGATGTGAACCATTTTCCAGCCAGTCTTCTTCTGTCCATCTGGCCGTGATACGAATTGAGTCGCAGGTTGAATTATTATTCGGCCGAACAACTGAATCATCTTCTTTCTGAGCAAAGCAAATGGCGCCAGAAGGATCTCCGGTTCGAATAGGGTTCATAACGACTATAATTGTTTCTCCGCGCTGAAATGTATTGCCCGTTACGCCGTTACGCATGGCATTGATTGGTGAGCCAGCTTCAAAGCCCCATTCCACCAGTTCGCCTTCTGCATTTAATGCTTCGATATACAGCCAGGAGTGAGGGCTATTGAAATTCCAGCGTACTACCGTGCCTTCCACCAGCATAAACTGACTACTATCAAACATGGCGAAGGAATGGTGAGCCTTAACAAAAGGGCTCATCAATAAAACAGCAAAAATACAAATTTTTAAAAAAGTAGTACTATTTTTCAAGCTAGTTACCATTATTAATTTTGATTATTAAGTGGATCAAGTGATTGCCCAGGAATATCTGGGAAATCAGTAAAACCTCTAGGGTCTTTGTATTCTGGATCACCTGGCATATACCAAAGCGTATTGCCTTCCTCATCTTGGTAGGCATTATTTACTGTAGAACATTCCCAGTTACGAATACGTGCACCAATTTCAGCAAGCTGCGTACTTTGCTCATGTACATATACTGCTGATTGAGGCGCAGTAAGCCCAATGGGGTCGTAAAAAGTGATCTGAGTTTCGAGTATTCGAACACCATCTGCCCGGGTTTTTTCCTGCCAGCTTTCAACTAATTCAATTTGATTGCTAGTCAGTGGCATGCCACGTAAATAATCAGCCGCATTTATCCATTTAGTCCAAATGATCAATTTATCGTCATTCCAGAAGCCGATGCTGTCACCCGTAGCTGAATGTTTACCATCGATATTGATATGCTCGGCATTAATATAAACACGGCGTGTTTCATTCATTGCATCGTTGAACATCCATGATTGCAGTGGTGTATTGGCAAACTCTTTAACGTAGGGTTCCCATAACCAGCGAGGCATGCCGGGATATTCACAAGCAGCCAAACGGTCGTATCGCTGTCCGCCATATTCATCAATTTCTGCTCGCCGCTGCCTGAAATGTTGCTCATAGGCAGGTGTTAAAATACCTTCTTTGACAATACCGCCCGGACTCATTGCATTGAACATAGTGCCTTTTTCATAAAAACGCCAGGCATATTGTTGTAGGCTGCGACCCAGAGCCCATCCCAAACGGGAATAGTTTCCAATGTATGCTGCGTACCACCAGAAGCTTGGTCTAGCAGATAGAGATAGTGCTCCTCTGCAGTATTAAAGTTTTGCGGAGGATAAATGGTCTCAGCCGGTGTATTGCCGCCAAATTGAGCAAAACTAATACCAGAGCTAGACACGAAAAATAGTATAACCAGACAACTTAGGCTTATGTTTTTCATTTTTATTTACCTTTGTCATACAGATATTCACATGCTATAAGACCTAATGTAAACCTTGGTATTGTATGTCTTGGTTCAAATTTAGGAATTTTTTATTAAAGAAGGTAGGTCAATAATGAGAAAAACAAAAACACTTTTAGCTTTATCTATTGTAGGGATGATTGCTTCACCCTTAAGTATGGCTCAACAGGGCACAGATGAGCCTATGTCGTTTTTTATCACCAGTGTTGGTAGTGGTGAGGGTGCAAATTTAGGGGGCTTGGCCGGTGCGGATGCGCATTGCCAGTCCTTGGCTAGCGCTGTTGGTAGCGGGGATAAAATTTGGCATGCTTATTTAAGCACTCAGGGGCCTAATGCTGTCAATGCAAGAGACAGGATTGGCACTGGCCCCTGGTATGGACAGGCTGGTCATATGGTTGCTCGAGATTTGGCGCATTTACATGGAGATACAATGGAGCTGGCTCGCAGAGGTAATGGTGTAAATCCTTTTCATGCCAGAACCGAAAACGGTGATTTTGTTACTGGGGTTATTGACGGCTCTATAACGGGTGAACCTACTGCACATGATATTTTAACGGGTTCAACTGCTGATGGACGCGCCTACACAGACGCTGAAGACCATACTTGCTCAAACTGGACTAGTGGAGATGAAGGTAGCGCCCAATTAGGTCACCATGACAAAGTTGGCTTTGATTCAAGTTCATGGAACTCAGATCACCCAAGTGCAGGCTGTGATCAGCAAAGTTTGATTAATACTGGTGGGGCTGGTTTGTTTTATTGCTTCGCGATTGACTAAATATTAACTTTTCTGCAGAAAAAGGGTGGAGAGTATCTAAGTCTTCACTCTTTTTTTTGTCTAGATATTTTAAAGCTAGCCAACTAATTCTCTAAAGAGCTATTCGCTGAAAGGGGTCTGTTTCACTTTCTTACCGAAGCCCAGTTTCATATGAGTAGCGATATGGCTTTTGGGCTTCATTTCTGCTTGTTTGTCTACCAAATCAACAAAGGCATTTTTGAAGTCAAGGCGCGGGTATTCTTCCAATATTTCAGTCAGAGCGTATTTAGGAATTTCATCATAGTGTATACCGATTACGTCAACGCCGGCACCAAAATGTACGAGTGCTATTTCAGGGTCTTCTTTGTGAGCAGAACCAACCGCTGAGTGTAAAGCGATGGCATCATGAACCAATACCGATTTTTGTTCATCATAGTCATGATCAAGACAAAAATCATGTGCAACTTTTGCACCGACATATTCAAATGAGCCCGGGTCAGCAGCGTGTTTTTCACTGAGGCCGATATCATGCATGATGCTCGCTAAGTAAAATACTTCACGATCAAATTTAAGACCATCCTGGTGTGCAAGGATACAGCCAAACAGATAAGTTCTGTAACAGTGGTTCAATAGCATGTCGCCGGAGATTTCTCTCACCAAGACAGTGGCTTCCTGGGCTAGCTTGGAATCGGGGATGCGATACGCTTCTGGCACCAGTTTGATAAGCTCGCTAATGCCATTACGAAGCTGCCTTTTGCGTTTGGCCATGCGAATGTCCAGGCCAATAAAGCGCGGTATCATCTGCCAGGTGTGTAAACAACCGGGGTCTTTAGCCGGAATTCTTATATTCAAATTGTTCATCTTCCAACCTCTTTGAAATTATTGTTAAGTCAAGCTGCGATAAGTGTCTTAAGAGCCTTGCTGAGCCCAAATCCAAAGACGCGTTCTACTGCGGCTTTACTTCGCCAGAGACGGCTCATCATTCGATTTTTGCCCATGACTTCATTTTGAAAGGCGGGTCGCCCATACATGCGATGAAACCACTGATACACTCTTGGATGGTGTTTCTGAAAAGGGTAGCCAGTTTCAATCAAACGAAGCATTTTCATCGACCAAAAAACATCGGCGATACTGATACTGTCTCCCATTAAAAACTCTCGACCATCACTGAGTTGTATATCAAGCTCATTAAAGGCCTTATAAAGTTTGAGCAGATGCTCGTCGAATACACCTTGAGGGATGCCCTTATTACTATAGGCGTCATAGAAAGACACCAGATTTTCTTCATCCTTGCCTAGAGCAGCAATTGTCTTTAAATGCTGACTTTCTTTTGAGTTCAACATGGCCAGTCGACCCAGACTCCATCGAAAGCTAACGTATCGTAGTGATAAGTGTAATTCCTTGGCTTGCTGAACTAGAGCCAATGTGTTTTCACGCAAAGGTGATTCCGCAGGAATAAAAGGTGAGCCACCAAAAGCTTGGTCCAGGTACTGGATAATATCCATGGACTCGAGGTATAGCTTACCGTCATGTACCAAAGCCGGTACTACCATATTAGGATGTATTTCGGCATAACTTTGTGTCATGTTTTCTTTCCTGATAAGTGAGACTGATCGGCTGACCCAGCACCCTTCTTGTGCTTGAGCAGCAGCTGGACCAGGATCATCAAACTTAACTTCTCTGCCACGCTTCAGCCCTTTTTCGGCCAAGACAAAGCGTACGCGCTGAGCGCAGGGAGCTCCATCAAAATGAAATAGATGTAAGCCCTTCAGGTCAGGGACTACGGCGCTTTTGCTGTCGCTCACTAATGGCATGATTGCTACCTTATGCTTTTTTATGTACTATCTCGCATAAAAATAGATAAAGCAAGTATTATTATGCGAAATGGTACATATATATGAAAAGCCAGCGCGGAAGACCAAAACTTTACGATACTGAAGTGGCTCTTAAAGCTGCGGGAGCGGTGTTCTGGGAGAAAGGTTTTAGTGGCACTTCACTTGATGATTTATCGATAGCAATGGGGATGAACAGACCCAGTATTTATCGAGCCTTTGGCGATAAAGAAGATATCTATCGTCAAAGCCTGAATCAGTTTGGCAAAGTAATGGATGAGGCATTTGAGCAGACATTGCGTCGTGAAAAGGATATTCGCAAGGGTTTACAAAAATTCTACCGCAAGGCGCTGGAGGTATACTCCAGCGATGAAACTGCCTTAGGCTGTATGGTTTGGTCTACCGCTCCAGCGGCTACTTTGATTCACCCTGAGGTTCAGTCAGATTTATTGGCTGCAATTAATCATGTTGATGCAATAGTATTGGAGCGAGTCGAGCTAGCAATAGAGCAGGCGCAAATAAATACCGATGTTGATGCAAAAGCACTAAGCAAATTGTTGCAGGCTTTATTACATACTATTTCGATTCGAGTTCGAGCGGGAGACTCTATAACAAGCCTTCGACGATTCATCGATTCATCAATAGCAATGTTGTTGGGTGAAAAATAAAATTAATTACAGGTTAATTAAGGGGGATACATAAATGGAACAGGAAGCAAATATTCGGCAAGTGATAGAGCTTTATACGCAAGGAACTTATGAAGGTGATGCTTCAAAATTGCAGGACAGCTTTCATGAAAAAGCCGTCATGAATGGTTATTTGGGAGGGCAGGTATTATTAGCCACACCGGAAGCTTTCATCGCAGATGTGTGTAAGTCTCCCATGAAAAATGTTGAAAATTTTGACTACAGTCCGGTTGTGACTGAGCTAAGTATTGAAGACAAGGTAGCTACAGTCACTCTGGTGGAAACCTATCCTGATGGTATGAGTTTCACAAATTTCTTTCACTTGATAGATGATGGCAACGGTTGGAAAATAATTAGTAAAACGTTTACCAGTCGATAAAGTCCAAGTGTATCTATACCTGGAATATATGTACTATGCTAAGCCTGAAAATAAAGTTTGGAGAATGTTATGAAAAATAAATTCAGTTTGTTAGTAGCCTTAGTGCTTATGGCGCTTATTTCCAGTAAAGCCGGTGCTGATGAGATTTCGTATGAAGATCGTTACGCAGTTTATGATTTGATTAATTCTTATAGTTACGGCATTGATTATTATGATACAGACATGCTACTGATATTGTTTGCAGAAGATGGCGTCTTCAGG
>CBFICB010000002.1:0-411150 GCA_965661005.1 Pseudohongiellaceae bacterium
ACCTGCTAGCAACTAGGGACAAGGGTTGCGCTCGTTACGGGACTTAACCCAACATCTCACGACACGAGCTGACGACAGCCATGCAGCACCTGTCACTGAATTCCCGAAGGCACTTCTCTATCTCTAGAGAATTCTCAGGATGTCAAGACCTGGTAAGGTTCTTCGCGTTGCATCGAATTAAACCACATGCTCCACCGCTTGTGCGGGCCCCCGTCAATTCATTTGAGTTTTAACCTTGCGGCCGTACTCCCCAGGCGGTCAACTTATCGCGTTAGCTGCGCCACTAAAAGATCAAGTCCTCCAACGGCTAGTTGACATCGTTTACGGCGTGGACTACCAGGGTATCTAATCCTGTTCGCTACCCACGCTTTCGCACCTCAGCGTCAGTATTGGGCCAGGCAGTCGCCTTCGCCACGGGTGTTCCTCCACATATCTACGCATTTCACCGCTACACGTGGAATTCCACTACCCTCTCCCATACTCCAGCCCGGCAGTATTGAATGCAGTTCCCAGGTTGAGCCCGGGGCTTTCACACCCGACTGATTTAGCCGCCTACGCGCGCTTTACGCCCAGTAATTCCGATTAACGCTTGCACCCTCCGTATTACCGCGGCTGCTGGCACGGAGTTAGCCGGTGCTTCTTCTGTGAGTAACGTCAATTGTAACGGTTATTAACCATCACCATTTCCTCCTCACTGAAAGTGCTTTACAACCCGAAGGCCTTCTTCACACACGCGGCATGGCTGGATCAGGGTTGCCCCCATTGTCCAATATTCCCCACTGCTGCCTCCCGTAGGAGTCCGGGCCGTGTCTCAGTCCCGGTGTGGCTGATCATCCTCTCAGACCAGCTACGGATCGTCGCCTTGGTAGGCCTTTACCCCACCAACTAGCTAATCCAACGCAGGCTCATCCAATAGTGCAAGGTCCGAAGATCCCCTGCTTTCCCCCTTAGGGCGTATGCGGTATTAATTCGAGTTTCCCCGAGCTATCCCCCGCTACTGGGTAGATTCCTACGCGTTACTCACCCGTCCGCCGCTCGTCAGCATCAAGTTCACCCCGAAGGGATCACAGCGATCTGTTACCGCTCGACTTGCATGTGTTAGGCTTGCCGCCAGCGTTCAATCTGAGCCATGATCAAACTCTTCAGTTAAAAGTTTTTGCATCATCAAAGACTACAAGACATTAATGATGACTATTCTTTTGCCTTCTTTTCATCGGAAAACCAACAAAAAGGAGGATCTGACTCAATAAATAAAACTACTGTTGTTGTGAAGTCTATTAATTAAAATAAGACTTCATGAATCAACGCAGTTGTTTACCTATTGGTCTACGTTTTTTTACGCAAACACGTCAGGCAAACACCCACATCTATTACTTGATCGACTTGTTAAAGAGCTTCCCCAAATGAGGAAGCGCGCATTATACAGATACAGCTAGAACTAGCAAGGGTTTAGGGCGATTTTTTTTAGCTGTTTTTGCCCCCTGTTTTTTACCCTATTCCCAGCCTAATTATGAGGCAATAATTCTGCTTTAAACTCGTCTATTTTAGAAGAGCGAATTTTCTTACAGCAGGACTATAATTTCGCAACATTCTATAGCCCAGACATATAAAAACTAATGAGCCGTATAATATCGCATCAAAATAACTTGATCGTACCACCCAAAGAATATGTAAAACGGCCAATATGTTAATGGCATAGACAAGGCGGTGAAGCTTTTTCCAGTTGCGCCCCATTTTGCGTTGTGCTGCCTGAAAGGAAGTAAAACCCAGTGGCAATAACAATACAAAGGCGGCGAAGCCAACCGTGATATATGGGCGCTCAACAATCTCTCGACCTATATCTGCCCATTGCCATTGCAGCAAAAACATTAAAAACACTAAAAGATGCAAAAATACATAAAACAAGGCAAACAGGCCTACCATTCTCCTGTAGCTCCAAAGCTTTGGCATATTCAGCAAGTACCGCAAGGGCGTGATAGCCAGTGCAAGGACCAATATACGGATCGACCACTCTCCTGTTTCTAGAGCCAGGGCCTGAGCGGGATCTGGCCCCAGTATGTTTTCGCCATTAAGTGTTAGATAAACTGCATAAAAGTAGTAGATTGCGGGTAACAACAGCAATATAAAGACAAGCGGTTTTATTAAGAGTTCAGGTCTCATTTATATAGAGTCTTAGCTTTAGGTGAATAGCCAGCGCTATTCATAGACAGATTATCGGCATAGTGAAGAAATAGTTAAGGACGCAAGCTTTAAATGGCCTAGAAATACGTCCTAAGATCCATACCCGAATATAAATGCGCCACCTCTTCAGCATAACCATTAAATAACTGAGTCGGTATTCTTCGATCGAACAGACCAGAGGGTAATCGCCTTTCAGATGCCTGACTCCAGCGCGGATGACTGACTTGTGGATTCACATTTGAATAAAACCCATATTCATTGGAAGCATAGTCATTCCAGGCTGTATTGGGCATATCTTGCCTGAAATTAATTCTCACAATGGATTTGATGCTTTTATAGCCATATTTCCAGGGGACTACCAATCTTAATGGCGCGCCATTCTGTGCTGGCAATATATCATCATACATGCCAATGGCTAATATAGTTAAAGGATGCATTGCTTCATCCATCCGCAAGCCTTCTCTATAAGGCCACGCTAGTGAAGAAGTGCGAGCGGCTTGTCCGGGCATCTGTTCTGGATCATACAGCGTTTCGAATTCAATAAAACGAGCATTACTGTTGGGTTCGAAACGATTAATAAGATCAGCAAGAGGAAAGCCTATCCATGGAATTACCATGGAAAAAGCTTCGACACAGCGCATGCGATACACACGTTCTTCCTGTGTATGCGGTTGAAGAATATCTTCAAGGTAATAGTTGCCCGGCTTATTCACCTCTCCAGCAATTTCGACAGACCAGGGGTCTATTTTGAAATCCTGATCTCTATTAGCAGGATCACTTTTGCCGTTGCCAAATTCAAAAAAGTTGTTGTAATTAGATGCATCTTGAAAAGGCGTTAAAGCTTCATCAGTCGTATATGGGCCATTTTCAGGAGCATCTGTTCTGCTGCTTACTTTATCAACCAACCAAGCAGGTTTAGTCGCCAGATTGATTTCTGCTGGCGCCCGGGCTCGCAAGCCATCTGCTTGTGCCAATGCTGTTGGTGAAATCAGGCCCGTGCCAATTGCTCCAGCACCCAAGGCTATGTTTGCAGAACCCTTCAGGAAAGCACGGCGATTCTTATAAATATTAGCAGGGGTTATTTCCGAGGAAGGAATTTCTTTTCCGGTTTTGATTAGCACCTGATTATCTCCTTGCTTTAGCAGCGATCATTAACACATATTAAGTTCTTAATGATTAACCCTCAAATCCATACCAGCATATAAATGCGCCACTTCTTCTGCATAACCATTAAACATTTGAGTTTCTATCCTGCGATCAAAAAGGCCTGATGGCAATCTTCTTTCCATGGCCTGACTCCAGCGCGGATGGCTCACCTCAGGGTTTACATTGATATAAAACCCATATTCCCTGGAATTAATATCATTCCAACTGGTATTAGGCATTTCACGTGTAAAATTAATACGCACAATGGACTTGATACCTTTGATTCCATATTTCCATGGCACAATTAGTCTTAAAGGCGCTCCATTTTGTGCTGGTAAAATGTCGTTATAAACCCCAACCCCTATTAATGTGAGAGGGTGCATTGCCTCATCCATACGCAACGCTTCTTGATAAGGCCAGTCGATGGTAGAAAATCGCGAGTTTTGCTCAGGGAAACGATCTCTGTCCACAAGCGTTTGAAATTCAACAAAACGGGCATTGCTGTTTGGCTCAAAGCGACTGATCAAATCGCCTAGAGGAAAGCCTATCCAAGGAACAACCATTGACCATGCTTCAACACAACGGTGCCGATAAATTCTCTCTTCAAAAGTATGCGGCCTAAGAATATCTTCAAGTGTATAAACGCCAGGCTTGTTAACTTCTCCTGTTATTTCCACCGACCATGGTTCCAGCTGAAAGTTTCTGGCATTAGATGATGGGTCTTGTTTACCAGTGCCATATTCATAAAAATTGTTATAAGTAGTGACATCCTGATAAGGCGTTAACATTTCATTAGTAGTATACGGTCCTGCATTGGGAGCCGGTGTCGTATTTGCCATTTTTTGAACTAACCATTCTGGTTTACTCGCAAGATTTAATTGCGCTGCACTGCGGTGGGGCATGCTTTGAGCAGAAGCCGTTGGTGATAACAAGCCACTTGCTGCCGCCCCAACACAAATTGCAACATTAGCTCCCTGTTTAAGGAATTGCCGACGATTTCTATAACTAGATTCAGAAGTTATTTCCGATGAGGGAATATCTTTTTTAGTTTTGATAATCATTGTAGTTACCGTTTTGTACCAACTCGAAAAGTTAATGCTTAAATAAAGGCCTATCTTTGTTACGAAAGGCTTAGATTAATAGACTACTGTCATCATAAATATTACAAAAATCACCGATTATTTTCATATTTCATTGACCAGCAGCTTCATCTACTAAATCCACCTTGGATAGTTTCTTTCTGTATTGATAGAAAGTTAACGCCGGTCCAGACAAGGCATAAAGAATCGCTATGACAAATAAAACAACTGGAGGATCCCAGGAAACAATGACAAATAACAAGATCACCATTAATATGACAAAGAAAGGCACTCGATTTTTAAAGTCAATATCCTTAAAGCTTAAATAATGGACATTCAGCACCATTAATAAACCCGCTATCATTGTGATAACAGCAGCGACTAGAGACACTGCCAGAGTCACCTCAACATTGTATTCATCACAAACCCATACCATAAATACAACTAGACCTGCTGCTGCAGGGCTTGCCAGACCGACAAAAAAACGTTTATTAACGGTACCTAACTGCACATTAAAACGAGCTAATCTTAATGCGGCACATGCGACATAAAAGAATGCCGCTGTCCAACCAAGTGTGCCCAGATCCGATAGGGCCCAGCTAAAACAAATTAAAGCTGGCGCCACACCGAAGGCCAACAGATCTGATAAGGAATCATATTCAGCGCCAAAGGCACTTTGAGTATTAGTTAGTCTGGCAAGACGCCCATCTAAACCATCCAGTAGCATGGCAGCCAGAATTGCTATACAAGCATTATGGAACTCATTATTCATGCCAGAGATTACAGCAAAGAACCCGGCAAATAGTGCGCCTGTAGTTAATAGGTTGGGTAAAAGGAAAATACCTTTTCGTCGAACTTTTCGCCCATCCTCACTAACCTCTTCCTCATGGTCATCTATCAATAGAAGAGATTCAAACTCTTCCTGTGTTTTGTGACCGTCATTTTCATGCTGATTTTCAATATTCATATCATTATTCTATGCTTCTGGGAGATATTTAGCAGCTTTTTTAAGCATAAGCATTTTACCCCCGCCACTTTTTTCTTTATGATTGCCCCCCTAAAATTTATCCCCCTTTAAAACCTAGTGGAATTATTAAATGAACTACTTCAATACCTTGCCCCTACGCCTACAGCTTGAACAGTTAGGAAAATGCCGTTTCATGGACAAATCTGAGTTCAGTGATGGTGTGGAAAAATTAAAAGGCAAGAAAGTAGTTATTCTTGGTTGCGGTGCGCAAGGACTAAACCAAGGCCTTAACATGCGCGATAGCGGTCTGGATATCTCCTATGCCCTTCGAGCCGAAGCAATAGAAGAAAAGCGTCAGTCCTGGGTTAATGCCACCGAAAACGCCTTTAATGTAGGAACCTTTGAAGCATTAATTCCAACTGCAGATTTAGTGCTTAATTTAACACCAGATAAACAGCACAGCCCAGTTGTTAAAACAGTTATGCCGCTAATGAAAACAGGAGCTTGCCTGGCCTATTCTCATGGTTTCAATATTGTTGAAGAAGGCATGCAAATTCGTGATGACATCACCGTCATTATGGTTGCTCCCAAGTGCCCTGGAACAGAAGTCCGTGAAGAGTATAAACGTGGCTTTGGTGTACCGACATTAATCGCTGTTCACACTGAAAATGATCCTAACGGTGACGGCCATGAAATTGCAAAAGCCTATGCCGCTGCTACCGGAGGTCATCATGCCGGCGTATTGGACTCTTCGTTTATTGCTGAAGTTAAATCTGACCTAATGGGTGAGCAAACGATTCTTTGCGGCATGTTACAGACAGGGTCCATCCTCTGTTATGACCGCATGATTGAAAAGGGAATAGATTCAGCCTATGCCTCAAAACTGGTCCAGTATGGCTGGGAGACTGTTTCTGAAGGACTGAAGCAAGGCGGCATCACTAACATGATGGACCGACTATCGAACCCTGCCAAAATTAAGGCTTTCCACCTTAGTGAAGAGCTAAAAACTATCATGGCTCCATTATTCCAAAAACATATGGATGACATTATGGATGGCACTTTTTCCAGCACGATGATGGAAGATTGGGCTAACGATGATATTAATCTTCTAAAATGGCGGGAAGAAACCGGCCTCAGCGCTTTTGAAAACTCCAGCACTGACGGTGCTCCTGAAATCTCAGAACAGGAATATTACGATAATTGCATACTTATGGTTGCAATGATTAAAGCTGGTGTTGAATTATGCTTTGAAACCCTGACTTCTGCTGGCGTCATAGCGGAATCAGCATATTATGAATCTCTGCATGAGACACCACTGATCGCGAACTTGATTGGTCGTAAAAAACTTTATGAAATGAACAAAGTCATCTCTGATACGGCCGAATATGGCTGTTATTTATTCTCCCACGCGGCGGTACCACTGCTGGCCGATTTTATGGAAAAAATCGACACTGACGTTATTGGCAAAGCCGAGAACACAAACGACAATGGCTTAGACGATCACGAATTAATTGCCATCAACAGCGTTATCCGTAATCATCCTATAGAAAAAGTAGGTGCTAGATTACGTTCTTATATGACTGCAATGAAAAAAGTTGTATAAGCTATATCCTTTTCACGAATAAGTTTTTTTCGTTGCATACAGGTAAATCTATTTCGTCTATATTTACGTGGAAAAAGCCAGACTAATAGTTGTATACCTAGGATTTTAGCTGTTATATTACTTCTGTCTTGATTAAATATTAAAAAGCATGATTAAGGGCATTACCTAAGCTCAGAATCGTAATTTTAATTGAATTTTTAGTTAACTCTGGTCTCTCTTCAGAACATAGATGTAAATAACTAAGTAGTAAGCAGCAAGTAAAGAGAAGTATAATGTTATAAAGTAGAGTACTGACGGTTAGCTCCTCTAAAATTACCACATAGCTCCTGCCTTAATTACAGCTAAAAAAATAGTGGAAATTAAAACCTCCAGGAGGTTAATCAAATCAAAAAAATAGCAAAACTTGCTTATTTACTGGGTGCTTTACCGCTTGTATCTTTTGCTCAAAACGATTGTGGTCTTGAATGCGACCCCTCATCCAGCGGAGTACTTTTCGGTGGCATTGAATATCCTGTAAATTGTTATCTTAACTCTCAAAAAGTATCTCAAAATCCAGAGCTTGCTAGTGAATACATGCTAGAGGACTGCGATTTTGCAATCAGATTTGTGGGTATGGAGAAGGATACTTTGGCTGCGACTCATACTAACCGAGGCGTAATACGAATTGCTCTAGGTAATTATGATGGTGCATTTTCCGATTTTAATATTGGAATGACTTTAATGCCGGAAGCGGCGCAAATTCTGGTCAACCGAGGTAATGCTTTCTACCATACTGGCAATTACCAAATGGCGATAGAAGATTACAACCATTCGATAGAACTAGGATTTGCTGATTTCCCAGATGTCTATGTAAATCTAGGAAAGTCCTACGAACGCCTAGGTAATATAACCCAGGCTCAGCAAAATTATCAGCGAGCAGTTGATTTATCACCTGGCCAGACTGAAGCTCGAAGTCTGCTTGATGGTTTATTATCTCAGCCCAACTTCTAATTTTTGCTCAAGCATAAAAAAGCCCGGTTTTTACCGGGCTTTTTTTGTCTAGAAGCTAGCACGCATAAAAGAATTCAGAGATTAAGCACTTTATCGGCACGAGAAATACCTGATACACCTGTACGAGCAACTTCAAGGATTGATGTATCGCCAAGCGCTGCGATAAAAGCATCTAGTTTGTCGCTAGTTCCAGTTAGTTGAACCACATAACTGCTTGGAGTGACATCCACAATCTCACCGCGAAACACATCGGCTAATCGCATGACTTCAGCACGTTGAGCTCCAGAGACTTTCACCTTAATCAGCATAAGTTCACGCTCAAGATGGCTGCCATCAGTTAAGTCAACCAACTTCACTACATCCACAAGCTTGTTTAAATGTTTAATGATCTGCTCAATCTTACGATCATCCCCAATAGTCGTCACTGTTAGTCGAGACAAGGTGACGTCATCTGTCGGAGCAACCGTCAAAGAGTTAATGTTGTAATTACGTTGGGAAAACAATCCAACAACACGTGATAAAGCGCCGGGTTCATTCTCCATCAACATGGAAATAATTCGTCGCATCAGGTTCTCTCCGTTTTACTTAAAAACATTTCACTCATAGCGCCGCCTTTAACAGCCATAGGATAGACATGCTCGTTTTGGTCCACGACGATGTCAATGAACACCAGTTTATCCTTCATTGCAAAAGCTTCTGCCAGTTTTTCTTTTAGCTCACTCATCTTTTCAATACGAATCCCGACATGTCCGTAGGCCTCTGTCAGTTTGACAAAATCAGGCAATGAATCAGCATAAGTACTTTGAGAATGGCGTCCACTATATTGCATATCTTGCCACTGCTTCACCATTCCAAGAGCTTCGTTGTTCAAATTAATAATTTTTATTGGCAGTTCACATTGCTTGCATGTAGCCAGCTCCTGAATACACATTTGAATGCTGCCTTCTCCGGTTACACAGGCAACTGCAGCCTCTGGATATGCTAGTTGCACGCCCATGGCGGCTGGCAAGCCAAAGCCCATGGTTCCCAGGCCTCCAGAATTAATCCAGCGGCGTGGTTTATCAAAGTGATAATACTGAGCCGCAAACATCTGATGCTGTCCAACATCCGAAGTCACATAGGCATCACCGTTTGTAACTTCATATAAAGCTTGAATGGCCTGCTGTGGCTTGATTAATTCACCAGCTGATTCAACGCCTAAACAATTACGCTGCCGCCAGTGCTCAATATTTTCCCACCACACTTTAAGCGCATCGTTATCAACCTTGCTTGAAGACGCTTTAATTTGGTTATTCATTTCTTTTAAAACAGATTTTACTGGCCCAACGATAGGAACATGAGCCGTAACTGTTTTAGAGATAGATGCCGGATCAATATCAATATGCAGGATAGTAGCATTAGGACAAAATTTACTAATATCAGAATTAGTAACACGATCATCAAAGCGAGCACCAACAGCAAGAATGACATCTGATTCATGCATGGCCATATTAGCTTCATAAGTGCCATGCATACCTAACATACCCAAAAACTGTTTATCCGTTGCTGGATAAATTCCCAGACCCATTAAAGTATTAGTTATTGGAAAGCCTAATGTTTGAGTTAATTTTGTTAATTCCTCAGAGCCCTCGCCTTGAACCACCCCGCCACCGGCATAAATAATCGGTTTTTTTGCAGCTATTAAAATTTCTACCGCTTTTTTGATCTGTCCGGTATGCCCTTTTTGTGGAGGGCTGTAAGAGCGAAGCTTGACGCTTTCCGGATATTCATAAGGAAATTTTTCAGCAGGATCAGTGACATCTTTTGGGAAATCGATAACAACAGGACCAGGACGCCCAGTCGTCGCGATATAAAAAGCTTTCTTGATAATGTCGGGAATATCTGCCGCGCTCTGAACAAGAAAACTATGTTTTACAATCGGTCTAGATACGCCGACCATATCCGTTTCCTGAAAGGCATCTGAACCAATCGCATCACGAGTGACCTGGCCAGAAATGACTACCATTGGAATAGAATCCATATAGGCTGTGGCAATACCGGTAATAGTATTGGTCGCTCCAGGGCCTGATGTGACCAGCACAACGCCGGGTCTCCCGGTTGCACGAGCATAACCATCAGCAGCATGGGTAGCTCCTTGCTCATGTCTTACAAGGATATGTTCTACTTTCTCCTGACGAAATATTGCATCATAAATATGCAAAGCCGTCCCACCAGGGTAACCAAAAATTAATTCAACGCCTTCATCATGCAGGGCACGAATAAGCATGTCTCCACCAGATAACATTTCCACCTTGTTGTCCTCTTTCAATTACATCCCGCCAAGCGAGAAAAAATACAGCACCAAAAAATGCCCATAAGCCCGTAGTATTAAAACCATAGGTTTATAGCATTGCACACTGATACGCTGAAATTGGAGAGTTCTGGTTGAACTCCTACGGCCCTATACGTGATAACGTCTTAGGGAAACTGAATAAAACCTTGCGTCAGGTTTAAAGCATTCAGTCGGGTCTTTATGGGGGCTGTCACCAAGATTCTATAGAATCGCTTGGGACTTGCCTGAACCGAAGGGTAATCAGTCAGTCGTTCCACCAAATCCAGGCCGCCATTATGAGAATTCTCAGATAAAAGTCAAGAAAAATAAGGCGATATATCAATCCTGTCTTGCAAGCTTTATGGCGATGTCTTATGCTTCTTCGCTACTTTTTCCGGGAGATTCGAACTTATGAAATTTAATTACCTTAAACTTTGCCTTTCAATTGTACTGTGTTCATTTGCTGCACAAGGTATCGCGCAACCACCACCCAGCCCAATCGAATTAGTTCAAGTGCAAGATGATATTTATATGATTACCAACCCTTTTGTCCCGGGAAATATCACCTTTATGACTACCGATGACGGCATTCTCATGGTCGATAATAAATTTGCATGGGACTATGAAAACGTCATGGCCATGATAGCAACGGTAAGTGATCAGCCAGTCAAATACGTTATCAATACACATTTTCACGTTGACCACAGCGGCGGTAATGAACAAGCTCAAGCAGATGGAACTGTCGTAGTCGCATCTGAAAATGCCCGCCTAAAAATGATTGAAGGCAATATGACAGGTCTACCATCAATCGGTGTAGATGAGCATGCTTTTGTCCATCTAGGCGGCAAAGTTGTAGAAATTTTTCGCTTTGGACGCTCTCATACTGATGGCGACGTTGTAGTTTACTTTCCAGAACATAGTTTGCTCGCGGCTGGAGACATGTTTACATATGGCGCAGATGTCCCGCAATTAATTGACTATTCCGGTGGTGGCAGTGCACGAGCCTGGACCAGAACTCTGGACGAAGTACTTAGACTGGACTTCGAAACAGTGATCCCAGGTCACGGCCCAGTAACCAATAAGGCTGCAATGGCTGAATTCAGAGATTCAACGTTAAATTTACGCTTAAGATCTCAAGAAATGGTCAGAAACGGAAATTCAAGAGAAGAAATAGCCGATATGCTGAGAAACGAATTTAACTGGGCTGACTTTACCCTAGATGCGGGCCTGGATGGACTGATTGCAGAATCACAATAAGTTTTCCAGCACCTTTCAATTAAAATAATAAGCCTGCTTTTTTTATTAGGCAGGCTTATTGTCGAAAGCTTTAGCAGGCAGCTTTAGTGGCTTGTCGCGACTCCGTTAATAACTGCATTTGCTCTCCGTCCCATCTGTAATAACCAATTTTTAACCAGGCAGGCATATCCTCACCGAAATCTTGAATAGCTATTTCATCAAGTGGGTTCGTTATTAGCAATGAACTGTCAGCCCGATAACACACCCCCAAACTGGATGCCAGAGGGAAAAAGACCTCTCCATTGTGCACATCAATGACAGCAAGCATCTGGCACATTGTGCCACAGCCCCAACTAGTCAAAATATAATGCCCTGCAAAATTTGCCGGCTCATTAAGTGTATATTCGAGCCTCGTTTTAAAGTCCTCAGCATCAGGGTGACTGGAAAAATCAATTGCACTCAGCACTTCTTCACTTTGGGCAACCGTGTAATTCTCAAATTCTGGTTCAGATGCTGCCGCTTGCAATACTGCGGCAAGCTCTTCTGCTGCTTTTAAAATTCTGAGCACATTACCGCTCCAGATCATGCTAATTTCTTCTTCTGAGTAACCACGTCTTACAAGCTCTAATGTGACGTTGAAAGTCTCATCGGCGTTTGTCCATCCAGCGATGCCGCCACCGCCACCAAAATCTGAAGATATACCAACATGTTCAATACCGATTAAGTTCACTGCATAATCGATATGGTCAACCAACTCACTGACTGATGCTGTTCCCCTGCCCTCATTGAGATAATTATCAAAGGCAACAATCTGCACCACTCCACCGTTAGCTTTAATCGCGAATAGTTGTTCATCATCAAGATTTCGGGGATGCACAAAAACACCATTCACGCTGGAATGCGATGCAATGATTGGTGCACGAGAGTGGTTCAAAGCATCCAGCATGGTCTGCTTTGAAACATGAGATACATCAACCAAAATTCCTACTCGATTAAGCTCTTCTACAACACGGTAGCCATATTCACTTAAGCCCCCATGTTCCTCAAGCTCATCATTTAAACGCTCCTGAGCTTGAGCAGAATCACCAATATCATTATGCCCATTATGAACCAGACCCATATAGCGGGCTCCTCGCTGACTAAATTCTTCAATTAAACTGATATCCTGACCAATACTAAAACCATTTTCGACACCTATCATTGCGACCAGCTTACCTTCAGCATGCAGCGCGCTTGCGTCTTCCGCTGTATAAGCCAGCCCAATCTCATCAGGATAAAGTTCGACCATACGATGAATAGCATCAAATTTATTTAAAGCATCTGCTTTAGCATCGAGATAATTCATTTCAGTACGTTCTTGCTGTCCGACATAAACAATAAAAAAAGCTGTATCAAGACCACCGCGACGCATTCTTAACAAGTTCAGCTGTGCTTCAGCATCCAACGGATCATGTTCACTTGTGGCAAAATGTAGTGGAATATCCACATGTGTATCCAGGGCCATAACCCGCTCATGTATCGCCTGAGCGCGATTGATTAACTCATCTTCACTGGCTGCAAAAGACGTATAGGTTGAAATTAATAAGATTAAAGAAAAGAATTGTTTTTTCATCATGCCCTCATCTAAAGAATTATTTCCGAAAGCTTTACGAGTGCAGAAGATTCAAGGCAAAAAAGCATGGAGGTGGGTGAGCACATAACCAATACGTGACCAACTGAGTGCTTTTTTTAGCGAAGAGTCTTTAAACTCAGCAGCTTCCCTACCTAATGGGTCATCGAGTAGATAACATAGTTTACTGCAAACCTATAGGCCATGGCGGTCATTGGTTGCGGATACCCTGGAGTATCGGCATGCTCCCAGGCATCGCCTAAATCCATATTGTGGTTAATGGCAACCATTAAGCGCCCATTATCATCATAAACACCACGATAAACCGGTTCATAACCATCCTGTTCCCATGTCACACCTCGACTCAAGGGGCTGATACCCGGAATTTGAATCGTAGGATCAAGGTCATATAACACATGAAAAACCTCATCATCTTCCGGGATATCTACCACCGGGCGATCCGGAAAAATGCGCTGCATGGTCGACATAAATCCATTCCATTGATATGTGCCGTGGAAATCATCGACGATCAAAAAACCGCCTTTCAAGAGATATTCTCTAAGTATTGCTATTTCTTCGGCATTTAGTCGCCACCCCCCAACTTCTACAGCATATAGAAAGGGATAATCAAATAGCGTTCGATCTTGTAAATTAATCCAGGGCGCACCTTCCTGGGGATTCCTTAGATCAACTAAAGCCCCATCTACTCGAGTTAATCGAGTCAAACCATTCATAAAGTAATGATCGGCTTCAGGCATGTCGGTCATCCAGCCGCCTCGACTTCTGAATCCATCTGAACCATATATTAAACGGGTGAAATAGAACTCTGCACCATCAGTATCACGAGGCACAATAGTGGTATAGCGTGAATTATTAGCTCTAGGCCTGATTTGAGCCAGTAATGACTCTATGCTTAAGAAGTTCACCAACAAAAACAGGCAAAACACTATAAATTTACTAAGCAGTGGACCCTTAATGCTCAAATCCTTTATGTTGATAACATTCATAGGGTAAATATAAACCAGCTGTTGCTAGAAGGAAATCGAAAACTAGCTGAATTCAAACGCTACGCCTATATTCTCATACTGTTCTCGTTCCCGCTCAAGACCAGATAAAGTAAGTGGATGCTTTTTCAACCATCCACGACGAAACTTGAGTTGATAGCCTAATTTTGTGTTGGTCAATTTTGGCAGGTAATCCATATCTTCGCGGCGTCTGTGAAAAAGTACAGCCAAACGTAAACAAACCAACAATGGAATAAATGCCGTTATTGCCTGTTCATCCATATCTTCAAATTTTTGCTGATACAGGCCTTTTCTGTGAGAGCGCAAAAGGTTCGCTAGAATATATTGCTCATAACGGCCGAACCCGGCCATATCATTATGTCTTATGATGTAATAACCATGGTGATGGAAGCTCGCATGAGAAATACTCAAGCCAATCTCATGCAACTCTGCAGCCCAACGTAAAATTTTGGTTCGAGATACACCTTTTAATACTGGACTACGAATCTGTTGCCATAACGCAACTGCCGTTTTGGCTACACGATGTGAGTGGTCAGTATCAACATTGTATTGTTGCTGTAATTTTTTAATCGTGTCATTACGAGAATCCTTATCACTAAGACGACCAATGGTATCAAACAACAAACCTTCTTTAAGAGCAGCATCACCAACATGCATTGATTCCAACTGTAGCTGATCAAATACGGCCTTGAGTATAGCTGCGCCAGCAGGCAGCACATCCTTACGTAAATCAGGAACATTCTGTAATATCTTTTTATCATCGACCAAATCGTTAAATAATTTTTCAAGTGAGCTTTTACTGATTACTGCACCACCATCTTTAGGTAAGGTCAGGTCCGCGATAGCTCGTACTGTCCCCGAGGTCCCAAACACTATTTGCCAGCCGGTTTTCAAAAAATTCTTTCTTAGCACTTCTATTTCCGAACAAGCGGCCAGATATACTTTATCCATGAATTTATGCGTTATCTTCCCTGACTGACTTGCGTACTTTTTGGTAAAACTGACACAACCCATATTTAAACTTTCCATTAATATAGGATCGTAGTCCTCTCCAATAATAAATTCTGTACTGCCTCCACCTATATCAACAACCAGACGTTTACTATGATCATTCAGTACAGAATGAGATAGCCCAATATAAACCAGCCGGGCTTCTTCATAACCAGAAATAATCTGAATGGGAACACCTAAAAGTTGCTCGGTTTTTCTAATAAAGGATTTGGAGCGACTTGTGCTTCTCAGAGTTTTTGTTCCTACAGCGCGAATTTGCTCCGAAGGGATATCTCTTAAGCGCTCCGAAAATCGATGAAGACATTCCAGGGCACGAGTTTGGGCGTCTAGGCTAAGATGCCCGTCCTTTTTAACACCACGCGCAATCTGCACCATCTCTTTTTCACGATCTATAATTTCCATCTGCCCATTTTGAATACGAGCAATTACCATGTGAAAACTATTAGAGCCAAGATCTATTGCTGCGAAATAGGGAGATTCAGTATTTAATTGCACAATAAATATCTTTTATAAAAAACTCTATATTGAAAGACTTCTGCGAATAGCGATCAGTTTACTCTAAACCAAAGATTTAATAGAAATATCATATTTAGACTATAGTATATACCTATCTTATGAAGTGATCTGCATCCAGGGTAAATACAGAATGTCTATTTTGAATAAAAAAAATATTACAATAATCACGCCAATTATTATAATCGCTGTAGCGAGTATATTTTTATTTACTCAAAAGGCTTCCCTTCCGACATTACAGATTCAATCACCCTGGTATCAAAATGGTCAGGCAACAGTGCTGGCAGCCTCTAGAAAAACAATTAACAACCAACCAGGTGCTGCAAAGAACATAATTCTCTTTGTGGGTGATGGATTAAGCATGACAACTATCACCGCAGCTCGAATATTTGCTGGACAACAAAGAGGCCAGTCAGGTGAAGAATCAAACTTAAGCTTTGAGAGCTTTCCATGGACTGGCTTATCAAAAACCTATAATACTAACCAGCAAACACCTGACTCTGCAGGCACCATGACTGCAATGATCACTGGAATAAAAACAAAGGCAGGGTTCATAGGTATTGATGAACAGTCTGAACGCGCTAATTGTGAAAGTTTTCTTAACAGTAATAATCCAGAACTAATGACAGCCCTGGAATTGGCAGAAATCGCTGGCAAAGCAACCGGAATTGTCACGACGGCGAGACTCACTCATGCGACCCCAGCTGCAACCTATGCCAAATCACCTGAGCGTGACTGGGAAAGCACAACGACGCTAGATGAAGAAGCTCCTGCCAACGATTGCATAGATATCGCCAGTCAATTTATCAACTTTGCTGAACGGCTTCAAAATACTGTTCAAATCAATGGACAAGCACCAGTCGACATTGATGGAATCGATGTAGCCTTTGGCGGCGGGCGAGCAATGTTTTTTGACGAAGACCCTGATAGCCTGATTGGTTTTTCTGAGAACATTGATGAAGGCAGACGTAAAGATGGTCGAAACCTCATTAGAGAGTGGATAAATAACGGTGGCAAATATGTCATGGATCAAAGTAGCTTCGATGATCTAAACAATCTGGAAAGCAGGAATATTCTTGGTTTATTCAACCCTTCCCATATGCGTTTTGAGGCTGATCGCAATAACGATATTGCTGGCGAACCCTCTCTAAGTGAAATGACCTTAAAAGCAATAGAGCTTTTAGAGCAAGATGAAGATGGTTACTTTTTAATGGTAGAGGGAGGCCGGATTGACCACGCTCATCACTTTAATAATGCCTATAACGCACTCAACGAAACTCTGGAATTTTCCAATGCAGTTGCTGCTGCCGTTAATGTGACTGATGCTGAAGAAACCCTGATTATTGTTACTGCTGATCATAGTCATGTCATGACCATGGCAGGTTATCCAACTCGGGGAAATCCAATTCTTGGTAAAGTGATTGGCAACGATGCTGCCGGTAATCCAAAAACTGAAGCTACGCTTGATAGACAAGACATGCCTTTCACTACCTTAAACTATATGAATGGTAATGGCTTCGCGGATTTTGAAGATAAAACTGATGGTGTTTACGAAACGACCGAAGAGCTGGAAGAAGGTCAAGATCCTCCTATCTTACCTAGCAGGTTTGATCTCACTAACATTGATACAGAAGCGCCCGGCTTCCATCAAGAAGCATTCATTCCCTTAATTGATGAAACACATAGTGGTGAAGATGTTCCTATTTATGCAAGAGGTCCGGGTGCACACCTGCTAAGTGGCAGTATTGAACAGAACACTATTTTTCACGTGATGAATTTTGCAGGGAATTTGGAAAAACTGGCTAAAGCGGCGCTTTGATATAAATCTTAATCAGATAACACAACTTCATAAGTTGTGCTTTCTAGTTTATCTAAAACCCATTCCAGTCTGGTTTTTGCGGGTAACCATTCCGGGTTTTCCTCTAGAGATTTTCTGTAATCTCTACGCGCTTGATCTAAAAGATTCATCTCTTCATTAATAATACCGCGAGCAAAAAATACCAGATACTTGTTTTCAACATTCAGTTCCAATGCCTGATTATAATCAGACAAAGCCAAATCAAACTGTTTTTCAAAATGGTAAACAATACCGCGATTAATATAAATTTCAGCTAAATCAGCTTGTAGATTAATGGCTTCCTCATAGTCTGATAAAGCTTCAGCTAATGAGCCAAAAGCAGCATATAAAATTCCACGATTAACAAAAGTTGCTGCACGGTCATTATCAGACAAGCCAACTTCAATCAATGCAATATTACATGAGTCGATCATGCCACTGCTGACTGCAAAGCCCTCGATCCTGGCTACAGAAGACGCATTTTGATAGCAGTCAAGTGCAGAGCTATTTTGAGTCTCGACTATGGCACTTTGAGCAAAGCTCAAAGATGGAAAAACTAAAATTAAAGCAAGTTTTTGAAATAGTTTAAGTCTAAAATCAATCATTTGATGTCTGGTTTTCTTTGAAAATGGCGTCATAAATCTAAAAATAAGAATAAAACACCCATGCTGTAAAAGTAACTAGGTAAATATGGAAACAAAAAGGAGTATTTAATTGGATAACCCTTGGAAAACCTTGAGCAGTAAATTAGTTTATTCAAACCCTTGGATTCGTGTACGGGAAGACCAGGTAATCACCCCGCAGGGCCGCTCAGGTATTTACGGTGTTGTAGAAGCCAAGCCAGCTATTGGTATAGTGCCCCTTACAAAAGATCTGTTTACTTATCTGGTTGGCCAATATCGATATACGCTGGACACCTACAGTTGGGAAATTCCAGAAGGCGGTGCTGAAAAAAACGAAACATTGCTGGAGAGTGCCAAACGTGAATTGCAAGAAGAAACTGGTTTAAGCGCAAAAAAATGGATCGAGCTTGGTCAGTTATACACCAGCAATTGCTTTACGAACGAGCGTGCCTATATTTTTATAGCAGAAAATTTAAAGCAGGGTGCAGCAGAACCTGACCCTACAGAAGTGCTTACACTAAAAAAAATATCCTTTCTGGACGCTTGGCAAATGGTGCTTAATCAGGAAATTAAGGATTCACTAACAATAACAGCACTAATGAGAACGTACCACTTCCTTCAACAGGAAGGCAGACTCTGATACTTATAAAATATTCAATTTTTTTATTTCTTGGTAAACGTCAGCTTATCATTCTCTAGTTTCACAAGAATCGTATCTCCTCGTAAAAAATCACCGGATAAAACACTTTGTGCCAAGGAGTTCTCCAGCCAGGTTTGGATTGCTCTTTTCAGTGGTCTAGCACCGTAAACTGGATCAAAGCCCAATGCTGCAATTTTATCCAAAACGCCTTCTGCAAACTCCAGTTTTAGGTCGTTATCTTGTAGGCGCTCATCCAGAAGCTGCAATTGAATTTGTGCAATTCCCTTAACCTGTTCACTGGCAAGAGGATGAAACACAACCAGCTCATCTATCCTGTTAATAAATTCCGGCCTGAAATGATTAGTAACCACTTCCAGCACTGAACTCTTCACTGATTCATAACTGGCATCAGTATCAGAATTGGCGCTCATCAATTCCTGAATTTTGTCAGACCCAAGATTAGAGGTCATGACAATTACCGTATTACGAAAATCGACTGTGCGACCATGTCCGTCAGTGAGCCGCCCGTCATCAAGGACCTGAAGTAAAATATTAAATACATCAGGGTGAGCTTTTTCAATTTCATCAAGGAGTAAAACAGCATAAGGACGTCGTCGAACTGCTTCAGTAAGATACCCCCCTTCTTCATAACCAACGTACCCAGGAGGCGCCCCAATTAACCTGGCGACTGAATGACGCTCCATAAATTCTGACATATCAATGCGCACCATAGCCTCTTCTGTATCAAAGAGGAATTGCGCCAGGGATTTACAAAGTTCAGTTTTACCGACACCGGTTGGGCCAAGAAACAGAAAGGATCCATTTGGGCGGCGCGGATCGGATAAGCCTGATCGAGAACGCCTTACAGCATTGGCAACGGCGGAGATGGCTTCATCCTGCCCAATGACTCTTTCGTGTAAAGCTTCTTCCATTCGCAATAACTTTTGCTTATCGCCCTCCAGCATTTTTGATATAGGAATACCTGTAGCTCTAGATACCACTACGGCTATTTCTTCATCTGTAACTTTGTTTCTCAACAATTTCATTTCTATATTGTCAGAGCTTGCAGCAACTTCTAGCTGTTTTTCCAGGCCCGGAATGATGCCGTATTGTAATTCTGACATGCGCGCTAAATTTGAATTACGACTCGCTGCTTCCAAATCGATTCTGGCTTGCTCGAGATCACTTTTTATTTTTTGTGAACCTTGCAAGGTTATTTTTTCTGCGCGAAGAATTTCATCTAAGTCAGCGAATTCTGTTTCTAGTTTTTGAATATCAGATTCAAGTTTTTCCAAGCCTTTCTGAGACACTTTATCTGTTTCTTTTTTTAGTGCTTCTCGTTCAATTTTTAATTGAATTAAACGCCGTTCCAGACGGTCCATCTCTTCTGGTTTCGAATCAATTTCCATTCTAATCAGACTTGCTGCTTCATCGATCAGATCAATAGCTTTATCGGGTAATTGCCTATCAGTAACATATCGTTGTGATAATTTTGTGGCTGCGATAATTGCAGAGTCTGTGATGTTAACGCCGTGATGTACTTCATAGCGTTCTTTCAGTCCACGTAAGATCGCAATGGTATCTTCCTCAGAAGGCTCATCAACCAGCACTTTCTGAAAGCGTCTTTCCAGAGCAGCATCCTTTTCAATGTCTTTCCTGTACTCATCTAATGTTGTGGCACCCACACAGTGCAATTCGCCACGAGCCAGTGCTGGCTTAAGCATATTACCTGCGTCCATAGAGCCTTCTGCTTTACCTGCACCAACAATGGTATGGATTTCATCTATAAATAAAATGACTGAACCTTCCTGTTTGCCAAGCTCACTTAGAACAGCTTTCAAGCGTTCTTCAAACTCTCCTCGAAATTTGGCACCAGCAATCAAAGCACCCATATCAAGTGATAGAATGCGTTTACCTTTTAAACCTTCCGGCACTTCACCATTAACAATACGCTGTGCCAAACCATCAACTATGGCTGTTTTACCTACACCAGGTTCACCGATCAAGACCGGATTATTTTTGGTTCGACGTTGCAATACCTGAATGGTACGACGAATCTCATCGTCCCTGCCGATGACCGGATCCAGTTTTCCTTCTTTTGCTTTTGCCGTTACATCGACTGTATATTTCTGTAATGCTTGATGTGAACCATCAGATTCACTGTCGTCACCAGCGTTATCACCATGTAAGTTTTTAATGGCATTTTCCATCGCCTGCTTAGATACAGAAAAAGAGTTAAGAAGTTTTCCCAGCTCCCCTTTATCTTGCATAGCCGCAAGTAAAACATTTTCACTGGAAATGAACTGCCCACCTTTTTGTTGCGAAATTTTATCCGCAACATTTAATAGCCTTGCAAGCTCTTGTGAAAAGTTTACATCTCCATCACTATCTGGAACGATTGGTAAGTCATCAATGATAGTTTGCAAACCAAGTTGAACCTGCTTTATATCAAAGCCTGTTTGCATCAATAAAGGCTTGATGGATCCACCCTTTTGATTTACCATGGCCGACATTAAATGTACAGGAGCAATCTGATTGTGGTCTTTACCTACAGCCAGTGATTGCGCATCAGCGAGAGCCATTTGTAATTTATTAGTTAATTTATCCATCCGCACTGTGAGTACCTTGCTATTAAAAATCACACGGTTTCATTGTGTAATAGATGGGGGTGGAATCAATTGATTCAAGTCAGCAGAATTTAATTTAACCAAATCAAACTGGTTATTCTTCCGCTATCCTTGTTACGACGATAGGAATAAAAATTAGCTGGATCACAGTAGGTGCATAATCCGCCACCACTAATATTAGTAACACCAGCAGCAGACAGTCGAGCTTGTGCAAGCTTGTATAGATCGGCCATCCACTTGCCAGGCTTTTGACCTGACACAAACGCGGAGAGCACAGAATGTTGAATGCTTGTATCAGATTTTTCTATAAATAAGTCTCGTACTTCTTCACCTACCTCAAAATGGCATGGACCAATAGCCGGCCCAAACCAGACAATTATTTGCTTTCGATCAGACTTGAATTTTTCCACTGTGTTTTCTAGGACGCCGGCTGCTAATCCACGCCAACCTGCGTGAGCCAAAGCAATTTCAGTGCCCTGCTGATCAGTAAAAAAAACAGGAAGGCAATCAGCTGTATGAATTCCACAGACAAGGTCTGTGGTTTCAGTGTAAATAGCATCTGCTGCAGGATTTATACTCTCAACTCCGCCACTTAAATGAAACACATCAGTCCCGTGCACTTGTTGCTGGTATTGCACCTCTTTGTGTTGGAGAACATTTTCAAGCTCAGCATGTTTTGTTGATACAAAAGCATTAACGTTTGCTGGCGCAGGCCAACCTGCTTTTATAAGGCCTTTATTGCTCATGATCCGCATTTAAAACTGATAACAAATCCAGAATATCCTGAGGCAGTTCTGATTCCCATTCCATATACTCTCCTGTTGTCGGATGTTCCAAACCCAACCTCCAGGCGTGTAAAGCCTGTCTCTTAAAATTTGCGATCATTGCAATTAAGTCAGGACTGGCAGCTTTTGGAACTTTAGGTCTGCCGCCATATACCTGATCTCCGACCAAGGGGAATCCAATATGTGCTAAATGAACTCTAATTTGGTGGGTTCGTCCCGTTTCCAGCTTCACCACCAACTGTGTATGTGCCCTGAATTTCTTTAGCACTCGATAGTGTGTGACAGCATTTTTACCGTTTTGCTCTGATACAACAGCTCTTTTGGTTCTATGAACGGGATGCCTGCCCAAGGGTGCATCTATGCTTCCACCAGCTGTTACCAGTCCCACCGCTATAGCTTGATATTCTCGACTTATTTCTCGTGCTTGAATTTGCTCAATTAAACTCTGATGACTATCGAGGGTACGAGCCACCACCATCAAGCCACTAGTCTCTTTATCTAGACGATGCACTATACCTGCGCGTGGAACATTTCCTAATTCCGGATAATGATACAGTAGAGCATTGAGCAGTGTTCCTGAATAATTGCCGGCCGCTGGATGTACAACCAAACCATCCGCCTTATTTATTATTAAAAGGCTCTCATCTTCATACATGATATTTAGCGGCAAAGGTTCCGCCTGCCACTGTTCCTGGAACTCCTCATGGGCTGATAAGGTTATTAGTTCACCCCCTAAAAGCTTTTGTTTATTTTTGGCTTGATGCCCATCTACCAATAAACTGCCATCTTGTATCCACTTTTGTAGGCGAGCTCTGGAAAAATTAGGAAACATAGTTGAAGCAACCTGATCCAGGCGTAAGCCTGCTTGATCAGAACTAACTTCCCCTTCCAAATTAAACTTTTCCATACTTTTACGGTCTATTAAAGGTAGATGATTATCTTAATTGGACATAGTACACTGCGTCAGCGAAATATCGAATTATCCAGATGCATTTAATTTAAAGCCAGTGACTAAAATTTATAAAACCCAGATCATAGTGAAAAGATATCTATTACTTCCCCTTCTAAGCATCATTATTATCACACTCACTGCCTGTGCCTCTGATGATGAATTTGCGGAATCGACTGAAGAGTTTCTCTACAATGAGGCTGTTGACTCACTTCGCAACAATGCCTTTAGTACAGCTATTGAATATTTTCAGCAGCTAGAAGCCCTGTTTCCGTTTGGACAATATGCCGCTCAAGCTCAAATCGAGCTGGTTTACGCTTATTATAGAGCCGGGGAAGCTGAATCTGCACGTGCAGCAGCAGACAGATTCATTCGCCTATACCCAGATGATGAAAATATTGATTATGCCTATTACATGAAAGGACTTGCCTTTTACACTGAGGATGCCAGTTTTTTCGGCCGTTTTCTCCCTACTGACCCCAGTAAAAGAGACCCTGGAAATGCTCGAGAATCATTTACCGACTTTGCTCAACTGGTCACTCGTTTTCCAAACAGCCCTTATACTGCCGATGCTCGAGCACGAATGATTTATTTACGCAATCTACTGGCAAATTATGAAATAAACGTTGCAGAATTCTATATTAAAAGACAGGCTTTCCTTTCAGCACTGAACCGCGCAAGATATGTTGTTGAAAATTACCAGGAAGCTCCTGCCGTTCCCCGGGCAATGGAAATTATGACTGAGATGTACTTACGCTTGGGCTTAAATGATCTCGCAGACAATAGTTTGGCCATTCTTAAGGCAAACTATCCAGATAGCAATCAGCTCGATGAAAATGGAAATTTTATCGTTTCTACACAAATTACTGACCCATCTCTTCTATATTCTGTGACTTTTGGCTTGTTGGGTTCAAATAAACGAGATGCCCCTCTTGCGCCGACTAGCCGTCCTCAAAACACCGATACAGCTTTTGGCTTTGACGTTGCAGCAGAGCCACAAATTGAAGAAGAAGAAAGATCATTGCTCAATATACTGACATTGGGGATGTTGGGGAATGCAGGAGCACAAGAGTCTCAAGAAGAAAGTAATAGTGATGACACTACAGAAAATTAAACTTCTTTATCCCCTTTATCCCCATATTCATCCCAGTAAGTCTTAACTAAAGATTTCATTTCCTTCCGCATTAACATGATGCCCAGTAAATTTGGAAGAGTCATCAATACAATAGCTACCGCTGCTATATTCCATACAAGCGTTGTATCGATGAATGAGGCAATAAAAAAAGCAAAACAATAGAAAATTCTATATGGCATAACTGCTCTAAAACCAAACAGATAAATAATCGCCCTATCACCATAATAAGACCAGGCTATGGCTGTAGAAAATGCAAACAGCACTAAGGATAAAGTAACAATATACTGGCCATTTTCCCCAAACAAACCAAAACCAAAAGCAGTAGTCGTTAGCGCAGCAGAATGGAGTAATGATTTTCCACGCAAGCTAATTTCAGGATTCTGGATAGTGCCATCAACAATTTCAATTTGCCCGCTATACAACTCATCAGCAATATAAAAGCTGACCTCTTCAGCAAAAGATCGCGCATGTAAAACCGTAAATTCAGGATTCTGAGCTTCTCCACTAACAACATTTGCACTACCGGAATATAAGCTCACTCCGTCTGCCTCTCCAAATGCTAGGTATTCCGTAATAAGTGTCCGGTCGCTTTCGTTTTGCTCTAGATATAATCCATCCAGCAACAGCAAATCGGCCGTTTGAAACTCATTTTCAAATTTTTCAGTCCAGACTCCTGAAGATAAAATTACCAACCCGGTTATAGTGCAGATAACCAAGGTATCAATAAAAGGTTCCAGCAATGAAACCATACCC
Organism: Pseudohongiellaceae bacterium; assembly: GCA_965661005.1. Taxonomy (GTDB): domain Bacteria; phylum Pseudomonadota; class Gammaproteobacteria; order Pseudomonadales; family Pseudohongiellaceae; genus UBA5109. The sequence continues at coordinate 25,021 of CBFICB010000002.1, forward strand.
TCAGAAACATGCTCGTCAGCTTTTGCAGAAGCATGGGCAATGGCCGCTGAACCCTGGCCAGCCTCATTGGAATATAAGCCTCTGCCCACACCACGATTAAAAGCAAAGGCAAAAGTGGCTCCCAGAAAACCTCCCGATGCTGCAGAGCCGCTAAAAGCATCACGGAATATACTGAAAAATGAAGGAATAATATTGCCGTAATTCATAATAATTACAGACAAAGCTCCGATTAAATATATCGTTGCCATAGTAGGAACAATGGTTGCTGCCACATGCGCAATACGTTTTATGCCGCCAACAATCACCATCCCTAGCAACACAGCAAGAACGCCTCCTGTAACAATTGGCTGGATTCCGAAGCTGGCATCAACACTACTGGCAATATTATTTATTTGTGGAAGATTGCCTGTGCCTATAGAGCAAATTACCGTTGCTATAGCAAAAAACATCGCCAGCCAATGCATTTTTAGGCCGTGCTCCATGTAATACATAGGACCACCAGACATAGTGCCATTAGCCGCTTTTACTCGATATTTATGTGAAAGGCTGACCTCAACCATCTTGGTCGCCATACCCAGAAATGCGGTCATCCACATCCAAAATAAAGCTGCCGGTCCACCAATATATATCGCTAAGCCTACGCCTCCGATATTACCAGTGCCTACTGTTCCGGAAAGAGCCGTTGAAAGAGCCTGAAAGTGAGTGGTATCACCGGGGTCATCCGATTTTTCATACTTACCACGTAAGACGGCCCATGCATGGGTAAAAAATCGTACTTGGGGAAATCGCAGGTAGACAGTAAAAAACAGACCAACTCCCAGTAAAATAAATGGGAACCATGCTGACCCGCCTAGATAACCGTCTAATGTTAAAAGTAATGAATTAAAGCCTTCCATTGGCTAAGCATGTTATAACTTCGTGTATTATTTAACAAACTGAAACAATAAATATATTTATTTACGGACGTACCGATAAGCAATCAGCTCATACTTTATCTATTTTGATCTTTCTACAGTTTTCAATAATTTGGTTAAAGCCTCGATCTCAGGTTTATTGAGCAAAATTTCATTTAGGCCAAGACCATCTAATTCATGCGGAAAAACCAGCCAGTCATCTTTTTCATGAAGATAAAAATCGGGAACTCTTGATGTTTGATTTTTTTTAGGCTTGAAATAAGGCGTGGCTACTTTGATTTCAGGCAATTTATTTTCGTATTGGGCATCTATATCCAGAACGATCTGATTAATGCTTAAACCACTGTCAAACACATCGTCAACGAGTAACAGCTTGTCATTCGCGGATATATGTTTAACTAAATAATCTAGACCATCTACCTTTACTTCAGATGCCCTGTCTTCAATGCCGGTATAATGTGATGTACGAATAGCAAAATGATCGCACTCAATACCAAAATATTTAAGCAGCTCTTGAACAGCAATTGCTACAGGAGCGCCGCCTCGCCAAACGCCCACAATAAAGTTAGGTCTATAATCGCTTTCTAGAACCTTGATTGCCAAACTAAATGAGTCATCAAGTAATTGCTGAGCGCTTATATAATGCTTGGTCACTTTAATTCCAATATGTCATGAACAGGATAAGGACTTGGTGGCAAAGATTTTATGTTGATTCATGCTGGAAATCTAATCGGATTAAAATGGCTGAACAACTGATAACCTAGAGAGTATAAAAATAATTCTGTTAGGCAATAGATAGTTCAGCTAGAATTGATTCTTAAATAATAACTACATTTTGCTGACCCCATGACTTATTGCATAGCCATTTCTGTAAATGCTGGCATCGTATTTTGCTCAGACTCAAGAACCAATACCGGTATTGATCAGATAAGTACATATAGCAAGATGTTTAGCTTTAATGCAGAACCTGACCGACAGTTTGTTTTATTGTCAGCAGGCAACCTTGCTACCAGCCAATCAACACTAACCCAGTTACGACAAGATATTCGCAATAACGCCCCTGTTAACATGAATTCAGTCTCTACCATTGGAGAAGCTGCTGACTATATCGGCCAGGTATATCTCGAAAAGCTGGAAAAACATGGTGGTTCATATAGTGATTTCGAATCCTCTTTCCTGCTAGGAGGACAAATTAAAGGCAGCCAACACCGAGTAGTGAAAATTTATTCTGCAGGAAATCACATAACCAGTTCTGCAGATACGCCATACCTCCAAATTGGAGAAAGCAAATACGGTACGCCAATCCTGGACAGAATTATTAATCTTGATACTTCTCTTGAAACAGCTGCGCTTTGCGCCTTGGTATCAATGGACTCAACTATACGCAGTAATTTGGCAGTCGGCCCTCCAGTCGAAATATTAACCTACAAAGCCAACGAATTTGCTTTAAGTAACTATAATCGCTTTGATGAAGACAGTGAATATCTCAGGGAATTGAAGAAAAACTGGGATCAAAAATTAAAAGAAGCTTTTAATCTGCTGCCTCCTCTCGCATGGGCCGCTACTTGGGAGAAAAACGCCGAGAATAACAATGAGGTTGTTTAGCTTCTTCTTATAACGAATTAGCTCTTGTTTGTTTTTTGCTGTTTAGTTAACTATCTATAGCTTGGATCTTTTCAGGTCGGGTTTAGCTCAGATTTATTTTGCTCAGGTCTCTTAAGAAACCTTAATTAGACGGTAAAAACTGCCATCTTCGATTATTTAATTAATCCATTTAATCTAGGTAGTCGGCGGCTTGACTGTCTCTGAAAAATAAAATTATTGCTGAACATCAATCAGCAATCTGGATGGTTTCAGGAGTAAACCATATTCTGCTTATTTCTTCATGAATGTCCGCGATAGAAATCTGCAATTCATCGATAAATTGCAGTAAGCCTTTTTCCAATAAACTTTCCACATCAACTTCACGAGAAATTCGTTTAACCCGAGCAACTGCTCTTTTTACATCTTCGTTCTTAGGCAGCCTTTCCAGATTCACCACCAGTTCAGACAGGCAAAATCCGATTGCTCGAGGGAATTCTTCATCCTGGAGCAGAAAGCGAACGACCAAGTTCCCACTAACACGGTTATGCACCTGCTGTCGATAAGCCTGAAAGGCTCCAAGACAACGCAATACGTTAATCCAAATAATATTTTCATAGGGTTCAATAATCTGATGCTCAGTTTTTTCAGCAAATGCCGGCATTAAATTAATCGAGCCAACATCAACCAGGCGACTTGTCATGTCTGCGCGCTCGAGTTTCCTTCCCAACTCAATGAATGAATATGCCTCATTGTGACTCATGCTACTCACAAACAAACCTTCAATCCGCTGTGAGTCTGCCATTATTTCTTCCAAGAGCGTGTAGCGATTTGCCCTACCTAACCTTGGGTTAACACTTTCTTTAACCGAATAGTAAAGCGCATTCACTTGCTCCCATATTTCAGATGGAATTATCTCACGACTAGTTCGAGCATTTTCTCTAGCAAGAACCAAACATTCAAAAATAGAATTACGATTCTTGGGGTCGGCAAGTAAAAAATTTACAACAGGCTTTTCATCGTAATTATCGTGATGTTCTTTATAACTTTCATGACTACCACTGATATCAATTAAAGTGCTCCAGTCAAGCTTTGAACCACGAGGCAAGTCAAAAAGCATGGCAGAATAAATTTTCAGTAAGCGTGCAGAATTCTCTGCACGCTCTAGATAACGCCCAAGCCAATAAACTCTTTCGGCAACACTCGATAACATTCTTTAATTTCTCATCACTTAACTGTCAGACTTTTACTTATTCTCGAACTATCCAGGTATCTTTACTACCACCCCCTTGGGATGAATTAACCACATAAGAGCCTTTAACCATTGCAACACGAGTCAAACCTCCTGGTGTCACATAAGAGCTACCCGCCTGCAAACAAAAAGGCCGTAAATCTATATGGCGTGGCTCCATGAAATTTTCACCTAGGACTGGCGCGGTAGACAGAGCAATTAGAGGCTGCGCCATAAACTCTCGAGGATTAGCTTTTATTTTTCGAGCAAATTCAGCACGTTCTTTTTTAGTTGCCTGAGGTCCAATCAGCATTCCATATCCGCCAGATTCATTAGCTGGTTTTACCACCAGCTTGTCTAGGTTTTCTAATACATGCTGGCATTGCTTTTTATCAACACACAAGTAACTTGGAACATTGGGCAAGATTGCGTCTTCATCTAGATAATATTTGATCATTTTAGGAACAAAGGTATAAATCACCTTATCGTCCGCCACACCGGCTCCTGGGGCATTCGCTAAACCGACATTACCCTTTAGCCAAGCTCGCATTAAGCCAGGAACGCCTAAAGCTGAATCGGGATAAAACACTTCGGGATCAAGAAATTCATCATCGATACGTCGATAAATGACATCTATCGGGGAAAGTCCTTCGATCGTTTTCATAAATACATGATCATCTTCTACGACCAGATCACTACCTTGAACTAATTCGCAACCCATTTGTTGCGCCAAAAACGAATGCTCAAAATACGCTGAGTTAAAAATTCCGGGTGTTAACACAACAACTTCCGGGTAGTCTTTTGGTTCTGGAGAAATTGCTGCCAGAGTGTCGAACAGTTGGCTTGGATAGTCAGTTATCGGCTGAATATCATAATTCTCAAATAATTCAGGGAACACTCGCTTCGTTACCGTTCTGTTTTCCAACATATATGACACACCAGAAGGTACTCTTAAGTTATCTTCTAAGACATAGAATTTGCCATCTGCATCACGTATTAAATCTGTACCACATATATGAGCCCAGACTTCATGTACTGGCTTCATGCCCTTACATTCTTTACGATAATTTTTTGACTTTTTAATAAGCTCCTCAGGAAGAATTTTATCTTTAAAAATCTTGCACTCATTGTAAACATCATTAATAAAGCAATTTAACGCTCTTTGTCTTTGCTTTAAGCCCTTACTGGTCGAAGTCCATTCTTTCTCGGAAATAATTCTTGGTACTAAATCAAAAGGCCATTGCCGATCAATATTGCCAGCTTCACTATAGACAGTAAAAGATATGCCCATGCTTTTAATCGCATGTTCTATTGAGGCTTTTCGTTCTTTGAGCTCATCATGGCTGAGAGAAGCCAAATATTTCGTTAAAATTCGAGCTGACTTACGAGGGTATCCCGGTGAGCTTATTAGTTCATCGTAAAATTCACCGGGATTATATGACTTCCAATTAATAGTCATTCAGATGTTTAAAAACCTAAGTTCATTAAAAAGAATCGACAACCAAGCATGCGTTTGGTTGCACTATATACTTAAATCCATCATGCCATAATTCATTTAATTATGAAAATTCTATCGTTTCATAACGTAGTACTTGAGTGCTTTCATCCCAGGCTTCAGTCAATATAGATATATGTATTTCTACATTTTGAAACTCTTCTAGGCTTAAGGGTTTAAAACGGGGATCCTTGAAAGCTGCAGCTTGCGCATTGTGAATAATGTCTAAAATTAGGGGTCGCTGTGCACTTAGACTACCAATACAACCACGTAATCTATCATCAATATTTAGCGTCACAAAGGTGCCTCTCTTTTCTAGTAAATGCACAGGAAAAAGCTTTAAATTAAGCTTAATGTCTTTATTGCCGATCAAGGTTTGCATAATTGCATCACGAGCGACTTGTAACATGCTCTGCCGATTTGCCAGATTATAGTCTTGATCCTTTTTCACAAGCTCTCCGGAATTAATTACAAAAGCACCATAACCCACTACACGATCCTTCGAGCCGGCTGTATCACCTGAATTTTTCAACTCTACTTTTTCAACTTTCATCCCATGACGATTAGCAAGGTTCAAAAGACCATTCAGTGGCTTACAGCCACATGCCTCACTACCTGTTAAATTATCTTGTAAAGAAACAATTTTTTCTGAAGTTGCAGAGTCCAGATTTTTAGCTTCTGTATATTCATGGTAATGACTAAGATCCGAACTAACCACTATCAGCGTCTCATCTCCACCCCAAAGCTGCTCTAATAGAAGAGCAACATCTTCTTTACTTGCAGTGCCTACCACCAAAGGGATTAGTTCAAAGGACCCCAGCGCTCTTTGTAAAAAGGGTAAATGTACTTCGAGGCTATGTTCCTGACTATGGGCTTGATCCAGAAAAACCAACCTATTCATTGCCGCTAGAAATTTAATACTATCGACAGCTAATGGTATTTCACCTAAAGGCGTTGAAAATTTATCTGATGTAGGCGCCGCTATACCTTTAAAACCGACTTTATGGGAGGGCCCCAATAAAACCACTTTAGATATTTCATGTTGCCGATTTTACAGTCTACTATAAACTTTAGCTGCTACTGTTCCTGAATAAATATAACCTGCATGAGGAGCAACAATAACCTTAGGGCTTGATTCCTCAGTCTTAGCTGCATCCAGCAAAGCATCGACGGTTGAAATCAATTCCTGTTGATTACTTGGGTAGAATGTTCCAGCCACCGCTGCAGAGCGTATACTAGTCATAAGGAGATCAAATCATTAAATTACAAGTTTGCATAATCCTAACATGATGACAACTACTGTAAAAACGCACTACTGGCATAAAACCACTGACAATAGAATTCAATGTGACTTGTGCCCGCGAGCGTGTAAATTGCGTAACGGTCAGCGCGGGCTTTGTTTTGTTCGCGCCTGTGAAGATAATGAAATTGTTCTAACAAGTTATGGCCGCTCCAGTGGTTTTTGCATAGACCCCATAGAGAAGAAACCTCTCAATCACTTTTATCCAGGATCTCCAGTGCTTTCTTTCGGCACTGCCGGTTGCAATCTCTCCTGTAAATTTTGCCAAAACTGGGATATCAGCAAATCCCGACAAATGGAATCGCTTGCAAGTTCAGCCTCCCCTCAGCAATTAGCTCAGGCTGCGGCTGATCTTAACTGTGTGAGCATTGCCTACACCTATAATGACCCTGTTATTTTTCACGAGTATGCCATAGATGTAGCACAGGCCTCCAAAGAACAAAACATTAAAGCAGTGGCCGTAACAGCCGGCTATATCTGCCCTAAACCACGTCAGGAATTTTTCGCCAATATGGACGAAGCCAATATCGATTTAAAGGCTTTTTCTGAAAAGTTTTATTATCAACTTTGTGGCGGCCAGCTTGCCGATGTTCTGGATACTATTCTTTATGTAAAACATGAAACCAATACCTGGTTAGAGTTAACCACACTATTGATTCCTGGCGAGAATGATAGCGCCAAGGAAATTGAAGCCCTGTCGAGCTGGATTATGGAAAATTTAGGACCGGACGTTCCTCTTCATTTCACAGCATTTCATCCAGATTTTAAGATGCGGGATAAGAGTAATACCTCTCCCCTCTCATTAACACAATCACGAGAAATTGCTCTTAAAAATGTATTGCATCATGTTTACACTGGTAACGTAAGTGATGCAATAGGCGGCTCAAGCTACTGTTCAAACTGCAATGCCTTACTTATAAAAAGAGATCGATATCAATTGGGTTATTGGCATCTTGATAAAGCAGGGAAATGTAAGGAATGCCAAACCAGCTTACCAGGGCACTTTAATGAAAACCCTGGTAATTGGGGAGCCAAACGTCAGCTCCTTAGCTTCAGTTGAGCAGCTTCTCTTGGTTTATTTCTATTTGCGAATTAAACCGAGTCTTCAGAATTTTCTTCGGCTTCTGATGCCTCATGCTCAGCTGCTCTCTCTGCACGTAATTCTGCTTTTCTGGAATCAATTGCATCAAAATCAGCTTGTGTCATAAAACTTCTAACTACCGCTTCGACTTCCGGGTTTGGTTCCAATCTTAAATCAATAACGCCCAAGGCAAGATCCAAAGGTGATAAATCAGAACCTTCAGCATACATATCACCACCTGTTGCATTGGGTAACAGAGCAGTGAAGACTGCGCCATTTTCACCAAGATATTGAACGATCTCAGGTGAGCCTCGCATCACCGCACCATGTAGCGCGGTTGCACCAGCTTGATTTGCGCTATTAATATCAAAATCATACTCATCTAAGTAAAAATCCAGCGCAGTAATTGCATCAGAATCGCGACCACGGCTGATTGTTGGTCTCCAGCCAATACCCGCTACTGCCATGACAACATTAGTTAAGCCATTAGGAGTCCTGCCACGTCGCCCTTCTCTCTCTGCAGTTGTAAGATAAGGATCTGCACCAGCTTCCAGCAGCAGATCGATGACTTCCAAATCAGCTGACATTGATGCTCTTAACAGAGGGGTAGCACCTTTATTAAGTAAAGCATTATGAGCTGAACCCTGTGCCAACCATGAAGGCAAGCCATCGCTAAGAGCTAGATTAGGATCTGCCCCGTTTTCCAGTGCTATTTTAATGATATCGAGGCTATCAAATTCTCCATAGGGCTTTGGACCAGGGCGGGGATTAGCATCCAAGGTATGCATGTCTGTCGCCATAAATAAGACTGTGCGGCCACGCTTATCCTGAATATTCACGTCAGCACCAGCATTTAATAATGCAGCTGCAATTTCATAATGACCATTTAGCGTCGCTAGCAAGGCAGGTGTACTGCCTTCTTCATCTTGAATGTCTAAATCCGCGCCGTTGTAAATAAGGGAATGAACAGCAGCCAATTGACCTTCCCTAGCTGCGAAATGTAAAGCCGAAAAACGCCCTTTAGGAATCCGCGGATATACGAAACCACCTTGACGTTTCTCAGGATCTGGCTCAATAAATTTTTGATAGGCTGATAACTTATTAATATCAGCGCCACCATCTATTAGCGCCTGAATAACCTCTACATGGCCTTCTGCTGCAGCCCACATCAGCGCAGTTTGGCCTCTCCAGCTCTCAGTCAGATTAGGATCAACGCCAACAATCATTCTTTCAACATCATCAGTTAACAGGGCTTTTACCAGATCAGTAGCTCCAGATTTAGATGCCGTCATGAGCAAAGTCTCACCTTCAGCATTGGTGCTGTTGGGATTTACACCCGCACTTAGAAGCAAAATACCGATATCACTCATGCCGGCTCGCGCAGCAAGAAACATAGGTGTCATACCATAACGATTCTCTGCATTAACATCTGCCCCAGATTCAATCAGTAAACGAGCTTTATCAGCTTCGCGATAATATATGGCTTCCATCAAAAGAGTTGTGCCGTCGGCTTTTGGTGAATCCACATCCATGCCAGATGCCAACGCAACTCTCAATTCGTCCAGGCTTTGTTCATTCTGGGCACTTGCCTGAACACTTAAACCTGTAATTAACAAGACAAATATCAACGCTATTGTGCTTTTAATTATTTGCATGAACTGACCTCTATTTTTCTTTGATTCTAAAAAATTAAAAACCTTATTGTAAAAAATGCCAGGCTATTTTTTATCAATAACCTGGCAATTTTGATTCAAATAGCAGTTAGGAAGTCTAGCTGAATTTGCTAACCATTTAGGCCAGCTTACGCTAATCCTACGGTTCGTCCACCACTTCTGCCGAAGTCATTGATCTCAACTCCCATCTGGTGAGCAATATCCAGATGTAACTGACCAATTGTTCTTGAAATATCATCAACAGCAATATGACGATTACCTTCAACCATACCACTAACCACAACATTTGGCAGGCGGGTCTTGATATGCATATTGCCGTTACTCATACCACTACCTATCAGTAACATCGAGTGATCAAGTAATGAGCCATCGCCATCAGGGGTGGTAGCCAATTTTTCAACAAATCTTGAAATCAACTGCATGTGATACAGATTCACTTTAAAGTGTTTTTCAATAACTTCAGGACGATCTGCATGATGAGAAATTGAGTGATGAGGATCGGCCACTCCGATTTGCGGGTAACTAAGGTGACTTAGGTCACGAGCCATCATCAAAGAGAATACCCTTGTGATGTCTGCCTGGAAGGCGATGTGAAGCAGATCATACATAACATCAACATGTTCTTCGTAAAGCTCTGGAACACCCATTGGAGATTCAGGGGCAATACCTGCCAGGTCGCCGGAACGTCTTTCAGCATTTTGTATTCGTCTTTCTACTTCACGAATATTTTCCAGAAAATCTCCGAGACGTGCACGATCTTCAGAATCCAGAGTTGATTCAGTGCGATGTGCTTCTTCAAGGACAGAGTCTAGTATGCTGCGGTTTTGCTGCATTCTGGCCAAACGCTGTTCAGCAGTACCACTACCACCAAACATACGTTCAAAAACAGTTCTAGGGTTAACCTGTGTAGGTAATGGTGTATCTTCAGATGCCCAGGAAACCTGATCCAGATAAGCACAGCTGAAGCCTGCATCACAAGCACCGAGCAGACTGGTGATATCTTCTATGGCTAATTGCATGGAAGGAAAAATAGTATCTTGCCCAATGTGATTGGCAATTACCTGGTCAATTGAAACACCTGCGCCAATATCCGCACCCTGAGTCTTTTCAGGATACATATCAGTTAGCCATGCTGTCGTCGCACCTGTATGTTGACCGGAACCATCAGCTCCCATCAGGTTGCTGACAACAGTCATTTGATCTCTAAAAGCAGATAATGGCTCCAAAGTTTTAGACATTTCAAAATTATGACCTGTTGTAGCAGGAGTCCAATAATCTACTTCATCGGTCATAATGAAGCCGTGAGGAATGTAAACAAAACCCGCACGACTTGGACGCATAGCTGCTGTTTGTGCGCTCGCAGTCAGCGCCGGCACCATAGCACCCATGAAAGGCAATGCTACTGAAGCACCTGCACCGCGAAGAACCGTACGTCGATCTAGTGCTTTTTTAAATATCATCATTTTGTAGCCCTCTTATGTATATTTTTACTTTATCTAACTCGTTACTTTTAAGTCTTCTTCTTAAGAAACTGTTTATTTGATCTAAATCAAATTTGTTAAGTTAGTTCTATCAGAATCAAATACTTAGGTCAATTCATTGCGCGTTATTAGCGGCTAATTGTCCCTCTCCTCCCGCTGCCTGTTTCATACGAAACGGCGCGGATTTCACAATTTCCTGAACAATGGCAGAAAATCGATAATCAACATCCGCGGTGTTATCAACAATCGCTCTGACTGTTGGCATGTCGTAATATTCAAGACCTCTGCCAATAGCATAGGTAAGCATTCTGTTGACAAAAGTATTCACGAATAATTCCGGACGCTCAGTTAAGGCTTGTTTTAAATCTGTGGGACCATCAATGGGCGTGCCATTTGCCAGTTCTCCAGAAGAATCAATTGGCAGACCTCCTTCATCAAGATCACGCCAGCGTCCAACCGCATCGAATTTTTCCATAGCCAGTCCAATTGGATCCATGATGTTGTGACAAGATGAGCATGCAGGGTCAGCACGGTGTCTAGCCAAACGCTGTCTTAATGATTCCTGATCAAGACTTGCCGCATCATTTTCTTCCAGTGCAGGGACATTATCAGGAGGATCTGATGCTCTTGTACCAAGAATATTGTCCAGCACAAATTTTCCTCTAAGCACTGGTGAGGTTCTGTGAGCAAAAGATGTCACAGTGAGAATGCTGCCCTGTCCCAGCAATCCTCCACGAGCAGGATCATCAAGCTCTACATAGCGGAAATGATCTCCATAAACTCCGGGGATATCATAATGTCTTGCAAGGCGCTCGTTAACGTAGGTGTAATCAGCAGTCATCAACTTCATAACACTTTTATTCTCACGCATGATGTTCTCAAAAAACATTGAGGTTTCTGTCACGAAAGCTCTGCGTAGATTCTCATCAAAGTTTGGAAATGCAATTTCGTCTGGAGTAGCGCCATCTAGGTTCCTAAGCTGCAGCCACTGGCCAGCAAAATTCTCGACAATGGAGCTTGCTCTCTCGTCAGCCAACATACGGTTAACCTGGGTTTCCAAAACCTGGGGGTCACTTAACTGCCCATTGGCTGCCAAACTGATCAGCTCCTCATCGGGAATACTGCTCCAAAGGAAAAATGAAAGCCTGGAAGCCAGCTCAAGGTCGCTGATTGCAAAACTTTCACCTGCTGCAACATCAGGATGATCCCGTTCAATTCGAAACAGGAAATTTGGACTCATCAACATACGGCGCAGGGCCATTTGTATGCCTCCATCAAATGTTCCTTTAGATTCACGTCCTTCAAAATAGAAGTTCATCAAGACATCTAATTCCGTATCATCAACGGGTCTGCGATAAGCTTTTCTAGCCAGAGTTGAAACAATTTCTTCAGCACAGGCCTGCTCTTGAGAAATCTGGGTAGGATAGCAGCTGAAAATTGCTTCTCGGCTCCTTGTTAATTGGGAAGGAGCACTTGAATTGAAGGGCCCTCGAATATTGAGCCTGGCTGGGGATGGAATTCCACCAACATAAACAGGATCGAAATTATTTTTATCAAAGGGCTGAAGTTGATCTACTTCATATGCCTGTGTTTTTTCCAAAAAAGTCACGGTCACATTATGAACGCCCGCTGGAACAGCAATGCGTATTTTTGCACGATTTTCTACAGATTCAGTAGAGGCTGCACCATTTTCAAGCATTAAGGTGTAATCCGCGACACCACCTATAGTTGCTGTATGAACACGTTTTCCATCAATACTGACCTCAAACTGATGTGGAAACTGGAGGCCTTTAACCACTTCTAGTGAATTAACCAAAAAGTGTGTGTTAATTTCGTATATGCCGTCTAAAGGAAAATTATGATCGGCCGAGATACCACCACGTGTACCTAAAGGAAACCCATCAATATGTTTGTCCTGAGACAGCATGCTGCTCACTGTATAGTTTGCTTCTTCAGGTGGAAATTCAGGATCACCAACAGCAATAGCACTGACCCTGTCAGCGGCAGCAAGATAGCCTTCGAGCAGCGTTGGTGAAACATTCATAACGTCGGCAATATTATCGAAACCATAACTTGTGGTATCTGGCGGAAGGATGGCTGCCATATCGACATCCATACCCAATAAATCACGAATAACGGCCGCATACTGGTTACGATTTAGCCTGTAAAGGCCGGGCCGACCTGGATTGGGGTCTTGCATGGCAGCTTCATCAAGCTCATCTTCCAGAAAACTAACCAATTCTAGATATGTTTCCTGATCAGGACGAGGCTGACCTGGGGGGGGCATCATAGAACCTCTCAATTTATTCACAACCCTTTCCCAGATTTCTGCATCCGAACCGACATCACCAACATCAAGTAAATCTAATGCCAGCTGTCCTTCCCAATCTATTGCGTTATGACAATCAAAACAAAAATTTGAAACAATATCCTGATGAACTTCTGCGGTTTCACTATCTGCAGCAAGACTATGTGCCGAGAAAACGGCCATAAAGGGCAGCAAACTAGCTAATAAATTTCGAAAAATGTGTTTATTTAAATACATTCCCCACTTCCTCAATTTTAATTTCAATTTCGTATTCGGTTTTTTAATTTCTACTAAACTTTATAAATCTTTTACGCTAGTAATCACGATCCAGATTTATTTTTTTTAACTTTTCAATCAACTATCTTGTTGATTAAATTGAATATTTTACATATCCCTTCAATGGTGCGGCCTAGTATATAGCAAGCAATGCAATCTGTTCTATGAAAGTAAGACTTCCCATGGCATGTTCCATTTTTCTTTCATTATTGCAGGCAAACGATTATTTATTAAGCCATCATAAGAGGCTAACAGGCATTAGAATTTCTGGACTGTCAGCACCTTTCTTGGAAACGCAGATCCAGTGTGTAAGGCCTTTTGGGATGCGGCTCAGTTTTGGCGATTCTTATTTTGCCCTGTGAGTGCCCTTTGGAAGAAATCCGGGCGACTCGACGTGCCTCTGCTTCATTAGCGTTAACCGGGAAAGTGTCATAATTACGACCACCTGGGTGAGAGACATAATAAGTGCAGCCACCTAAAGAGCGTGAATTCATTGTGTCTACTACATCGAAGACCAGAGGACTATGCACTCCGATAGTGGGATGTAAAGCCGAATAAGTATCCCATGCCTTGAAGCGTATCCCTGCAACATATTCACCGTCTTTTCCTGTTGCCTGCAAAGGCACCTTGCGTTTATTACAACAGAGCATAAGCCTTTCTCCATAGAGGCCCTGAATTTTCACCTGCAATCGTTCAACTGAAGAATCAACATATCGAGAGGTCCCTGTCGTTGAGCTTTCTTCGCCAAGCACATGCCAGGGCTCAATAGCGCCATGGATGTCCAGTTGTAAACCAGCCACATGAAAACTACCATAATGGGGAAAGCGGAACTCCTGAAAAGGGCTTAGCCAATCCAGTTCAAACTCAACATCAGCAGCCTGAAGGTCCTTTACCACCCATCGCATATCTTCCCAGATATAGTGGGGAAGCATGAAGCGATCATGTAATTGATGATCCCAATGAATCAAACTTTTCTTATAGGGATTGGCGGAAAACCAGGCCAGTAAGCTTCGCAGTAATAACATTTGCACTGCGCTCATTTGCCAGTGAGGAGGCATCTCGAAATTACGAAACTCTACCAAGCCCAATCTTCCCGTAGCACTGGAAGGAGAATAAAGTTTATCAATACAAAATTCTGATCGGTGGGTATTTCCCGTAAGGTCAACCAAAAAATTCCTTAGAATCCTATCAATCAACCACGGACTATCGGTTTCGCCCTTTGGCAATTGCTGCAAGGCAATTTCCAGCTCGTAAAGATTGTCATCCCTGGCTTCATCGACACGCGGAGCCTGTGATGTTGGCCCAATAAACTGGCCAGAGAACAAGTAGGATAAACTTGGATGATTCTGCCAATAACGCAACATGCTTTCGAGCAAATGCGGTTGACTCAAAAAAGGGCTATCCCCGACCTTGGCTGCTCCGAGCGTGACATGATTACCGCCACCGGTCCCTGTATGCTTGCCATCAATCATGAATTTTTCAGTTCCGAGACGACAGTTTCTGGCTGCTTCATAAAGTATTGAAATATTCTTGATGGATTCCTGCCAGGAAGCCGCAGGATGTATATTCACTTCAATCACACCAGGATCTGGCGTAATCATCAGCTTTTTCAAACGCGGATCTCGAGGTGGTTCATAGCCCTCAAGAATTAATGGACATTTCAATTCCGCTGCGCTCTGCTCAATTAACTCCAAGAGAGTGACATAATGCTCCAATACTTTCAGTGGGGGCATAAAGGCATATAGCTTGCCATTTCTGACTTCGACACACAGTGCGGTGTGTATTATCTTTTCGACAAACACCTTCTTTTTCTTTGACTTTTTAGACTTATTTAGCGGGTAATCCAGCGCTTTACGTTCAGCGAAAGGATCTTTTTCAAAATCATAATCTCTCTCTACCTCCCAAGGCAGACTTTCTAAAGGCAATCTATAGCCCATTGCAGAATCTCCTGGGATCAGGAAGACTTTACCTCTGGAAAACTGCCATTTACTGCTAGCCCAGCCTCCCTTTTCTTCATCTCCTGACCAGGCTAGGGGTAAGACATAACCTACTTTGTGCCTTAATCCCTGATCAAACACTTTGCGTAATCGCTTACGGTCCTGTTCATTGCTCAACTTGCTGTTTGATACACTCAAATTTTTGGGTAGCTGACCTTCTTTTTTTAGATACACCTCAGCATCTTCATAAGTCGGCAGCGTAAAACGTTTATCTAGCCCTAGCTTTTCAGAAAGCTTATAAATTATTTTTTGTGCCATCGTTTTGGCAACTTTATTTTTACTTTGGGTATCATCAAGCAAGTTTTTATCGTGCCAAAGAGGCTTGTTGTCTGTCCGCCAAAACAATCCAAGCGCCCAACGTGGCAACTCTTCACCCGGATACCACTTACCTTGCCCATAATGCAATAAGCCGTTTTCAGCAAAGTGATCTTTTAGTGATAGAAGCAACTCTGAGGAAAGTCTCAGTTTATCTTCACCCAAGGCTTTGTTATTCCACTCTTCACCTTCCATATCATCTATGGAAACAAAAGTAGGTTCTCCTCCCATGGTTAATTTAAGTTTTTGCTGTTTTAGTTTGCTGTCTACTTTTTTACCCAGCGTATTGATCAACTGCCACTGATCGTCTCTATAAGGCTTGGTTACTCGAGGGTCTTCATGAATTCGTTTAACCGTATTGCTAAATTCAAACTCAACCTTGCAGGGCTCGGTTGATCCCGTTATTGGAGAGGCACTTTGAGGGTCCGGAGTACAGGCTAAAGGTATATGCCCTTCCCCGGCAAACAGACCTGAAGTTGCATCCATACCCAACCACCCTGCCCCGGGGATGTAGACTTCAGCCCAGGCATGTAAATCAGTAAAATCTTCTTCAGGTCCCGATGGGCCGTCCAATGCTTTTTGGTCGGCCTTGAGTTGAACCAAATAACCTGAAACAAAGCGTGCAGCCAAACCTAAATGTCGAAACATTTGTACCAGTAACCAGGCACTATCGCGGCAAGAACCAGATCCAATTTGCAAGGTTTCTTCACAAGTTTGAACTCCAGGAAGCATTCGAATCAAATACGCTACTCGTTGCTGAACAATTTGATTCATGGCCACCAGAAAATTAATGGTGGGCTGTTTACTTCTATCAACCTGCCTCAAAAGTTCCATTAACAAGGGGCCTTTCTCGGTGATTTGAAGGTAGGGTGCGAGATCTTTCTTTAATTGCTTGTCATATTTGAAAGGAAAATGATCAACTGATTCTTCCAGAAAAAAATCAAAAGGATTCACTACGGTCATATCAACAATAACTTCAACGTCAATACTTAATTTTCGCGTCTTTTCAGGAAAAACCAAGCGGGCAAGATAGTTCGAAAAAGGGTCTTGTTGCCAGTTAATGAAATGGTTTTCCGGGCTAACCTTTAAAGAGTAGGAATGTATTGGCATCCGGCAATGTGGCGCTGGGCGCAGGCGTAATATGTGTGGCTGTATAGCAACCCTTTTATCAAAATGATAAACAGTATGATGTTGTATCGCTACTTTTATAGTCATCTATCTATAATCATCTATTTAGGATTTGTGTTGCTTGATCACTTAGTTATTTAGCATGAGGTTTTTGTTGTCGGAATTTAACCATGATAATCCTGGCAACTGATTAAATGCTTCTTTAAGACGTTTATCCCAGGCTTTTTTCAGACCACGCAGAAAATCATTATCTTCTTCAAAACGATGATAGGGCTGTAATAAAAACGAATCTGCATGGTAAAACATCACTTCAATTGGCGGGCCTACGGTGAGATTACTGCGCATGGTGGAATCCATAGAAACCAGCGCACATAGCGCAGCTGTTTCCAAGGGTGTATCCACATCAATTATTCTATCCAGAATTGGTTTGCCATACTTACTCTCGCCTATTTGCAAATAAGGGGTATCAGGCGAAGTAGTGATGTGATTCCCTGCCGGGTAAACCAAAGCAACGCTATGATCATAGCCTTTAATCTGCCCACCTATTAAAAAGCTTGCTTCAAAGGTTGGGCCCGTATTGTCATGTTTTTCCATTTGAGCCCGACTAACCTCACCAAGATAGTCAGCGGCATCACTTAGTGTAGAAACCGTAGCAAGACTAACAGGCTCATTTAGTCGAATATCCTTTTTCATTTGATGCATTGTGGCCTGACTGGTTGCCAAATTACCTGCTGATAAGACCACAAATTGTCTCTGGTTACCCAATTCGAAGCGAAACATTTTGCTATAAATATATGCCTTATCTACCCCAGCATTAGTCCTAGAATCTGAACAAAATACAATACCGGAATTCACCGAGATGGCGACACAATACGTCATAAAATAGACCTTTCTTGCTTAGGATTTATCTGTTTGGCTGAAAGTTTTTTGAAAAATTAGTATAGCGGAAAAACATCTTAAGAAAAGGAAAATTTATGCTTGAAACTTCTTTCCTCGAAGACGTTGGCCATTTTGATTTCATCAATAAAAAAGGGCTTCAAAAGAAGCCCTTTTAGCGAGGATCAATTTACACTCGAAAAAGTTAGCCTAATCAATAGGCCGACCTAGTTACATCTCGACTTCTTCACCAGCATCGACAGCTTCCTGTTTAGACATATAGCCTTTAGGCATCCAATCCTGCCATGATTCCAGATTTGGACCACAGCCGCCATCATTAGGCATATACCATGTATCATCTTTAATGATGATACCTAAAGCACCGCCATTACGGCCATCATGCAATGGACATACAACTAGGTCGACAGAATCACCTGGTTGAAAAGTAAAGCCATTCATTGGCTCAGAGCGCGTAACCAGAGATGCAGGAGCAGCACCTTCATAGGCATAGATATCGCCTGCAGCATCTCTTATATACAAAGCTACATGTGGGCTATTAAACGCCCAACGTACTACTTCTCCCCCAGTAACTTCTTCACGGGCTCTATCGAACATGGCAAAACTGTGATGCCCTGCTGCAAAATCAATTACGCCGAACGTCAACACAGCCATGATAAATAATGATAATTTTTTTATTGATATTTTCATAGTAATACTCCTTACCTAAATAGTTGTTTCTGTTTGTTTATTCAAAAAGCAAAATCAAATGCATCGTTAAAAATTGGGCTTTTGTTTTGACCTGATAAATCAGGTGGTAAATCCGGATTACGGGTCAGAGGGGTCCCTCTAGGATCGACATAACCAGGTTCTCCGGGTAGACGATATTGTGTTGAAGGGTTTCCGTTTTCATCAGTCGTCAAATAGGTATTGTTGTTTTGAGCACATTCCCAATAACGGATTCTCAAGCCCGCATCTTCCATATCTTGGCGATGACGAAAAGTATAAACCAAGCTTAAAGGCTCCAGCAGAGCTAAGTCATCGTACCAATAAACATTAGCACCCAGTCTTTTTTCTTTGTTTTCTTCATCCCAATATTCATACCAAATTTCTATAGCTTCAGCCTGATTACTGGTCGGTGGTGTTCCCCGAAAGAAATCTGCCGGATAAATATCTTCTGTATGGATAACCAACACATTTCCAAGCTCATCATCTACTGCCCAAAAACCAATACTGTCACCGTTGGCAAAATGAGTTCCATCAATGTTGATATGCTCCTGATTGATATAAATACGACGAGTGTCATTACCTAAATCGTTATGCCAAAGTGAATAAGTGGGGGTATTCAAAAATTCGCGAACATAGGGCTCTAGCAACCAGCGTGGCATTCCAGCAGGTTCACAGGTCGTTAACCTGTCATAGTCTACTCCCAGGCTATTATTTACACTACCTAGATTGCGTCGATAGCGAAAAGCGTCTTCATATTCTGGTGTAAGAACACCCTCTATAATTTCCCCATCCGCCATAAAAGGTCGGTTGCCGCCAGTATTACCAGCAGTTGACCAGAGACCTTCCCACTTAGGCACGCTCAAATAATCATGTTGGACACCACCTTTGTAGTAGTCCAGCAAATAATCATAATGATCTCTTGAGCTTTCAAACTCCATAGGAAATGGTATTGCATCTGGTGTTGGCGCGCCGAATTGCGCAAATACGACACCAGATGCAGTCAGGCTTAAACCTGCTGCGATAGTTTTAAAGTGTTTCTTTAAACTCATGAATCCCCCTTCGCTGATTCTGATTTTCTATTTCTTTAATTCTTTTTTATTTTAATGATAAGTTAGAAAGTACTTGTCCCTAACCCAAAGTCCAACTTGAATCCCATTCAAATTGGCTCAGACACTAAAGTACTATACCTTTTAAAATTCAAACAGCATATAGTTTGATGAAACTGGATTTATAGTGAAATTTCACTTTACTTGCATGATTTAAATCAATATTCCTGCTATTGCATAGCGACTTCAGGAATGCTTCTATTTTTATTTTAAGCCTGTTCTTGAAGCTGATTCTTAGTAGATAACCAAATTAATGCCAGCAAAATAACCAGCAATAGAGGCAATGCCCCCATATTTACTACCTGCCACCCAAAAGAATTTTGCAATGCCCCTGCAGAAAGCGAGGCTAGGGTTACCATACTGAACACTGCAAAATCATTGAATGCTTGTGATTTATTCTTTTCTTTTGCTTGGTAAGTATTCGTGACCATAGTGGTTGCTCCAACAAAAAGAAAATTCCAGCTGATACCCAAAAATATGAGAGCCGTCATAAAGTGCCATAGAGAGGTTCCCAGCAAGTTTATTGCTATACATAGCAGTCCAAACATAACCCCGCTGACCATCACCTTAATTAAACCAAACCTTGTAATTAAATTTCCTGATATGAATGAGGGAGCGAACATAGCCACTACGTGCCACTGTATGACTAAGGCTGTATCGTTAAAAAGAAAAGCATTTTGGTTCATGGCCAAGGGAGTTGCCGTCATTACAAAGCTCATAACGCCATAACCTAGCATTCCGCTTAATACGGCAACGATATATTGTGGTTGTTTAATAATTTCTAGAAGTGGCCTGCCGGTATCTGTTTTTTGCTGACTATCTTTTTCTTTCGAACTCAAACCAACTTTCTCATCAAACCTCAAAAAAGAGAGCACCAAAAACATAAGCATATAGAGCCCAATGACAGAAGCATAACTCCCTGCAAATTCTGCGCTTTGTATCCACTCTCTTGAATATTTCGCCAAATTTGGACCAATCACCGCAGCCAAAACCCCTCCCAGCATGACAAAAGAAATCGCCTTGCTCTTAAAAGAAACATCCACACTTTCGGCCGCGGCATACCGCATATAGTTTCCAAAGCCCTGGAAAATGCCTACTAGCAAAGTCGCCAGAACAAACAACCAAAACTGGTGATTTACAATAGACAGATAACCTAGAGCTCCTCCGCTAATACCAAAAAGAGTAGAGAGCATAAAAGTAGTTTTACGACCCAGCCTTTGCATTAACATGGAGGCAGGAATACTGGCGAACATAGTGCCTATAAACTGTGCCGCTAATGGCAATGTAGATAAGGACTTATCTGTCGCTAAAGCAAAACCAACCAGGGCTGCTGTCGTGACTATCAAGGAGGTGGCGCTCATCATGAGACTGACACCGATAGCCAATAAGCAAAGGTTACGATTTAGAAATTGCAGCAATTTTTGCCTTCTTTGTGACTTTTAGTTCAGTAATAATGACGCAGTACAATGCTGAAATTTTCAGAACAATACAACGAATTGGAATTAGCAGCTTTGGACTCTTTTTTTTAAAGAAGCCAGCCAACATTTATTTTTTCTTACGTCGTGTGCTGACAACTATCACTCGAATGAAACGATTTTTCTCACGAGTCGTATGATGTTGATTTAAAAAAGCCTTTCCGAGGGAAGGATTCTTGATATGGTCGCTGTGCGCTGGATCAGGCTCATCATCAACTTATAACTCTCGCGGCAGATGATATCTGCATAGCCCATCTTTGACGGGGGCCCTTTTACAAGGCTTACCTGTCGATTTAGCTATCGCTTTGCAATGTGGTATAGATTTATCCACGCAAACTTATCCCAGTTGAAACATCCTAATGAATAGCACAACTTCGGCTATTATAAAAACCGATACTCCCACTTTAGTTAGGGAAACTATTCAAAAACACGCCGACACAAATTTCCATAAGATGTCGTAACAAACTTTGCTAGTATAAATGGCTTTTGGCAAGGGAGCCAGACTGCAGTTTGACCTCAATCATAATTAGACCAGTATTTATGAGTACTTATACTGTATATAAGCAAGAAAACATATTTGACTTTACCTCACAAGCTATTATTCTCCCAGTCTGGATTCACAGAGGAATAGCAATGAAACTAGCTCCATACAAATTATTACAAGCGGCTTTTATAATCTCAGCATTTTTCAGCTTTGCCGTTAATGCACAGGAAGAAGTTGCTCCAGGTGTTTGGTTATCAGGCGGGGGCTCTTATCGATTGAGTTATTCGACTCAATATTTTCCTATTCCAGTCGCAACACCCCATCAATGGGTGTTCTATATACTCAACAGCAGTCGCCGCCCTATTGAAAATGCTGTTATTGAGATTCATGGATACCATCCAGCTTCTAGAGAAACCCTGCCCAGAATGACATTTATCAGTTCTCACCTTGGCAGAGGAGCCTATGAAGTTGATAACATGTATTTCCATCAAGCTGGAGAATGGGAGCTCAATGTAGTAATCACCAGCGGCTCAACTGTTGATTCAGTTCTTATTCCTCTCAGCATTCAATAAATAATATTTCGTTGATTTCAAGCTGAGTTCTAAAGCGAACTTTCTCTGCAAACGATATAGCAAAGGCTTGAGACAACCGAGTTACTTGCTCTTGGCTCCATAAGCAGCTATGCTTCGTTTCCATGACTAATACAGCTATTTATCCACGAATTATATTTTTTATTCAGCACTGAAAAGTGGGTTGAATTAGTCCGTACTATTTGAAAAATGAGATTAAATAAACCCGCTTCCAGGCGGGTTTTTTGTTTTTAGATATTAAGAAAGTTCAAGCTGAGAAATGTGACAGTGACTACCGAAAATAAATCACCAAATGAGTCCTTTTCATTTGTTGCAGCCGAGCATCAAGTATTAGATTTCTGGAAAACTAACAATATTTTTCAGGAGTCCTTGACGCAAACTGAGCACTGCAAACCTTATATATTCTATGATGGACCTCCCTTTGCAACAGGACTGCCTCATCATGGGCATCTGGTTGCTTCTACCTTAAAAGACATTATTCCTCGCTACTACACAATGAAAGGTTATTTCGTGCAGCGACGCTTTGGCTGGGATTGCCACGGCCTGCCAATTGAACATGAAATAGATAAAAATTTGGGGATGTCTTCCCAGCAGGCTGTCGAAAAGCTGGGTATCAAAGGCTATAACGATGAATGTCGTGGCATAGTGCAACGGTATTCTGCTGAATGGGAAAAAACCATTACCCGCATCGGGCGTTGGGTTGACTTTGAGAATGACTATAAAACCATGGATCCATGGTTTATGGAATCCGTCTGGTGGGTCATCAAGCAGCTTTGGGAAAAAGAATTAATTTATCAGGGTGTCAAAGTTGTGCCTTTTTCAACTGCCTTGGGAACTGTACTATCGAATTTTGAAGCAGGCTCCAACTACCAGGATGTTCAAGACCCCGCAGTGACTGTTTTATTTAAGCTTCAAAACGAAGAAGCTTACGTAGCTGCCTGGACCACCACACCATGGACCCTACCTTCAAACTTGGCGCTTTGTGTCAATGCAAACATCCCCTATGTCAAAGTAAAGGATCAGGATAGCGGCAGTTTAATTTATCTGGCAGAAGCTCGCTTAGAAGCATTAAGTAAACATAAAAATCTGGAAGTCCTTAGCCAGCATAATGCCCGTGATTTAATCGGCAAACTTTATGAACCTTTGTTCCCTTATTTTAAAGAACTAATCAATGAAGGTGCTTTCCAGATTTATGCTGATGATTATGTCACTACTGAAAGTGGTACTGGCGTTGTCCATCAGGCGCCTGCCTTTGGTGAAGATGACTACCGGGTAATGAAAAGTAACGGCGCTACTGCTCTGGTCTGTCCCATTGATTTCGAAGGCAGGTTCACCGCAGAAGTCAGTGACTACGAAGGGCTGTATGTAAAAGATGCGGACAAAGAAATCATTAAACGTCTAAAAGATGAAGGCAAACTCTATATTCAGGAAGTCATCGATCACAGCTACCCTTTCTGTCCGCGTTCAGACACTCCAATTATCTACCGCACTATTCCTTCATGGTATGTAAAAGTAGAATCGATTAGAGACCGCATAAGTGCTGCTAACCAGCAGGTTAACTGGGTACCTGAGCATATCAAAAACGGCCGTATGGGTAATTGGCTAGCTAATGCTATTGACTGGAGTATTTCTCGTAACCGTTATTGGGGCACCCCATTACCTGTATGGATCAACGATGTCACCGATAAGCGTATCTGTATTGGCTCTATTGCAGAACTGGCTGAATATACTGGTGTCACAGTAGATGACCTGCACCGTGAATACGTTGACGAATTAACATTTACAATTGATGGTGAAGAGGGTACTTATCATCGGGTCGAAGAAGTCTTGGATTGCTGGTTTGAATCCGGCTCCATGCCATACGCGCAATTGCATTATCCTTTTGAAAACAAGGAACTATTTGAAGCCGGTTTTCCCGCAGAATATATTGCCGAGGGCCTCGATCAAACTCGTGGCTGGTTCTATACCCTATTAGTACTTAGTACTGCACTTTTTGATAAACCATCATTCAAGAATGTCATCGTTAACGGCATTGTCATGGCAGAAGACGGCAAGAAAATGTCAAAACGTCTGCAAAACTACACTGCCCCGGATGCTTTGATGGAAGAATATGGTGCAGATGCCCTGCGTCTGTATTTAATCAATTCAGGGCTGGTTAAAGCCGAAGAACAACGCTTTACTGATAGTGGCGTCAAGGAAATGGTACGCAGGATTTTACTGCCCTGGTACAACTCTTTTAAATTTCTGCAAACTTATGCCGCTATCGATAATTGGCATGCTAAAGATATTAAAGACCTGACTTTTAATAATATTGTCGATCAGTGGATTATCTCAAAGCTGCAGACGCTTAAGGCCAATGTCGCAAAAGAAATGGCGGAATATAAGCTTTATAACGTCGTCCCGGCCTTATTTGAATTTATTGAAGACCTAACAAACTGGTATATACGCCTGAATCGTTCGAGATTCTGGACTAAAGATATGACAAGCGATAAAGACGCTGCATTCAATACGCTTTATCTTGTCTTGAATGAACTCAATATTAGTCTGGCCCCTTTTGCACCATTCTTATCTGAGCATGTTTACCAGGAATTAAAGACATTCTCTCCTGCCGTGGATGAACGTAAACATTCTGTACATTTATGCTCATACCCGGAATCTGAGGATGTTTATATCCAGCCAGCATTGGAAGCAGCTGTAGCGCGTATGCAAAGCATCATATTGCTCGGCCGTCAAAAACGTGAGCAAGTAAAAATAAAAACTAAAATTCCTCTGGCTCGCCTTACCATTATTCATGAAGATCAGGAGATGCTGGACGAAATAACAAAACTAGAGAGCTATATAAAATCCGAACTCAATGTGAAAACTGTAGAGTACTCAACAGCTGAAGATGAGTTTATCAACCTTTTTGCCAAACCAAACTCGCCTGTTTTAGGCAAACGTTTTGGTAAAGAGTTTAAAGCCGTTAAAAATTTGATTGAAAATTTAACTGTTCAACAGCTTAAGCAACTGCAGGATGAAGGCTCTATTACTCTTGAAAATGAGGTTTTTTCAACAACCGACATCCTTGTTTTCAGAGAAGCTAAACAAGGTACTGAAGCCATCTCTGATCGCTTTATAACAATCGAATTGGATGTAGCCTTAAGTGATGAACTGCTGGCTGAAGGACAAGCCAGAGAAATTGTCAATCGCATCCAAAAAACACGCAAGGATCTTGACTTTAATGTCGCTGACCGAATAAAAATTGCCTATTTTGGATCCGATGAAGTATTAAAAATCATGCAAAATCACCAAGATTATATTGGCAAAGAAACCCTCTGCATTGAGTTTATTGTTGATGAAAATGCAAACCAGAACCAATTTGAACTTGATGCAGAGAGTGTGCTTTCAATAAATATCGAGAAAGCCGAATAGACTAAAACATAAAGCGAAAGCAGAAAGTTAAAAGTTAAAAACAAAAAAGAGTATCAACATGAATATGCAAACGACTGATGATTTACGCATTGTCGCCATGAAAGAGCTGCTTTCACCTGAGCAGCTCATCAATGAATATCCGTTATCAGAAAAAGCCTCAGAAACCGTCGCTGAAGCGCGCAGTGCCATTCAGAATATTTTGCATGGCAATGACGATCGCTTGATTGTGATCAGTGGCCCCTGTTCTATTCATGACCCAGAAGCTGCTATTGATTATGCTCAGCGTTTGTTGAAACCTCTGGAAAAATACAAAGACAGGCTCTTAGTTGTTATGCGGGTTTATTTTGAAAAACCCCGAACGACTGTAGGCTGGAAAGGTCTTATCAATGACCCACATCTGGATAACAGTTTTCAAATCAATGAAGGCCTACGTAAAGCCAGAAAACTCCTGCTTGAACTTGCCAACATGGGAATCCCTGCTGCGACAGAATATCTGGATCTAATCAGCCCGCAGTACGTAGCCGACTTAATTAGCTGGGGTGCCATTGGCGCACGCA
Source organism: Pseudohongiellaceae bacterium (assembly GCA_965661005.1). Taxonomy (GTDB): domain Bacteria; phylum Pseudomonadota; class Gammaproteobacteria; order Pseudomonadales; family Pseudohongiellaceae; genus UBA5109. The sequence goes on from CBFICB010000002.1 coordinate 51,026, forward strand.
CAACGGAGTCACAATGTCATCGAGAGTTAGCCTCAGGCTTGTCTTGCCCAGTTGGATTTAAAAACGGCACTAGCGGCAACATTCAAATTGCTATCGATGCAATTGGTTCTGCCCAACATCCTCACCACTTTTTATCTGTCACTAAAGGCGGTTACTCGGCAATTTTTCAAACTGGTGGCAACCCTGATTGCCACCTGATTCTTCGTGGCGGCAAACACACAAATTATGATCCTGATAGTATTAAAACGGCGACAGAAAAAATGCAAAAAGCGGGTTTAAACCCTGCCATCATTATTGATTGCAGCCACGCTAATTCAGGCAAGGATCCAGATCGTCAAGTGATCGTATGCCAGGATGTTGCCGGACAGGTAGCTAATGGAGAAAATAGTATCAAGGGTGTCATGCTGGAAAGTCATTTAGTTGCGGGCAATCAAAAAGTTGTTGCTGGCGAGAACTTAACCTATGGCCAAAGTATTACCGATGCCTGCATGTCCTGGGAAGACACAGACATCTTGTTAGATACTCTTGCTGAGGCGGCCTCTGCTCGAAGGGCTTGATACTTTTTCGAAGCCAAATGATTGACGTTAAATGAATACTTTTCTGCGACTTTAATATCTCAATCACTCAGATGTTGTCTTAACTTTTGTGCTGCAAGCTCAAGCGCCTCTTTACCGACATCCAGGGCTCCTCCAAAAGTCATAAATCCATGAATGGTTGATTCAAAGCATTGGTATTCAACATCAACACCTGCAGCTTTTAATCTATCAGCGTAGTCTTTGCCTTCGTCCCGCAACGGATCATGTCCTGCAATAATAACCAGTGCAGGTGGCAAAGCAGCAAGGTCTTCATTCAATATTGGAGAAGCCAGTACACTTTCACTTTCCCGCTTCGGGTCAGTAAAGTACATATCACTAAGCCAGTTAATGTCTTTCATAGAAAGAAAGTATTCTCCCTGCCCGAAGGTTTTACGTGACTCATAATCAGCGTCCATTTTCATGCTGACTACCGGATAAGCCAGTAGTTGATATGCAATAGACGGCCCCTGACGAGACAGAGCAAGCTGGGCCATAACAGCGCTAAGGTTGCCTCCGGCACTATCGCCTGTAACTGCTATTCTTTTGGGATCACCACCAATCTCTTGCGCATTTTTTTCAGCCCAGCAAAGAGCGGCATAACAGTCCTCAACAGCATGCGGAAATTTATTTTCAGGGGAGCGTCTATAATCAACATTGATGACGATTAATTCAGCATGCTTACAATAATACCGTGCCATATTTTCATGCGTATCAAGATCACCAAGAGCAAAACCTCCACCATGGTAGAGCAGCAATATGGGCAGGCTTTTCGGCCTGTCACTTACCTCAGGCCAATAAATTCGTACCGGAATTTCACCAGCAGGCCCTGCAATCATCTGCTCACGCTGTTCATGGATGGCACAGGAGGCAATATCTGCTTGCAGTGTCATTTGCTTCAAGCCCGCACGAGCATCTTCAACCGCTAATTCATATAAATGCGGATTTCCTTCAACATTTACCATATCCAGAAGAGCTTGTGTTTGTTGATCCGTCGCTTTAATGGCTGCTATCTCCGCTAATTTTTTATTGATCTGGAAAAAATTCACTTTAAGTAAACTTCTTCCTCGGTAATTTATCAAGTGAAACCGCTATCACTTAATTTACATAAAACAAAAAGATAAGAATATAGCTTCAAACATGCAGATGATTTTCAGCGAAAAAATATCTATTTGTCGCAGCTATTTCAAATCGACAGTTTATAATAGTTAGCATGAAGGCTGTCCAACTGCTGCTGGCAAAAAGTAGTAAAGCCATACTAATTCTGTCATTATCAAAACCACAGCAGTGATAGTTTTGTAACAAATATAGCTCTGTCAACTCTCAAATAATCGTTACCCAGTTGAATACTATAAGAACTTGAATGAGGATTACCCATGTCTATGATTAAACTTAGTACTTCACTATGCATTAGTCTGCTCATATTTTGTGCCCAGCTTTCTATCGCACAGGAATTTGTATGGGCACCTGATTTTCCAGAAGGATCAATGATTCCTGTTCTAGAGGCGCCTGATCAAAATGGAGAGGCACAAAACCTCGATAGTCTCAGCGGTGACAAAGGCTTAATGCTGTTTTTTAGTCGCTCTTTTGACTGGTGCCCTTTCTGTAAAGCACAGCTCGCTGATATCACAGCCATTCAAGCTGACATGGAAGCCATGGGGTTTAATACCGCCTCCATGACCTATGATTCCACTGAAACACTTAAAATTGCTGAAGAAGACTTCGGTGTTGGTTTTACCATGTTGCATGACGAAGCTATAAAACATGTCGATGCCTATGGCATTAGAAACCCTGATCCTGAGCCCGACAGTTTCGCTTATGGCATCCCTCAACCCGGGATCATGCTAATCAGTCCTGATGGCATCATTCTCAAAAAGTTTGCGGAAGAAAATTTTCGTGAAAGGCCAGACTTAAGTTACGTGTTGGAAGCAGCAGCTCAACTTTAGTTTAAAGTTGTAGCTTCAGCATGTGCTTGAACACAGATTTTATGTTAAATCTAAGGGGCTTTAGAAAGCCCCTGTTTAATTACTTTTGCATTTCCTGCATTTGATAATCAGCAATTGCTAAACCTGCAGCAACGCTGGTAAAGGGGTCATGCTCAACGACCCTGCCAGGGAAGCGTTGTTCTATTATTTCCGTGACAGCATGAATCAGGCATGAGCCTCCAGTACGGATTACCAAACTAACATCTTCATCCTTCAAGCCTACTTTTTCCAAGACATCAGTAACCGCTGCCGAAAACTTTTGTAAGGGCTGTTCTATTAACTCATTGAAATGTTGGCGACTTAAGGACAATGACACATTTATTTCCGGGATGTCCAATAGAGCTTCTTCCTGTAAAGACAAAGCTTCCTTGGCTTCTTTTAGTCGCTGGAAAACCTGATAGCTATAATTCTGGGTAATGAGATCATAAAGTCGTTCAAACTTGGTGGTTAGTTCGCCACCTTTGGTCATCATGTCTTTCAAGGGTGTTAGATATTCATTCTGATTAAGAATATAACTGACGGTCCAGTTAATAATGAGCTCCTCATAAGAGTCAAACGGAAATTTCGTATCCACTTGTCGACCATCAACTTCACGCTGCCAGCGCTCTCCCTTCCCCATTAATGGGAATAGCAAAGAACGGAACAGAGTTTGATCAATATGATCTCCACCAAGCCCTATGCCATGAGTGCCCAACACTTCATAATCGCCGTTTTTTTTAGCCAGAACACACAAATCCAAAGTGCCTCCGCCAAAATCTATGGTCAGGATTACCTCTGCATTCACTTCATCGCGATTCATCAAATAACTCATGACGGCGGCATTAGGTTCAGCAAATAGATTTCTGGAGTGAATGCCTGCATGTCCACAGGCTTCCTGCAAACGAGCTAGGGCAAGCTGATTATGCTCTTCACTCTGGCCCTCAAAATTCACCGGATGGCCTATACAGGCATGATCTATTTGATGTGTATCACTCAAGGGCAAACCGATTTGACTCAATTTAACCACCAAGCATTTATGGACCTGTAAAAGGATGGGCGTAATTAGAGCTACCAGGCGGAATGGCCTATCGAAAACCATAATTCGTTCATTATCCTTACTTCCCAATAAACGTTTAACACCGCGAAATAGTCGTCCAGGCATGGATGAATCTTGAAAAGACTGCCCATAGACCAGATTTGTATTAGCTTCAGTGGGCAAATTGGTGCTGTGATCTATCTGCCCGGTCGATGTTCTGGCTTCACCCAGTACTTCGGCACTAAGCTCGACTTTTCGGCCCTGATTGCCAGCAATATAATTTATGATTGCTTCTTGTCCCACACTAGCGCTGAACTCTCGATCAATATAAACCGCAGTAGGCATAATATCGTTTTTCTCGCCCAGCTTTACGAGATAAACCCACTGGCCATCGAAGATAGCGGCAGCAGTATTGCTTGTACCATAATCAACGCCAATGCCTATTTTCCCTGAGCTTCTTTCTGCAACAGGAATTTTTCCATATTGAATCATGACACTAAAACTGCCTTGAACTGCCTAAAAAGGGTGGCTATTGTAGCGAATAATTCGCCCCGTGAAATGAAAATGATCACTAAAAACCAAGTGACAAGTAATTTGAAAATACCCATAATATTAATATGGTTATTATGGATAATCCAAAATAAGGTGGTAACCCGTAATATAAGCACCTATACTTTTCGCCTAATGTTGATCAGATGAATCTGTTTTTATCGTCACCTGAACATTTACCTTTAAAAATAAATATATAAACCAGTATGGAGGTAGTTATGCTACGTAAGTTATCTTATCTATTAGCAGGAATGATCCTGGCGTTTTCAGCAACACTGACTGCAGTCGCGCAATCAGACATTTATTTTGCATCAAACTATGGTTATCGAATTAACACAGTTGTAGATGGCCTGGTACAACCCTGGTCAATGGCCTGGTTGCCAAATGGCGACATGCTAGTGACTGAAAAACCTGGTCGCCTGCGTATTATCAGAAATGGAAGCCTGTTACCAAATTCTGTACCAGGAACTCCTGAGGTCTTTTATGAGGGCCAGGGCGGACTATTCGATGTTGTGCCTCATCCTGATTTTGCCAATAACCAAATGCTCTATCTCAGCTATTCCAGAGCTGAAGGCGATAGTTCGACTACTGCAATTATGCGTGGCCGCTTCGTCAATGATCGTCTTACCAATGTAGAAGAAATCTTCGCCGCAGATGCCAGCGGAGCAAGTCACTTCGGTGGACGTATAGCCTTTGATAATGATGGTTATTTATACCTTAGCCTTGGTGACCGTCAGGCGCCTCCAAGCGGAGACCTTGAAGCCCATCCAGCACAGGATAACAGCAATCATCATGGTGTCATGGTTCGTTTGAATGACGATGGTTCAGTCCCTTCAGATAATCCCTTCATTGGTCAAACAGATGTATTACCCGAAATCTATAGTTTTGGTCATCGCAGCCCACAAGGTCTTGCCTTCCATCCTGAGACAGGCGATTTATGGGAAACTGAACATGGCCCTCAAGGGGGTGATGAGTTGAATATAATTGAGGCTGGTAAAAATTATGGTTGGCCTGTTATTGGTCGCGGGGTAAATTATGGTCCTGGCGTACCTATACATGAAGCGATTATTAGAGTAGGAATGGAGCAACCACAGCATTTTTGGGTGCCTTCAATTGCTACCTCAGGCTTGATGATTTATACCGGTGATAAATTCCCGGAATGGCATGGTGATATTTTTGCTGGCGGCCTTGGGGGCGAGCAACTAGCTCATGTCTTCCTCGATGATGACTATAGAACTGTCGTTAGAGAAGAAACCTTGGCCTATGGGCTAGGACGTATTCGCGATGTCCGTCAGGGACCAGATGGTTATATTTATCTAGCTGTAGAAGATAGAGAAAATGGTACACCAACGGCTATCTATCGACTCGAACCTGCCAACTAAATATAAGCAGACTTAAACAAGCTGTTTAAACAAAAAGCCCACTTCATAAGTGGGCTTTTTTTCAACTTTAACATGCCAGACAAGAATAAAAACGATGGTCATAATCCAACAAAAGGATCATGTTTTTATTAGGATCAGAATCCAACTGCCTGCCCATCTTTTCTAGGGTCGCTAGCCGCTAAATATCCATCATCCAGTTTCCAGACGAATTGCCCCCCGCCAAAGCTGGCGCTGACGGGATGAACAGAAATATCATGCCCTCGATTGGCTAGTTCTTTCATTACTGCCGGTGCAAAACCTTCTTCAAGGTTAACCTGAGGCTTGAAGCTGCTTTCACCGCCGACCATCCAGCGCGGAGCATCAAGAGCCGTTTGTGGATTTTGTCCCCAAAAATGTATACGCAAAAGCATTTGAAGATGGCCCTGTGCCTGCATATGCCCTCCCATCACGCCAAAGGCAGATTGTGGTTTGCCATCCTGATAAATCATTCCAGGAATAATGGTATGAAAGGGTCTTTTACCTCCAGCAACCTGATTTGGATGGCCTTCATTTAAGACAAAATTAGCACCACGATTTTGCAAACTAATGCCCGTGCCGGGCACGACAACACCAGAACCAAAACCTGCGTAATTTGATTGGATGAAAGAAACCATCATGCCTTCGGCATCACCACTACAAAGATAAACCGTTCCTCCTTTATACGGAATGCCGGTTTCAGGACTGCCTGCAGTTTTCATATCAATTTCAGCTGCTCTTCTTTTCAAATAAGCTCGATCAAGAAATTGTTCAGCTGGTACTTTCAAAAAGTCTGGATCGCTCACGTGGGAATGAACATCAGCAAAAGCCAGCTTCATTGCTTCCAACTGAATATGGACAGCATCCGCAGATTCAGGATCCATATCACCGAGTTTGAATTCACGACAAATACCCAATGCAATCAAGGCTGCCAAGCCCTGCCCGTTTGGCGGAATTTCATAGAGATCAAGGTTATCTAGGTCGATTGAAATCGGTTCAACCCAAGTCAGTTGATGCTCTGATAAATCTTCCATACGCAGTAAGCCTCCCTGATCTTTCGCATGAGCAACTATTTTTTCTGCGAGCTCGCCACGATAAAAAGCTTCCCCTTTTGTGTCTGCAATCAATTGCAGTGTGCTTGCATGTCCCGGGCTTTTAAAAAGTTCACCGGCCTTAGGAGCGCGACCATCGATAGAAAACGTAGACATGAAATCTTCCCTTTCATGAAAAATATCTACAGCCATCTTCCAGGCATCGGCAGTCACTGGGGAAACAAGAAAGCCTGTTCTGGCATAATGTATTGCCGGCTCAAAAAGCTCCTCAAAAGGCAGTTTCCCGAATTTGGAACATTCCACCCAGGCAGAGACACATCCGGGGACTGTCACTGTATCCCAACCGCGAAACGGCATTTCTTCATATTTGGAAAAATATTCAGGACTCCAGGCTTTAGGGCTCCTCCCTGAGGCATTCAAACCAAGAATTTCATCGCCCTGGTTGAATAAAGCGAAAGCATCACTGCCAATTCCATTAGAGGTTGGTTCAACTACTGTCAGAGCAATAGCAGTGGCCAAAACGGCATCCATTGCATTGCCACCCTTTCGCAGCATTTCAAGACCAGCCTGAGCAGCAAGGGGTTGCGATGTCGCAACCACATTTCTGGCCATCACGGGACGCCTGATAGAAGGATAAGCCTGATTCCAGTATTTTTTTGTCATAGTATTTCCACCATCTTGGTGTGATCTCTTAGCATCACGACAATAACTGTTTCTATGTATTGCCAAGTTAACCCGGTCAATCAAAAAACTCTATAAATTTTTTATTTCTATAGTGCCCGCTCTTTTAATAATTTAAAGTTTAGTTTTAGAAAGCGGACATCAAGTAAATTTGATGTATTCATAGTTGAATACATCAAATTTATAGAGTTAACTTAATCTATCAATGGGAGGTCAAAGATGAATATGCCTTGGGTAAATGGTCTTAGAATTGGATTGTCTCTTTCTTTAGTTGTGATTGGATACTCTTTAGCAGAGGCAGCTGAAACTGGCAATGTTGAGACCGAAGTAATGACTCGAGAGAGTGCTTTTGCTGCAGCAATGGCTGATCGGGACTTGAATGCATTTTTCACTTTTCTATCTCAAGAAGCCGTATTCTTTGCTGGGAATGAACCTTTGGTTGGGCCGCAGGAAATATTGGAAGCATGGGCGCCTTTTTTTCTGATCCTGTAGCGCCTTTCAGTTGGACCCCTGATTTAATTGTAGTATTAGAATCAGGTCGACTAGCTCTAAGCTCTGGCCCTGTTTTTGATCCGTCTGGAAAGGAAGTTGGTCGCTTCAACACTATCTGGAGAAAGGACGAGGATAACGAATGGAGAGTTGTATTTGATAAAGGATCTTAATCAGCTCTCATTCTACTAATACTTTTCTGGGAGCTAAAAAGGAACAGCTATAACTAATTAATGCTTTTCTTATCACAAATTTCCAAATATCTGCTTATAGACTGCTTCCTATCCAAAGCGGACATTAGCTTGATTCACTAATAATTGCATTCCATAATGTCTGCAACTGATCCAAAGCAGTCATAAATAATAAAAATTAAATGAATTATGCATGAAAGTAACTGGTCAAAATGGTCTTCCATTGCAGAAATTGTGAGTTCCATAGCAATCGTCATTACTTTGTTTTATCTGGCTGTCCAAACACAACAAAACAATGGATTAATGGCTACTCAAAACAGGTATAACTACCTTCAAGTAGCAAATGGTTCTGCTGATTTAGTCGCTAATTCGGAACAATTATCAAGTTTATTATCGGTTGTAAATAACTCTGAAAGAGAAATAAATAATGCCTAAAGGCAACAAATAAATGCCTACTACATCCGTGTTTTTAATAATATGCAATGGACATTTAATGAAATACCACACTCTGAATTACCAATTGATCTCTGGAAAGTTTTAACTGAAAGACGCGCAGCTAAAATAGCTTGGCCATATTGGAGGCCAGCATACAGTGATGATTTTATAGAATATTTAGAGAGTAATACAAATATCGACAGCTTATAAGATGTCCACTTCCGACCCAAAGCGGACATTAAGGTAAGTTCTGGTATGGAGTTTTTCTGGATTATATATAACACATCACTGCTGCTTAGGGGAAAGGCAGAGGTGCTTAAAGAGAGAAATAAATGCTGCTTTCCAATTTAAGACCACCAATGAGTAAGGCTAAGGGAATATTCTTATTAGTCATAATAAGTAATTTGATTGCTTGCACTCCTGCACAAGAAAATCACTTTCCTCTGGTTGAAGCCACTATTGATCAAATTCAGTCTGCAATTATCAATGGCGATGTCACTTGTCGTGAAGTGGTGACGTCTTATTTTGAGCGTATAGAGACATACGACAGTTCTATGGGCATCAATGCCATCACCGTAGTAAATCCTACAGCCCTTGATCGTGCTGAAGAAATTGACAATGCTTTGCAAAATGACGAAGAACTACCTGAACTATTTTGTACACCGTTACTGGTAAAAGACAATTTTGATACATACGACATGGTTACCAGTGGAGGGTCTATTGCGCTGAAAGACAATATTCCACCAAATGACGCTTTCATGATAAGGAAACTAAGGGAAGCCGGCGCTATAGTTATAGCCAAAACCAATATGGCGGAATGGGCTTTCAGCCCCAGACAGACTGTGTCATCTTCTTTTGGCCGCACTGCAAATGCCTATGATGTTAACTATGTACCTGCAGGCTCTTCTGGTGGGACTGCATCGGGGGTAGCTGCAAGTTTCGGCGTGGCTGGACTGGGTAGCGATACAGGTAATTCAATACGAGGCCCATCCTCTCATTTGGCCTTATTCGGGATTCGTTCTACATTGGGTTTAACTAGTCGCGATGGTGTTATTCCTCTGTTTTTTGATCGTGATGTGGGAGGACCTATGACTCGGACTGTCGAAGATGGAGTGCGTTTGTTTAATGTTATTGCTGGTTATGATCCAACAGACTCCCTATCAGTACCTGACAAGAGGGAAACTGATTACCGGAATTTCTTGCGGATAGATGGTCTGGCAGGAAAAAGAATCGGAGTGCTGCGAACACTAGTTGATCCTAATGAAGCAGATGCTGAAATTGTCGAATTATTTAATCGTGCAATTATTGACCTTAGAAATGGAGGTGCAGTAATTATCGACCCCTTTGAGATTGCTGAGTTTGAAAAGCTCACTGAAGAAAATTTGATGTGCCCACGTTTTCGATATGATATGGGACAGTATCTAAAAACCTTAGTTGACCCTCCTATTAATGATGTCAATGAAGTACTTACTACTGGACAATATGGTGAAAGTGCCAAGAATGTATTGGAAGACTTGGCAGCCTACCCATTTGACATTGCGCCTGAGAATTGGGCAGAGCCCTGTCCAAGCTGGCCCAATCATCCTGGCCGAAACGAATTGCTGGCCAATATTCTTGCATCTATGGATGCTCTACAGATTGATGCCATTATTTATCCAAGCTGGTCAAACCCACCTGCGAGAATTGATCAGGCAGTTGAGCAATATAAAGGGGACAATAGTCAAGTTTTTGTCCCAGCTGCTGGATTACCAGCAGTAACCGTACCTATGGGGTTCTTGCAAGATAAGTTACAAGTTGGCCTTCAGATTGTCGGTCGGCCCTTTGCAGAAGGGATGCTGATCGAACTGGCTTATGGTTACGAGCAGCGAACTCATCACAGGAAGCCACCAAGTGGGTTTCCAGAGTTAAAATAAAGATACTCTCTACTTGCGGGCTGGTCTAAAAAATAAAGTTACATTAACTATTTCAAAATAAAATGGCTGTCCGCTTTTGGCCGAAAGCAGACATATAAAAAGTGTCCAATCTACTAATTAATTTAAGAAGAAATAACCTTATGGATGGCTGCAATGCGAGGCGAAATTCAATTTTTGCTTTTGGATGAAGAGAACCAAGTGCAGTGCTTATTTCTTTTTAGCGGCTAATGTTCTAAGCCTAAGCGCATTCAGCTTAATAAACCCTGCCGCATCCGCCTGATCATATGCCCCTGCATCATCTTCAAATGTTGCCATGCTTTCATCAAACAAAGAGTCCTGTGATTCTCGTCCAACAACTATCACGTTACCTTTATACAATTTCAGGCGCACTTTTCCATTAACACTTTGTTGCGTTTTATCAATCAAAGACTGCAAAGCTTCTCTTTCTGGTGACCACCAGTAACCGTTGTAAATCAAGGATGCATAGCGCGGCATTAATTCATCTTTTAAATGCCCGGCTTCACGATCAAGCGTTATAGATTCAATTGCCCGATGTGCTTTTAGCAATATCGTACCACCTGGTGTTTCGTAACACCCTCTGGCTTTCATTCCGACATAACGGTTTTCGACAATATCCACTCGGCCGATACCATTATCCCCACCCAGTTTGTTCAAAGTTTCCAGAATAGTCGCCGCTGACATTTTTTCAGCATTCAGGGCAACTGCATCACCTTTTATAAAATCTATTTCAACATAAGCAGGTTCATCCGGTGCATTTTCTGGTGAGATCGACCAAAGCCACATATCTTCGTCTGGTTCTGCAGCAGGATCTTCCAGAATGCCACCTTCATAAGAAATATGGAGTAAATTGGCATCCATAGAATATGGCGATTTTTTGCCCTTATCATGATCCACAGCAATATTATGTTCGGCACAATAAGCCATGAGTTTTTCTCTGGAATTTAAGTCCCATTCACGCCAGGGAGCAATAATCTGAATGCCTGGGGATAAGGCATACGCACCTAATTCAAAACGCACCTGATCATTGCCCTTACCAGTGGCACCATGTGAAATAGCGTCGGCGCCAGTTTCTGCGGCCACTTCAACCAAACGCTTGGCGATTAAAGGCCGCGCAATAGACGTTCCTAATAAATATTCCCCTTCATAAATGGTGTTAGCCCGAAACATTGGGAAAACATAATCTCTTACAAACTCTTCGCGAATATCTTCGATGAAAATTTCCTTGACGCCTAATGCTTCCGCTTTGGCGCGAGCCGGCTCAACCTCTTTACCCTGACCCAAGTCGGCTGTATAGGTCACAACCTCACATTGGTAGGTATCCTGTAGCCATTTAACAATAACTGAGGTATCCAGACCGCCTGAATAGGCTAGAACCACCTTATTGATATCCGCCATCATGTACTCCTGAGCTTTTAGCTTTAATCGATTTAACTTTGATTTTAGTTCGTCTAAAAAAGGGTCGCTATTGTACCTAGTCAGTCCAGCCATACCAAGGAAAAACTGTTATACTTCAAGCAAATACAGCAGTGGTAATTTTATATGCAGCAACTCACAATCATCCGGCCTGATGACTGGCATGTACATTTACGTGATGGTTCTGTACTAAAGAATACTGTCGCTCATACGGCGCGTTATTTTGGCCGTGCCATCGTCATGCCAAACCTGTCACCTGCTGTCACCACGACTGAAGCCGCTTTGGCGTATCAAGAGCGAATTGTCGAGCAAATCCCAGCTGAATCTACCTTCAAACCATTGATGACGCTTTATCTCACGGATAACACGGCCTCTGAAGAAATTAGACGAGCAAAAGCCTCTGGTCAGATATTTGGCGTGAAACTTTATCCTGCTGGTGCGACGACAAACTCTGAATCAGGAGTTACCGCTGTAGAAAATATTTATCCCTGCCTGGAAACCATGAGTGAACTTGGCTTGCCTCTGCTTATTCATGGCGAGGTTACGCATGACTCTGTGGATATTTTTGACAGAGAAAAAGTCTTTATTGACACTATTTTAAGCAAGATTTGTTCACGCTTTCCTACCCTGAAAGTCGTGCTGGAGCATATCACCACAAAACAGGCTGTCGAGTTTGTCAGCACTTCTTCTGGAAATATAGGCGCAACCATTACTCCCCAACATTTACTTTTTAACCGCAACCACATGCTGGTTGGCGGCATTCGACCGCACTACTATTGCCTGCCTATTTTAAAACGCAATGAACATCAGCAAGCCTTGCTGGACATTGTCGCCAGTGGTAATAATAAATTTTTTCTCGGCACAGACTCTGCTCCTCATGCAACTAATACCAAGGAAAATGCCTGCGGTTGTGCTGGATGCTTCAGTGCCCATGCTGCATTGGAACTCTATGCTGAGGTCTTTGATGATCTAAATGCTCTGGATAAACTGGAAGCATTTAGCTCTTTTAATGGGCCGGATTTTTATGAACTGCCACGCAACACTGAGCATATAACCTTATCTAAAACCAGCTGGCAAGCGCCTGAATTTTATGAATTTGCTAATCAGATAATTACACCTCTGCGCGCCAATGAACAGTTGCTATGGACTGTTAGCAATAACAGTTAATAGGAACTGTAATAAGTGACTGAAAAGAACAAAACTAAAATCAAAACCCCACTTTCAGCTCGCTTTCGTGGCTATTTACCCGTGGTAATAGATATTGAAACGGCTGGATTCAATGCTGAAACTGATGCAATCCTTGAAGTCTCAGCCGTGATTCTCGGCATGGATGACAGAAACCATCTAACGCCTGAAATAACCCATACTTATCACGTGCAGCCATTTGAAGGTGCAAACCTGGATGAAGCCTCTCTCAAATTCACTGGCATCAATCCTTTTCATCCCTTGCGTATCGCTCATCCAGAAAAAGAAGTCTTTTCGGACATGTTTAAACATATTCGCAAGAAAATGAAAGCTGAGGGCTGCAGCCGCGCAATTGTGGTTGCCCATAACGCGCATTTTGATCATGGTTTCATTCGCGCAGCCAGCGAGCGCCACAACTTAAAACGCAATCCTTTTCACCCCTTTTCAAGCCTTGATACTGCCACTTTATCTGCCTTAAGCTTTGGTCAAACAGTGCTTTCCAGAGCCTGTGAAGCAGCAGGCCTGAATTTTGATAACGAGCAAGCTCATTCAGCAAAGTACGATGCAGAAAAAACAGCGGACCTGTTTTGTTATATTGTTAACCACTGGAAAAACCTAGGGGGCTGGCCTTGAGTACTTTATTAGGTGACACAATTAGCGAGCGCTGGATCGACAGCGCCAAAAATAGTTCGTTTGAACAGGACTATTTAATTATTGATACCCTGGGACCGAAGCTCAGTCCTCTAAAAGCATTAACCGGAAGCATTGTTCTTTCGCGACAGATCAAAAAGATAAGCCCTGAACAGAATGTTGCCACTTTATTGCCCTCCAGTGCCGGAGCAATGCTTTGCAATATGGCTATATTATTGTTGGGTAAAACTTTGGTGAACCTGAACTACACAGCCAGCAAGGAATCCGTCAAGTCTTCAATCGAACAGGCTGACATTAAAACTATTTATACCTCTTCACGATTTCTGCAACGTCTGGAGGCTCGAGGCATAGATACGAGCTGGCTGGAGGACTCTGCTCAGGTCGTTATTCTGGAAAAAATTCGTGAATCAACTTCATTTTTTCAACAGCTGTCAACCTTGTTGCTTTGTAAATTTTCTTCACCAGAAAAAATTAAAAGACGTTATCTCAACAAGGTAAGTAAAGAAGCGCCAGCTGTCATTTTATTTTCCAGTGGCAGCGAAGCCGATCCCAAAGGCATCGTACTAAGTCATAGAAATATATTAACCAATATCGATCAGTTTAAAGTACTTTTAAAAGCCCAACCACAAGATGTAATGCTGGCAAACCTTCCACTGTTTCATGCTCTTGGACTTACAGTGACAGAATTTATGCCTTTAATTGAAGGTGTAGCCATTGTCTGCCATGCCGACCCGACTGATGCACTAGCGACAGCCAATGCCATAAAGAAATACAATATTACTATCATGTTCGGGACCTCTACTTTTTATCGCTTGTATATTCGTAATCCAAAAATCAGCAAAGAATTACTGGAGCCATTACGTCTTGTTATCGCAGGAGCAGAAAAGCTTCAAACTGAAGTAAGAGAAGAATTTTTTTCAAAATTCGACAAATATATTTATGAAGGCTACGGCGCCACTGAAACTGCACCGGTAGCCAGCGTTAATATGCCAGATGAAACGGATGATGATGGCAATATCATCATCAACCACAAAGCCAATTCAGTTGGGATGCCAATTCCTGATACCGAAATTATGATTGTCGACCCCGACAGCATGGAGAGTCTACCCACTGGAGAATCCGGAATGATTTTAATCCATGGCGGTCAAGTCATGCAGGGCTATCTGAATAACCCTGAGAAATCCGAGCAAGCTTTGCCAGAAATTAACGGAAAGACCTGGTATGTCAGTGGAGATAAAGGCTATCTGGATGAGGACGGCTTTTTATTCATACAGGATCGTTACTCCCGTTTTGCCAAGATTGGTGGCGAAATGATCGCATTAGGGCAAGTGGAATCCACAATTCGTAAAGTGATAGGTGATATTGAACTGGAAGTCGTTGCCGTTAATATTCCAAATCCCAAAAAAGGAGAAACTATCATCGTCCTGGCAAATCGAAGCCTTGACCAAAAGGAGCTTCGAGACAAGCTGCTTGATAATGGCTTAACCTCCCTTTCACTACCGAGCGCCTATTTCCTTGTCGACGAAATACCTAAATTAGGCACGGGTAAAACCGATTTTGGTACCGCCAAAAACCATGCTATGCGGATAGCTGAGATTGGCAGCAAGTATAGTAAAAAATAATATATCTTATTTGACAATGATTCTCATTTAGCTTACCATTCTCATCAATCTGAATTAGCTCAAAGTCTATCAATATGTACGTATGTCTCTGCAAGGCTGTCACTGACCGCCAAATCAAAGATTCCATCAACGGAGGTGCTACCTCCTTTGCTGAAGTACGCAGACACCTTGGTGTTTCTACCCAATGTGGAAAATGCATGCAGCAGGCTAAATCAATCGTAGAAACAACTACCAAGAAAACATCTTTTCACCCTGCTTGATATTGCTGTCTTCTTCCATTTCCTTATTGATCTTTAATTAACGACTAACACTTTTTTCTTAGTTATATTGCTTATTGAGAAACGTAATAATAAGCATTCTTATTCATATATTTCCTTATATATTAATAACTTAGCTATAGACTTTTAGCGCGTACTTATCCAGAATATCCATAGTTTTCGCATTAACGCAGTTACGGAGGTAAATAATGCAAGGTGACAAGCAGGTAATAACCCATCTCAACAAAGTACTTGGCAACGAACTGGTGGCCATTAACCAGTATTTTTTACATGCCAAAATGCTACAAGACTGGGGTTTAAAGGAACTCGCAGACTATACTCATCATGAGTCAATTGACGAGATGAAGCATGCAGATCAATTGATAGAGCGTATTTTATTTTTAGAGGGGCTGCCCAATTTACAGGATCTTGGCAAACTTCATATTGGCGAAGATACTGAAGAAATGATGAAATCTGACCTGGCACTAGAAATGCGCGCTATTCCGGATTTGCGTGACGCAATTGTTTATTGCGAAAGCGTTAAAGACTTTGTTTCTCGTGATCTATTTCAGGAAATACTGGATGCCGAGGAAGAACATGTCGACTGGCTGGAAACTCAAATCAGCCTGATTGAAAAAATGGGTATTCAGAACTATCTTTCAGAAAAGATGGGCGAGTAAAACGCTCAACCGAAAACGACATTACTGAGAAAAACAAAACTCCCTATCAGCTCTTACTACTGATATTTTAGTAAGGCACATAGGGAGATTTTTTAGACTTTAAGACAATATTACTTATTCCATTTCGGCAGCAAGATCGATAATCACTTCAACAATCTCGCCATTATTGGTTTCAGCCATCATAAAGTGACCATTACCAACCAGTCCTAAATCAGGCAGATAAACAAAACTGGCATCCGCACCAGCCTGAGTTAAAACACTAGTTGCGCATTCCAAACCGAGAATCTGAGTCAAGCCCTGTTGTGAACCAACCATGGCCACAGGCTTACCAGCCAAACTGCTTAACTGACTCACAGAGCCCTGAGCCTGCATCATGCAACCATTGCCGGCATCAACACCTGAAAAATTTGCCGGTAAGGCAGGGCTAAAACTCATAGATGGTCTTATATCATCACCCAACAAATTGCTGCCAGCCGCTTCAATAGCAATGATACCAACGACATTATCAGGATTATCATCAGCTGCCAGCCAACCAGTTGGCCCGCCTGCAGAATGGGTAATGATGATGGACGGACCAAGTCGATCCAGTAAAAGTGATAAATCTTCTGCAGCAATATCGTTACCCGCATAAGGCCCAGGAGGCGAGCTCGCCAACCAATTTAGAATGCTTTGATCATTTGCATCACTTAAATCTCCAGGCCAATTGTCTGCAGTTGCAAGAAAATTAATCAAGCCTGAGGAAGTATTTGGACCTAAATCTCCATAGTCTGCACTCGTTGGTGATCGACCGTAGCCCGGACGGTCAATCCAGTAAACATCAAAACCGGCCGCCAGAAAGTAATCTCTCCAACCATCTCTACCATCCGGAGTGCTAAACCAATCAGCCGCTTGTCCACCACCACCATGAACCAAAATCAGCGGAT
Organism: Pseudohongiellaceae bacterium; assembly: GCA_965661005.1. GTDB lineage: Bacteria > Pseudomonadota > Gammaproteobacteria > Pseudomonadales > Pseudohongiellaceae > UBA5109. The sequence continues at coordinate 68,057 of CBFICB010000002.1, forward strand.
ATGGATGTTGTGGATTGGCAGCTAACTGATAACCGACATACATCTGGTTTTTCATAGCCAGACCAGGTGCACCAAAAGGACCTGGATTAGGATTACCGGCAACCTCATAGGTTTCACCACCCACATAAAAATGCCCCTGCCCTCTTAAGGAAATAATGCCTGCTTCGCCTTCAGCATTTGCTGTTACAGTTCCGAAAAGTGCTGTAGTAAGAGCAAGTACAGGCAAAAATAAGCCTTTTATAAGATTAAAAAATACCATTTTGTTCTCCAAACATATCTACAAAGAACGCGCAGAATAACGTCTATCGTGGTTAGGGTCTATGTTTTAGCTGTGAATATTTGATGGAAATAAAAATTTATTTCAATAAAACCTAATGCAAAAAGGTCACTCAGCATGAATTAATAGTTCAGCATTGTACGACGCCAGTTAAGGAAGCCAAAAACCACAATAACGACATAAGCAAGAAATAGTAAGGCAGTTAAGTACAGCCCTCGATCGACATATAAATAAATAGAAATTCCATCAATGACAAACCAGTACAGCCAATTTTCCAGAATTTTATAGATCACCATAAAGGTCGTCAGCACGCTAGCCCAGGTAGTAAAAGAATCAATATAGGGCCATGCGGCAGCGGTGTAAGTTTGCATAAACCAGCCATTGAACCAGGCTAAAAGTAAGATCAAAACGATGATCACAGCATGCTGCCATATTTTAAGTGTTTTGATCTCCAGGCCATGATGGTCAATGCCTCCATATTGCCATTGTAGCCAGCCGGCAATGGCCATAAAAACATAAAAAACATTCAGCATGGACTCCATCATCAGACCGACTTGCCAAAAAAGATAGACATAGAGAAATGAGCTGATAAAGGCGCACAACCAGCACCAAATTATTTCTTTAGCGGCTAGAATAAGATAGGCAATTGCCAGAATAACGCCTAAAATTTCCAGAATGTGAAAACTCATTCTGCGACATAACCGGGAATAAATTTGCTCACAAAAACGGCTCGCCCATGCTCTTCATAACTCCAGGCTAGCATGGCCGTTAACACCTCCATGACATATTGGTATTCACCAAAAACAGTCGTTGAAGTGGCAGTGGTGGATATATCCAGGTTCGGATAAGTATTTAACTTATCAATGAAGCTTTTTATCAGGGTTTTAAAGTCTTCATTGAAGGGGTACATCGATATTTCTACCATGATATTCATAAAATTGTTTCCATTTTTTCCTTGTAAGTAAATCGTGTTTTATATAAGACATTTATAATCACTCCGGCACAAACCAGCGCCATTCCAAGGTAGGTCATGGTGTTAAAACTCTCACCAAAAATGATAAAGCCAAGCGCAATGGTATAAATAATGCTGGTGTAATTAACGATTGAAACTGTAGCAATATCTGCAATCTGGTAGGCTCGTGTTAAATAATATTGTGCAACCTGACTGGTAAGTCCAACCATTGCTAAATAGAACCACTCAATGCCTTGTGGCATTTCCCATTTAAAAATGACCCATAAACCTGTCACAGGCAAACACAACAAAGGGAAGTAAAACATAATGACTAAGGGGTGCTCAGTTGTACTTAGTTTTCTCACGCAGTTATACGCTAAACCCATTACCATCGATGCAGTAATACCTACAAATAAATGAAAAAGTGAAATTCGACTATCGAAACCCTGAATCACTACAATTCCACTAAAACTCAAGGCAAAGAATAAAAACTGTAAAGGACTGACTTTTTCCTTTACAAAAAAGATGCCCAGAATAGCTGTAAAAATCGGTGCTAGATAAAGTAAAGTAGATGCTGCAGCGAGGGGCACTACTTGAATCAGATAATAATTCATAGAAAGTGCTGTGACACCCGCTATGCCACGGATTATTAATATTTTTTTGTTATTACCAAACACCGGAACTCTGGCTTTCAGTAAACTATATAAGCAAGCCACAATAGAAAAAACGGCTCGAAAAAAAATGATTTCAAGCACAGGAATATTGGGTATAAGTTTGACAAAGACTGTCATTAGGGCGAATAGAAAAGTCGCCACCAGCATGAAAACAACGCCACGCAATGAGTCAGACATAAGTCATTTTTTAAGCTAAATTTTAACCAAAAAAGAAAGAGCTTTAATGCTCCAGGCGTTTACTCCGCTTCTTTTTCTTCACCAGCTTTCGAAGCAGAAACGTCTTGCAGCAAGGTTTTGAGCTCACCACTTTGATACATTTCTGTCATGATGTCGCATCCGCCAACTAGTTCTCCGTCTACAAACAGCTGTGGAAATGTCGGCCAATCAGAAATTTTAGGCAGGTTAGCCCTAATTTCAGGGTTTGATAAAATATCAACATATGCAAAGCGCTCACCGCATGCCATTAAAATCTGGGTGGCCTGAGATGAAAAACCGCATTGTGGCTGATTAGGATCACCTTTCATGTAAAGAATGATAGGGTTACTGTTAATTTGTTCTTTAATAGTTTCTTCGATGTTTTGTTCGATACTCATGTCATTTCCTAAAAATAATGGTGATAAAACATACCCTAAAGTCTATCCTCTTGCTAAAAGTCAATCTGTGACTATTTTGCTTAAGTTTGCTTAAGCTCTTAACTCACAAAGGCCTCTACCCTTGAATATTCTGACTTAAACATTCAACATTTTTTGACAACTAGCAAAGTGACTCAAATTTTGAATCAGCTATTTTAGCTGAATTTAGCCAATGAAGATATTAGCTTTCACCCCAACCCCCACCGCCAGGAGTATTGATTGTTAAAAGCTGCCCTTGCTTAACCTGAAAAGAACATTTGCCAGGCAAGAATGCATTATCGAGATAATTTTCACCTGGTCTGGCATTCCCCCCCCCAGCAAGACCCCAAGGAACAGTGCTTCTGCGTTCGCTTAAAATACTCACTTTAGTATCTGCCAAAAACTCATAAACCCGGCTTAAACCCTCACCACCTTGATGCCTGCCTTTACCCCCGCTGTTCTTTCTTATGGCATAAGAGGAAATGCGGATTGGGTAATGCATTTCAAGGCTTTCTACTGGCGTGTTGAGTGTATTAGTCATATGGGTATGTACCGCACTCAAGCCATCAAAATTTGGTCCTGCTCCCATGCCTCCCGCCAGGGTCTCATAATAATCCCAGCTTTCATTTTCAGAGTAATTACCCATAGCAATATTATTCATACTGCCCTGGCTGGCCGCAGGGATCTCGTTCGGTAGCGCTTGAGCCAGAGCCCCAAGCACCACATCTACGATGCGACTGGAAGTCTCAACATTTCCTGCAACAACTGCTGCCGGATATGAAGCATTTATCAGACACGATTCTGGTGCATGGATTGAAATGTGCCTGAAGATGCCGGCACAGGCCGGAGTATGTTCCGGCATCAAACAACGAAAGACATAAAATACTGCAGCAGCGGTCACAGATAAGGGACAATTAATGTTGCCTTTAGCTTGTGGATCTGTACCTTGAAAATCTGCAATTATCTGCTCTGAACTCACCGTGAGTCTTAGTTTAATAACAAAATTACCTCCCCCAAGACCATCATCATCCATTACATCTTCAAAATAATAACTTCCAGCAGGAATATTTTTCAAAGCAAGTGCTGCCAGATTTTCACCATAAGCATTGAGCGCATTTAGTCCCGCATGAAATAAATCGAAACCCAAGCTTTCAATCAATTCTTGAAGACGCTGTTTGCCAGTATACAAAGCGCTAAGTTGTGCAGAAAAGTCGCCACCAATTCCTTCTTGATTTAGCGCACTTTTTTGCAAGCTTTCTAGCTGGGAAAAGAGCTTCTGGTTTGGTTCACCTTGCCTGTATAAATATTGTGGTGAAATCACCAGACCTTCTTCTTCCAAGGAACTGGAGTTTGGCATGGAGCCTGGGGAATCTGATCCTATATTTGCATGATGGGCCCGATTAACGACAAAACCCGCCAACTTATCTTCAAAAAACACCGGCATTATTGTTGTGACGTCCGGTAAGTGCGTGCCACCAAGAAAAGGATCATTTAATATAACAACATCTCCTTCTAGCCAATCAAAGCGACTGACAATATCTGCACAAGCAAAAGCCATACTGCCTAGATGTACAGGAATATGGGCTGCCTGAGCACAAAGTTCACCCTGCGCGTCAAACAAGGCACAGGAAAAATCCAGTCGATCTTTAATATTGGGAGAAAAAGCAGTGCGCCTTAGTACGGTTCCCATCTGATCACAGATGGCCTCCATACGGGATATAAATAGGCTAAGTTCGATAGGGTTCATAGTCGCTTATAGGGACAATTCTATAATCAATAATGACTTCATTGTCGACAGATATACAGCAGCGGAAAACTACCCAGATTAAAATTACGGTAATTTTAGATTTTACAGCATTAAAGGTCTGAGGGTCGCTTATAGGCGACCCGGTCCTTAGTGACGAAATCCATGCCTGTATACTTGCCTTGAAGCTATTTCAAAGCACAGTATAGCGCATTAATTTTTAACAGCTTACTCAAGCTGTAGACATGACTTTTTAAGAAACTACTCAGCTTCCTTGCTGTTCAGGCCTGCAATTTTATAAGCAGGACAAAAGCTCATGGAAGCTGTTACCAAAGCCACGACGCCCACTATAGATAATATTATGCCCCACGAGGTAGTAATTCCTGTATTTAAACCTAGGATCAGAAAAAAAATGCCTAGCGTCATTCGTATCAATCTGTCTTGCATACCAACATTGCGGATCATTGCTATTCCTCCTATCAGAATATTCGCTCACCAAAAAAATTTTCGTGCGTATAACTTACTAAAGTCAACGCGCTATTTCCCGACACAGATCAAATGAATATAAATAATGGATACTCAGCTATTTTCTGCTAGAATTGACATTTAATTAGGGTAGCTAGCGCTGCCCTTTTGCGTTTAACAAGCGGAACTATTTTTTTAGTCTCTAATACTTGAAATAGCTTTCACTCAAAGGGCTAATTTTTTGCAATGAAGCAGAGTAACCACATAATGCCGACTTACAATAGATATCCTATCGCTTTTGATCATGGCGAAGGGGTATGGCTCTATGATACTGACGGCAACAAATACCTTGATGCCATTAGTGGCATCGCTGTATGCCCGCTTGGACATAACCATTTGGCATTCACTCAAGCCTTGATGGAACAAAGCAAGAAACTCATCCACACCTCGAATCTTTACAACATTCCTCTGCAGGAAAAATTTGCTGCTGCACTCTGCAGGGAATCAGGCATGCAGCAAGTATTTTTTGCTAATTCCGGCACTGAAGCGAACGAGGCCGCCATTAAAATTGCCAGATTATACGGTCACAATAAAGGCATAAGCCTGCCTCAAATTATTGTGATGGAAGGCGCTTTTCACGGTAGAAGCATGGGCTCATTAAGCGCGACACACAACAGCAAACACCAGGATGGTTTTGCCCCATTGCTCGAAGGCTTTGTTAGAGCGCCATTAAATGATGTGGCCGCTATAGAGAAGTGCCTGCTGGAAAATGATGGAATTGTTGCCATCATGCTGGAACCCATCCAGGGCGAAAGTGGTATCAATCCCTGTTCCACCACTTACCTAGAGAGCTTACAAAACTTATGCGATAAGCATGGGCTCTTACTCATACTCGATGAAGTCCAAACAGGCAATGGTAGAACCGGTAAATATTTCAGTTTTCAACATAGCTCAATACAGCCAGATATTCTGACAACCGCTAAAGGAATGGGGAATGGCTTTCCTATGGGAGCGTGTCTGACTGGCGGTAGAGCTGGAGACGTGATGCATGCAGGACATCATGGCAGCACCTTTGGCGGCAGTCCTTTAGCCAGTGCAGCTGGGCTTGCTGTCAATAAAGCGATACATGATGAAAACCTGATGCAAAATGCTACTTTACAGGGAAAAAAAATACTCAAGGGTTTCCAAGATAATCTTGCTGATATCTCAGCAGTTAAAGAAGTTAGAGGCCTGGGTTTAATGATAGGCATTGAGCTTTCAATTCCCTGTAGCGAGCTGGTAAACCTGGCTCGCGAAAAGGGTTTATTAATTACCGTACAAATGGATAAAGTCGTACGTTTGCTTCCACCCCTGATCATTAATGAGACTGAAAGCCAACAGATTATTGAGACACTCAGCCAGCTCATCAGGGAGTTTTGTCATGAGTCTTAGGCATTTTAGAAGCCTCTTGGATTTAACTTCACAGGAGCTGGTTCAAATCATAGCTCGCGCAAGTGAGCTTAAAAAGATGCTAGCTGAAGGTATTTCGCACGAATACCTAAAAAACAAAACTCTGGCAATGATTTTTGAAAAATCGTCTACTCGCACCAGAGTATCTTTTGAAGCCGGCATGACACAGTTTGGCGGCTCATCTATATTTCTTTCCCCTGCAGACTCCCAACTGGGTAGAGGCGAACCCATTGCTGATACCGCTCGAGTATTATCGCGCATGGTAGATGCCATCATGGTTAGAACATTTTCTCATGACACTTTAGAAACCCTTGCTCAGAATTCTTCAGTTCCGGTGATTAATGGTCTTACTGACTCTTTCCACCCCTGCCAGCTATTAGCCGATATGCAGACGTTTTTTGAAAATCGCGGCAATATTCAGGGTAAAAAAGTAAGCTGGATAGGAGATGGCAATAATATGTGTAACTCATATATTAACGCCGCAAAATTATTGGACTTTGAATTATGTATCGCCTGTCCGCCAGGCTATGAACCTATGCAAAGCTTGCTAGATGCCAATAAAGATCGTGTTCACCTGATCAGAGATCCACGCCAAGCAGTGATTGATTCAGCCTTGGTTACCACTGATGTCTGGGCATCAATGGGTCAGGAAGACGAACAACAAAAGCGTATAGCTGACTTTGCCGATTTTGAAGTGACTTCAGAGCTTATGAGCTATGCCAGCAATGATGCTATTTTCCTGCATTGTTTACCTGCACATAGAGGTGAAGAAGTCAGCGCAGAGGTCATAGATGATCCAAATTCCCTGGTCTGGGAAGAAGCTGAAAATCGCTTGCATGCCCAGAAGGCTTTACTGGAGTTCCTGTTATGCTCTTAAACAAGTGCAAAAACCAGTGAAAACCCTGTGAGCAATCTACTGAATGTTAATCAAATCTCCTGTCGCTATGATGATAATGTCATCATTCCTGATTTGAGCTTTAGTGTTAAACAAGGGCAAATCGTCAGCCTGCTTGGCCCCAGCGGTAGTGGCAAAACTACGGCACTAAGATCAATCGCAGGCTTTGAACCCATTTACAGTGGTGAAATTGAGCTTGCAGGAAACATAATTAGCACCGCAGAGGACAGCTTGGTTCCTGAAAAAAGAAAGGTGGGCATGGTATTTCAGGACTATGCACTATTCCCTCACCTCACCGTGAAAGACAACATCGCATTCGGCATTCAGGATAAAGATAAATCTGAGCGGCTTGAAAAAATCGCTGATTTGCTGGATATGATTAAATTGAAAAATTATGCCGAATACTATCCTCATCAATTATCTGGAGGTCAACAGCAACGCGTCGCTTTAGCACGAGCCTTGGCGCCAAACCCGGTAATCTTATTAATGGACGAACCTTTCTCAAACCTGGATACAGAGTTACGCCGTTCACTTAGTCTGGAAGTGAGAGAAATTCTTAAGCAGAACAATATTACTGCTATATTGGTTACCCACGATCAGACTGAAGCGTTCACCGTAGCAGATGAAATTGGCGTTTTAGATGAAGGCGTTCTGCAGCAATGGGGCACACCAGAAACTCTTCGCCAACATCCTGCCAATGATTTTGTCGCTAAGTTCATGGGGATGCCCAAAACATAAACAGTAATTATTTTCGAAGGCTGGTTGCGTCTATTTTTTACTTGCCCTCTTATACTACTCCTACTCCTCCTCTGCCCCCCAAAATAATAACACCCGCTAACTGCATAAACATAAGCAGTATCATCCACTCTTTATTAAGCAAAACAGCGTAATAGGCTCCATATAAAGGTGTTTTTAGCGTTTTTTGACTAAAGCCTGAACCACTAGATGTAGTATTAGTTTTTTTGGTGCTATCTGTGTTGAAAACTGACTTGCTACCCGTAATAATGACTTGAAACCTATAAAGCCCTTTATAGCCCTTTCTTTTAAGTTAGGTGATGAAAAACACTCCAAACCCTTTTAGCTATGATAGTTTCAGGTATATCGCTGAAAAATAAAACTACCAACACCTTATCCACAAAAAATACACAACATTTTTGCTTGCAAAGACAAAAAAATCCCTGATATAGTGGGAACTGTCTGTGAAGATACACTATATCTTGTGATTTTAATGACTTAAGGCCTTTTGCCGGCATAAAATTCGTAGTGAATCAAACATAGCTAACTTTTAAAACTGAAATCCGAGCCTAAAAGTTAATTCTAGGTTCTGGAAAAACACTATATATAGTGTGTCCTTTGACTGTCATACATCGAGTCATGCAATTCAAAGTACACCGATATAGCTTAAAGACTCAGGCAAGAGTAGACATCGAAATGTCTGGCACTAATTAAAAAAATAAAAATACAACATCAAATTATGGAGTTTTACATCAATGCAAACTGAGACATCTAATGACTCTTCAACACCCTCCTCGGTTCCAGCTAACGCCAATCAGGAATCCAATTTAGAAGCAACAGCACCAGGACAATTGCGAGTTATTAAACGTAATGGCTCAGTTGTCAGCTATGATGAGAGCAAAATTACACTTGCTATAACCAAGGCTTACCTGGCTGTAGAAGGTGGAAATGCAGCGGCTTCATCACGCGTTCATGAAACCGTTGTCAAACTGTCTGAAGAAATTACTGAAACCTTCAAACGACGCATGCCTTCCGGGGGCAGTATTCATATTGAAGAAATTCAGGATCAAGTAGAGTTGATGCTGATGCGCTCGGGCGAGCATAAAGTGGCAAGAAGCTATGTCATTTATCGCGCTGAACATGCAAAAAAACGTGCCCAACAGGATCCTGAATCCATAGCACCACCTTCCGACATCATCGTTACAATGGAAGACGGTTCCAGCCAGCCACTCGATACCGCCCGCCTACAAACAGTTATCAATGAAGCTTGTGATGGTCTTGAAGATGTTACCGGTGAAGCTATCTATAACGAAACTCTGAAAAATCTCTATTCAGGGGTGAATATTAATGATGTGCGTGTTTCTCTGGTAATGACCGCTCGAACTTTAGTTGAACAGGAACCTAATTACTCTTTCGTTGCTGCCCGTTTATTGCTGGATAGCCTTCGAAGTGAAGCTCTTAGCTTTTTGGACATTACAGACAACGCAACTCAATCAGAAATGCATAATCGTTATGCTGCTGTGTTAAAGCCTTATCTAGAAAAAGGTGTAGAGCTCGAACTACTTTCTCCCGTCTTGCTGGAGTTTGATCTTGGTCGCTTGGGTGAAGCACTGCTTGCTGATCGTGACGAGCAGTTTACCTATCTTGGATTACAAACTCTTTATGACCGCTACTTTATTCAAAGTGAGGGCACCCGCTTTGAATTACCACAGATTTTCTTTATGCGAGTGGCCATGGGTCTGGCCATCAATGAAGAAGATCGTGAAGGTAAAGCCATTGAATTTTATAACTTGATCTCTAGCTTTGATTACATGACCTCAACGCCACAATTATTTAATGCTGGCACCTTGCGTCCTCAGTTATCTTCTTGCTTCTTAACAACAGTACCTGATGATCTAAGTGGTATATATGGCGCCATTCATGACAACGCCATGCTATCGAAATGGGCAGGTGGTTTAGGTAATGATTGGACACCTGTTCGTGCCTTAGGAGCCTATATTAAAGGTACAAACGGTAAATCGCAGGGGGTTGTTCCTTTCCTGAAGGTTGTCAATGATACTGCAGTTGCAGTGAATCAGGGAGGCAAGCGTAAGGGGGCTGTCTGCTCCTATCTGGAAACCTGGCATCTTGATATTGAAGAGTTTCTTGAACTACGTAAAAACACTGGAGATGACCGCCGCCGCGCCCATGACATGAATAGCGCCAACTGGATTCCTGATCTGTTTATGAAACGTGTTTTCGATGACGGTGACTGGACACTCTTTTCTCCAAACGAAGTCCCCGATCTCCACGACCTTTACGGCAAAGCTTTTGAAGAGCGCTATGAGCACTACGAGCAACTTGCTCGCCAAGGCAAAATGTATGTCCATAAAACACTAAAGGCCAAGGATTTATGGCGCAAGATGCTGTCAATGTTATTTGAAACTGGACATCCCTGGATGACATTCAAAGATCCATGTAATGTTCGTTCGCCTCAGCAACATGTCGGCACTGTTCATTCATCCAACCTTTGTACAGAAATTACGCTCAACACCAGCCAGGATGAAATTGCTGTCTGTAATTTGGGCTCGATTAATCTGGTTAACCATGTAACGGAGCGAGGTCTGGATCGCGCTAAACTGAAAAAAACTATTCATACCGCTATTCGCATGCTGGATAACGTTATTGATATTAATTATTACTCAGTACCTCAGGCTAAAAACTCCAATATGAAGCATCGGCCAGTTGGTATGGGCATAATGGGATTTCAGGATGCTTTGTATATTCAAAAAATTCCTTACAGCTCAGACGGTGCTGTTAATTTTGCTGACAGCGCAATGGAAGTGATTAGTTATCATGCCATTGAAGCATCTTCTCTACTGGCTGAAGAACGTGGCACCTACGAAACCTATGAAGGCTCATTATGGAGCCAAGGTGTTTTGCCTATCGACTCTCTCAAAAAGCTAGTAGAAGAGCGTGGTAATCAATATATTGAAGTTGACATGACCAGCACCCTTGACTGGGACAGTCTACGCCAGCAAGTGCTAGCCAAAGGCATGCGTAATTCCAATGTTATGGCTATCGCACCGACGGCGACAATCGCTAATATTACCGGAGTCTCTCAATCAATTGAGCCTACTTATCAAAACCTATATGTAAAATCCAACCTTTCAGGAGAATTTACAGTCGTTAACCCTTACCTGATTAACGACCTGAAACAAGCTGGCCTTTGGGATAGCGTCATGATTAATGACCTGAAATATTACGAAGGTAGTGTGCAAAAAATTGATCGCATACCTGCAAATTTAAAAACGCTCTATGCAACCGCGTTTGAAGTTAATCCCCGCTGGTTAGTTGATGCCGCCAGTCGCCGCCAAAAATGGATCGATCAGGCTCAATCACTGAATCTTTATATTGCTGAAGCGAACGGTAAGAAACTGGATGTTACTTATAGAATGGCATGGTATCGGGGACTAAAAACCACTTATTACCTACGCGCCATGGCTGCAACCAGCACAGAAAAATCAACCGTGAGCAATGGGACCTTAAACGCTGTTTCATCGGGAGTTGAGCCAGCTGTTGCTGCCGCCGCCGAAGTGCCGCAGGCATGCTCTATAGATGACCCTGATTGTGAAGCTTGCCAATAATTAATCTTGCTAATCATTGATAAAGAGATAAAAGAAATTTAATAAGAGGTGTAAACAATGTTGAACTGGGATGAGTTTAATTCCGAAGAAGATGCAGCTCCATCTAATGCTGCCAATAATGCCGCTGCAGAACGATTTGTCGATACCGCTTCGACAACAGAGACCACTGATACCAAGGTAGACGAATTTGCTTCTCCTGAAGCGATAACAGAAAGTGCTGAACCATCAATTCTTGCAGAGTCTAATCAACCGTCGACAGAAAAAAATCAAGAGCAAGTTCGAGCTGCTCAGTTAAATGTTTTAGAGCAGGCCAAAGCCGCCGTAGAAGAGCTGGATATCACTGCCGCTGAAGAAGAGCTGGCGGGAGCAGCTGAACGTGTAAAAGTAGACGATAAGCGCATGATCAATTGTCGTGCTGATTTAAACCAATTGGTTCCTTTCAAGTACGATTGGGCATGGCAAAAATATCTTGATGGCTGCGCCAACCATTGGATGCCGCAAGAAATCAATATGAATGCAGATGTCGCGCTTTGGAAGCGAGAAGATGGCCTGACTCCAGATGAACGTTTGATTGTTAAACGTAATCTGGGATTCTTTGCTACAGCTGACTCTTTAGTTGCCAACAATCTGGTATTAGCAATTTATCGTCTTATAACCAACCCAGAATGCCGTCAATATATATTACGCCAGGCTTTCGAAGAAGCTATTCATACGCATGCCTATCAGTACTGTATTGAGTCTCTGGCTATGGACGAAGGGGAAATTTTTAATATGTACCACGAAATCCCATCAGTAGCGAAAAAAGCTTCCTGGGGCTTAAAGTACACCAAAGATATTTGTGACCCGACGTTTAATACAGGCACACCTGAAGCGGACAGATTGTTGTTAAAGAACCTGATCGCCTTTTATTGCTGTCTGGAAGGAATATTTTTCTACTGTGGCTTTACACAAATTCTTTCGATGGGACGTCGCAACAAGATGACCGGCACTTCCGAACAGTTTCAGTACATTCTTCGTGACGAATCAATGCACCTGAACTTCGGCATCGACATGATTAATCAAATCAAACTGGAAAACCCAAACCTTTGGGATGAAAGCATGCAGGAGCAAGCTGCCCAGATGATCCTCGAGGCTACTCAGCTTGAAATTGAATATGCTCGAGACACTATGCCACGCGGTATATTGGGAATGAATGCGGCCATGATGGAAGATTATCTAAAATTCATCGCTAACCGACGTCTAAACCAGCTAGGTCTGAAAGAACAATTTCCTGGCGCACAAAACCCATTCCCATGGATGTCTGAAATTATGGATTTGCGAAAAGAAAAGAACTTTTTTGAAACTCGTGTTATCGAGTATCAAACAGGTGGTGCCCTTAACTGGGATTAATAATCTTAGCTACTTCTTAACAAGGAGCGCAACTATGAGCGATAAATCTGATGTAGAGTTAAACTCCGAGCAGACGCTCATCACATTAGAGCAATTAAGTCAGACTCTTGAAGTCATGACGCATGTTGTGGATAGACTAAAACAACACTTAAATCGACAAATGTCACTAAACGCTGAATTATTTCAGGATGAAGAAAAACTTCGTAAAGAAGAAGCGATAGAGAGGCTGGAGTCGAGTAAAAAATTAAAAGAAAAAAGTTTTGTTGTTGAAATAACACAGCAGGAACTAGAAGAAGGCTCTGATTCTAAAATAGTACATTAAAGCTTTCAGGTCTTGAATATTGCCATGCGTCTGTCGTATGTTAGCTTCTAAATAGTTATTTATTGACGCCGGACCTTTTATGAAAATCATTGCTCGCAGCGCGCTTATCGCGTTATTGCTTCTCTCGCCTTTAGCCTTTTCCCAAAACACTCCAGCAGAAGATCCAGATTTTTCTACTTTACGCGAGGATCCTGACAACCCTCTCGTCGAAATCCAGACCTCTATGGGTATCATGATACTTGAACTCTTTCCCAAGGAAGCGCCTGAAACTGTCGCAAATTTCATTGATCTTGCACAGGGAGACAAAGCCTTCCTGGACCCTGAAACAGGAGAACTGGTAAACCGTCCATATTACGACGGTTTAATATTCCATCGGGTTATTGACGGATTTATGATTCAAGGCGGTAGCCCAACTGGACTTGGGAACGGGTCCCCCGGCTATTCATTCAGAGATGAAATTAATGCTCGCAGCTTAGGTCTGGACCGAATGCAGGCCATTGATGATGAAGGTATTCCTCATCCTTTTTTAAGAATAGCCTCACAAACACAATTTCAGGCAGTAATTCTCGAACCGCTCTTTGCAGAAATGAATATTAATTCACAGGAAGATCTAGAGAGTAATTACGAGACGATCGAAGCAAGAATTAACAGCTTAACGATAAAAGATGTCTATGAGAATCAGGGCTATGAGTATACAGAAACTCTGGATTCCAGAATGCCTGTAAGAGGGGTTATTGCCATGGCGAATGCCGGGCCCAATTCCAATGGCTCACAATTTTTTATTAATTTAATTGATACCGAATGGCTGGCCGGCAAACATACAGTGTTTGGCAGAGTCCGCCAGGGAATGGATGTTCTCGATGAAATTGGCGCAACACCGGTTGATGAACAGGATCGGCCTGTGGACGATGTTAAAATTATACAAGTTAGAGTACTGCCATAATCGGTCGATTATTTTAAGAGCGTATTTAAAAAACTAATTTTATAAACAAAAAAATGGCTGTATGCAGCTTGCTATCAACAGTAAGGCTGATTACTTCAGGTACTCAAAAAGGAAATCCACTTTGAATAAAAAATCTGTACCTACCAGTAAAAATATCGTTTGGCATGAAAGCAGGGTCAGTCGCGAGTTTCGTCATGAAGCCTTTGGACAACAGGGCTGTACCCTCTGGTTCACAGGCTTGAGTGGTTCCGGAAAAAGCACATTGGCTTTTACACTGGAACATAAATTAATAGGCGCAAAATATAAAAGTTATGTTCTGGATGGCGATAATATTCGACATGGCCTAAATAATAATCTGGGATTCACAGATGCAGATCGTGAAGAGAATATCAGACGTGTTGGAGAAGTCTCCAAGCTGTTTGCTGACGCAGGCTTGATCGTGCTATCTAGCTTTATTTCGCCTTTCAAAAATGACAGACAACTGGTGAGAAAAATCCATGAGGACTCAGAATTAAGCTTTATAGAAATATATATTGATACTCCACTGGCAACTTGTGAAAAGCGTGATCCTAAGCAACTCTATGCAAAAGCACGCAGAGGAGAGATTCCTAATTTTACTGGTATTAGTTCACCTTACGAAGTGCCGAATAACCCTGAAATTATTATCCCCGTTACCAATACCCCAGAACAAAGCGCATTACAAATACTGAAGTACCTTGAACAACACAAGATAATCAGTAACTGAATACTTCTCGTCGATATGGCGGTAAAGCATCTAGTATAGATGATCCATATCGTCGGTTTAGCAGGCGCTCATCCAGTATTGATATTTTTCCTGCATCGCTCTCACTCCGCAATAAGCGGCCACTGGCTTGGACCAGCTTCATAGCTGTCTCAGGAATTGAAATTTCAGAAAAAGGATTTAAGCCCTGATCTTTCATCCATTGACCAAGAGTTACTTCTATAGGGTCATTCGGCACAGAAAATGGTAATTTTGCGATAACCACATGGGTACAATAAGCATCTGGTAAATCTATGCCTTCACTCATACTGGCCAGACCAAAAATAATGCTTTGTTCATTTCCATCTATGTTGCTTTTATGCAAGGCGATTAGTTGCTGCTTAGGATAATCATCCTGAGACAGGATTTTATCTTTAAAATCACTCTCCAGACTTTCCAGCACATCCTGCATTTGACGCCTGGAGCTAAATAGGACAAGAGCCCCTTTATCTTCTGATAATAAATCAGGCAGGCAGTTAACAATTGCCTGAGTATGGGCAGTACTGTTCCCGGCATCAAAACCCTTTTCAGGAATGCGCAATACTCCAGCTTCTGCAAAATTAAAGGGGCTGCCTATACGGCAAAAATTACTTTCTTTTGGCAAACCAGTCCGCATACTCAAGAAATCAAAACTATTTAGAGCACTTAAGGTCGCAGAGGTGAGAACTGCTGCAAAGCATTCATTCCAGAGTTTTTCAGTTAAAGCCTCGGCAGCCAAAATTGGGCTACAAGATAAACTGATTTCTAATTCGTCCTGAACTTTACTAAATGTCAGCCAACGAGCCTGAGGAATATCTTTGTTTGTATCAGGGTTAGCATAATGAAACCAAAGCATCAGACTGGCTTCACACCGTGCTTGCAGGCTGCCTAAGCCTGGATACCAGGATTCGGCCAGAACAGAATCTATTTCACCCCCCTCATTTTCCATGCACTGCCGGATTCGAGTAAGAATTTTATCCAGTGCTTGGCCAAACTGAGAAAAACACAAATATAGGATGCCACACACCTCTCTTAATTCGGGATCTACGACTCCCCTTTCATAGGTATGCTGGCTCTGCTGAAGATCCCCTTGTATTTGCTCAGAATTAAATTGTTCAAACAATAGATAGGCTTCGTTTAACTTATGCCTTGTTTCCATAGCTGCTGTATCGGCTTTTACGAATAAGGATTTTAATTCAGTACCGGCTTGCTGTTGTAATCGCGTCATTAACTTTTTGGATTGATCCAACCAATTAATTGAAGACCTTAATTGTACAAAGTGAGAGAAATGCGAGAGACCTTTTGCAGCCAGATGATGCGCCTCATCAAAAATATAAATGAGTTCTGAAGGGTGAGGTAAAATAGCTCCTCCTCCCAAACTTAAATCGGCTAAAACCAGATCTTGATTGGCAATAATGCATTCAGCCTGCTGTAGCTGTTGTCGACTTTTAAAAAAATAACAGGCATTAAAATTTGAGCAACGACTGCCTGAGCATTGTCCATGCTCGACTGAAACACCTCTCCACTGCTGATTATCCAAAGTTTCAGGCCAGTCATCCCTATCTCCTTGCCAACGTTTTTCATCCAGAGCCTTCATCATTTCCTGATATATTTTCTGGTCTGCAAGCGTAGAATCTCCAAGCTCGATGCCATACAAATCTTGCATGGCTTCTTGACTGCTATTCTCTCTGAGAGCATTTTCTAATTTGGAAAGGCATAGATATCGTCCCCGCCCCTTAGCCAGCAAACAGGAAAATTCCATATCGGTATTGGCTTGTAATTCCGGGATATCCTTAAACATTATCTGTTCTTGTAAGGCCACTGTCGCCGTTGCAACGACTACCTGCTTTCCCAGAGCCTTAGCAATTGGTAAAGCTGCGATCAAGTAAGCAATGGTCTTTCCAGTTCCTGTTCCGGCTTCAACGACACAAAGAGCAGAAGAGTCCGCTGTTCGTTTGCCATCTTCATCAAGCTCGATAGCTGAAAGAGACTTGGCTATTTCAGCTATCATCAGTTTCTGTCCGTAGCGAGGTTTTAATTTTCGGTTCTGGAGGAATTGAGAGTAGTAGGACTGAATATCCTGCTTAACTTGGTCTGAAATCATAAAAGGCCCTTTTCAGACTCGGTGTTTATTAAACAGATTTCGCAATAACAGGATTGGCATACATTGCTAAAAGATAAGGTCGTAATTTAGCAGGAGTTTGCGCCAATCGCGCATCAAAATTAACTTTAAGTTGTTCAAGTTCAGCTTCGGTCTTATTGAAAACTTTTGACAAGTCGATGTTCATTTCAAAATCAGGTTTAAGCTCAAAAAAGGCAAAATAGTTACTAGGGTGCAGGTGGTAATTATTAATTATTTGAGCGTCAATTAAAGAGGCGACTTCTTCTTCAGTCACTTCATTATCAAAATGCAAAGGCTCTCCAAAGGCAACATGTATATCGCCTTTATCCCCTACCATACCCGCTAATATACTTTGTATATCTGAATTTTCATTTTTTTCAAATTTACCTTCCGCGTCTAAAGCTAACAACTCCTCTGCCTTATATTCATCACAGGGATCCAGACCATAAGAAATAGCAACAGGTACAATATTTAATGCATTAATCGAATTGGTTAGTGCATTTTTTTCGCTCTTATCCCGTCTGGAAAGATGTAACATTTTAATAATTGCAGATTCAGTTTTATCGAGGCCATTTTTAGCTCGGCCTTCACGTTGAGCCAACCACACGTTTTCTCCTTGATCGATACAATGGTGTATATAAGCAGATAAACGTTTACTTTCTTTTAACTTTTCTCGACCTTGTAATCCTCGCTTCACAATAAAGCTCTTATTGAGACGGATTAAGTCTGATAAAAAAGGCCGCTTGAGCAAATTGTCTCCGATGGCAATTTGGAGGGTTTTAAAACCCTGATGATAAAGCATGTAATTAACCAGAGCCGGATCCATAGTGATGTCCCGGTGATTGCTGACAAACAAATAAGGCTTCGCTGAATCCAGTTTATCCAGGCCGGTATGCGTTAGGCTGGTTGTGGTTTTTTCAATTAGATTATCCAGATATTTTTCAATAATAATCTGAACATCATGAATGGTCTGGATATCCGCTGTTTCTTTTTTTAGATATTTTTGCGCCAGCTTACTAATTAAACCTGGAAACCAATTAAAAGAACGGGGATAGCGATACCTTGCAATTGCAGCGCTGAATTCGGGATCAGCCAACAAGGAATCGACGACATGTCTTACTTCATGGTCAAGGTAAGGCCTGATATCTTCAAAATCTTGCATAAGTAGAATATTGCATCGGTAAAAAGACTGCTGCTATTTTTTATTACTTAGTTGCATTTTAAAGCAGTGTAACCTTAAAAGGAAAAGAGCTTTTTAAATTCATATTGCAATTTTAAAGACAGTTATTGGTTAATACTTACTTATCTGGAAAAAAATTGCTCTTGGATTTCAACGATCAAAAGAACAGAAAAAAGTATTAAGCATATTACTAGTAAAACCTTGGTATACCAGCTGTTAGCATATTGTCCCATCCAGCGTCTTGCACTATTCATATAGAGCAACAAGCCAGCTAAAAGCGGCATAAAAAATGCGCCTGTGACTGAATATAGAATAATGACCCAAAATGGCCTGCCTATTAATAAAATCAGCATGGGGACAAAACATAGATAAACAAGATAGGCGCGATAAGCTGGTGTTTTAGCAATACTTTCGGGAGACTCCAATAAATTTTTCTGGTCTCTAACATGGTAAAAAAAGTTAGCAAAAAGATAGGGCACTCCGTGCCAGACTCCTATTATGGAGCTAAATGCAGCCCCCCAGAAGCCGATTAGGAAAATCCATTTACCTGGCTCACCTAAGATCGGGACTAATTGCTCGGCAATCTCGAGAGCTAAACCCGTACCTGTTGCCGCTTCTGCATTGGCACCTGAGGCAACCAAAATAATAGCAACCCCAAAAAGACCGGTAAGGCCATAAGCAATACCCAAATCTATCCGCATCGTGCTCATCTTTTCTTTACCTTGCCAACCTGCCTCCTGCATCCAATAGGAGTAACTCATTACAGTAACACTGCCCCCAACCCCTCCAATTACCCCGAAAACAAAAACCATACTGCCACTAGGCAGGCGTGGCAAAAACATACCTGATAGTAATTCAGTAATTGGTGGCATCAGCATCAAAGCACAGAAGAAAATGCAGACGAACATCACACCGATAAATATTTTCATTATATGTTCGAGAAAAAAATAACCGCCATTCCAAACCAGAACCAGTGCTATCAAACCATGGGCGATGCTCCAAGCTTGAACTGAGAAAAATGGGAAAATAGTATTAGCAACAATACCTGTTGCAGACATCATGGCCGCAGCCACCATAACGGTCCAAAACAGTAAATATGCAGTAAAATACCAGGTCAGAATTTTAGGCAAATCATCTATCCAGCCTTCAAGTAAAGTCTTTCCTGTAACCAGTTGCCAGCGGCCGATGCCTTCATTCAGGCAAAATTTCAGCAAGCTTCCAATAACCACAGCCCAAAGCAGCGTAATCCCGTAATTGGCACCTGCTGCTGATGCTGCAACGATATCTCCACCGCCGAGACCCGTTGCTGCAACAATCAAGCCTGGGCCGGTTTTCTTATAGATTTCTTTTAAATTCATTCGAGTTTTAATCCAAGATTCTGGCACAGGGAACTAATATACTGACTAAGCTGTTCCAGCAACAGCTGTTCTTGTGAATTTGCATCATTCATTTTGTTGGAAATAATTTCATTAGTCTGGGTTAAGCGAGTTTCTCCATCAGCCTGTTTTTCTAATAATTTTTCCAGACAGTATTTATGCCATTTATGTAATTCCTCTTCAGATAATAAATCCGGGTAATTTCGACATCGATAGCGAAACAACATTTCTGGCAGACGACTGTCGTGAAAATCAAGTTTTTGTTGTTCCAAGTCTTCGGGTATCTGCTGGCGAATTTGCTGAAACAATGCTTTATCATGACTGTCAAAAAAACCACCACTATAAAGCATAAAATCAGGATCTCGTTCCTGTTTAAAATCCGGCTTGTAAACAGCGGTTAATTTACGCTGTAAATCCGTTTTCTCAAGTATTTTTTGTCGATGTAACTCACAGCGATTTAAATCTATTTGATATTTTTCTTTAATTTCATCAGTAAGAACATTTAAAGGTGCTAATGCGGGACATTTATTTATGTGTATTGTTTTCAAGGCAATCCTCTGAACACCGGCGGGAAGATCAACACTTGGCGTAAATAAACGTTCCTTAATATTATCGATACTTTCGTCAAGCCAGCTTGCAGGATCTATGCTCAAGTCATAGACGATAATGCCATTAGCGTTGCCTGGGTCGATCAAAATAGGCATAACAACAGCCATGCAGGCTTTGTTGGCAGGATACATCGACGAAATGTGGATCAAAGGCTCAGACAATGCCAGATTAAGCATAGGGAGGATGTTGTTTTTGTTTCTATTTTTATAATAATAGTCGTAGAGCTTTGGCTGTTTATCCTTAATTAACTTAGCCACAGCAATCGTTGCATAAACATCCGCTAATGCATCATGCGCCCCTTCATGAGCAATATTATTAGCTTCGGTAAATTCTTCGAGTCTGAAACTGGGTGTTCCATCGGCTTTTTTGGGCCAATTGAAGCCTTCAGGCCTTAAGGCATAGCACATTCTAAGTAGATCAATAATATCCCAACGAGAATTGCCGTTTTTCCATTCTCTTTCATAGGGATCATAGAAGCAGCGGTATAAAAGATGACGAGTAACTTCGTCATCAAAGCGTAAATTATTAAAGCCGGCTACACAGGTATTAGGTTCTGAGAATTCGGCAATAATTTGTGCACAAAACTCTGCTTCAGATACTCCCTTTTCAAAAGCCTCTTGTGGACTAATTCCAGTAATTAAGCATGCCTCGGGATGAGGCAAGACATCAAGTGCCGGTCGACAGTAGATGATTAATGGATCATCGATTATGTTTAAGTCTTCATCCGTTCGAACACCAGCAAATTGGCACGCACGATCTTGGCGAGGATCACTTCCAAAGGTTTCATAATCATGCCAATAAATAGACTTACTACTTTCCAAATTTTGTGCCTTAGATTTTCTGGACCCCTTGTATGTGGTCCAGTTAACATTTTACTCTATCAATCTCTCGACAGTCTCTAGCCTGTGAACAACATAATCAAGTAGACTAGTCGAGAAAATAAAGTATTTAACGATAAGCCTAATGCAGATCATTCTACAGGGAAAAGGATTTGACACGAAGATCAGACCACAGCAGAGAAGAAATTAAAGCTTTAGCTATCAAATATGCCTATGAGCTAATTGAAGAAAAAGGTGAAGCCGGATTTAAAGCCAGAAATATAGCCAAGCGGATGGGCTATACGGTAGGCACTATCTATTATGTATTTGGCAGTATGGGAAGCTTACGATTCCATGTCTGCGCTCACATCCTTGACTACTTCCATGAAATTACCCTTAAAGGGTTGTCCAGGAGAAGAAATAAACTGGATTATCATGTATCCAGATACATAAAATTTTCAGAGGAATACTTCAATCTTTGGACCTTTTTGCACTCCGTCAATAATTTAACGAAAGGTGAAGCACCCAAATTCTATGAAGAAAAGATTCATCGATTCTTTAACCTTTTAACCGAAGCTTTAATTCCTTATTCCAAAAGCAAAAAAATGGCTTTAAAAGCTGCTAGGACTATAGTCCCTAGCCTCCATGGCATGTGCCTCTACTCTCAAAGACGCAACCTAATCGATAAAAACCCAAGTAATCTTGAGGCTATGGCTATACACATGGTTAAAACATACTTAAAAGGACTCAATCACTCCTGAGCCTCTTACAAGCTCAAGCAAACTCTAAAAATCTCTTAAAAGAAATTATGCTTAATTTTCTTGAGGGATTATCAATCCTTAATTTCTTTTACACATCAATAGTAGTAATATCTGCTTTCAATATGTCATCGACTGTTGATTCAAGCAACGGCCTAACTGTATGAAATTTTTGGGCTCTCATATTCTCTCAATAAACCAGTTTGATACTCAGGATGTAGAGACTCTATTCTCTATTGCTGACCAGATGCAGCCCTATGCTCATCGTGAACTTAAAACACGTGTACTTGAAGGAGCAATCCTAGGCTCTCTGTTTTTCGAGCCAAGCACACGAACTCGCATCAGCTTTGGTTGTGCTTTCAATCTACTGGGTGGTCAGGTTCGGGAAACAACCGGTATTAAGACTTCCGCACTAGCCAAAGGCGAATCACTGTACGATACAGCCCGTGTAATAAGCGGTTACAGTGATATTATTGCAATGCGGCACCCAATGGATGGCTCAGTTGATGAATTCTCTAAAACCAGCAGGGTCCCCGTCATCAATGCGGGTGATGGCTCAGCAGAGCATCCCTCACAAGCGCTGCTTGATCTCTATACCATCAAAAAAGAATTAAAGATTAAAAAAGACTTCGATGGTCTCAATATTGCTCTGGTTGGTGATTTAAAATATGGGCGTACAGTGCATTCATTATGCAAGTTGCTAAAACTCTATAAGCATATATCGTTCACTCTGGTTTCCCCAAATGAGCTTAAAATGCCCAAAGAAATCGTTGATGATTTACTAGCGGCAGGGCATACGGTGAATGAAACGGAAGACATGGAAACAGCTCTGCATGAAAAACACCTGGTTTATTTAACTCGAATACAGGAAGAGCGCTTTAGCAGCAAGCAAGAAGCCAATACTTATCGGGGCAGGTTTAGACTTAATCAATCCATTTATACAGCCCATTGCGAACCGAATACTGTCATCATGCACCCTCTTCCCAGAGATTCCAGAGCAGAAGCAAATGAACTAGATAGCGATTTAAATCAACACCCGAGTCTGGCAATATTCAGACAAGCTGACAATGGCGTGCTTATTCGTATGGCCTTATTTGCACTGACTTTGGGCGTGGAGAAAGATATACACCTTACCAGCAGTAAAGTAGGCTGGTATACCGATAGACGATTTTAAACAGGAGTCCGAGATGGAATTAAAAGATTTATTGAAAGTGATGATAGCCAAAGAAGGCTCTGACCTGTTCTTAACCACTGGGGCTCCTCCCAGCATGAAAGCGCACGGCAAACTGACTCCCATGACGGATAAAGTATTGCCGGATGGGTATACCAGAAAAATCGCCAATCAGATTATGAACGAAGATCAGCGTAAGGAGTTTGAGGAAAAGCTGGAAATGAATCTGGCCTTATTTGAAGAAGGTATAGGACGTTTTCGAGTCAATATTTTTGTACAGCGCAATGAAGTCGGTTTGGTTTGCAGGCACATCGTTTCTGAAATCCCTGACTACAAAAAATTAGGACTACCCGATATTTTGCCGGAACTTATGATGCACAAAAACGGTCTCATTCTTTTTGTCGGGGGCAATGGTTCAGGTAAATCAACCTCCCTGGCTTCCTTGATTGATTATCGGAACCAGAACTCTGATTGCCACATCATTACTATCGAAGATCCAGTTGAGTTTGTTCATCCCCATAAAAAATCTATTGTGAACCAACGTGAGGTCGGCGTAGATACCCTTTCTTATGAAGAAGCCCTCAAGAACACTTTACGGCAGGCTCCTGATGTTATTCTGATTGGAGAAATACGTACCGCTGAAACGATGGAGCATGCCCTGGCTTTCGCCGAAACGGGTCATTTATGTTAATCCACCCTACATGCCAATAATGCCAATCAGGCACTTGATAGAATTATTAATTTCTTTCCGGAAGAGCGACACAAACAGCTTTATCTGGATTTGGCACTTAACCTTAGAGGTTTTGTGTCTCAACGACTGGTTAAAACCCCTGATGGTAAACGTGCAGCTGCCATCGAAATTTTGATAGGAACGCCACGTGTCGCTGATTTGATTAAAAATGGCAAAGTGGAAGAAATTAAAGAAGTCATGGAGAAATCTGAAGGCGCTGGTATGAAAACTTTCGATAATGCCTTATTCGAGCTATACCGTGATGGTCGAATTTCAATGCAAGAAGCTCTTAAAAATGCGGACTCTGAGAATAATCTACGGCTGAAAATTTCTCTGGCAGAAAGCGAAAGAGTTGAAGGTGTCAGCGATGAAGAAGCCACGGGGGGGCTGTCCTTGTCTCCCAAGCTCGAAGAATAAGCAGCAAAAATATTCAAGAGCTTTAAAAGGCTGAATAAGCGAAGCCAGCGAAATGTTTAATGTTCGCGGGTAGCGTGAAACGCCAACTCTGGCCACCTTTCTTCCATCAGACTTAAATTCACTCTGGTAGGTGCCAGATAAGTCAAATGACCACCACCATCAAGTGCAATATTTTCAGCAGCCTTGCGTTTAAACTCTTCTAACTTAGAGTTATCACTTGAGCTTATCCAGCGAGCTGTATAAATACTGATGGGCTCATAAATACAATCAACCTTATACTCATCCTTTAGGCGGTATGCCACGACATCAAATTGAAGAATTCCGACGGCCCCCACTATCAAGTCATTATTCTTCATAGGCATAAAAACTTGTGTTGACCCTTCCTCAGATAGCTGAGTCAGGCCCTTCATAAGCTGTTTAAGTTTTAAGGGATCTTTCAATCGAATACGTTTGTAAAGTTCTGGTGCGAAATGAGGAATACCAGTGAATTGCAGATCTTCACCCGTCGTAAAAGTATCACCAATCTGGATAGTGCCGTGATTATGTAAACCAAGTATATCTCCAGAAAAAGCATGCTCCGCTTGTTCACGTTCCCCGGCAAGAAAAGTGACAGCATCACTGACTCTTATATCCTTACCAGTTCTCACATGCCTCATTTTCATACCCTTTCGATATTCTCCAGAGCAAACACGCAAGAAAGCAATACGGTCACGATGTTTGGGATCCATATTCGCCTGTATTTTAAACACAAAGCCACTAAATTCAGTCTCCATTGCTTTGACATCTCGAGATTGAGTTTGCCTATCTAGCGGAACGGGGGCCCATTCAACAAAGTCATTCAACATTTCTTCAACACCAAAGTTGGCTAGTGCAGAACCAAAAAACACAGGGCTTTGCTTACCAGATAGGCAGGCTTCCAAATCAAATTTATGACTGGCACCACGCACTAATTCTATTTCAGCTTTAAAATCTTCTATATAGACACCCAGATAGCTAGTTGCTTCGGCACTTTCCAGACCCTGAATAACTTTAAGATTCCTTATTTCGCTATCCTGACCATGCTCATAGACATGGATAGTATCGGTATAAAGGTTATAGATGCCTTTGAACTCCTTTCCCATACCAAGCGGCCAATAGATAGGAGCGCATTCGATCTTTAAAATGTTTTCAACTTCGTCCAACAGATCTATTGGGTCTTTTATATCCCTATCCAGCTTATTGATAAAAGTGAAAATCGGTGTATCGCGCAGCCGGCAAACTTCCATTAACTTAATCGTTCTATCTTCTACACCTTTTGCTCCATCAATAACCATAAGGACCGAATCGACTGCAGTTAAAGTTCGATAAGTATCTTCAGAAAAGTCTTCATGACCTGGCGTATCAAGTAAATTAACGATCCTGTCTCTGTAAGGAAATTGCATGACTGAAGATGTGACAGAAATACCTCTTTCCTTTTCCATACCCATCCAGTCAGAAGTAGCATGACGGTCAGATTTTCTACTTTTAACCGTTCCAGCTTTTTGGATAATTTTTCCATATAACAACAATTTCTCAGTGATGGTGGTTTTACCCGCATCTGGATGAGAAATAATTGCAAAGGTGCGCCGCTTGCCAACTGCGGCTGTATAATCAGACATAAGTAATCCCGAATATTTTAGGGGTAATTAGCGAATGAAAATCACTGAAGCTCTGAAGGACTGTTAATGCAGCACATCCAAACCATTGGGTGCTTCACTTGAATACATGGGGTGAAGTATTTGATAACGCTTAACCATGATGAGGTCGTGCGGACAAATCTCTATAAACTCACCATCAACTCGAATCGCCACTTCATCGAGCATGACACAAACGACATCATCATCCTCTGCATCTACGATAATTCCGCGCTTGTAGCCTTTCAAGGTTTTCAAACTGACTTCAGTACCCAACTCCAGATTAGGGAAAACCTGTTCGGTGCCACTGTTTTGGGCAAGTATCTGCTCGCTGGACTGAACCACACCGAAACCAGCGGCAGCGACAATTTGAACAATTTCAATAGTCTCAGGATCATTCAGATCCACTCTTACTGTTTCTCCTGGTGGGAGTTGACCTTCGCTTTGCTGTTTACTGATTAGTTTTAAAAAAAGACTGATATCTTCCTCATTCCATTCCAGAATTTCTTCACTCTGAGCACTTTCTAGGTCACTGGCAAAGCTGAAAATATCAGTTTCTATGACATGCTCAAGACGCTCTTCTCCCTGATTAAAAGGAACAACCATTGTGACCATGCAGAAACCATCACCATTGTCCGAACTAAGGCGCCATAGGAATGGAATATTTTGATTAATATCTATCATTTATCAACTATCAACTTGACCACTGGATTGAAAAAAGCTTTTTACGCCTACAAGTATAGCATTGGAAATTTAACAAGCTCCATGATTTCGATGCGTAATTCTCGTAAATACCTAACAACTTTATTAGCAAGCCTACATAAAATATTTTGTTAATGATCTATGAGGCATTTTCTCCACAGTTTTTGTGGATAACTTTGTGAATAAGTGTAGTTGAAGCACTAGATTTCGGGTATAAAGCTTAAGCAGAGACAAATTGGTCAATTTTTAACCAATTTTTTTCATATATATTTCAATAGCTTACGATTAATAATTGTTTTTTGGTATTTTTGTCCCGATTTTTATAGGGTTTTTGAGTTACGACAAGATTTGTGCATAAATAATAGTATTTAAACTAATTATTTTTTTGCGAAGTTTTTTAGCCTAGAAAAATAGGGGTTTTATACGAAAAATTAATGCTTCTATTCTGCAATAATTCTTAATAATTGTTCATAATCAGTGAGACCATTAAAGATCTTCTCGATACCATCTTGCTTCAGGGTACGCATGCCATCACGAATAGCCTGTTCCCTTAGGTCGTCTAAACTGGCTTTTTGATAAATCATGCTTTGTAATTCGTGGGTACCTACCAGTAATTCATGCACCCCGGTTCGACCACGATAACCAGTATCTCCACATTTTTCACAGCCTACTGCTCGCATGAATTCTACTTCATCTGTATTGATCTCCAGCTCTTTGAAATGTTCTTCACCATATTGCTGAATCAAATGATTTAATTCTTTTTCTTCAGGTTTGTAAGGCTCCTTACAATCACTGCAGAGTGTTCTCATCAAACGTTGGGCCAATATGCCCAGCAGAGCATCAGAGAAGTTAACAGGATCAAGTCCAAGATCCAAAAGACGAGTGATTGTTTCTGGCGCTGAGTTAGTATGAAGAGTAGATAACACAAGGTGACCTGTTAATGACGCTTCAATGCCGATAGCAGCGGTTTCATGGTCTCGCACCTCATCAATCAGAATGACGTCTGGATCTGCACGTAAGAAGGCACGCATTGCAGCAGCAAAAGTAAAACCAATCTTTGGTTGCATTTGCACTTGCTGTAAACCTGGTTGTGTAATCTCTACAGGGTCTTCAGCTGTCCATATTTTCGTTTCTGGCTCATTTATATATCCCAGTACAGCATGCAAAGTTGTGGTTTTACCTGAGCCTGTAGGCCCTACCACTAAGAGGAGTCCATGCGGATGCTTCGACATCTCTATGGTATTGTCATAATTTCGCTTGGAAAGGTTAAGTTTCTCAAGAGGCAAGGCACTTCCTGTCGCCAGAAGTCGTAAAACAGCACTTTCGCCATTGACTGTCGGAACGGTTGCAACACGCAACTCCAGCGTTCTAACCCGAATCTTCAATTTGCACTTACCATCCTGTGGTAATCGTCGCTCTGAAATGTCCAATCGAGAGATAACTTTGATTCGAGCGATAAGGGAGCCGGTATGCTCTCCTGGCACTTTTAATAACTCGCGGCAGATACCATCTACCCTAACCCTAACAATGCCCGGATTTTTATCTTTAGACGGCTCAATATGGATATCTGACCCACCAAGCTTGTCAGCTTCAATAATAATACGGTTTACCAGCTGAATGATGCCGGATGTTTCAGCGGCACTATCATCATCTTTATCATCTTCATCTTCTTCAATCTCGACGGTTTCGCCTTCAAGATTTTTAAATACATCATCAAAACCTTCAGTATCATCATCTTCTTCAACCGCTCCACCAAGGTACTGCAGAATATGTTCAGGCAGCCCCACTCGAAAGACATAATTTCGAGCATTTAAAATGCCCTGAATTTCCATTATTTTTTGATAGTCACTGGGGTTGTTCAATAAAATTACTACTTCTTCCTTAGAGCCTGAAATGGGTAGCCAGAGATTATTTCGAAGGTAAGACTTACCGATATTTTCCATAAGATCAGTCGGCAGGGTCAGTTCTGGATCAAACTTCATGTAAGGAACACGGTAGTAGAGCTCCAGAGATTTACCTATTTCATCTGCTTCGATCTTATAATCTTCCATCAAGACCTTTGAAATAGTGCCGCCATAAAGGAATGCGGCTTTTTCTATATCATCGAATTCTTTGCTGCTGATTTTTCCTTGCTGGACCAAATAGTCATAGGGCCCCTGAGTGCTTTGGAATTCAGATCTAAACTGTTTGGCTAATAAATTAGCAAACATCGTGGCGTGTTTTAAATCTTCCTTGGTAAAGGGCTCATCTTCCTTAAGATTAATCAACTGAATGACACCTAATAAAATATCATCTTTAATCGGCACCACTAGCATGGACTTGAAAATTAAGCCCTGTGATTCACTGAAACTCTTGTCCTATTGAAGTCAGGGGTGAATATCCTGAAGATCGGCACTGTCATAAACATCTTTTACTAAAATGGGACGTTGACTTAAGGCGACATAACCTGCCAGGGAAGTTGGTGTAAATGGTACTCTAATTTCAATATCTTGCCCCTTTTCAGAGCCAATCAGCCCATAAAGCTCGCGACTATTTCTTTACCATTATCAACACTTTGAAAAATGGTAAATAATTTAGCCTTAAAGAGATCAAGGATGGTCTCCTCAATCTGCTGCATGGACTTTTTAAGGTTCTTGGAATATTTTAGATTTTTATGAATAGTAGCAAGACTGCGAACAAAGCCATCTTCCATAGAGGAGTCGGCTGTTTTAGCCGCTTTTTCTTCGTCTACTGGTTCTACTACATTATTATCCATGAAATTTGGTATTCATTATTTAAACTTATTCATAAAGCGGTTTATTCAGGCTTTATGGTAGAATCAGGTCCTATTGTAAGCATAAGTTTCTCGCTACGCCATGCCTTTAAGAAAATCCGTAAAATCACTGCAGTCATATATCTTCCTAACCTTTATGGCGATTATGCTGTGTTTTACGATAAACAATACTGCACTTGGCACAAATTACCCGGCTTTAACTACCCAGCAAGAACAATGGCTTGGTGAGCAAATTTTTAATAATGAATGCGCCAGACAAATTAATTGTTTAACCACCTGGAACGCTGGTGAAGCATTCCCTTCTCTGGGGATTGGACATTTTATTTGGTACAGGGAAAATCAAAATGAAATATATCAGGAAAGCTTTCCCGATTTAATAGAGTATTTCAAAGAGCAAGACATAAGCATCCCGACATGGATAGAACAGTCGAATTACGCTTCACCATGGCGAAACAGAGATGAATTTATGGCTGATTTTTCTGGCGAAGAATTATCAGAGTTAAGGTTACTGCTTACAGAAACATTTCCTGAACAAACTTCATTCATTATCAATAGATTTGAAACTGCTCTATCTAAAATTCAGAGTATATTATCTGATGATGAGTCCAGCATTATTGAGGAAAAATTTTATGCCATTGCCAATGCTCACCCCCCTTATGGGCTCTATGCTCTTATTGATTATATTAATTTTAAAGGCGAGGGGGTGTCACCTGATGAGCAATATAAATCCCAAGGCTGGGGACTATTGCAGGTTTTGGCAGGCACGCCTGACAATAGTGACAATATTCTTGAGGATTTTGTAAGCTCTGCTAAAGCGGTTCTGCAGAACAGAATCAATAATGCCCCTGAACAAAGAAATGAAGAACAATGGCTGCAAGGATGGTTTAATCGACTTGACACTTACCTTCCCAGCCAATCAGCATCTGATTTTTAGGAACTAATATGTCTTTTGAACGAAAAAATATTCGTGAAATGGTGGGATACATTCCTGGTGAACAACCGCAATCCAGTGACGTCATAAAATTAAATACCAACGAGAACCCTTTCCCGCCCAGCCCAGCTGTTCAAAAAGCGCTCTCTTCTATTCAAACCGATAGCTTAAGATGTTACCCACAACCTACGGCCCTTAACTTGCGCAATGCTATAGCAACACACCACAGCATTGAAAAGGAAAATATTATTGTCACCAATGGTGGTGATGAACTTTTACGCCTGGCGATAAATACCTTTGTTGAAACAGATGAAGCAATTGCAGTAGCAGAGCCCACTTATACCTTATATGAAGTCTTGGCTCAGGCACACGGTTGTAGATATATACGCTTCAATTTAAATAAAGACTGGTCTTTACCCGATGATTTCGCAAATCAATTAAATAGCTCAAATATAAAGCTCTGCTTCTTGCCTAACCCCAATGCCCCTTCAGGCACATTACTAAGTGTTGATGAATTAGCGTCTATCGCAAATGAATTTAAAGGGCTGCTAGTAATCGATGAAGCCTATGTGGATTTTATTGACCCTGAGCTTGGTCACGACTGCGTGGATCTGATTAAGCAATTTGATAATGTTTTACTATTACGAACTTTCAGCAAAGGGTATTCCCTGGCGGGACTACGCATTGCCTATGGTATTGCTGATGTATCAATAATTAACCCTATGCAAGCAAAAACCAAGGATAGCTATAATACCGATTACATCGCCCAAAAGCTGGCTCAAGCATCACTGGAAGACCAGGCATATGCAAAAAAATCTTGGGACTTTGTACGAACACAAAGAGCGATGCTTAAAACAGCCCTGGACGAGCTAGGACTTAGCAGTGTCGATAGCCAAAGTAATTTTTTACTGGTAAGCGTTCCTGAATTCATCAATGCTGAAAAACTCTACAATAAGCTCAAGCAGCGCGGCATTTTGGTTAGACACTTCAAGCATGAAGGTCAAGAAAACTTCCTAAGGATAACTGTCGGTAGCGCTGAAGAGAATCAGCTTTTGTTATCAAGCTTGAAGCAATTAATACCTAAGAATTAACTATCCCCTTGGCTAAAAAGAAAGCAAAATTCAGCAAGAAAACTCGAAATACCATCTCAGGACTGATGGTAGGTCTTGCATCCATTTTTGCAGTCAGCACTTATATGGACATCCCTCGAGAAGAACTCAGTAGCTTTTTAGTCTCAACTTTATTGTTCTTTTTAGTCATCTTGGTCTTGGCCATTTTAAGCATCACTGTCTTAAAATTTTTAATTAAGATTATAAAAAAATTTAGCGCCAGAGCTGAGGACTCGGATCAGGCTAATTTGGATCAAACCAAGGATAAGGAATAAAGTCTGGCATCCTCCCTGCCTTTACCCTTTGGGTAATAATCCTTTCTGGCTCCATCAAGCTGAAAACCAATATTTTCATATAGCTTAATTGCTGCTGCATTAGATGCACGAACTTCTAGCAGTAAAGAATGTTGATTTTGATTTTTTAAAAATTTAATTAATTGCTTTATAAAATATGATCCTAAGCCCTTCCCCTGTTCCTTTTTATCAACCACTAAATTCAAGAGATGACTTTCATCGAGCACCGTATGAATGACGGCATAAGCAAGCACATCGTTTCGGCTTAATGAATAGAGCACAAAGGATTGATCGTTGACCGACCGGAATGAGCCTTCAATATTCTCAGGGCTCCAGGCAAAATCACTGGCGTTTTGAACTAATTCGACTACTTCATTTAGCTCAGTTTCTTGCATCAATCGGCAAATATAGTCAGCCATAATTAAAAATAACCCAGCTAAGCTATAGCTTCGTTTTTAATTGTAGCCAGACTTCTCGCTTGAATTTCGGCATTTTTAACATTTCATCCAGGCTTCTGCATACAGTGAGCTCATGTTTATCACTTGCCTCAACAAATTGAGCTATTTTTTCTCCCATCAAAATTAACCTGGTAAAGGAATGTTTTGTTTTTAACTGTTCCAAGTAAGCACCCAGTGACGCTTTGGCAGCCTGCCCATCTTTCTCCATATGAGATGCTTCACTGAAAGGCCAAAGGAAAGGTTTAATATCTGAATTTAGGCTGACTGGGCCCTGATATAAGGCATTAAAAATATTGCTAAATAGTTGTTGCTGTACCGCACTCAATGAATTGCTGGCCTGCATATAAGGACGTGAAATTAATACCAGTGTGTCTGTATTGACATAAATGATGGCAAGCTGAAACCTCACTTCCTCAATTGCAGTATTTGTTTCGGGCTTTTCTACTTTTTCTTCTTTTTCTTCCTTTTCTCCCTTTTCTTCTTTTACTACTTTTACTACTTTTTCTACTTTTTCTACTTCCGTTAATGTTTTCGTTATTGCTGCATGATCTTCTTTAGGTCTGGAAGTCGATGCTGGCTGGCTTTCTATTGCTTGTTTAAATTCAATATTAATCTTTGGCTCATCACTTAGCTTTTCACTTGTATCTTCACTTAGCTTTTCAGGCCATTCACATTGCTTTGAGCTTTTAGCCGCAGGCAGGACATATCGTGGAAAATACGACTGTATTCCCATGCTACTGAGATATTCTTGTCTAGTAATTTCGTCCATAATCCATCATTCTTTAACTTAATAGAGCCTTATTTGTTTTTAGTTTCTTTTCATCGCCATAATGCCTTAAGCAATTATGTACGACAAGCAAGATCCTTTCTATGAATAGAAAAATAATTCATTGTGATTGTGACTGCTTTTTTGCAGCGATTGAGATCCGTGATGACACGGGCCTAGCAGGCTTGCCGGTAGCTGTTGGAGGAGACCCTGGTAAACGTGGTGTGATTGCAACCTGTAATTATGAAGCTCGAAAATTTGGCATTCATTCGGCTATGGCTTCAGCTAGCGCCCGCCGTCTCTGTCCTGATTTAATCATTATTCCTCCCAGCAAGAACAAGTATAGTGAGGCCTCCAAGCAGATGCATAAAATATTCAAGGACTACACATCATTAATTGAGCCCTTGTCACTGGATGAGGCCTTTCTTGATGTAAGCAACAGCAAAAAGTGTAAAGGTAGTGCCACCCTTATAGCCGCTGAAATTAGGCAAAGGGTGCGAGAAGAAATGAATATTACTTTGTCGGCGGGTATTGCTCCCAATAAATTTCTGGCCAAGGTTGCCAGTGACTGGAACAAGCCCGATGGGCAATACGTTATAACCCCTGATAAGGTCAATGATTTTGTCGTCAGTCTAAATGTTAGAAAGATATTTGGTGTCGGCAAGGTAACAGCAACTAAAATGCAAAACCTAGGTATTGAAACCTGCCAGGATTTACAAGCTTACTCACAAGCAGAGCTGCTAACTTTATTTGGTAGTTTCGGGGAGCGCTTATACACTTTATGTCGTGGAATTGATGAGCGTCCTGTTGTAACTGAGCACCCTAGAAAATCGATTAGCGTTGAACTTACCTACAATCAGGATTTAGCAGATCTCAAACACTGTATCGCAGAATTACCAGATTTGTTGGATAAACTTGAACAGCGAATTCATCGATCTAATCGCCAAGTCAGCATTGGCAAATTATTTGTTAAACTTAAATTTAATGACTTTATTACGACAACAGTAGAACAAGTTAGTCAGGAAGTGGATTTGCAACTATTAAAAAACCTTTGCCAAACTGGCTATGAACGCGGAAATAAACCCGTACGCCTTCTAGGCGTCGGTATTCGTCTCAAGGAGGCTCTAGACTTTCATCAGCTTCCTTTAAATTTTGAACCCCTGGCCTCAATTACAAAAGACAAGCTAAACTGATATGCCTCGATATCGTCCGCCCTCAGCTCCTGTTTCTAACTACATCACGCCAGAGGGTGAACGCGCCTTAAGTGAAGAACTTGAGTATCTGTGGCGCAAAGAGCGACCAGTAGTAACCCAGCAAGTTTCAGATGCAGCTGCTCTTGGTGACCGGTCTGAAAATGCAGAATATATATATGGCAAAAAACGTTTGCGCGAAATCGACCGCAGAGTACGTTATTTAAGAAAGCGCTTGGAACAGCTCACCATAGTTGACCAACTCCCCGGCAACCGGGAAAAAGTTTATTTTGGGGCTTGGGTTGGATTAATAGATGAGCAGGATCAAGTACTGAAAATTCGCCTGGTAGGCCCAGATGAGATAGACCCTAGCCGGAACTATATCAGTATCGATTCACCACTTGGCAAGGCAATTTTAGGAAAGCAGCTTGATGATGAGATCAAATTCGATAGCCCTTCAGGGACTAAAACATATTGTATAGATAACATTGAATACCAAAAAACCTGACAACAAGAATGAATCAATCTGCGTAACTCTGGTCGGCTATAAAAAAGTCCTCGGAACCAGCATAACTATACCTATGGAGATGTTAAATGCGGCTGATTTAATTGCCAGAATTAACCATCCTAAAACCAGCAAATTAAAGCTTGAAGTCGTCAGCCTGGATAGCACCAATATCCAACTCAATGCAGGTCTAGAAATTCTGTGTAAAAATTCACTAAAGGATATCACTAGATCAGATATTATAATTTTACCAGCTATGTGGGGGAACCCGCGTGGAGTGGTTAAGAAATATCCTGAGTTTCTAGAGTGGCTCCGTAAAGCAGCACTGGAAGACCCTTTGATTTGCGCAGTAGGCACCGGATCCTATTTCTTGGCAGAAGCCGGCTTACTGGAGCACAAGACTGCCACTACTCACTGGTATTATTTCAATCAGTTTGAAAATACTTATCCTAACGTAGAGCTTAAAAGAGAACGTTTCATCACTAAATCCGGCAATA
Source organism: Pseudohongiellaceae bacterium (assembly GCA_965661005.1). Classification (GTDB taxonomy): domain Bacteria; phylum Pseudomonadota; class Gammaproteobacteria; order Pseudomonadales; family Pseudohongiellaceae; genus UBA5109. The sequence goes on from CBFICB010000002.1 coordinate 102,956, forward strand.
TTTACTGCACCGGGAGTGTTAATTCGGTACGTGATGTAATGCTGCATATCATCGAGCAGCATTATGGTGAACATGTCGCCAATCAGGTTTCTAGTCATTTCACACATGAACTTAAGTTGTCATATGCATCAAGTTTTTTAAATATTGCTGGCCATAATTTCCATGATGATGAGGCCGTTATCGATATTCAGGAATGGATGCATAAGCACTTTAATGAAGACATCAATATGCAAGAGATAAGTAAAACATTTGAACTAAGTCAGCGCTCTTTGAATAGACGCTTCAAACTGGCTACTGGCTTGTCTCCTGTACAGTATTTACAGGAAATTCGACTGGAAAAGGCAAAGGAACTGCTTAAGACCAGTAATTTGGCTATTGCTGAAGTCGCCTACAATGTGGGCTACCCTGATAGTGCGTATTTTTCAGTCTTGTTTAAACGCATTGTTTCCCTCTCACCAAGCGAATACCGTCGCCTGGTAAGAAAGAAAATCTTCAAATTAGATTTATAATTCAGGCTCTTCAGAAACAACTAATGTTTCCAGTGGTTTTGGTGTGGCGCGATCCTGATGCCTTTTCTTTTCATAAATACTTTTTATTTGACGTTCCAGCGCATTAAAAGCATCACGAATTGCGATATAAATATCTTCATGTTCATGCTTATCATGTTGATCATGATTGACCAAGATGTCGTGATTTGGAATGACGGCTTCAACGCCTACGTGGAAAACTTTACCTTTGTGATGGTGATTATGAGGGGATTCGAGTGTAACTCGTAAACTTTGAATTTGATCTGTGAAACGCTCTAATTTCTCTAGTCTTTTTTGAACTGCTTCCGTAACAGCTTGGGATTGATCTATACCTCGGAATACAACTTGAGTATCACTTACCATAATTATAAGACTCCTTTGTTACTAAATAAGGGTTTAAACTTAAGAGGAAAAGGTTATTGTGAAGAGACTCCCTATGTAATGTAAAAGAACTACCACCGATATTACTCTTCTGATTTAATCTGTCAAAGAAATTTGCTGCCTTTTTTGACCTGTACTAAATTTAAAATTCAACTATATGATTTAAATAGATTTTTTAGCCTTATGACGCCAATGCCAGGGTTCATACAGCAGCTGATGTTCATTTTCTCTGGGGTAAGACATAAAAAATGAATGGTCTGCAGCATGGCCTTGCAACCATGCAAACGCGGGAGTTGCCTCAAAGCTTTCTTCCAAGCAGTCTGAGCCAGGGCAGGTCAGATCTAAAGCCTGCCCTGTGTGATGCTCACTATAACCAGGGGCTGCATTAACCTTAAGAATGTCAGTAATACTAATGCCAGCATTCAATTTCTTTAGGAATAAATTCTTTTGATATTCAACACTCCGATAGGCTGATACCAATTGTAATTCTACGCCATCTTGTAAAGCGGCTGACTGCATTGCCAGCCAAGCTCTGAGAGCTGTCTCGTGCATAAAGACTTCTCTATCAAAGATATCCAGGCCCACAGGACGGGGATCTGTACATTCATACTGTATAACAAGGTTACGATCCTTTGCGTAAGTAGCTGGAATGCCTAGTTCTTGATGAATGTCTGCTATCCTGGCTTCATATGTTTTAGACATAGATTTTCCTATGTATTGATATAAAATTTTTAGTCTAAATTTAAGGTTCTATCTACTACTATCTAAAATATTCAGTCAGCTTAGCATGAATATTTTGGTTAAAACTAATACCTGTTGCTTAGTGAATAAACCTAAACTACATAACCCTAAATAGGTCGATAGTTTTATAAAATCTATTTAACTAATAATCCAATACTAAGAGCCAATCACATCCAGGCTACTGTATTTTTTAATTTTTATAGGAATCTACCCGCCATTGAAAGTAGCGGTTCAAACTCGAATAAAATCACATTTAAAGATAAGGTTATTTTAGTTAAGCGATCGAAATTTCAATCTCTTTTGGGCATCTCATAACTCATTAATTTTTTGGCCATATATTAATGTTAAGTGGCTATTTTATATAAACCATAATATCCTAAAACCCTTATGATCACGCTACAAGCCATTAATATTAGGGCTTCTTGATTGAAAGGGCTTAAATGTCACATTTACCAGTCATAGTTGGCTTCGGCGGAATTAATTCTGCAGGCAGAGCGTCAAATCACTTCGCTTATCGTCGAATGATAATAGATAGTCTTGACCATGCTGATGCCGATGAAACCCTGATCAATCTGGCGGTATTGATGGGGCTTATCAAAAAAGCCAATGACAGTACAAACAAGTGGCTTGATATAACAGGCAGCCCAATTCTCTTAAATGAGTTTTTGACCTTTAATCGTGAATTCATACTAAACAGCACACTTATTCGTAAACTTGAAACGAATCTCTTTGATAATTCAATCCTTTTTCAAAGCAATAATGCTGTTTTATCGCCTCTTGAAGGCGAAACATTAAGCTTCACTTTGCCAACCCGTAAATTACCTGAACATATTCCTGCTAACTGGCACGTAACATCTTTAAGTGAAAAGTTAAGCAAAATTGACGTAAGCGGCAATCTTGAAACCATGCTGCCTGATAGCTACAACGGATCAGTAAATTGTGCTGGTCAATTACCAACTGGATTTAACCCTGCAGAACTCTATCCTTCTCGCAACCATCCCCGTAGTTTGCAGATGACTGTATACGGAGCATCTGACGCCATCCTGTCAATGGGTATTGACTGGAAAACCATCCAGACACATGTGAACCCTGATCAAATTGCCGTATATGCCGGTTCTGGAATGAGCCAACTTGATTACAATGGCAATGGCGGAATGTTACAGGCGCGTTTATTGGGTAAAAGAGTGACATCCAAGCAATTACCTCTTGGATTTGCCGAAATGCCAGCTGACTTTATCAATGCTTATATGCTGGGCAATATTGGAAAAACGGCTTGTAACCTTGGCGCTTGTGCAACTTTTCATTACAACCTCAATCAAGCGATTCAAGATATTCGAAATGGCACACATCGTGTCGTAATTGTTGGCAATAGTGAAGCGCCATTAGTTCCTGAAATATTTGAAGGCTACAGTGCCATGGGCGCTCTGGCAGATGATGCAAAACTAAAAGCTTTAGACAAACTGGCAGAACCAAACTATCGTCGCGCTTGCCGGCCATTTGCTGAAAATGTTGGCTTCACGCTAGCGGAATCTGCCCAATTTATTGTACTGTTTGATGATGAACTCGCGCTGGAATTAGGTGCTAATATTCACGGAGCAATCAATAATGTTTTTGTTAATGCGGATGGCCATAAAAAATCTATTGCAAGTCCCGGAATTGGCAATTATTTAACTGTTGCTAAAGCAGCCGCAGCCACTAAAGCGGTGTTGGGAGAAAAATCTCTACGGCATAAAACATTTGTTCAGGCACATGGTACCGGCACGCCTCAAAACCGGATTACAGAGTCAGCAATTCTCGATGAAGTCGCTACTCATTTTAGTATTGAAAACTGGCCTGTGACGGCAATAAAGTCTTATCTTGGTCACTCGATTGCCAGTGCCGGGGCAGATCAACTCAACACAACTTTGGGTATATGGAAATATGGCATTATTCCTGGCATCTTAACTAGCGGAGCTATTGCAAGCGATGTTCATCAAAAGAATTTGGACATCCTGCTTCAGCATAAACAAGTCGATCCACAAGAGTATGATGCTGCCATACTCAACGCCAAAGGTTTTGGCGGAAATAATGCGACAGCTTCAATACTTTCGCCTTTTGTAACGCAAAATATGCTCGCTCATAAACATGGCAAGAGGGCTATCACAGCCTATCGTACAAAAAATGAGTCGGTAACAGAAGCCGCTTCAGCATATGAAGCACTGACCAATAGTGAGCTAATTAAGCCTATTTATAAGTTTGATCATAAGGTCAAAGCTGACAGCGATATAAGCTTTACTGATAACGGCATAAGAATTGATGGAGAAAGCATGGAAATAGATTTAAGTCTTTCCAATCCCTATGCAGATATGTGTGATTAATTTAACCAACTACTAAACCGACTAAAGAAGGTAACAAATGATAAAGAAAGAAATTGATACTAGTGAAAATATTCATGAAATAATTGCAACTCGCTGGAGCGGTGTTTCTTATGACCCTGCTCGTACTGTAAGCGAGGAAAACCTCCTATCAATAATGGAAGCAGCGCGTTGGGCGCCTTCTTGCTTTGGCGATCAACCTTGGCGTTATATTGTTTGCAATAAAGCAGAAAACCCTGAAGCTTGGCAAAAACTGTACGACTGTTTGGCTGAAGGCAATCAAGCTTGGTGTGCAAATGTCCCGGTATTAATAGCCGCTTGTCATGACACCCAATTCGCTGATGGGCCAAGCCCTTTTGCTGGTAAACCAAACTCTTTTGCTGCATACGACACTGGTGCCGCATCAGTTTCTTTATGCCTGCAAGCTAACCATCTTGGGCTTATGACGCATCAGATGGGTGGTTTTTCAGCTGAGCTAGTAAGAGAAAAATTTGAAATACCTGAGCGCTACACCCCCGCAGCGGTCATTGCTATTGGCTATCAAACTACTGAAGCAAAGGTTCCTGAAGCATTCAAAGGCAGAGAGCTAAGTCCAAGAAAGAGGAATCCCTTGGGAGAAAATTTCTTTAATGGTAGCTGGGGTAAAGGCGTCTAGGGCAAGAAGCTAAAACAATCAAAAAAAACTCTAACCTTTTCTACCCCCTTATACTACCCTTACAGGTAGAGCTTTTTTTGTTTATTGTTTTAAGTTTGATTAAAAATTTATATTACTTCTATTGGTTTAGCCTCTTGGATCTTGGCAGCCCACTCGGCAGGACCTGTTTGATGAACAGATGTTCCATTAGAATCAACCGCAACGGTTACAGGCATATCTTCAACTTCAAATTCATGAATAGCCTCCATCCCCAAATCTTCAAATGCCACAATTCGTGATTTGCGAATTGCTTTAGACACTAAATAAGCTGCACCGCCTACTGCCATTAAATATACAGATTTATGTTTCTTTATCGCCTCAAGACCTGCCGGGCCCCTTTCGGCTTTGCCAATCATGCCCATTAAGCCAGAGTTTTCCAGTAAGGCATCAGTAAACTTATCCATTCTGGTTGCAGTTGTTGGACCAGCAGGCCCGACCACCTCATCTCTGACAGCATCCACCGGTCCCACGTAATAAATAAACTTATCTTTAAGATCTACCCCTTCTGGTAGAGGCTCGCCTTTCTGATATAGCTCAATCAAACGTTTATGCGCGGCATCACGACCTGTGAGCATCTTTCCTGATAACAACAATGTGTCTCCTGGCTTCCATTGCGCGATATCTTCACGGCTTACCTTTTGCAAATCAACTCGTTTAGCACTTGCAGATGCTTGCCATGTCACTTGAGGCCAATCTTCCAGCTTGGGAGGAACCAATTCTGCCGGACCGGTACCATCAAGTGTAAAGTGAATATGCCTGGTTGCTGCACAGTTCGGAATCATGGCAACCGGTTTAGAGGCAGCATGAGTTGGGAACTCTTTTATCTTCACATCAACAACCGTAGTCAAACCACCTATGCCTTGAGCACCTATACCCAAATTATTTACTTTTTCCATTAACTCCAAGCGCAATTCCTCAATAGTATTCTGTGGACCGCGGGCACGAAGCTCATCAATATCCACATGATCCATCAATACTTCTTTGGCCATGACGGCTGCCTTTTCGGCAGTGCCACCAATACCGATACCAAGCATTCCAGGGGGGCACCATCCACCGCCCATTGTCGGTAGAGTTTTCAAGACCCAATCCACAATGCTATCGCTGGGGTTTAACATCACTAACTTAGATTTATTCTCTGAACCGCCACCTTTGGCTGCCAGTTTAAATTCAACTTTATCGCCCGGAACTATCTTGTAGTGAATATTAGCCGGGGTGTTATCTTTAGTATTTATACGCGCGCCTGCCGGATCACTAACAATAGATGCACGCAATACATTATCCGGATGCGTGTAGGCTTGACGAACACCCTCATTAATCATCTCCTCTACTCCCATATCCGCATCCCATTGCACATTCATGCCGACATAAACAAAAATTGCCACCACTCCAGTATCCTGGCATATGGGCCTCTTGCCTTCTGCACACATTCGAGAATTAGTCAGTATCTGTGCCATGGCATCTTTAGCGGCTGGAGATTCTTCACGCTCGTAGGCGCGATGCACTGCCTGGATATAATCCAGAGGATGATAATAAGAAATGTATTGTAGAGCATCAGCGACACTCTGGATGACATCCTGCTGGCGAATCAAGGTCATTAGGGACTACCTCTTAACTAATAGTTTTTATTTAACTTTTTAGGCTTATAACTAAATTAACCGCTTTGAAACAAGGCGGAATTAATCGAAACATTCTAGCATGGCTTAAGCTCGCGGAAAAAATATCCGCCTCTATTTTCGAACCTTACCGCCAATAAATTATTAAAACCAGACAGGCTTGAATCGACTTTTGATGTCGATAAGGTATGCCAAGCGACTTTTGAATTGGTAATTTGAAACCTTTCTAATTTATACGCCTATAAACTATGAGGACCATACTATAGGGACATAGGAGCTAAAGAAGAAGGCCTTCAATTAGAAGGCCTTAGCTTGAAACAACTTGAAGAATATTGAGCTATTAAGCTGGCTTTAAGTTACCAACTGATGGCTTGATACTGGCTTTAGCTTTTGGCTCAAAAAGCTTTGCTCCCAACACTAACATACAAGGAGTGAAGACCAGTGTCAGTATCGTGGCAAATAGCAGTCCACCGGCTATTGCACTGGAAAGTTGAACCCACATCTGAGTTGAGGGCCCTCCAACAATAATATCCTGATCAATAATATTGATACTGACTGCAAAAACCATTGGGACCAGGCCCAAAATTGTTGTTGTCGATGTTAATAGTACTGGACGAATTCGTTGAGCTGCTGTTTCAATAACGGCCCTTTTAACCGAAAAATTAGTATCTCTTCTTATTTCATTATAAGTGTCGATCAACACAATATTGTTATTCACTACAATACCTGCCAATGCAATCACACCGACGCCACACATAACAATACCAAAGGGCTGTCCTGTAATGAGTAAGAAAATCATCACACCTGCAGTTGAAAATACTACTGCAGAAATAATAAGGAATGATTGATAAAAATTATTAAACTGAGTCAGCAAAATGGCAAGCATGATAACAATGGAAACCAAGAATGCCTTGCCAAGAAATGCTCCAGCTTCTGCCTGATCTTCATCTTCTCCACCAAAACTGACAGTGATATCCGGATCAAAAGGCGCCTCCAACAAACGGTTTCTCAGCAAGTTTGTCTGAGCAGACGCTAATAGGCCATCTTCCACATCGGCCTGAATCGTCATGGTTCGAGAACCATCTAAACGATTAATAATGCCCGTTTTCTGCGAGGTCTCAAAATTCAAAAAATTATTAATAGGAATTAAACCATTAGCAGTAGGAATAGTAAGCTGATTCAGTTGCTCCATATTTCGGTTTACATCAGTAAAGCGTAAACGAATATCGAGCTCTTCATCAGCATCATCAGGTTGGTATTCAGACAATTTCAAGCCGGTGGTCACTAACTGAACTGCACTACCTAGACTTGATACATTGGCACCATACCTAGCGGCTTCTTCACGATTTACCAGTAACTCCCACTCAATACCTGGCAAGGTTCGATTATCTTCAATGTTGGTAAAGCCACCAATTTCTTCCATTGCATCACGTATACTTTCTACGGTTGCATTAAGTTTATCTGGATTAGTTGAACTCACCTCAAGCTGAATAGCTTTACCCTGTGAAGGACCCTGTTCTTGCTCAATTATTTGAATTTGAATACCTGGCACATCACTAAGACGACTTCGAACGACTTTCTCAAGCTCAACAGCCGTAGGGCGCAAGTCCCAGTCAACAAAATCCAACTGCACACTACCAATAGTATCCTCAGTGCCTCCACCTTGTCGGCCGCCACCACTGTTTGTGGTTCTGGTATAGACTGCATCAAGATAATCCATACTCAGTAAACGGTTTTCGACATCTTGCATAATTTGATCTTTTTCATATATCGATAAATCGCCTCTGGCATGCACCTCTACTTGGATAAACTCAGGTTCTTGATAAGGGAAGAACTCAACGCCTGCCCCTAGTCTGCCATAACTAATATAAGTTCCGACGAGAAATACAACGGTAGCTGCGAGTACTTTTCCAGGGTGGTTAAGCAACTTCCAAAGCACTTTTAAATATTTCAAGGTAAAACCTTGGGCAGTTTTAGCGCTTTGGTGCGACATTTTCCTGGTTTGGACAACCGTCGACGCACTGACTCGTCGACCAATAGTTCCTCCGACTACCGGAATAAAAAGCAAGGCCATAAAAAGTGAAGCGGTCAGGGTAAACATGACAGTAATTGGCATATATTTCATAAATTCACCCACCATGCCTGGCCAGAATAATAACGGCAAGAACACAGATAAAGTGGTGAATGTAGAAGCAATGATAGGCCAAGACATACGTTTAGCCGCTATGGCAAAAGCTTCTTTTTTCTGCAAACCTTCAGATATCAGTCGCTCAGCTAACTCTATGGTGATGATAGCGCCATCAACCAGCATTCCCACAACCAGTATCAAGGCAAATAATACAATCATATTCAAGGTTAAGCCCATGGCATAGATAATCAATATACCCGCAAGGAAAGAACCCGGAATGGATAAACCAACAAGTAGAGCCGGCTTGATACCCAGTGCAGCAACTACAACAATCATTACCAGGATAATAGCGGTAATGACATTATTCTCTAAATCACCCAGCATTGTGCGAATCTGATCTGAGCCATCAAGTAAATAGGTAACATTCATGGAGTTCGGCCATGCAGTCTGAGCTTCGTTGATCAAGCTACGAACTGTTTCTATTGTTTCTATAATATTAGCCCCAGTGCGTTTGGATATTTCCAATACCACAGCATTTTCACCGTCAATCCTGGCAAAACTTTCAGGGTCTTTATAGGTTCTTCTGATGGTTGCAAGATCCTGAAAGGTAACCACACGGTCATCAAGCACTTTTACTGGCATCGTCATGATGTCATCCAGTTCCGAAACAACGCCCGGCACTTTGATAACCATCCTTCCAGCACCTGTATCTAGTGCACCTGCAGCGATTAATTGGTTATTGGTACTGACTAGATTAGTTATGTCGACAAAGGACAATTGATAAGCATCCAGCACTGAAGGATCAATCAGAATTTCCAGCATTTCTTCACGATCACCACCAATGGTTACTTCGAGTACATTAGGCAGGGCTTCAATTCTGTCTTGTAAATCCCGGGCAATAGTTATTAATGTTCGTTCTGATATTCTGCCGGATAGAGAAACTGACAGTACCGGGAAATCCGCCACATTGATTTCATTGACTGTTGGTTCTAAAGTCTCAGGAGGCAGCTCAACACGAGCCCTGTCCACCTGCTCTCTTACATCGATAATGGCTTGATCAATATCGTAGCCAGCATCAAATTCCATCGTCACCGAGGCATGCCCCTCTGATGCTGTAGCAGTCATTTCATTTAAGCCTTCTATTGATTGCAATTCCCTTTCCATCGGCAAAACGAGCAAACGCTCTGCATCTTCCGGAGAAATACCTTCATGCACCATAGATACATACACAATAGGAATTGGAATATCCGGCATAGACTCTTTCGAAATTGTTACATAGGAATAGAGTCCGGCAACCAGGATAGACAGCAACAATAAAATTACGACTTTTGGCCTCGAAAAAGCGGCATCTATTAAAGTATTCATACTAAAATTCTATCTCTGTTATGACTTATACCATGCTATTAATTAAGGTCGGCATATCTAATGGGTGGTTCTTGCATAGAACCATCATTACTAGCGTTGTCAGCAACGGCAATCCTCACAGCCTCACCAATTTGCGCAAAACCCTGCCCCGAAGTTATAACCCGAGCGAATTCAGGCAGACCACTTATCCACATACCCCTGGCATCTGATAACTCAATAGTTGCCGGATAGAATTCAACCAAACCTTCCAAATTAACTGTTTTGATTCCAATATCGCCATCTTCATTAAGCGTTAGCAAACCAGCTGATAAATAGTGAGCCCTCACCTGTTCACGTGGAATACGTGCTGTGACACTACTTCCTGCCCTTAGGCCTTCTGAGTTAGGGACCGCTATCTCAACCCGAAAAGTGCGAGTCGCTTCATTGGCGCGAGGCGATATAAAACGTACCTGACCAGTTCTCTGCCTACCATTGACCAGTTCAACTTTTGCTTCAACACCCAGCGCTAAATATTCAATGTCATTTTGAGAAACGTAGGCATTCACGACTAATGGATCATTATCAACCAGTTTGACCAGCTCATTACCAATGCCTACATACTCGCCCACATCAACTATATTTTCTTCAATATAGCCACTAAAAGGTGCACGAATGTAGGTCTTCTCAATTTCGAGTTTTATACGTTCCAGATCTACTTCAGCCAACTTAAACTGAGTAAAAGCATTATCAACTTCAGTTGAAGAAGCAAAGTTTTGTTCGTTTAGATTAACAGTCGCTTCATACAAGCGCTGCTTCTCCTGTAAATTTATTCTTGCTTGTTCTTCACGTATGGCACGATCATCCATCTTAAGCTGCATGATCACACTACCTTCATCCACGAAAGCGCCTTCTTCAACCAAAATACGGTCAATCTGACCAGTTGTTTCAGCTCGCAAAACGACTTCACGGTCTGGAGTCGCACTACCGTTAGTTATAATGTAGCTGGTTATCTCTTGTGCCTGCATGTCAGTCACCTCAACCAGCACGCGATTATCGATTATCGATGGCTCACTATTCTCATCCACCAGATCATCGCTTGGTGCGTCTTGATCAGGCATGTATATACCAGAGGCCATCCACAGCACTAGCGCAACACAGGCTCCCAGGGAAATTCCTACAGACTTATTCATAACTTATCTCCATCTCCGTCACATCAGTTCTCAAGCTTTCCATAAATTCCTCGGAGTTTTCCTCTAAAAATTTCATTTCATTTTTTACATTATTTTCTACGTACTTAAGTAAAAATTCTTGGCCCTTATTTCCGGCTACTCGCTGCTTTAACTCTGGTAAATCCTGCAAAAAGCATTCCAAACCATGCACATGCTCGGAAATTATTGTCTCAAGACGCTGTGAAGACAGCATTTCCGCTAAAAAAAGTAATAATAAAAACTGTGAACGAATTTTATGAGTAGGTGGCAAGGCTTCCAATTGCGTTTTTAAGAAACCCTTGCCTTTCTCAGTCAACTCATAGATTTTCTTGTTTGGGAGTGCATCCTGCTCAACATTTTCATATTGGAGTAAACCCTCTTCCTCCAAAATTTTAAGTATTGGATAAACCCCACTACGAGCAACATCCACGAAATGACCAAAAGGGTCCTCCAGTTTTTTTCCGATATCATAACCAGAGGCCTTGCCAAGGCTTAATACAGCTAAACATAAAGTTTTAGTGTTCATTGTTACGTAATTACTTCTCAGTTAGATCAATAGTATAAATTATACTACTATAAAATATTATAAAACAAGCTATAATAGTGCAAATTATGTTAACTATGTCTATTTTATTAACAAAATACCCCTGGCCTCTTGCTCTAGCTTAATCCGCTTATTGGCAGTGATCGCTTAGGAGCCCTTTGACATTTTTTCCATGATTTAAGCGTATAAAAACAATCTGATTAATATAAAATGCCGCGATGCTCAGACTATTCATATTCAGCCTAGTGATACTTTTCAGCCCCTTGTTGAAGGCTCAGGAAAGTTTCACTATTTTATTTCTGGGTGATTCGCTGACAGAAGGCCTTGGCCTTGAGGCCGAACAGGCCTTTCCTAACCTTATAGATCAGCGCCTTAAAGCTGAAGGTTACAACAACATCACTATCATCAATGCTGGTATTAGCGGCTCGACTTCAGCCAGCGCTTTAGAACGTATGCAATGGTATGTTCGCTCTCGACCCGACTTAGTCATCCTCTCATTGGGGGCCAATGACGGACTGCGAGGCCTCGATGTTGAGAACATGAAAAACAATCTTGCCGAAACAATTGAGTTTGCACAAAGTAATGACATCAGAGTTGTTCTGACTGGCATGCTTACCCCACCAAATATGGGAGTAGACTATACTCAAGCATTTGCACAGGTATTTCCTGATTTAGCAGCAGAATATAATTTAGATTTTATGCCCTTCTTGCTGCAAGATGTAGCCGGAATTCCGGAACTTAATCAGGCTGATGGCATACACCCGAATTTAGATGGCAGCAGAATTGTTGCCGATCATGTTTATAATTTTTTATTACCCCTAATTCCTTAAGGAAATCCATGATTCTTGAAGTTAATAAGCTTTTCAAAAACTTTGAAACTGCCGCTGGTACTGAAACTGTAGAAGTTCTCAAAGATTTAAACATGGGCATGGAGGCTGGTGAGACTGTCGCCATTCTGGGCCAATCCGGTAGCGGGAAATCAACCCTTCTCACGCTACTGGCCGGATTAGATAGCCCAAGTTCGGGCGAAATTCTTCTCAATGAACAAAATATGCAGTCGTTGAATGAAGAAGAGTTATCAAAATTCAGAGCGCTGAATATTGGTATTATTTTCCAGCAATTTCATTTGATGTCACACCTGACAGCATTGGAAAATGTCTCTTTGCCATTGGATTTATTTAAAGATGATGCTTCTACAGACAAAGCCAAGGAAGCACTGGAACAAGTAGGTTTGGGCCATCGTATTGATCACTTCCCGCATCAGTTAAGTGGCGGGGAATGTCAGCGGGTAGCCATTGCTCGCGCCATGGTAGTTAGACCCAGCATTTTATTGGCAGACGAACCCACTGGAAATCTGGATAACTCTACCGGTGAACTAATCAGCGATATGATTTTTGACCTGGTCTCCAAACACAACATGACCTTGCTTTTTGTCACTCATAATGAGGAACTGGCTACGCGCTGTGGCCGCCAGTTGCGTTTACAGGGAGGCAAGTTTATCTGATGCTATGGCTAAAACTTGCCTTTAAGGAAATCAGCAATAATTTCCGTTTCAGTCTCTTCTTTATTATCAATCTGTCTATTGGACTGATTGGCTTTATCGCACTGGACTCTTTCAAAAATTCAATCGATACGCATCTGAATAATAACTCCCGAGCCATCCTGACTGCAGATGCCCAAATTTCAGGCAATCAACCTTTGACGGATGTTGAATTTACTCTGGCTGATAATATTTTTAATGCCGCTTATGAATATTCTGACCAGATTTCTTTTCTCTCCATGGTCGCAGGAAATGATGCCTCGCGCATGAGCCAGCTCATCGGTATTGATGCTAACTATCCTCAATATGGTGAATTCGTTTTACAGGAAGGTGGCATTCTGACTGACGACTTACGCGAGGAGTTGTTTAGCAGTAATTCTATCTGGGTTGCTGAAAGCCTGATGCTTACGCTAGATCTGGATATAGGCGATTCAATCAAGATTGGTGCTATGGATTTCACTATCACTGATATGATTGAAATAGACCCCAGCAGCACTATTTCAGTGATGTCTAATTTTCCGGCAATCTATATGGCGCTGGAGCAGATTCAGGCTACCGGCTTAATTCAATTAGGCAGTCGCATCAATTATTCGCGCTTCTATAAGTTTAATGAAGATGTGAATATGGATACCTGGGAAGATGAGTTTCGTCAAGCCGAACTTGAAATCCTCGGTGATACGCGCCGTATCAGCATGACAACCCACCAAGAGCGCAGCGAAGACCTTGGACGCATCCTCTCCTACATGAATGATTATCTTGGGCTCATTGCCCTTATTGCCCTATTCCTTGCCGGCGTTGGTGCCGCTTACTTGTTCCGTTCTTTTTTTACCAGCCGCTTTAAAGATATGGCGATATTAATGTGCCTGGGTGGTACGCCTAAACAAGCCTACTTGATGACCCTTATGCAAATTGTGCTGCTTGGTTCAATTTCTGCCGTTATTGCCAGCTGTATCAGTTTTATTACTATGCCAGTCTTACCCAGGTTATTTGAAAATTTTCTGCCACGCGGCTTTGTCAATGAAATGGAACTGAGTTCATTTATTCTGGCTTTATTTCTGGGCACCATCGGCTCGGTCATTTGCTGCCTGCCAATATTGTCAAAGATCTATGACCTGCACCCTATTGCTTTGTTTCATGAAAAGGTTCAGCCCAGCAAATCACTGCCACACTGGAAACGCCATACCATGAGTTATGCACCCATATTAATCGTGTTCTGGTTTCTCGCTGTATGGCAATCCAGCTCATTTCTTATCGGCAGCTTGTTTATTGCTTCCTTTCTTGCTGCGATTTTTATTCTCGGGCTGGTTGCCTGGTACATACTAAAATATTGCGGCTCTTTTTCTAATCATTCAAATGTGACTCAAAAACTTGCCTTGCGAAATTTAAATCGTAATCGCCTGGGTGCCATTTCCTGCTTTCTTGCTATAGGCCTTGGTTCTTTGTTGATCAATCTGATACCTCAAATAGAAAAAGGCTTGCAGGAAGAGATATCGCAACCGGATGACTTTTCAGTTCCTGATTTCTTCATGTTTGATATACAGCCAGACCAGCTTGAAGGATTAGAAACAATACTTGCAAGCTATGGGCATGATCTGGCCTTTGTCTCTCCTCAGGTACGTGCTCGAATGGAAGCTATCAATGCTGGACTGGTAGAAGATTTTGAAGAAACTCCTGATGAGCAAATGCAACGTCGACGCTCAGTGAATCTGACTTATCAGGACTCACTGAAAAGCTCTGAGCAACTCGTTGCGGGAGAGGAGTGGAACGTCCCCTGGAGTTTTGATTCTGATGAACTCCCCGGTATTTCACTGGAGCTGGATTTCGCCGAACGGATTAATGCAAAACTAGGTGATGTCATTAGTTTTGATGTCCAAAGCGTCCCTATCAGCGGGCGCGTGATGAATTTGCGCACAGTGGACTGGAACAGTTTCCAGCCTAACTTTTTCATCTCCTTTCAACCCGGCGTGCTGGAACCCGCCCCAAAAACCTTTGTAGCAGCGGTCAGTAACGTTCCAGAGGAACAACAGCTGAGCATTCAAAATGAAATAGTAGAGACACTCCCCAACATTTCTATTATCAATGTTGGCCAGCTTGTTGCCAGCATTCTAGATATTACCAACCAGATAAGCTGGGGAATTAAAGTGATGGCTTATTTAGCTATTTTTGCTGGCTTGGTCGTACTCTATTCAATTGCCCGCTATGAAGTGAAATCACGATTCTGGGAAATCAACCTGCTCAAAATTCTTGGTGCTAACTTTAAGGACGTAAAAAATATTGTTCAGATTGAGTTTGGTATCCTGGGCTTTTTTGCCGCTTTTGTCGGCGTCAGTTTAAGTTTGATAATTTCTTACGCTATTTCATGGTTTATTTTTGACAGCATATGGCAACTCTCATGGGGCATAACCGCTTTTAGTATCGTCGCTATTACCAGCTTAAGTGTGCTGACTGCACTGGTAGCCACCATGTCTGTGCTAAAACAAAAACCCTTACAATTGTTACGAGCTGATTAGCGCAAGTATAAATTGCGTAGCCTTAATTAATGGGTATAATACGCGGCCTGTGCGGACGTGGCGGAATTGGTAGACGCGCTGGATTTAGGTTCCAGTACCGTAAGGTGTGAGAGTTCAAGTCTCTCCGTCCGCACCATATCGACAAACAAACAAGTCCATAACAGTCTTACATCCCGCATAAAATCTACAATTTCCTTATATTTAAAGACTATTAACATCTATTTTTTGTTATAAGAGTAAAGTGTTGCGTTGATCAATTGAAATCAATCAGCTAAAGTGCCACTCGAAGGAGTAACTCTCCCTAGCATGCACGACAAAACTGAGGTAAAAATGATTTGAGGTAAAAAAAATGATTTATAAAGTTGTATTCTATAGAAAAATAATCGCGGTATCGATTGCAGTCAGTATATTTAGCGCCACACAATCACTAGCACAAGAACTTAGTCGTGAAGAATTTGATTCTCTTTCGGATAGGGTTAGAACTTTAGAAAGTGAAAATGCCAATCTTCGAAATGCAGAGGGAGCCAGAAACGTCTTTAGCAGTCTTGTCGGTACTAATGCTGAATATAGTTTCAAAGTGCTAGACCATGCAGAAATGACAAATACCAAGCAGCTATATCAATTACAAGCGCTTAGTAACGGGATGCTAGGTAGCAAGCTTACCTTGGGCGGGCAAGTAACAGCTCTTCTCAATTATCAAGATGCAAATGAAAATTCAAAATTCGGCTGGCTCATGCGCCACCCAACTTCAGCTAATCAGATTGGCACGTCTTCATCTGAAGCAGTTATTCACTCTTCTAATATCAACCTGACAGCTAAATTACACGAAAACATAACAGGTTACGTCGAGCTACTTTACAATCCAGAACAAAATTTTGCATCAGGATCAACAATAACAGGTTTGCCGCGTAATAATGTTAATGTTAGAAGGGCATATGTCCTTTGGGGGAATTTGGATAAGTCCCCAATGTATGCTTCACTCGGAAAAATGGACATACCCTTTGGCTGGAATGATACGGTTAGCCCTTTCACTAATTCTACTAGTTGGCATTCATTTGCTGGATTAGCATATGGAGGTTTATTTGGATATGCTAATGAGAATCTACATCTAAGAGCGATGGCAATACAAGGAGGCGCTCAATTTAGGAATGCGAACACTCCAGTTGAAGGCACAAATGTGCCCTCTAAACTGAATAACTTTGCCGCTGACGCTAACTATACTTTTGCCTTTGAAAGCGATGCTACTTTAAATTTGGGAGCTAGTTATCAATATGGTTCAAGCTATTGTCAGGAATTTCAAGACACTCCAGCTGAAGCGCATTCGACGGGGGCGACTTTAATTCCTGGCGTTACCAGAAACACTGCACCACAGGGCGTTAGGCATTTCAATTCATGCAATGATAATGTCGATGCTGTAGCAGCCTATGGCATTTATACAAACAGCAAACTAATGCTTACAGCAGAATATGCAACCACTTTGGATGTTTGGCCAGGCACCGCTAATCCCTACATTCCTCAATTTGCTGCAGAAAAAAATGAAACTTTTACCCTCGGTGGAAGATATTCCTCTGATGTTGGTTTCCCTGAGCCTATAGATTTCTCTGTCGAATTTAGTCGTTTCAATGCTGGCTCTTCGGGCTCTCCTTGGGAGAAACAAGATCAACTAGTACTTGGTGCGTCTTATTATTTATCTCCAGGCGTCAATCTTTTTGCAGAGCTAATTCGTGTAGAAGGATGGGTACCTCTGAATTTTCTGAGCGGTGGCAACCCTGGTAGTCTTGTTGGGACTTCTTGGTCTAGCCAAACTTCTAGAAATAACATTTTTGCTCTTGGAATACAGGCGGCATTTTGATATAAATAGATGGCTTAAGCTTTGTTTGGTCAGCGAAAACAGGCTCAGGACACCCCCCGCCTTAAAATTTTAGGGCGGGCGTTAAGCTTTATTTAAACTTTTATATCAAATACTATAGGTGAGAATTTTATGAATAATAAAATTATAACTTTAGTCCTGTTTACGATATTTTTAGGTAGTTCAAGCTTTTCTCAAAACTTTTCTCTTGAAGCGACCTATGGAACCATTACTTTAAATGCAGGCTTCACGCCTGATCCTATGACTTTTTCCGTTAAGTCTGGTGGAAGTATTGATGCCTCGTCTTTGGGTGGTTCATGTGCAGGGTATATAGCTAATGCCCCAGATTTTCAATTTACTTTCTCGCCAGGCTTATTATCATTATGGGTTTCAGTAATATCATCGGCAGATACTACGTTAGTTATAAATGCTCCTAATGGCTCCTGGATTTGTGACGACGATAGTGGTGGCGATCTTGACCCATCAATCAATTTCAAAGATCCGGCAAGCGGAGTTTATGATGTGTGGATAGGAACCTATAGCTCAACCTCAATCTATGATGCGACATTATATATTTCAGAATTAGGTCAATACGGGAATTGATAGCAACGAAAACAATAATACTACTTATGTATTGCCCACTAAAATTAGAGGCATTTGACCTCTAAAAAAGATAGAATAAATAATACATATTTAGAATTATTCTTATGTCCTCTTTGTATCCAAACCAACCAACACAGCCTCCACTTCCTTTTCTAAATCACTCTCATTGTTTCTAATCTGTGAAATTGACTCTTTCTTTAATGCTAATTTTTATAGTCATGATTGGTATAACTTCGATCATCTCTATAACGGACGATACGCAAGATCAAACTTTGTTTAGTAATGAATCAACGATAGTCTATCAAAGGAATGAATATTTACCTTATTGGGCCGATATTGACCAAGACTGCCAAGATACTCGGCAAGAAGTTCTAATTATTGAAAGTAAAGTCGATGTAGTATTAAGTAAATCGGGCTGTGAAGTTATATCAGGCAGATGGTTAGACCCTTACACAGGCCAGACATATCAAAACCCAACTGAATTAGACATAGATCATGTCGTCCCACTTTACGAAGCTCATTTCAGTGGAGCGATGGAATGGACACAAGAAGAGAAAAGACAATATTCAAATAACCTCATTAATCCAAATACGCTTATTGCTGTTTATAACGGAGCAAATAGATCAAAAGGAAGCCGTGATCCCGCTAACTGGATGCCCCCGAACAAAGCTTTTCATTGTGAATATATATCTATGTGGCTTGATGTTAAGGCTCAGTTTAATTTGAAAATGGACGATAGAGAATCAGTCTTTATAGAAAATAAACAAGAAGAGTGCTCAGCTCAATAGGACTACCCAGCCTCTACAACCCTATAGTCACAACCTAGCAACTCAGCCAGTGCTATTATTTTAGCTTTGTTGGCTGGTGAGGCGGTGTAGTATTGAAGGATGTGCATGCTATAAAGGTAGTATAGATTGGTAATAATCCAAATGGCTGGTTTCTATCCAAAGTTGTTATTATCCGCGTCAAGTTATAAAACTATGTGATCTCATAATGATATTGCTCGAAATTATTAACTGTCTTTTCAATCACATGAAGACTAGGGTCAATTGAATGGAATGGTAATCCTGATAATAAGGACTTCGACATGAATAAAATATTCTTAGTAATCCTATTTAGCCTTTCTTTATCTGCGTGTGGTGGCGGTGGCGGAGGTGGAACTGCAGCAGCCAATACAATTACTCAACCTCCTGCAAATAATAATACTCAACTTAACACCAATTTCATTTCTGGGGTGTTTGAAGCATCTAGTGAATTTAAAGATGCATGTGAAACCCCTCGTTCTGGAAATTCATTCAATGATTATCTTGGCTCTGAGCTTACAGAAAAACAATGGTTAAGGTCTTGGAGCAATGAGACATACCTTTGGTATGATGAAATAACAGATGTAAACCCAAACCTCAATTACGATAAATTCCAATACTTTGATTTATTAAAAACTAACGCCATTACACCATCTGGCAATCCTCGTGATAAATTTCATTTCACATACTCTACTGAAGAATGGGAGCAGCTTTCTCAATCAGGTGTAAGTTTGGGCTATGGGGTAAAATGGATTTTCGGAAGCAGTACTCCACCTCGCGATCTGCACGTAGCTTATGTTGAGCCTGGTTCGTCGGCAGAAAATGCCGGTCTTGTGAGGGGTATGCGTGTCATGGAAGTTGATGGTGTAGACTTTGTTAACGGTGCTACTACAGAAATAATAGACACCCTTAATGCTGGAATATTTCCATCTAATGGAGCTGAAATACATACGTTTGGCATGCTAGCTCAAGGGGCTGCTGATACCGGAACTTATCCTAAATTTAACTTAACCTCTGGTAATGTCACTTCTTCACCTGTGCTAGTTAATGACATCATCAATACTCCTACCGGTGATGTTGGCTATCTAGTCTTCAATGACCACATAGCCACTGCTGAGCTGGCACTGAGTAATGCTATTGTTGGTTTTTCGGCATCATCTGTAACTGACTTGATTCTAGACCTTCGTTATAACGGAGGGGGTCTCTTAGCAATTGCATCTCAGCTAGCATATATGATTGCCGGTGACGCAAATACTGTAGGCCGTATTTTTGAAGAAACCCAATTTAATGACAAAAGTTCGGGAGCTAATACTACCTTTCCATTCATTGATGAAACTTTAAGTTTTTCTGCAGCTTCAGGCCAAAACTTACCTTCTCTGGACTTAAATCGAGTTTATATTATTACCGGATCTGGGACTTGTTCCGCAAGCGAGTCCATAATAAATGCTCTAAATGGCATTGGTGTAGAGATAATTCTAGTTGGAGATACTACTTGTGGAAAACCTTATGGCTTCCAGCCCCAGGATAACTGTGGTACGACTTACTTTACAATTCAATTTAAGGGGGCGAATGATATAGGTTTTGGTGATTACACTGACGGCTTTACCCCTTCAAATTCAGGTGAAGGAGGAGTCTCAATTCAGGGTTGTGCAGTTATTGATGATATAAGTAAAGAGCTGGGAGATGTAACTGAGTCGAGGCTGGCAGCAGCATTAGCATATCGTCAAATACCAACAACATGCCCCGCGCCGCCACCGGCTTCAAGCTTATCTTCAATAAAAATAACTCCTTCTGAATTAATCTCAACCGCAATTGAACAGCAGAATAATTTCTTTCAGAACAATCGAATACTGGGAAGGCCGTGATGAAGATTAAAGTATTATTATGTTGCGTTATATTGTGCTTGAGCAGCTGCGAAGCTACAAAACCACTACCAGCCGTTAGAGTTGTAGTAGAAGAATCTAATGAGGATGATCGTAAATTTATAAAACAAGCACTAACGGAAATGTTAAATAACAGTAATGTGATTATTGCTGAAGATGCTTTTATCGAAAATTCAGAAATCATCATTGAAAGGCAAAGCATTAATGATAACGAAGGCAACAGAATATTGGGGCGTAGTTTTGAATCTCCATTAAATTTTAGGCTTTGGAAGCAAGGCAACGTTTGCCTTATAGAATATGTCGAGACTGAACAGAAGAAAGAAGTTCCAAACCTGCAATGTATAGCATTACCATAAGACTAATAGTACTTTAAAATAATTGAAATAATGAACTAGGAAGTGCCCCTAATTGGCCGATAGCAGACGTTAGAGACTTCACCTTTTTTTCTAAAATGGCCTCTAATGTACCAAAGCAGGTACTACCTAAACTACACAGCCTTAAATGACACCCCCGTACCCTAAATTAAGCCCCATCCCTAGGGATAAATTAAAAGGGATGATAATAGGTTTTGGTAACACTGATAGTAACACTATAATTAACTGAACTAATTTATTAATATATAATTCAATTAGTTAGTTTATATTATTGAGTCTCTCCGTCCGCACCATTATAGATTAGAGTATAGATTAGAGACTTTGATGAAAAACCTTTTACGACCCTTCATCTTAGTTTTATTCTGATATTTTCTACTCCAGCATAACTGCCTTCGCTTTTCTTGATTTTCTCTCTTAGCTTTTTATTTAACTTTTTATTCTCTTTATTACCCTCTTTTTACCCTCGTTTTTCTGCCTTATTACCCTCTTACCTTTCTTGTTCTGTATTTCGTAAAAGCCCCAGAAGAATACCTTTTATATCTTGATAGTTTGTCATTCTTATTTTTTCGCTGCTGTTTATAGTTATCTTTATATCGCTATCCCTTGGTCTTTTATAAAGCTATTTATTGCTAAACCTTTATTTTAATCCAAAAAAAAACTGACCCAGCATAAGCTGGATCAGTTTTATTCTTTTAGGCAAAAATTAGTTCAACTAAGCTTGCCCAAAGTGGAAATGTGGAGCTATTAAAACTCCATATTTACCATGATGCCGAACTCACGAGGTCGTGCAACAACACCTTGGTCAACACCGCCCAGGAAGGCACCGAAACCACCTTGTTGATACCACTGATTACCCAGATTTCGACCCCAGATTGAATAACTCCAATCTGAATTAACTGGCTGATAAGTCATTTGACCACTCAAGAGACCAAATTGAGGTTGAAGTTTTTGCAACCTGATATCCTGAATCGTCACATACTTATTCGTCCAACCGTAATCCAGCCTGTAAGTCATACTGGAACCATTATCCTGATTCCAAACATACTGAGCACCGACAGAAGCCTGAAAGTCAGGAGCAAAGGCAAAACTTGAATTCAGACCAATGGTCCCTGCCTGACCGACATTAGTATAGGCCGTATCCAACCAACCAGCGGCAGCATTGATAGTAATGTTATCAGTGGCTGTCCACAGTAAGTCAAATTCAAAACCTGACATTTCAGCTTCACCAGCATTTTGCTGAGTGATGCTGCCCGGGACTAATGCTTCGCCCACCTGGATGTCTTCCCAGGTTCCATCAAAATAAGATGCATTTAATCTCAAATTGTTATCAAACAACATTGAGCGTACACCAAATTCCATCTGGATAAGTCTCTCACCCGTAAAGGAAGTAAATACATTGGCTCCTCCAGGACCGATGGGAAGAGGGTTAGTATTGACACCACCACCATTAAAACCTTCAGAGTAAGTACCATAAAACATGATATCGTCAGTGAAGTCATATGCTAGAGACACACGTGGCGTAAATGCATAGAAATTGGCCTCACTATCTGATCTTTGGGTTCCTTTTGTGTAGGAGTAACCAGTATTAGGCCAGGTAGGCAATGGGTCAGCCGCTGCCCATGCGCCACCAGTGAATTCTTCTTCTGAATATCGCCCACCAACAGTAAGAATCAAGTCATCAGTTATATCATAGTCAAGCTCAAAGAATAGGGAGGTATCTTCTCGGTTTTCCTCAGTGATTTGATTTCTTTGCCTGAATGGCTGCCCTGCAAGAGGTCCACCTGGATAAACTAGTGGTACCAAAGTGCCAGTATTATCTAGAACCGGCATAAACTGCCAATCGAAACGACGTTGTCTGTCCTCTACACTATTGGCATAAAAACCAAGCACCCAATCAAGTCTGTCACCATCACTGATCAGCTGAAGTTCCTGACTCCATTCATTGACTCTGGCACCTGTGAAAATTTCGAAAAATTGATATTCAGTTGCATCCAGATCTGCCAAGGCATCACTATCATACTCCCTCTTACCGGTAATCGATCTTAATGACAAAGTATCGCTAATATTCCAGTTAATAGTCATATTCATCGATGTTGAATCTAAGCGCCAACCTGGCCCAGCAAAGGTTGAGGTATTTCGATACTCTTCTCGTCCACCAAAGGCCTGAGTCGCATCAGTAAAATTGACGCCAGGAATAGCCTGCATCTGAATAGCAAAAGCTTGATTATCATTGACGTCATAAAGAACGTCCGCATTGGGATGGTTTGGATTACTTTGGGTAGAAGTAATATCAAACCTGACATCAACATCAGCATTGGCATGCCAAAGCATATCCAGTCGTGTTACGGTGTTATCTTCATCACCGTGTTGTATTTGTGCATTACCACTTTGAACATAACCATCTTTTTGGCTGTTAAAGTAGGTCAACTTGGTTAAAAAGTTTGGCGTTATTGGTACATCAACATTTGCAGTTATTTGTCTTTGGTTGAAGTTACCAACATTCAGGCGAACTCTTGCCCCCATTTGATCTGCAGGAGCTCTTGAAACATAACTGATTGCTCCACCCATGGCATTTTTACCAAATAAAGTACCCTGCGGGCCTTTTAAGACCTCAATACGCTCTAATTCAACAATACTGGCAAGCGAGCCTTGAATACCGGTTTGGGCAACACCGTCCAAATAACGGGCTACACCCGGTATACCACGCATAGTGAAGTTACCACTTGTAGGACCGGTAGTACCGCCACCACGAATCATGACATTCGGTAATAGCAGGTCTAAATTTTCGACGTTTTCAATATTTCTACTTTGCAGATCTTCTGCACTAAAAGCAGTGATAGTAATTGGAACATCCTGAAGTGCCTGCTCTCTTCTTTGAGCAGTAACCACTATTTCTTCTATGCCTTGCGCAAAGGTAGTAGTACTCAATAAACCTGGCGTCAATGAAACGATAGCCGCGATCGGCCATGCTAATTTCGAAATCTTACCGGGATGGCGATTTGATTTTCTCATTTAATTCCCCTTTGTTTCTTGTATTAAGATATTTTAATTGTAGAAATTTCTTAAATTTGATTGAACTCAATCAAACAATCGGTTGAATATACATTATTCTTACACATTTTATAAGCATTTTTAGTAATTTAAGCCCAAAAATTAAGCGACTACTTAATCACCTTAAACACCGGTATTTGAAGTGTTTTAAAATCTTGCCGATAACTTGAGCATTCTACTTTGCGCGCGCTCTCATCCTCACACCCACACACCCACACATAAATAACAATATCTCAAAGTTAATTAATATGGAGAACAGGTACTGTATATTTCACTTAAGTTACTGATTTAGAATAATATTTATATTTTTACAATTGCAGCACTAAAAATATTATTAAGTGATGTTAGCGCATTAAAACCTGAAGTTTTTGGAGTACTTCAGAACAAGTTCAGAGTCTCTGGCGTTCATCCCATTGAAAACTCCGTCTGAATCAAAGTTATAGTTAACTACCAGGTAAAAGTTCTCACCTGCCTGAGGATTCCAGTTTAGCCTGCTGTTAAGGCCCACCAATGAAGACAAATTGTCATATTGCACCAAATTGATCCAGGACCAGGTTGAAGTGAAGGCCACGGTGGTATTAAGTCTTACCAAACGAGTAGTAAATTCACCCTGTGGGAGTTCTACATCTGTATAACGATAAGTGAAATTTGTAGAAAAGCGAGGGCTCGGCTGCCAGCCCAAGCCCAACCCAATCTCTCTTTGTTCACCATTATAGAAATCACCCTGCTTGTAACTGATGTCTGGTATAAAAGACCTGAATTCGGAGCTTTCAAGACCAAATTCAGCACTTTTAAAAGAATACTCACCTGCAGGGATAACAATTCCAGGACTGATTTCAAAATCAGCAACTAAACCCTCACGCTCACGTTGCACATCCAGGTAGAGACGATCTGCCTGGTGACTGTTCAAACTAAACAAGCGCGAAGATAGCTCTT
Source organism: Pseudohongiellaceae bacterium (assembly GCA_965661005.1). Taxonomy (GTDB): domain Bacteria; phylum Pseudomonadota; class Gammaproteobacteria; order Pseudomonadales; family Pseudohongiellaceae; genus UBA5109. Next base: position 128,039 of record CBFICB010000002.1, read on the forward strand.
CACTTTGCATTTCACCATTATCTATTCGACGAGTATGGTTATATCTGACTCTGCCGAAATAATATCGCAATAAGGTATTGTCACTGGTGAAGTAGCGACCCTGAAGCTCAGTGCTCAACTGCTCTATCCCTCTCCGATTGGCAAAACCAAGGGCCGGATTGTATTCAGCTCCAATATAGTTATAACCCACGGTACCACTGAAGCCGGTGTTCTCGGTATTAAGATCAAGATTGGCACTGTAAGCTTTATCATCTCCATTTAAGCCATCCGTATCGCTTTGCTGATACCAGAAATCCCCGGTCAGAGTATGGCTAGTTGCAAAACGGGTGTTTCGATACCTGAAGTCCACACCGGCCAGAGCATTATCGCTAAGACTGTTAGGGTCACCCTGAGTGAAAATCGCCCCGACACGGGACTCTCCCAAAATATTTTGTGTTATACGCCCGACAAAAAGAGGCTCATCCTGTACGCCCGTTCTTTCACCCTGCTGTACCATTAAGGCGCCAACACTCAAGTTACCAACTCGACCTGCCAATTTTCCTCCAACATCAATATCCACTGGCTGCCCAGTTCTGGCATCCAGACCAATGCGTCTTGAATAAAATGGCGTGCCATTATTATTGCCACCGCCACCAAAACTGAATATTTCGGCATCCTGTAAAAAGAAGTCACGCTTTTCCGGAAAAAATAATGAAAACCGAGTCAGATTAACCTGTCGATCATCCACCTCTGTAGCAGAGAAATCAGTATTCAGAGTTAGTGCGCCAGTTAGGTTAGGCGTGAATTTATAAAAAACATCGAGTGAAGGATCAAACCTCGAATCAGTGGTGTTGTTAATGTGATCCTCGGCATTTCCTACCGTCACAGATGGCACGATATCCAGACCTAAACCCTGTTGTAAGCCATGCATACCGACAATCTGGCCTCCCGTTGAGGGGTCTATAGCCCGATTAAATGAAGACCAGGCCAGTCTTTCATTCGTCCGTGCAATTTCCCGCTCAAGATTAAAACCCCAGGTTGCTGTATTCGGGTCAAAATTCATCGTTGTAAACGGAATGGCTATTTCAGTAGTCCAGCCCATCTCATCTGTTTGAGAATCTACCTGCCAGATACCTGTCCAATCGAAATTTACACTCGTGGGACTTTCAAACACGGCATCGTCTCGAATTGCATTAGGGTTGGTGACAAAACGAAAAGCCGTTCTACTGTTGTTAAAGGTGTCCAAAATAACATGCACATTGTCATCAAAGCGTATGGATCGACCCTGAATCATGGTCCTGGCAATGATCTCTTCCGGTTCAGTATCAAATAAGCGCGCTGCTACATAAAAATAATTGTCGTCATAGGTGACGTAAAAAATACTTTCCTGAGAAGGTTCACCATGGTCTATAGGGTTAACTTGATGCAAATCTGTTATTACAGTGGCCTGCTGCCAGATTTCATCATCAAGCACGCCATCAATGACCGGTGTTAATGTGGTGCGATGAATATCAGTCGACTTCCTTATAAAAGTCGAAGTAGCATCAGTAGCAGCGCCTGTTGTAGAGTTTTGGGCATTAAGCCCAGCCGGGAACAGACCAAGCAAGACGAGGAGGTATAAAAATTGCTTCTTCAAAGGCTTCATTCTTATTATTATTTCTCGATTTTCATGAATCTTAATTGTATTAGAAATATCGAATCTGACTTAGCTTTTCTTGCTTTTTACTGCTCATTCTTTGCGCCATATCAGGCACTGGTTATTTGCAGGCATATCTCTATCTTCCAATAATATAAAGCCGTTTACTGTAGCAAGTTGATTAATTTTTTCAAAGTCGCGAATCCCACTTAAAGGATCACGATCTTTTAGCCATATATCAAAACCTGCATTGCTCTCACTAGTGAATTCACCATGGTAATTAAAAGGACCATAAACACATAGAGTGCCGCCACTTTTTAGAGCCTTGCCGGCCCCTTTAAAAAAGTCCGAGTTAAAGGCTTCTGGCATGATATGGAGACAATTGGCACTATACAAGCCATTCACCCTATCAACTGGCCAATCTTGCTGAGTGACATCTAGAATTTCAGCCGACATCAGGTTGTCGGGGATATTGCCTGACATGCCAGCTAATAAGGTCCTCATATTTTCTGGGATTTCACTGGGTATCCAAATGACTTCAGGTAGGTGTTGAGAAAAGTAAAGGGCATGCTGGGCAGTGCCGCTACCAACTTCCAATATACGATCACCGGCCTTGAAGTAAGTTGAGATCACTTCTAGGATGGGCTCTTTGTTATTATCTGCAGCTTGATTGAAAGGTTTATCCATCTCTTCTTAATATTCCTTAAGATGCAACAGATGCAACGCAAATTACCACAGCGCTATTTAGCGTTTGTTAATCAACTTAGGGCTTTAGTTTTTTAGGAACTTTTTTATAGAGCAGTTGGCGATGGTGACATTCTCGCCACTCGCTCTTCAAGTTCATTCAGGCTTTGTTGAATAGAATTAAGCGTCTGATTCAAACTCAATCGATATAAGTTGATCGACTCAATATCCTGCTCATTGATATTAACTCTGTTTTCAAGACCAGAACCTTCCAGTTGCAGAGAAGACTTCAGAGTATCCAGATCACCAGTAATACTGCTCAGCTGCTGATTAATATTTAAATTATTTAAAGCAGCAACATTACTGTTGAGATTATTGATTTGGTTGCGAATGGTTGCAACAAGCTGATCATTCTGATCAAGATTAGCAGCCTGCTGATTAATCATGCTTGCCTGATTTGCCAAGACTGTTTCTATTTCGGTAAGATTTCCTGCCTGATTTTCTAGCGTTGAATTGATTCCAGCAATGTCTGAACGCAGAACATTTCTTGCCGCCCATAATTTATCTATTTCAGAAAAGTTAAAATCCACTCGCTCCAACAATCCCATCGAAGATTGTTCAGCAGATTCATCGACAAGATTCAGGCGGTTTTCCAGCTGTACAATGCGATCACTGGAACGATCCAAAGCTATTTGTATTTCCTGGCCTTGTCCATAAAAATAATATGCCCCACCAGCACTGCCAAGCATTCCCAAGACTAAAACAGCCAGCAAAAACTTAAGTCCAGCACTCGCCCCTGTTGCAACAGCAACTTGATTGCCTCCTCCACCAGATGACATCGAGTTGCCACGCTTTTTTTTACGGTGAGTGACAAGCTCATCCCGCTCAGGGACAATTGAAAAGTCGTCGTAATCTCTCTCTTCGGTGCTCATGCTGGGTATTATATTTACTTTGCTGTGAAAAGTATAAATTCGTTTATAGATTAGTGCTAAAAAGCTGTTTTTTAACTGTTTTTTACTTCTAAAGCAGCAAAATTAGCGCTTTGACCATAGATTACAGAATATTCCGCAGTTAATTACTCAGAAACGATGCGCCAATAAAAAACCCGCACTAGGCGGGTTTTTTAGAGCAAGGCTTGAATTACATCATTCCGCCCATACCGCCCATGCCGCCCATGTCAGGCATTGGTGCAGCAGGTTTTTCTTCAGGAATTTCAGCTATCATTGCTTCGGTAGTAATCATCAACCCAGCAACAGATCCAGCTGCTTGAAGTGCTGAACGAGTAACTTTTGTTGGGTCAAGTATACCCATCTCCAGCATATCGCCATATTCACCCGCAGCAGCGTTATAGCCTTTGTTACCTTTCAGTGACCGTACTTTATCCAGCACTACTGCGCCGTCATCACCAGAGTTCTCGGCAATTTGACGTAAAGGCATAGTCAGGGCACGTTGCAGAATATTCAGACCAACATTCTGGTCTTCATTTTCACCTTCAAGCCCAATAACCTTTTGCAGAGCGCGAACAAGAGCAACACCACCACCAGGTACTACACCTTCTTCAACAGCTGCACGAGTTGCATGCAAAGCATCTTCAACACGAGCTTTCTTCTCTTTCATTTCGATTTCAGTACCGGCGCCAACTTTGATGACAGCAACACCACCAGCAAGTTTTGCAACACGTTCCTGAAGTTTTTCGCGATCATAATCAGACGATGTTTCTTCAATCTGTGCTCTGATTTGAGTCACACGAGCCTGAATTGCCGCAGCTTCTCCAGCTCCATCAATAATTGTTGTATTGTCTTTAGAAAGGATAACTCGCTTAGCAGAACCCATGTCTTCTACTGTAGCACCTTCAAGGTTTAAGCCAACTTCTTCAGCAATCACTGTGCCACCGGTTAAGATACTGATGTCAGCCAACATAGCTTTACGACGATCACCAAAACCAGGCGCTTTAACAGCCGCAACTTTAACAATGCCACGCATGTTGTTGACAACCAAAGTCGCAAGCGCTTCGCCTTCTACATCTTCAGCAATAACCAATAAAGGACGTCCTGCCTTAGCCACGCCTTCGAGCAATGGCAGCATCTCACGAATATTACTTACTTTTTTCTCAACCAAAAGAATCAACGGATCTTCCAGTTCAACAGTCATGTTGTCCTGATTATTAACAAAATAAGGTGAGAGGTAACCGCGATCAAACTGCATACCTTCAACAACATCTAACTCATTTTGCAAACCGGAACCATCCTCAACGGTAATAACACCTTCTTTACCTACTTTTTCCATTGCATCAGCAATAATGTCACCAACCGTGGTATCCGAGTTAGCTGAAATACTACCTACCTGGGCAATAGCTTTAGTTTCAGTACAAGGCTGAGACATCTTACCTAGTGCTTCAACAACAGCAGAAACACCTTTATCAATTCCACGTTTTAAATCCATTGGGTTCATACCGGCAGCGACAGACTTTAAGCCTTCATTTAGAATAGCTTGAGCTAACACAGTCGCAGTAGTTGTACCGTCACCAGCAAGGTCTGAAGTCTGAGAAGCCACTTCCTTAACCATTTGCGCGCCCATGTTTTCAAATTTATCTTCTAGCTCGATTTCTTTTGCTACAGATACACCATCTTTAGTGACTGTCGGGGCACCAAAAGATTTATCCAGTACCACATTGCGACCTTTTGGTCCCAGAGTAACTTTGACAGCATCTGCCAGTAGGTTTACGCCCTTCAACATGCGTTGGCGGGCCTTATCTCCAAATAACACTTCTTTAGCCATTGTCTTAATTCCTATTATTCAATTTGTTAATAAATTGTTTCTTAAAATTGTTCTGGCTTAACCTTCTACAACACCAAAAATTTCACTTTCATTAAGGATAAGCAGTTCTTCATCCCCAAGCTTGATTGTGTTGCTGGCATATTTACCAAAAATCACTTTATCGCCTGCTTTCAGGTCAACTGGCCTTACATCTCCATTGTCTAAAAGGCGACCGGGACCTACGGCCACAACTTCACCTTGAGATGGTTTTTCAGTAGCAGAACCTGGAAGGACAATGCCGCCAGCTGATGTCGTTTCTTCTTCTTGACGTCGTACCACGACTCGGTCTTGTAAAGGACGAATTTTCATAGTTTGTATTCTCCAAAACTATCTGGTGTTAATAATGCGTTGAATGGCCATTGATTCTTAGCGTCAATTGGCCGTAAACCCTAACAAATCAACTACTTAGTGTAAGCTCAAGCCTAGCAAGAGCGATTTGAATCACCTAAATGGGGTTAGATGACTGGATTTCAATAGGAAAATTTAATTATTTTTGCTTTTATTATTGCTCTAGTCCTGCTCGAGCCTATTTTGGTCATCATCAGGAGCCGCTTCTTTCTCGTACTCCCCCTCAAAAGTGCTGCCATCACCAGCATTATCACGGGAATGATGGCTATAAAAAAATTGTCCTCGTCCGCCCGATTGCAAGATAGTCAGCTTGCCTGACTTTATGAGCATTCTAACGATATAGCGACGCATAGGGCCGATTAAGAATATAAAGCCCAGCGCATCGGTTATAAAGCCCGGGGTTAGAAGAAAGGCTCCACCCACTGCCAAAAATAAACCTTCTATTATTTCCTGAGCAGGTAATTCTCCACTATCAATGCGTTGATTAGCGCGTGTGAAAGTTGATAAGCCCTGTTGTTTTAATATCTGAATCCCTATAACCGCAGTCATTACAACTAATCCAAGAGTTGTTAAACCACCAATTTGCTCAGCCACTTCAAACAAGAGCAACATCTCGGCCAAGGGGATAATAATAAATAACAATAATAAGTGGCGCACAGTTAGATCCTTTAAATCCTAACAGCATATATAGGGATTAAATCTCAAAGATAAAGCCCCAGGCGTGTCGAATTATCTTCATAGCCGAATAAAGTATTAACTATTTACAGTAATAATACAGATCCTAGAGAGCAAAATTTAGGCAAGTCTCTAGTTTTATAGAGCTACCTACAACCTGTTTGAAAAATAAACTTTTCACGGTAAAAAAGTAGTGCGGTTCGAGTGAAGCGTGATCCAGCGATTCTTTTAGGAAGCAGTTTACAAGGCCCGCCAGTGACCGGGAAAAAATCTTTACCAAATAACTTGGCGAGCGCCTTAAGTGCTAGTCACGAAAATTATTGAACTGTAATGGCAAACCCCAATTATCTTCTTTCAAAACAGCCATAACACTTTGCAGGTCATCACGTTTTTTGCCAGTGACCCGAAGTTTTTCACCCTGAATAGCCACTTGCACTTTCATTTTAAGATCTTTGACTTTTTTAACTATCTTTCGAGCAGTTTCTGATTCAATTCCCTGTTGGATAACCGCCTTTAAAACGGCTCGCTGGCCCGTCATTTCAACCTCTCCAAGTTTCAATGAGTCCACATCCAGTTTTCTGCTGCTCATCTTGTTGCGCAAAATATCGAGCATCTGCTGAGTCTGAAAATCCACTTCAGCACTAATAATAATTTCCGCATCATTTAACTCAAAAGATGCATCAACACCTTTAAAATCAAATCGATTACTCATCTCCCGTTGCGCCTGGTCAACCGCATTAGTCAGTTCATGCATATCAACTTCAGAGACTATATCGAATGTAGGCATTCATCATTCCTCAATTAACATTAATAAATTTGATTATAAATCAGACTGGATAAATATCTATGCTTAAGGTTGAAAGCTTAGTTAAGAAGAAGCAAGACTAGAATTTCATAAGAGAGCTTATGAGAAAGTCAGTAATCCAATAAATTGTCTTTTCAACGAAGTACTGGCAAGCGCAAGCGTAAAGCTAGAGAACCATTAGGCGGATATCACTTAACAGGCTATTTAAATAACTGCAGAACAAGCCACCATCAACGCCATTTACTGCACGATGGTCATACGATAATGAGAATGGAAGTATTTTACGGGGAACAAACTCATTATTCATCCACACTGGCTTTATGGTCGTTTTGGAAACGCCCAATATAGCAACTTCAGGGGAATTGACTATTGGCGTAAATCCGACACCACCTAGATTACCGAGACTTGAAACAGTAAAACATCCTCCCTGCATTTGCTCTTTGCTTAGCTTTCGGTCTTTAGCCATTTGACTGAGCTCATTAATCTCTGCTGCGATTTCCCAGACAGATTTTTTATCCACATTGTTGAGTACTGGCACCATTAAGCCGGCAGGAGTTGCTACAGCGACTCCAACATGAATATATTTTTTCTGGATTAATTTATTACCCGAAGAATGCAAAGACACATTGAATTGTGGATATTCAGCTAATGCTTGAGCGCAGGCTTTAACGATAAAAGGTAGCGGTGATAATTTGATTCCTTTTTTCTCCGAGAGCGCCTTCTGAGCCGCTCGAAATTCTTCCAAATCGGTAACGTCAGCTTCTTCGAATTGAGTTACATGCGGAACCGTTAACCAGTTCTGAGACATATTTCGAGAAGTTACCTGGTGTAATTTAGTCATATCAACTTCTTCAACTTCACCAAACTGACTAAAATCTATATCTTTAATCGGCGGCAAGGCAAAAGTTGAACCTGTCGAGGCAACTGCAGCTCCACTCTGAAGCGCACTTTTTACAAAATCCTGCACATCTTCCTTGAGGATACGATTTTTGGTTCCTGTTCCCGTAACCTGAGTCAAATCAACTCCGAGTTCCCGCGCCAACTTTCTGACTGCAGGACCAGCATAGACTTCTGAATTATCTTTTGGTTTTACTACTTGCTGAGAACTTGATGCTGCTTGAGGAGTAGATACTGTCGAGAGATTCTTTGCCTCACCAGTCGACACTTCTTTATCTGCGACAACTGCTTTGCTTGACGCTGTTTCTGTTTCGGGTGTTAGCGCTGTCTTGTTATTGGCATCCCCGCTTCCTTCAGTTTCTGCCCGCATTATAATAGCGCCGGTTGTCACTTTATCACCAACTTTAACCGTAATGTCTGTAATTTTTCCGCTAAATGGTGCAGGCAGATCCATTGCCGCCTTGTCAGTTTCGAGGGTCAGCAAGCCATCATCAGCATTGATATCATCGCCGACTGAAACTAATATATCGATAACTTCAACAGCATCATCGGCACCTAAATCTGGAACGACAATATCCTCTACTGACTTTTCTGATGTAGCAGCAGCTTGGACTACCCCAGGCTTCTCTTGCTTTTCTTGTTTTTCTTCAGGTGCTGACTCTGATTCAGCTTCAACTGCTTTTAGCTCAGCACTATCTTGGCTCGCTTGGCTCGCACTTTCCTGCAGAGCACTTTCTTGACCTGCATTGTCACCAGCATCAGTACTACCGGCACTCTCTAAAACTACGATCTCATGACCTTGATTAACAATATCTCCTACTTTCACCAATACCTCTTTGACAAGACCAGTACTGGTCGATGGAATTTCCATCGCGGCTTTATCCGTTTCAAGGACCAATAGAGAATCATTTTCTTGAATCTCATCTCCAGGAGAAACTAGAATTTCAATAACTTCTACATCTTCCGAATCGCCTAAATCAGGAATTGTTATTTTTTCCAGGGACACAGATTTCTCCTATTTTCGCTTCTTACATTAAAACCGGATTGGCTTTTTCCGGGTCTAATTTTAATTTTTTAATAGCCTTACTGACTTCAGACCGCTCAATTTTACCTTCTTTTGCCAGCTCATTTAGAGCCGCTATAACAACATGGTTTCGGTCTACTTCAAAAAAGCGTCTAAGTTTTTGTCTGCTATCGCTTCGTCCAAAGCCATCTGTACCTAGCACCTTTAATGGTGCAGGAACAAAAGATCTGATCTGCTCACCATATAACTTGATGTAATCGGTAGAAACTACCACTGGTCCATCTCGCTTTGACAAACACTCTTCTACATAAGAGATCTTTGGCTCTGCTTCAGGATGCAGCATATTCCAGCGTTCAGCAGCTTGTCCATCTCTGGTTAATTCATTAAAGCTGGGCACACTCCATACATCTACGCTAACTTTATAATCTTTACGTAAAATTTCAGCCGCTGCCCTGACTTCGAGAAGGATAGTTCCACTACCAAGCAGTCGCACTCGTAATTTTTCTTTTGAAGTTACTTTATAGTCTTTGCTATCACCATCTTCCAACAAATACATACCTTTTTTAATGCCCTCTTCACAGCCTTTAGGCATATCTGGTTGGACATAATTTTCATTCATTGTGGTGATGTAATAAAAAACACTTTCATCATCTTGATACATACGACGCATGCCGTCCTGAATAATAACGGCTAATTCATAAGCGTATGTTGGATCGTATGTCACACAATTTGGAATCGTGTTAGCCATAATGTGGCTGTGTCCATCCTGGTGCTGAAGCCCTTCACCATTCAGAGTTGTTCGGCCTGCCGTACCACCAACCAGAAATCCTCTGGCCTGCAAATCGCCAGCCGCCCAACACAGGTCACCTACGCGTTGAAAACCAAACATGGAGTAATAAATATAGAAAGGAATTAATGGATAGTTGTGCACGCTATAAGAGGTTGCAGCCGATAGCCATGAACTCATTGCCCCAGCTTCATTAATGCCCTCTTCCAGTATCTGGCCTTTTACATCTTCTCGGTAATACATGACCTGACCAGAATCAGCGGGATCATACAGTTGCCCCAAAGCTGAGTAGATACCAATCTGGCGGAACATACCTTCCATACCAAATGTTCGGGCTTCGTCCGGTACAATCGGCACAATATTCTCACCAACTTTTTTATCTTTTACCAGGCCTGTTATTAGTCTAACGAAAGCCATGGTAGTCGAAATTTCCCGCTCACCTGTTCCCGTTGTTATAGCCTTAAATTCGCTTAAATCAGGAGTTTCTAATTTTGTACTGTGCACTCTGCGTTCTGGAACAATTCCGCCCAGGGCTTCTCGGCGTTTGCGCATATATTGCATTTCCGGACTGTTATCATCCGGACGATAGTATGGAACTTCTTCAAGTCTGTCGTCGGGAATCGGAATACCAAAACGATCACGAAAATCTTTCAAACTATCGAAGCTTAGTTTTTTGGCATTATGTGCAGGGTTTTGACCTTCTACTGCCGAAAAAGCATAGCCTTTTACTGTTTTTGCCAGAATCACAGTTGGTCTGTCGATTGTGTCAACAGCCTCTTTATAAGCCGCATATACTTTAAAAGGGTCATGCCCTCCCCGATTAAGATTCATGATGTCATCATCAGACAAGTGTTCAACCATTTTCAATAATTCGGGACTTTTTCCGAAAAAATGCTCTCGGGTATATGCTCCACCACGGCTTTTATAAGTCTGAAATTCACCATCAACTACTTCATCCATTCGAGCCTGCAAGAGGCCTTCGGTGTCTTTTTCCAATAACGCGTCCCAGTGTCTGCCCCAAACAACCTTGACGACATTCCAGCCAGCACCACGGAAGATTCCTTCCAGTTCCTGAATGATTTTGCCATTTCCACGAACGGGTCCGTCCAGACGCTGAAGATTACAGTTAATAACAAAATTCAAATTACCCAGTTTTTCTCGACCAGCGACACTGATAGCCCCCAAGGATTCAGGCTCATCACATTCTCCATCACCTAAGAACGCCCAAATTTGGCGGTCACCCTGTTTGACCAGTCCACGATTATCCAGATACTTCATAACATGTGCCTGATAAATCGCTTGCAGAGGTCCTAGCCCCATGGAAACAGTCGGGAATTGCCAATAATCTGGCATCAGGTAGGGATGCGGGTAGGATGAGAGGCCTTTTCCATCGACTTCTTGTCGAAAGTTATCAAGCTGCTCTTCAGTTAAACGACCTTCAAGAAAAGAACGGGAGTAAGTACCGGGAGAAGAATGCCCCTGAAAAAAAACTAGATCAGCTTTTTGATTTTCAGTCTCACCACGGAAGAAGTAATTATAACCAACATCATAAAGCGTCGCGCTTGAGGCAAATGATGAGATATGTCCGCCTAAATCCAATCCCAGCTTGTTAGCCCTCATCACCATTGCCATAGCATTCCAACGCACAATGCTTCGAATGCTACGTTCCATAAACATGTCACCAGGCATTTTTGCTTCGGCGGAAACAGGGATAGTATTTCGATAAGGTGTATTGAGAACATCAGGAGGAAGCGGTTCGCCTGACTCTGTGGCTTTATTGACCAGGCATTTAAGTAAGAACTGTGCTCTATCCAAGCCTTGATTTTTTATGACTGAAGCTATCGAGTCTACCCATTCCTGGGTTTCTTGCTTGTCGATATCACTATTGCTCTCTGACATAGGTTAATTCTCTTGTAATTCTCTATTATTCTTTAGGAAAAATATCTGTAGTAAAGCTACAATCGCGCGCAATTCTACTTAATTTTTTACTAAATTTCTAGTGAACACCTTTATATTTGTAGTATTACTACAAATAATGAAGACTTTTTAATAATTTTTAAATTATTTCTATAAATATCAAGCAGATAGCTTTGTAGTAAAACTGATCAGCGCCTCAATTCATCTCTATAACGCTGCCAGTCAAAAAAAGGGCCTGGGTCCGTTTTTCTTTCTGGCGCTATATCTGAATGACCTACTATCTCATGCTGGCTCATTGCTGGGTAGGCATCTAACAATGCATTAGTCACTGCAATTAAAGCGCTATATTGTGCATCAGTAAATTCTTCGTAATCGGTTCCTTCCAATTCAATGCCGATAGAGAATTCATTACATTTATCACGGCCCTTATAAAGTGAAATGCCAGCATGCCAAGCCTGCATATTAAAGGGGACATATTGAACAATTTCACCATCCCTTCTTATCAGCAAATGGGAAGAAACATTTAGGCCTTCCAACTCCTTGAAAAATTCATGCTCATTACAATCCAGCTCATTGCAAAAAAGTTGATCAATATGAGGACCTCCAAATTGGCCTGGTGGAAGGCTAATGTTATGAATAACCAGAAGGTTGATTTCTTTACTGGTTCTTACACTACAATTTGGGGAACTCAGTTGCCGAGCATTATCCAATCGATGGTCAATAATTTTCATAGTCCTGTTATACCATAAAAGGGCTAAGCTATAATGGGATGGCATAATTTTACAAGAGACCACTATGAGCAATAGCATTTTTCTAGAAGACCTCGAAACAAATGTTCAAAGCGCCCTACAAGAGGATATAGGTAGTGGCGATATCAGCGTCTCCCTAATCCCCGCTGAAGAGAGAGCTGAAGCACAGGTAATTTGCAGAGAGAGTGCCGTTATTTGCGGCCAACCCTGGGTAAATGAAGTTTTCAAACAAGTGGACCCTGATATTGATATTGTTTGGGAAAGCACTGAAGGGCAAGTATGTGAGATCAATGACTTAATATTCAAAGCCTACGGTTCCGCCAAAAGCATTCTTAGCGCAGAACGTACTGCATTAAATTTTCTGCAAATATTATCCGGCACCGCCACTACAGCGCGACGTTATGCTGAGTTGGTTGAACATACTCCTGTTAAAATTTTGGATACTCGTAAAACTATTCCTGGATTAAGGCTTGCACAAAAATATGCAGTCACACAAGGGCGCTGCTACAACCATCGTTTAGGGCTATATGATGCCTTCTTGCTTAAAGAAAACCACATCAGCGCTTTTGGCGGCATCGCCGAGGCCATTGCCTATGCCCGTCGATTTGACGCTAAAAAATCCGTTGAAGTCGAAGTAGAAACGCTTGAGCAACTTGAAATAGCGCTGGAAGCAAAAGCGGACACAGTGATGCTGGACAATTTCAACTTACCCGACCTAATAAAAGCAGTTGCCATAAATAAAGGAAGAGCTCTATTGGAGGCCTCAGGCGGCTATGATGATGAAAGCATTATTGCCGTTGCCGAAACCGGCGTTGATTACATATCCGTGGGAGCTCTGACCAAGCACTGCCGAGCAATAGATTTTTCAATGCGTTTTTTATGAGCGCCAGCACTATCTTTTTAACAGGCACTGTCTATTTATAAGCTGTATCAACTCGTCATTGTTGCTTATCACGCTTAAATTCAAATTAGCCTGACTCTTTGAGATACTATATTAGAAAAATTAGCATACCGAGCTCATCAAAAACTTGAATAATCAAGAGCCTTCTTACAATCTAACTTTCAGACCTGATATCCAGGGACTCAGGGCATTAGCGATTATTCTGGTAGTCCTTTGCCATGCCGGTTTGCCGGGTTTGTCTGCTGGCTTTGTCGGAGTGGATATATTCTTTGTTTTAAAAGTTAGGTGTATCGGATATACATATTGAAGCCTATGAAAAAGTCTATAGGCTCAGATATCGCATAGACGGAATATTAAAAGAGGTTGCACGTCCACCCATCAAGCTTGCCAAGCGGATTTGTTCACGCATTAAAATTATGGCAAAACTGGACATATCTGAACGACGGCTACCTCAGGATGGGCGAATTAAGGTACTTTTATCACAAAACAAGGCGGTAGATTTCAGAATCAATACTCTACCCACACTCTGGGGTGAAAAAATTGTCCTGAGGCTTCTAGACCTCAGCATAGCCATGCTAGGCATTGATTCTCTGGGTTATGACGATGATCAAAAACAATTATTTCTCAAAGCATTACACCGCCATCAAGGCCTAATTCTAATTACCGGCCCAACTGGCAGCGGTAAAACTGCTTCTCTGTATAGCGGCATGAATATTCTTAATACACAGGATAGAAATATTTCTACAGCTGAAGATCCTGTAGAGATAAATTTGGAAGGTATCAATCAACTTGCTATTAATCCTCGAATAGGCCTCGATTGTTCTTCAGCTTTAAAGGCTTTTCTAAGGCAGGATCCTGATGTAATCATGGTGGGTGAAATTCGTGACCTCGAAACGGCTGAAGTCGCTATCAAAGCTTCTCAGACGGGACACTCGGTACTTTCAACCCTGCACACCAATAGCGCAGCAGAAACCTTGAGCCGCCTTATTAATATGGGCATTCCATCTTATAACCTGGCAACTGCTTTGACTCTGATCATTGCCCAGCGCTTAGCCAGAAGGCTCTGCATTTCTTGTAAAGCTCCCATCAAGCTTCCGCATGAAATTCTATTACAAGAAGGATTTAATGAAGAGCAATTAGAACATCTTGAGTTGTTTGCTCCGGTAGGTTGTGATAAATGTAACGCTGGGTATAAGGGTAGAATTGGCATTTATGAAGTAGTTCCCATAAGCGATAGTATTTCAAGGACTATAATGGATAATGGGAGTACTATTCAGTTAGCAGACATGGCTCGGCAACAGGGTTTTAATGACCTTAGAGCGTCAGCATTGATTAAGGTCAGCTTAGGCTTAACCAGCCTTGCCGAAGCAAATCGAATCACGTAAATTCTGCTAGAATAAAGATGTAATGTTTAGTCTTACAATTTAAAAGGTAGGTATCAAGATGGCAACTCAGGCTGCTGCAACTGTAAAACAAGCTACATATGTTTGGCAGGGGAAAGACGCCAAAGGCAAGGTGACCAGAGGAGAGATTCCTGGTGCGAGTATCGCTTTAGTTAAGGCCCAGCTACGAAAACAAGGTATTAACGCCACCAAGGTTAAGAAAAAAGGTAAAGATTTATTTGCTAAATCCAAACCTAAAATTAAGCCTATGGATATTGCTATTTTTACCCGGCAATTGGGAACTATGATGAAAGCCGGGATCCCACTAGTGCAGTCTTTTGAAATTGTTGGCGGAGGTCTGGAAAATGCTTCCATGCGCGAAGTAGTATTTGCCATTCGGGATGATGTTGCTTCGGGAAACAATTTTGCAGATTCTATCCGTAAATTTCCACGCTTATTTGATGATCTTTTCTGTAATCTGGTGGAAGCTGGCGAACAATCTGGTGCACTTGAGTCCATGCTGGAGAGTCTGGCAACCTATAAAGAAAAATCTGAGGCACTAAAGGCAAAAATCAAAAAAGCCATGAACTACCCCATCACAGTTGTTGCTGTCGCCCTTATTGTGACAGCGATTCTGTTAATTAAGGTGGTTCCTCAGTTCGCAGAAACATTTTCAAGTTTTGGCGCTGAGTTACCTGTTTTTACTCAATTTGTCATGCGCATATCAGACTTCGCAATAGCCTGGTGGTTGTATATTCTTGTTGGACTTGGCATAGCAGTTTACATCTTCAAAGAAGCAAAAGTTCGATCGCAAGCTTTTGCAGACTCCTTGGAGCGTCTGGCTTTAAAAGCTCCTGTTTTCGGAGATATTGTTAAAAGTTCTGCACTGGCCAGATTTACCAGAACACTGGCGACAACATTTGCATCAGGTGTTCCACTGGTCGAGGCTCTGGACTCAGTTTCCGGAGCAACAGGCAATATCGTCTACAAGAATGCCACTCTAAGCATTAGAGATGATGTGACAACGGGTATACAACTCACACAGGCCATCAAATCAACCGATGTCTTCCCCATCATGGTGATACAAATGGTATCCATAGGTGAGGAGTCGGGCGCTCTGGATTCAATGCTTGATAAGTGTGCCACTTTTTATGAAGCTGAAGTGGATAATGCAGTCGATGGCTTAACCGCAATGATGGAACCACTAATAATGGCTGTACTTGTTGGTGGTCTGATGATTGCCATGTATATGCCAATTTTCCAGATTGGTTCAGTTGTATAACTGCCTAGAATATAAACTTCATGGCTATTGCATCTTTTTTTGCTGCTTACCCTCTGGCACTTCTTTTATTTTCTCTAGCCCTAGGACTAATTATAGGGAGTTTTCTTAATGTTGTGATTTTCAGGCTACCAGTAATGATGGAGAGAGAGTGGACTGAACAATGTCATGAATTTCTGGAACTTGAAGATGAAAAAGTTAACAAGAAAGACACTGAAAAATTTTCAAAGTTTAATCTTGCACAACCCGCTTCACATTGCCCCAACTGTAAGCATGAAATTACAGCCATCGAAAACATTCCAGTATTAAGCTATTTAATACAAGCCGGGAAATGTAGAAATTGCAAAAATCCCATCTCTAAACGCTACCCAATAATTGAGTCAGTGACCGGAATTTTTTCTGTATTAATTGCTTGTCAATTTGGTTTCACCTGGTTGTGTCTGGCCGCTCTGGTATTAACTTGGTCGCTTATCGTTCTGACCATGATTGATTATGATCATCAGCTTTTGCCTGATGACATCACCCTTCCTATATTATGGCTGGGCTTACTCATTAATTATTTCGGTCTAATCACCACTCTTGAAGCCGCTTTCTTGGGAGCCGTAGGTGGGTACATAATTCTCTGGAGCGTATACTGGCTGTTTAAATTATTCACTGGCAAGGAAGGCATGGGGCATGGAGATTTCAAATTATTAGCTGCCTTGGGAGCATGGATGGGATGGCAGGCTTTACCACAGATTATCTTACTGTCTTCCTTAATTGGTGCCCTTGTTGGGATTGCCCTTATAATAATTAAGGGCAGAGATAAAAATATTCCTATTCCATTTGGCCCCTACTTAGCTGGAGCAGGCTTTGTTTCTCTTTTAAAGAGTGAGCAATTGACCCAGCTATATACTTCTATTTTCTTCTAAGAAAAAGCAAAACAATATGAGCACCAGCGAAACATTGCCATTGACCATAGGCCTCACTGGCGGAATAGGTAGTGGGAAAAGTGCGGTCAGTCGATTTTTTTCCGATCTGGATATCCCGATCATTGATACTGATGAGTTGAGCCGAGAGCTAGTTGAGCCAGAATCTCCTTTACTTCAAGATATGGAAGATTATTTTGGTAACAGCATCATCCTGAAATCAGGTGAGCTTGATCGAAAGCAACTTAGAGAAATAGTGTTTCAGGACAAAACAAAAAAGCAGTGGCTGGAGAAACTTTTACATCCGAAAATTAGACACCTATTATTGAAACGACTTAAAAATATTAGCGGAACATATGCCATTGTCGTTGTTCCGCTGTTATTGGAAAATAATAATTATGGCTTTATTGACCGAGTACTCGTAGTAGATTGTCCCGTGGATTTGCAATTGGACCGGGCAGTCGCTAGAGATAAAAGCAATATAAATGAAATAAAAAAAATTATTGCTTCACAGATACCAAGGGCACAGCGTCTCAAGCAAGCAGATGATATTATTGTAAATGAGGGAACCCTGGAATCATTAAAGGCAAAAGTATTAGAACTTCATGAAAAATATCAACAACTCCAACTCAAACGAAATCACTGAAGTTACCTGTCCAAAATGCCATAAACTGGTTCCATGGACAGATGACTCAGTCTACCGACCATTTTGCTCCTTACGCTGTCAAATGATTGATTTTGGCGACTGGGCAATGGAAAAAAATACCATTCCGGCAGAGGAGCCACCTGATGATTGGGAAAACTTTGAGGAATAAGCCTTAGTGTTCTTGCAAAAATCGAACTATTTCTAGATTCGCTTGAGGGAATTCATAGTCATCTAATTCTTTCAAGCTAACCCAGCATATGGTCTGACCTTCCTTACCTATTGCTCTTCCATAAAAACTTTCAACTAAACAAACATCCAGCAAGACCTGCTTATCACCATAATCATGTTCAACTTTAAGTAAAGGTGATGAACTTAAAACTTCCAGATCAAGCTCTTCCTGAAGTTCGCGACTTAATGCGGCACTCAGACTTTCACCGACTTCAACTTTTCCTCCCGGAAACTCCCAAAGACCTCCCTGATGCTGATTCTTATTACGCAGCGATATGAGAACCTTTTCTTGATCATTGCGGATGATGCCAACGGCGACATGGACAAATTCAGGCATAGGTTTTTTTACGTTCGATATTCAGCATTAATTTTGACGTAATCGTAAGACAGATCGCAGGTCCATATTTTTTCTGCGCAATTACCCCGGCCCAATTTAACAGTAATTGTAAATGCACTCAGATTCATGACTGCTTGCCCCATCTCTTCAGTATAAGTAGCGCTTTTACCACCGCTTTCAACAATACATACATCGTCCAGATAAATACTGACTTTAGAAATATCTAAATCTGACAGACCAGCTCGACCCACTACTGCCAATATTCTTCCCCAGTTTGGATCTGAAGCAAATAGTGCAGTTTTAACCAAAGGGGACTCCGCAATAGCATAGGCCAGTTGCACACACTCAGCCGAATCTAATCCTTCCTCAATAGATATGGTGACAAATTTAGTCGCTCCTTCCGCATCTTTAATAATTGCCTGAGCAAGGTGAACAAATACTCTGTTTAAAACTGCAGTGAATTCCTGTTGTTGCTCTTTGGTGAGATCTAAGTAAATCAAATCACTCTGCCCGCTTGCCACTAGCATACAACAGTCATTCGTAGAAGTGTCTCCATCTACCGTTATCCTGTTAAATGAGAGATTTGCAGCTTGTTGACAAAGCTCGTTTAGAGAATCTGCAGCAATATTTGCATCTGTTGCTATATAAGCCAACATAGTAGCCATATTAGGCTTAATCATTCCCGCACCCTTGGCTATCCCTGTAATAGTGACTGTCTTACCGGCTAACTCAAACCTTTCAGAGTAAGCCTTGGGTACTGTATCTGTCGTCATAATACCCTTGGCAGCATCCGCCCAGGCATCATCACTTAATTCCGCTATTGCTGGAGTAAGTGAACGAACAATTTTCTCAGATGGAAGAGGCTCACCAATGACACCAGTAGAAAATGGCAGTACTTGCTCTGGTTCAACACCACCGGCTTCGGCAAGTGCCACACAACACTTTAATGCAGCTTGAACTCCTGCCTCTCCTGTACCTGCATTAGCATTACCTGAATTAATCAAGAAATAACGCGAGTTATGTGATGAGTTATGTCTTTTCGCTAATACAACTGGTGCAGCACAAAATGCATTTTTGGTATAAACACCAGCAACTGATGCCCCTTCACATAATTCAAATAGAACAACATCAGGCTTGCCTGATTTCTTCAGCCCAGCCGAAACAGCAGACATCCTTACACCTTGTACTGGATAGAGCTTGTCAGATTGATGATTCATGGTCATAACTTTTTTGTAAAATTGAGCTCTTTACGATGATAATTAACTCATGGCTAGTGTTACTCACCCTTCACACTCCATGAGACTTTTTTAGCCCTGCGGAACTCGCCACTAAGTAGCTCACAAAGTCCTCGATTTTTTTCATGAAATGATATCCGAAAAAGTATTTCAAATAACACAAAATTCAATGATTACCGACTAACAGCATCGAATTGCAAATAATCTTCAATCTTATGTCTTAACATTATTGCTGCTTCCAAGCGAGCACTGAAAAAGTCTTGAGCACAGCCAAAACAAAGCAAAAACAAAGCAAAAACTTGTGAAAAAGCATAGTTTATACGCTGCGTAAATGTGCATTTCGAACAATATTTTTACGCGGCATCGGCAAGCGGAAAGGCTTCTAGCCTAGCTTGCCATGACATTGCTTATATTTTTTACCAGACCCACAAGGACAAGGCTCATTCCTTCCAATCTTTTGTTCTTCACGCACAAATGGAGCTGTTTGAGCTGCTTTCTGCTCCTCTGGATTAGCTTGTTGTTGACCACTATTGTCCATCAAGTTAGCAGATTGATGTGTCATAACTTTCTGCTGCTTCTTCGTCTCTTCTTCACGCTGCTTATCAATAGCATCCAGTTCATCTTTAGACTGAATTTTCACATGACTAAGAAACTTGATCACTTCATATTGAATATTTTGTAAAAGCTCTTCAAAGATGGCAAAAGCTTCACGCTTATATTCCTGTTTAGGGTTTTTCCCAGCATATCCGCGTAGACCTATACCTTGTCGTAAACTATCCATTTGCGACAAATTCTCTTTCCATAAGTTATCCAATATTTGCAAGGTTATTTGCTTTTCAAATACCCGCATATTAGGACCAACTTCGGCTGACTTTCTTTCATAACTTTCAGCAATTTTCTCAATTATTCTTACCCTCAAAGTTTCTTCATAGAGGGACTTATCTTCATCCAGCCATTGCTGAATTGGCAAGCTCTCACCAAACTCAACCTGTAATGACTGCTCAAGACCTGGAATATCCCATTGCTCTTCTACGCTTTGAGGAGGAATGTAAGTACTTATAAAATCATTAACTACGCCCTCACGCATATCAGCAATGACTTCTGATATATCGTCAGCTTCCATTAACTCATTACGACGTTGATAAATAATCTGCCTTTGATCGTTAGCAACATCATCATATTCCAAAAGCTGCTTTCGAATATCAAAGTTACGGCCTTCCACTTTTCGTTGCGCCTTCTCAATAGAATTAGAGACCATACGATGCTCGATAGCTTCACCATCTTCCATACCCAAACGACGCATAAGATTGGTGACTTTTTCGGAAGCAAATATACGCATCAAATTATCGTCTAAGGATAGATAAAATCTGGAAAAACCCGGGTCTCCCTGACGGCCTGCACGACCCCTTAACTGATTATCAATACGCCTAGATTCATGACGCTCTGTCCCAATAATATGTAAACCTCCAGCTTCCAACACTTGTTTATGACGTTTTTCCCAGGCCGCTTTGATATCCTCAATTTGTTTCTCAGTAGGGTTATTTAGCGCATCGATTTCAGCTTCCCACTTACCACCGAGTACAATATCCGTTCCACGACCAGCCATATTAGTAGCAATGGTCACTGCGCCTGGCCGACCAGCCTGTGCGATAATTTCAGCTTCCTTTTCATGATATTTTGCATTGAGGACTTTATGATCGATTTTTTCTTTGTTTAAAAATTTCGACAAAATTTCTGAAGTATCAATACTGGCTGTACCCACCAAGACAGGCGCGCCTTTGTCTCTAAAACTTTTTATGTCAGCCACAATTGCAGCAAACTTTTCCTGGGTGCTGAGATAAATTAAATCATTAGCATCTTCACGAACCATTGGCTGGTTAGTAGGAATAACCACAACATCCAAGCCATAGATTTGATGGAACTCAAAAGCCTCTGTATCGGCTGTACCTGTCATACCTGATAATTTTTCATAGAGCCTGAAATAATTCTGAAAAGTTGTAGAAGCCAGTGTCTGGCTTTCATTCTGAATAGGAACGCCTTCTTTGGCTTCAATAGCTTGATGTAAACCTTCTGATAGACGTCGACCAGGCATAGTTCGACCCGTGTGTTCATCGACTAGTACAATCTGATTTTCTTGCACAATGTACTCAACCTCTCGATTAAATAAATAATGCGCTCTTAAAGCGGATTGCACCTGTTGCAGCAAACTCAGATTCGTTGCCGCATATAAGTCTTCACCTTCGTTCAATAGTCCTCGGCTAATAAGCAAGCCTTCAATTTTTTCATGTCCCTGATCAGTCAGCTCAACTTGGCGAGTTTTTTCATCGATAATAAAGTCTCCATCAATTTCATCCTCACCTTCGATGCGACGCTCAAGTTGCGACTTTTCAACACCCTTATCAGCTTTTTTCAAACTTGGAATTAGAGCGTTTATAGCGGTATAACGCTTACCACTATCCTTCACTGCACCAGAAATAATTAGTGGTGTTCGAGCTTCATCAATTAAAATGGAGTCCACTTCATCAACAATTGCGTAATAAAGCTCACGTTGAAATTTATCTTCAAGGCGAAAAGCCATATTGTCGCGTAAATAATCAAAACCAAACTCATTGTTAGTACCATAGGTTATATCTGCTCTATAAGCCGCTCGCTTTTCTTCAGGGCCTTGTCCCGGGACCACAACACCGATAGATAAACCAAGGAATTCATATAATGGGCCCATCCATTTAGCATCACGTGCTGCCAGATATTCATTCACCGTAATGAGGTGGACACCTCTACCGGTCAAACCATTTAAATAAGCTGGTAAAGTCGCTACAAGCGTTTTCCCTTCACCAGTTCTCATTTCCGCTATCTTGGTTTGGTGCAAAACCATGCCGCCAATTAGCTGCACATCAAAATGCCTCATCTGCATTGTTCTCACACCAGCCTCACGGACAACAGCAAATGCTTCTGGCAGCAATTGATCGAGTGTCTCGCCATGCTCAAAGCGCTGTTTAAATTCAGCTGTTTTAGCTTTTAACTCAGTATCGGAAAGGCTTTGCATTGCACTTTCCAACTCATTAATTTGCGTTACGACTTTATTTAATCGTTTAATTTCACGTTGGTTTTTATTACCAAATATTTTTGTCAGCATGATGACCTTATTCCAGTCTTTTTTTTATAAATGTATAAGGCCAGATAATGGCCAAGTTTATTTAAATAGCAGAAAATTTACGGTAGAAAAGGTACAACTAGGTTCTGTACTTTTCTATAGAGGGGGCTTCACCGATTAGTACGGTTGATATAAGCAGCAGGGTCGATTACTCGGCCGTTTTTATGAATTTCAAAATGTACATGGGGCCCTGTAGATCTTCCGGAGTTTCCAGAGAGAGCAACAACCTGACCTTTCTTTATGATGTCACCTGAATTAACTAAAATTTCCTGATTATGAGCATATAAGGATTCATATCCATTACCGTGATTCACTTGAACCAGACTGCCATAACCGCTTCGCTCACCGGCAAAAGTCACTACTCCTGAGGCTACTGAAGACACTTCAATACCCGTAACTCCGGTAGCAAAATCAACGCCTTGATGCCACGCTAAATCACCACTGAAGGGATCAATACGTCTACCAAAGGCTGAGGAAATCCATCCAGTACTTACTGGCCGGCCCGCTAAAAAAGTATCTGACTGAATTTGCCTGTCAGAAAGTAGATTTTCAAGGAGTTCTAATTGTTGTTGGCGATCTTCAATTTGCAGACTCAAGTCATCAATTTCTTTGATTAAGTCAAATGATTGAAATGCATCACCCTCTTCCACAATGACCTCGGGACCGCCGAGTGCTGGTAGCTGTTGAAAGTTGAATTCTCCATCATCCAAATCACTAATTGCAGTCAAACGCTCACCTAAAGCATCCAGTCTAAGTAAGCGCGCTTGCAGGTTAGCCAAACGAAGCGTTAATGCCTGTAATTGAGCTAAGGTTTCCTCTCGAATTCGTTGTACTTCTGCTTCCTGTTCAACTAATTTATCTGCCCAGGCTTGCGCGGCTTCATCGGTATATAAATCTGTGGATCTGCTTGCGCTAAACTGATAACCGTAATATCCCAGCACAACAGGCATACCCAGGAAACAAAAAGTCAGCAAGACGCGCATCCAGTCCTTTAAAATAATGGATCTGGTATCGCCGTGCTTTTGATCAACTATGATTATCTTCATGTTTTATTGAATTTTTTGGCTTTCACAATCACTATGAGCTTATCTCAGAATTTATAAAATTAAGCATATGGCCCAATAGTGAACAATTATAGCCTTAAGCTGGTGGCTTTAGCGAACACAAAGCGCTAAAAAATTAGCGCAAAAGGATTAAATTTATGCGAATTGAGGTCTAAGGTAGGAAATCGGAGCTTCTTCTTCTGTGTCGAAAGTCACAATTTCCCAACAATCTTCAGAAACAAGTAATTTTCTTAACAGCGCATTATTTAGAGCATGACCAGATTTATAGCCTGCAAACTCTCCAATCAGGCTTTTGCCTAACAAATATAGATCACCAATAGAGTCGAGTATCTTATGTTTTACGAATTCATCCTCGTAGCGCAAACCATCTTCGTTTAATACTCTATAATCCCCTACAGCAACAGCGTTATCCATGCTGGCGCCAAGGGCCAAATTACGATTACGCAATGCTTCAAATTCATGCATAAAGCCAAAGGTGCGGGCTCGGCTAACCTCTTTTACAAAAGATGTACTGGAGAAATCAATACAGGCTTCTTTGGTATGTTTACGATGAACAGGGTGATCGTAAAGCAAGGTATAGCCAACCTTAAATCCATTGAAAGGTTTGAGACTGACCTTCTTATCGTCTTGTGTAAGGCTAAGCTCTTCTATAATTCGAATATATTTCTTTG
This sequence comes from Pseudohongiellaceae bacterium, assembly GCA_965661005.1. Lineage (GTDB taxonomy): Bacteria > Pseudomonadota > Gammaproteobacteria > Pseudomonadales > Pseudohongiellaceae > UBA5109. The sequence continues at coordinate 152,162 of CBFICB010000002.1, forward strand.
AAGCAGATTGCTCTTCAACGCCTGCAGACTGAATCAAAAATACAAAAGGACCTGCACTGCCATCCATAATAGGAACTTCAGGCGCACTTAGATCTACAAAAGCATTATCAATACCTAAGCCAGACATCGCTGACATCAGGTGCTCTACAGTGGAAATCCTGACGTCCCCCTTCATCAAGGTTGATGATAGAGTTGTGTCGCCAACATTTTCTGCTATTGCAGGGATTTCTACTATGGGATCCAGATCGACCCGCCTAAATATAATTCCTGTATCAACTGGAGCCGGTTTCAACGTTAAATAAACTTTCTCACCTGTATGCAAACCTACACCAGTTGCGCGAATTACATTCTTCAGAGTCCTTTGTTTAATCATTTAAATACTCTTCGTTAAAACAAGCTTTTACAGCTTGCAGATTCTAGCAAACTCGATACTTTATCCCAAGCTTATAGCCAGAATTATATTATTAGCAGTATAAAACTACCTGCTTAGTAGTAAGACCATAGTTACATGAGAAGTTCCTTAATCAGCCTGTTTTCTCAAGAATGCTGGAATATCCAGATAATCCATATCTGATTCGGCGCCTACAGCCTTAGCTAATGCAGGCTTTTCCTCAAAGGCCTTATCTAATTCTGGGGCTGTACCAGCCGACTTTCTCATCACAGCAGGTCTATCCAATGAATTGAAATCAACATTTTTACTGCCATGCTTTGTATTATCGATGACTTTAGTAGGCCGTTCTATTTGCTGCCCTCCGAGTCCAGTTGCTACGACTGTTACACAAATTTCATCGCCCATATCAGGATCGATAACCGTGCCTATTACAACAATTGCCTGGTCAGATGCAAATTCGGAAATAGTGTCTCCCACTTCTGAGAACTCTCCCAAGGTAAGACTTTCGCTGGCGGTGATATTTATTAATATCCCTCTGGCTCCCTGTAAATTTACATCTTCCAATAATGGACTGCGTATAGCAGCTTCTGCAGCTTCAACGGCTCTTTCTTCTCCGCTGGCACTACCACTACCCATCATTGCCATACCCATTTCAGACATAACTGTGCTCACATCTGCAAAGTCTACGTTGATCATACCTGGTCGCGTAATCAGGTCAGCAATACCTTTTACCGCTCCTAAGAGAACATCATTAGCTGATTTAAACGCATCCAATAATGTAGAGCCCTTACCTAGTACATCCATTAGTTTTTCATTTGGAATGGTAATTAAAGAATCAACATGTTCTTCTAATTCTTTTATACCTTTTTCAGCAATTGCCATACGTTTACGACCTTCAAACGGGAAGGGCTTAGTTACGACAGCAACTGTTAGCACACCCATTTCGCGTGCAATTTCAGCGACAACTGGCGCTCCACCGGTACCGGTTCCACCACCCATTCCTGCTGTAATGAAAACCATATCCGCACCAGAAATAATCTCACGTATTCTATCCCTATCTTCAAGCGCCGCTTGACGCCCTACCTCAGGATTAGCGCCAGCACCAAGCCCTTTAGTAACGTCATTGCCAAGCTGTAAGTTCATCTTGGTCCCAACTTTTTCCAAGGCCTGCGCATCAGTGTTGGCACATATAAATTCAACGCCATCAATACTGCTCGTCAACATATGTTGAACTGCATTACCGCCGCCGCCACCGACTCCAAATACCTTGATTACTGCGTTTTGCGCAATATTATCAATGATCTCAAACATAGTATTACCCTCTATTTATTGCTATTAGTTAAAAAATTTAAATACTTACTGCTCACCCAGCTACTGCTTACAACCACTACTCTCCGCTTACTCTTCACCCCCAAAAAACCTTTTTACTTTTTCGAAAATATTTATGCCTAAATCTTTATTACTGCTTCCTACATGTTTCTCCTGATGCTGTTTTAAGCCATAAAGCAGTAAGCCAACTCCTGTGGAATATGTGGGATTTTTTACAATATCTGCCAATCCATTGACTTCATAAGGCATCCCGATTCTGACAGGCATATGAAAAATCTCTTCTGCCAGTTCAGCTACTCCTTCCATCTTGCTGGTACCACCAGTAAACACAAGGCCAGCTGCCAACATATCTTCAAAGCCACTAAGACGTAGCTCCGCTTGTATTAAATGAAAGAGTTCGTCATACCTCGGTTCAACAACATCAGCTAAAGCTCGACGAGAAAGCTCACGTGGAGGCCGGTCGCCAACACTTGGAACCTTGATCATTTCATCGGGGCTAGCCAATTGGGAAAGTGCACAGGCATATTTGATCTTAAGTTCTTCAGCGTTATCAGTAGGCGTCCGCAAAGCCATCGCAATGTCATTAGTTACTTGATCGCCGGCTATTGGTATCACGCCTGTGTGACGAATAGCGCCTTCAGTAAAAATGGCGATGTCTGTTGTCCCACCCCCAATATCAACCAGGCAGACTCCTAATTCTTTTTCATCTTCTGTTAATACTGAATAACTGGAAGCGAGTTGTTCCAGAATAATTTCATCTGTTTCCAATCCGCAGCGTCGTATACATTTTTCAATATTCTGAGCAGCATTTGTCGCACATGTCACCAAATGAACTTTGGCTTCCAGGCGAACACCGGACATTCCCATTGGCTCTTTAACACCTTCTTGAGAATCAATGATGTATTCTTGTGGCAGAATATGAAGAACCTTTTGATCTGCTGGAATTGCGACAGCTTGAGCTGCATCTATTACTCTTTCTATATCAGCGGCATAAACTTCTTTATCGCGAATTGCCACGATGCCATGTGAATTCATGCTTCGAATATGCTTACCTGCAATACCTGCATAAACCGAGTGAATCTGGCAACCTGCCATCAGTTCAGCTTCTTCTACTGCGCGCTGTATAGATTGAACTGTCGATTCAATATTTACGACAGTACCTTTTTTCAAACCTCGAGACTTATGCCGACCTATTCCCACGATATTGAGACCGCCTTCAGCATCAACTTCACCGACAATGGCAACCACTTTTGAGGTGCCAATATCCAGACCCACTATCATGTTCCCTATCGATGTATTACTCATAGCGAGGAGCCCACCTTGTTAACGATCCTAATTAAACTCATATACATTCAACCCTGCATTGAAACTAAAACGTCATCCATTGATGGTTTATGTTTAACTGCAATGCCATCTTCATAACGCAAATCAAAACTCTCAATACTGTTTATCTCACCAGCAAACAAAGACTCATAAACTGCGGCAAATCTTCTGACTCTTTCTACTGCTTGCCTGCTTCCAACCGCTACTTCAATTTCATTACCTAGCTGCATGAACCAGGCTCCGCGAGAGTTCAAATTTAAGCTGGTAATACGTAAGTTTTTTGAAAATAAGAGTTGATTAAAAATTTGGTATTGCTGCATGACTTTTTTCTCAGTGCCTTCAGGACCAGAGAGTTTGGCTAAATTAAACTGCGGAATCGTTGATGGTAAAAATAGTGCGGCTTCCTGATTTAACAATTGACTATCACCCCATTTCGCAATAGCCACCTCTTCCGTTACATTTATGATTAATGTATCTGGCCACTTCCTGCGTAAACTTACATTGTTTATCCAGGCGTTTTGTTCGAGGGCATGTTGAATAGCGAGCAAGTCTATAGCCACCATACTTTGATTGATAAAATCAAAGACAGCAGTCTTGATATCTCTCTCTGTGATCATATTTAGATTGCCTTCTATGACAACAAACTCAATTCTCTGCTGATTAATATCATTCAGTAGCGTTCTAGAATTCAGGGCAAGCAAAATCAAAACTGAACATACCAACACCACTAGCACTATTTTTCTCAATAACAACAGCTGATGCGACAATAGACTCTGTTTTTTTTCAACTTTTAAACTAGCCCCACGGCCGCGTTTATTTTTTCTGTTAAAAAAGCCCAGCATTTTAAACAGTACCTCGCTTTAATTTACTGCCAGCTAATATTTCCAGGACTAATTGTTCAAATTTCATACCTGCTTCTGCAGCGGATTTAGGCATCAGACTATGGCTCATCATTCCTGGAATAGTATTCACTTCTAAAAGCCAAAATTTTTCTTGATGATCTCGCATAAGATCAACTCTCCCCCAACCCTCACAACCAAGAGATTCATAAGCATCTTTAGCCAAGGTTTTTATTTCTGCATTGGCTTCTGTATTGAGATCGCAAGGACATAAATAAACCGTATCATCTGCTTCATACTTTGCTTCATAGTCATAAAAAATATTGTTGGTTTTCAATTCGATTACCGGCAGCACTTTGTCATTTAAAATAGGCACGGTGTATTCCAAACCTTCAATCCATTGCTCTGCAAAAACGGCATTATCAAACTGTAATGCATATTCATAAGCTGCTTTTAATTGTTGCGCATCTTCTACTCTACTAATCCCCAGACTTGAGCCGTCATTAACCGGCTTTACGAAACATTTGCCTAAGCTGTTAATTATTGATTGCCAATCCATATCTTTCGAAAGCAATACAAAGTCCGGCGTATTTAAGCCTTGAGCTGTCCATATCATTTTGCTTCGCACTTTATCCATAGCCAGCGCACTAGCAAGTTGTCCGCTTCCTGTATAGGGAATGTTTAACATGTCCAATGCAGCCTGGACATGGCCATCCTCACCATACCCGCCATGTAACATAATGAAGGCTCTATCGCATTCTTCATTTTTTATAGCCGTATAAAAATCATTTGATGTATCAATACCCACTGCATCTATCCCGCTAGATTGCAAAGCATTAAGCACAGCATTACCGCTCAAGAGTGATATTTCTCTTTCGGAAGATTGGCCACCCATTAACACAGCCACTTTTCCATACTCATCAACCATGAGACATTAACTCCGAACACTATGCAGGCCTTCCTGCGCTAAACTTGTTGATATCATGCCAACGTTCCCCGCACCTTGAGTCATCAGAAGATCACCATCTTCAAGCAGCTCTTCCAATAGTCGAGGTATATCCTTGGGATCTCTTACAAAAACCGGGTCAAGCCGCCCCCGCTGCCTGATGCTTCCACACAAACTTTTACTGTCAGCACCTTTAATTACTTTTTCTCCGGCAGGATAAACTTTGAGTAAAAGCAGCACATCCACACTCGAAAGTACGTCTACAAAATCTTCATATAAGTCATGTGTTCGACTATAACGATGAGGTTGGTAAATCATTACTAGTCGTTTTCCAGGCCAGCCTGCCCTAACTGCTTTAATGTTTGCTGCTACTTCTGTTGGGTGGTGTCCATAGTCATCAACTAACATAACGCTACCCTTAGAAAATTTAAGCTCTCCATGGATCTCAAAGCGCCTGCCAACACCCTGGAAGTTTTCTAGGCCGCTCACAATATCTTCGTTCTTTAATCCTTCATCTGTCGCAATGGCAATAGCGGCCGTGGCATTCAATACATTGTGAATGCCAGGCATATTCAGGGTTAAAGAAATGTCTTCTCTATCAGGGCGGCTGACAGTAAAACTGCTGTGCTGATTGTAGTGCGAAATTTTATGAGCCCGAAAATCTGCTTCGGTGGACAAGCCATAAGTTAGGGTGGGACGAGAGACTTTAGGCAACAATGCCTTGACCACAGGATCATCTATACACAAAACTGCCAAACCATAAAATGGCAAATTATGTAAAAACTCTATAAATGTTTGTTTTAATTTTTCAAAGTCACTGTCATAGGTCAGCATGTGGTCGTCGTCGATATTAGTGACTACAGCAACCATGGGTTGCAAGTGTAAAAAGGAAGCATCACTTTCGTCAGCTTCAGCAACCATATAGTGACTGGCACCTAGTTTTGCATTTGTGCCAGCACTATTAAGTAAGCCGCCTATTACGAAAGTTGGGTCCAACTTACCTTGCCCCAGCACAGATGCCACCATGCTGGTCGTAGTCGTTTTACCGTGAGTACCAGCAATAACGATAGCATGACGATAACGCATGAGTTCCGCCAACATCTCTGCTCGTCGAATAATTGGAATCCTCTGTTTCATCGCAGCTTTGATTTCAGGATTACTTTGGTCAATAGCACTTGAAACGACAACTACATCCGACTCTTTTATCTGCTTCGCTTTATGACCGATATATATATTCATTCCTAGTTTTTGTAGACGTTTAATAGTCTTACTTGAAGCAATATCAGAACCGCTGATCTTGTAGCCCTGGTTTAAAAGGACCTCAGCGATTCCGCTCATGCCAGCACCACCAATACCCACAAAATAGATATTCCGAATACGGCGCATTTCCGGCATAAAACTTAACAATTTACCTTGTCCCTTTTGCTTTTTTTGATCAACTCTTGGTCTAGGCATAACAAGCCTCCATGCAATACTTGGCGGCTTGATTTGTTGCATCAGTCTTAGCGGCTTGTTTTGACAATAAGGCAATTTTTAAAATTAACTTTTTATCCTCGATAAACTTTTTAAGCACAGAACCTACTACTGCGGAATTAATTTCTTGCTGCTGAAAAACCCAGGCTGCCCCAAGTTTTTGTAAAATAATGGCATTCTCTGTCTGATGATCATCAACAGCAAAGGGAAATGGAATAAACACGGCTGGAAGACCAATTGCAGCAATTTCCGAGACCGTAGAAGCACCTGCTCGACAGATAACAACATCGGCCCAGCAATAAGCTTCTGCCATATCATCAATAAATGGCACTATTCGTCTGTTTTCGTTTTCTGTTATCCCCAGCTCTTTATAATATTCCTTGCACTGCTCTAGGTTTTGTTTACCACATTGATGCCAAAGCTCAATTTTTTCCGTCTCTGAAAAGTCTCTTAAAAGTTCAGGGGTCAACTTATTTATTGCCATAGCACCACGGCTTCCGCCCAGTACTAATAATTTGATTCCGGACTCATCATCTTTTGAAAAACGCTGTTGCGGCGAAGGACAGTCCAAAATTTCCTGGCGTAATGGGTTCCCGACGTGAACTGCCTTATTTCCATTACATAAACGTTTCAATAATGAGTTGCTAGTCATTTCCTGTTTACGAGCAAATGCTCCAGCAAAGCCCTCCATTACAATAGATGCCATTGGATACAGTAATTGATTACTAAATCCGGCAATTGCATTTTGCTCATGAAGTAATAGGGGCTTTCTGAGAATCCAAGCTGCAACTCCACCCGGGCCTGTTACAAAACCGCCCATGCCCAGAACACAAGAAGGTTTGGTTTTAAGAATTTTCCACAGCGACTGAAATATAGCTATCACAATGGAAAAAGGCGCAAACACTTTTGCCAGCGAACTCTTCCCCCTTAAACCTGATATGGAAATATAATGGATTGGTATACCTGTCTGCGGAATCAAATCTGATTCCATCCCTTTTTTCGTCCCCAGCCATTCGACAGTGACACCAAGCGTTTGTAATTGCTGAGCAATACTTAAGGCAGGGAAAATATGTCCTCCTGTCCCTCCGGCCATGATCAAGACTTTTTTGTTGTTAGCCGTGTTCATCCGTTTATTACTCTTTTTAAATTATTTGCTTTGGAATGATTTTCAATATCAATACGCAGCAGGATAGAGACCATTACCATACAGGTGATCAAACTCGAACCTCCCGCACTGAGGAATGGAAGCGTTAAACCTTTTGTAGGTAGAAGCCCTGTATTCACACCTACATTAATAATGACCTGCCCCAGAAAAATCAGCGCAATTCCATAAGCCAGATATGCAGGGAAAAAATCTCCTTTGCGCTCATTTTTTCTGGCAATCATCATTGCCCGCCAGATAAATACAAGGAATAAGCCTATCAACAGCAAAACTGACACTACTCCGAGTTCCTCGGCAATAATTGCTAACACAAAGTCAGTGTGGGCTTCGGGAAGAAAATATAATTTTTGAATGCTGTTCCCAAGGCCAACGCCAAACCACTCCCCTCGGCCAAAGGCAATTAATGCTTGAGCTAGTTGATAGCCCGAACCAAATACAACATCTTCATTAAAAGGATCAGATAAGGCAGTCAGAAAAGATTTAACTCGCGCAATTCGATAAGCAGAAGAGAAAATTAATCCAGCCGCAGCTCCACCTGCTGCGAGTATTAATAAGGCAAACTGATACAGTTTTACTCCAGCAAGGAACATCATGCCGAACACAGATAGCAGCAACACAACAACTGCACCAAAATCCGGCTCTTTAAGCAGGAGAAAAATTGGCACTGCAACAAACACCAATGGCATAGCGAAGCCCTTCCATGAGCTACAAACAAAGGTGCGGTATTTACTTAAATACGCAGCAATAAATATGACCATAAACAGTTTAGCGGGCTCTGAGGCTTGTAATGTCATAAAACCCAGGTTCAACCATCGAGTACTGCCGTTTACTTCTCTTCCAATACCTGGCACAAGTACCAAGGCCAATAAACTTAACGCTGAAAACAATAAGAAAATGTCCCACTCTTGATACATCCTAAGTGGCACCATATAAATAGTGGCTGCGGCTATAAATCCCATCACCATAAAAATCAGTTGCTTTTTGAGATAATAAAAAGAATCACCATTTTCACTACTGGCGATTTCAATAGAGGCCGAGGTCATCATCACCACACCAAAAGCCAGCAACAAACAAACGCTTATAATCAGCGCTTTATCCCCAAAATAGAAAGCTTCCTGGTTGCGACTAAAACTATTCTGTTGAGCTAGTGTGGCCATGGTTAGTGCAAAGCCTCCACCGCATCAATAAATGCCTGACCACGTTTTTCATAATTAACAAACATGTCAAAACTGGCACAGGCAGGAGAAAGTAAAACGATATCTCCAGAGAGCGCTTGATCGGATGCGAGCGAGACCGCTTCCTGCAAAGAGCTTACTTTTGTAGTCCTAACAGTTTCATGTAAAGCTGTTGTTAAACGATCTGCATCTTCACCAAATACAATAAGTAATTTTCCATGTTTCATGAGCGCATCTTTTAGCTTAGTAAAGTCCCCGCCTTTACCCTGACCACCGGCAAGCAGAATCACATTGTTGTTTTTTCCAAGTCCTCGTATAGCCGCATTGCATGCTCCAACATTGGTACCCTTGGAATCGTTGTAATAACTGACTCCTGCAATATCTGCAATCCACTGGCAACGATGTGGCAACCCTGAAAATTCACGCAATGTTTGTAGCATTGCAGACATCTCCAGGCCAGCAGCATGCCCAATGGCTAATGCTGCCAAAGCATTTGACAAATTATGGCGGCCTGAAAGTTTTACTTCCTCTATTGGCATTAATTCATTTTGGTTAAACGCTAAATAGAAAGCCCCACGATTTTCTACTAAGCCAAACTGATTAATATCGCCTTCATCCAAGCCGTAACTCCACTGCTTCACTGAAGCAGGTAATAACGGTTTGGTTAATGGATCATCACGATTAACCACGACTTGTTTGCAAGCCTGGAAAATATGATGTTTGGCGGCATGGTAATCCTGCATAGAATCATAGCGATCCATGTGATCGGCACTCATATTAAGGACACATGCTACTTCTGCGCCCAACTCTTTGGTGGTTTCTAGTTGAAAACTGGATATTTCAAGAACATAAAGATTACGCATATCCTGATTAAGTAAATCCAGTACCGGTGTTCCTATATTTCCGGCAACAACAACATCCACCCCTGATTTTTTAGCCATTTCGCCAAGTAGGCTTACAACCGTAGTTTTCGCATTAGAGCCTGTTACCGCAATAATTGGAGCGCTGATCTTCTTTGCAAAAATATTAATATCGCCTGTTATGGGAACATCATTTGCAATGGCTTTTGCCAGCACAGGTTCTCTCAGGTCAACACCTGGGCTGACCAATAACTCTGTCGCATTTAAAAATGTACTTTCTTTAAAACGACCAAGCTCTACTTTTACTGCCGGAAAGCTTTCTGTTAGTTCTTGTAAACCTGGAGGTTTTTCCCGACTATCGACTACTGTGAAATTTTCATTTTGCCTGCTCAGATAGCGCGCATATGAAAGCCCGGTCTTGCCAAGACCAACGATCACTTTATTAAACTGCTGAGCCGCTGCCATCTGCATTATGTTTTAACCTGTAAGCTTTCTCTTTTTTGTCATGTCTCTTTAACGAAGTTTCAAAGTGCCAAGCCCAAATAGCACCAGAATAATTGTTATAATCCAGAAACGAACAATAACTCTCGGTTCTGGCCAACCTTTTAATTCAAAATGATGATGCAAGGGGGCCATACGAAAAATTCTTTTGCCAGTTAACTTAAATGAAGCAACCTGCAAAATAACGGAGAGGGTTTCCATGACAAATATTCCTCCCATGATGACTAAAACAATTTCATGTCTGGCTATAACCGCTACTGCCCCTAAGGCCGCTCCAAGCGCTAATGCGCCTACATCACCCATAAAAATCTGTGCTGGATAGGTGTTAAACCATAAGAAACCGAGACCAGCTCCGGCTAAGGCACCACAAAAGACAACCAGCTCTCCGGTCCCAGAAATATATGGGATGTTTAAATAAGCAGAGAACTCAACATTGCCTACCAGATAGCTAATAATTCCCAAAGCACTGGCAACCATTACCGTTGGTAGAATAGCCAAACCATCCAGGCCATCGGTTAAGTTGACCGCATTACTAAAGCCAACAATAAAAAAGTAAGCTATGAATATATAAAAGCCACCAAGTTCAAGTGCAAAGTCTTTGAAAAAAGGAATGATCAGTTCGGTTTCTGCCGGAGTAACAGCATTCCAGTAAAGAACACATGCTGCTGTAAACCCAACGATTGATTGCAATAAATATTTCCAACCCGGGCTTAAACCTTTTGGATTTTTTTCAAAAATCTTGCGGTAATCATCAACCCAGCCGATAACGCCAAAACCAGCGGTTACAAAAATTACGATCCAGACATAAGTGCTGCTCAAATCCGACCATAGTAGGCTGCTGATAATGATGCTAATAAGAATTAGCGCACCACCCATTGTTGGCGTTCCTGCTTTTATAAGATGCGATTCTGGACCATCGCTCCTAACCACCTGTCCAATCTGATGATAGTTCAACCGTTTAATTACATATGGTCCTATTATCAAAGATATAAGCAATGCCGTAAGAACTCCCAAGATCCCACGCACTGTTAAATATTCAAAGACAGTGAACCCAGAATTAAACTGTGCCAGATAATTAGTTAACCAAAGTAGCATGAGTGCTAATCTCCTTTTGCTTTTAATTGTTGGACCAACTTATCCATACCTGCACTTCGAGATCCTTTAATCAAAATTTTTACATTCTGATCCAGCATCGGCTTGATATGCTTTGCCAGCTCTTCCAGATCAGCACTAATCTTCCCTTCTCCAGAAAAACCTGACAAAGCAGACTCACTTAGAGCTCCAATACCGAATAAATAATTGATACCTTTGTCCTTGGCATATAAACCTATATCCACGTGAGCCTGGACTGCTTCACTACCTAACTCTGCCATATCCCCCATAGCAATAATTGTTGTACCTTCATGCTGCGCTAATACATCAATTGCTGCTTTAAAAGAGCTTGGACTGGCGTTATAAGAATCATCTATCAATATTGACTTGTTCAAACCTGACAAAACATTCATGCGCCCATTAACAGAACGCATACTTTCCAGACCTTCCTTAACCGTTTTTAATTCAGCGCCAGCCTGCATACTTAATGCAGCGGCTGCTATTGCGTTAGCAACATTATGCTGACCTGGCAAAGGCAATTTAATTTCTATGGAGCCTTTTGGAGTGACCAAATTAAAAGATGAGTGCATGGCATCATCAAATTTCAAGTCACTAATTTTGTAATCCGCATTGGCCTTGCCTAGCGCACTAATACTGACAACATGCCTACTCTTTAATTTTTCTAGCCATTGACTGCCATAAGCATCATCAATATTTAAAACGGCAATACCGTCGTCAGCCAAGCTTTCCCAAATTTCCCCCTTAGCTCTGGCTACACCGTCAAGATCTCCAAACCCTTCAAGGTGAGTAGGTGCAATATTAGTGATATGTGCAATATGTGGCATGGTCAGCGTTGAGCTGTAGGCAATCTCTCCCGGGCCATTTGCACCCAGCTCGATAACGGCAAATTGATGCTTATCTTCCAGTCTCAACAAGGTTAGAGGAGCACCCAAATCATTATTTAGATTTCCTTGTGTCTTTAACACTTCACCGCAACAAGTCAGTATATTGGCCGTCATTTCCTTGACAGTAGTCTTGCCTTGACTGCCTGTTAAGGCAATGACTCTTGCTTCACTCAAACTACGGTTGAAAGTACCTAGTTGCCCCAAAGCAATTCTGCTGTCTTCAACTTCTAGTGTTGGTATCGTTGTTTCAATTTTTTCAGTAGTAATTGCTGCTACAGCATGTTTTTCTGCAGCAGCACTGACAAAATTATTGCCATTAAAATTCTCACCAGAAATAGCGATAAATAACTCATCGGCTTGTAAAGTCCGGCTATCAATAGATACGGCACTAAAAGAAGCATCAGCTCCCCTTAGCTGACCTCCCGTTAATATTTGCATCTCTTGTAAAGTCATTGCTCTTATCACTTGATCAACCTGTTAACTTGAACCATTGAAGCGCTTGTTCAGGCTTAACCTGGCCTGCTTTACATCACTAAACATCGTTCGTTCAGCTCCAATATCCTGGTATTCTTCATGCCCTTTCCCCGCAATTAACACCACATCACCTTCAGTTGCATTCTCTATGGCAAAATCAATCGCTTTAGCTCGATCACTTTCTACCATCACTTTTTCTTTATCTGTAAAACCTGAAAGTATTTGCTTGATTATGTCCTTTGATTCTTCTTGACGAGGATTGTCATCAGTCACTATTAATTGATCCGCCAACTTCTCAGCTATGCGCGCCATCATTGGACGCTTACCTTTATCACGCTCCCCGCCACAACCAAATACACACCAGATTTTTCCTTTGAAATGTTCATGCAGAGCATTCAAGGAATTTTCCAATGCATCAGGCGTATGGGCATAATCAACAACAACTGAGACAGGCTTATCGCCAACCAGCTCCATTCGACCATTGACAGGTGTAACAGCTGCGACTTTCTCAAGCACATGAGAGAAATTGAAATCGTCAAGTTTGCTTTCCAATGCCATTACAGTCGTGAGCGCTGCCAGCAAGTTACTGATATTAAAAGAACCCAACAAACCCGCCTCCAGCACACCTTTACCCCAGGGGCTAACCACGTTCAACTTGAAGCCTTTGCGTTTAAACTCAATCGACTCAGGATAAACATCTGCTTGAGTATTTTTTATACTATAGGTGTAAGTTTTTACTTGTCTGGATAAATTATTAAGAATAGTGGCACTAAACAAATCATCCATATTTAAAACAGCAACTGACAATTGAGAACCAAGAAAAAGTTTTAGTTTCTCTTTGCCATAAGCTTCCATGGAATGATGATAATCAAGATGATCTCTGGTTAAATTTGTAAATACCGCAACATTGAATTCATTGATGCAAACACGCCCCTGCTTTAAGCCATGGGAAGAAACTTCCATAACCATTGTGTCGGCATTCTGCTGCAACATTTCACTAAAGATACGCTGTACAGCAATTGGATCTGGTGTGGTACCAGGGGCAGCAGTAGAAGAGCCTAAAGACAGCGATTTCAAATCAGCCTGCAAATACTCTTTGCTATAAACACCAAAGCCCAAGGTTCCGCTTGTCCCGCAAACATGGTCTAAATTAGTTATGCTTTGTGCGATAAACTGGCAAGCACTTGTTTTACCATTAGTACCTGTTATTCCTACCAGACTAAAATTATCAGCTGGTTTGTTAAAAAATGTTGACGCGATCGAGCTAATTTGGCTTGCTAAATTTTCTACTGGAATAATTGGTACATTATTTTCAATATTTATTTCCTGCCACAACTCTCCTTTCTCAACAAGAACCGCGGCTGCTCCTTTTTCTATAACTTCACAAACGAAATCTCGACCATCGTAGTTAGCCCCTTTACAAGCAATAAATAAATCTCCGCTTTCAATTTTACGGCTGTCCATTTCAATACCGGTTAAAACCAGATCATATTGCTCTGGAACCTCTACTTTGGATTGCAACAACAATCCTAGTGTCATTTCTTGAGACATTATCTTGGCTGTATTCATCGAGTTCCTCCTCCAATTCCCGCTAGAGAAGGTCTTGATTCAGAGTTCTTAAGACTTAAGACTTCAGACTCTTCTGGAATAATGTCTGGTGGCACATTCAATATTCGCAAAGCACCTGCTGTAATGTTGGCAAATACTGGGGCCGCAACCTGCCCGCCGCCATATTCTTCTCCCTGCGGTTCATGAATAGTCACCACCGTGACTATTTTTGGATTGGAAACCGGAGCGAAACCCGCAAAAAGCGAAATATAATTTTCATCGTCATACGCACCACGTTGTACGTCGTAATACCAGGCCGTTCCTGTTTTACCTGCAACTGTATGAGTAGGAACATAAGCCCGCGTACCTGTTCCACCTTCGCCTGGAGTAACGACTGCTTCCAACATCCTGGTGACGGATGCAGCAATGTCTGCGCTGATCACACGCACTCCTGGAACATCTTCGTTTTCATCTACTTTTAATAGCGAAACAGGTTTGTAAATACCTCCATTCGCATAAACCATGTAGGCCTGAGCCAACTGCAAGGGAGAAACCTGAAATCCGTAACCATAAGCAAGGGTCGCAATTTCAGAATCACTCCAGCGCGAATGATCAACCAGCAGTCCCGCTGCTTCTCCAGGAAAACCAGTCCCAACAGACTGCCCAAAACCGACTCGTTTAAGAATATCCAGCATGGGATCCTGCCCCATTTCCAAGGCTATCTTGCTAGCCCCTACTTGAGATGATTTGGATAAAATTCGCTGTAGAGTCGATTCACCATAGTTCACCGGGTCACGAATGGTAGAGCGGTCAATACGGATATAACCAGGGTTAGTGTCGATAATACTTTCACTATTAAACAAGCCTGTTTCCAATGCTGCTGTGATAGTAAATGTTTTTACTGTTGAACCTGGTTCCAGCGATTCTGCTATTGCTCTATTTTTTAGGCCATCCAGCTGCTGACTTAGATTTAAACGATTATTTGGATTAAAAGATGGCTGACTCACCATAGCAAGAATTTCACCAGTCTCAACATCTAAAACAACAGCGGTTCCTGCATTGGCATAACGTCTGGTCACTTCTTCTTTTAAGGCCTTATATGCAAGAAACTGAATCTCTGAATCAATACTTAGAAATAAATCATTGCCTGGCTCGGCAACTTGATTGGTTCTGACTTCACTAATGATTGCGCCATTTCTATCTTTCAAAACCTGCTTAGAGCCAGGGGTCCCTTCTAGCCAATCATCATAAGCCAGCTCTATACCTTCTTGACCGACTTCATCACTATTGGCCATCCCAACCACGTGAACAGCCACTTCACCCAAGGGGTAAAACCGCTTATATTCTTCCTCGGCCCAGACCCCATCAAAACCATGCCGCAACACTTGCTCAGCTTCAATTGGAGGAATTCGGCGCTTAACAAACATAAATTCCCGTGAAGCATTTTCCTGTATGCGATTGCGAAGAACTTCCGGATTAATATCGATGGTGAGTAGAACTTGCGCTAACGACTCCCATTGCTCAGGGTACTGAATTATCTCTTTGGGATTTAGCACTAAAGACTGGACCGGCGTACTGATTGCTAAAGGTTGACCATTCCTATCCAGTATATTGCCACGATGCGCTGCAATGACGTCATTTCTGACAGTGCGGGCATCCCCCTGTACCTGAAGCGTTTCATTATTGAGAACCTGAAGATCCATTACCTTCCAGGCTATGACAGTGAGAAGCGAAAGAATCACCATGAAGACAAAATAAAGCCTCCAGTTAGCTTGCTGCTTCTCTACTTGTCGAGCACTCATGGCCTGACCATCACCATATTCTCCATATCAGGAATTTTCATTCCAAGCTCAGCGACTGCGATGTCTTCAACTCTACCTTGCGAAACCAGGCTGCTTTGTTCCAGCAAAAGCTGCCCCCATTCAACTTGTAGATCATTACGTCTGTTTTCCAGCGTCTGCAGTTCGTTCAATAAATGCCTACTTTCATTAACCGTATAAACAACCCCTAAAGCCGAACCGCAAACCAAAACCAGACTGAGAAAAAATACAGCCCAAACCACTACACTATTATTTTGGCCACTTTGATTTTTAATCTCTTTATTCTTCTTATTCATTAGCCTTGCCATCAGTTAGGCAATTTTTTGCGCCACTCGCATAATTGCGCTACGCGACCTTACATTTTCACTAAGTTCTTCAGCATCAACCTTGATTGCTTTACCTACAGCTTTCAGTCGAGGATTCAGTTGCGCCTGGGTAATAGGCAAATCCACCGGAAAATCTCCACCCTTTATTTCTTTTTGAATAAACTGCTTAACTATTCGGTCTTCCAGTGAATGAAAACTAATCACCACAATTCGTCCACCAATAGCTAGTGCATCCAGCATTACTACCAAGGCTTTTTGTAAATCGCTTAATTCGTTATTTATAAATATCCGTATAGCCTGAAATGATCTTGTTGCAGGATGCTTGTGCCTTTCCCATTTTGGATGCGCTTGCTTTATTATTTCGGCCAACTGCAGGGTTGTATTGATTGCTTCGCGCTCTCTAAATTTACAAATCTCTCTAGCTATGCGCCTTGAATACCGCTCTTCGCCAAATTGGTAAAGGACGTCGGCCAGCGCTTTCTCATCAACTTGTGCGAGCCATGTTTCTGCAGTTATGCCACTTGCAGTATTCATTCGCATATCCAAAGGTCCGTCCTTATTAAAACTAAACCCTCTTAGTGCATCATCCAGTTGCGGCGATGAAACACCCAAGTCCAACAAAACTCCGTCTACCTTTCCTGACTTTTCCGGCTCATTTATCGCTTCTTGAAAAGCGTCAAAACTGCCGTGAAATACACTTACCCTTCTATCTTCTTGCGCCAACTCATGAGCCAGCGCTATTGCTTCGGGATCTTTATCAATGACCAACAGGCGACCCCGCTCTGATAATCCCTGCAAAATTTTTCTACTGTGACCGCCTCGACCAAAGGTACCGTCAATATAAAATCCATTTCGGTCAGTTATTAACGCAGCAACCGCCTGATCCAACAGTACGCTTTGATGCTGCCTAGTCACATTCTTTACCTCTATCCCTTTCCTCTTAATACTTACAGGGAAAGGTTTTTTAATTCATCTGGTAACTCTTCTGCATTCACTTTATGCTTCAGCCAGCCGTCCCTGGTTTCATTCCAGGCCTCATCATTCCATACCGCCAGCTTATTGCCCTGCCCAACCAAAGCCGCTTTTTTTTCTAATCCGACAAACTCTCTTAAATTCAACGGAATCAATATGCGGCCACTACTGTCGAGATTCACTTCAGTAGCATGACCGATGAATATGTTTTTTAAGCGTTTAGATTCTGGATGAAAACTGGAAAGCGCTGCCACCTTGCGCTCTATTTCTTCAAATTCGTTTAAGGGATAAATCACTAATGACTCACCATCCTGGTCAATAGTAACCACTAACTGTCCTTGGCAATGACTTTCAACAATGCCGCGAAAGCGCGCAGGCATAGCCATACGGCCCTTTGCGTCCAGCGTTATTGAATGTAAGCCACGAAATAACAAGCTCTTCTCTCCCAAAGATTAAAGTGACTGCAGCGGGATTTTACCCACTATATATCCACTTCTTTACCACTTTAGTACTACTTTTCTGCACTATAAGGGAGTTCTAACAAGTAAATCAAGCACTTGTTTGCGTTAATTTGCGTAGAAAATGAAGCTAAAAGAGGCGAAAACCTAGAAAAATGCTTGTAAAAGAAAATAATTCAAATTCTAAAAACTATAATTTACATAAGGCTATATTATAAACTTAAAGTAAAACATTAAGTATTGAGTCCTTATCCTGTTCTGCTTAAAAAATTTTAAAATTTGCGAACTTATTGCTTTTGCAGCGTTTTTTTTCGAAATAACCCTATTGCAGGTTTAATCTAGAGAGGAAATGACTATAGATGAATAAATGCCTATAGCGGGTTAAATGCCTATAGCGGGTTAAATGCCTATAGCGGGTTAAATGTCTATAGCGGGTTAAATGCCTATAGCCATATTGTATAAATTGTGTGAGTCGGCCTATAAGCCGGGTTCTGTCTAGGACAACCATTCATCTTGGGCTTATGTCACCATAAACCTCATGCAGCCTACCCGAACCCAGTGCGAGCAACACCTTAGGGTCCCTATTTGGCCTTGCTCCAGGTGGGGTTTACCATGCCATGGAATGTTGCCACCCATGCGGTGCGCTCTTACCACACCATTTCACCCTTACCGCATAAGATATTATTCAAATGTGGCGGTTTCTTTTCTGCTGCACTTTCCGTAGGCTTACGCCTCCCAGGAGTTACCTGGCACCTTGCTCTATGGAGCCCGGACTTTCCTCTATTTCCACCTCAACAAGTAAAATGAAAACAGCGATTGTCTGGCCAACTCACGCGGCTAGTATAAAAGCGCAACCCACAATGCGCTAGCTTTTCTTTTATAACTTTATTTAATCCTTACCCCTAGTTTGAAGTCATTTAATAAAAAGCTTGTGTTTAGCATTTAAGATATTGTGCGCTATAAAAAACGCTTTAACGACAGGTTTTACATCCTCTTCAATCTGAATACTTAATTTATTATCCATCTATTCTTTTCCTGAATTTAATCAATGACCGCAGCCATTTATATATTGTTAGTAAATCATTTCTGCGCGCGCTAACTACTTTTAGGTAAGTAATTAAAAGCTAACATGCCCGCCAACATCGCGATTAAAAAAATAATAATATCTGCTTCCAGCGTAACTAGTCCCGTCAAGGCGGGGCCAGGGCATAGACCGACTAAACCCCAGCCTATACCAAACAAAACCGCTCCCATCATAAGCTTTTTATCAATTGCTGTTTTAGCTGGTAATAAATATTTTAGAGCAAAAAACGGCTGGTCTTTACGCTTTATTAACTGAAAACCTGGAATGGTGATCATTAATGCCCCCAGCATCACCAGAATTAAGGCTGGATCCCAGGCACCATAAATATCAAGAAAGGAAAGAATTTTTTCAGGGTTGACCATTTCTGAAACAGTCAAGCCAGCCCCAAATAATAAGCCCGTTAAAAATGCTGCAAGACTATAGGCTAACGATTTATCCGCTTTTACATTTGTCATTTTACTACCCTAAAAAACGTGACGAGCAAGTGCCACAGTAACAATCGCTGCTAGCATAAAAATTATCGTGGCAATGATGGAACGCCAGGAAAACCTTGCAATACCACAAACCGAATGACCACTCGTACAACCACTTCCCATTCGTGTGCCCAGACCAGCGAGAAAACCACCAACAATGATGACAGGCAATGAGGCCTGCATTTCAAATACAAAGGATCGCTGGAATACCCATGGTGCAATAAGCCCACCGGCCAGCAGGCCAACTATAAAAGCGGCTCGCCAAAAGGTATCACCTTTCACCGGGAACATAAGGCCCGACAGAATGCCGCTTATACCTGCGATCCTACCATTAAACAGCAGCAGAAATGTCGCGGCCAAGCCTATAAAAACGCCACCGATTAAACTCCACATAATGCTCTCCATAATAAATTTTTCATTTACAAGAGTGTTTGATAAAGGTCATATTTTTTAATTTTTAAACATCTTCCGTTTTTACTTCTTCCAGCACATCTTCAAAAATATCCATGGCAATAGCTTTAATATCATAAGAAATTTTTTGAAAAAGATGACGTGACGGAGCATTTTTTCGCCATGATGCAACATGAGTGCGATTAATTTTTTCATCTTTTAAACTTAAGACTTTGAGCTGATCATCTTCCGTAATTCTGGCATTAATGTATAAACCCGGCATAAAAGCTATGCCCATATTCATAATTACCATTTGCTTAAGTGTATTAAGACTATTGCTGGCAAACTTTTGTTGAGCATGAGCTGTATAACGTTCGCATATATTTGCAATCTGTCTATGCAAGTGATGCCTGTCATCCATGGTGAGCACTTCCTGATTATATAAGTCTTTGCCTTCCAATAAATCCTTGGCTGCCAGGGGATGATCCTGTGAAAGCACAATGAATATAGGCTCAATAAAAAGTGGCCTAACCCTATTTTCACTGGAATGCATTGGCAGCATCGTGAGAATAAAATCATAATCACCTTGATCCAGACCCTTTTCGAGCTCTTTGGGAACACCTTCACGAACATGTAACTGTAAAAGTGGATAACGTTTATGTAATTCGATCAGCACTTTTGAAAACAAGTAAGGCCCTATAGTAGGAGACACACCAATTTTGAAGGTACCGCTGAGCTCTTTATCGCTGTTATCCGCCAGGTCCATTACTTGCTGGAAGTGCTCAAGCAATTGCCTAACCATTGGCAGTAATTCTCGTCCCGCTGGAGACAACAAGGTTCCTGCTCGAGAACGCTCAAACAACTTTACGCCTAAGGCTGCTTCCAGACTTGCTATCTGACTAGTCAAAGTCGGTTGGCTGATTTTTAGTTTTTGCGCCGCCTTCCTAAAGTTGGAAGACATGGCAATGTTAGCGAAATACTCTAATTGACGAATCGAAGGCTGCTTATTCTTGTCTTTAGGTGCCATACAGATTTCCTCATGCCGCCCAGATTGAGCTTTACAAGACAGATAATGATAGTTTTTAGCTAATCAAACATAACTTAAATTAGGCTAAGTATATTAACAAGTGTTTTCTTACTGCTCCTCAATAACCTGCAGAATCCAGTCATAATGGGTAGAGACTCTTTCGTAAAGCGAAATAGAGCCATATGCACCCTGCTGATCAGCTAGGGGATTATTTATTTCACCTAAGGCGACCCCCATAATCATTAAGCCTCGAGGGGTTTCAATCAGGGCTGGTCCGCCGGAATCACCCAATCCCGGCACGCCTTCCAGTGGCAAAGCCAGCGAGTTAGCCTCTCGAGGATCATCGAACAGAAACTCTAACCATTTGCCTGCATTCATCACTGTGTTTTGCGCTCTGCGCATCTTGCCATCATTATCCATGATGCCTGGTGTACCCATTCCGGTAAAACCCCAGCCTACAAACGACACCACTTTACCTAATTCATCCAATTGCTGATAAAGACTAATAGGGTTGAAACTGGTAACCGGCCTATCCAGCTTAATTAAAGCTAAATCAACCGCCTCGACCTGCCGCGGATCCTTGTATGCAGGATGAACAACCAGTTCTGAAATAGTGTAATCCTCATTATCCAGTTTTACATGGAAGGCCTCTCCTGTACTTATCATTTCTGCAAGCGGGGTCTCTTCCGAGCAATGCCCAGCAGTTATCGCCCATTGAACGCTGATTAATGTCGCCACACAAATTTTATTGCCAAAACGTGTATGCAAATAAAACAGTTGCGGGTATTGCTCTTCATAAACGACATATCTTGAATCTAACTGGTCATGACGAATAATAATTGCCTGCGCTGTAGGCAAACTCATCAAACCTGTTGTCAATATCAACAAGAAGCAAATAAAAAATTTAGAAGCTGAAAGAGTCTTCATAGCAAGTTAATATAAGGAGAACTACACAATATAGCCATCAACATTCAGGTATCAGCATGCACAACCACAATATTCACAATGACAATATAGAGAAGCCTGTCCCCGAGCGTGAATATGACAAATCCGGATTCTACAATGAAGAAGGAAAATCTTTCCGCATCTGGGCTTTGTTAGCATGGCTAACGGGTACTGTAGTCGTTTTGGCAGGAATTTCAGCATTGCTTAATATTATTCTGCTTTAGTCTCGCCTGCATTATTATCACTATTTTCAGCCTCAGAAGAGCTTTCATTTTCATTGTTTTTTGAAACAGACTGTCCTTGATAAGGGTGTCTCGATAATCCAATATTGGGCACATAAGTAGTCTTACCTATACCTTTTACAAGCTTAAATAGTTTAAGAATGAAATAAAGCGAGCCTAAGACTATAAAGGCACCGATAGCCAGGACCAGCCATTGTGCTGAACTCATAGTGCCAGGATTACTCAGTGCATTTAAGACCTCCTGCATTATTCCTTCCTCCTAATACCCTTGAAAATAGAGCGTAAATTATGCAGCAATGCTTTAGCTAATGCCACTTGGCTTGAAATAACTGACGCGATGATTTGAAAATGCTTCTTGAAAAATATCGCCTGCTGATTGCAAATATTACATTTTCGGTTCTTGTAAGCTAAGCCTGAGTAAGGCTAATTTTATTCCGATATAAAAACTTGATAAGCAGTAAATGACTCAAGAGATTTTGTTAGTGAAGAGAGCTTGCGCATGATAAGCAAAAAGGACTACTGATTCATAGCGGCAATATACAGATCAATTTGCTCTAGGCGGCTTATTGGGTCGCTAATCTCTAATATAGCCTGTTTTTCCTTGTTGCTCACGGGCAGTAACTCAGCGAGGCACCATGCAATTTCTCTTAGGTTTTCAAAACTAATTTCAATATTTAAATCTTCCACCATAGGATGGGTGGCCAAGCTTTTTAATAATTCAACATACTCATTAAATTCATCACCGACTTCAACTGGCGCTGCATCGGTTGCATCATCAGCCCGAAAGCTTATCTGAGCCATACACAAGTTATTTTTTTCACGCCAGGATTCAATAATGGAAAAAGTACGCCTTCCTTCAACTGTTATACCCAACAAACCATTAGGCAATTCATTCCAATCGACCACTTCACAGTAAGTCCCTACTCGATGAATATCCAGCTTCTGTCCTTTATGAGCGACTTCATTCCCTTCTTCAATCAGCACTACGCCAAAACCTGTTTGTTGTTTTAGGCATTGGCGTATCAAATCAACATAGCGCGATTCAAATATTTGCAAGGAAATTCTGCCCTTGGGGAAAATAATAGAATTAAGTGGAAAAAGTGGGATAGTGTCCATGGCAGTTACTAATGCTTTAACGCTTTACAAAGCCTTCGGTGAAAACCTTCAAATCCGCCATTACTCATAATGACTATGTGGTCGCCTGCCTGACTTTCTTCAACCAAGCTTTCTATCAAGGTATCAACCGATTCCAAAACAGTAAAGTCTGAGTCGCATGAAGAGGCAATTGCATCTAAATCCAGCTTTGTATCGGCATTCTTATACCAATAAACTTTATCGGCAGCCCTTAAAGAGTCAGCCAGAGTATTCTGATGGTAACCCATTTTCATAGTATTTGAGCGCGCTTCAATCACAGCAATAAGGCGTTCTTTCTGACCGTGATTATTGGCGTCAAGCGCTGCGCGTTTACCATCGAGTGTCGTTTTTATCGCCGTTGGATGATGTGCAAAGTCATCATAAACACGAATATCATTGATATTATCCAATTCTTCCATGCGACGTTTCACACCAGAGAACTCAGCAAGAGCATCACAACTTTGTTGCAGGCTAACGCCAACATGCGCAGCTGCTGCAATGGCAGCAACAGCATTTTGTATATTATGTTGACCTAGCAATGACCAGTTTACTTCTGCTTCCTGGCTCTGGTGTTTAACCAGAAAACGAGAACCATCTTCCTGCACTAAACTTACCTGCCAGTCGGCATTGGGATTTTCACCAATAGAAAAATTTTCATGAGGAGCCCAGCTACCTTTTTCAAAAACCGCTTCCAGATTTTCATTCTCACTGGGTGAAATGATTAAGCCATTTTGGGGAATTAATTTAACCAGATGGTGAAACTGCGTTTGGATAGCTTCAAGATTTGGGAATATATCTGCATGGTCAAATTCAAGATTCCCCATGACGACTGTTCGCGGTTTGTAATGAATAAACTTTGAGCGTTTATCAAAAAAAGCAGAATCATATTCATCCGCTTCTATGACAAAATATTTTTGCTCACCAAGACGAGCTGAGGCATCAAAATTCTTGGGGACTCCACCGATCAAAAAACCAGGTTGCAAACCGGCATTTTCTAGAATCCAGCTCAACATAGTGGTGGTTGTTGTTTTACCATGGGTGCCGGCTACAGCAAGCACCCAGCGGCCTTGCAATACATGCTCAGCCAACCACTGAGGTCCCGAACAATAAGCCAAGCCTTCATTTAAAACATATTCAACGGCCGGATTGCCTCGCGAACAGGTATTACCAATAACTATCATATCAGGCTTATCTTGCAGATGAGCAGAATTATAACCCTCATTCAGCTTAATACCCTGTTGTTCCAGTTGAGTGCTCATCGGTGGATACACATGCTGATCAGAGCCACTAACCTGATAACCAAGTTGTTTGGCTAAAATCGCCAGACTTCCCATGAAAGTGCCACAAATACCAAGAATATGAATATGCATTAGTGCATTCTATCTTATGAATGTTTGATTTTCCTTATACGCTTGGCATTATCTAAAAGACCAAATTTTGAGCATCATTTAATCCAATTTCCTATCTTTTAATGGTTAAGGAGCTTAATTAATAGTCGCGTTGTCGTATAATCGACAGCCTTATTCAATGCCCAGTCTTTTCCCATGAGCGAAACTGCAGAATATTATCAAAACAGCCGTGAAGATCTTATTCCCTTCCTGCCTGAAAAATACCTGAGGGTACTGGAAATTGGCTGTGGTGAGGGTAATTTTTGGAATTTGTTAAACCAGGATGAAACCCTTGAAATATGGGGCATTGAACCTAACAGTAATGCGGCAACAGTGGCAAGAACTAAGGCTCATCAACTTTTTGAATGCTTATTTGATGAATGCATAAACGAAATACCTGATAATTATTTTGACCTCATTATCTGTAACGATGTAATTGAACACATGCCTGATCATGATCGTTTTTTTGAGCAGATAAAAACGAAAATGGCTTCAAAGGGGCATTTGATTGGCAGCCTGCCTAATGTTCGTTATTACCCTGTAATGCGTAGCCTTATTTTCAAAAAGGACTGGCCTTATGAAGATGCCGGAGTCCTCGATCGAACCCATTTACGGTTTTTTACGAATAAAAGTATGCGCCGCTGCTTTGACGAACATGAATTCAACATCATAAAACTGGCTGGAGTTAATTCACCTGGGCGCTTTAAATTCTTTATTTTATTTTTAAATATTTTATTGCTTGGCACTGCAATGGATTCAAAATATCAACAATATGGATTTTGCCTAAGCAAGAAATAAGCGAGTAACAGGCAACATAGCAAGACTAAGTTTTACTAAAACTTACTGGTCGATGACAAAACAAACGCAGTTTACATATACAGTAAATGAGCATTTCGATAAAAAATTTAGCGAAGTATTGTCAAGCTCAGTAGCTTTTCCAACATTACTGAATATTAAGGAGTAAACGTAATGTCAGGCAATATCTTTTATGCACAATCGGGTGGTGTCACCTCTGTAATTAACGCATCGGCCTGCGGCTTGATAGAAGCTGCACGAAAACACTCAGAAGTTGGAAAGGTTTTCGCTGGGAAAAATGGCATTATTGGTGCTTTGAGAGAAGAACTTATCGATACCAGCCTTGAATCCGATGCCGGCATTGCCGCACTTCGTCACACCCCTGCTGGTGCATTCGGCTCCTGCCGCTATAAATTAAAAAGCATTGAAGAAAATCGAGCTGAATACGAACGCTTAATTGAGGTTTTTAAAGCTCACGACATTCGTTATTTTTTTTATAATGGTGGCGGCGACTCTCAGGATACGGCTAACAAAGTGGCACAATTAAGTCGTGAGATTGATTACCCTCTGACCTGTATTGGCATTCCAAAGACCGTCGACAATGATTTACCCATCACTGATAACTGCCCCGGATTTGGCTCAGTAGCTAAGTACGTGGCGGTATCTATACGTGAAGCCGGACTCGATGTCGCTTCCATGTGCGAAAGCTCTACCAAGGTTTTTGTCATGGAGGTAATGGGAAGACATGCGGGCTGGATTGCCGGCGCAGCTGGTCTTGCTGCAGAACAGGAAGGCGATGCCCCGCATATTATTGTGTTCCCGGAAGTCGCTTTTGATAAAGCGGCTTTTATGCAAAAAGTTAAAAGTTGTGTTGATACATTTGGCTATTGCGCCATCGTTGTTTCTGAAGGTGCTCACTATGCAGATGGCACTTTTTTGGCCGATGCTGGTAACAAAGATGCATTTGGACATGTTCAGCTGGGTGGTGTCGCGCCTACCCTGGCAAACATGATTAAAGATGAGCTTGGTTATAAATATCACTGGGCTGTATCTGATTATTTACAACGTGCTGCAAGACATATTGCCTCAGCCACAGATGTAGAACAGGCTTATGCCATGGGCAAAGCGGCTCTGAAGTATGCCTTGGCCGGAAAGAATGCTGTGATGCCAACGATTGTGCGAGAAAGTAATTCACCTTACGCCTGGCATGTCGGTGAAGCCAAGCTGTCAGATGTCGCCAATGTAGAAAAAATGATGCCTGCAGAATTTATAGCCGAAGACGGTTTTGGTATTACAGCCGCAGCGAAGGAATACTTTGCACCACTAATACAAGGCGAAGACTACCCTCCTTACAAAGATGGTCTACCTCAATATGCACGATTAAAAAAAATTCTGATCGATAAAAAACTAACAGCCTGGTCTGAATAAACTCAGGCCTTAACAACTCATGTATTACGAAATATTTTCGATTATTGCGCCAGTTTTTATTTGTGCAGTTATCGGCTACTTATGGGTGAAACTAGAGCAACCTTTTGAGACTGCCTTTGCATCCAAAATAATTGTTTACATCAGCACGCCTTGCTTAATTTTTGCCACTTTCATGGAGGTTTATATTGATAGGGCTGCTTTTCTGCAATTATTACTGGCAGCATTCGTGACAACAATGTGCTTTGGCATTATTGCCTGGCCAGTTCTGAAACTTTTAAAGATTGATTTACATGCTTTTTTGCCTTCCCAAATGTTTCCAAACTGCGGCAACATGGGGCTTCCCCTCTGTTTGCTGGCCTTTGGCGATGAAGGCCTGGCCCTTGGGATAACCTACTTTACCGTTAACGCGGTGCTACACTTTTCTATCGGCATGTCGATTTCTGCCGGGCATCTTTCTTTTCGGAACCTCATGCGTAATCCGATATTTTTAGCTGTCATCATCACTTTAATAATGGTTTTCAATGGCATTAAAGCTCCAATCTGGCTATATAATTCGGCAGAAATTCTCGGTGGAATTTCTATTCCATTGATGTTGATAGCCCTGGGCGTGTCTCTGGCTCAATTCAAAATCACCAGCTTGAGACTTAGCTTGTCCTTATCTATTTTTCGTTTGTTAGTCGGGTTTATCGTTGGAGTGGGTATTTCAGCTTTACTGGGGCTTGAAGGAGCTGCTAGAGGAGTCGTCATTCTGCAATGCACGATGCCAATTGCTGTTTTCTCCTATTTATTTGCATCTCAAAATAATCGCCGGCCGGAAGAAGTGGCTGGCACTGTGGTGCTGTCGACAATTATATCTTTTCTAACCTTGCCCTTACTGCTCCTATATATTCTGCCTTAATACAAAGCAAGAAAAACAAGGATTATCAGCAACTGTTTAAGGAGCTAATCTTTGAATGTTCCAGCTAGCATCATCTTGCAGGCTATATTCGAAGCGGTCATGCAGGCGGTTTTCCCCTCCTTGCCAAAACTCCATCTTGTGAGGAACGACCCTGATGCCTCCCCAGAAATCCGGCAATGGCACTTCACCTTTTGCAAATTTTTCTTTCATATGGGCAAACTGAGTTAACAATACTTGCTTAGATGTTAAAGGCTGGCTTTGATCTGAAGCCCAAGCTGCTAATTGGCTTTCATGTGGCCTGCTTAAAAAATATTTTAGCGACTCTGCGGTAGATATTTTTTGTGCCTGTCCCTGTATTTTTACTTGTCGCTCAATATTGTTCCATGGAAAAAGCAAACTGACATTTGAATTTCCAGCAATTTCTCTGGCTTTACGACTACCAAAATTGGTAAAAAAAACAAAACCCTTTTCATCAAGGTGTTTGAGTAACACTATTCGTTGCGATGGCTGCCCACTTGCAGACACTGTAGCAACAACCATCGCTGTTGGGTCGTGAATTTCAAGGTCAATAGCTTGCTGCAACCAAAGTTCAAACTGTTCGATGGGATCAGTTAATAGATTTTCTCTATTCAAGCCACCAAGTAAATACTCACGCCTGAGGTTTTCAAGCTCCATCAAAAATCCACTTGCACATCAAATTCAAAAATTCGGTCTGAGCGTATACCAGTTCCGAAGTCAAAATAACCTCTACCGTGTTTTTTACCGGCCGCCCAACCACCTGTATATTTTGTGCCGTCAGCCCAACGATAAGTCCCCTGCCCAGTGAAAATATCATTAAGAAATTCGCCCGTATAATTTTCAGTATTGTTAATTAGCCAGGTTTCTGAATTGCGGTCCTCAACCCAGTCCTTAATCATAAATGCCTGCGTTCCCATACCATTGCGTCGATCATTTCGCCAGTTGCCTATATACACATCGTAAATATTATTGGTGCTAGTCCAACCAACGCTGCGACTCCACATAGTCCCACGGCCCTGTTTTTTGCCAATCATCCAGCGGCCTTTATAGGTCTCACCGCCATCCAGATATTCTAAACGACCGCTACCATGATATTGCCCCTCTCGGAACTCACCGCGATAACGCGTCAAACCACGCTCAGTCTCTTCAACCAGTATGCCGTAACCGGAGATACAATCTCCACGATGGCAACCAATTTCATCTTCATCAGCCGCATAACCAAACCAAGAAAAAATTAACGACATTATTAGCAATATACTTTTCGTCAATTTGAGCATTTCCCTACCCTGTTACTTTCAAAAACAAATATTAATGAGAATTGTACCTTAAGCATGGCTATAACCGTAACTGGCAAAGCATGAAGACTTACCTTATATTTGCTGTTTTCAGGCTGAATTTTCAAGGGGCGATGATGGAAAGCAAAGTAGCATTTATAGGTCTTGGTGTAATGGGCTATCCAATGGCGGGTCATTTGGCTAACGCGGGATATCAGGTTACTGTATTCAATCGTACCACTGAAAAAGCTTCAAACTGGGCTAACACCTACCATGGTATTACTGCGGCAACTCCCGCAGCTGCTGTTAAAGATGCAGATTTTATTTTTTCATGCGTTGGTAATGATGATGATTTACGTTCAGTGACGACTGGGCCTGATGGTGCCTTTGCCAATATAAAGTCTGGCGCTATTTTTATCGACAATACGACTACTTCGGCCGAAATCGCCAGAGAATTAAGTGACCTGGCCGACAAGTCTGGTTTTGCTTTTCTCGATGCACCAGTATCTGGGGGACAGGCTGGTGCAGAAAATGGCAAACTGACTGTTATGATCGGCGGTAATGAAGATGCCTTTACTATAGCCAAACCAGTGATAGAAGCATTTGCCGCCAACGTCCAATTAATTGGCCCCAGTGGCTATGGTCAGCTTTGTAAAATGGTCAACCAACTCTGTATTGCCGGCGTTGTCCAGGGCTTGTCTGAAGGTATCCACTTTGCCAAACGCGCACACCTGGATATAGAAAAAGTTATATCAGTAATCAGCAAAGGCGCCGCGCAATCCTGGCAAATGGAAAATCGATACAAAACAATGGCAGCCAATGAATTCGATTTTGGTTTTGCTGTCGACTGGATGCGCAAAGACCTGGGCATTGCTATGCAAGAAGCGGCAAAAAATGGCGCATCTTTGCCTGTCACCAAAATTGTTGATGGCTATTACGAACAAATACAAGCCAATGGCGGCAACCGGTGGGACACATCATCACTGATAACTCTATTAGATAAAAAATAATCTAAAAAATAATTATTGTTCGTTTTCGACCCAAAGTGCACATAAAATAATTAACTTTATGCATTGTATAAAGTAAAGACACCTATTGTGATAAAGCCAATCCCAGCTATATAGTGCAAATACTTTTCGTTTATTAAATCTGAAAGCAAACTGCCTGCTAATACTCCTACTCCGGAAGCTACTATTAATGCTGCTGAAGCTGCTATAAAAACTGTATATTTATTAACCTCTTTATCGGCTGCAAATAACATTGTTGCAAGTTGAGTTTTATCACCTAATTCTGCGATAAATACGGTTCCAAATATCATAAAGAAAATTTTCCAGTCCATTTGAGCAGTTACCTTTTTTAATTAGTGAGGTCTAAAAGCCTGCTTTTAGCCATAAGCAAACATTATGATTTTTCAAACTTACTTGAATAGAAGAATTATATACGGCTCACTTATTGTTCCAATTCATTATAAAACCCGGACACATTGAATAGAAAGCAAACACTTACTTTAAAGAGTCAAAAAAGAGTCAAATTATTTATTGGAGGGGTTACTTTTAGCGGCAGAGCCATTAGAATCGTAACTATATGAGTGAGTTTAAGTTTAAAAAACTGATTTTATTGGTGCTAATCCTGTACTGCGGGCAAACATTGGCGTTGCCACTGTTATCTTGCTGTGACTTCATGAGCCAAATACCAGAAAATCAAATGCTGGATCATCATAATCACTCAGCAATGGCTATGAATTCTGACGAACATCAAATGATGTCAGGAAGTGACGAAGCTAATAGTAAATTTCATTGTGACTACTGTGGTATAGCCTCAATTGCGTTAACAGATATTATTAGCCCGAATCGCCCCGTTTTGGCTGAACACAATTCTTTTTACAGCTTTTTACTCCATTCAAATCCAACCGACTCTCCGTTTAAACCACCCATTTCTGCCTAATACGGGATTAGTGCGCCTGCACGATTCGTTAGAGTAGATATTTACTATCTAAACTTTCTTTTATAGCGGCACTAAGCCTGTCCCTAGCATTGTTTGATTGGCTAGATTTTTAGTGATTGTTAAAAAGGAAAGTGGAAATGAATAAAGATAAAGTTGATAAGTTTAATTACAGACAGCCTGAAATATCGAGACGGCAGTTTGTCACAAGTGCTATTGCTGGTGGCGCATTACTTGGTTTAAGCCCATCTTCTTTGATCGCACAAAGACAAACTGTGCTTGAACCTGACATACTCAGGGGCAAACATTTTGATCTGAATCTAGCTTATAGGCCGGTTAATTTTACGGGCATGGATAGCCTAGCAACCTCTATTAATAATAGTGTTACAGCACCAATATTGCGCTGGCGTGAAGGTGATGAAATCACCTTGCAAGTCACCAACAATCTCGCAGTGGATAGTTCTCTCCACTGGCATGGCATCATCTTGCCAAGCAATATGGATGGCGTACCAGGCATGAGTTTTGATGGTATCCGTCCAGGTGAAAGCTTTGAATATAAATTTACAGTCAAACAAAATGGTACTTATTGGTATCACAGCCATTCCGGGTTTCAAGAACAAACTGGGATGTATGGTGCAATAATTATAGATCCCATCGAGCCAGAACCTTTCAGTTACGATCGTGACTATGTGGTTTTGCTTTCAGACTGGAGCGATACTTCCCCAGATAAAATTTACTCAAACCTAAGAAAAAGAAGTCATTACTATAATTTCAATCAACGAACCGTCGGCGACCTGTTTAGAGAGATACGTGACAAAGGCGTTTCTCAAGCCTGGAACGATCGAGCAATGTGGAATCAAATGCGCATGACCGATCGGGATATTTCAGATGTCACAGGCTATACCTATACCTATCTGATGAATGGTGTCTCTCCCGACCCTGGCTGGCTCGGATTGTTTAGCCCTAATGAGAAAGTCAGATTAAGGTTTATCAATGGTTCAGCAATGACCATCTTCGATGTGAGAATACCAGGACTGAGAATGACTGTAGTGGCAGCAGATGGCCAGAATATCGAACCAATCACAGTAGACGAATTTCGAATAGGAACTGCCGAAACTTATGACGTAATTGTTGAGCCTGATAGTGACAGCGCATATAGCGTTTTCGCACAAACTATCGATAGAAGCGGCTATGCACTGGGGACACTTAGCTCTGATGCTTCATTTAGGGCTGAAATCCCGAAGATGGATCCGAGGCCCGTGTTAGGCATGAGAGATATGGGCATGTCCATGGCAGGAATGGATATGAGCAATTCAGCTATGCCGATGCAGGATATGAATATGCCTGAGATGGCAATGCCGCATGAACATGTTGAAGGAATGGATATGTCTGGAATGGATATGGGCAATTCAGCTATGCCGATGCAGGGTATGAATATGCCTGAGATGACAATGCAGCATGAACATGTTGATGGAATGGATATGTCTGGAATGCAAATGGATAACTCAAATATGTCCTCTATGCAGATGGACAGACCTGAGCAAGCCATTGTCCATGCCAGTTCAGAATATGGGCCACAAGTAGATATGAGAAGTCAAAACCCACAAAGCGGTTTAAATGATCCCGGTATTGGCCTACGTGACCACCAACGCTTATATAACCGTAGAGTATTGACCTATGCCGATATCAAAAACCTTTATCCGACTATCGACACTAGAGAGCCAAGTAGAGAAATTCAATTACATTTGACTGGGAACATGCATCGGTACATGTGGTCAATGAACGGCATTCCCTTTGCTGATGCTGAGCCACTGAGATTGAACTTTGGAGAACGAGTTCGTTTTACATTGGTCAATGACACCATGATGACACATCCAATACATCTTCATGGGATGTGGAGCGAGCTAGAAACTGGCTCTCCTCAGAACCTCCCCCGTAAACATACTGTTTTAGTGCAACCAGGTAGCCAAATTAGTTATTTAGTGACCGCTGATGCAATGGGAAGGTGGGCTTATCACTGTCATTTGCTTTATCACATGATGGGTATGTTTCGAGAAGTGCGTGTAAGCTAATGGAGCTATTAATGGATATATTTTATAAAACTGGAATAACGATACTTCTCGTAATGCTTCTATCACAAGCAGCGAATGCAGCTATGGAAGAAGACCCATTGCTTTACAATATCATTCTTGGTGAATTCGAAAGGGACGACTCAAACAGTAATTTATTATCATGGGATGCACAGGCCTGGATCGGGAAAAATATCAATAAATTATGGCTTAAAACAGAAGGTGAACGAGCGCATGGAGAAACTGAAGAATTAGAGTTCCAGGCACTTTATAGCAAAGCAATTAGCCCATTTTGGGATTTCCAAGCTGGTTTTCGACACGATGCTCAACCAACACCAAATCAGAATTGGGGGGTTATTGGTTTTCAGGGGCTTGCACGTTACTACTTTGAAATAGATACAGCACTATTTATTGGCGAATCAGGCGACACAGCTTTTCGTTTTAATGCTGAATATGAATTGCTGTTTACTCAAAGACTCATAATGACTCCTGAAATAGAAATGAATTTTTACGGTCAGGATATTCCTGAAATAGGTGCTGGCTCAGGCTTATCGGATTTAAATCTTGGCGTGCGACTAAGGTATGAGATCAAAAGAGAATTCGCGCCCTATATCGGTATTAATTGGTTGAGGCAATACGGCAATACTTCGAATTTCGCAAACAGCATGGGCAAACTAAAAAATGGTACAAGTTTCGTTGCTGGAATTCGGCTTTGGTTTTAGCATAAGAGGATCAAATGGTTAAAAATACCTGTCACCCCACTTCCAACAAGCCAGATTACTTACTTCGAGGTTCGATATTTTTTGTTGTTCTTCTTTACCTTCATTATGCTTTTTTTGAAGAAACCACTGCTTTTACTAGCTGGTATAACATCCTGGCTTTTTCTGTTTTTGACTTAATGAACACCATTTGGTGGGGAATTGCAGTTGGTTTGATCATGCTTTCAGTCTTATCAAAAATCCCGAGAGAGTTTGTTATATCAATTTTGGGTACTGGTACGGGAATAAGAAGCAATCATGCCGGTTAGAGCAAAACTTGCGAGAATTAACATTTTCTTATTCATAGTGACTCCCTATTATTGTTTTAATATTGTTATGTATTTATGAGCCGAAAAGTCCTTACTTCTTATAGGCTGAACCTAGCCTACTCCATACTGAGTTTAGTTATCAATATTTTGTGCGAGTAAAAATTACTAAGCTAATTTAATTGAGGCTGAAGGCTTTACGGTAGGCTTTCATCACAACACGCTTCCACCAGAGAATAAAACCAGTAATAAACATGCCTGCCGGAATTAAACTCATGAATACCAAGGCCCACTTAGTCCAGGCTGCTTGAAAACGCCCAAAATGAATATCTACCATAAAATCCAGAAAGCCGGAGCTATTATCAGAACGAATTTCACCCAGGTTCATAATAAAAGCATTAGGTTCCAACTCACCGGAATCCAACATAGCCTGAATCTCAATATCCGGTTTGCCAATTAAGCCCATGTTGAGAATATTACTCAAACCTAAGGTATCTGTGACTGTACGAAATGTATCTGGAATAGCAATCAGCATCCCGCTGATGCCCCAAGCAAACATAAAAAACAAGCACCAAAAGCCAAACACAGAGTGAAATTGCCAGAGGGTTCCACGGGGGCTTTGCTTACTGATATAAAAACCCTGTCGCCATTGAGATTTACCACGCCACCAGATAAATAAGCCGCTTAACATCATCAAAAGAAAAACCACTGCACCCCAACCATTTATTTGGCGTCCACCATTTTCTATAAAAAGATCGTCATGGAAATTAATAAGCCAGCGATAAACTTTAGCTTGCCAGGGTAGCGAGCTTCCCCTGTCTACTCCTCGGTATTGATCAAAGTAACGATTAACAGCTACACCATCTTGTCTAAGCACGACCAGCACTGCACGTTCAGGGTTAGAAGAAGCTGTGAACATAAAGACTTCAGAGTCGCTGTAAACTTCCTCTATACGAGCTTCTAAGGCAGCATCATCTAAAGGGCCATTTTCAGTCGGTATTACGTTGCCAGGTACAAATACACGATCTAAATCATTCTCCAGCAGATAAACCGCGCCACTCACGCTAATCATTAGAATATAAAGACCAAGCACAATGCCTGCCCAAAGATGAATTTGAAATAAGATTTTATTGAGGAAATGGGTCTTGGGAGCCCAGACCCATCTTTGCCAGGTATTCAAAAGGAGTTATGTAAAATCACATATAGTCTGGATCTTTTTCAAAAATAGTCAGATTCTCTGAATCCATCCAACCATTTTCCTGCCAGACCGCAGCTCTTTCTTCAGAATTGCAAACACCATCATTTGGACGGGTAATGGAGCCATCTTCTTTTTGCACAAAGCACATAGCACCAGCCGGCTCACCTGAATTCAATGGCAGCATAACAACCTTGACCATTTCTCCGGGTTTAAAAGTATTGCCATTCACTCCTTGACGCATAGCATGCACTTGAGCGGCACCTTCAAAGCCCCAGGTTTGAGTATTTCCCTGCTCATCTTCAACTTCTATATAAAGCCAGGTATGTGGATTATTAAATGCCCACCGCTGGACACGCCCAATAACAATCTGTTCCTTTGTTACATCGAACATTGCAAAGGAATGATGTGCTGTAACCGTTTGAATCATGGTTAAAAAGCTAACTGCCAAGACAGCGCCAATTGTTAATATTATTTTTTTCATCTCAGTGTCTCCAAAAATTTTATTCATGAGCCTCTGCTACTGACTCATTGGATTAAGCGACTGTCCGGGAATATCTGGAAAATCAGTAAAGCCTCTTGGATCTTTATATTCAGGGTCTCCCGGCAAATAGAAAAACGTTCTGCCGGTTTCGTCCTGATAAGAGTTACTACTCGTGCTGCATTCCCAATTACGAATGCGGGCACCAAATTCAGCTAATTCTGGACTGGAAGTATGCACATAAACAGCTGACTGAGGGGATTGCAAACCAATCGGATCATAGAAGGTTACCTGAGTGATTAACTGGCGTAGACCTTCTTCAGAAAAAACCTCTTCCCATGTTTCAACCATTTCCAGTTGATTACTGGTCAAAGGCATGCCGCGAAGATAATCTGCGGGATTTATCCACTTTGTCCAAATAATGAGCTTATTACCATCCCAAAAACCAATGCTATCTCCAGTTGCTGAATGCTTGCCATCAATATTGATATGTTCAGAATTAATATAGACCCGTCGGGTTTCATTCATTAAGTCATTGAGCATCCAGGTCTGTTTGGGTGTGTTGGCGAATTCTTTTACATAAGGTTCCCATAACCACCGTGCGGTACCGGGGTACTGACATGTTGTTAAGCGGTCATAAAGTTGCTCGCCATATTCTTCGATTTCTGCGCGACGAGCTCTGAATTGCGCTTCATAGGCCGGCGTTAATACGCCTTCTTTTACTGTTCCTCCCGGCGACATGGCTACGGCCATTGAGCCTCCCTCGAGAAAAAGAGAAGGCATGCTGTTATAGCCAGGACTCCAAAGACCATCCCACACAGGGATAGTTACCATAGTGTGCTGAGTGCCACCATTAGCTTCTTCAAGAAGATAGTTATAATGCTCCTCCGCAGTGGCAAAATCTCTTGCCGGGGGTACAACCACAGGATCAACACCAGACCTGCCAGGCATTAATACATCTTCGCCACCACCCTGAGAAAAGGCTGTGGCTTGAAGACCTATTGCTAGAAATACAAGTAAATTGGCTTTTAAAATGAATTGTCTTGTTATCATTATCACACTTCTCCGCCATTAATATTTTTTTTTC
Organism: Pseudohongiellaceae bacterium; assembly: GCA_965661005.1. Taxonomy (GTDB): domain Bacteria; phylum Pseudomonadota; class Gammaproteobacteria; order Pseudomonadales; family Pseudohongiellaceae; genus UBA5109. Next base: position 188,649 of record CBFICB010000002.1, read on the forward strand.
GCACGGGCACGGGTAGAATACCCACTATAAAAAAGAAAGTCTATTTCAGATACCAGCCAACAGATTGATTAAATTATCTGACTGACTATAAAAATTTAATTTGATATTTAGCTGGCTCTACTTGACCCAAATTATAATTCTAGGTACTGTACTTCCGTCGTGAAAAAAATCGTATTTAATCATGGAATTTGACGACGACCGTTCTCAAGTTCTTCGCTTAAATCTTGCTGGTAATCCGATTGAATGGCTTACCTGGCAGGAGGCCACTACCCTCTACGCTCGTGAACTCGTTACCTGGACACTGGGAGATACCATTAGAACTGTCTGGGGTGGAACCTCACGTCAAAGTGGTGAACGCAGCTATATAGACCTGCAAAGCATCATCGCCTGCGCAGGCGATGTAAATCATAATTATTCAAAAAAACCTGCTCTGACTAACAGAATTTTATTCCGCCGAGATCAAAATTTATGCCTCTATTGCGGTAAGGAATTTCTCGATAAAGACTTAAGTTGCGACCATATTTTGCCAACATCCCGTGGCGGCAGAAACATCTGGACAAATGTTGTAACTGCCTGCAGACGCTGTAATCATTTCAAACAGGATCGCACACCTGAAGAAGCTCATATGGAATTATTAGCACTGCCTTTTGAACCTAATGCTGCTGAATATCTTGCCCTAATGAATAGCCCAAGAATTCGATCCGATCAAATGGAATTTCTTAAAGCGCAGTTCTCTAAAAACTGTCGTTTGCAGTAATGAATTTATCTAATTCATCAAAGCTAACACATCAAGATACTGAGGCTTTTTAGACCATTCCACACCATTCCAGACCGTTTTTTTCCATCTTTATTATTTCTATTCCAGCAAGAAACTCTGAACAATTTTAAAAAACTGCTCGGGTTTTTCATTATGCACCCAGTGCCCCGCGCCACTGATTACTTTAACTTTGGCGTTGGGAAAAAACCCAAGCGTTTGATCGCTATATTCCAGCAATAAATAATCAGAGTTTGCTCCTTTTACAAAAAGGGTTCGTCCCAAAAATTCTGACCGGGTTTGATCCCAGCTTTTCAATAAAGCAAAATCTTTAGCAATTACTGATAAATTCATTCTCCACTCAAATCTTCCTTCACTATTCCTTTTAAGATTTGTTAAAAGAAAATCCCTGATGGCTTTGTTTTGTACCCCGCCATCTTGCAAAACAGTATCTGCCTGCTGACGATTTGTTAAACTCACTAGATTTATTTTTTGTAAGGCTTCAAGTTCCTGACTCGGGCCGCTCTGGTAGTTCACCGGAGCAATATCAACAACCACTAATTTATTCACTCGCTCAGGATAATCCAGAGCAAGCTGCATCGCTATTTTGCCCCCCATTGAATGGCCAATAAAATCGGCATTGGGTATTTGCAGGGCATCCATCGTTTGCACGACATCTTCTGCCATCTCACGGTATGTCATGCTGTCAGCATGTGGCGACTGCCCATGATTTCTAGCATCAAAGCCATATACCTGAAAATTATCAGCGAAAATTTTAGCTTGGGCAGTCCAATTTCTCTGCTGTCCGAACACCCCATGTAAAATTATTAGTGGCTTGCCCGTAGTGGAATACTGCTTATAAAAGAGCTGCATAAATCTGGGCGTCTAAAAGTTCTCTTTGATGTAATTAATAACATCATCGTGGTGAGTTTTGGTACGCACTTTTTCCATAATATGGTTTAGCTTGCCCTCTTTATCAATAATAAAGGTCATACGATTAATACCCATGTATTCTTTGCCCATAAATTTCTTCAAGCCCCAAACACCATATTTATCTGCTACCGCATGATCCTCATCTGACAACAAGGTGAAATTCAGCCCATCCCGTTCTTCAAATTTTGCCAGACGTTTTGCCGAATCAATACTCACACCCAAAACTTCAACACCTAATTTTTTCAATGCTTTTTCACTATCTCGCAGACCGTGTGCCTGTACCGTGCAGCCGGGTGTCATGGCTTTTGGATAAAAATATAAAACAACAATTTTTCCTTTATAGTCCTTTAAACTTCGTTTTTCTCCATGCTGATCTTCCAAGCTAAAGGCTGGTGCCATATTGCCTATTTTGGGTAGTGCCATAAATTTCTCCTCAATTTGATGATTGAATTTCTGTTAGCGCAGAATCAATATCCATATCAGGATAGCTTTCTGCAAATAATCTACGTTCTACGGCAAGCTCGTCTTCATTACCGATATCACTTAAACGCTGTATTTCTAGTAGCCAGGTATCAACATTCTGACGATAATCAGGTTCTAGTATTTGTTCGACAAGAACAACTGCTGCTTCTGCCTCCGCAACAGGTTCAGCAATTCTCTCTTCTCTTCCGGCAGTTGCCTGCTCGCTAATTTCATTTGCGGTGCTGAAGGCTTCTGCTTCAAGCTGAAGGTCCTCAGCCTCTATTCTACTGGCCATAGGTTCCAGTTGCTCAAAAAAAGCACTCGTATTTGTAGCATCCTGGTCATCTACCGAATCATTATCAACAGTCATTATTTCCAGTCTCTGCAAGACCGGTGCATCAGATAGCGGAACCGACAGGGCTTCAAGATCAGCGCCTGTTAATTCATCTTCATTATTCAAGAATAAAGACACTGCCAGAACTGCCACACAAACACTTGCAGCAATTGAATAGACTTGAGGGGGTATCGCTTTTTTCTGCAAAGGTTCGCCTGCTACAGACTCTCGAGCGGCATTTAAAATAGTTTCATCAAGCGCACCAGACGGTTTTTCATTCTGCACTGTCTTATCAACCTGAAGAGATTCATAAGTAGCAGAAACTCCATCACTGCCATTTAAATAAGCCTCTAAATCTTTATCATCTGATTCTTTCATAGATCACCAATGACATTCTCTGTAACATTTTCGTTCTTAAGCGATTGTTTTAATTTTTTTACTGCATAGCGCAAACGACTTTTTACTGTTTCCTTACTTTCTCTTATTGTTAGCGCTATCTCTTCCATACTCAAACCGGTTTCTTGCTTAAGCAAAAAGACCTCAAGTTGTTCTTTCGGCAAATTCTCTAGTTGAGTCCTAAAGCGTTGTATTTTTTCCTGACCACTCAAGATTACCTCTGGATCATTTGCAGCATTATCTGGAATACTTTCTGCATCATAGTCATCATCTTTTTCTGACGGCGGCTTTCGATAATGATCAACTAGAATATTATGGGCTATGCGGTATAACCAGGTGGTAAATTTTGCTTTCTGCTCATAGCTTTCGCGAGAGTTGATTACTCTAAGCCAAACGTCCTGGTATAACTCTTCAGCAAGTGCTTGATTTCCACTCTGACGCAAAAAAAACCGGTAAAGTGCATCTTTATGTTTACGATAGAGCGTCTCAAAAGCCGAGCTGTCACCTTTGGCATAGGCCAGCATTAACTCACCGTCTTTATCTGTCTTTGCTAAAAAACTTACTAAAGCCACTGTTCAAAATCTCTATCGTCTAAAATCGTTGAAGCTTAAATATTACCAGTTTGTAATCCTTTAGAACGTAATGAGCACAAGATAATCGAGGCATGGGGACATTTAAAAAACGGAGTTTACAAGGCTTTAAATGAGTATTTTTAAATGTCCGCATAGCGAAAAATAACCAAGCGCAATAGTTCTCTCAATTTAAAGACAATGCCTGGGCACTTCTAACCAACTGTATAAACTAACTACGATAACCAAATTCATCTTCACCCTTGGCCCCTTGCGCCAAGTCAAGCACTGTATCATAGCTTAAGGAAGCGGTTTGATCATTGCCTCTTAACAAGAGGGCGAGCCCCGCTACGGCGGCAGAAAAACGATAATTATTCGAAGTGTTGTCGATATCTTCAGAAATATCTTCAGTGAGCAAGGCTCGCTGCAGCAAGATACTTTGATCAGAGTCTGGCTCCTTATAACGCAGTTTCAGGAATGCCAATTCAGTTGTATCTTCAGAGCCGTCTGCATTTTGTTGATTGTATCTTAAAGGATCAATGCTCAAGCCTGCACTACCACTCAATGCAATCTCATAGATTGCCGTGACTGTATGTCCGGCTCCTATTTCGCCTGCATCGACCTGGTCATTATTAAAGTCTTCTCGCGCTAATTCACGATTCTCGTAACCTACCAAGCGATACTCTGCTACCACCGAAGGATTAAATTCGATTTGGGTTTTTACGTCCTTGGCAACTGTATGCAAAGTAGAACTTATTTCATCAACCAAGACTTTACGCGCCTCATTAATATTATCGATATAGGCATAATTACCATTACCCGTATCAGCCAGCTGTTCCATCATATGGTCATTATAATTTCCTGTACCGAATCCCAGGGTAGTCAGACTAATACCCAACTACCTACTCTCTGCTATCAACTCCTTTAAAGCATCGACACTGGATAGACCAACATTGAAATCACCATCTGTTGCAAGAATAACGCGATTAATGCCTCCTTCAATAAAAGCTTGCTCTGCCATGGCATACGCTAAATCAATACCTGCTGCACCATTAGTGCTGCCACCTGCCTGCAATCGATCCAGCGCAGCACTTATTTTCCGAGTTTCATGACCAGCAGTGGGCTCCAATACAACGCCAGATGCACCGGCATAAACCACCAGAGAAACACTGTCCTCTGCATCTAACTGACGACTTAACATTTTTAAAGAATTTTTCAGCAGATCCAGTTTGTCGGGACTATCCATAGAACCTGAAACATCAACCAAGAACACCAGATTACTATGTAACTCGTCACCACTTTCTGGCTCATTGGCTTTAATACCAATATGTAATAAATGCTTTCCGGTATTCCAGGGGCTGGCAGAGACTTCTGTCATCACGCTAAAAGGTCCACCGCTATCTGTCACTGGGTAATCATAAGCAAAGTAATTTATCAGTTCTTCAGCTCTTACCGCATCAACCGGTGGCAGATAACCCTGATTCAACATTCTTCTTACATTACTGTATGCCCCGGTATCCACATCAATACTGAAGGTGGAAACGGCATTCTCAACAACTCTTTGAATAGCGCTATCATTAAAATCAGCATAATTTTCTGCTCCAGCTTCGGGCAAATACATTAGATCCCCAGCGATCCCATCCCTTGATGCTGGCATAATTGCTGGCGAACTCATTACCGCCATTTCAAGTAGCATCTCATTGTCGATATTTTCTGAACTTGCCTGCTCTTGCATGAGCACTTGTTGTTCAGTGTTTGCCCTGCTCGAATCAGATGTATTAATAATGGCAGGTAATTGTGTTGGTGTGGCGCCTGTATTTCCGACAACTTCCTCTTGGCCGGAATGACATGCTGTCAAAACGGCTCCGGCGATAAGTACAGACAATACAGTCGGTTTTATATTTGAATGTTTCATTTCACGCTCCTGTTTAGGCTCTTAAGCACTGATTAAAAATTGGGTGTTCAGGCTTATAAACGTGAAAATTGTAAAAAGGGGTTAAACCCAAGAAAAATATTTTATTCCAGCAAAGTCGCAAGTTCTTTTGGTATGTAAGGCTTACCCTGAGCATTCACTGCTGTACCCGTGATTTCAGCTTTTAACAAAATTTTCTCTTCTCCCTGCCGATGTATTTCCTGGATAAATAGAAATTTTAGGGGCGACTTTCTGACAAAGCGGGTTCGAACAATGAAAGAATCTCCACTGGTGAGTGAACCCTTATAGTCCAGTTCGGCTCTGAGAACCACCAGATTGATCCCTGCCTGAGCTAAGGCTGCAAAATCGATATGATGGCTCTTTAAATATTCATGCCGGGCATGTTCAAGGTAGTTCTGATAGACCGCGTTATTGACGACTCCCTGAAGGTCACACTCATAATCCCGTACAGAAAATACTAATTCACTGAATTCACTCATTTACTTCTCCCAAAGAATAATTACGTCCTGACTGCTTTCTTTCTTAAGGTACATAAAGCCAATAAAACTGGATATTTTTAAGACTTATCCACAGGAACAAAGCTTGTAGGTCGAGCTGTGGATAAATCTGTGTGAAACTTGCTGAATTTTCTTTTGTCAATACGGAAATTTATTTTTTTTATTAGCAACAAGCTTTCAGAAATTAGTTATTTGTCTTATAAATCAATAAGTTAAAATTTAAAAATCTTAAAATAATAAGTTATCCAAGCTTCTTAATCATTATTATTACAAAATTTCGCTATGTGCATAAAATCATTACAGTTATTGTAAATATAGTTGCTTTGTATATACAGCCGCCTGACTGAGAGCACTACTTGTATTATGCTTAAAACTGATAAATCTTAGCCAAAGCTGCTAACTTTCTGGTGGCTTTTTAGGCTTCTGAATTTATTCAAATCGGTAACCAAAAGATTGAATAATCATTCTGGCTTTGTCTGCCTTCACAAAATCCAGAAATTCAATTACCGCCTGTTTATTAAGACCTCTCTTTAACAATACGGCGTCTTGTCTGATAGGCCTGTGTAATTCTGAAGGCACCAGCCAAACGGAACCCTCTCCTATCGCGCCATCTTTCATAATTTGTGACAAGGCAACAAATCCAAGATCAGCGTTTCCAGAGTCGACGAACCGAAATGCCTGTGTAATATTTTCACCTTGCACCCAAAAAGCTCTGGTGCTCTCTTCTAGTCCAAGTGCAGCCAACACTTCTAATGCTGCTGCACCGTAGGGCGCCAGTCGGGGGTTGGCCAGAGATAGCTTATTATAAGTACCCTGACTTAATAACTCGCCATTATCCAGTTGCAAACCGGTTGATTTAGACCACAAGGCCAGCGCACCAATAGCATAAGTAAACCTGGCTGACGCCATTTTTTCATTTTCTTCGCCGACTGTTTCAAGCAAAGCCGGCATGTCCTGGTCTGCTGAAAAGAACGCATCAAAAGGGGCTCCATTGCTAATCTGGGCAAAAAACCGGCCAGATGAGCCATAGGAAACCAGCACTTCATGCCCGCTTTCTAGTTCAAACTCATTAATCAGTTCCGTCATTGCAGATCTAAAATTTGATGCTACCGCTATTGTGATTGTTTCAGCTGAGACCGATAGACAATGGCAAGTGAATATAAATGTTAAAAGAAATTTCATAATATTTTGTTAAGTTTTTATAACTATCACTATAAATATTTTTTGAATCTACTAGGTTAAACCTATCCATAAGCAAGGGCAAAGAAGTTTCAATGCAATTAGCCTTCAGTAAAAATCAATAAGCAATTAGATTATTATTTTAAATCAATACGGTATTTGTTAGCTTCTTTAGACTTAAGAAATCTGCATGATGATTTGTGTTTGTTCAAGCACTGATGCGTGCAATACAGTTTAATGATTTCTGAGAATAATTCTTCATAGAGAAAAAAATGAGCCAAAGCTGGTTACGCCACCCTCAAAGAATACGACTGCGGAAAATTCTGTTTCAGATTCACTTATGGAGCGGCATCAGTCTTGGTCTTTATATCTTTTTTATTAGCCTGACTGGCAGTGTGCTGGTGTATCGAAATGAACTTTATGTGATGACCACGCCTAACTCTGTTGTCTCAAGTGATTCAGAAACAGTATTAAGTGATGAGTTATTAATGGAAAGCGTTCGCCTTGCTAATCAGGGTTATGAAGTATCAAGGGTAAATCGATCTAGAGACCCAACTAGGGCTGTCGAAATATGGCTTGAAAAGGATGGACAAACCAAAAAACGTTTTTTTGACCCTTTCAATGGCAATGATATTGGTAGCGCGGCTAGAACCGGGCAAAAGCTGGTTATCAATCTGATTAACCTGCATGAAAGTTTTCTTTTTGGTGAGATTGGCCGAAAAATTAATGGCATAGGGGCCATCGCTGTACTCTTGATTGCATTTACGGGACTCATTATCTGGTGGCCTGGAATAAAACGCTGGAAACGTAGTCTGAGCTTTCAAAAAGGTATTGGCTGGAAGCGGCAAATCTGGGACATCCATAGCATGGTGGGTATTTGGAGTTTTATATTCATTATTGTTTTTGCATTCAGCGGAGCTTACTTGTGTTTCCCTAATTTTTTCCATGACCTTGGTGACCTCCTGCAGCCTATGACAGATGAGAATGCCGGCTCTCGATTCGTCGATAAATTTTTGTACTGGCTCGCTTTTTTGCATTTTGGGCGCATCAACGGTATTGGTCTTGTTTGCAGCGGGCCGGGCTTATGTGATCAGTCTATCAAGGCCATTTGGGCAGTGTTTGGTTTAGCCCCGGCACTTATGTTCGCTACTGGTGCCACCATGTGGTGGAATCGAGTACTGCGTCGCTGGCTGCGAAAAATTCATTAGCAATTGTCACAACTTGCTCAGCCGAAACAGCGGGTCCATAATGAATATCATTAACAACAATACAATTGTAAAGCTATATGAAAAGTTCATTATTTTATTTACCGTTATTGCTGCTGCTTTCTGCCTGCCAGCCGGATAGCGGCCTTCAAACAGCTGACTCCCCAACTACCAGAATGGAGAGTGTCCAAAGCTGGCAAACCATTCAACCCGGCGGGGATACAACATGTTCCGATGGCAGCCCCTATAGCTTTCATGTCAAACCAGGCGACCAAAACAAACTATTCATTTTCCTTAATGGTGGTGGTGCTTGTTTTAGCTCACACAGTTGTGATGTTCGTGAAGGCAACCAGACTTTTATTCCTCGCGCTGATCTGCCACAAAATGAACCCCGAATGCAGAAAGGAGTTTTTGATCTAGGGAATCCAAATAACCCGTTGGCAGACTGGTCTATGGTTTTTGTGTCTTACTGTACTGGCGACGTTCATCTGGGTACCCTGAACCAGACATATGTTGCAGAAGATGGCTATGAAACCTTCATTCGACATCAGGGCGCAGCAAATGCAGAATCTGCTATAGCTTGGGTAAAAGAAAATATGTCACCAAACAAAATTATGGTGGCCGGAGCCAGTGCTGGAGCCTTAGCTTCAGCCGTTTATGCTCAAGAGATCGCCAATATCTACCCTGATGCCGACATAATTCAATACGCTGGTGGTGCCTCTGGTTATCGTTCACAGGCAATACCCATGGTAATGGCTCAAGTAGGCGTTGCTGATGCCTTACCTGCAGGGCTTTATCCAAATATAGATTTAAGTCAGGCACTTTTTTACGATTTTTATGCCATGCAACAAGTAGAGAATATCTCGCAAATCAGATTTGCCCTATATGACACTGACGATGATCAGGTACAGAAAACTTTTAGAAACTTATTAGGTGATATTGGCCTGTTGAGTGATGATATTCGCAAAACGTATGCCGACCTTGATGCCAGCGATATCCCAGTGAGCCATTTTTTAGCCGATGGCGATACTCACACTATTTTACGTTTTGATAATTTTTATCAAGAGCAAGTTGGCGAAACTTCTTTCCTTGAATGGTTTAACGAGTTACTTGAAGGTGGAAACCCACCAAATGTTGACTGTATAAATTCAGATGCTGGATGCTAGATGATTGATAGGTCTATTGATGAAATTATTATCTATAGCTTTTTGGGTATTTATTATGTGTTCCTCTAGTGCTGCCAGTTCAGCAGAGAGTGCGACTGATAGCACTTCTGATAATCCAACCACCATCTACATGGTCAGGCATGCAGAAAAAGCTGATGAGGCTAACCCAGACCCTAGCTTAACCAATGCTGGCTTTGCTCGAGCAGAAGATTTAAAAACGGCATTAATCGATGCTTCTATAGATGCAATTATAGTCAGTGACCTGTAACGCACACAGTTAACTGCTCAGCCTTTAGCTGATCACCTTGGATTGCAGTTGATTGTAATTCCTATTCAAGAGTTAGGCGTGCAGAACTACATTCAGGGCGTGGTAGACGAAATCAACAATATCTGGGTAGGCAAAGATGTCTTAGTTGTCACCCACAACCCTTTATATCAGTTGATTGGCCGAGCACTAAATACACCGGCACTACCGGCTATAGACGACCTGACAGGTTACGATCATTTTTTTACGATTACTAAATCAACAGATCCTTTAGAGCAAGCGAAACTCAGCCATACGCGCTATGGCGCAGCGCCTCAAACACGGCTTTAGTCTTTCAAGGTACATTGTCAGCAAACCGAAAATCTGCTGGTGGCGTTTCACCTCTAAGGTGTTCTACAAAATAATCCCAGCGCCGTTTCATGAAATAACGCTGGTTACCAAAACCATGAGAGGCATTGGGTAAAACCACCAAATCAAAATCTTTATCGGCTTCTATTAAGGCATCGACAACCAATAAAGTATTGGATGGGTGCACATTGGTATCTAACATGCCATGAGCCAGCAATAATTTGCCTTGTAAATTTTCAACTAGCAGCTGATTTGCCTGGCTATCATAATTTGTTCTTACCCGAGTTTCTTCCGCTTGATCTTCATCTGAATTCGTTTCAGGAAAAGTTTGCAATAGCCCCTGCCACTTCTCTCCCCAGTCATCTTCATAGTTACGATTATCATGATTGCCAGCACCTGAAACGGCAACTTTATAAAACTCTGGATAACGCAGAATTCCGGCAGTGGAAGCGAAGCCTCCACCGGAGTGCCCCCAGATCCCCACTCGATCAATGTCCATCCACGGATTAGCTTCTGCTAATTGACGAATACCTGCGATTTGATCTGGCAATCCGTTATCTCCCATATCACCATAGTAGGCATCGTGAAAAGATTTTGATCTGCCGGGCGTGCCCATAGCATCGAGTTCTACGACGATAAAACCAAGCTCAGCCAAAGCTTGCTTATCATTTCTTGACGCTCTGAACGAGCGAGCTCCTACACTTCCACTCTGTGGTCCAGGATAAAGATAGTTGAGAATTGGATAAGACTGGCTCTCATCAAAGTTCGAGGGCTTATAAAGCAAGCCGTATAAATCTGTCAGCTGGTCACGTGCTTTGACTGTAAAGGGCTCCGGCGCTACCCAGCCGCTAGCCAAAAGTGCTGAGATATCTGTTTGTTCTAGGGTCAACAATACCTCTCCTGCCTTATCGCGTAACACTGTAACTGGCGCGGTAATAGGTGTTGAAAAACTATCAGTAAAATACTTTGCAGACTCAGACCAGTTAATTACATGATTCGCTATTTCAGGTGTCAGGTTAATCAGTCCTGTTCCATCAAAATTCACTCTGTACAGATACTGGAAATAAGGATCACCACTCTCCCGGTTTGAACCGAGAAAGTAGATATGCTCGTTAATGGTATCAACTTGCTGAATCTGAAGGACTGACCAATTGCCTTCGGTTATCTGTTGTTTTAGTTCTCCGCTTTGCAGGTCATGCAAATATAAATGACCCCAATTATCCTGTTCACTAAACCAGATAAACTCATTACGTTCAGGGAAAACCCACCAGTTTGCAGTGCTATAACCAGACTCATAATAAGTTGCAACCTCTTCCCGATACACTGGTCTTACTTCTCCCGTTTCAGGATTGGCGATTTGGAGCAGCGCTACCTTGTGATCTCTTGAAGATGAAACAAAAGATAGATTCTCGCTGTCTTCACTCCACTCGACATCCAGAAATTCTCCTCCTCTTCCCGCCACATGGTCAGTGGTAGAGGATCTGTGAGGATCAGGAGGCATGTCTAATTTAACCATTCTCGGCTGGGTCTCAGCTGATAGATTTTCATCTGATTGATCCTGGAGATGAATAACAATTCTCTCGATCATGAATATATTTTCATCACCCGGAAGTGGATACTTCCAGGCATCAAGTTCAACATGACCCACTCGAGTAGAATAAAGATACATTTCTTCAACCTCTCTGCCATCGTGTCGAAATGTGGCTATTTTTCTCGAGTCAGGAGACCAAAGAAGTACAGGCCCATCATCTCTTAGCCAGCCAGCATTGTTAGTCGCATAGCCATAATTCTCTTCGCCATCGAATGTCAGCTGAGTCAATTGATTACTGTTTGTATCTCTTACCCAAAGGTTATGCCCCTCAATAAAAGCAGCCAATCGCCCGTTTGGAGACAGATACTCATTTGCGGGACTTTCTGAAGTTTGATTCAGCACATAGCTATCAAGATTCAGAGTATAACTCTGACTATCAAAGTTAAATTCGAGCTGATCGCCATCAGCAGACAACTCTAGACCTGACAGGTTTAAATCTTCTTGCTCAATCTCTTCATCGCTGAATTCAGCCAATGCGGCAGCAAGCCGTGAAGAATCAAGCAGAATATTTTTAGCTAGTGAATCTGCACTAACATCCACAAGCACATATTCTGAACCAGCTTCTGTCGATCGTCGATAGATAAGCCGATCATTTTTCTGCCAGTATAAAGCGAGGATATTACCGATAATTAAATCAGCTGTATTCACTGATAAAAATTGTTCCGCCCGTTGGTAGTCAGCGAGGGTAATATTGTTTGAGCCAGACCCTGTAAAAGATGATACATCGCTATTTAAAGGACCAGGAGAGCAAGCGTTAATAATTGATAAAGCAAATATTGCTACTACAAACCTTCTAATATATTGCTTACTAAATTGCTGAACCATTTCAAGCCTCTTTTAATTAGCTACATCATCTAACAATGTACAAGCATCCATTCAAGCTATCAATAAAAGCAAATTAAATGCATTTCTTGTTAATTTAGCTTTAGATTTCATTAAATTAATTATATACAAGCTTTAATTAAAACAATGTTTGAAAGTATAGCTATCTGGAAGCACTATTATTTTCCTGGGCTATTCATTGCCTTTTTATACATTTCTTTGACCCATTTTTAAGGAGTACTTAGTGATTACTAGAGTTTCATTACTAACAATAACATTTCTTTCTTTAACCGCTTGTAGTAACGATAGTGGCAGGCCTGATGTTTTAGCACCGATACCACAGCCAACTACAACTACTGGCGTCTTTCTGGATGCGCCTGTTGCTAACGTTGATTTCGAAACTGCCACCCAGAGCGGTGTAACCAATACGCAAGGTGAATTCGAATTTGTCGAAGGTGAAACAGTCACTTTCGCCATCGGCGATCTTACTTTTCCGCCAGTTACAGCAGTTGAAACTGTTACACCTCTAGAAATTGCTGGCACAAATGATCCTAATGATCGCGAGGTTGTAAATATGCTTCGCTTACTACAAACCCTTGATCAGGATGGTGACCCTTCTAACGGCATCACAATAACAGACACCGCTAAAGGGCTCGCATCAGCCGTTGATTTTGATGTTCCTGAAGCCGATTTTGAATCTTCAGGTGCGGTCACCAACCTGATTATCAATGCCGGACAGGATACGCCTCCAGTTGCCCTCAAAACCAGAGAGCAAGCCCTGGAACATTTTGAAGGTGTATTACTAGATACGGTAGCAGAAGGAAGCACTATAAGCTTTGCAACTCTAGTTGGTGTTTGGGTACCAGCAGAATCTGAAATGGATGAAAACGATGTACTGGGTTTTGTCTTTTTCCCCGACGGCACTTATGTGCATGTCGAAGTTGATCTTGATGATTCTAATGAGATTTCCGGCATGGAGTTTGGTGATTATGTTTTCAACAGAGAAACAGGGCTTCTGGTGCCCAGTCAGGAATTTGATGAAAATGGTGATACAGGCCTAACCGATTTTAACGCTGATGTTCCTGCTAGCCTGACACTAGAAATTGGCACTGATACACTTATCGCTAATTTTGATGTAGATAAAGATGGTGTGGACGATGATAGTTTACAGTTTGACCGTATTAATTTGCGAGCTAACACAGATGATCCAATCGTAGGACTATGGACCCCAGCCGAGTCTGAAATGGACGAGAATGACCTTCTCTTATTTGCTTTTCTTGATGATGGCACCTACATACATATGGAAGTCGATGCTGATGAAAATGAGCCTGAAGGGATGGAATGGGGTACTTACCAAAGAGATGCAACTACTGGCGTGATGACAGTTACTCAGGAGTTTGATAGTAATGGTGATACTGGTTTGACTGATTTCACAGCCCAAGGACCAGCCATCTTGTCTATAGCGTTCGAAGGAAACACATTAGTTGCCAATTTTGATGAAGACAGTGACGGCACTGTAGATGGCACCCTAACATTTGTGAGAGCTTTATCTTTATAAGCAGCTATAAAAACCTATCTTTAATTAAAAAAGCGGTTAGAAATAACCGCTTTTTTTTGACTTTTAAATCTTAAATTTTAGTAATTAAAAACTTGCTAGAAAGCGGGTCTTTAATTTGATGCCGCCACCAAGAGTCCCAAGCATTTGTGGAGAGTGGGACCTACTGATTACAATACAAACGCTCAGCGTCTATTGCTGTCTAGCTTAAATTTGAGCAATAAAAAACCCGCTAGAAAGCGGGTCTTTAATTTGGTGCCGTCACCAAGAGTCCCAAGCATTTGTGGAGAGTGGGACCTACTGATTACAATACAAACGCTCAGCGTCTAATGCTGTCTAGATTAAATTTGAGCAATAAAAAACCCGCTAGAAAGCGGGTCTTTAATTTGGTGCCGCCACCAAGAGTCGAACTCGGGACCTACTGATTACAAGTCAGTTGCTCTACCACGGCTGAGCTATAGCGGCTAAAACTGTGTTTCTTTCTATCTTGCATTTGCTAAAGTCAGTTGCTTCTTTCTATTTGCGGCTGAGCTATAGCGACATTAGGCGGCGAATACTACCAATCTACATCCTATTGATCAATATTTTAAGGTAGAATTAATCAATTATGAAACATATCGGCAAGGTGTTCTGATGTCTTCCCCTGGTCTTATTGAAACTAGCCCCGCTTGGCAAGCTCTCAAATCACATCAGCTGCAAATATCAAAAACCCATATAAGCGATTTATTTGCCGAGGACCCTGATCGCTTTACAAATTTCAGTATCCAGGCTCCTGAACTGTTATTGGATTTTTCCAAACATCTGATAAGTGCAGAGACTATAGGGCTATTAGTTGAATTAGCTAAGCAGGCCGAGGTAAAACAAGCTATTAATGCAATGTTTGAAGGCCAGCTTATCAATAATACTGAGCAGCGCCCTGCGCTCCACGTCGCATTGCGCAGCCCTCTAAACCACAGCCCTGAGGAAAAAATTGTCCATGATACTCTGAATAAAATGGAGGCCTTTGTTGGCAATATACAAAGTGGCAAGTGGAAAGGGTTTAGCGGCAAAACTATTAAGGATGTCGTCAATATCGGGATTGGCGGTTCAGATCTGGGACCTGCCATGGTCTATGATGCTCTTACGCCCTTTCATTCCAACAAAATTAGATGTCACTTTGTATCAAATGTTGACCCCTCTCATCTAGAACAGACCCTGGCAAGCCTGAATCCGGAAACCACTCTATTTGTAATTGCTTCAAAAACATTTACGACGCTGGAAACTCTGCAGAACGCTCAGACAGCAAAGCAATGGCTACAAGCGTCCTTATCCTCTGACAAGGAACTAGCAAAGCATTTCGTAGCGGTTTCTACCAATACCAAGAAAGCAAAAGTATTTGGAATTGACGAGACTAATGTTTTCCCCATGTGGGACTGGGTTGGTGGCCGTTATTCTCTTTGGTCAGCTATCGGGCTGCCAATAGCCCTTGGCACCAGCATGCAACATTTCCGCGAGCTATTAGAAGGCGCCCATGCAATGGATGTGCATTTCAAAAATGAAGCATTAGCGAGCAACATGCCGGTTTTGATGGCCTTATTAAATATCTGGTACCTGAATTTCTTCGGTGTGGAAACTCAGGCTATTCTGCCTTATATCCAAAATTTACACTTATTTCCTGCTTTCCTGCAGCAATTGGAGATGGAAAGTCTGGGTAAGTCTGTCACTGCAGATGGAGATTCTCTTAATATAAATAGTGGAGGGCTAATCTGGGGCAGCGCTGGCACCAACGGCCAACACTCTTTCCATCAGTTATTGCATCAAGGCACACATCTGGTTCCTGCAGATTTTATAGCTAGCGCAAACAGCCCAACGGATAAAGTTGAACAGCATCAGCATTTACTGGCAAATTGCTTTGCTCAGAGTCAGGCACTTATGCAAGGCAAGTCATTACTAGAAGTAGAAACTGAATTATCTGCGCAAGGTTTCAATGAGACTGAGATTGACGCTCTGGCGCCTCACAAAGTTATTGCCGGCAACAATCCCAGCAGCACAATAATGATGAAAGCATTAACACCCGAGGCTTTAGGTGCTTTGATAGCGGCTTACGAACATAAAGTATATGTTCAAAGTATCATTCTTGGGATTAATGCTTTTGATCAGTGGGGAGTGGAGTTGGGTAAGGTGCTTAGTAAAGAAGTATTTCAAGCCATTAGTAGCGAAGAGTCATGCAGCAAATTCGACGCATCTACTAATGGCTTGATTAATTACACTACAAAGATTAATAAGAAAATTTAATCATGACGTAATTTTTTCCCATCTTGCTTTTCCTAGAAAGTGTAGACCAAACTAATACTTGTTTGCGTATCTGTTTTCTCAATACCCACTGGTACATCTGAGTTATTTCTATACTGGAAAGCAATCTTGGTGGAAATATGATCGATAATATTTGATTCAAGACCGATCTCAAAAGTAGTAATAGTTCGTTTATCACCAATATCAAATGTTAGCGCTTGTGTTAGGGATGACGTTTCACTGATGGTCCAGTCATATTCTTCACCTAGTGTTAAAACCACTTCACCTTCCGAACCGGTAGTTTTGGAATCATTCTCACGATAACCAAGACCAACGAACCCCTGCAGATCCTTGCCATTCCCTCTAAGAAAATACTGGCCGTAACCTATAGATGCTATTGCCTGATAATCAAAACCACTAAAGCGATCATCCGTATAAGTTGCCTGTACATATAAGTATTTGTCTTCATCCATCAAGGCATAGTCAGACTTGTTGCTAATGGCATAGCGCTCTGCCTTACCCGCGCCGTTTTCCTGTGAAGAAAGAGCATTAAATCTGAAATTATGCGTCCATTTTTCATCAAAATAGGTCAATAAAAATTCAGTATTTAAAGTAGTGATATCGGTGTTACCAGAAGTGCCAACATAACCCACTGAAGCACTAGCATCATATGGCCGTTCTTCAGCATCTTGTGCAAAAACTGATTTACTTATCACTAGAAAAACGAAAAGTATTAACCCTATATTTAATCTTTTAATCATGATTTACCCGCAGTATTTTTGAAAGCGCGCATTCTAGCCTTTCTTGCCCAATAAATCATGTTTAAGCAGTAAAAATACGATACGCTAAAGTGTATAATTTATCGCTCCTTTAGCTTTACCATTGCACTTCATTTATAAGAGACCTTCTCATGCCCTTAGCTAAACGTATGTCCAGACTCGGCACTGAGTCAGCCTTTAAAATACTTGCTAAAGCTAAAGCTTTGGAAGCTGCTGGTCGTGACATTATCAACCTTGGTATAGGCGCACCTGATTTCAGAACGCCGGAAAACATTATTTCCGCGGGAAAAAAAGCACTTGATGATGGCTATCATTTTTATACCCCTGCTAAAGGCATCCCCGAACTGCGTGAAGCAGTTGTCAATGACATTCAACATTATCGCGGTGTTTCTGTCGATAAGGAAAATGTAATGATTGTTCCAGGCGGAAAACCAACGATGTTTTTTGCTATCACTATGTTCGGCGAAGCCGGTACAGAGATTATGTATCCCAACCCAGGCTTTCCGATTTATGAATCCATGATTGAATTCAGTGGTGCAAAGGCTGTACCAATTGAACTAATTGAATCCAATGGCTTTGCTTTCGAACCTGACCGAGTACTTGCTCAAATAAACGAGAAAACTCGCCTTATCATTTTAAATACTCCAGCCAACCCAACCGGAGGCGTGCTTGAAAGAGATGCGATTGATCGCTTTGTTAGAGGTTTAGAAAAGCACCCTAATGTCTATTTACTGGCAGATGAAATTTACTCTCGCCTGCTTTATGACGGACGCAAGCATGTTAGCTTGCTGGAATATGAATCAATCCGCGATCGAACAATATTATTAGATGGCTGGAGTAAGACGTATTCCATGACTGGGTGGCGGCTGGGCTATGGTGTCTGGCCTTCTTCTTTAATTGAGCATGCAGAACGTCTGCAAATTAACAGCAACTCATGCCCTTCAGCGCCGATTCAGGTCGCAGGCGTTGAAGCTTTAACAGGTCCACAGGATTCTGTGGATATGATGCATAGCACTTTTGATGAAAGACGAAAGCTCATCGTCAAGTTACTCAATGACGTGCCTGGATTTTCCTGTATCGAACCCAAGGGCGCATTTTATGCCTTTCCAAGTATAACCGGCACCGGACTTGAATCGAAACAGCTGGAGGAACTCCTACTCGAGGAAATCGGTGTCGCTACGGTGTCAGGGACAAGTTTTGGACAAAGAGGTGAAGGTTACCTTCGCTTTAGTTATGCTAGCAGTACTGAAAATATTGAAAATGCACTTAATAGAATTAAGGATTTGATGTCTACCAAGCTCAACTATTAGACAAAGCACTTAATTTAGCCAAACGAGGTTAATATGAAATCCATAATTAAAACCCTGTCACTATTTAGCCTTAGTTTCATGGGACTGCTTAGCCTCAATGCCAATGCACAGGAAAGCTTCGATATTCTGATTCGTAATGGCCAGATTATCGACGGCACCGGCAACCCCTGGTTTAAAGCTGATGTTGGCATTGTGGATCAACGCATCGTCAGCATTGGTAATCTTGAAAATGCTCAAGCTGATAGAATTATTGATGCTTCTGGCTTGATTGTTGCTCCGGGTTTTATAGACCCACATACCCATGCTATCCGTGGCATCTTTGATAACCCAAGCGCCGAAAGTTCTCTACGTCAGGGCGTCACAACACTGTTAGAAGGTAATGACGGCAGTTCACCTTTCCCCATCGATGAGCATTATCAAGCGATAAGAAATAAAGGCATCAGCACAAACTGGTCGGTATTTGTGGGGCAAGGCACAATTCGAGAGTTAGTCATGGGTACCGAAAACCGATCTGCCAATACGGATGAATTGCAGCAAATGAAAGCGCTGATCGCTGATGCAATGGAGCAAGGAGCCATGGGTATATCGACGGGGTTATTCTATGTCCCAGGGAACTTTACGCCAATCGAAGAAGTCATCGAGCTGTCACGAGTTGTTGCTGATTATGACGGCATCTACATCTCTCACATGCGAGATGAAGTCGCCGGACTATTGGATTCTGTTAATGAAACCATTCGTATAGGAGCAGAAGCCGGAATACCCGTGCAAATAACCCATCACAAAGCCATGGGTCGCCAGAACTGGGGAGCCAGCATCGATACCTTAAGCATGATTGATGAAGCGCGTGCACGAGGCATTGACATCACCATGGATCAATACCCTTATACTGCAGCCCAAAGCAGTATGTCTGCCATAGTCCCACAATGGGCACAGGCTGGTGGAACAGATGCATTGCTCGCTATCTGGAATGACAGTGCGCTTCGCCAAGAACTTAAAGACGGTATTGTCGATAGAATTTTATATGACCGCGGTGGCGGCTCTCCAGACAACATTGTTATTTCCTTTTGCGCTTGGGACACTTCGCTTGAAGGTAAAAGTCTTACGGATATTGCCAATGAGCGTGGCATAGAACCTTCTCCCAGTAATGCTGCTGAAATTGCGATGGACATCATTAGCAAGGGGGGTGCTCAGGCTGTTTATCATGCCATGTCAGAAGAGGATGTAGAGCGCATTATGCAACATCCGGCAACAGCCATTGGTTCTGACGGAACTCTTACCGTTTTTGGTGATGGCGCGCCACATCCAAGACAATATGGAACATTCGCGCGTGTGCTCGGCACATATGTCAGAGAGCGAGGGGTTATTACTTTAGAAGATGCTGTCAGGAAAATGAGCGGTGCAACAGCTCAGCGCTTGGGAATTCGTGATCGAGGTATTTTGCGAGAAGGTTACTATGCAGATATCAGCATCTTCGATGCTAACGAGATTCGAGACTTATCTACCTTTGAAGAGCCTCATCAATATGCCGAAGGTGTAGAGTTTGTGATAATCAATGGCGTTCTAGCACTTGATGACGG
Source organism: Pseudohongiellaceae bacterium (assembly GCA_965661005.1). Lineage (GTDB taxonomy): Bacteria > Pseudomonadota > Gammaproteobacteria > Pseudomonadales > Pseudohongiellaceae > UBA5109. Next base: position 208,595 of record CBFICB010000002.1, read on the forward strand.
AATTGTTACTGCTGCTCGTCCTGGCCAAATCCTCAATGGCCCTGGCTTTCTGGAAGAGTAGTCCCTATGCCTTCAGTTTCAGATAAGCCTTTTAAATTAGGTATTGTTGAAGGTTTTTTTGGCTCCCCCTGGTCTTGGGATGCACGCCTGGATTATGCAAAATTTCTCAAGCAATATGACTTTAATACTTATCTTTATGCTCCCAAAAGTGACCGTTTACTCCGTCAGGACTGGCAGCTCCCCTTTTCAGAAAGTCATCTGGAAAAATTACAAACGCTAGCAAACACTTACCATCAACATCATCTAAATTTTGGCATAGGACTGAGCCCATTTGAGTTATACAAGAATTTCAACTCAAACAATAAAAACCTGCTCAAAGCCAAAATACAACAAATTAATGAAATCAAACCATCAATACTGTGTATTTTATTTGATGATATGCAAGGTGATATTGACTCCCTTGCTGAGCGACAACTTAAAATAACAAATTTCATTATTCAGCATAGCCAGTCTTCACATTTTATTTTTTGTCCAACTTATTATTCTGATGACCCGCAATTGATTACCCACTTTGGCGCTATGCCTAAGCACTATTTGGAAGATATAGGAAATAAGCTTGACCCTTCTGTCGATATATTCTGGACCGGCCCCAAGGTTTTTACAGATAATTTCACTAGTCTACATTTACAAGGGCTTGCTGAAAAATTACAAAGAAAACCTCTGATTTGGCATAACTATCCCGTTAATGACGCTAAAAGATTGACAGACTTCTTGCATTTAAAACCTTTTCCTAATGAGCCTAAACAAAAAGAAGCGATGCTGGAATTCACTGCTGGCCATATTGCCAACCCTATGAATCAGGCTTACCTTTCTCAATTACCCTTGCATTCCTTAAGTAATATATACAGGGGATATAATGACGCTAATCTATTAAAATTAGCCTGTGAAACTTTATGCTCTGCACCACTGGCAGAAGCAATTCTTGAAGATGCTGATTTTTTTCAGCAGCAGGGCTTAGTCGACCTCAGTGCCAAAGACAAACAAAACTATCTTGATAAGTACACCGCCTTTCAGGGCTCACCCATGGCACGAGAAATTATCGCCTGGCTCAATGGCAATTATGCTTTTGACCCCAACTGTCTTACTTAAATTATTTTTCACACTCAGGTATTAATATGACTTTAACTCCAGATTCTCTTTTTAAACCTTTTTCCAGCACCAAACTAGCATTAAAAAACCGCTTGGTGATGGCTCCCATGACACGAAGTCATAGTCCAAACGGCATTTCTGGCGAAGATGTTGTTGAATACTACAAGCGCCGCGCTGAAGGTGACGTGGGTTTGATTATCACTGAAGGCACCACTGTTGATAGTCCAGCAGCCAGTAATGATACTAACGTTCCTTTCTTTCATGGTGAGGAAGCACTGAAAGGCTGGAAGAAAGTCGTTGAGGCAGTGCATAGTGCAGGCGGTAAAATCTGTCCTCAATTATGGCATATGGGCGCTCAGCGTGAGCCCGGTAAGGGCCCTAACCCGGAACTAACATCCATTGGACCATCTGGTTTGGATGCCAAGGGTGAGCAGTCAGTCAGGATTATGACCCAACAAGATATCGATGATGTCATTGAGGCTTTTGTTAAAGCAGCACGCGATGCCAAAGCCCTCAATTTTGACGGCATCGAATTACATGGGGCACATGGTTACTTGCTTGACCAGTTTTTTTGGAAAGAGCTAAACAAGCGGGAGGATAAGTATGCTGGGTCTATTGCAGCACGCACCCGTTTCGCAGTGGAAATTGTTGAAGGGATTCGTCATGAAGTAGGCAATGACTTTCCTATCATAATGCGTTTCTCCCAATTTAAAATACCTGCCTATGACGCCAAAATTGCCAACACTCCTGAAGAGCTTGAGGAATTTCTGAGCCCATTGGTTGATGCAGGAGTCGATATTTTTCATGCCAGCACTCGACGCTTCTGGGAAGCTGCATTCCAAGACTCTGAATTAACCTTGGCCGGCTGGACTAAAAAACTAAGTGGCTTACCCACAATTGCCGTTGGTAGTGTCAGTCTTGATAATGATCTCATGGCCAGCTTTGGCGGAGCTGAATCAAAACAAACGAGTCTCGATAACTTAGTGACACGTCTAGATAAAGAGGAATTTGATCTGATTGCTGTTGGCAGAGCATTGATTGGAGACCCTAATTGGGGCAAGAAAATTCACCAAAGGATGGATGATTCAATTTCTGTTTTTAGCCCGGAAAATTTACAAAGCTTAAATTAGACACAAGCCTATATTCTGCAAAGCAGCTATTCAGCTTATATTCATACTGAGCTATTCATACTCTTATCCATAGAATAATGTATAGGAGTTGCGTTATGAAGAAGCTAACAATACTGATTGCCAGTTTGACTTTTACTTCTCTGGCTACGCTTGCCAATGCTCACGGTTTCCAGAACAATCGATTTGGAAGTGCTTTCGGCTTTTCTAATGCTTTTCATTACCCTTCCTACTCTACTCCTTATTACCCTGCCAACAGCTTGGTAATGGGTATTACATATAGGAATTACCAGAGTAGATCTGGATTGCAAAACCGAATTTACAATGGCCGAGTTTCCAATACTCATCGCTATAATAATCGCACTTATAACAATGGATATCGCCAAGGCTATGGTAATGGTTATAGAGTTAGCCGAAGAAGTATTAACAATAATGATTATCGGCCTGGCAGATATAACAGTAATACCTGTTATGAATATTATTATGATCGCTATGGCAATCGTGTGGAAAGAAGACTTCCAGCTTCGGCATGCAGACCTTAATTAATTATATTTAATCTCGACTTGAATAGATGCTCCACCTAATGCGCTATTCCCTACTTTCAACTCACCGCCATAGGAACTGATAATATCTAGAGCTACAGCCAGACCAATACCTTGGCCTGATTCACGGGTATCAGCTCTGGCGCCACGCTCAAGCACCCAATGACGATCCTGTTCGGCAATACCCGGACCATCATCATCAATGACTATTTGTAAATGTTTATTAATATTCTGAACCTTAACTCTTACCTCTTGCTGACAATATTTAAATGCATTATCCATTAAATTGCCTAGAAGCTCGGTAAGGTCACTTTCTTCACCATAAAATGTTGCTGCTGTATTGACATCCATTTCCAGTTTTATGTTTTTATCAATATAAACTTTGTTTAAGGCTGCACTTATTTTTGTAAGCACCGGGTTAATGGCTACAGGAGCTAGCAGCATTTTACTCTGAGTGGATTTTGTGGCGCGATTTAGTTGATAGGTAACGATCTGGTTCATTCGTTCAACTTGCTCAGACACATCTAACATATCTTTTTTTACAAGCGTTTGACCTTGCTGAATCACACCGGAAATGACTGCCAAAGGGGTTTTTAAACTATGAGCTAAATCACCCAGGGTGGTCCTATACCGGCTTTGCCTTTGGCGCTCACTTTGAATAAGCACATTCATGTTATGACTCAGATTATGTAGTTCACTAGGATAATCTTCCGCAAGCTGCTCTTTTTTGCCTGCCTCAATTTCTGCGATATCTTGTGCCAAACGTTTTAAGGGCGCCATTCCCCAATACAGCAAGGCATATTGAGCCAGGGATAGAAATACAGCTAAACCTCCTAGCCAAAGCCAAAGATTGGATTGAAATTCATTGATTTCAGCATCAGTCGGGGCAACAGATTCAAATACTGCAAAACTATATTCTTGCTCCAGACCTGACCAATAAGTACCGTAGCTTGCATAAGACATTGGCCCCTGTAGATCCGTCTCGACGCTACCATAGATCATTTGTCCAGGTTCTATATCCTGCGCAGTCACATCCAGATCATTGAGATTCATGTTAACTGCTGAAGGGCTGCGCCAAACCTCACTACCCTTTTGATCAAAGATATAGGCATAAAGCCCTGAATCAATTTGCGAGAATCGAGCTTCTTCCAAATCAGGAACAAAAAAACTCATATCGGGATCAGGTTCAGCAACTCCAAGTACTGCATAAACCTGAAGTTGAAGGCGCTCTTCTACCGATGCTGCAATGCTTTCCTGAAAAGCTCGATCTAGCACCAAGCCTGTCAAACCTAAAAACAAAATCAGCAGAACACCGAAAGCCATTACCAGGCGTTGTTGTAAGGAATACTTTACCTGAATGTTATTTTGGAGGGACATTAAAACGATAACCTTGTCCGCGAACGGTATCGATTGGCTTTAATGTTTCTTCAGGGTCCATCTTTTGTCGCAGTCTACGCACAAACACTTCGAGAACATTACTATCTCTATCGTAGTCCTGCTCATAAAGATGTTCAGTCAGTTCCATCTTGGATATCACCTTACCGGGGTGCAGCATCAAGTATTCCAATACCTTATATTCATAAGCCGTGAGTTCAACAGGCTTTCCTGAAACACTTAATTGTTTTGAGGATGTATCCAGGCTCAGGTGAGCGAAATCCAAAGAAGGTTTGGCAAAACCTGCCGCTCTTCTAAGTAAAGCATTTAAACGCGCTTTGATTTCTTCTATTTGAAATGGTTTAACGACGTAATCATCAGCACCGGCATCGAGCCCTTCAACTTTATCAGTCCAGTTATCTCTAGCCGTGAGAATAAGTATTGGAAACACCTTACCATCTTTTCTGATTGCCTTGATAAGGTCGATACCATTCATCTTCGGTAAGCCTAAATCAATAATGGCTGCATCATAAGAAAATTCATTGGCCTGATATAAGCCCAACTCACCGTCTTGAACGCTATCTACAATATAGTCGTTATCTTCCAGTGCTTTGACCAACTGGGCCCTTAAAAGATCTTCATCTTCTACCAGTAACAGACGCATGCTAGCACCTCAAGTATTTTGATGAGATTAAGCTAATCTGGAAAGCGACTGACTTCACCAGTACTGCCATCAACAAACACATTAAACACCGTGCCATTTTGATCAATACGCACACGCCAATTCATGCCATCCATACGCACACTCAATATTCTGCCCTGAAAACTGTCACGAGCCAGATTTAATGCCTGCTGTCTTGATATGGATGTCGCTGGATCCAATGTCGGCGGAGCCAGACTATTGCCAGGACCTGTCTGTCTCGGCGGCCCAAAAGGCGGCGGCTGCTCAGGTCTGGGCGACGCTTCAGAGCCATCCCTTGGAGCCTGAGCATTTGTCAGGGGCGAGAATAGCAAAGCGGTCATTGCTAATATTGTTATTATCTTATTTGCCAATGGGCATCACTTTTAAAGCCTAAAGTACAGGTTCTAAATTCACTCTCACTCTAATAGTAGCACCTGGATCACGTTGAGTACGAACAGTATATTCACGGTTATTGTAGCTATAGATGACATCATATCCAACTAGCCTGTCTTCTAAATAGCTATCATAGACAGTTTCACAACGCTCAACCGTTTCATACTGCACATTACGAGTTCTATTTGAATAACTAATGTCACGTGCAACAGAAGCCCCCAAAACTGCCCCAACGACAGAACCAACGCGTTGATTACTCTTATTATGCCCTACAGCATTCCCGATTGCGCCCCCAATGACCGCTCCCAATATATTTGGTGTATGAGAGCGGTATTGAGGACGACTTTCTCGAACGACCTCTTCCAACCAACATTCTCTGCGGGGTGTTGATGTTTCCACTGTCCGATAAACAGCCGTACTTTGGATCACATCGGCTTCATAATAACTAGTCGAAGCCGAAGCAAGAGAAGCAAAGCCGAATCCCAGTAGAGCGGTAACAAAACTTCTAGCCACATTAGTCATTATCTTCATAAAGCCCCCTTTTTACTTTAATGTTAAAAAATCTGCTCTTTGTGTCCTTGACCAAAAGACTAACAAGGTCAATATGAACAAGGGCTTAACACCTTGAATTTCCGGTAAAAGTGAGACCCGGGTCAAAAATACCGGATTGTATTGCTTAAATAATGTAGAGATAATGATTTTGACCAGCTGTTCAGAATGCTTTGAGCCACAATAAAGCATAAACTTTGCAGCAACTATAAAAAGAGCAATTACGATGGACGTTATTTCTATTCTAGTATTAATGATAGCAGGTCATTTTGTAGGCGACTTTGCCCTGCAACCTGGCCCTATGAGTTCAGGAAAAAATAGAAATAAAACTCGCGAGCAGTTTGATGATGGCTTTCCTCAATGGTATTACTGGTTATCAGCCCATGCTTCTACTCACGGACTGATTGTATATTTTTGTACGGGAAGTATTCTTCTTCTAATTGCTGAGTTTATAAGCCATTGGTTAATTGACTATGTAAAATGTGACAAAATCATTAACCTGCATCAGGATCAATCTTTGCATTTACTCTCTAAGGTTATCTATGCTCTGATAATTTTTTTTATTGGAATGCCTGTTTAATATTTCATATTTAAATCTTTATCATGTCTGAAAAATTTCCTGAATTAAGCCCTTCCCTAATATCATTTATAGAAAAACAACATATATTTTTTGTCGGTACTGCTCGTTCTACCGGGACTGTAAATGTATCTCCCAAGGGGATGGACTCTCTTAAGATTATTAATCCAAATAGACTGATTTGGCTCAACTACACAGGTAGCGGCAATGAGTCAGCGGCTCATATTCTTGAAAATCCTCGAATGACAATCATGTTTTGTTCTTTTGAACTTAAGCCTCTTATTTTGAGAGTTTATGGACAAGCTCAGGCAATACATCCTAGAGACGAATCCTGGCAGGAGTATTTAAATTTATTTCCGGAGAAGTCAGGTGCTAGACAGCTTTTCATGATGGACATTGAATTAGTGCAGACTTCATGCGGCTTCGCTGTCCCTTATTATGAATTCATTGAAGATCGCGAAGCACTGCTTAAGTGGTCCAAGCAAAAAGATGATGAGGAAATCGAAGCTTACTGGCAAGAAAAAAACCAACAATCAATAGATGGTTTTCCTAGCAATATTTTAATTAATTCATCTAAAAATTAATCCCTTCGTGGATAAAGGTTATAAAGAGTATCACCTACTTGTAACCTTTCAGTTTTCATTTCCAGGTTAGCTAAATCAGCATGGCGGTGTCCATAAGCTGTAATGGTATCACCCATCTGTATCATATCTTCTGATAAACCAGCACGACGGGTTCTGGATGGAGGGCTAAGTAGTAAATTCCATATGCGGCCATCAGCCTCAACTGACATTCTGTCATGCGGGTTAGCAAATTGAATCTGCACGACGGTTGCTGTTAATGTGAATTCATCGCCAGTGTACCAAGACCAGCCGTGATGAGAAGCTGCTTGATTTGCCAGCAAGCAAAGACCCGTTATTAAAAGGACCCTAGACAATTTTAGTTTTAACACATTCATAAGCGTTCTCCATCTGTTTATATTTAACATAAAATAAGTAACAGGCTCACAACTACTTATGCCTTTTTAAATTAATTAATCCTTATTCTGCACCTTCCATCATTTTCTTGATCACTGGTGAAATTAACAGCATTAATACTGCTACGCCCATGGCGATATAGCCGACCTGAGTATAGACACTTATGTAGTTTGCTTTAGCTGCAGCTACATCTGTAAGTTGTCCGCCTATGGTTTCTGCACCTGTGGTTGATGCTATTACACCGGCCAAATAATTAGATAAACCACTATAAAGGAACCAAGCTCCCATGGTCATACCAACTACTCTGGGTGGAGCTAACTTAGTCACTACCGACAATCCCACTGGAGACACCATTAATTCGCCAATAGTATGAAACCAATAAATCAGGAAAATAAAATAAACTGCCGTCAGCCCAGAGCCGCCTGAAATTTTCATACCAGCGACCAAAACCAGAAAACCCAAGCCGGCCATAAATACACCCAGGGAAAATTTCACCGGGCTCGATGGATTGACTTTATGCTTGGCAAGCTTAATCCATAACATAGCCATGAGTGGTGCAAATAGAATAATGAACATAGCATTTAAAGACTGAAATATTGGCGCCGGGACGTTAAAACCCAGCATGGTTCTATCAACCAGACTTCCTGCAAATAAATTCAACGATGTCCCTGCTTGTTCAAACAAGGCCCAGAATGGGATTTGAGCGAGTATGATGTAGATCGCGGCCAGCATTCGATTTCGTTCAGTTCTATCACAACCGAAAAATGCATAAGCCACCATAAATGCAAAGACTAAAATACCTAAAATACCTACGTAAGCTTCATCAATCAGATGGGCATTCATAACCATAATCATAGATATAGCAATGATCCCTAGTCCTGCTATATAACACATTGCTTCAATATTAAGCGGCCCCAGAACCTTTTCTTTTAATTTTTCAACACTGGGTGGTTCAGCCTTCCCTTCCAGCCAGCCCTGAAATTTTAAAAATATGGCCAGCCCAAAGACCATACCAATACCAGCAAGGCCAAAGCCGTATTTCCAACCGTAGGTAATGCCCAGATAGCCACATAGTATTGATGACAGAAAAGCACCCATATTAATGCCCATATAAAAAATGGTGAATCCCGAATCTCGTCGAGTATCTCCAAAACCATATAGCGCACCAACTATGGAAGATATATTGGCTTTTAGAAAACCGACTCCTGCAATAATCAATGCTAAGGAGAGATATAGACCATTTACATAGAGCGCTTCTGTTTCTGTGCGCCGACTGTAGTCAGAGACATTTATGGCTGCTGGCAAGCCTACATTATCTGGATCAGCAACTAGCATCTGGGTAGCGCCAGCATTAAATGAAATCAATGAAACGCCTTGCTCAGAAGTGATAATTTGATTACCGTCACCTCCTCTGGCATCTAGGGCTATCTCATATTCAGCACCGCTATAGCTCAGTATTTCCCTGGAACCATTCCCTTCAAAAGCCATGCCCAAATGACCGATAACAAGCAGTATCGCTCCAAAGGTAACGGCCTTTCTAGAACCCAGATACTTGTCCGCAAGTGTCCCTCCAATGATGGTCATTACATAAACTAGCGCGGTGTATGCACCATAGATTATGGAAGACCGTTCTTGGCTAAATAAGAAGTGCTCGGTAAGATAAAATATCAATAAGCCGCGCATTCCATAATAGGAAAAGCGTTCCCACATTTCAGTGAAAAAGAGAATATACAGCCCGCGGGGATGTCCAAAGATAGTTTTATCTGAAGATGATGCCTCTGGCACCTCTGCCGAATCTACTACTTCAGTCATATTAGCTCCTGTTTTATTGATATGGCTTCAATGCAGAATAAAGACGCTCAGAGATAAAATCAACATATCTAAGCAGTTATGCTCAAGCATTTAGACTTACTGGGTATTTACAAGTTGAGTTTGAAAATTTATATTCTTTGATATCTACATAATATTACAAGTTTTTTACTGAATAAAATAAATTGATGTATCTAAAATTATTAGAAAAACACATAAAAACAGGGGTTCTTCACCTCCATTTACCTGAAAACAAGGTGTATACCTTTGGTACGAGTGGCACCGAGGTTCACTGGCATTTTAGAAGTGAAAAAGCCATCAAACGTATCGCACTTGATTGGGAGTTCCAACTGGGACAGACCTACATGGAAGGGTTATGGCATGCAGGCGATGGCTCGCTTTACGATCTTTTGGGATTATTAAGGAGCAATTTCCAGCCCAAAAAAAATAGCTGGCTCAAACCCATACAAGGGGCCATCCAACAGTGGAATAAAGTTTCACGTGCCTACAGTAATATCGCGCATCACTACGATATTCATGAAGATGTATTTAGGAAATTTTTAGACAAGGAAATGTTCTACTCTTGCGCTTATTTTGAATCAGATGATGCTTCACTGGAAGAAGCGCAAACCAGTAAGGCCAATCACATCGCTAATAAATTACTGCTACAAGACAATCACAAAGTTCTCGATATCGGATGTGGCTGGGGAAGCATGATGTTTCACCTGGCACAAAACTATAATGTTGATGTTAGTGGTATCACCCTGTCCAAGGAACAATTATCTGTAGCCCAAGCTGAGGCCGACTTACGTCAGTTAAATAACACGCACTTCTATCTTGAAGATTACCGCGAACATAAAGGCGCTTACGACAGAATTGTAAGCATCGGAATGTTTGAACATGTAGGAACACCTTTTTATACGACCTATTTCAACAAAATAGCAGAGATGCTCAATGAGGATGGCGTGGCTCTGGTGCATACAATTGGTAAAACAGGCCCACCACGTACTACTAACCCTTGGATCCATAAATATATATTCCCAGGCGGAGTAAATCCTTCCCTTTCACAAATTTCTAAAGCGCTTGAAGTCAGTAAGCTTAGAGTCACCGATGTTGAAGTGCTACGTGAACATTATGCTAAGACTTTGCATCAATGGCAGCTAAGATTCCAAGCACATCGACATGAAATCGCAGAAATACTAGATGAAGAATTTTGTTTAATGTGGGAGTTTTATCTGGCCGTCTGTGAAGTCGCCTTTATATTTTCTGATCTCGTTGTGTATCAGTTTCAATTGGCTAAAAAACATGGCCCTGTACCCATAACCAGAGATTATCTGTATAAAAAATAATTTATTGGTGTGATATAAGCCTAATTGATGAAATAAGGGTGCAGTGTAGATTAAGACTCTACATGCTCATATACTCAGGCCTACAAGACCTTACTTATTAATAGTTTTTTCTTAGGAAGACCCATGTCTGTAGCGCTTAATCAAATCGATTTTCCTGATTTTGATACTTTCTTAAGCAAAACTAAAAAGTACTCATACCCCTCCAACACTTTAATCTTCAGAGAAGTAGATATTTCAGAAACACTTTATTTTATCTTGAGTGGTTCAATAAGCGTCGTCTTGAATGATGATGATAATCGGGAAATTATTATTGCCTATCTTAGTTCGGGAGACTTTTTTGGCGAAATGAGCTTGTTTGACATAGAAATGTCCAGAAGTGCCAGTGTGCGCACTAAAGAAAATACAGTGCTAGCTGAAATAAGTTATGAGGATTTCAAAATCTATACAGAAAGCCATCCTCAAATACTTTATATCCTGGGCAAGCAAATGGCTAGACGCTTACGGAATACAACACAAAAAGTAGCCGACCTATCTTTTCTTGATGCAACTGGTCGAATTGCGAGTGCTTTGCTTAATTTAAGCAACGATCCCAGCGCCCTCACCCATCCTGATGGCATGCAGATTAGAATAACCAGACAGGAGCTAGGAAAAATAACTAATTGCTCACGGGAAATGGTAGGGCGTGTTTTAAAAGACTTACAAACTCAGGGTTTAATAGAAGTATCGGGAAAAACCATAGTCATCTATGGAACTCGATAATTTGAATAAAAAAAGCCGCTTTGTTAGCGGCTTTTTTAATTAAAGATAACTATTTATTTATCTTCTTTTTTTTCTTCAGAAGCTTCCTCTTCATCTGCTTCTTCGATAATTTCTTCTTCAGTAGTTTCTTCAGGGGCTTCTGCCGTCTCTTCAACTGCTTCCGCTGTTTCTTCTACTATTTCTTTTACTTCTTCTACAGGATCTTCTGAAACTTCTTCGCTTACAACTTCTTCTGCTACTAGATCTTCTACTTGGTCACTATAATCATCATCGAAATCGACAACAGGACGATCAACCAGTTCAACATAAGCCATAGGAGCTTTATCACCTGTGCGTAATCCACATTTTATAACACGTAGATAACCGCCTGGTCGTTTTTTATAACGTGGGCCTAGCTCAGAAAATAACTTGCCTACAGCTGCTTTATCCTGAACACGAGCAAAAGCCAAGCGTCGATTTGCAACATTATCTTCCTTTGCAAGAGTAATTAAAGGCTCAGCATAAGACCTTAGTTCTTTCGCCTTAGCCAGAGTTGTTCTAATAATTTCGTGCTCAACCAGAGATGAAGTCATGTTACGGAACATGGCCTGACGATGACTGCTATTTCTGTTAAGTTGACGTCCTGAGTGACGATGACGCATGACTACTATTCCTAATTAATATCAGTTTTATGCAGCTCTATCGTCGCCTTTAAGCGATGATGGCGGCCAATTCTCTAAACGCAAACCTAAAGACAAACCGCGTGACGCCAGTACATCCTTAATTTCCGTTAACGATTTTTTACCAAGGTTTGGAGTTTTCAATAATTCAACTTCAGTACGCTGAATCAGATCCCCAATGTAATAAATATTTTCAGCCTTTAAGCAGTTAGCTGAACGTACAGTAAGCTCCAAATCATCAACCGGACGCAATAAAATCGGGTCAATTTTATCTTCAGCTTCTTCAGGCTCATTAACAACATCACTTTGTAAGTCAACAAATACACTTAGTTGATGTTGCATAATAGTTGCTGCTTGTCGAATAGCTTCTTCTGCATCTAAAGTGCCATTGGTTTCTAATTCCAAAATCAGTTTATCAAGGTCAGTACGTTGCTCTACACGTGCATTTTCAACAGTATAAGTAACTTGATTAACAGGTGTATAAGATGCATCTAGTTGTAATTTACCAACCGAACGAGTCTCATCATCATCACTTAAACGCGAATCAGCAGGAGCATAGCCGCGGCCTGATCCCACCTTAATTCTCATATTGATTGAGCCATTTTCATTCAGATTACAAATTAAATGGTCAGGATCAACGATTTCAACATCATGATCTACAGTAATGTCTGCAGCTGTAACTGGACCTTTACCTGATTTACTTAAAGTAAGCACAGCTTCGGTTTGTGTATTCAAGGCGATTGCCAAATCTTTCAGATTAAGAATGATTTCAATAACATCCTCTTGAACACCTTCGATGGTGCTGTATTCATGGACTACTCCATCAATCTCAACTTCTTCAACCGCAAAACCGGGCATTGAAGAAAGCAAAATTCTTCTCAGAGCGTTACCTAATGTATGACCAAATCCTCTTTCCAGTGGTTCCAGAACTACCTTGGAACGATACTTATCTAATTCCTCTACCTGGATCACTTGAGGGGTCAGAAAGTTTGCTAGGGAAATCTGCATGTAGTTCCTCTTTTGTTTGGCTTAGTTAATATTAAAATTTAATTGGTTCTATTTTTAAGCTATCAGGCTTACTTCGAGTAAAGCTCTACAATCAAGCTCTCATTTATTTCAGCTGGTAACTCACTACGTTCTGGTTTTTGTTTAAACTGGCCTTCCAGTTTACTAACATTCACATCAATCCATTCGGATGGAGCACGAGTTGCAGCTAAATCCAATGCTGACTTAATACGTAATTGTTCTTTTGCTTTTTCACGCACTGAAATCACATCACCTTCTTGTACCTGATAAGAGGGAATATTAACGACCTCTCCATTCACCAATATAGATTTGTGCGAAACCAGTTGTCTTGCTTCAGAGCGTGTTGAGCCAAAGCCAATGCGATAAACCACATTATCAAGACGGCTTTCTAAAAGTTGTAGTAGGTTTTCACCTGTAGCCCCTTTTAAACGAGCAGCTTCTTTATAATAAGAACGGAATTGTTTTTCCAAAACGCCATACATACGACGTACTTTTTGCTTTTCACGGAGCTGTACGCCATAGTCTGAAAGACGCGTGCGACGTTGACCATGCTGCCCAGGAATCGTTTCAGCTTTACATTTGTCTTCCAAAGAGCGAACACCACTTTTGAGAAAAAGATCTGTGCCTTCTCTTCTGGATAACTTACATTTTGGGCCTATATAGCGGGCCATAGGTTCTTCTCCTGTCTACTAATTTCGACTGATATCTGGTTGCTTATACGCGACGTCTTTTTGGTGGTCGACAACCATTGTGAGGAATCGGGGTAACATCTGTAATATTGCTTACTTTTAAACCACAAGCATTCAATGCACGAACTGCAGATTCACGTCCTGGTCCAGGACCATTTACCCTAACATCCACATTTTTCAAACTATATAATTCAACTGCTGTTTTGCCTGCACGTTCTGCTGCAACCTGTGCGGCAAAAGGTGTGCTTTTTCTAGATCCACGAAAACCAGAACCACCTGAAGTCGCCCAACTCAAGGCATTACCCTGACGATCAGTAATTGTAATGATAGTGTTATTAAAAGAGGCATGAATATGCGCCACACCATCAGAAACCGGTGTTCTTGCTTTTTTACGCCCTTGTGCTGCAGCAGGTTTAGCCATTAACTTAATACCTTTTTATTAAATTCTGTTAATTGCGAATCGGTTTACGCGGCCCTTTACGGGTTCTGGCGTTTGTTTTTGTACGTTGACCATTCACTGGTAGACTACGACGATGACGAATACCGCGATAGGTACCTAAATCCATCAAACGTTTTATATTCATCGATACTTCACGACGTAAATCACCTTCAACATTCAGTTTACTTATTTCACTACGAAGAGAATCCAATGATTCTTCACTTAGATCACTAACTTTAGTGTCAGGCGCTATGCCAGTAGTTTCACAAAGCTGTTTAGCAATAGTCGAACCAATGCCATAAACATAACTAAGTGAAATCACAACATGTTTATTATCTGGTATGTTGACTCCGGCGATACGGGCCATATTTTTACTCCAATTCTCTCTTAATCTTCGTTATTTTTTAATAATAAAATCAAATACTTAATTCTTAAATTCCGACTAGCACCGCGTTAAAAGGCGCGATAGCTTATACCCTGTCCTTATCAAAATCAAGCAAGAGCCGCATTAACCCTGACGTTGCTTGTGGCGAGGTTCTTTACAAATCACTCGCACAGTCCCGTGGCGTTTAACAACTTTGCAATTTCTGCAAATTTTTTTAACTGAAGCTCTAACTTTCATGGTTCTACTCCTAAATTCTTATCTGGCCATAGCGCTGTTTTTTTTAGCGCTTAAATGAGCCTATATTGGATTTCTTCATCAAGGATTCATACTGATGAGACATCAAATGTGATTGCACTTGCGCCATAAAATCCATGCATACCACTACCACAATCAATAATGATGTGCCGCCTAATTGAAACGGAACATTAGCTGAAGTTTGTAAAAACTGTGGCATTAAACAAATTAATGTTATGTAAGCAGCACCAAACATAGTAAGACGTGTCATGACGCTATCAACGTAATTCGCAGTTTGTTCTCCTGGACGAATACCTGGGATAAAGGCACCCGAACGTTTTAGGTTTTCTGCTATTTCCTTGGGGTTAAACACCAACGAGGTATAAAAGAAGCAAAAAGTAACAATCAAAACTGTAAACAATAAAATATTTAGAGGCTGACCTGGACCTAATACAAGTGCCAATTCAGCTAAAAATTCGTAACCATCATTATTTCCAAACCACGTACCCAATGATTGTGGAAATAACAAGAATGAGCTGGCAAAAATTGCAGGTATTACACCAGCCATATTCACCTTTAAAGGCAAGTGACTGGACTGGCCCTGATACATTTTTCGACCTTGCTGGCGAGGTGCGTAATTAACCGTGATACGGCGCTGAGCTCGTTCTACAAAAACTACACAGGCAATCACAACGGCACCTAGGACCGCGACAACAAATAAAGCTAAGGGTTGAATTTGGCCTTCCGCAGCCTGCTCTAGTGCCTGACCTACAGCTGCGGGTAAACTAGCAACAATGCCAGCAAAAATTAGCAATGAAATACCGTTACCAACACCGCGTTCTGTAATTTGCTCGCCCAGCCACATCAGGAACATTGCTCCAGTAATCAAGGAAACAACCGCCGTAAAATAAAAACTAAAATTAGGATCAAAAGATATTGGCGCCAAAAGGCCAGTCGTAATCGCTACTGACTGTACACTGGCGAACAGCAAAGCTCCGTAACGGGTATATTTGCTAATTTTACGACGACCAGACTCACCTTCTTTTTTCAACTGCTCCAGTGAGGGCGTAGTTGCTGTTAACAGCTGCATGATAATGGAGGCTGTAATATAAGGCATGATGCCCAGGGCAAAAATACTCATTCGTTCAATGGCGCCACCAGAGAACATATTAAAAAGACCTAAAAAGGTTCCCTGATTTTGAT
Organism: Pseudohongiellaceae bacterium; assembly: GCA_965661005.1. Lineage (GTDB taxonomy): Bacteria > Pseudomonadota > Gammaproteobacteria > Pseudomonadales > Pseudohongiellaceae > UBA5109. The sequence goes on from CBFICB010000002.1 coordinate 224,517, forward strand.
TAAATAAAGCTTGTAACTGATCAGGATTAATTCCTGGCACAGGAATATGTGTACCGATACGGTAGACAAAGATTGCAAACAGCACGAAAAGCAATCTGGCTTTAAGTTCAGCCAAACCGTCTCCTTTACCTGCCTGCATTCCTGCTTGTGCCAAGCCTTTTTTTGCCATTTTATTAGACTATTTTCGCTTACTCTTCAATTTTGCCACCAGCGGCTTCAATAGCTGCTCGGGCACCTTTTGTTACTCGTAAACCTTTCAGCGTGACTGCTTTCGTTACATCACCAGACAACATGACTTTCACACGCTTAATATTGCGATTGATGATGTCGGCTTTTTCAAGGGCAGCAATATCAATCACATCTGCATCTACTTTGTTCAACTCAGAAGTGCGAACTTCAGCAGTTACTATGCCAATACGTGAAGTAAAACCAAATTTAGGCAATCGCTTTTGCAAAGGCATTTGTCCACCTTCAAAACCCGGCTTTACAGTACCACCCGAACGTGATTTCTGACCTTTATGTCCTCGACCGGCAGTTTTTCCAAGACCACTACCAATGCCTCGACCAACGCGCTTCTTGCTTTGGGTTGCACCAGGAACATTATTTAATGTGTTTAATCTCATTACTATTCTCCCTCCACCTGGAGTAGGTGACGGACCTTATTAATCATGCCACGAACAGAAGCAGTATCCTCCACTTCAACCTGGTGACGAATTCGGCGCAAGCCAAGACCTGTTACACAAGCCTTGTGCTTCGGTAAAGCTCCAATAGGGCTTTTGACTAAAGTCACTTTTACTGTTTTTGCTGCCATCACTGCTTACCTGTTCTTATCTTTTCTTATCTGTTTGTTGCAAATTGTTAATTGACTATCCCAAGTATTAAATCAAATGATTTAACTAACGATCTCTTCAATTTTTTTACCACGCTTTTCAGCAATTTCTTCAGGAGAGCGCATATGCTGCAGGCCTTTAAAAGTAGCTCTCACTACATTTACTGGATTAGTAGAGCCATAACACTTAGCCAATACATTATGGACACCTGCAAGTTCTAGAATCGCACGCATTGCACCACCAGCGATTACACCGGTACCTTCTGAAGCTGGTTGCATATATACATTCGAGGCACCGTGACGAGCTTTAACCGGATATTGCAAAGTGCCTCCATCCAGTTTTACTGAAATCATATTGCGACGGGCTGCTTCCATAGCTTTCTGTATTGCCAATGGAACTTCACGAGCTTTACCACGGCCAAAACCAACTCGACCATTACCATCTCCAACAGCTGTTAAAGCAGTAAAGCCAAAGATACGTCCACCTTTGACAACTTTAGCAACACGGTTAACCTGGATTAACTTTTCCTGTAAACCTTCTTCGTTTTTATTTTGTTCGTTTTTATATGCCATACCCTAAAACTCCAGTCCGCCTTCACGCGCTGCATCGGCCAATGCCTTAACTCTGCCATGATACTGATACCCACTACGATCAAACGCCACTTTAGTAACGCCAGCCGTTTTTGCTTTCTCAGCTATCTGCTTACCAATTTCAGTAGCAGACTCAACATTTCCAGATTTCTTTGCCCCTAAAGAAGAAGCAGCAGCTAAAACCTGATTCTCAGGAGAAATAATCTGCGCATAAATATGTCGTGGGCTACGATATATAGTCAGTCGATTAATGCGTAATTCACTAATCTTGGCGCGAGTTCTTTTAGCTCGACGCAGACGTGATTTTTTCTTTTCGTTCATTGCTCTTCTATTGCCTCAATATTAGCTACAAGCTTGTCTTATTTCTTCTTAGCTTCTTTACGATAGACATACTCATCTTCGTAACGAATACCTTTGCCTTTGTATGGCTCAGGCGGTCTAAATTCTCTAATTTCAGCGGCGACTTGACCAACCAACTGTTTATCAGCGCCTTTTATAACTATTTCAGTTTGCGTTGGTGTTTCCGCAGTGATGCCTTCTGGTAAACTGTAGTCAATAGGATGAGAATAACCGACCACCAAATTGATCGTTTTACCTTGAGCCTTAGCACGATAACCAACCCCAATTAAGGTAAGTTTTTTCTCGAAACCCTGACTAACACCTATAACCATATTGTTAATCAGTGAACGAAAAGTACCGGCTAGGGCAACAGAATCTTTTGCATCTGTTTTAGCTTTTAACTTCAGCTGATTGTCTTCATTAACAATATCAACCTGCTCATGTAATGAGAGTTCAAGAGAGCCCTGACTACCTTTAACTGAAATCAAACCATTAGCGATATTGGCTTCGACACCACTTGGTAAATCAACCGGACTATTTGCTATTCTGGACATAAGCTTGCTCTATTAAATCTTTTTAAAATTAAAAAACGGTACAGAGTACTTCGCCGCCAATACCAGCCTGGCTGGCAGCATTACCTGTCATTACACCCTTGTTAGTTGACACTATTGCCACACCTAAGCCAGACCTTACATCTGGTAAATCTGCATTGCTGACATAGCGACGTAAACCTGGTCGACTACCTCTATGTAATTCTTCAATAACAGCTTTACCTTTGAAATATTTAAGCTCTACTGTTACTACAGGCTTCACCAAATCATCGCTGACTTGATAACCATTGATATAACCTTCTTGTTTTAGTACATCAAGAATAGCCAGCTTTATTTTAGAAGCAGGACATTCTACATATTCTTTTTGTACTAACTGGGCATTTCTGATTCTGGTCAGAAGGTCCGCTATTGGGTCAGACATACTCATGCTTTTTATATCTCCTAAACGCTTACCAGCTTGCCTTGGTTAAACCTGGAACATCACCGCGCATTGCAGCTTCACGTAATTTATTTCTACACATTTTAAATTTTCTATAAACACCATGCGGGCGGCCAGTAATTTGGCAACGACGCATTTGTCTTACAGGACTGGCATCTCGAGGTAACTTTTGCAGTTTTATCTGCGCTTCCCATTTCTCGTCATCAGAAGCAGTCGTACTATTAATAATTGCTTTTAATGCAGTACGTTTCTCAGCGTAGCGAGCAATCATTTTGCTACGTTTATCTTCTCTTGCGATCATTGATGCTTTAGCCATCTTTAAACTATCCTCTGATATTTATCGCTTATGTTAAGCCTGAGCTTTTTCAGCAGCCATTTCTCCACCTTTTAGTGGAAACTGCATTGCTCTTAACAAGGCTCTACCTTCATCGTCTGTTCTGGCCGTAGTTGTAATCGTAATATCCAGGCCTCTCAACGTATCAATTTTGTCGTAATCTATTTCCGGGAAAATAATTTGCTCAGCAACGCCTAATGCATAGTTGCCACGCCCATCAAATGACTTCGGATTTAAACCTCGGAAATCACGGATACGCGGGATTGCAATACTAACCAGTCGATCCAGGAACTCATACATACGAACGCCACGCAAAGTGACTTTTGCACCTACAGGCCAACCCTCACGAACCTTAAAACCAGCGATAGATTTGCGAGCATTGTTCACAACCGGCTTTTGGCCACTGATCTGCGTCAAATCATTTAAAGCATTTTCCAATACTTTTTTATCACCAAAGTCACCATTACCCATATTCAGTACCACTTTAGTTATTTTTGGCACTTCCATAGGGTTTTTATAGGCGAACTGTTTGGTTAGTTCTGGCACTACTTCGTTTTTATATAAATCTCTCATTCGAGCCATGTTGAAATCTCTCTTACCCTGCTATCTGTTAATCAATCAGTGAACTGTCTGATTTAAAAATGCGAACCTTGGTACCATCATCTTCAACTTTAAAAGTTACCCGGTCTGCCTTTTCTGATTTAGGATTAAATATAGCGACATTAGAAACCTGAATACCTGCTTCCTTTTCTACAATACCACCCTGTTGCCCAATATTAGGGTTCGGGCGTGTATGACGCTTAATCATATTAATACCAGAGACAATTAAGCGGCCATCTTTCAATACGCGAGTTATCTTGCCACGCTTGCCTTTATCTCGGCCCGCTATCACAATCACCTCATCATCTCTTTTCAGTTTTTGCATTAACCTGTTCTCAACCTCTAAACTCTTAGTTCTTAACTTTTATTTCTATCTTTTATATCTACCTTTTATTTTTGGCAGATCTTGTCGTTCTTGTTATAAAACTTCCGGCGCCAAAGAAATAATTTTCATAAATTTCTCATTTCGCAATTCGCGGGTCACCGGACCAAAAACACGAGTACCGATTGGAGCATCCTGTGCGTTCAGCAAAATTGCCGCATTATCGTCAAATTTAATTAACGAACCATCCTGCCTTCTAACTCCACTTTTAGTGCGAACGACAACTGCACTCAACACTTGCCCTTTTTTTACTTTGCCACGCGGAATGGCTTCTTTGACAGTGACTTTAATAACATCACCGACTCTGGCATAACGTCTATGAGAGCCGCCCAGCACTTTTATGCACATGACACGTCTTGCACCACTGTTATCTGCCACGTCCAAATAAGATTGTGTTTGAATCATCTAACGCCTCTCAATCCTGCAATTAATGCTATTTGTTACTTAAACCTGAACTGCTTTTTCATCAACAGAAACCAAAGCCCAAGTTTTCATTTTAGAAATTGGTCGCACTTCTTTAATAGTTACTGAATCACCAGGCATGCACTCATTACTCTCGTCATGCGCATGTAATTTTGAAGACTTGGTGACATATTTCCCGTAAACAGGATGTTTCACACGTCTTTCAACCAAAACTGTAACTGTCTTGTCCATTTTATTGCTGACCACTTTACCTGTAGCAGTACGTGCAATTTTTGCTTCTGAATTTGTTTCTGACATTTCTTAAGAACCTGCTTTTTCAGTTATCAGAGTTTTGACTCTGGCGATATCTTTTCTCACTAAAGACTGCAAATGCGTCTGATTTAATTGACCAGTTGATTTTTGCATTCTGTAATTAAACTGATCACGCAATAAGCCAATTAAAACCTCGTTGAGTTCGTCAACAGATTTTTCTCTTAATTCTGACGTATCTAATCCGGCCATTACATCACCACCCTTTTAGCAAACTTAGTTGCGAACGGTAATTTTGCAGCTGCAAGAGTAAATGCCTCTTCAGCTAATTCTGCGCTCACACCTTCAATTTCAAATAACACTTTACCAGGCTGAATTTGGGCTACCCAATATTCAACACTACCTTTACCTTTACCCTGTCGAACTTCCAAAGGCTTCTTAGTAATTGGCTTATCTGGAAATACTCTTATCCAGATTTTTCCACCACGTTTAACGTGACGTGTTAGAGCACGACGTGCAGACTCGATCTGACGGGCAGTTAAACGACCACGACTGATTGCTTTTAATCCATATTCTCCAAAACTCACTGTACTACCGCGATGAGCAAGACCGCGATTTCGGCCTTTCATCTGCTTACGGAATTTTGTTCGCTTCGGTTGTAACATCTCTCGCCTACCTCTTACTCAATTCTTTCTTACTTAGTCTCTGCCGCAGCAGGCTGCTCTTCAGCAAAGTCAAAAACTTCACCTTTAAATATCCACACTTTGACGCCAATAATGCCGTAAGTCGTTAACGCTTCACTGGTGGCATAATCAATATCTGCCCTTAAAGTATGCAAAGGAACTCGGCCTTCGTGATAACGCTCAGATCGAGCGATTTCTGCGCCACCTAAACGTCCGCTAACCTGAACCTTGATACCTTCAGCACCTTGGCGCATTGCATTTTGCATTACTCGCTTCATAGCTCTTCTAAACATAACCCTACGCTCTAGCTGTTGAGCAACACTATCTGCTACAAGCTGCGCATCCAGATCAGGCTTTCGAATCTCTTCAATATTGATATTGACCGGCACACCCATTTTTGCTGTTAACTGGGTTCTTAGCTTTTCAACATCTTCACCTTTTTTACCAATCACAATGCCGGGGCGGGCAGTATAAATAGTAACTCTGGCTGTTTGAGCCGGACGTTCGATTTCCACACGCGAAACAGAAGCCGCTGCCAGTTTCTTTTTGACCATGTCGCGAATTTCCATATCCTGCAACAAGTGATCCGCATAATCTTTGCCACTGGCATACCAAACTGAAGTATGTTTTTTAACAATACCTAGCCTTATGCCTGTTGGGTTTACTTTTTGCCCCATGTTTGCCTCTTTTTTCCTGTTATCCTAGTTAGCGCTATCGTCAGCGACTTTAACGGTAATATGACAGTAACGTTTTAAAATTCTATCTGCCCGACCTTTAGCGCGTGGGCGAATACGCTTCAATGTAGTACCTTCATCTACATAAATTGTGCTAACACGAAGCTCATCAATATCAAGCCCTTCATTATGCTCAGCATTAGCTATGGCGGAATCCAATACTTTCTTGATAACCTCAGCGCCTTTTTTAGGACTAAAGGTTAAAATTTCCAGCGCTGCTTCAACACCAAGACCACGAATCTGATCAGCTACCAGTCTCGCTTTTTGTGCTGAAAGGTTTGCACCTTTTAGTTTCGCTGTTACTTCCATTATCTTCTAAGCCTCAAAACTTATTTACGTATTTATTATTAACGCGCTTTCTTATCTGCAGCATGGCCACGGTATGTGCGAGTAACCACAAACTCACCTAATTTATGTCCAACCATATCTTCAGAAATCAAAATAGGCACATGTTGGCGACCATTATGAACAGCAATAGTTAAGCCCAGCATTTCCGGAGAAATCATGGAACGTCTAGACCAGGTTTTAATTGGTCTTCTGTCATTATTCTCAGCAGCAACCTGTACTTTCTTCAATAAATGAAGATCTATAAAAGGCCCTTTTTTTAGTGATCTTGGCACTGTTATACCTACCTTTATCTATGAGCGTTTCTGCGACGAACTATCATATTGTTCGTTCGCTTGTTAGTTCTTGTTTTGTAACCTTTTGTCGGTGTCCCCCATGGCGAAACAGGATGACGTCCGCCTGAAGTTCTACCTTCACCACCACCATGTGGATGATCAACCGGGTTCATGGCAACACCACGAACAGTTGGTCTAACACCTCTCCAGCGTCTAGCACCAGCTTTACCTAGTGAACGCAAATTGTGCTCACTATTGGACACCTCGCCCAATACAGCTCGGCAATCAGATAACACTTTACGCATTTCACCTGAACGTAAACGCAAGGTTGCATACTGCCCTTCTCTGGCAACCAGCTGTACAGATGTTCCAGCACTACGCGCCATTTGTGCACCTTTTCCAGGTTTTAGCTCGATACAATGCACCGTGCTACCAACAGGGATGTCGCGCAAAGCAAGACAATTGCCGGGCTTCATTGGTGCTGAAGAACCTGAAATAACTTGATCACCTGCACTTACCTTGGCTGGAGCAATGATGTAACGACGCTCACCATCTGCATACTTAAGCAAAGCTATGTTGGCACTGCGATTAGGGTCATATTCGAGCCTTTCAATCACTGCTGGGATGCCATCTTTATCACGTTTAAAGTCAATGACTCGGTATTTTTGTTTATGGCCACCACCAATATGACGGGTTGTAATGCGCCCAGCATTATTACGACCACCATGTTTTGACTTTTTCTCAAGCAATGGCGCATAAGGCTGCCCTTTATGAAGGTCAGGATTAACAACCTTAACCACAAAGCGACGACCTGGTGAAGTAGGTTTACTCTTTACAACTGGCATGATCTTTTCTTACCCCTTAACCCAGTTCTGCAAAGTCTATTTCTTGACCTTGCTCTAATCTTATATAGGCTTTCTTCCAGTCTGAGCGGCTACGCAGCTTGCCGCGCGCTGATCTTTTGGTTTTGCCTTTTACATTTAAAATCTGCACATCTTTCACCTGAACATCAAACAAGCTTTCAACAGCTTCTTTAACTTCTGGTTTAGTTGCATCTTTTGCCACTCTAAAAGTCACCTGATTATTTTCTTCAGAAATAATTGAGGTTTTTTCAGAAATATGTGGCCCAAGAATAATGGTTAATATGCGTTCCTGATTCATGCCAGCATCCCCTCTACTTTCTTCAGTGCAGGCACTGTCATTAATACTTTGTCAAAGCCAATCAGACTGACAGGATCTACTGCTGCAGCATCACGAACGTCAACTTTGTACAAGTTACGAGATGCTAAATACAAATTCTTATCTATTTCTTCACTGACAATTAGCACATCTTTTAGATCAAACTCTGATAGTTTTTGAACAAGACCTTTAGTCTTGTGATCTTCTAGAGTGAAATCATCAACGATTAGGAGTCTTTCCTGACGAATTAATTCTGAAAGAATGCAGCGAAGAGCGCCACGGTACATTTTTTTATTGATTTTCTTTGAGTGATCTTGAGGTCTTGCAGCAAAAGTAACTCCACCTGAGCGCCAGATAGGCCCTCTCGTGGTTCCCGCTCTTGCACGGCCAGTGCCTTTTTGACGCCAAGGCTTTTTGCCACCGCCATTTACTTCAGAGCGGGTCTTTTGTTTAACTGAGCCCTGACGAGCGCCAGCCATATAAGTCACTACTACCTGATGGACAAGGCTTTCGTTAAATTCTTTAGCGAAACTCTCATCAGAAACTGAAACTTTTTTGCCGGTCTTCTTACCGGGCCCTGCAACATTAATATCCATTGCTTACCCCCTTGAAGACTTAACTTTGATGGTTGGAGAAATGATCACATCGGAACCAGTCGCACCGGGTACCGCACCCTTGATCATAAGTAGATTATTTTCTGTATCAATCTGAACAATTTCGAGGCCTTGAGTCGTAACTTGTACATCACCCATTTGGCCTGCCATTTTTTTACCTTTCCATACTCTTCCTGGCGTCTGGCATTGACCAATAGATCCGGGCGCTCTATGCGAAAGAGAGTTGCCGTGGGTAGCATCCTGCATACGGAAGTTGTAACGCTTAATAACGCCCTGAAAACCCTTACCCTTAGAAGTTCCAGTCACATCAACGACTTGCCCTGTTTCAAATTTCTCTACAGTAAGCTCACTTCCAGCGATAAGTTCCTGCTCGGAAACCTCAGTTTCTTCAGTACGAAATTCCCAGAGTCCACGTCCAGCATCAACACCAGCCTTAGCAAAATGACCCGCTTCTGATTTTGAGACATGTGAAGTCTTGACTGAACCAGCAGTAACCTGAATAGCACTATAGCCATCAGTTTCTACCGTTTTAATCTGCGTTACTCGGTTGGGAAGTACTTCCACAACTGTTACGGGTATAGAGGACCCTGTCTCGGTGAAAATGCGGGTCATCCCGCTTTTTCGACCGACTAAGCCAATCGACATTATAATAACCTCATCGTGTATGGGGCTTTAACCCACTATGGCTGCTTACGCATTACACCATGTTATGTTTAGCATCCGATGACCTGATACAGGCACATTCAGATAACTACTAGTTGTATTTAAAGTGCCAGCTTACGAGAAAGCAGACACTCACTTCTTTTGAATCTTTATTTAACTTAAAGTTTTATAGTTCTTTAATTATTATTTTTAAATTTCAACTACTTACTTATGATTAACCCAAACTAATCTGCACTTCAACTCCTGCAGCCAGGTCGAGCTTCATCAAAGCATCAACGGTTTTTTCCGTTGGTTCAACAATATCCAGGAGGCGCTTGTGTGTTCTGATCTCATACTGATCTCGAGCATCTTTATTCACATGCGGCGAAATAAGCACAGTAAAACGCTCTTTACGAGTAGGCAAAGGGATAGGACCCTTAACCTGTGCTCCAGTACGCTTGACTGTATCCACTATTTCCAAAGTTGACTTATCAATAAGCCCATGATCAAAGGCTTTAAGCCGAATTCTGATTCGCTGGTTCTGCATGCGACCAACATCTCCTGTTTATTGTTAAAGAACTATTTTTATACGGAGGCACAGGGAATACCCTTTTCCACCGCGAAAAAAGAGCGCAAATTGTAAGGATGCTGCCTGCCTCTGTCAAGCACTGAATGCTGTTAGAAGTTATTATTTTTAGGCTTTTGAGCTATTACTACTAAAAACGACTATAAGCCCAATAATTGATCGAAAAGATCGTTCAAACTTTGCTCTCGCATACCCGGTACAAGAGGAACAGCGATGTTTATAATTGTTTCTGGACTCGGGATAACATCAATAGCGTGCTCAACATCCTTGATGGTCATGGTTGAAGCATTGTCTCCCAATATGCGGTTAACTGTTGTGACTGTGTGGATAGCGCCAAACATAATACCTATCACCTCTACAGAACCATCGTAAAGTTCAATCACTAGAGGACCACCGGAGCTTGATCCGGTGGAGTCGCAATTTGTATAAATAGAATGACCCGCGCCTAATATAGCTCTCGGAGTTGGCTGCCAAATAGAGCAATTATCTGAAATCTGTATTCTTGCGGCGCCTTCATCAGGGATTAAATTTCCGCCATAAAATTTGATTTCACCCAGACCTGCTTGCAGCAGACTATGTAATTCCTGATAAGTTCTGTTGCTCAAAGAAAGACTAGTGCCCGTTGCACTCTCATCAGAAGATAGGATACTAAGGCCCCAATCATTTTTAATGTAGACTGAAGGATCTTGCTGAATCAAACCACCTGTAATGTTGTTTTCTAAGTTTATGATCAAGTCAGAGCCATAAGGCCTGAATGTACATTCAGCATAGAACTCATTATTACTTGTATCGCGAAAACTATGCCCTGATGCAACCAGCAAAGAGTTCTTGCTTGCTTGCCCAATATCAATAAAAAAACCTGTGCTTACTCTTTGACCTCCAGTCTTCGTATCTTTACAAAATATTTCACCTGTAGCGCTAATAGTGCTTCTTTCCAGTTCGCTATTTGGATCTCGCCGACTTATACCGTCGTAAGTGAAGTTTGCACCGTAGGCGATTGCAGCAAGCAGAGACAGACTCAACAGTGAAGTGCATTGTAAATATTTTTTGTTTAACATCAGCCTAACCCGGCTCGTAAATGAAAACTGGCTCACAGTCCAGTTTCTCGTAGATAAACAAAGGGCTTCCTCGGAAGCCCTTTATTGTGTAGGTATTTTAGCATTTTAATGCAGGCTTACTTAGGGCATTTCTTCACCTGCATCCATCGCTTCTTGTTTTGACATATAGCCCTTAGCATACCAGTCTTGCCAGGCATCCCTGTCTGCACCGCATCCACCATCACTGGGGTCATACCAAACACCATCCTTTAGCACCAGGCCTACTGCTCCCCCGTTCCTGCCATCGCGCAGAGGGCATTGAACGATAGTAACTTGATCTCCGGGCTGAAAAGTATAACCCGTCATAGATGGAGTACTTTCAATCATTCTGGGTGGAGCCGCACCTTCAAAGGCAAAGACTGTACCAGCGTTATCCCTTATATATAGTGCAACATGCGGACTATTAAAAGCCCATCGAACTACCTCTCCACTGATAACTTCCTCAGTTGCCCTGTCAAACATCGCAAAACTGTGATGTGCAGAGGCATAATTTACAGCACTTAATGCCAGTACTGCCAAAAAAATAGCTGATTGTTTCTTTAGTGATTTTTTCATAATTGCTTCCTCAAAAATAAGCGCTTAATCAAAGCTTCTGTTTGAATAATCAATGGCAACTTAAAAGGCAAAATCAAACTGATCATCAAATACAGGGCTTTTTTCCTGCCCCGTTAAACCTGGAGGCAAATCCGGGTTACGTGTTGCAGGCGTACCTCGAGGATCTAGATATCCAGGTTCGCCTGGAAGTCGATACTGTGTATTGGGTCGACCTTCTTCATCAAAAGTCAGATAGGTATTCTGGTTTTGAGCACATTCCCAATATCGTATTCTTAAACCAGCATCTTCCATATCCTGACGATGACGATAGGTATATATAATGTTTAGCGGCTCTTCTAGCATCAAGTCATCATAAAAATAGACATTGACAGCAATTTTCATCTCGTTGCTTTCTGCATCCCACCACTCATACCAAATTTCTACAGTTTCTGCCTGATTACTGGTTGGGGGCATTCCACGAAAGAAATCAGCTGGGTAGATATCCTCAGTATGCACTACTAATACATCACCTAATTCTTCATCTTCAGCCCAAAAGCCTATGCTATCCCCGGCGGCAAAATGTGTTCCATCGATATTCACATGCTCCTGATTAATATAAATACGACGGGTGTCATTGGCCAGGTCGTTATGCCACAGAGAATAAGTTGGTGTGTTTAAAAATTCACGCACATAAGGCTCTCTAAACCATCGCGGGATACCAGCCGGCTCACAGGTAGTCAAACGATCATAGTCAACCCCTGCATTGAAAGCCTGATTCCCTAGATCAAGGCGATATCGAAAAGCTGCTTCATATTCTTCTGAGAGAACGCCTGAAAGAATTTCACCATCTTCATCCATAAATAAGGGATTATTCCTGGCTTGATGCGCCGAAGTCGACCATAGCCCTTCCCATTTGGGGACGCTCAAATAGTCATGCTGTACGCCACCTTTATAGTAGTCCATCAAATAATCATAATGCTCTCTTGAAGTTTCGAACTCCATTGGAAATGGAATAGCTTCAGGCAAGTTGCCCTGACCAGGTTGAGCAAAGACTGAACTTGATACGATAAGGCTTGCACTCAATACAATGGTTTTCAAGTGTTTAGATAATGTCATATTTCCCCCTATGAAAATCGACGAGTAATTGTTTTTATTGGACTTGAAAAATTAAAATACTCTATATGATTCAAGCTGATTTTTTACTTCTTTTTCACTTATACTCTGTTCTTACTATTTACAAACTTGATGTTTTTTACTGCTTTCAATTGGATTAATTCAAATTAACTCCATCTCAAGGCAAACGATTAATATTTATTATTGCTAATACCCAGAAAATCAATCATTAAACCATAAGGTAAAATAATCAAGCCTAGAATTGTTTAAATTTAAAGGATTTATAAGATTCATATTGAACAAAGCACCAGAATTGGTATTCTTGACCGACTAAAAACCTAGCTTTCATCATTAAGGAGTTTTTACCAGTGAAAATAACAAGACCTTATCCAATGCTGTTGGGTGGCCTCATATTGATGGGCATGCCTTTTATAGCAACATCTCAACCGGGCCCATTGCCAGAAGATCCAGCATATTACACTACTGAACAAGCTGAGCGTGGAGAAGTGCTTTACCAGCAAAACTGTCTAATCTGCCATGGAGAAAATTTAAATGATGGAGAGTTTGGTGCCCCATTGAAGGGAACTTCATTCTCGATTCGTTGGGCAGGCACTGGCATGGATGCACTGCTAGAGCAAACAAGGGAAATGCCTCCTGGCCAGTCGAATAGATTTAGTGGTCAACAATATGCAGATATGATCGCATTTATTCTGCAGGAAAATGACATTCCTGCCGGTGAAGAGGCCTTACCATCAGATTCAACAGAATTGGCAAATTTATACCTGCCTGGCGACTCGCTGAACTCTAGCCAACTTGTCAGAAGGAGAGGAGGCCCAGCTGGTGGTTTTGCCCCAGGAGTTGAAATACCTGAGTGGGAAACAGAGCCCAGTCCCTTAGCAAATATTTCTGATGTAACTGATAACTTATTGGACAATCCTCCAGCAGAATCATGGCTAACCTGGCGCAGAACTCATAATGCCACTGGTTTTAGCCCCTTGGATCAAATCAACAAAGATAATGTTGAAGATCTCCGGGTTGCCTGGAGTCTGGCTCTTCCAGCTGGACCTAATGAATCTACTCCTCTTATTCACGAAGGAGTTATGTTTGTTCATAGCTATGGTGACAATATCATGGCTTTAAATGCCGTTACGGGTGATGAACTTTGGCATTATCGCCACGACCTAGCTGACGATATCAATCCACGACTAATGCGCAATATCTCTATTTACGGAGATAAGATATATGCTGCCACTTCAGACAGAAAGGTTATTGCTCTTGATATGCGCACCGGCAACCTAGTTTGGGAAACTGAAATAGATGGAGCTATCTCAGGCGGTCCAACAGTTGCAAAAGGTGTGGTTATGCAAGGCACTATGATGACTCGAAAGCCTAATGTTGTTCCTGGCGGAGGCTTCGTACAAGGACTAGATGCTGAAACCGGTGAAAAGCTTTGGCGTTTCAACTCGATACCGGAACCTGATGAATTAGGTGGAAACTCATGGAATGGTGTGCCTTATGAAGAAAGAAATGGTGGTTCTTTTTGGGTAGCTGGTTCATATGACCCAGTAACCGAACTGGCTTATTTTGCACCTTCACCAACCTATGACACTGCTCTGACCGTCAACCCAGTGAATCAGCCGGGCATAACGAATGACGCTTTATTCACCAATTCAACTTTGGCTTTAAGGCCTGAAACAGGTGAACTGGTCTGGTATTTTCAACATATGAATAACGACCAGTTTGATGCGGATTGGATTTTCGAGCGCATTGTTACGGATATCAATATCGACGGCAGAGAACGTCGTGTGTCCATGACAGCCGGCAAACAAGGCTTTTATGATGTCAATGATGCAGAAACCGGAGAATACCTATTGTCTTATGATATGGGTCTACAAAACTTTATCCTTGGAGTAGACCTGGAGTCAGGCAAAAAGATTGTAGATATGTCACTCTATCCTGATGGCGAACGCAAAATGGTTTGCCCACATGCTGGCGGGGGACGCAGCTGGCTACCTGGCGCTTACAACCCAGAAACGCAGACCATGTACGTCCCTGCTGTAGAAGTCTGCATGGACCTTATTCCTACAGGTGAAGGTCTGGGATCGGGAGCTCTCTCTGCTGGATATAATTGGATGCTTCGACCACGACCTGACAGTGATGGCTTATACGGTCACGTGCAAGCTTTTAATGTTGGAGAAAGCATGAGCCAAGCTTGGACTGCTCGACAACGAGCTCCTCAGTCAACTGGCATGCTAGCCACTGCTGGCGGTCTGGTTTTCGCTGGAGCACTCGATCGTAATTTAACTGCTTATGATGACATGAGCGGTGAGCCTCTTTGGCAGGTAAGACTTTCCGATGTTCCTAATTCCAGCCCAATATCATTTGCTGTTAACGGCAAACAGTATATTGCAATGGTGGTTGGTTATGGTGGTGCGCAAACAGCCTCTTTTGGAGGACTGGTTCCTGAAATCACTTTGCCGGCAACGCCTAGTTCGTCGGTTTGGGTTTTCGAATTACCTGATCAATAAGCAATAAATAATAGACAAAAAAAAGCCCTCTCTTGGAGGGCTTTTTTTATTACGGGATTTATTTAAGAACTATAGTTGGAGTTGGTTTGTTCTTACGATTAACCTTTCATAACTGCTTCAGCAACATTACCAGGCACTTCAGCATACTTGGTAAATTCCATTACATAGGTTGCTCGCCCCTGTGTGGCAGAGCGTAAGTCAGTAGAATAACCAAACATCTCTGCCAGTGGGACTTCAGCATCGATGACTTTACCAGCTGCAGTATCTTCCATTCCTTGAACAATTCCACGACGACGGTTCAGGTCTCCCATCACATCGCCCATGTATTCTTCAGGAGTGACCACTTCAACTTTCATGACAGGTTCAAGTAAAGCTGCATCGGCTTCCAGAGCTCCTTTTTTAAGAGCCATAGAACCAGCTATTTTAAAGGCCATTTCAGAAGAGTCGACATCATGGAAAGATCCATCATAAAGAGTCACTTTCATGGCTAGCAATGGATAACCAGCTAAACATCCGTTTTTCATTTGCTCCTGAACACCTTTATCAACCGCTGGAATATATTCACGAGGAATAGTTCCGCCTACAATTTCATTGACAAATTCGTATTCTGAATCAGCTGGCAATGGCTCCAGTTTAAGCCAGACATGGCCATACTGACCACGACCACCAGATTGTTTAACGTGTTTTCCTTCCACTTCAACAGTTTTACGAATGGTCTCACGATAAGCAACTTGTGGTTTACCAATATTTGCTTCGACATTAAACTCACGACGCATGCGGTCAACAAGTACATCCAAGTGTAATTCACCCATACCGGAAATAATTGTTTGCCCTGATTCTTCGTCAGTTTCGACTCGAAAAGAAGGATCCTCTTGAGCCAGTTTACCTAAAGCGATACCCATTTTTTCCTGGTCGGCCTTGGTTTTTGGTTCAACCGCTACTGAAATTACCGGCTCAGGAAAATCCATTTTTTCCAGAGTAATTTGCTTATCTTCTGAACACAGCGTTTCACCCGTAGTGACGTCTTTTAGACCAATTGCTGCGGCAATATCACCAGCCAGTACTTCTTTAATCTCTTCACGTGAATTGGCGTGCATTTGCACCATACGGCCAACACGTTCTTTTTTGTGTTTTAAGGGGTTGTATACAGAATCACCTGATTTCAGGGTCCCGGAATACACGCGGAAGAATGTCAAGGTTCCAACAAATGGATCTGTTGCAATTTTAAATGCTAATGCAGCAAAAGGAGCATTATCATCGGCTTCTCGCGATTCTACTGTTTCTTCATCTTCCAAAACACCTTGAATGGCTTTAACTTCTGTCGGTGAAGGTAAATATTCAATAACGGCATCCAAAACAGCCTGTACACCTTTATTTTTAAAAGCAGAACCACACAAGGTTGGAACGATCTCATTCGCCAGAGTACGAGTACGCAGACCTAATTTGATTTCATCCTCAGTTAAAGTTTCGCCTTCAAGATATTTATCCATCAATTCTTCATTGGCTTCAGCAGCAGCTTCAACCATTTGCTCACGCCACTTTTCCGCTTCTTCTTTCATATCTTCTGGGATTTCAGCGTAATCAAAGGTCACACCTTGATCATCTTCATTCCAGCGAATCTCTTTCATTTTTACGAGGTCGATCACACCTTTAAATTCATCTTCTGCACCAATAGCTAATTGAATAGGAACAGGATTTGCACCCAGCCTATCTTTCATCTGTTGTACAACTTTTAAAAAGTCCGCACCTGCTCGGTCCATCTTATTCACAAAGACCATACGTGGGACTTCATAACGATTCCCCTGACGCCAAACGGTTTCAGTTTGTGGCTGAACACCAGAGCTGGCACAAAGGACCACTACAGCGCCATCAAGCACACGTAAGGAACGCTCAACTTCAATAGTAAAGTCAACGTGTCCTGGAGTATCAATGATATTAATGCGGTATTCATCGAACTGTTGGTCCATTCCCTGCCAGAAACAAGTTGTCGCGGCAGAAGTAATGGTAATTCCACGCTCCTGCTCTTGCTCCATCCAGTCCATTGTTGCAGCACCATCATGAACCTCACCAATTTTGTGAGAAATACCAGTATAAAAAAGCACACGCTCAGTCGTCGTGGTTTTTCCGGCATCTACGTGAGCAACGATACCAATATTACGATAGCGATTGATGGGGGTTTTTCTAGCCACAGTCTAGACCTCAATTATTAAGTTGATTACAAAAAATATTTTAGAAACGGTAATGCGAGAAGGCTTTATTAGCTTCAGCCATACGATGAACATCTTCACGTTTTTTCACTGCGCTACCACGCCCTTGTGAAGCATCCATAATCTCACCGGCAAGTCGAAGTGCCATTGATTTTTCACCACGCTTACGTGAATGTTCTACCAACCAGCGCATTGCTAATGCATTTCGGCGTTCTGGACGCACCTCAACAGGCACCTGATAAGTAGCACCACCGACTCGGCGTGATTTTACTTCGACCAGGGGAGCAATATTATCTAAAGCAGTTTCAAATGTTTCTAGCGCTTCAGCTTCCGCTTTTTCAGCAACAACATCCAAGGCACCATAAACAATTTTTTCAGCAACAGACTTCTTACCATCAACCATCACATGGTTCATGAATTTAGCAAGAATTTTATTACCGAATTTTGGATCAGGCAGAACTTCGCGCTTGGCGACAACTCGTCTTCTAGGCATGCTTTCCTCTCTTCAGGTTATCCAGGATAAGAATACTGTTCTTACCTGGCCTTACTGTTATAAGTTTATGTTATTTAATTATAACTCTAAGATTTAGGTCGCTTGGTTCCATATTTGGAACGACCCTGTTTACGATCAGCAACACCCGAAGTATCCAGGCTGCCTCGAACGGTGTGGTAACGCACACCAGGTAAATCTTTTACCCTGCCGCCTCTAATCAAAACCACAGAGTGTTCCTGTAGATTATGACCTTCACCACCAATATAAGAGGTGACTTCATAGGCATTGGTTAGGCGTACACGACATACTTTACGTAGTGCTGAGTTTGGTTTTTTAGGCGTAGTTGTATAAACACGAGTACACACACCTCGACGCTGAGGGCAGCCTTGAAGGGCTGGCACGTCACTTTTTTCAATTTTACTTCTTCTAGGCTTTCTAACCAATTGGTTAACAGTTGCCATTCATAACTCCTGCACTATTTAACTCGATAACTAATAACGCGATAAGCTTCACATCATTAAAAAATTGTCTTCTACTATTAGGTCTTTTTCATCTATCTATACAAAGAGGCGCGATTTTAAAGAGCCGCACCCCTATAGTCAACTGTAGATAGTTATCTGTAGCAACAAAATCGTTCTACACCTTTCCTCTTTAACTGCTTTAGTGGGAGCCAATGATTGCACTCCCTCTATTGAGTAGCAGGTATATTGGAAGCTAATTAATCTTCAGCTGCTTCAGATGCTGAGGCAACTTCAGAATTCAATGCTTCACTCAAGGCCGCTTCAACTTCACTGGCTGATACAGTATCTGACTCTTGCTCAGCATTACGCTTAGCTAAAGCTTGTAGTCTTCGATTTTCATGATAAGTCAGACCGGTACCGGCTGGAATTAAACGTCCAACGACTACGTTTTCTTTCAAACCATGTAAATAATCCTGTTTACCAGTAACCGCTGCTTCTGTAAGAACTCGTGTGGTTTCCTGGAATGAAGCCGCGGAAATGAAGGACTCTGTTGCTAAAGAAGCTTTTGTTATACCTAATAACACACGCTCAAATTTAGCAGGTTGCTTACCCTCTTCTCGTAGCTTGGCATTCTGGGTTCGCACATTGATGTATTCAACCTGTTCACCTTTAATGAAAGAAGAGTCTCCCATCTCAATAATTTCGGCTTTACGTAACATCTGACGAACAATCACTTCAATATGCTTATCGTTGATACGTACACCTTGAAGACGGTATACATCTTGCACTTCGTTAACAATATAGTTAGCCAATGCTTCAACGCCTTTGAGACGTAAAATATCATGAGGAGTTGGTGGACCATCTGAAACAATCTCCCCCTTCTCAATAAATTCACCTTCAAACACTGTCATTTGACGCCATTTAGGAATCAAAACTTCATAATGATCACTACCATCAGTTGGTGTTATTACTAGACGACGCTTACCTTTGGTTTCTTTACCGAAACTTACCGTACCGGAAATTTCAGCCAGAATTGCAGGCTCTTTTGGTTTACGAGCTTCAAATAAGTCCGCTACTCGAGGCAGACCACCTGTAATATCACGAGTTTTTGAACCTTCCTGTGGAATACGAGCGATTACGTCACCAATATTAACTTTAATGCCATCTTCAACACCGACAATAGCTTTTGCCGGTAAGAAGTAATGCGCAGGAACATTGGTTCCAGGCAAGGTTAATTGCTTACCTTTACCATCCAGCAAGGTGATAGCAGGACGCAGATCCTTCCCTGCCGAAGGTCTTTCAGCCGTATCCATTACAGAAATACTGGACAAACCGGTAATCTCATCAGTTTGATGACTCACACTAAGCCCTTCTTCCATGCCATCGAATTTCACTTTACCAGCAACTTCAACAACAATTGGGTGAGTATGTGGATCCCAACTAGCAACTACCTGACCAATTTCAACTTCAGATTTATCTTCACCATTAATAATAGCGCCATAAGGAAGCTTGTAACGCTCACGCTCACGGCCATGGGTATCATCAACGCTTAACTCCCCTGAACGAGAAACTACAACCAGCTCACCACTCACTTTCTTCACAGTTTTCATATTGTGCAGATGGATGGTACCGGTGGTTTTTACTTGAACACTGTCAGCAGCTGTCGCTCTTGAAGCCGCTCCACCAATATGGAAAGTACGCATGGTCAACTGAGTACCAGGTTCACCGATCGACTGAGCAGCAACGACACCTACGGCCTCACCAATGTTGGCAAGATGACCACGACCCAGATCACGACCATAACAAAGTCGGCAAATACCTTGCTCAGCTTCACAGGTAATAGCAGAACGTACGATAACTTCATCAATACTATTGGTTTCCAATGTATCAATCATTTTTTCGTCGATCAGAGTACCGGCAGTCATGACTGTTTCGCCATCACCATTAACCACATCCTGAGCCACTACACGGCCCAACACACGTTCACCTAGCGGGGCGATGATGTCACCACCTTCAATGACCGGCGTCATAACTAATCCAGTAACAGTTCCGCAGTCTGCTTCCTTAATAACCAGGTCTTGAGAAATATCGACCAGGCGGCGGGTTAAGTAACCAGAGTTAGCTGTTTTCAGTGCTGTATCGGCTAGACCTTTACGCGCACCATGTGTAGAAATAAAGTACTGCAAAATATTCAAACCTTCTCTGAAGTTTGCAGTAATGGGTGTTTCAATAATCGAACCATCCGGCTTAGCCATCAAACCACGCATACCAGCTAACTGACGAATCTGTGCAGGGGAACCCCTGGCTCCTGAGTCAGCATAGATATATACGGAATTGAAAGATTCCTGATCTTCTTCTTCGCCATCTCGGTTAACTACTTTTTCAGTAGAAAGACCATCCATCATGGATTTTGCCACCTGATCATTGGCACGTGACCAAATATCGATGACCTTGTTATATTTCTCGCCCTGTGTAACCAGACCAGAAGAAAACTGGGACTCAATCTCTGCGACTTCACTTTCAGCTTTAGCAATCAAGGTTGCCTTTTCGTCAGGAATGACAAAATCATTCACGCCGATTGAAGAACCAGAATAAGTGGAATATTTATATCCCATGTACATTAACTGGTCAGCAAATATGACCGTCTCTTTCAAACCAACATTTCGGTAACAGGTGTTTATAATGTTGGAAATCTGTTTCTTCGCCATTTTCTGATTAACGAGTGAAAAAGGTAGACCATCAGGAACAATGTCAAACAGAAGAACGCGTCCAACTGTGGTTTCTTCAATTGAGGTTTTCTCTACCGCTTCACCATTATCATCAAACAATACTTCTCTTAGACGAACTTTAATTCTCGCTTGTAAATGCACATTCTTGGAACTATAGGCTTTCAACACTTCATTAGTGTTGGAAAAGACCATTCCTTCACCTTGTGCATTTATGCGTGATCGGGTCATGTAATAAAGACCTAACACCACATCCTGTGAAGGCACAATAATGGGTTCCCCGGATGCTGGTGACAGGATGTTATTGGTAGACATCATTAAAGAACGCGCTTCTAACTGTGCTTCAAGTGTCAGAGGAATATGCACAGCCATCTGGTCACCATCGAAGTCAGCGTTATAAGCCGCACAAACTAAAGGATGCAATTGAATTGCCTTACCTTCAATTAATACAGGCTCAAATGCCTGGATGCCTAATCGATGAAGTGTTGGAGCACGATTCAATAGAATAGGATGCTCACGAATAACCTCTGCGAGGATATCCCAAACATCAGCAGTTTCTTTTTCTACCATTTTCTTGGCGGCTTTAATTGTTGTGGCGGCACCACGTAAAATTAATTTACCCAAAATAAATGGTTTAAAAAGTTCCAAAGCCATTTTTTTAGGTAGACCAGCTTGATGCAGTTTTAGAGTAGGCCCAACCACGATAACGGAACGACCTGAATAATCTACACGCTTTCCAAGCAGGTTTTGGCGGAAACGGCCTTGCTTGCCTTTAATCATATCGGCAAGAGATTTTAATGGACGCTTGTTTGAACCGGTAATAGCTCTACCACGACGACCATTATCCAGTAGCGCGTCTACAGATTCCTGCAACATTCTTTTCTCATTACGTACAATGATATCTGGTGCATTCAAGTCTAGGAGTCGTTTCAATCGATTATTACGATTAATGACTCGGCGATATAAATCATTCAGATCTGATGTAGCAAATCGGCCACCATCCAGGGGCACTAAAGGACGTAAATCAGGTGGCAAAACGGGTAATACCGATAACACCATCCACTCAGGCTTATTGCCAGAGTTAATAAAGCCATCCAAAAGCTTGAGGCGTTTGGACAGCTTTTTCAGTTTGGTTTCACTATTGGTATTTGGGATTTCTTCACGCAGGGCGTTGGCTTCATCATTGATATCCAAATCTGTCATCAGATCTTCAATCGCTTCAGCCCCCATTTTTGCCTGAAAATCATCCCCAAATTCTTCCAGGGAATCATAGTATTGTTCATCATTTAATAATTGGCCACGCTCCAGAGTCGTCATACCCGGATCAGTAACCACAAATGATTCAAAATACAAAATACGCTCAATATCCCGCAAGGTCATATCTAGCAGCAAACCAATACGCGATGGTAATGATTTCAAAAACCAGATATGCGCAACTGGACTGGCAAGCTCAATATGCCCCATACGTTCACGGCGTACTTTGGAAAGAGCTACTTCAACGCCACATTTCTCACAGATCACACCTCTGTGCTTCAGGCGTTTGTATTTTCCACACAAACACTCATAGTCTTTAACTGGGCCAAAAATTTTGGCACAGAACAAGCCTTCTCTCTCAGGCTTGAAAGTACGATAGTTAATGGTCTCAGGTTTTTTCACTTCACCAAATGACCAGGAACGAATTAATTGTGGCGACGCCAAACCAATTCGAATCGAATCAAAGTCTTTAGCTTGTGATTGTGACTTTAATAAACCTAATAGGTCTCTCATTCTCGTCCTCCGCCTGCTGTTATTATCTTAATAACCAGTCAGGAAAAAATTGGTTTTAGTTGTCGGTTTCAAGGTCCATATCGATGCCCAAGGATCGAATCTCTTTAACAAGTACGTTAAAGGACTCTGGCATACCAGCTTCCATACGGTGATCGCCATCTACAATGTTCTTATACATCTTCGTACGTCCAGCCACATCATCTGATTTAACTGTAAGCATTTCCTGCAGAGTATAGGCAGCGCCGTATGCTTCAAGAGCCCATACTTCCATTTCTCCAAAACGCTGGCCACCGAACTGTGCTTTACCACCCAGGGGTTGCTGAGTAACAAGAGAGTAGGAACCAGTCGATCTGGCATGCATTTTATCGTCTACAAGATGATTCAGTTTTAACATGTACATGATGCCAACGGTGACTTTACGGTCGAATGCATCACCTGTGCGTCCATCATAAAGTGTGATTTGTCCGTCATCACTCATGTCTGCCAGCTGCAGCATTTGCTTAATTTCTACTTCACTAGCTCCATCAAATACGGTGGTTGCCATAGGCACACCGTCTTTTAGGTTATAAGCTAATTCCATAATTTCAACATCACTTAAACTGGACAGATCTTCCTGGCGCAAAGCATCACCAATACCATTGTAAATCTGATCCAACAGTTTTCTGATGTCAGCAATTTTTTGTTGCTGCTGCACCATGGCGTTAATTTTTTCGCCCAAGCCTTTAGCCGCTGCACCCAAGTGGGTCTCAAGAATCTGACCAACGTTCATACGTGATGGAACACCCAAGGGGTTCAACACTATATCAACCGGGTTACCTTTCTCGTCATAAGGCATATCTTCAACTGGCATAATGACAGAAATCACACCTTTGTTACCGTGAC
The DNA here is from genome assembly GCA_965661005.1 of Pseudohongiellaceae bacterium. Lineage (GTDB taxonomy): Bacteria > Pseudomonadota > Gammaproteobacteria > Pseudomonadales > Pseudohongiellaceae > UBA5109. The sequence continues at coordinate 248,120 of CBFICB010000002.1, forward strand.
GACCAGCCATTTTGTCGCCTGGCTGGATGCGACGTTTAATCGCCAAATATACTTTTACAATTTTCAGCACACCTGGTGCCAGGTTATCACCCTGAGTCAACTTGCGTTTCTTATCTTCAAAGCGCTCGTCCAACTCTTCGCGACGTTCTTTTAATTGCACGGCAGCATTTTCTAGTTGTTCACTAAGCTTGTCATCAACCAGACGCAACTTAAACCAATCATCTGAATCGAGGGCATCAAGATATTCAGCCGTCAAGGCATCACCTTTTTTCAGCTTCGGTCCGCCAGAGACTTTTTTGCCGACCAAGGCTTTACGCAAACGCTGGAAAGTTGCTTCTTCGACAATTCTAAATTCATCTTCAATGTCTTTTCGAACTTTCGAAAGCTGCTCTTCTTCGATCTCTAGTGCTCGCTTATCTTTTTCTAGGCCGTCACGGGTGAAAATCTGCACATCAATAACCGTACCTTTAACTGAACTTGGCACTCGCAAAGAAGTGTCTTTTACGTCAGAGGCTTTTTCACCAAAAATTGCGCGTAACAGTTTTTCTTCAGGCGTTAACTGAGTTTCACCTTTTGGTGTTACCTTACCCACCAGAATATCACCCGCATTAACTTCGGCTCCGATATATACCACCCCTGACTCATCCAGCCTGCCTAAGGCACTTTCACCAACATTAGGGATGTCAGCTGTAACTTCTTCAGAACCTAATTTAGTATCCCGAGCAATACAGGTGAGTTCCTGTATATGAATGGAAGTAAAACGATCCTCTTTTACAACTCTCTCAGATATCAAGATAGAGTCTTCAAAGTTGTAGCCATTCCAAGGCATAAACGCGATGCGCATATTTTGACCCAATGCCAACTCGCCCATGTCAATCGATGGCCCATCGGCAAGAATATCTCCAACCGCCACTGTGTCACCTACTTTCACCAATGGACGCTGATTAATACATGTATTTTGATTAGAGCGGGTATATTTAGTCAGATTATAGATATCCACTCCGGCCTCACCGGCTATGGTTTCTTTATCATGTACTCTTACAATAATACGTGCTGCATCAACACTATCGATGATGCCTCCACGTCTGGACACAACACAAACACCAGAATCCCGCGCCACGTATCTTTCCATACCAGTTCCTACCAATGGCTTTTGAGCGATTAAAGTAGGTACGGCTTGACGTTGCATGTTCGAACCCATCAAGGCACGGTTTGCATCATCATGTTCAAGGAAAGGAATCAATGAGGCAGCAACTGATACAACCTGTTGTGGGCTCACATCCATAAAATCAATTTGGTCATTGTTGACCAGAGTAAATTCATTTTGGTGACGAACCGATACCATGTCTTCAACGAATTTACCTTTTTTATCTAAAGGAGAACTCGCTTGAGCAATAGCATAGTTACTTTCTTCAATTGCAGAAAGATAGACAATTTCATCTGTAACAGTCCCATTAACAACTTTTCTCACAGGGCTTTCAAGGAAGCCATATTTATTGGTTTGTGCATAAGTCGCCAATGAATTAATCAGGCCAATATTTGGCCCTTCAGGCGTCTCAATTGGACATACACGACCATAATGAGTTGGATGTACGTCTCGCACTTCAAAGCCAGCACGCTCTCGCGTCAAGCCACCTGGTCCCAATGCCGAAATTCGGCGCTTGTGCGTAACTTCTGACAATGGATTATTTTGATCCATGAACTGAGACAACTGACTGGAACCAAAAAATTCTTTAATCGCAGCTGCAACCGGTTTAGCATTTATCATATCCTGTGGCATCAGGCCTTCACTGTCAGCCATGGACAAGCGTTCTTTAACTGCACGCTCCACACGAACCAGGCCAACGCGGAATTGATTCTCAGCCATTTCACCAACAGAACGAATACGACGGTTACCTAAATGATCGATATCATCAACTGTGCCAAATCCATTACGGATGTTGACCAATGTTTTAATTACATCAACGATATCTTCCTTACTTAAAACACCAGACCCTTCTGACTCTTCTCTACCAAGACGACGGTTAAATTTCATTCGGCCCACAACAGACAGGTCATAACGATCTTCTGAGAAAAATAGATTTGAAAACAGGTTTTCAGCTGATTCTTTCGTTGGTGGTTCGCCCGGACGCATCATGCGGTAAATTTCTACCAGAGCTTCGAGCCTATTTTCAGTAGAATCAGATCTCAATGTGTCCGAAATAAAAGGACCACAATCCAGATCATTAGTATAAATTGTTTCAAACTCTTTAATTCCGGCATTAACCAGAGTCTCGAGAACTTCTTCAGTGACCTCAGCATTACAAGGCACTAGTATTTCGCCCGTTTCAGTATCGATAATATCCTTAGCGATAGCGTTGCCCAATATAAACTCTGAAGGCACATCCAGTTTGGTTAATTTGGCTTTTTCAATCTCACGAATATGACGTGCAGTAATCCTGGATGATGCAGGGACAATAACTGTACGTTTATTTTTAACATCAAAATTAAGTACCACACCCCGCAAGCGTGAAGGCACTAACTCAATGGAAAGTGCACCATCTTTACCAATAAAATATTTATTATTGTCATAGAACATTTCAAGAATGTCCTGAGCACTATAATCCAGTGCTTTTAACAATATTGATGCTGGTAATTTTCTTCTACGGTCAATTCGAACAAAAACCAAATCTTTTGGATCAAACTCAACATCCAACCAGGACCCACGGTAAGGAATAATTCGAGCTGAATAAAGAAGCTTGCCTGAACTGTGAGTTTTTCCCTTGTCATGATCAAAGAATACGCCTGGTGAACGGTGTAACTGAGAAACAACTACACGTTCAGTACCATTAATCACGAAAGTACCGCTATCAGTCATCAGGGGTATTTCACCCATGTAGACTTCTTGTTCTTTAATATCTTTAATTACTTTGGCTGTTGATTCTTTTTCATAAATAATCAATCGAACCTTAACGCGCAAAGAAACAGCATAAGTCGCACCACGCAACATACATTCGCTAACATCAAACTCAGGCTTGCCAAGTCGATAACTTACATATTCCAGCAAGGCTTTACCTGAATAGGAGACTATTGGAAATACTGATTTAAAGGCCGCATGCAAGCCTTGCTCCAACCGATCCTCAGGAGGGGTAGTCGCTTGGGTGAATTGTTTATATGAATCAATCTGGATAGCCAGAAGGTAAGGAATATCCATAACACTTTGCAGTTTGCTAAAGTCTTTACGGATACGTTTTTTCTCAGTATATGAATATGCCATCAGTGGTCCCTAATCAGCGAATTTTCTGAATCTTGCTACTTTTAACCTTATCTAAAAAAAAGTAACCCCAGCATTTTCTATTGCTCTTTCTAATACGCTAGTTTTAATTCCTGCAAGCATATTGATAGAGCGAATAAAGGCGGAAGCCATCAGGATTCAATGGACTTCCACCTAAGAAATCAACTTTAAAAATTGACTTATTTAAGCTCGACTGTCGCGCCAGCTTCTTCAAGCTGCTTTTTGAAGTCTTCAGCTTCGTCTTTACTTGCACCTTCTTTAATTGGAGATGGAGCACCATCCACCAAATCTTTAGCTTCTTTAAGACCAAGTCCTGTAATTCCACGAACCGCTTTAATGACATTTACTTTCTTGTCGCCAGCAGCTGTCAAAATTACATCAAACTCGTCTTTCTCAGCAGCAGCACCACCACCAGCATCACCACCAGCAGCAGGAGCTGCAACGGCAACAGCTGCAGCAGCAGATACGCCAAATTTTTCTTCCATAGCTGAAACTAATTCGACCACATCCATGACCGACAGTTCAGCGATACCTTCTAATATTTCTTCTTTAGATAGAGACATAATGCTCTCCTTTAAATTTTGTTTAATAAATTAAAACAACAATATTTTTTACTATGTTGTTACGTGTCTTTTAAGCTTACGCTGCTTCCTGTTTCTGATCTCGAACAGCAGCTACTACACGAGTAGCCTTAGATGGCACCTCGTTCACTGTTCTTGCCAGTTTAGTCACCGGTGCTAACATCACGCTCATCAAGGTCGCGATAGCCTGATCGTATGTCGGCAATTTCGCCAAAACATCAATCTGGTCTGCAGCTAGCAGGCTTCCACCAACAGCAAGGGCTTTAACATCAAATTCATCATTCTCTTTAGAAAAATCTTTAAGAACGCGTGCTGCTGCGCCAGGATCTTCTTGTGAAAATGCCAAAATTGTTGGGCCTACCAATGCTTCGTTCAGGCACTCATAATCAGTACCTTCTATCGCGCGTTTCAATAATGTATTTCTAACAACTCTTAAATAAACATTATTTTCGCGCGCAGTTTTACGCAGTTCAGTAAGCTCACTAACAGTAACTCCCCTATAATCGGCAAGTACTGCAGATAAAGCACCTTTAGCAGCTTCGTTGACTTCGGCAACTATCTGCCTTTTGTCTTCAATACGAATAGCCACTTTTAAAACTCCTAAGTTTAGGTCATCAGCATAACTTCATAGCAACTTCACTATTAAGTCGACAACCAGTTAAGAAGTCAGCGAACCAACTTCAAATTCCTGTAAACACTTAAAGTGAATACAGGCTCTTATTCGGTGAATAGCCCAATAACTTACATTGAGCCGGGTATCACCATCTGCGCAGGAGATTAAGTTTATGAGTCAAACTCCAACATGCATAAACACCTGCGGTCTTTGATAGTCTTGTTTTCCAAGAAAACAACACCCCAAAGTCTTTATCAGGCAACGAGTTGATCCGCTGCCAAAAAATTTTTTTAAAATTCCAGTGATGACTGATCGATCTGGATACCAGGCCCCATTGTTGAAGATAGAACGATCTTCTTCACATAAGAGCCTTTAGCTGAAGCGGGTTTAGCTTTCTTTAAATCAACCAATAATGCTTCTAAATTACCCTTCACAGCACTCACATCAAAATCAGCTTTACCAATTCCACCATGGATGATGCCGTTTTTGTCAGTTCGGTATCTTACCTGACCAGATTTAGCGTTTTTCACTGCACCTTCCACATCTGGAGTAACAGTTCCTACTTTAGGATTCGGCATCAAACCTTTAGGGCCAAGAATTGTTCCTAATTGGCCAACTATTCGCATAGCATCAGGACTTGCAATCACAACATCAAAATTAAGGTCTCCACCTTTAATGCTTCCAGCCAGATCTTCAAATCCAACTACATCAGCACCTGCTGCTTTAGCTTTGTCTGCATTCTCACCTTGAGCAAAAACTGCAACACGAACATCTTTCCCCGTACCATGAGGTAAAGTTGTTGCCCCTCTCACAGCTTGATCAGATTTACGTGCATCAATACCAAGATTAATACTAACGTCTATTGATTCTTTGAATTTTGAAGTTGAAAATTCAGCAATTAAAGCTACTGCTTCATCGATAGAATATGACTTGCCCGCTTCTAGCTTTTCGGCGATTATTTTTGCTTTTTTGGTTAATTTGGCCATTAGTTGACCCCCTCAGTTTCAATCCCGGCACTTCTGGCGCTACCTGCCAAAGTACGAACTGCAGCATCCATATCAGCCGCCGTGAGATCAGGCATTTTTAATGTCGCTATTTCTTCAAGCTGGGCACGAGTTACTTTGCCAACTTTTTCAGTATTAGGACGACCGCTACCTTTTTTAAGACCTGCGGCTTTTTGCAATAAAACTGCAGCCGGAGGTGTTTTAGTAATAAAGGTAAAACTTCTATCTGCATAGACTGTAATAACAACAGGAATTGGTAAGCCCGGTTCAACACTTTGAGTTTCAGCATTGAAAGCCTTACAAAAATCCATGATATTTACACCATGTTGGCCCAGAGCCGGACCTACAGGAGGACTAGGATTAGCCTTACCTGCAGCAACCTGTAGCTTGATATAAGCCAGGACTTTTTTAGCCATTTTATACTCCTTTGGGTAATAGCGTCTTTCGACTTCCCTGGCGCCTCATATGAGACGACTTTTTAATTAAGAAGTTTCTTTAATAGAAACTTCCACCAAATTCTTATCTAACCCTTCTCTACTTGAGAAAACTCTAGCTCTACCGGGGTCGATCTACCGAAAATTAGTACAGCAACTCGAACGCGGCTTTTCTCATAATTCACTTCTTCTACTGTGCCAGTGAAATCGTTAAACGGACCATCAGTAACACGTACCATTTCTCCTGGCTCATAAACTGTCTTATGAGTAGGCTTATCAACCGTCTCTTCAAGACGATTGACTATTTCATCGACTTCGCGTTGAGTAATTGGAGCCGGTTTATCCGCTTTACCACCAATAAAACCCATCACCCTTGGTGTATCTTTTACCAAGTGCCAGGTTATATCGTTTAAAATCATATTTATTAGAACGTAACCTGGAAAAAATTTACGTTCGCTTTTTCTTTTTTGGCCGCCTCGCATTTCCAGAACTTCTTCAGTGGGCACAAGCACGTCACCGAACAATTCAGGACTTCCTGACAAGGCAATTCTTTCTTCTAGCGCCTGTTTTACTTTGCGCTCATAACCTGAATAAGCATGTACAACATACCAACGCTTATCATTTTCAGAAGCTGACATTCTTATTTTTTCCTAACCAATAATAAACGTGATAACCCAACTTAATAGTGAATCTAACGCCCAAAGAATTAAAGCCACTATTATGACAACGACGACAACAATTAAAGTTGTCTGCGTAGTCTCTGTTCGAGTAGGCCACACGACTTTTCTAATTTCAGTTTTAGCTTCCAAGCACAAGGTGACGAAAGCCTTACCTTTTACGGTAAGTGTTGCTAACCAACCAGCCGCTCCTGCCAAAACCAGCAAACCGATAACCCGATACAGCATGGACTCAGCAGCAAAATAGCTATTGCCATAAACCCCCGCTACCACCAGGAGCAGAACAATTATCCAAAGCACAAGGTCTAAATTACCTTCTTTACTGCTCTGGTTTTTAAGCTTTGCAGCTTTCCCAACCTTTTCGTTCATTTTTGCTAACTTTAACTTTTAGTTAATGGCAGGCCAGGAGGGAATCGAACCCCCAACCTGCGGTTTTGGAGACCGCTGCTCTGCCAATTGAGCTACTGGCCTATACAACTCTTTTCATCGTCCTTCGTCTTATTTCATAAGACGATTAAGCCGAGAAGACTACACGCAGTGATCTCGGCTTAATTTAAAGCTTCTTAACTTCTTATTCGATGATTTTAGCTACAACACCAGCTCCAACTGTACGACCACCTTCACGAACAGCGAAACGCTGACCTTCTTCCATCGCGATTGGGGCAATCAGTTCGACTGACATCTTCACATTATCTCCAGGCATTACCATTTCTACACCTTCTGGTAACTCACAAGCGCCAGTTACATCAGTGGTTTCGAAATAGAACTGAGGACGATATCCTTTAAAGAATGGAGTATGACGACCACCCTCATCTTTAGATAGAACGTAAACCTCACCTTCAAATTTGGTATGCGGAGTAATTGAACCCGGCTTAGCAAGTACCTGACCACGTTCAACCTCTTCACGCTTGGTACCACGCAAAAGGACACCAACGTTTTCACCGGCACGACCTTCGTCAAGCAATTTACGGAACATCTCTACACCAGTACAAACAGTAGTTTGAGTATCCCTAATACCAACGATTTCAATTTCTTCACCAACTTTTACAAGTCCGCGAGCAACACGACCAGTCACAACGGTACCGCGACCAGAAATAGAGAACACGTCTTCAATCGGCATCAAGAATGGTTTTTCAATATCACGCTCTGGTTCTGGAATGTACTCATCAAGAGTTTCAACCAATTTTTGAACCGCTGGCATACCAATATCAGAAGTGTCTCCTTCCAATGCTTTCAAGGCAGAACCAATAATGATAGGAGTGTCATCACCAGGGAATTCATACTGGTCTAGTAATTCACGAATTTCCATCTCAACCAGTTCAAGCAGCTCTTCATCATCAACCATGTCAGCTTTATTCATGAAGACTACGATATAAGGTACACCCACTTGACGTGATAACAGGATATGTTCACGCGTTTGTGGCATAGGGCCATCAGCAGCAGAACAAACCAGAATGGCGCCATCCATCTGTGCAGCACCAGTAATCATGTTTTTGACGTAGTCGGCATGGCCCGGGCAATCAACGTGAGCATAATGACGATTAGGAGAATCATACTCAACATGAGAAGTTGCGATAGTGATTCCGCGCTCTCTTTCTTCAGGCGCATTATCAATACCAGCAAAGTCGACTGCTGTTCCACCCCAGACTTCAGCACATACACGTGTCAACGCTGCCGTTAATGTCGTTTTACCATGGTCAACGTGACCAATTGTGCCCACATTTACGTGGGGTTTATTTCTTTCAAACTTTTCCTTTGCCATCGAAGATGCCTCCAACTAACTTATTAATTTAATGACTATTTACAAACCTTTTTAATACGCTTTCTTTTTCTGTGCCAAAAAGAGATGGTGCTCACACCCAGAGTCGAACTGGGGACCTCATCATTACCAATGATGCGCTCTACCACCTGAGCTATGCGAGCTCTCCCAAAGATCTACTCACATCATCCTGTTTCGACTTTGTTCGGCTCTCAACCCAAACAGCCTAAAACTCGACTCTGGAGCGGGTAGCGGGAATCGAACCCGCATGATCAGCTTGGAAGGCTGGAGTTCTACCATTGAACTATACCCGCTTTAATTCCCTCGCCAAATCTGCGATAGATCGTTAAATCTACCCGCAAAATCAACCCTAGTCGTGCCTTAATCAGGCTCGCACACAAAAAACAGAGGACCAGAAACAATTTACTTTTTAAGTAATTACTTTTCTGGTCCACTGTTTTCTGCTTTTCAATCTTACGGTTAAACCCCGTAGGATTACCCAGAAAACCTCGATCTGACTGGTGGAGGGGGGTGGATTTGAACCACCGAAGCTTACGCGTCAGATTTACAGTCTGATCCCTTTGACCACTCGGGAACCCCTCCAAAAAGAACATCAGACAAGCTTTTTTCTGGCTCTCTTTTACACAGAGGCGGCATTCTATGGGAATTAGGCTTCAGGTGCAATCATTTGACAGAGATTTTCTGATTGTTTTAAGGAAGCTCGGGTATTTAACAAACTAAGCCATAGTGCCTCTAGCTCAGAGGCAGTATCAGACCTTATTACTATCCAAAACTCAGTATTACTGAGGACTGTTTCCTGAATATTAGTGGCATAGCCTTCTGAGGCCAGCTCTTCTTGCAAGGTAAATGCGGAGGTTTGCTGGGAAAACACCCCTAAAGATATGCCTTGAGCGAGATCACTAGTCGTTATAAGAAAGCTATCAATCCCATTAGCGAGCAAGTTCGCTAATGTCTGCCTTGACGCTGTATCAGACGAAAACGGCGGCATATATACTCGATACTCAGAGTCAATTTGCTCCTGTAGTTCAACTCGAGCTTGCAAACCCTGGCTCCTAAGCTCAGTAACCAAGGCATTAGCGCTTGCGATATTTTCAAAATCACCAATTGCAAGACAGGCAAGATTTTATTCAATAATGTCATCATTAAAAGGCGCTTGGGAGGGAGTCTCTTCCAGTAGCATAGTTTCTGGAGCGACTGACTCAAGTTCTGCCGTAGTGTTTTCCAGCAGCTGCTCATTTGTCATTTCACTGAGCAAAACCAAACTTTGAGGTGCCTGTTGGCTGGGCTCTCTGACAACAACTGTGTCGGCATTATCTGAGCCAGGTAAAAAGCCCATGTTCCATGATAAATAGAGCAGATTCAGCAGTAATAAACCAATCGCAAAATTTTTCATCAGTATTTAAAGCCATCTCCACTATCATCAGCAATAATTTCCAGACCGTCCATGACCAGATCTGGGTTTATTTTATACTGCCAATTAATAAAAGAAGCCAAAATATCAGCGTCTCCACCTGTCAGGTACCAACTTCTATCTATACCCCAATGCTGCTGAATCTTTTCCAGCATCCCTAAGGCCATCATTAAAACGCCGTGATTTATGGCAACTGCTGTATTTTTACCAGGTTCTATATTAATAGCTGATTGAGGATCATATTTTAAATTAGCAGTGTGCTCTCCCAAACTACGTTGCATTAGTTGCAAACCTGGAACGATAAAGCCCCCTTCATGCTGGCCATCAACATCGATTAGATCTACTGTAATAGCGCTTCCACAATCGACAATACACACCGATGAATTGGCAGAACGATATGCCGCTAACATGGCCAACCAGCGATCCACCCCAAGTGTTTGGAAGTTTTGATAAGCGTTTTTTATCCCTGCACACTCTGCGCTGACAAACGCATAGCCAACATCTAGAGAAAAATTATTTTTACAAAAAATCGATAGTGATTTTTTAAAAATATCACCTCGCACATTTGATGCTCTTATTTTTTCTATTTTTACCCGTTTCAACTCAGATAGTTGTGTTTCAAAAGATTCCGGCAACTCGCCTGTAAGACCAGGGGCGAGCACAGAATCTGATTTTATTTTTTTTACCTGCTGGTCTGAATATTCCAACAATCTCCATTTAAGTCGAGTATTCCCAGCATCTATTTCAAGCACTTTCATTTCGGCTTATTCCCTTGCGCTTGTTTACTTGATCACCTTGAACTGGTCTAGGCGATAATTCTCCGCCATGAAAGGTTTCGAGCCCTTTATGTGTTTGCAGTAATAATGCGCCTTGATCATTAACCCCCATAACTTTACCCAAGATGCCTGTAGACTGATTGTTATGGGTTTTTAATTCAACCTCCTGTCCTTTAAGAGCGTCAAACTCATCCCACTCTTCTTTAAAAGCAACAAATCCTTTCTTTTCAAACTCATCAATCATCTTGATAATTTCAAGCAAAATTTCTGCTACCAGTATATTTCGATCAGGCTCTTCACCGAAAATGGTTTTAATATCCACCCATGGTTGATCGACTTCAGCCATAGAATGTGGGGTTGCACTAACATTCAAACCTAAACCAATTAGCACTTTAGATAAACCCGTGGGATCTCCAGTGACTTCTAATAAGATACCGGCCAACTTTTTGCCCTGCCAAAGAATATCGTTAGGCCATTTTATGCCAAAACCCTGAATCTCGTTTCTACCCAGAACTCTGGCAAGCGCTAGCGCAATAAGCAAACTTAATCCTTCTAGCTCACTGAGCCCGGCATTGAATGCTCGAGCAATAGTAAGATAAACATTGTGCCCGAAAGGACTGACCCAAGGTCTCCCTCTTCTACCCTTGCCCGCCGTTTGCTGCTCTGCCAAACAAACAAATATCTTGTTTTCAGCTAAGTCCAATCTTCCACTCTGTGCACGCTGCATTGTATAAGAAGAAGTTGAATCTAGGCTTGGAAATATTTCAATCTCTTGAATTTTAACTTGTTGTTCAGCGGGAATATTTTTCAATATCTTTTCTTGTTCAAGCAAGTTTAGCGGTTCAGTTAATTTATAGCCCTTACCCTTAACCGAATGAAGTTCAAGACCTAACTCCTGTATCCTTGGAATCATTTTCCAAATAGACGTTCGACTTACCTGGAGCGTATTTGCAAGTGTTTCACCAGAGTGAAACTTTCCATCAGCAAGAAGTTTGAGTAATTCAAAGTGCATAATTTCTTTATAGAAAAAAAGTAGAAAAAAATTGGGAAGCCGAAGCTTCCCAAATTAGATTGTTGCTCAGTTTAAAACAATAAACGGCGACAATATTTTTTGAAATCTAGGCTTAATATCTAGGTTTAAAGATCATACCCTTTTTCATCATGGAGTGCGATATCGAGGCCTAAAGTCTCATCTTCTTCATCAACCCTGAAGCCAATCAAGGCAGTGACAACTTTCACTATGATGTAGGTTAATACTGCCGTATAAACCAAGGTGCTTACAATACCTATTAATTGCACCCCAACCTGAGAGCCCATTGTCATTCCCTCGTTAAAACCCTGACCACTAAACACACCCAAACCAGCAGAAGCAAAAATTCCCGCAAAGAATGTTCCCAGCATACCCCCAACACCATGTACAGGAAATACATCTAGGGAATCATCAATTTTTAATACCTGTTTTATATATTGAGTCGCGAAGAAACAAACAACACCAGCACACAAGCCGATTACCAGAGCTCCCCCAGGACCAACAAAACCAGAAGCTGGTGTTATAGTGCCAAGGCCTGCCACCATCCCGGTGACAATCCCTAATACTGAAGGCTTGCCAAACTTAATTTTCTCCATCAGCATCCAGGAAATCGAGCCTGCGGCTGCAGAAATATGAGTGACCAGCATAGCCATACCCGCATCGCCATTTGCCGCCAGCGCACTACCTCCATTAAAACCAAACCAGCCTACCCAAAGCATCCCCGCTCCAGTAACAGTCATAGTCATATTATGTGGAGGCATCGGCGTTTTATCAAAACCTCTTCTGGTTCCAACAGTAAGCGCACAGACCAGGGCTGCAACACCGGCAGTAATATGGACAACAGTTCCACCAGCAAAATCCAATAAGCCCATGGAGCCAAGCCAGCCCCCTCCCCATACCCAGTGAGTAATCGGCACATAAACCAACAGTAGCCACAACATACTAAAAAGCATGACTGAACCGAATCTCACCCTTTCTGCAAAGCCACCAAATATCAGTGCTGGTGTAATAATGGCAAAAGTCATTTGAAATAAGGCAAATACAGACTCAGGAATAGACCCTGAAACCGTATCTTCTTGAATACCTGCAAACATAAAATTACTAAAATCGCCTATAAAAGCGTTCCCTTCCCCAAAGGCTAAGCTATAACCACAAACTAACCAGACAATAGATGCGACACAGGTAATTGCAAAACATTGCATCAGCACAGAAAGTACGTTCCTCACGCGGACAAGGCCGCCATAAAACAACGACAAACCGGGAATTGTCATAAACAAAACCAAAGCCGTTGAAGTCATGATCCAGGCAGTATCAGCACTATCAAGCTCCTGAGCAAAACTGGTCGCTGGCAATAACACGAGGCCAAGTAGTAACAAACCTGGATTCAAGATTTTTCTCATTTTTTTCTCCTTTAGATACTTCTTATAATTTTTTTATTAATAGAAATTATATTATTTAAATTGATACACTTTATTTAATAGATATTTTTATCGTTTATTTAATCCACACCCTCGTCACAATTCAACTTTGCCTGCTTGAATGCTGGAATAAGAGCATAAATTAAAGACTAATCTAAAAACCAGTGCTTTGGCTTCTGCACTACCCCTAGGAGCTAAGAAAAAGTAGTTTTCTTCAAGCCACAAGCCTGGAACCTAAAGAAAATAATCTTTAAAGAGCATTTCCGCTTAAAACGCACCAAAGCTGTGCAAAAGTATACATCATCTTAGTGCTTAAGCCCTATAATTTTCATAAGCAGCTGTTTTATATAACTATTTAAATGTTGGCATAGCGATTGCAATCTGATTCATGCGGCTTTAAGGAGCTAATTATAAAAACCTTGTTTCTCAGCAGCCCGACTATCAATCAATGTAGAAATAGCTGCTAAAACTAAATGCAGGAGAATCTAATGAAAATGATTAATGCGATTATCAAGCCATTCAAGCTTGATGACGTCAGGGAAGCACTATCGGAAATAGGAGTTCAGGGGATCACGGTCACTGAAGTTAAAGGCTTTGGTCGTCAAAAAGGGCACACTGAGCTTTATCGTGGTGCAGAGTATGTTGTGGACTTTCTACCTAAATTAAAAATTGAGGTTGCGGTCACTGACGCTTCACTGGATCAAACCATTGAAACCATCACAAAAGCGGCTAATACCGGCAAGATTGGAGATGGCAAAATATTCATCTCTGATATTACCGAAGCCATCCGTATTCGAACCGGTGAATCCGGCGACGAAGCCATTTAATTGATCTATTTGAACTCAAAGTTATACCAAGCTTTTAGGAGGGCTTAGTATGGAAAGCAATCTAAATTATATTTTTGAACTACAGTACGCCATGGATACTTTTTATTTCCTGGTGACTGGAGCGTTAGTTATGTGGATGGCCGCTGGTTTCGCTATGCTGGAAGCCGGTTTGGTTCGTTCTAAAAACACCACAGAAATTCTTGCTAAAAACGTATCTCTGTTTGCCGTGGCTTGTACTATGTACATGATCTGCGGTTATGCAATTATGTACGATGGCGGAGTTTTCCTGAGTGGTATCACTACAGTTGCTGAGATGGATGACGCTGCTGTTGCTGCAGTACTTGCTTCATCTACTGAAGCTGGCTTCGGTGACATGAGTGACTATTCCGGTGCTTCTGATTTCTTCTTCCAGGTTGTATTCGTTGCAACAGCAATGTCTATTGTATCTGGTGCAGTTGCAGAACGTATGAAGCTTTGGGCATTCCTTTTATTTGCAATTGTCATGACCGGTATCATCTATCCAATGGAAGGTAGCTGGACATGGGGTGGCGCTTCTGTATTTGGTATGTTTGAACTAAATTACAGCGATTATGCTGGATCTGGAATTGTTCATTTAGCAGGTGCTGCTGCAGCACTGGCTGGTGTTCTTCTGCTTGGTCCACGTAAAGGTAAATATGCTGCGGATGGTTCAGTTAAACCAATACCAGGTGCCAATATGCCTTTAGCTACCTTGGGTACTTTCATCCTATGGATGGGCTGGTTCGGTTTCAACGGCGGTTCAACTCTTAAATTGGGTGGTATCGGTGTAGCAAACGAAGTAGCTAACGTCTTCCTTAACACTAATGCAGCGGCTGCTGGTGGTTTGATAGGCGCATTGATCGTATCACGCATCTTGTTTGGTAAAGCTGATTTAACCATGATACTTAACGGTGCTCTAGCTGGCCTGGTAGCAATTACTGCTGACCCTGCTTCACCTGGTCCACTGGCTTCAACTATCGTTGGTCTGATCGGCGGTATCATTGTTGTATTCAGCATTATCACTTTTGATAAACTGAAAATTGATGATCCTGTCGGTGCATTATCCGTGCACGGTGTCGTAGGTATCTTTGGTGTAATGGCAGTTTGTGTAACTGGTGGCGCTAGCGTTTCTGGTCAAATTGTTGGATTACTTACCATCTTTATCTGGGTATTCGTAACCAGCTTCATTGTCTGGTTAGTAATCAAAATGATTATGGGTATTCGAGTCACTGAAGAGGAAGAAGCGGAAGGTGTTGATTTATCAGAGTGTGGTGTAGAAGCCTATCCTGAGTTTGTTAACAACTAAACTTTTACTCTAGATCGAAAACTAAAACGCCACTCATTGAGTGGCGTTTTTTTTTGCTAATAATAATGGTGTCAGTCTTGAGTTCTTATTTCTTCAATACTTTCTGAGAACTGATTGCTCTCGCCTTCTCCAACCTCCAAATCACGACTGATTAAATAGTTGAAGCGATCTTCGGATAAGTCGCTGGCGCTTTGACTATCACGTATGATTGTCGGTCGAATAAATACCATCAGGACTCCTTGATCATCGCCGTTATTGGTAGAACGAAATAAGGGACCCAGCAAGGGCATGCTACCCAGGAAGGGAACTCGTGTTTCTGTGTTGTCATATTGATCATCCATCAAGCCTCCCAGTACAAGAAACTCGCCATCTTCTACCAGCACATTCGTCGTAATCTCCCGCTCTGCTGTAACAACATCGGCTGTTCCCAACTGAGCAGGTGTTGCTAATAAACTGGATGACTTTTGTTGAATCGTGAGGCGCACCAATGTGCCTTCGCTGACCTGTGGTGTTACTGTTAATTCAATACCGACCGTTTCCCGATCAATCGTCTGAAAAGGATTGTTAGCGTTATTATTGGATTGCGTAAAACTACCGGTAATAAACGGCACTTCTGTACCAACAGCGATATAACCTTCTTCATTATCAAGAGTAACAATTGAAGGCTGTGATAATACTCTTGTATTAGCATCTGACTCTAATGCCTGTATTAATAAGCCAAAACCACTGCCATCTGCTGAATCAAAATCACCACCACCAATTACAGCCCCCTGAACATTTGCCAGAGCAGCGGTAGCAGCATCCGAGGTAGATGACAGTTCGCCACTGCCTACACCAATGATGGTTGCCAAAAGGTTATCAAACTGTGTCAAATAACCGCCGGCTTGTTGATCTGCATAAACCAGTTGAGCACTTAGTCTTGCTGCCTGATCCTGTGAAATTTCAGCTATCACGGCTTCTATCAGCACTTGAGGTTTACGGATATCCAGCTGTGAAATCACCGCTCGAATTTCGCGAAGTACACTAGGCGAGGCCGCGACGACTAGAGCATTATTAGACTCATCGACTTCCACACGATAACTGCCCTGGTTATTACCTGCTTCTCCTCCGTCACTTTCACCAGCTGCCATCAGAAAGGTTTCTGATTGCATCATGCTATCCAGAATCGGTTTTAGACTCAGCGCTTTGGCATAACTCAGGTTAATAACCGCTACGCCAGATTCACGCTCATTGGGAATATCCAGCGTTCTCAACATATTTCTAAAAGTGGCTCGCAAAGTAGCAGGTCCAGAAATGATCACACGATTATTTAAAGTGTCCTCAACAATCGATAAACCTTGTTCCTGAATCTGTTGTAACTGCTCCACAATATAAACAGCCTCTCCTGCAGAAATATTCTCTAAATTGATGACCTCAATTTCAGCTTCGGAGGGTTGATCCATTTCAGCAATCATCCGCACGACTTCTTCAACATTGGAACGAATATCGGAAACCACCAAATAATTGCTTTCGGCAAAAGCCTGAATTCTTGCATTAGTGCTAATCACTTGTCGTATCACTGGAGCAAGCCCTTGGGCATCGACGTATTCAACCTTAATAAGCCTGGTTTCAATTTCATTGTCTCCTCCCCCCATCACACCAAAAGCCTGATTAAATGGTACGATTCTAACAATTGCGCCATCTTCTACAGCCTGAAAACCCTGTACTTGCAGAGCCGATAAAAAGGCCTGATAGAGCATATCGGCATCAATAGTATTTGGTGCAATAATAGTGACTGTTCCACGCACTCTTGGATCGACAACAAATGATCTGCCAGTAATTTCTGCAACACTTTCAATTAGGGTATTTATATCAGCATCACGAAAATTAATGCTGGCTTGCTCTTGTGCTGCTGACAAGGCGGTAAGCCCCAAGAACATAAGCACCACTAACTTTTTGAAGAAGAATTGTTTCATTTTTTGCACCAACTATCGCATTGATTATTGCATTAATTCACTGGTTAAATTCGGTAAAATTCTTGCAGATAAACTAAAAGCATTTACATACAAGGTTGTTTCCTGTCCATTTCTCATGACTGTCACCGGCAAAGTGGTCTCCGTGGTATAACTCATCCATTGGCTTGGATTTGCCATTAACTCATCGATCGAAGATCCTCCAACTTGCATGACGACATCGCCATCCTGCAAGTCACTTAGGGATAACATTTCTTCCGAGATCCTGCCTAATTGAATCCCTGTTGCAGAATTTTCCAACTGCACAGGCAAGGCATCGAACATATTAGCCAAAGAAAAACCATTATCCAAAAGTGCTGTACTACTTCCAGCACCACTTTGTTGATTAGCCCTTTGGGCGCGAACTTGTATCAACATATCTTCTGGTTTAGGCATTGAAAGTTGCACTTCTCTTCCGCGTTCATTTAAAACGACTCGAGAAGTACTGACACGTAACAGTTCCACGCCTGGCCGAAGTTCATCACCAATAGTAAACACTTTTTCTTGTTGGCCGTTAACACTGATGGTGGCTGCAGCAAGACCCTGCGTCCTCACTACGCCCAGCAATACTGCGTTAATGCTTGCCTCTGCCAGTTCTTGTTCGGCTTCAATCTGAGAAATGGCATCTTGTCCAGCAAGCATTGCGGCAGAACCAAACCAGCGCCAGTTAAAATTTTGACTTGTAGAGTCTGATGACTGCACTAACTGAAGCCAGGCTGGGTTATTTCCCGATTGCGTAAAAAAATATTGGCTCAGTATTAAAGCGAGCAAAGCCAAGCAGCTCAGCGAGAGAATAATATTGATACCTAAACGTAGAGTATTACCCTTCATGGCTGAACTCCATCTGACCCAAATAATAGCTTTCTGAATCAGATTTATTAATCTGCAAGTTGGCTAAAGAAAAACCCTGACAGGCACTTTGGTGAATAAACCTCAATATACTATTCCCATCTATACTTTCTACACTTAGAGAATATGTAGCCCCACCACTTACGGCAGTCTCTCTGAAATTATCCAACATTAACTGATTCCTGCTGGCTAGTAATTCGAGCAAATCAGTATTAGCTAATGTGAGAATTTGATTATCGACACAACTATTATTTAACTGTGCAGAAAGTGCAGCTTGCTCTTGCATCCAAACCCTTTCATCTAACAGTAAGGATTTATTTTCAAGTAATGCAGAACGATCTTCCCATACACTATCAAACAATAGATAGCAGGCCGTTACTAAAACCAATAAAACACCGACTATGATCGTCTTTCTTTCGCTAGCTTGTAGATTTTGCCAAAACTGAACTTGCTTACTAATCATTGCTCATACCTCTTGGTGAGAGTTAGGTTTAAGGTATCAGCATCCGTACTAAGCTGTTTTTCATACTGCTCAAAATTCCACTGTTCGACAGTATTTTCAACTGATCGAGGCAGGATTAATTCAAGCTTATCATCTCTTACATTGAGGCTTTGCAGGTCACAGTTACAAGCGGATAGCGCATTATCCAGTATAGTAAGAGCTGACATCGCCTCACTTTGCAAACTTTCACGCTGCTTGAAACGGTTTGAAATATAATTCTCAAGGGTTGTCCTGATATCACCAGAGCGTATAGTTAACCCTGGAAATAAACTATAAAAAGCAGAACGATTTTCCTCGCCTAATAAAGCAATTTCATCTTCCAAACGACTATTGTCAACATGCAGATAGGTAAAACCTAGGACCAGCGCGAGTACAAACAGTGCGGCTGTTTTCAACCATGGCATTAATTGGTTAGAGCTTAGCGCAAGAGCAAACGCGCCACTAAGCAAGTTGGCATTTTCAGGAAAATTGTTTACCTGCCAGTCAATACTTTCATGCTGTGATTCAATGATGTATTCGTTATTATTTCGAAATTGCTCAGGCAGTTCAGACTCTGACATGTTCAATGACAATTTCAATAAGCCGTGTGCAGACTTACCTTTTGAGTCTTCTGATTTTTTTAATAACTCGGTTATCATGCGCCATGCCAAACTTGGCGGCGCTGAAAAGCCTTCAAACTCGCCATAGCGAACAAGAATATTTCCTGAATTTTGGCCAATACTTAACAAGCCGGAAGACCAGGGCAAGGCTAAAAAATCTGGAACAAGTTTATAGTTAAGCAAGCCTCGCTCTTCTACAGTATTTTTCCAATCCTGTATTTGAGCTTTAGCCGCAACCAAAACATGCAAGGTGTCACCATTTTTACCTGCAATTGTAAAATGCAGATCTTCAGGAGCTTGTAATAACTTCTCTTCAAGTATCCAGGGCAGCAAGTCCGGCCACTTCCTTCTGGGGGCCTTTGGTACGTCGACCTGATGTACCACCAGCAGATTTGCTGGTACCCAAATACAAGGCTCATTCGCCTTGAGTAAGCCATCTGGAAATCTAGCTATATCATTAATATGACTATTCATTAACTGGATTCCAGGTTTTCACAAAAACCAGAGTTCACTGCAGCAGCGTTGTCCTGATTTCCATCAAGACGTTCAAGAATAGCTGGCACCATTGTTATTGTTCTGGCTATCACTACTGGTTCATTCCGATCATAACGCCCTAAAATGCTATCAACTCTTAATTGCGAATCGCCAAGGATAACTTCTAATTGCAGCTGGAAATAGTCTGTAGTGATCCCCACAAACTCCCTAGGCCAAAGCTCAAGAACTTCCTGCCTGTCCATATCCAGTACAGTACTTAAACCATCATATAAATCATCAAGACGATAGAAAGGTCTCTGTCTTAAAACATAATCTGCAAAGGCCCGAGGAAACTCCCCTCCCATTGCCAATAAAATCTGTTCTGGCGCGGTATTAATATTGATGCTGGTTGCTCTGGGTAATGCTGATATCCATGGCTTCAGTAAACCAACAGAAGCTGGACCATAACCACGCATAACAGCTAATTCGTTAACATCGCTTAAAGCAGAGTTAGCGACCATTACCAACTCCCGATTAGATTCATAATTTTGTTGCTCAGCTCCCCATTCACTGACAGGGTCATTATCAGTATCCACCCAATCAATAATTGTTGCGACAGATGCTTCATTAAACGGCAATTTACTGGCTCGCAACAATGCTAACCAAACTCTAACCAGTCCATTCGCTTCATTTTGTATTTCAGCCTCGAGCTTTTCGCCATCATAAGAAGCAAAAGAACTTATATTTACCCTGGCTTGCAAATCTTGCAGACAGCCTCTCAGAAAGCCGCCTTCAACCGGTAAAACCGGTACAGCAAGCGCCCAGTTTTCTTCCAGATTATCTACATCCCTATCGTCCTGACCTGAAGACAATAACTGTTTTGCCCAGCTCTCAGCACTCAAGGCAAGTAAAAGTGCTTGATCTCCATGAAGGCTTTTGGTCAATCTGGCGACATCAAGTTGATGAGAATAAAAAATATTTCCCATAGTCAAAACAATAGCCAGCATAAAAATTATCGCTGCCAGTAAAGCAACGCCACCTTGTTTTTGCTTGTATAGCTTAGCCATTATTTTGTATCCCCGGGAAAAGGCGGCTACTGACAGTACCGTCCTCCAGCATGATACTTACCTCAACCATAAGAGGCAGACTCAAAATATTTTCTTCAAATTCAACATCAATCGCAGGCCAATCCAGCGAGTAATAACCTAATGCCGTCAAATTATTGAAATTAATATTATTCACCTTTTCCAGTAATACACGTTGCTGGCCATCCGAATCTCTCAGAGAAACAAATATCGGCCAGACTGTTCGAAGCAAGCGACCTTCATCATCGAGGCTGTATTGCACTCTGGTCAATCCCGTTGGATTTGATTCCAGCAAGGCCCCGCCACCTCTCGTAAAGCTCAGTAAAATATCACTATTACTTGTCTGGTAAGCAGCTTCAATTCCACCAAAGCCATCTGCATAATGTCTTGCCCGCAGATGCAGCAGATCATTCGATATAATTTGCCAGGTTAGCTGTAATTGCTGCTCTTCAGCCAACGCTTCCCGGCTGCGTTGATTAGTATCGAGTACAGCTTCTATGGCCTGATAAGCCATGACTGACATTACCGCCAGGAGAAACAATGAAACCACTGTCTCTAATAAAGTAAATCCCTGTGCATTATGACTCTTCATGGGCTCTCACCACTTGAAACCGCGGCTCCACTTTGCCCAGTTGGCGCATTTAAAATATACATGGTAAGACTGCTTACTAAACCATTTTCTGTATCATTTCCGACAGTCGATTTAGCACGGCTTTGATACCTGAATAAGTCTTTGCCCATAGCAGGAGCGATTTGCATTTGCCACTCCCAATTTTGTCCGCCCTGTTCTTCACTGCCATTAAGTTCAACATTGCTGCTTTCAGTCACAGATATCCAACCTTGGGTTTTTTGATAATTATCCAGCAACTGGTTCCATGCAACCTGATTAGAGTAAAACCGTTCTCTCATCATTAGACGCTCATCAGCATATTGAGAAACCAAAAAAAGCACACTTCCTAAAACCCAGGATAAAATTGTTAAAGCAATAACGACTTCTATTAGCGTGAAGCCTTGACTCTTATAGTTTTTTTGCATTAAAGGCTACGCTCAGTGACAAGATTTATCCCATCATCTTCAAGGTGATAAATAAATACGGGAGAAAAGTTTTCAAACACCAAACTTAAATCATTATCCGGTTCAATATAACCATCAGGCAGCATGATGATATCTGGTAATAAAGTTTCACTGTCATTACTACCATTAGTCTTACGATTAAGCATCCTGGCTTCAGTTTGATTGCTTTCAATCAAAGACAGACTGACATCATCGTTAAAATAAAATGCTTCCGGCTGACTAACCCGATACCAAGCATAATTATAAAAAACTGTAGCCTGGAATCCAGCCTCAACAGGAGAAATGCCATAAGCAGTACCTTCCAGCATGGCAAGATCAGAAAGCTCTTCCAGCCACACCAAAAAATCTTCTGCCTGGCTGGAATAACGTCGATCACTCGCTTGATTTAAAGCAAAAAAACTTAACCCTGCCATGATGGCAATAATAAATACCACCACCATTATTTCGATTAGGGTAAATCCATTTTGTTTTGTTTTAAAAAGCACGTTTTATATTCCTACTGAATATTCCAATTACCCCAATCTTGGTCGGCGCCTTCACCATTTTCTTGTTGATCCGCACCCAGTGTGAATACATCAAAATCTCTTTCATGAGTGCTTGGATATCTATATCGATAAGCTTGGCCCCATGGGTCTATCGGCATGGTATCCAGATAAGGTCCATTCCATCTATCTTCTGCACCAGAGGGTGCACTGACTAAAGCATCAAGACCTTGGCCTTGAGTCGGATATCGATAATTATCCAGTCGATAAAATTTAAGCGCGCTTTCTATGGCTCGAATATCCTGAGCCACCCTGGTCTCTTCGGCTTGTTGTACTTTATTAAACAGGGTCGGCCCAATCATCGCTCCTAACAAAGCAATAACAGCAACTACTACCATTATCTCAATCAGCGTAAACCCTTTTTGTTTTATCTGTATGTTTCTCATTATTGCCTCCAACTAAATCATATTATTCATATCCATGATCGGCAGCATAACGGCTGCAACAATCGATAGAATGATCATTCCCATAATTACAATTAAAATGGGATTAAATATTTTCAAAAAGACTTCTACAGCATTTTTTAAACGTAAAGAATAATAATCAGCAACTCTCAATAACATTTGGTCAAGCTGGCTAGATGCTTCTCCACTGCCTACCATATGATTTAAAAAACCACTGCCCAACTCATTTTCTGTGAGCGCTTTTTGCAAACTGCTTCCCTGGCGCATACTTTCAGTTACGGCTTCCATTTTTTTTTGCAGATACAAATTACTCATCGTAGAAGAAGAGATTTTTAAAGCGGATAAGGCTGGTACTCCGCTATTTAATAATATCCCCAAACTACGTGACCAATCCGCAATATTGGACATTCGTAGCCATGAACCAATACCTGGCAGATCCAATAAAAAAGCATGCCATCGTGTTTTTCTTTGTGGATTTTTCAAAGCCTGTTTTGCAAATATAAAAGCCGCGATGATTAAAAGAAAAATAAACAATCCATAATTCTGCGTAAAATCACTTAGTCCAATAATGACCTTGGTAATAAATGGCAATTCTCTGTTGGATGAGGCAAAGACCACTGTAATTTTTGGAACCACCCACAACATCATAATTGTTACTACTACTATGGATGTAGCAATTAAAGTCATTGGATAAATCAAGGCACGTGACACGGTCTTACGGTTTTCCATATTGGTTTCAATTTCATCAGCCATGCGCAAGAGGATTTCATGTAAATGTCCACTTTCTTCACCAACGCCAACACCCGCAATGACACTCTCCGGAATCTTATATGGACAACGTTTTAAGGCTTCAGAAAAACTTCTGCCTTCAACAATTTCACTGCGCCAGCTCTGCATAATCCTTGATTGCTTAACTGTTTCTGCTTGTTCTATTGTCATTTTCATGGCTTCTTCAATCGGTAGACCCGACTGAATTAGAATTGCCAGTTGTCGTAACAATAAAGATAAATCAAAAGTACCCAGCCTGTTATTCTTCTGACGAACACTATTGCCCAGATTTTTATCTGACAAGCTGATTTCACTAATATCCAGTGGCAGTAACTTTCGGTCTTTCAGTAAACGTCTGGCTTGTCGATCTGAGTCAGCTTCAATTATGCCGCTTACCTGCTTGCCGAGCGTGTTATATGCTGAGTAATCAAATGCTGGCATAACAATTCCTAAAGAGAGGTTACTCTCAACACTTCTTCAATAGTCGTTGTCCCAAGCCTGACTTGCTCAAAACCAGCCTCCCTGATACTTGGTGTTTTTTTACGAACAGCCTCTTCCAAAGCAAGTTCACCGGCATCTTCATGTATCAAAGTCTGTAATTCTGAGTCAATAATGACCAACTCAAATAAGGCCTGACGACCATGAAAACCAGTATTATTACAATGCTCACAACCAACCGCTGTAAAAAGGCGAGAGCCTTCATTCACTCCAAGCAACTTGCTTTGAAACTCATCAGCATGATTTTCTTGTCGGCAATGTTCACAGAGCTTTCGTACCAGGCGCTGTGCAACAATTCCTCTTATTGTTGAAGCCAATAAAAAGCTATCAACACCTATATCCTGCAAACGCATGATTGCTCCAGAAGCCGTATTGGTATGCAAAGTTGATAACACGAGATGCCCCGTTAAACTGGCTTGAGTCGCTATTTCTGCTGTCTCACCATCACGAATCTCACCAATCAAAATAACATCGGGATCTTGCCTTAAAATGGCTCGCAACCCTTTGGCAAAAGTCATACCGGCTCGCATATTTATCTGGGTTTGACTGATTCCGGGTAAATCATATTCAACTGGATCTTCGACCGTCATGATGTTTCTCTCCTCGCGATTCATCTGCTGGAGTGCTGCATAAAGTGTTGTCGTCTTTCCTGAACCGGTGGGACCTGTAACCAAAATAATTCCATGTGGACGATGAATAAGCTCTTCTAATCTGGCTTTAATCTCAGCTGGCATACCCAGATCATCGGTTTGCATCTTGCCTGCGTCTTTATCCAGCAAGCGCATTACCACACGCTCACCGTAGCTTGAAGGCATAGTAGAAATACGCAAATCAATACTTCTTCCTCCAAGCTTAACGGCCATACGACCATCCTGGGGCAATCGTTTTTCGGCAATATCCAGACGCGACATCACTTTAATACGAGAGATCAGCAATGGCGCTATTTGTACTGAAGGGCTCAACACTGTTCGTAGAACACCATCCAGTCGAAATCTGACAACAGCTTGCTTTTCATAGGGCTCAATATGAATATCTGAGGCTTCTTCTTTCAGTGCCTCCGCTAATATCGAATTAAGAAGGCGTATAATCGGAGCATCATTTTCTGAATCGAGCAAATCAGCAGAATCTTCAAGTGCAGCTGCAGCCTCTTCCAGATCAACAAAATCCTTAATTCCAGCCATTACGGTTTCTGAGGATGATTGTTGATTTTGATAAAGGCTCGCTAAAAGTTGATCAAACTCCTCATTATCAACTTCTTTCAGTGATAAATTAGCATCGTTGCAACGCACACATTCTGAAAGAACCCAGTTTTCAGGGGTCTGAGTGTGTATAAGCTCTGCCGAATCCGGTCTAAGCAACACGCGATTTACACGGGCAAACTCATAAGGCAGCAGAGTCAAAGATTTGGGACTATTATGCATCAGGGGATTATATAACGCTTTATCTTGCCTATGGGTTATTGAGTTACAGTTTACTGCTAACCAGAGAAACATCAATGGTTCTAATTAGCACAATACCTAGCCTGTTAAGCTAGGGTTTAGGCAAAGGAAATAAACAAAGACCCCGCAATTGCGGGGTCTTTATATTTTGGCGCTAACTAACTAGAGCTTAATAACGCCATCGTAAATCCACTCTAAGGGTAGAACCAACTTTCTGATTAAACACCTCTACTCCTTGTCTTTCCACGGTTACTTCTTCATTCAAGATGTTTTGAGCTCTAAAACGCAAAATCCAGTTATCAGTAGGATAAAAGAAATAGCTTATATCCATGGAATTAAATGGCTGCTCAAAAGCATCCGGTGCACCATTTCGGCCAGCGTAGAATAGTCGTTCACCATTAACGTTATAGACCAGGCTCGCGGAATGTCTTCCATTGTCAGAATCCCAGCCCAATTGTAGATTCATCGCATCAGAAGCACCTGCCAATTCACGAACAGGATTAGTCGGCGCATCCGCACCAGGGCCTGCCACTAACTCTGAATCAAGGAAGGTTAAATTACCTTGTAGAAAGAAGCCCTGAAAAACATCAGCCACATCCCATAAATCCTTGGTAAATTCAATTTCAAGACCTGTCACTTCTGCACTTTGTGCATTCTGAATCTCAGTCGCTACTGCTTCTTCAAAAGCTGCTGCCTCAAAAAAATCGATTGGATTTGATAAGTCCTTATAGAACAGCGAAACTGTAAAGTTATCACCATTGTCAAAGAACCATTCGGCACGTGCATCATAGTTTTTCACAGTAGCGGGTATGACATTGGCATTACCGCTAACAATAGCGCCCGTAATTGGATCTAAATAACTTGAAGGCGTTATTTCGCGCAAATCCGGGCGTACTAATGTCTCACTGTAACCAAGACGGAACTGGAAAGTTTCGGCCCAGAAATAAGGACGCATATAGGTAACAGACAATGCAGGATAGTAATCATCGTCAGCGAATAAGGAGTCACGAATCACTGTGGCATCACAACTAATTTGACAGCCCTCATACTCCAAAGGGTCCCATGGAATACCAAGCTGCTTATAATCTTCCCAGCGTAAACCGGCAGTCACACGCCAGGTTTCATTCCAGTTGTAATCTGCCTGACCATAGGCTGCAGAATTATCAACAACTGCCAGATAGCTTTCACCATTACTGCCTACCACGTCGAAGATAAAACCATTGGCGCTATCCTGGATATTACTATTAGATAAGACCTCTGATGTTAGTCCGTCCAGGCCTGCTGCAATAGTGGCATCAGGAGTTCCCATCGCAAATTCAAGTTGGCGGTAGTCACGAACCTTGCGTGTATATTCATAGCCGCCACTTAACTCTAGTACAGAATTATCCAAATAAATTGGTAACTTTGCGCTGATACCTGAACTTTCCACCTGATCCTCAAGATCAGTAAAACGGAAGTTTGCCGTATTAGTTCCAGGTCTTAGGCTCTGCGACAAAAGGTTTCCAGCAGCATCTACAGCTGTCAGATAAGTCAGTCTGGATTCATTAGGAATACTGGTGTCCGCTGTCGAATCAGAAAAATACCAGTCAATTTGCAGGTCTGATAACCATCTAAGACCCTGAAAATTTAATAAGTCTCGAGTTGTTTCACCTAAGCGATGAGACCCTCGAATCTGATTAACGATTAATTCTCGTTCTTCGTAGCGAGTACCATAACTCCTGAATCCGCCACCATTATCAAAGTCTCGACTTGAGGTATAAAAATCTCGAATAAAGGCATCATCATCAGTATTACGTAAAAGCAGAGACGTGGTTTCTATTGTGTGTTCATCATACCAGGCTAATCCCAAGTTCAGATTTCCGGTCACATTAACATTCTGGGTCGTTTCATCCGTTTCACTAAACTGATTAAAGGGTTCGCCAACAGTTCTATCGACTCTTTCTCGGCTTAATGTGTTTCTCCCGTAGGCACCTGCTGCCAAAAAACCCAATTCCAGACCATTGTCGAAGAAAAAGTTATTTCCTATATTGGCATCAAAATTTACATTTGGATCTTGTGATTTTTCAGTCACATCGACATTGCGATTAATGAGTAAAGCAAGTTCTCGGTTTACAGCCTGAGCACCTGAAAAAGGGGTAAAGGCTGAAGCCGGTTCATTTGAATTAATGACTGACAAGATATTGGAGGGGGATAGTGAACCACTATATAGGTTCAAGGCATTTTCTAAAGTTGGCGAAAGACCACGAGTCCCATCATCCTTTCCAAGCCAGTCATCACCGCCACCATTATAGCCAAGACCATTGCCGCTCGATTCAGTGTTATAAAGGGTACCGATATTGAATGAGTATGCCAAACCGTCCGGTATGCTCGTGGTTCGTATATCAATTAAGCCACCACTGAATGAGGCCGGCATATCTGCTGCATACCCTTTTTGTACAGCAATTGACCGTACAATCTGAGTAGGAAAAATATCCAGAGGAATAACATTTCTGGTCAGGTCAGGAGATGGAATTTGTGCACCGTTAAGCAAAGAGTTTGAGTAACGCTCTCCAAGTCCACGGACAAATACATATTTATCATCAATTAAGGTAACACCTGGTACTCGGCGTAAAGCCGTTGCAACATTAGAGTCACCTATACGAGTAATTGCAGTTGTATCGATAAAATCTGCAACAACGGCACTCTGTTCTCGCTCCATTACAATTTCATCAGCAGAAGTTTGCAGCCTTCCCTGCACTACTATTTCCTCAATTGTAGTCGGAGCAACCTGCGCCTCCTGAGCCTGCAATTGATGACTTAGAACAGAATTCAGCATGATAGCAGAGACTGTTAAGCTCAATAATTTTCTTTTCATTGCCATTGCGAAACCTTTTAACTGTTTGCTATAAACTTAGAAGAAAAGGGCGCTCTTAATAGAACCAAGAGCACCCTGAACATTCACTAAATATCTCAGGTTTAGGCTCTGTTATTCGAACCACAAAGCTTGTGCTCTGCTACCAGGGTGAAGACCGTAAGTCCATCCGGCTGTCCAATCATCAGTTGCTAAAACTGCGCCAACGAATGTCTCACCACCAGATGGAGTAGGGACAGTTTCTCCAGTAATAGTCATTCCTGCAGGAAGTACTGAATAAAAACCATCCAGAATGATCAATGCAGGGTTAGAAGTGGCAGTTGGATCTTCACCCGCTTCAGCACTTTGGTAAGTTGCGTTATCAAAAGCGACTGTATCGAGCCAAGTTAATGTTGATGAACCACCACCAAGATCGCCATCAATCAGATCCTGACAAGCAAACACTGTATTCGTAATTTCAAGGTCTCCAGCCAAAGCAGCAGGGCCACCTTCATTATCAATTCTTACACACCAGTTGAAATCATCATCACCCAGTTTTTCGTCACCACTATAAGCCGTTGTCACGATTGAGTTTCTGATAATAGGAATGTGAGCTTCACGAATCCTCAAGCCGGCACCCGGATCATGTGTGCCAATTTCATTGGCAGAAACAATACAGGTCATATTTAGAATGGTCGCTTCTGAATTTAAATCACGAGCAATAAGATCGGCTACAGCGCCAGCAGTAGCTGAGACATCTGTATAACTGCCAATACCATCAGATTCAACACAACGATTGCCATCAGTTTCAGACTGAATAACCAAGGCATTAGTAATGGTTCCACGATAGCCTTCATCTATATCGATTGAATCATCGTTGACATAAACCGCAACATAGTTATCGATATCAACTGCACCGCCAAAAAACTCAATGCCATCATCATAAACGCTATAAACTTCAAGGAATTCAACAGTCGTACCTGAACCCACTGCATTAAAAGCGATGCCATTTAACTCATTGCCCGGAGCAACCTCGGCGCCAGTATGTTTAACAATGACATAGCGCATAGTGCCAGAACTGTCAGCATCGTTATTACCGCCATAATTGGTCTCACCTGCTGAAGCTTGTCCTTCTGCAACTACATGACACTCACTTGCTGGCGCTAAATCAACACCTCGTGTACCGGTATATGCACATTTGTTGGTTACACCAAAACCATTGATTACCAAACCGCCCCATTGCTGAACATCTTCAGGGCCAACAGTGCCAAACACTGCATCAGTTTGGGAAGTGATAGTAATCGGCGCTGCCGGTGTTCCGTTAGCAACAATCTGGGCACCACGATTAATCACCATAAAGTCATCACTAGATTGAAAAGCCAAAGTAGATCCGGCGCCTATTGCTAAAGTAGGCCCATCACCACCTTGTGTAATTCCTGCTGCGGTTAAATCAGCATCGGTATTAAAGTTTTCACCTACCACTAAACTACCAGAAAAGACATGCACGCCATCATTAGGTAAATCCTGAAATGTCACATCGACTGTTAGAGGATTGTCAACATCCACAAAGCTGGTGTCATATTCGCAATTATTGCCACTTAGCGTGCCCTGGAAAGTAGTACCCCCAGACGTATAAGCTGCACACACTGAGCTCGTACCGCCCCCGCCAGTTGTACCTCCAGTAGTGTTGGAAGTCACTGATGGCGCGATATTAATATCGCCACCGCCACAGGCTACAAGTGAAGCAGCCAGCACATTTAAGGTGATTATTTTCTTAAAAGACATTCTTATCTCCTGATATAAAGTGATTGTTGGTAAACGGGATCAAAAGTAACGGGAGGAGATGTCAGTTAAGTTACTTTTATATGACATTTTTCGTAAATAAATATTACGTATTTATTACACCCTAAAAAATACATTCATACTTTTATTACATTTTTATGACATTTTTATAAATATTTCTTGACAAAGCACCTATTGTATATACATAATGCATGCAACATATATTTGTTAGCGTTATTTAAGGATCACGAATATATTATAAAAGCAATGTGAAATAACAAATTGAAAGACAAAAGAAAATTGTAAGGAGAAGAATGATGAAAAAATTAGGATTAATATTACTATTAAGCACTTCGGCTTTAACTGCAAATGGCGCCATGGCTGAAAATATTGTACCTGTATTGGATGTGGCACCTGAGTACCCTGAGGCAGCTTTGCGCAGAGACATATCAGGGCATGTTGTTGTTCGATTTGATGTCGATGAGAGCGGTAAAGCTCAGAATATTAGCATCGTAGAAGCAAGCCCAGAACGTATATTTAATGGGGCCGTTCGAGTCGCACTTAAACGCTCTACCTTTACTGCTAGTGATGACATTTCATCCACTAGCTTTGAAAGAACTTATCACTTTAACCAATCTGCAGATAATGATTTAGCTAATCGCTTTAATTTTATGGAAGGAGCTCCACAATTAGCCACCAACTAGTAATAGACTAGCCGCAAAAGCCAAAAAAAAGCCAGGAAATTTCCTGGCTTTTTTTTACCTATTAAAAATATAGGACTAAAACTTAATCATCTTCATGCTGCTTCAGGAATCTCCTAATAAAATGCCTGACTTCTCTTGCAGCGCTGGTATCCAGGTCATCGCAGAGCTCTATAAACGCATCTTTCTCTTCTTTATTAAGGCGTATGATTAACTGACTATTCTTTCTCTTTTTTTCTTTAGCCATAATAGGTCTCAAATGAATCCTGAATTACGAAGCCGAAGTATATACATTTAATATCACATTTCCAAGCAGATCTATTTTGCGGTGCTTTTCGGAAATATACAAATAAATTTAGCACCTTCACCATATTTACTAATTACTTCAAGCGTACCATTGTAACGACCAACCACATGCTTCACTATAGCCAGCCCCAGCCCACTACCCCCTGACTTGGAATTTCTCCCCATATCGGTACGATAAAATCGTTCCGTGAGTCGTGGGATATCATCAGCTTTTATGCCAATACCATCATCTTTTACAGAAATATTAATATTTTGGTCATCCTCATCAACAAAAATTTCAATTTCTGCGCCATCAGGATTATGGTGAATCGCGTTCATAATTAAATTCTCTATCGCGCTATAGATATCTGATTCTTGCGCCATCATATAACTATCAGCAGAGCATTTTATTTTGAATTGATGTTTTCCTTCGCTCACAATTTCCGCTTGACTGATTAATGCATTGATTAATGGTAATAATTCAATTTTCTGCTTCAAAACCTTTTCAGGCTGCGACTCGAGTTTTGAGAGGACGATCAAATCATCCGCTAAATCCTGCATGCGTAGGACTTGCTCAGACATTTGCTCACAGGCTTTTTGGACATGAGGATTATCAATTACCATCCCGCCGGTAAGCGTTTCCAGATATCCGCGAAGCACAGTAATTGGAGTTCGTAACTCATGAGAAACGTTACCAACAAATTCTTTTCGTAAGCGCTCGTTATTCTTCAGGGGTGTAATGTCCGATATTAAAAGAGCAATCTCACCATTTCCATACCTTGACGCTTTAAACATCAACCATTTTGCTTGATTCACCCTAGACGGTAACTCAACCCTTCCTTTTAATTTTTTTTGCTTTAGGTAGGCAAGCAACTCTGGTTCTCGAATCAAGCTGGTTATGGGATGGCCACGATCAGAGGCTTGCAGACCGAGATGAAGTTTTGCAGTGGCATTCCACCAGTCCAGACTAAAATCCTTCTTCAAAACAACGATGCCTTCATCAATTGCATGTGTCAGTTGCGAAGTTCTCTTAACTGCCTTCCTCATACTTTTGACAGATTTTATTTGTTGTTGATTTTTTTTAGCTAGAATAACGGCTATCTCACGCCACAAACCTTTTAGTTCTGGCGCAGATTTTTTCATATCTTTGTTTACCCACTTATACAGTAACCAGAATGACCTGGCATGCCAGCAAAGATAAACTATAAGAAATATCAGTAAAAATAATGTGAGTTGATTGAATAACCAGCCACAAAGTAAGACCAATAGCAGGTAAATACTAAGAAATTTTAACTCAGCCCTTACACCTGGTAACAAAATTTCACCCTTTAATGGAAATGTGCTTTTATGAGTTATTTAAAATGAAAAAATATTATTGCCACTCATTCAGGCCGATTCAATTAACCGAGTCGAAAAGCGGTACCCGGACCCTCTGACCGTTTGTACATATTTGTCATGTCCTTTTTTCGAAATGGCCTTTCTTAAACGCCTTATGTGCACATCAACCGTTCTTTCATCAATGTAGACATTCCCGCCCCAGACATAATTCAATATTTGATCTCTGGTATATACTCGCTCCTGATGAGTGAGAAAGAACTCCAAGAGGCGGTACTCAGTAGGCCCCAGGTTCACAATTTTATTATCAATACTAACTCTATGACCTATTGGATCAAAGTAAAGACCCTCGACTTCAATAGGACCAACAGATTCTTCTCTTTCTGAACGTCGCAATACTGCTTTGACTCTAGAAACTAATTCTCTTGGAGAAAATGGTTTAATAATATAATCGTCAGCACCGCTTTCAAGGCCTGCAATAGTGTCATCTTCTTCGGTTTTTGCCGTTAACATTACTACCGGTATTTTCTCAGTTAATTCATTTTTTTTAAGCCTTCTAAGCAGCTCAAGGCCCGATGTCCCAGGCATCATCCAATCCAGAAGAATTAAATCGGGTTTTTGATCGATAATGAATCCGTGTGCTTGCTGTGCGCTTTCTGCCAGGATAATGGAATACCCTGCAGCCTCAAGTGCCATGGTGAGCATATCTCGAATAGCCAGTTCATCATCAACAACAAGGATTTTGTAATCAGACAAGCTATGTTCCTTCTAAAGTTAAACCAGTCTATTAGATAAAGAAATTATTACAATTAGATTAAAAAGCTAAACTAGCATAATAAAACTCAGTAAAAAATCAAAAATAGACATAAAAAAACCCGCTATACCAAAGGTATAACGGGTTTTCATTTTTAACTTTCAGTGACTAATTTAAGCTTTAGTAATATTGATACGGCCAGTACTAAAGTTAAGTTCGTCAAGGTGAATGCCATATACATCCAGAATGCCAAGTAACAAGTTAGCATTTGGAGTTGAGTCTCCATTCTCAGCGATCACATCAGTATGATGTCCACTGCGAAGTTGACCAGCACCACCACCAATAACAACATTGGCTAATGGGTCTTTACTATGAACGTTACCATCGCCCATGCCGGCACCAAAGTAGATAACACTGTTATCTAGAAGGCTGCCATTAACATCTTCAATATCAGCCAGTTTCGCTACAAAGTAGTCAGAAACCAGTTTTGCATGATAAGTGTTAATTAATGCATGTAGTTGCTCTCTTTCAGGGTTATAACCGTGATGAGAAACACCATGATGCTGTTCAGGTACACCAATCTGTGGATAAGTACGCTGATTCAATTCACGAGAAAGCATCATGCTAGAAACACGAGTAGTGTCTGTTTGGAAAGCCAAGGCCATCAAATCAAACTGTGTACGAACGTGATCATCATATAACTCTGGAATCTCAACTGGAGCAGCTGACAAGTTAGAGCCTTGCTCTCTCATGCGGCCTTCAAGATTACCAATACGTCTTTCAACTTCACGAACATTTTCCAGGAAGTCGTTGATACGTCTTTGGTCACGAATACCTAGTCTGCTTTCCATATTCGCAGCAGAAACCATGATTGAGTCTAATAGACTCTTATCAGTCTGTGCACGAACCAGACGCTCTTCAGTAGTAGCACCATAGCCGAACATACGTTCGAAAACGACACGAGGATTAATTTCCATTGGAAGAGGCTGATTAGCTTCTTTCCAAGCAATAGTATTGATGTAGCCACAACTACTAGTACCGTCACAGGCACCAATCATTGCACCAGCATCTTCAATTGCTAATTCTAGAGAAGGAAGTGGTGTATCCTGACCAATGTGATCTGCGATCATTTGGTCAATAGTTTTACCAGCTTCCACATCAGCACCAGAAGTGTCTTTGGCGACTGCACCGCTCATCCAAGTACAGCTAGAAGTAGCATGTCCTGAACCAGTTGTATTTGCAGTGTTCAACTTCATGTTGCTGAAAATTTGCATCTGGTCACGGAAAGGCTCAAGAGGTTTCAAGATTTGAGTCATCTCATAATCAGAACCTTCAGTAGTAGGTACATACTCATCAAGAATTACACCATGAGGAGTGTAAATAGATGCAAACCTAAGCTGAGGAGCAACTGAATCCTGAGCACTTGCAGCTGGAATCATTGCTTCCAGCATGGGTAAGGCCATTGTGACACCGGCGCCTTTTAATACTGTACGTCTCGGTAGTGATTTTTTGGTGATAAACATTATCTAACCCCCTGTAATACTGTAATTGTTGTAGAGTTTGGGTTTAAAAAAACTGTCTTGCATATAACTGTGCCCGATTATGCCCTAGATTTTCAAAAAACTGCAACCTTTAATTCAACCAAAAACAAAAGATGCAGAATAATTGCACAATTGGTTCAGTTAACTGGTTAACTAACAATAAAACCTTGTATTTTGTAAGGTTTTTTATTCTCTGCATCGATGCTTATTTGATGCCTAATAGTATAAATCTAAGTCATTGAAAGCGCTGGAAACTATTGATTAAGGCTAGCTCTATTATGCGGCCGTTCATAGTCAATTTCTGGTCCAGCAGGTACTATCTGGGTTGGATTAATCATGTCATGGCTATAGTAATAATGCACTTTTATATGCCTAAAACTCACCGTTTCCTTCACTCCCGGCACCTGATATAGCTCTCGAACATAGTTGGATATATTGGGATAGTCCTCAATTCGTTTTTTATTGGTTTTAAAATGACCATAATAAACACAATCGAACCTAATTAAAGTCGTGAAAAGACGCCAATCCGCCTCAGTTAATTGATTTCCAGCGAGATATCGTTGTCGCTCCAAAATACTTTCAACTTCATCCATTGCCGCAAACAGGTTTTCATAGTGCTTTTCATATACATCTTGTTGAGTAGCAAACCCGCACTTATAAACACCATTATTTATGTTGTGATAGACCAAGTCATTAATCTCATCAATAGTTGAGTGTAAGGCTGCGGGATAAAGATCAGCCTCTACATCAGTAAACTGATTAAATGCAGTATTCAACATACGGATAATTTCAGAGGATTCATTATTAACAATGCAATTTTCCTTTTTATCCCATAGTACAGGTACAGTTACTCGACCGGAGTAATCAGATTGCTGTGTTGTATATACCTGATACATATAATTAATATCTGGAATTGGACAAGCCTCAAATCCATACTTAAGACTTTCCTGATCACTAATGACCCAACCATGGTCCAGCATTTCTGCCTCAACAACAGTCACACCAATAATATCCTCAAGTTTCTTTATAGTTCGAAATATTAAAGTACGATGCGCCCAGGGACAGGCCAAGGAAACAAATAAATGATAACGCCCAGCTTCTGCCGGAAAATTCTCATCCCCAATTTGATTTCTAAATTGGGCATCTGTGCGTATGAACTCCCCTCCTGAGGATTCAGTATCATACCAATCTGTGCTCCACTCCCCTTTTACCAGTAACCCCATGTTTATCCTCAATAAAATATTGAAAACCTAGCCGTAAACCAGGCTTTAAAAATGATTATATTTCGTGATTATTTATGTTTTATCGACATTCGAAGCTAGCAGCATCACTAGCATCACCGCGAGAAGTATATACTGCTAGCTCAGGATATGCACAAAGTGGCCGAGTTGTTTCAACGCCGTCTTCTATGTGAGAAGCATTGATTCGCTCAGGACTTTGTCCGGATTCACGCCAGTCGTCAATAGTTTGAAGTTTACTCCAGGTGTCAAAGCCAACGCCTCCAGCACAATGATTTACACCAGGCATCATGAAAAGGCTAACAGCCTCTTGTGCTTCAGAGCCGATAGTCGACAAGATCTGATTGTAATAATTAATTGTATTAAAAGGCGAAATTAGAGGATCGTTCCAGCCATGATAAAGCAGTAACTTTCCGCCATTGTTAATAAACTCTGAAATATCAGGATTGATAGCCTGCATTCCCAGCGCGTTAACTCGATTATCCAGAATACTTAAATCACGTGCATAGTCCATCGTCATAAAATCCCATTGAGGATCTTGGCTAACGACAAAAGTTTGCATGTCATTAGAATAACTAAAGGGCTCACTTCTGACCATTGCAGTCCATGCAAGCTCACTCCCTTTCGCGAAACCCGGATAAATTAATTCTCCAGTGACAGGATTCACAGCGCCCTGATAGATTAACTGTAAGGCCTCAATTTTATCTTGGCTAAAGCCATTAACGTTGGCAGGGTCAGCCATGCACATGGCAGGATTTTCGATGATGCCATCTTCCAAACCATCAAGGCCGTCGCATGAAGCCAAAACATAATCGTTTAATTTAATAAAATCCTCTGAACTTAGTTCCAGGCCAGGCTTGTCATTGACGACACGGCTGTTCCAAAGCTGCTGCATGGTCATGCGAACAGTGGAGTTAGCAGGAGCTCCAGCCACGATACCATCAAAATCATCAGGATAACGCTGGGCAGCAGTTAATGCTTGCCTGCCTCCAGTTGAGCAGCCGTTGAAATAAGTAAAACGCGGATTAACGGAGTAATAATTTGTCACTATAAATTTAGCACTTACAGTCATTTGATGAATTGCACGATAGGCAAAATCAGCAAGAAGAACTCTATCAGTTAAAAATTCAGGGTCCTGCCCTTCATGTCCAGTATCAGTGCTAACTGCCGCAAAACCTTCAGCAAGCGAACCCGCCAGAGCGTTATAGCTAATAGAGCCAGCCAGGCCTCCATTGCCAACAGCGACCAGTTTGTTATTCCAGCCTTGCATGGGAAGCCACACTTCAATTTGAATATGGGAGCCTTCTACAGGCGATAAGACTGCACTAACTCTGCAAAATGCCTGTAAATCAGCATACACATCTGCCCCTCTGGCTGATGGTGCATTAAAATCACCAGCAGCGACATATTCAGCATTTCTGATCTCCCCATCAGCAAGCCCTAGAGAACTTAAAGCCTCACAGGAAGAAGCGTCTAAGGAAGCGTTGACTTGAGCAGAGCTAATTGATGATATAAATAAACCAACTAACAACAAGCTGTAATTGAATAATGACTTTGACATTTGAAGCTACCTGTAAAAAAAGTGCTATGAGTCTGGATAAGCCCCTTATAAAAGTCAACCTCACAAAACTCAATCTAGCGAGACGGCAAAAAAGAAAATGCTTCTCTTTAATGAAGAGCTCTAACAATAAAGAGCTCTAAAACAAAATCAGGCCTAATCGCTGGACTGACTGGACTCTCATAAACTAACCTTCAATTAGTTTTATGACCTCGTTTAGCTGCACTTTCTTTGCTGCTGAAGCTTTTCTATAAGCTCTAATCTCTTTGAATTTTTTTATTGCTGCAAAAAAGGCTTTTAAATTTTTTTTATCTAACAACAGTAATTCTCCAAGTACTTGTAGCATCGTAAATGGGAGAGTTGAGAAAATAAGTCGTGATAAGGGGAAATGCACCCACTCCAGAAAATAGCGATTACGACGTTGCGTACTCTTAATCATGTCAGATTTAAAATGATCTTCTATTGTGCCTTTGTCAGCGTGAATAACCTCAGCGCTTGGGTGAAAATAGGAAGACCAGCCCTGATACCATGCTCGAAGCCCCAGATCAAAATCTTCGTAATAAAACGGTTTATATAAATCACTAAACCCACCTAGAGACTCAAACATCTCCTTGCGCATCATCACAGACCCCCCTGAACAATAGAGAGTGGGATATGCCTCATGGCTTTGTTTCATGACGGGCAAGTCAGAAATATCCCAAGGGCTTAACTTTAATCTTCCATGCGAAAATTGTGATCGCGTCCATGAACTTTGATTGACCTTATTTTCCTGATTAAGGATTAAGGGATTAACCGCAAATGTATCCGGGTGCTCAAAACACTTTTCAAGGATATTCAGGCAACCGGCTTTTGGCTGTACATCAGAATTCAATAGAAATATCAGGTCATAATTTGCTGCAGCAACACCAGAGTGAATTCCCTCTGAAAAACCTTTATTTATTTCATGCTGAACTAACTTAACTGTAGGGAATTGTTCTTGAAGAATTTTGACACTGTTATCACTTGAGCCATCATCAACGACTATAATTTCGCAATCATTATTGAAATTCTCACTTTCGCTAATTACAGCCGGAAGGTTCTGTTGCAATAGCTTTTCACCATTATAGTTAGGAATAATTATTGAGCATTTCAACGTCATTACCAAAACCCAAAATATTTTATCTATTCACTAACAACGCTACTGTTAGGCTGCTTTGTCGCTTCATAAATCAGGGGCGGCTGGCTAGGGTTCTACTCGGTATTAACGTAGATGAAAGTGTATCCAGATTTTTCAGAGTAGGGCTATTATTGATAGCATTCTCTTCAATTGGATCCGCTTGCAGTTGAAGATGTGCAAAAAGTTGTCTTCCTGCATATGGCAAAGGCGCAAAATAATCGCCTTCGCTGGTAGCGCCAGGAAATATTTTAAGCCTGACTGACGCTCTTACATTACCTCCAATAGCTTTAATCTCACCAGCTGATTCATCAACAGAAACCACGATATCGCAATGCGTTCTTGCACCCTCACCGAGATGATCTCTTCGCTGCTCAAGATTTCTGTATTCTGGTCGCGATCCTCTACAGAGCAAATCCCCTGGGTTTATTTCAGCCTCGCCTATATCAAAAGCTATGTATGCAGCATTATCAATGACACCATCTCGTGACAAAATTGCCTGATCAATATAAGTATGGTGAGCAATGGCGCGCGAAAACTCTCTCATTTCTCCCAGACCGCTCTCACAAGCTACCCATGAAATAAAAGCGGCAGACCAGAAGTCACGCCATCGAGCCCCTAATCCATCTCGTTGCCAGTTCTGATTCTGCTTGGCCAAAATCCAGCTACTATCTGGAGCGGCAGACCAATAACCAGCGATAGAGTCAGCCACGCGCGCTGCTTCTTCATAACTAGGCCGATAATAACGTCTACGCCCATTAGCATCTCGAGGTGATAACTCAGATTCACTAATGCTGGTCATATCTTCAACGCTAAGACCAAAATAAGCCCATTCCTGAACAGCAATATCCACCATTCTGCGTCGCAACTCTGTTCTAGGCAGCAAGTTACAGCTCCTATCAACAATCTGCATCTCTCCGGGGTCACCGCTAACTCTGGAAGAGGGAGGATCTGCAGCCAGCATATCAGCAGGTAAGCGTTCATAAGCCTTTAATTGCTGAGCATGAACTGGCAAACCCATAGACAAAAACAGCAAAAAAGAAAGAAGAGAAAAAAGAGAAATGTGGTATTTTTTCAATGAAGGGCCCTGATTATTATCTAGATCAAAAGCATAATCATACTTCTCACTAAAATCTAGTGATATCAGGTTTTTGATGATTTAGGACTAATTAAGGAATGGCCTTACTTAAACGATTGCACTTACCGCATTATTAATTCGTCTATATATAGGTAAGGTTTCTATCTGGCGGTTAAGCTCATTAGATATCTGCAAGTTGCCATTAGCATCTCTGGTTAGCAGAACTTCTTTTAAGATTCTGTCGGCATAATAGGCTGAACGATACTCAAGACTAAATTGTATAATTGCCTCATTCATTGTTTCCTGCAGCACTTCAAAATCTGACATCCTCAACTCGATATAAGAAGGACGGCTTATTTTAGTAATCCGATCTTGTTCCCAGGCCGTCGTGCTTAAAAAATTAAAGGCTCTAAAATCGTCTTCATAATGATTAAAGTAATCATTTACATCCTGATTTTGCCAGGATGCTAACCAATTATTGATAAAATTAAACAACTGCTGTTGCTGGTTATTTAAATTTCCGGCAACTTGCTCTGACGATGCTCCTACAACAGGTACCCCCTGAGAAACCTGAGCGGGCACGAGATAAACATCTAATCGATCTTCAGCTTGATTTCCTGCTATACGGCTACGATCTATTGGCAACCTTTCAACCTGAATATTTTCTTCAAAAATTATTTTCCACTCTCCCTGCTCGTCTCTAATCAGGCCTAGTTGCTTAAGCGTTCTATCCGCATAAGTTGGAGATTCATATGCCATACGTAATGTAAGCATTGTGCTATCAGCATTACGGCTCAATACCATGTAATCGTCATAACTGATATTAATGGATGCGGGTCGAAGAATATTGCGCTCCCGATTATTTTGCCAAGTGGTGAGTGATGAGAATGAAATAGGCTCAAAATTAGCATGAGAGCTACTAAAATAAGCACTTAAATCCTGTTGCTGCCATGCTTGTAGCCATTGCTCAACGACCTGTTGCACCTCATCTGTTGCTGTAATCTGGAATGGAGGAACAGTCTCTTCTACTACCTCTGTTACATCTTCAATTTGGGTAAGGACTTCTGTTATTGGTTCTGTAACAGGTTCTTCTTCCAGAACAGGGCTGGCATCATTACTAAGGTTTTCTACTAATTCAGTATCTTCAATTTCCTGCAGTTCTGAAGGTTCGAATATAAGTTCTTCTGCTAATGGCACATCTATATCAGCTATTACCGGTGCTTCTACCGATGCTTCAGGCCCTATTTCTTCTGCTATCACCAAAGTATCTATACTAATTTCAACTGCCTGTTCTTCCGTCACAGGCTCTATATCATTACTAAAATAGGATACCGTTGCAGGAATAATATCGTCCGGAATAAAAACATAAGCGGCATAACCTAAGAAGCCCAATACAGCAATACCTGCCAACAATATTGACGGACCAAGTGGATATTTCAGACGTCCCAGTACCTGTTTTTTCGTCTCTTCATCAGTGAACGGGTCAATAAACTCGGCCGTCAAAGTATTAGTTGTTTTGGTAACAAATTCTTTTTGCTTTTTCTTTTTTACATAGAGCTTTGATGCATCCGACTCCAAAATCTCTGGAATCATCTCTGGAATGTCACCTGAGTAACCTTCAGAGATCTCCAGTAGTTGACTGACATTCTCTTCAGTCAGATTGGCATCCATTTTGATTTCTGCTAAATATACTTTACAGAACTCAGCCAATTGCTCGCGATTCATAGGCTCAAGGGTATAGCCCACCAGCAAGTCTTTAATTAAGGCTGATGCACCATTACTCAGTTTCTTGTCCATTTCATCAGTACCGCT
The DNA here is from genome assembly GCA_965661005.1 of Pseudohongiellaceae bacterium. GTDB lineage: Bacteria > Pseudomonadota > Gammaproteobacteria > Pseudomonadales > Pseudohongiellaceae > UBA5109. The sequence continues at coordinate 289,561 of CBFICB010000002.1, forward strand.
AAGGACAATACTGACCAGGCCTTGGTCATTAAGGTGAATGTGTCTAAAAGAGGTCAAGTCGATTAATAAATCTGAATTTAGATTTTCAGCATCATCAAATATCAACACGAGCCTTTATTCATCAAAAGACTTTTTAATAATGTGTGCTTTTAATACTTGGATGAAAGAATCCTGATCTTTGACGTTAGGCCCTAATTTTAATTTTTCTTGGATCTCGGCCTGAACAGCAGCAAAGTTTTCAGGAGCATTTGGGAAATGTACAAACTCAATTTTTTCTGTTTTTAATTCCTTGAGTAATTCAATACACATGGCCGTCTTACCAGTACCTGTTTTACCGGTAAGTTTGACCACCCCATTACTGATCGAAAGGACAAAACTCAGGCCTCCCAATATCTCGGTATAGGGTTCAACATTAATATATAGATCATTCTTAAGTGCCATGGCGGACACCTTAAATTAAAATCATTATATAAATTAATGCTTTTTTAAACTTATTTTAGGTGATTTATTAGAAGTAGACTGCAACTATCTGGATATATTTCCCTTATTTAGTGTGAATGTTCAAGTAGTGACACAACATCTAGAATTGAAAGCCTGGAAAACTATATATCAAATGCTGCTATTATTTATTTTATATAGTTAAATCAGATAGTTATTTCAATAATTGTGCTTAGACAAATATTTTAGAGACTAAAAATGAGCAAAAAACTGCCAAATAAACCTTTTTCAAGTGAAGATGTAAAAATCCTTTCTGAAGAAACCCTTTTCTCGGGTTTTCTTAAAATTAAGCAATTTAACTTACAGTGCCGTTTATATCAGGGCGGTTGGAGCGAACCTTTTACTCGTGAATTAATGCAGCGCGCTCCAGGAGTTGGCGTACTGCTTTATGACCCCAAGCTGGATAAAATACTAATGGTTGAGCAATTTAGAGTTGGGTGTTTGCTGGATCAAAAAAATGGCCCCTGGGCATTAGAACTCATAGCAGGCTTAGTTGAAGACGGCGAAACCTGTCAGGAAGTCGCTATAAGGGAAGCCCATGAAGAAGCCGGCCTTACTATCAAGGAACTCATTCCAATTTGCGAATACTTTAATAGCCCTGGAGGCAGTTCAGAAAAACTCAGCATATATTGTGCATTGTTAGACTTATCTTCCGTTGAAGAGGGAATTTTCGGATTGGAAAGCGAATCTGAAAATATTCAAAGCATAATTCTTGACAGAGCCCTTGCTCAGGCAGCAGTTAGAAGTGGAGAAATCAACAACGCAATGAGTATCATCGCTTTACAATGGCTTGAATTAAACCTTGATGAACTAAGCCAGCGATAAGCTCAGTAATCTGACTGTCAAAGCTCTATGAGAATTTCCGCAGCATATAGCATCTTTCTGTCATTATCTTTGGCAGCCCAACTCAATAATGTTTCCAGACTAGGCTCCAATATCCCCTGAAATTTAAGCTCGTTATTTACAGTGACTGTTACCGCCTGGGAAAAATCAATCACTTCTGGCGACAGTAATAAGCGAAAAGAACCAACACCATCACTGATAGCCTGTATATTATTACCACCTCTTACCAGATCAACGCGTCCTGCGTCCTCCATGCTAAGAACTGTTGTACCATCAGCAGGATCAACACCCACTTCAAACAAGGGAATTGGACTTTCCTGCTCAAAATCCAACTCTTCTATCTGCAGCCAATGAGAGCGCATATTGAAACCTTGTGCTGCCTTCCAGGTGATGGCAGCAGGGTTGGATTGCCGAGGGTGGGAACTCACAAAATTCTCGAAATCCTCACTCCACTCTCGCCACCAGCGGGTGTTGTGCTCACCATTGCGCAAGGGGTGATAATCGACATCGACTCCTTTGGTCTGCAAATACGTCATAAAAGGTGTGACACGAGATGTCGGATATAGTCGGTCACGACCACCATTAATGGCATACCATGGCTTACCTAATAAATTATGTAGCTGAGAAGTTCCGTCAGATATAGACGGATTCGCCAGCACCATGGTGTAACCAATAAAGGAATAAAATGCAGCAAATCGTGTATTTTCATGCATGGCGACATACCAGGCTCCTGTACCTCCATCTGAAATGCCACCAAGTACTACCCTGTTTTCATCCACATTATATTCCCGCTTAACCAGATCAAGAATGTTTCGAATGTTTTCGGCCTGACTCAAACCCCACCATGGTTGGTTGATTGAAGCATACGGCAGAATATGAATCTGCTCTGCTCCTGGCAGTCTGGTTCTTCCATTGTCACGGCTTTCGCGACCACCCGGTCCATTGCTTGTTCTGCCCCCCAGGCCTCCGTGCAACTCAAAGCGAACTGAATACTGCCTGGCTGGATCATAATTGGCTGGCACATTTAAATGATAAAAATATTCAATACCATCAGCTGCTAAATAAGAACGTAAAACTACCCCTGTTTCTGCCTGCTCATAGACCTTGCCTGTTTGAAGTAGCTGATAGGCTTCTTCAAAACTAATACCACTTTCAAGAATGTCAGGAATACTTGCTTCGGCCTCTTCCGGATTGGCAGAATTCCAAAAACCATTAAATACCTGCTGATAACTCATCTGCTGGGCATGTAAATCAACACTTAAAACACAGGTACTAATAATTAATAATAGTTTTTTGAACATTTTTATAATTCAGGATTAGCAATCCTGCCTTTTAATTCAACGAGCAGTAGTTTTGCCCCCCAAAGCTGACTGATAACAATCACTATCACTCCTAGAGAAAAACAAAGTCTGGCATAAAATAAAGCCTTGTCCATATTATCTGTCATAGTCAGCACGTTCCACCAATCATGCGTAGAATCTATGCCTGTAATAAGTGGTAAATATCGAGTTGGTGCATCAGCAATATAAGGCGAAACATCTATACAGTTTTGCCCAAGCCACCACAGCATCAAGGATGCCGCAAAATTATCTCGCTTCCAAACCATAAAATAAGCCAATGGTGCTAAAGGTACTAGTATTTGAAAAAAACTACCGCCCATGAACATCCATACTGTTCCGAAAGGCCTAAAAAAAATATGCCCATATTCATGAAAAGGTAAATTTACATAATGTAAAAAGGAATTGCCGATATAGTTCCAGTCAATGCCATGCAGAATAAAACTCCAGCCCCAAATAAAGAACCATACAAACAAAATGCTATGCCCCCAGAAAGCGCTCTCATCACGGTCGCTTGGCATAAAAAAAACATAATAATATAGCCGACTTAACAGGGGCTCTTTCACCTTAAAATTCAATTCGTTGATAGTTTTATCTGCAGGCTCTTCACGCCATTTTTTATAGGCTATACCACATGCGGGACAGACACCTTCGTCCATGTCTCTATCATGATCCTGAGCTTCATATTGGCATTTGGGGCAAATCATGTAATTCAGTATAAAACACTGCGCTATAGGGACACTATTTCTCAGTGCTATATTTCTGTTTTAATTACTCTATGGAAGACCTCTTTTCACAACATCAGTCTCAGGTAATTTCACTTAATAAAGATAAGGGGCAATTAACTTGCTATCCCAACTGGTTAAACCCACAGGAAAGTAGTCGTTACTTTGAACAATTCTTAAACGAGTTGGACTGGAAAACTGAAACCTTGTTGATGGCTGGCAAACCGGTACTATCACCTCGACTGGTCGCCTGGTATGGCGATGAAGGTAAAACTTATCGTTATTCCGGAACCCACTACAAGGCTTTACCTTGGCACCCTGCCCTGTTTGAAATTAAAGAAAAATTAAGCAGGGAATTCAGCGCATCTATTAACAGCGTTCTCAGCAACCTCTACCGAAATGGAAAAGATTCAGTTGGCTGGCATGCTGATTCAGAAAAAGAATTAGGCAATCAGCCTGTAATTTTTTCTTTATCACTTGGGGCATCTCGATATTTCGATTACCGTCTTCAAGGCAACGCCACTAATAAAAAACGGATTGAACTGCATGCCGGGACACTGTTAATTATGCGAGGAGATTTTCAGCAATTTTGGGAGCATCAAGTACCAAAGCAATTAAAAATTACCGAACCCAGAATTAATCTGACATTTAGGTTTATCCATTAGACTGGTAAGTCAAATCTGCGTTCTAAAGATTATTTAACAAGAAAGACGAGTATCTGATTACGGCTGAAAACGACATTTGTGCTTCCTTCCTGACTTAAATATTTTTATCTAGGTTTGTAGTAGAAGCATGCAATTATTAATCGTTTTTATTCTGGCAGATCTAAACCTTTGCTGCCACAAGCTCTAGACTGGCATTCAAAAGCACATTACAACCTTTTTCTACGTCATGCCAATGACTCCATTCATCTGGAGCATGACTGATCCCGCCTACACTAGGGATGAATAGCAAGCCTGTTGGCGTGATATCTGTAAAAAACTGAGCATCGTGACCAGCACCGCTTGGCATAAGCATGGTTTTATACCCTAAAGCCTTAGAGTGTTTTTCTAGTAATGCCATCATATCACTGGAACAGGGCTTGGGTTCTAGCCAGCTCATCTGTTCATATTCAAACATCAATTTATGACGCCGCGCAATTGATGAAAGTACTTTACGACAAGAGTCAGCCAGATTTTCCATCACCTCTTCTGACATGTCTCTGCCTACCAGAGTAAATTCTGCTTGCCCTGGTACTGTATGAGCAAACCCTGGTTTAAGTTCAACACTTCCAATAGTCAGTCGGCTTTTATCTGTGCCTTCTTCATCAATGATACGCGCTATCTCATGGGCAAAATCGGCCACCCCCATGAAGGCATCACTGCGCAAGTCCATTGGGGCAGTTCCGGCATGTCCTGCCTTTCCAATAAATTTCACCAGCCATTTAAATACACCGGATATACCTTCCACTACTCCAATAGCCTGCCTTTTTTTCTCAAGTATAGGACCTTGTTCAATATGCAATTCTAAAAATCCAATTAGACTTTCAGGATCTCGCGCAGCATCCATAGCTAAATAATAAGGCATTTGATGGCGAGCCATGGCATCACGCAGCAGCTCTCCCGAATGATCACGGGCTGATTCGAGCCAGTTTAGTTTTAAATTTCCAGTCAAGGCTTGTGCCCCTAACATCCCTCCAAATCTTCCTTCTTCCTCACTGGTGGCAATAACCTCAAGAGCATATTGTAATGGGATATTGTTTTCCTGAATGACCCGTAAACATTCAATCCCTGCTACAACACCAAGCACGCCATCAAACATCCCACCGGCCGGTACTGAATCAAGATGTGAACCAATTACCAGAGCTTTCTTACCCGGATCACCATAGCGTCCAATAACATTTCCGGCCCCATCCATATCGGTTTCAAGATTCATAGCGTTCATCTGTTTTTGCAACCAGTGCCTTGCTTTCATGTCTTCATCAGAAAAGCCTTGACGATAAACTCCCTGATCCTCAGCGTTATAACCAAAACGACCAAGGGTATAGATATCGTTTTTCACACGCTCAATATCGATTGTAAAAGTAGTCATCTAAGCACTCGCTTATGCCGCCCAACCCAACTCTTTGGCACGCTTTGCTGCCAGATCTGGAACATCTGTTTTTACGAAATGCATATGCAATACCTGAACTCCTATCAGATGATTGATAATCGCATCCAATTGCACTTTTTCGGCGTCGCTGATATCTGGATTGTCATGTCGTGCAAAAAGCGCTGTCACGCCCTCATAGGATAAGAGGCCCGCAGATTCGATACTTTCCTGACTAAGGTGTTTATCTGCCAATTGTTTCATCTGCTGCCATTTTGTTGCATCAGTATGTGCAGGTGGCGCCATGAAGGCAAATTTTTCGCGCTTATATAACACGTCAGGTAATATGCCTTTCATGGCTTCTCTAAGCACCCACTTTTCTGTTCTGCCCTTTATGCGATATTCAGGCGGCAATTGCACAGCCATTTCTGCCAAATGATGATCAAGAAAAGCCGGTCGTGCTTCCATGGAGTTGGCCATATCTACTCGGTCTCCTCCCCAGGTCAAGATCTGACCTTCCAACATTGTTTTGCACCAGACATATTGTGCTTTATCAAGAGCATGTCTACCCTGAAGCTGTGTTTCATCCAGATTATCGGCAATAGCCTTACCAGGACTATAATCCTGCAACTTAGACGCAATATCTTCATTTAACAGATCTGGCACATACTCAGAGCAAGCTAACCAGGGTTGAAGGCAACTCGGTGTAAAGCCAACCTTAAAATGTAAAGCTGGATCATCAATCTGGTTTCTGGCAAGCATGGCCCCCGTAAAGATCGCATTGCTTTCATTTAAAAGAGAATGCCACTCAGCTTTTTCTTCTGCGCTGAGACTATCTAGTCCATGCAGGAACATATCTCTACGAAATGCAGGGTACCCTCCAAAAAGTTCATCTGACCCTTCACCTGTCATTACCACTTTATAATTGCTCTTATTAACATGTTGACTCATTAAAAATTTTGCTACACCTAAAGTGTTATAGATGGTTCTTTCCGTATGCCATAAAGTTTTTTCAAAATAGCCATAAAGTTCATTACCTGACAAGCGCATAATATCCTGATCCGCACCACATGCCTCAGCCATTTCTGTTGCGATAGCACTTTCATCATAGTTCTTATCATCAAAACCGATAGTAAATGCTTTAACCGACCCTTGACTGCAAGCAGATGCAAGACCAATAATTGCACAAGAATCAATGCCGCCTGATAAATAACTTCCAACAGCAACATCAGCTTCCATTCTTAAATTTACAGCATCCAATAAGCCTTCTCTAACTTTCTGTATAGCATCAGTTTCGCTTATGGCTTTACGCTCATGCTCTTTTGGAAAATCCAAATCCCAATATTTTTTTTCTGAAACCTTCAAGCTTCCAGCATCTTTTTTTATTGTAATAACATGACCAGGTTGCACTTGGTGAATATTTTTAAATGCAGTAGTGCCCGGGACCATTGTTTGAATTAATTGATGATAAAGACCTTCTGGAGAAAACTCTGGTTTGACCTCCGGATGAGCAAAAAGAACTTTTAATTCCGATCCAAAAATTATTTTTCCATTTACCTCAGTCCAGTAAAGAGGTTTGATTCCAAATCGATCTCTGACCAGAAACAAGCTTTCACTATTTTTGTCAAAAAGGGCAAAAGCAAACTCCCCACGTAAATGCGTTAAAGTATCATCGATGCCCAGACGGGGATAAAGATGAAGGATAATTTCAGAATCACTTTTAGAAGAAAATCGATCTCCTTGCGCAGTCAGGTTGGCGCGAATTCGTTGATAATCATAAAATTCGCCATTATGGGTAAGCAGGAGATTCTTGTCTTTGCTAACAAATGGTTGCTTACCCCTTTTCTCATCTAGGTCAATAATGGAGAGCCTGGCATGAGAAAAACCGACCCCCTGATCATCAAAAACATGATAGCCAAAGCCATCCGGGCCACGATGATGCTGAATCGCAGCCATATTCACCAGAGTTTGGGGGTTAATTTTTTCATCTGTATTGGCGTGCATCACGCCAGCAATTCCACACATAACTACCTTATTAATATTGATTAATAATAAATTGATATTTGATTGTTAGACTACATCCAGGACACGACCTTTCCGATGAACTATGCACGTTAGTAAAGCCATTCTCACAAACACTGCACCTCTTGCTTGAGAGAAATACCAGTTATATTGAGTGTTATCCAATTTAGTAGATAACTCTTCACCCCGAGCAAGCGGGTGGAGAATGATCGCGTTTTCTTTAAAAGGGGTACTAAGATCTAATTTAAACTCCGAACCATAGGTTTCAAAACTATCACCTATCCAGGCAATCGCATTGATATAAATAATATCCAACTCGGGGGCAGATTCAGTAAATGCTTTTTTTGCACGAATAACATTTAGTCCTTTTCCTTGCATTTCTTTAATGAATTCATCACCGGATTTATCTCCGTTTCCAAAAATTAAAATTTCGGAGAACATTTGTGGAAATATTGAAAATATTTTAAGCAGACTTTTTACCGTGCGCATTTTCTCAGGAACACCAATAATTCCTACTTTTATTTTTTTGTCATTAGGTACCGTTTTATTTATCAGATACGGCCGCCATTTGAAAATGGTATATAAATCAGCCATTGCTTGAGTTGGGTGCTCTTCTACCCCATTACCAGCATTGATAATAGGAATACGCAAAGAGCTTAACATGTCACTCAAGGATTCTTCTCGAGTATCTCGTAGCACGACACAGTCAGCATAGTTATTGAACATTTCTCCAACATCAGAAAGTGATTCTCCTTTGGCAATACCGGTCGTGGAACGATCGGTAATTGACATGATATCTCCCCCTAACCTGTGCCATGCACTTTCAAAGGAAAGCCTTGTGCGAGTGCTTGGCTCATAAAAAGCACTGATCAATATTTTTCCTTGTAAAGGCGTACTAAAACGTTCCGGATTGCTTTCATATTTTGCAGCAAGTCTAAATAATTGCAGTAATGTTTTTTGATTAAACTGTTCAGAAGAAAGAATATGCTGATTTTCTAAAGGCAATAAATGGTCACCATCTTCTACAATGGTTCTTAACAATTCTTTAGGGTGAGAATCACCATAAACTTCCGGCTTTTCCCGATTCACTTTTATATCATCATTCTCATAGCTATTTTTTGGTGTTCGATGAGTTACCATAAATCACCTTTTTTGATATCACGAATAAGTAGACCTAATAAAAATATTGGTGCAAAAACTGTCACACCAAGCGCAAGACAAACCAATATCGTTAATAGGCTAAGAGAAATCACGCTAAACCCCCTGCTCCTTTTCGGTCATGTCTTCAAATTTAAAATCAGAATTTCTAAGCAAACTAACTCCTACTATTGTTAGCAAAGACACTGCACAAGAAACTAATGCGGCTACATAAAAGCCAATCTGAAAATATGCAATTAAGCCGGAGAGAGTTCCAAGGATCATCGCCAAGGCAGCCGCAGTCCCTGTAGCCCAGCGAAAATACAGCCCGAAAACTATCGGCCAAATAGCACTTGCTACGAAAGCCCCTGTAAAATATAACAATGAAGCGAGTGTTGTTAATCGAGGCAGACATAAGAGCCAGGTCATCACACCAAGACCTAAAATAATATATTTGCTGACCTCGAAGCAGCGCTTGTCAGTTGCAGATTTATTAATATGACCTCTGTAAATATCTTGGGTGATTAGGTCTGAAGTCGCAGCTAGCAGTGAATCAAGACTGGAAGCCAATGCTGAAAAAATAACAATAAATACGATAACAGCTCCAGCGGTACCTAATATCTGCCCAGCAACAAGCGGGCCCACCATATCAGCAGACGGCACAATAAGATTTAATGAAGGTGCTGCTAAGGCTATAAAACCAGCAACTATAGGAATTGGCAACCAGAGCAAGCCACCTATTAAATAAGCTTTAGAGCCAGTATTTTTTCTGAAAGCAAAAGCTCGCGACCACCAGACATTGGAATGGAATATTTCACCCACACCAAAAAGTAGATTATTAAATAAAAACATAATGGCAGCCGGGAATAACATGCTAAGCAGCATTGGGTTATTCTGTCGTACATTGTCATGCAAGCTTTCAAAGCCGATATTATGGATAACCAGACTCGCAATAATTATGATGCCTAACAAAATTATAATCGTTTGCACAAAGTCGGTAGCTATAACAGCTCGCAATCCTCCTAATAAGGTATAGGAAACACAAACGAGTAAAATTACACTCATACCAAGATGGTAATTTAGCCCACTCAATGCGTTAACCAATATACCGCCTGCCATCCCAAGGCTTATCAACCAACCCAAGGCATAAAACAAGGAAATAATTAAAAATATTCGCCAAGCAAAAATGCCATAACGTTTACGAATGAAATCCCCTGAAGTAAACCCATGCGGCAGGATTGCTTTAATCCTGCCAGCTAATGGAGCAAACAATAGTAGGCCGACTGCTCCGAGGGAATACCCGAGCATCCCCCAAATACCTAATTGGTAAGTTAATTGTGGCGCGGTCATTGTTGTATTACTGGTAACCCAGGTTGCCATGGCAGTTGCTGATGCAAAGGCAAGCCCTACATTACGACCAGCGAGCATATGATCGTCCAAGGTTTTATTTTTTCTACCCAATAAATATCCAGCACTGACCCAAAGCAGACCAAAAATCATTAAAATTAAAAGTGCTAGACCGGGATTTAGTGCTGCATTATTCATAATGAGATTTCTCTGCCTTGTGGCCAAGAAAAATAGTCACTAGCAAAACGCTGAATAAAGCAAAACCCAATATGAAAAAAGTGAAAGCCTTCGTTAAAGAATGATGAGCAACAACAATGGAAACAATATTACTTTGCTCCTGGCCTGAGTCGATGCGATAAAAATATTCACCACTGGTCAATCCAGTCAAAGTAATACTACCTGATCCAGTTAAGTTGATTGTTTTAACATTATTGAAATTTTCAGTCAGGGCTTGTTGAAGATATAAAGAAGAAGAAGCTGAGTCAGAATGCCAACTCAACACAAAATAACCTTCAGTAGAAATATCTGTATCTGAACTTAAAAGAATTTCAGCCGAGCAGGACTGGCCGACAGTTAATAAGAATACTAACCAAACAACGAAACACGCTCTAGTCTGCAACATCTGCAGAGCGTAGATAACAGTCCTCCAAACAGTTTTAAATTAATTCACTATATCTTTATGAATCAGACAAATAGGGGCGTAAGCATACTATAAAGACAATAATTTATAAACTCGCCAAATTTACGCATTAAAAAATATAATTTATTAAAAGTGAAACTAAAGCTTTATGCTTTTATTACCTTCTACTATTACTTGGAGCCATTAGCCCAACGAATTTCTACTGAGATGTTACCTAAAAAAGGCTATAAAATTTGAGCTAATGGAATTTCTTGATTCAATACAAGAAAATATTATTATTCGCTAATGTCTAATTTAGGTTAGTAGTGGATATTTAACTGGTCAGATTTTCTCTCTTTATTTATAAGACAGTAACCGGAAGTGATTTAATTCCTCTAAGCGTATTATGAGGAACTCTGACAGGCTCTTCGCATTCAAACCTTTTTACTCTAGTTAGCAAACTTTCAAGTAAAGATCTTATTTCAAGGCGAGCCAGATTAGATCCTGGGCAAGAGTGCGGACCAAAGCCAAAGCTAACATGTTCACTAGCATTCTTGCGGCTGATATCGAACTTTTCGGGGTTTTTAAATTTACGTTCGTCCATACTAGCTGATGCATAACTTAAAAAAGCGAATGAACCTTCTTTTAACGTTATTCCCTCAATCTCAAAATCTTTAGCCAAGCATCGCGTAAAAGATCTAATTGGCGCTTCCATTCTAAGAATTTCATTAATCGCATTTGGAATCAAAGACGGATTTTCTCGCAATAAATCCCATTGTTCCGGATTTTCACTAAACAACCAAACAGCATTACTAGTTGCGTTAATAGTGGTGTCGAGAGAAGGAATCATGTAATCAAACATCATAAATGTTGCTTGTTCATGAGTTATCTTGCCTTCATCTGCAGCCTTAAACACTTGATCACCCCAACCACCTTTTACCAACATATCCCTGCTCACTTTTTGTTGGACGTAATCCATTAGGGCTTTTACATCAAGCATGCCGGCCTTTGTTCTTTCGGTATTGGGATGCCCAAAGGCATTAAAGACTCCTGCAGCCCAAGACAGCATGTTTTCCTTTCCCTCTTCATCAATACCAATCAAATTGGTAACTATATTCATGGGTAAGAACAATGAGAGGTCTTCAACAGCATCAAAATGTTTTCGCTTCACAAGCTTGTCTATGTGAGCATCGGCTGAATCTTTAATTTGGTCGCGCACTTCCTTTAACCCCTGAGGCAACAAGGGTTTCATAAATACTTTTCGCATACTTGTATGCGCAGGTGCGTCTTGCATAACCATATTGCCCCCCATCCCCTCGTTCACAGCAGGATTTAGGGTAACCCCTTTACCTGAACAAAACACATCGGCATTTTGCAATCCGGCTGTTACATCCTCATATCGAGAAACAAACCAAACATCATAAAGGCTTAGCCATACAGCAGGCGCAAAATCGCGTAATTCTTTATAAAAAGGATAGGGGTTTAAAATAAACTCATCAGAGTAGTAGTCAACGTCACTAGTTGGAATGGAATTAATCATTGCTGTATTCATGGGATACCTTTGTTATCTTTCTTATGGCCTTAAACCCCAAACTTTGAAAGTATCATCTTGGTGATATTTTTTAAAGACGAAACCAATTTTAGAAATAAATCATAGCCTAGACATCTTCGCAGTCAATCAGTTCATATCCTATGCCCCGACTAGCATCTATTAATGTATCAACCTTTGAAAACCCAAGTGGCTCTGCATACTGAATGTTTTCAGCATGAATTTCATGCACAATGATAGAGAGCGAAGGAGCACCACACATCGCAATAAGCAAAATACCTGTCTTGGTTCCGCAAGAGCTTGCAAGTACCTCAATACCTGCACCGGTCAGTATTTTTGCACTTTGTGATGGAGAAATATTTGTAGCCTCTTCACATTGAAATAGCTCACGCGTGTCATAAATTAGTTCTGTAGTTTTTAGAACGCAGCCAACTGAAGAAGTGCTTATTAAAAATACAGCTATCATTGCTTTCATATACATAAAGCTTCCTTACTAGCATTTAGCTTCTATTAACTTAAGCTATTATGTGACTGCTAATTAATCTCTACAAGTATATGTCTGCTTTCTATCAAAAGCGGACATGGATATAAAGAAAGTTTTTTATAGATTAATGGAGGGCCAGTCAACAGACTGGTGGGTCTGGGTGGATTTGAACCACCGACCTCACCCTTATCAGGGGTGCGCTCTAACCAACTGAGCTACAGACCCAAACTTTACGTCTGGAATATTACTAAACAGGTCGTTTACCGACCTCACCCTCCTCTTTATCCCTTAAAGGGGGTGCGCTCTAACCAACTGAGCTACAGACCCAAACTTTAGGTCTTGAATATTGCTAAACAGGCCTTTTACCGACCTCACCCTCATCTTTTCCTGCTAGCTGAGGTTCGCTCTATGCAACTAGGCATCAGATTCATACTTCATATCTGGAACGCTAATAAACAGTACATAAACTGCATGCATAATCAGGCGAACGCGCATTATACAGAGTCAGGATTTACAGACAAGAGCTTTAATTAACTGCTCCTCAAAACAGCCTAAATTAGACCTTTGAATTTATGGAACCGTGTCTTATTTAGGATTTATAAAGTAGATGAAAAAGCTTTTTCCCACGCTTTAAAAGGAAATATTTCCCAAAAAAAGCTGAATTCCAGTCCAGTACCATAGCATTATCTTCTATCTTTTCGCCATTAACTGTTACAGCCCCATTCCCTATAAATTCACGAGCCATTTTATTGGAACTGGCCAGTTCACTATCAACCAGGGCCTGAACCAGAGCTAAGCTGGAATCGGAAGAAGCAGACGATGGCATACCATCTTGTTTCAATTTCTCAAAGTCACTTTCAGTCATTGCTGATATATCTCCACTGAATAAAGCCTCGGAGATACGTTCTGCTGCGACCAGGCCTTCTTCCCCATGCACGAGCCTGGTTACTTCTTTGGCTAATATGCCTTGTGCTTCTGGTCTGCCCTGAGCACTTTTATCTTTTTCCTCAATAGCTTTAATTTCTGCCACATCTAAAAATGTAAAATAGTTTAAGAATTTATACACATCTGCATCAGCCGTATTAATCCAGAACTGATAAAAGGCATAACAAGACGTTCTGGAAGGATCTAGCCAGATCGTACCTTCTTCAGTTTTACCGAACTTACCTCCATCCGCCTTGGTCACCAGAGGTAAAGTAAGGCCATAAACCTGTTGTTGATTCATTCGACGAGTAAGGTCTATACCCGCCGTGATATTCCCCCACTGATCGCTACCTCCGATTTGTACTGTACAATCGAGCTTTCGGTTTAATTCGGCAAAGTCGTATGATTGCAAAATCATATAGGTGAATTCGGTATAGGATATTCCTTCGCCTTCTCGTTCTATACGTTGTTTCACGCTTTCTTTCTGAATCATGGCATTGACGGAAAAATGTTTGCCAATATCGCGCAAGAAAGTAATGACATCTAGATTTTCAGTCCACTCCAGATTATTAACAACTAAAGCAGAATTCTCTCCACAATCAAAGTCAATAAACTGTTCTAACTGCTTTTTAATACTGGCGGTCCACGCCTTCGTCACCTCGGAAGTATTTAGCTTCCTCTCCTGCGATTTAAAGCTTGGATCACCGATCATTCCCGTTGCGCCACCCGCTACAGCAATAGGTTTATGTCCTGCTAACTGAAAACGCTTAAGCGCCAACAAAGGCACCAGACTTCCTATGTGCAAACTATCTGCTGTAGGATCAAAGCCACAATAAACTGTACGACCATCCGATAATAAGTGACTTTCCAGCTCTTCTTCACCAGCTGTTTGGGCTATTAGCCCCCGGTTTCTAAGTTCTTCAACGATATTGAGATTAGTGCTTGTCATAAGGATCTTAAAAAATAAAAGCGGCAACTTTACAAGATAGCCCTGCAATTACAAGGCATATTTGCATATAAATCTAAAATCTCTATATCCACAAACATGTTTTTTTGAAATAAGTGCTTGGCAGATCAAAGTAAGCAAGATAAAATCCCTTGGGTTTCCAGTAACTTAGCTTATATATTGAATAAGATACTCTAGGATTAAAATGAATCTTATTGATTTGACTAAACGGCTGCTTAGCAAGCTGACCTCAACTGAGCTTCCCTATAAGCATCGCAATGCTTGTCTGGGGCTGGTTTTTACACTCTTAATTTTAATTCTGGTACCAGACTCTGAATCAGTCGTCCCCGAACCACAACAGACTGACTCTCTTTCCGAATCTGATATTTTTTCCTTCTCCACATCGACTTTTGATCCTTTAAATAATATCCAAGCAACAGCAAACCCGGAAGTTTCGACAAGCGCTGAAATTAAACTAGAAAATAAATCAGAAAACACTCTAGAGAGCAGGCAGATAGTTGAAGTTCGCCCAGGCGACAATCTATCTTTGATCTTTGATCGAGCCGGGCTCTCACCTCAAGATGTTTATCAAGTATCTAATAGTGGCAGCGATGCCAATATATTAACCAGACTATATCCTGGCTATAAACTGGCTTTTAACCTTAATGAAGAAAATAAACTCAATGAGCTCGAAGTCATTCTCAATCCGCTCGAGAGTTATCTCTTTAAATTAAATGAAGCAGACAGTTTTGATATTGAACGTGTTGAACGAGAGCCACAACTTATTCCCAGATATAAAGAAGCTACTATCAATGATTCCTTATTTTTAGCAGCTCAACGTGGAGGTATTTCTGCTGCAGTCACTATGGAAATAGCCGGAATATTTGGTGGCGTGGTCGATTTCATGCTGGATACCCGCGCCGGTGATAGCTTTAATGTTCTCTATGAAGAACGGCATTTAGACGGAGAGTTTATTGGCAATGGAGCCATTCAGGTGGCTCAGTACACCAACCAGGGTCAAAACTATACCGCTATCCGTTATGAAAATTTAGATGGTGAAGTCGATTACTATAACCCTCAAGGTGAAAGTATGCGAAAAGCCTTTATCAGAAACCCAGTTGATTTCACTCGAATCAGTTCCAACTTTACCCTTTCAAGGCGTCATCCAATTTTAAATACAATCAGAGCACATAAGGGTACCGATTATGCTGCTCCTAATGGCACTCCTGTTGTTGCATCCGGTGATGGTCGGGTTACATGGGCGTCACGAAATGGTTCATTTGGAAACCTGGTCGTCATTCAGCATGGCGAAAGGTTTGAGACTAAATATGCTCATTTATCTTCTTATGCCAGAGGTGTCAGAGTCGGCACTCGAGTCAAACAAGGGGATATCATCGGCTATGTTGGCAGTACTGGTGGCGCTACCGGTCCACATCTACATTATGAGTTTTTAATTGATGGTTCACATAGAAACCCTCGTACTGTGCACGACCAGTTACCAAAAGCCGAATCAGTACCTGCTGAAGAAATGCCACGCTTTCTTCAACAGTCTCAAATTTTATTGACTCAACTGAATACTATAACCTCTGCTCCTACACTAGCTCAAAATACTTCTCCTACCAATACAAGGGAATGAGTTCCGAACTCTATATAGGTCTCATGTCCGGCACCAGCATGGATGCTGTGGATTGTGTGTTAATTGACTTATTCGAACCCATAAATGTCATTGATTTTATCAATGTCGATATCCCAAAAAAATTAAAACAGGACATCCTGGATCTTTGCCGCAAAGATGGTGAAAACCAAATAAAGACTCTTGGTGAAACCGATGTTGCACTAGGAAAACTTTTTGCCAGTGCGGTGATTTCCATAATCGAAAAAAACCAAATCAGCGCTTCACAGATTCAAGCCATTGGCTCACATGGCCAAACCATTCGCCATCAACCTCCCGAACAAAGTGATAGTGCTTTCACAATTCAAATTGCTGACCCTAATACCATTGCCGCATTGACGGGAATTACTACAGTTGCCGATTTCAGAAGAAAAGATATGGCTTTAGGTGGTCAAGGCGCTCCTCTGCTTCCGGTTTTTCACAAGCATCTTTTTAATAGCACACAAACTGATAGAGTCGTGGTAAATATTGGCGGGATAGCAAATATCACCTTACTCCGAAAAGACGATGCTCATTGCATTGGCTTTGATACCGGCCCAGGTAATGTCCTTCTAGACGCATGGGTACAAAAGAATTTAAATCAAGAATTTGATATAGACGGAAAGTGGGCTAAGGCTGGAAAAACCAATCCAGAGCTGTTGGCATTCATGCTTGAAGATTCATATTTTTCAGGTCCACCACCAAAAAGCACTGGTCGAGAATACTTTAATTCAGATTGGATTGATAAGGTTCTTATGGCTTACGCCGATGACATTCTCGCCGAAGATGTACAAGCCACCCTGATTGATTTAACTGCTACCAGCATCGCCCAGGCAATTCTAGATCTGTTAGAAACTGGTGAGGTAATAATCTGCGGAGGAGGAACAAAAAACTCTGAATTAATCCAGCGCCTCGAAACTCAACTTAAATCATTCAAAGTATCCAGCAGTGATGCTTACGGTGTCGACAGCGATGCTCTTGAAGCCATTGCCTTTGCCTGGTTTGCCAACAAAACCATACATAGAGAAGCTCTCGACCTGACTACAATAACCGGCTCATCCAAACCCCATGTGATGGGTGGCATTTATTACCCGGATTAGTTCTACGAATAAAATCAAAAAAAGCGTTACGGTGTTTTCAGCAAAGAGTCTAAAAAAATATCAGTCTTTTAGCTTTAAGAGAGCAATGGAAGAGAAATGGAAGTCCAATAACTTTCCATAGCCTATTAAGCAAAGCCCAGACGAGTTGTTATTCGCATATGGAAGTGGCTTATAAGCCATAAGAAGCTGCCTGAGTAGATAAGCAGCAACACTTTGGCAAGTTCAATAACTACTAGATAGAAAAGCTCATACCGCAACCGCAGGTTGTAGTTGCCAATGGATTATTAACAATAAATCTCGATCCTTCCAGACCTTCAGTATAGTCAATTTGTGAGCCTACCAAATATTGAAAACTTAAGGGGTCAACTAATAACTTCGCACCATTATTTGAAATGACAGTATCATCTTCATTAATGGCTTCGTCGAAAGAGAAGCCATATTGAAAGCCTGAACAACCTCCCCCAGTTACAAAAACACGCAACTTAAGGTCCGGATTACCTTCTTCAGCAATCAGAGTACTTACTTTTTTTGCTGCGTTATCGGTTAACGCCATTGCTACAGCATCGTGTGTTTGGACTACAGACATAGATTTTTTTCTAATAAAACCTGAAACTTAAACAGAATAGTTGAAACAGGCTTATTATGACAATAACCAACTAAAATAGTCAAGTATTAGTTAGATACTTTAGCCGCTTCAACAACAATAGCTTCGATTTCAGATTCCACTGAAGACTCAGACTCCTGCACATCGAGTTGCTTATGTTTTAGTTCAGCAGGCGTACGATGGCAGAGGCTGCCATTCACTTCAGAGCCCATTACCATTTCAATTAAATGATAATAGACATTACCAACGACTCTGGCTTTAGCCGCCAATTCAATATGTTCACTTGAATAAACATCACCTTCCACCAGGCCATTAACAATAATTGAAGGTGCTTTTATTTCGCCTTGAACCAGGCCACTTTCTCTAATTCTTACTTCAGCAGGTACTTCAGGGTCAGCATAAATGTTTCCTCTGACTTTACCTTCAACTTCTAATGTACCTGAAAAATGCAAGTCTCCATTTATTTCAGTAGATTTTGAAATTAAGGTTGTTACGTTTTCACTAAATTTATTTTTCACGAGTTTTCTCTTTGATGTTAAATAGGACTAGCTTTCTATTAACGTTCCACTAACCATGCGAAATTTTTTTGTACGGTCTTGGCATTATCACCTTGAGAAACTGCCAGAATTTGAATTGCCTCAGGTATAAAATTTTCCGGGATTATTAATTCACCTTCAATATTTTGGAAGTATCTGAACTGTAGTCTTATATCCAGCTGGTTCTCATCAGGTGCTAGAGCACGGAGAGGAAATGAAATCTCGCTACCATCTTGTGTACCCATAATATTGACATTGGCATAACCGCTGATGAGGTTTTCATTGTTAGTTAATTGCTTCAATTCAATATGATAACGAACTCGATTCTCCTCCTCGGTTCCACTTAGGTCAAGCTGACCTATTGATAATCCGGTTTCATCATTTTCAGGAGACATAATTTGTCTATAAAACAAAACATCCTCTTCCAATTGAGCATTTGTTTGCCTTAAACCAACCATCATTTCCTGCACTTCGACCAAGGCTTGTCTGTCAACCAAACTGGCCTGCTGCACATTAACCAAATCTTGCTGAACTAAAGCCAGTTGGTTTTGCAGAGAGTTGACTTCAATGCTTAACAGATCCCGCTCATTCCGGATATCGATACTTTCATTTATCCCTCGGTCATATCCATAGTAAATACCAGCAGCAGTTAAAATAACAGCAACAAAAAAAGCACTTAAGCTTAAGATTAAGTTCCGCATAGGCTTATGCGGAACCACAACCATTTTTATTTGCTTACTTCCTTTAACTACCGCCATTTTTTACCCATCTAATATTACGGCAGAACCGAGACAGTATTTAAACCAAGCGTTTCATCCAAGCCGTACATAATATTCATATTTTGTACTGCTTGTCCGGCCGCACCTTTTACCAAATTATCTTCAGCCACTAAGACAACCACCTTGTCACTTCCTTCCGGTTGCGTAACGGCAATTCGACACATATTGCTACCACTTACCGTTCTGGTTTCAGGACTTAAACCAGCTTCCAGTACATCAACAAATTTTTCCTTACTATAAAAGTCTTCAAACAAGCTTTGTAAATCAACATCATTTTTCAACAGAGAAGCATATAAACTTGCCTGTATACCTCTAATCATTGGTGTCAAATGCGGCATGAAAGTCAGGTTTACTGGTGTTTCACTATAGACATTTAGGCCCTGAACAATTTCAGGTTGATGTCTATGCCCTGTTATCGCATACGCTTTCATATTCTCACTGACTTCACACAATAGAGTCCCCATACTAGCCTTTCTACCAGCCCCGCTAACACCAGACTTAACATCTGCAATCAAGGAGCCCGGATCAATCACATTATTTTTTAAAAGAGGTATTAGGCCTAGTTGAACTGCAGTAGGGTAACAACCCGGGTTGGCGATAAGAGATGCTGATTTAATAAGCTCTCTGTTAACTTCCGGTAAACCATAAACCGCCTTTTCCAATAATTCTGGACAGGTATGTGGCACTCCATACCAATGAGACCATAATGCGGCATCCTTAATTCTAAAATCAGCTGAAAGATCTATCACCTTTACATCTTTTGCTAAAAGTCCTGGGACCAATTCCATCGCAGCACCATGAGGTGTAGCAAAAAAGACTAAATCACATTCAGCTAGTAAATCAGGATCTGGTTCACAAAAATCAAGCTCTAGGTGCCCGCGTAAATTTGGAAATATTGAAGACACAGCGGTGCCTTCTTCCGCTCTGGAAGTAACCATCTTTATAGAAACTTCTGGGTGTTGCACCAGAATTCTCAAGAGTTCTACACCGGTATACCCAGTAGCACCAACTATGCCTACGCTAATCATTTTCTACTCTTACAAAGGCTCATATTCAAATCAGGGGCGTTATCATAGCAAAACTCGGCCCTCTCCCACTACTAAAGCTTGATTCTATTGTATTTTTCCCAATATTTTACAGAACCTGGAATCAGCTAATTTATTAGCTGCTGAAGAACTGAAGCGAACCAGCATCAAATTAATTGATACTGTGTACAGGTTTTCGTTTTGGCGAATCGAATCATTTCTCAAGATTCAGGATTACTGCGATTAATGTTATTATGGGGCGGTATTTTCATAGGCATAGAATATAAATGGCTTACCTCTGGTACAAAGCTTTTCACGTTATCTCCATGACCTGCTGGTTTGCGGGAATTTTCTATTTGCCCAGACTTTATGTTTACCATGCAATGGCAAGTGATGAACTAAGCCTTGAGCGCTTTAAGATAATGGAGAGAAAACTTTTCTGGGGCATAATGACCCCTTCTGCAGTGCTAACAATTATTTTTGGCGGCTTACTCTTAAGCACTAATTTTCAATTTTACTGGCAGTCCGGATGGATGCATGCAAAGTTAGCTTGTGTTTTCTTGTTGCTTATTTTTCATTATATGTGCTGGCATTATTTAAAAATATTTAAGGCAAATAAAAACACACATTCTCATAAATTTTATCGATGGTTTAATGAAGCCCCAGTCATTTTATTAATTGTCATTATCATTTTAGTTGTCACCAAACCTTTTTAGGAAACCTATATGTCTGAGAGTAAGTCTTACTCACGTTCCAAAACTTTATTTAAAAGAGCTCAACAACATATTCCAGGCGGAGTTAATTCACCTGTGCGTGCTTTCAAAGGCGTTGAGGGGAATCCCGTTTTCTTTTCTCGCGGGGAAGGAGCCTATGTTTATGATGTGGATGATAACGCTTATATTGACTATATCGGAGCCTGGGGTCCCTTAATTCTTGGTCACTGCCATCCCAAGGTCATTAATGCCCTAAAACAACAATTAGAGCTTGGTCTTGCTTTTGGTGCCCCCACTGAGAAAGAAATCGAGATAGCTGATCTGATTTGCAAAATAATGCCTTCTATCGAAAGCGTAAGACTGGTGAACTCAGGCACAGAAGCCACAATGAGTGCCATCCGATTAGCCCGTGGTGTTACCAAGAAAGATAAAGTTGTGAAATTTGAAGGTTGTTATCACGGCCATGTAGATTCACTTCTAGTTAAAGCGGGCTCAGGTGCCTTAACAATGGGAGCACCTGACTCGGCAGGTATACCCGAAAGTACCGCGCAGCAAACTTATGTCCTGCCTTATAATGATAGCGATACAATTGAAGCATTCTTTAAACAACATGGTCATGAGATTGCCTGTGTTATTGTTGAACCTGTTGCCGGCAATATGAACCTTGTCCCTCCCAAACCCGGCTTTCTGGAAAGCCTGCGTGAGATCACTTCGACTTATGAAAGCTTATTAATTTTCGATGAAGTTATGACAGGTTTCAGGGTCGCCCTTGGCGGCGCACAAAGCATTTATAACATCGATCCCGATTTGACCACCTTAGGAAAAGTCATCGGTGGTGGCTTGCCTGTAGGCGCTTTCGGTGGAAAGAAACAGTATATGGATATGCTTGCACCCCTAGGCCCTGTCTATCAGGCTGGAACTTTATCAGGCAATCCTCTAGCGGTAACTGCAGGGCTGGTGATGCTTGAAGAAATTTCCCAACCTGGTTTTCACAAAGCACTCAGTGACACGACTGAGGAATTATTAAAAGGTCTTCAGTATCATGCTGATGCCGCTGGCGTTCCCTTCAGCACCAATCAAGTTGGCGCTATGTTTGGATGCTTCTTTTCAGAAGAGTCCAACATTTCAAGTTTTAGCCAGGTTATGAAATGTAATATTCAACAATTTAAAGGTTATTTTCATAGTATGCTGAGTCAGGGTATTTATTTAGCACCTTCTGCTTTTGAAGCAGGTTTTTTATCTGCTGCACATGGTAAAAAAGAAATACAACTAACACTAGAAGCTGCTGAAATAGCTTTTTCTCAACTCTCTCAATAAGGAATTATCATGAAAAACTATCATATCTATGCCTTAGGTAATGCCCTCGTTGATAAAGAATTTGAGGTTGAGGATGATTTTTTTCAGCATGAGAGCATTCAAAAAGGCCTGATGACTTTAGTCGATGGAGAATCACAAGATACTATCCTAGAAAGACTCATGGAGAGATTTGGTTTAAAGAAAAGAGCAGGAGGAGGTTCAGCTGCAAATACTCTTTATGCCGCCTCACAATTTGGCGCAAATACTTTTTATTCCTGCAAAGTTGCGAATGACGAGTTTGGAGATTTTTATTTGGATGAACTCGGCACACATAATATTGATACCAATTCAAAAAGTATAAGAACTGATGACGGAGTTACCGGGAAATGTTTAGTCATGGTGAGTCCCGATGCTGAACGGACTATGCTCACTTATCTAGGTGTTTCTTCTATGCTTACTAGTGATGATATTGATAAAGATGCACTAATTAATTCTAAATACCTTTATTTGGAAGGTTATTTAGTTAGCTCTCCGGACGCATCTAAAGCCTGTGTTGATGCAAAAAATATTGCTGAAGAGCATGGTGTATTAACTGCCATTACTTTATCAGATCCGAGCATGGTTCAATTTTTTAGAGGTGGCCTGGAAGAGATGATCGGAGACGGCGTCGATTTGCTATTTGCCAATCAGGTCGAAGCTCTAAGCTGGACGGGTGAGGAAACTGTTAAAGCTGCTGCAACTGCTTTAAAAAGTATCGCAAAAACATTTGTTATCACTCTCGGTTCCAAAGGAGCTTTATTATTTGATGGCGATAAATATATCGATATTGAACCTCACCAAATTACTGCTGTAGATTCAAATGGAGCGGGAGACATGTTTGCTGGAGCTTTTTTATACGGCATATCAAACGGTCTAGATTTTGAAACTTCTGGACGTCTGGCCAGTTTAGGTGCTGCGACTATCGTGAGCCAATTTGGACCAAGACTTCCAGCAGCACAACATGAAGACTTACTAAAAGAAATTATTTAGTTAGCCAAAGATGCGTCAAGTTCTAGACGACGCTTGAAGAATTCCAGTCTGCGTTGCAGGCTTTGTGTATTTTCAGGACCCAGGCGCAGCAATAATTTTTCAACGGCGCTATAGTTTTCTATTGCTGGATCGGCATACAGATAATTCAAATTGGGCCGGATAAGCTGCTGTGGTTGAGGCGCTGTTCTAGCTTCAAGTACATTATCGACAGCTCGCATAAAAACATCATTGAAATCGCTATTTCGAAGACCTAGCTCTGCATATGCCTCTCTAAAAAGTGGCTGCATTCGCTGATAAAGATCCACCGCAGTTTCTGTACTAATATTGCTTAACACTTCCACCAAGCTGTTAAAGCGTTGATAGGATCGTTCATCCATCAGGTAAAATTCACTGCCCAGTTCAGTTACTGTCATTCTTTCTTCAGGATAAAGTAATGGCAGATTACGCTCAGGAAACTCCCCTCGACTAATATTTTCAATCATCACGACAAATTTTCTTACCAACTCTTCGAACACCAAATGTCTTAATAAGGGAGATCCTCCGTCCATCACTGCTAACTCTTCTTTTACGAAGTCATCACTATTATTTAAAGCAGGCAATGTCGGCATTACTGGTTCTGGTTCTGGCAAGCTTTCAACTACAGCAACAAGCTCTTCCATGGGCTCAATAATTTCCTCGGTGTTTTCTTCAAACATTGCAGTCTCTTCTTCAATCTCTTCAAGAGCTTCTTCTAATATCTCATCCTCAATATCTACCAAACACGGCGCTGGAAGCTCTTCCTGTTCTACTTCATTAGTAAGGATTACTGTTACAGGTTCTTGCTCGTCTCCGGTTAACAACATAAACAAACCAAACAGTACGATCACGCCTATTACTAGTGAAAAAATTAACTTGTTATCGTTCATCTTTAACCCAAATTATCAGTTACTTTTTACTATTAAAAAATTTCTGCTTTTGTGGCCTTGCCGAAGTTTCACTCTTACACTTGCTAGAGAAAGTTATCATGTGAAAGCAGCTTCATTGCTGAAAAGTTAAACGATAGTTTAATCGGCTGCTCACAAATCTTAAACAATATGGCAAAAAATAGTTTTTCGGACATAAAAAAGCCCGAATTCAAACAGAATATCGGGCTCTTATGAACTCAGAAGCTAAAGCTTATCTTACAATACTTCAGCTTTTTCCTCGTCTGTGACATCTTTCATGCTTAGACTGACTTTACCACGATCATCTACCTTAAGTACTTTCACGGCAATTTCTTGCCCTTCACTTAAATGATCTGTCACTTTCTCGACTCGCTCCTGAGCGATTTGAGAAATATGTACTAAGCCATCTTTACCCGGCAGTATCGTAACAAAGGCTCCAAAGTCTACAATCTTGGAAACAAGGCCTTTATAAACCTTGCCAATTTCAGCTTCAGCAGTAATCTCTTCTACCATGGCTACAGCAGCATCACGAGACGCGGCGTCTTCACCATAAATACGAACATTACCATCATCGTCAATATCAACTGAAGCACCGGTTTCTTCAGTAATGGCGCGAATTGTTACACCGCCTTTACCAATCACATCACGTATTTTATCAGGGTGTACTTTAATCATGCCCATGCTAGGTGCATTTTCAGAAACATTTTCGCGAGAAATTGAAATGACCTTATTCATTTCACCCAAAATATGCATTCTGGCTGAATTGGCCTGTTGCAAAGCAGTTTCCATAATCTCTTCAGTAATACCCTGAATTTTTATGTCCATTTGTAATGCTGTAATACCCGCTGCTGAACCAGCAACTTTAAAGTCCATATCACCTAGGTGATCTTCGTCACCCAGAATATCGGTTAATACAGCAAAGCCGTTGTCTTCCTTAATTAAGCCCATAGCAATACCGGCAACTGGAGCTTTCAAAGGAACACCAGCATCCATTAATGCCAAGCTGGTTCCACAAACAGATGCCATGGAAGAAGAACCATTAGATTCCGTTATCTCGGATACAACACGAATGGCATATGGAAAATCTTCTTCTTTTGGCAGAACAGCATTAACACCACGACGTGCCAATCGACCATGGCCGATTTCACGGCGTTTTGGCCCACTCATAAAACCGGTTTCACCAACACTAAATGGTGGGAAATTGTAGTGCAGCATGAACGGATCTTTGATTGTTCCTGCAAGCCCTTCAATCATTTGTGCATCACGAATAGGGCCAAGCGTCGCTACTACCAAAGCCTGGGTTTCACCGCGGGTAAATAGAGCCGAACCATGTGTTTTAGGTAAAACACCTGTTTCCACATAAATTGGCCTTACCGTATTATTGTCACGACCATCGATACGAGGTTGACCTGCAATAATATTGCTGCGAACAATTTTCTTTTCTAAGGATGCAAAAATGTCCTGAACTTCTCCAGCACTTACAGCTGGTTCAGATTCTTCGTTAGCAAACTGCTCAACTGCCTGATTTTTGAGTTCACCTAGCTTATCCTGACGCTGCATTTTGTCAGAGATAGCATAAGCTTCAGTAATACCTGCAGCAAATGCCCCTGAAATAGACTCAATAAGTGCGGTATTTTTTTCTTCAGGCACCCATTCCCAATCTGGCTTACCTGCTTCGGCTTTAAGTTCTTTTACAGCCTGAACAATCACCTGCATTTCTTGATGAGCAAATAACACTGCGCCCAGCATTAAGTCTTCACTAAGCTCTTTAGCCTCTGATTCCACCATTAAAACTGCAGATTCAGTGCCGGCAACAACCATATCCAGATCAGAACTTTCGAGCATTTCATAACTTGGGTTCAGAATGTAACCTTGTGCTTCAGTGAACCCAACGCGTGCTGCCCCAAGAGGGCCTGAAAATGGAATACCTGATATTGCAAGCGCTGCTGATGTTCCTATCATTGCGGCAATATCCGGATCAACATCTTTTTCTGAGGAAATAACTGAACAAACAACCTGTACTTCATTCATGAAGCCCTTTGGAAACAAGGGTCTGATCGGTCTATCAATTAAGCGTGAAGTCAGTGTTTCTTTTTCGGTAGGTCGACCTTCGCGCTTAAAGAAACCACCTGGAATTTTACCGGCGGCATAAGTTTTTTCTTGATAATTTACAGTCAGAGGGAAGAAGTCCTGACCTGGATTAGCAGTTTTCCTACCAACGACTGTCGTTAAGACTGAGGTACCACCAATGCTTACTATAACTGCTCCTGTTGCCTGACGGGCAACTTTGCCTGTTTCCATGACAACCGTATCATTGCCATATTTAAATTCTTTCCTAATCGGATTTAACATATATTTTTCCTAACGTATGAGCCTGACTGACCCAATGCCAGCCAGGTGAGAAGGGTTGATTAACGACGTAGACCCAATCTTTTAATCAGCGTGCTATAACGTGTAAGGTCTTTGCGTTTCAGATAATCAAGTAACTTACGGCGAGTGTTAACCATACGAATCAATCCACGACGGGAGTGATGATCATGATTATGCTCTTTGAAGTGATCTTGTAAGTGATTGATATTGTTGGTTAAAAGTGCAACCTGAACTTCGGGTGAACCTGTATCACCTTCGGCCAGGGCGAAATCTTGAATGATTTCTGCTTTCTCATCGACAGATAAAGCCATTTTATTCTCCTATGAATATGCCATTAATTAAAGAATGTCCTTATAAAGCCAAATTAACCACGCATATTAATAGTTAACTGGGATACTCCTCCGCCTAAAATGACGGGGTGCGAAAGATAGCATAAATAAAGCACTGGATACACTTTTTCTCATATCATAAGCGCAATCCACGTTTCTTTTTTCAAGAGCTGGAGCTTGTAAGTGGCCATATTATAGAGGGCAGAACCGATTTATAGTTCTCTCGCTGACGCTCCTCACCTGCAAATTGCTTCAATCTGGTAATGCTTCAGCCTTTTTATAGACATAACACATTCGCACCGCTATGATTTTGACATTGGCAATACTCGGAAGTTGGAAAGTTATATAACGAGATCAGGTAAGTACTATGAGTAAACTACAGGTTTTTGATGAAGCAGGACAGGCACTGCCAGCGCCGACAAGTGATGTGAACATAATCACTTCTCAGATGGATGAGTTGAATATTATGTTTGAACGCTGGGAGACAGTAACAGATTTACCCGAGGATGCCGATCAAGAAACAATTCTTGAAGCTTATAAAGAGTCAATCTCCGAACTTAATCAGACTTATGGATTTGAACTGGTTGATGTCGCGATATTAAGTCCGGACACCCCCAACAAAAATGACATTCGCCAGCAGTTTAATTTTGAACATACTCATAGTGATTTTGAAATGCGTTTTTTTGTCGAAGGCAGCGGTCTGTTTTATTTCCACATCGATGATAAAGTCTATGTACTGCTTTGTGAAAAAGGCGATCTCATCAGTGTGCCTTCAATGGTTAATCACTGGTTTGATATGGGAGTGAACCCCGACTTTAAACTTATCAGGTTTTTTCCTACTGTTGACGGATGGATTGCCGATAAAACCGGCAGCGATATTGCCACTCGCCTGCCAGATATGGATGCTTTTGCCGCCTAAATTTAATCCAGCATAGATATTATCGATATCAGCTTTATGCCAGACAGCCGCGTTGAGCGGATTAATTTGCATTTAACCCAGCATTCGGCTTATCTTCTCTTTCTCGAAACGACCTAATAAAAAGAATATTGTTTGAGGAAGACATATGAAACACTCTTTTGCTATACCTCTTATTATTACTTCTAGTCTTTTAGCCTCCATGTCCGTTTTTGCACAATGGCCTTTTTATATAACGCCTGGTTCTCCTCTTCTTCCTGATGGAACCGTCGATATGGAGGCTCCTCCGCCTAGAACCCTTGACGGAAAAATTGATTTTACAGGAACCTGGAACGTCATTAGATATCATCAAGGCGGTGAGCAAGGCAGGCCTGTTGGAGAACCCGCTACCCCACCCCCTGGTGTACCACCTTATGCCACCTTTTGGGATCAGGGTTTTGGTTTTGAAAATGGTTTACCCTATCTGCCATGGGCGCATGAAGAACGCGCTAGACGAATGGCTAATAACGGCATAGAAAACCCTGACAGCTATTGCCTGCCTCTTGGTCATATGCAATTTCACACTCATGGGCAACCCAGAGACATTGTTCAAGGTGAAGATAGATTGGCTATTATTTATGAAGCCAGCGCTGGCGTGCGTCAGATTTTTATGGATGGACGACCTGCACCAGATGATGATGCCCTTGAATGGTGGTATGGCTATTCAGTAGGACATTGGGAAGGCGATACACTTGTCGTCGAAACGACAAATTTTAGAGGTGATGGCTGGCTTGATTTTAATGGCAGCCCAACCACCGAGCAATTGAGAACAGTTGAACGATTCAGTCGCCCTAATTTTGGCAAACTGGAAATCGATATTCTTATTGATGACCCGGGAGCTTATACAGAGCCTTTTTCGCTAAGAGTTGATCAGAGCATTATGCCGGGCGAAAACCTGATCGAGTGGGTCTGTGAAAACGAACAATCTACTCAATATTTCAATAATTAAACTGGAGAAAATAATGAAAATTAATTTGATAATACTTTCTTCTATTTTAACCGGGCTATTTGTCTCAGCGCCTTTATTTGCCCATCATAATTTTAGATCTGAATTTGATATTAACCAGCCAGTAATTGTCACTGGCACCGTGGTTAGACTGGCATTAACCAATCCGCATGCACGATTGTATATAGACGCTGTTGATGACAATGGCGAAGTCGTTCACTGGGATTTTGAGCTTGCAGCAGCGAGTGCTTTGTTACGTCGCGGTTGGAAACGGAACACTCTGGTAGAAGGCGACACCGTCATTGTGCATGCAGCAAGAGCCCGAAATGCACCCAATGTAGGTAATGTGGAATTCGTGACCACTGTTAATGAAGATGGTAGTGAAGGCTTCACTTATGGCTCACCACGAGAATAAGTTATAGACCTCAAACTGTCTTCTCATACTCATTTATACAGCTAATCTCTATAGTGTCAGACTTAGGATTTCACTGGCACTATAGGCTCTAACATACACTCTGTTGTGTGTATTTTATAAAGGATATTTTGTTAAGGCCGCGGTCGATATAATACTTCACCTGCCTGAACGCCAGTGACCGCCCCGTTACTAAATGCCATTTCGCCATTAATAAGAACATATTCAATTCCTTCCGGTCTAGCTGTCGGGTTTTCAAAGGTCGCATGATCAATAATAGTGTCTGGGTCAAAGACTGTGATATCAGCTGCCATTCCTGGCTTTAATAAGCCTCTTCCCTTCATACCAATAGTACGGGCCGGTAAAGCCGTCATTTTGTAGATCGCATTTTCCAATGTAAGCACGCCTTTTTCTCTGACATACTCACCCAAGACTTTAGGAAAGGTTCCCCAGTATCGTGGGTGCACGTTATCGCCCTCTTGTGCGACATCACAATCGCAGGCTATTGAAACACTGGGGTGCTGCATTACTTCAATTAGATCTTCTTCAATGCCAAAACGGAGGATTACGGAGTTATCAGCTTCCTCCAGAATTCGAATAACAGCTTCACCATGAGATTCGATCCCCATATTACTCATTATGTCGCTCAATTCTTGTTGCCCACCAACAAAGACACCCGAAGCACCACCCCAACGCAAGTTCATAGCTTCTTCAGCCTCAACAATAATTCTGGCACGTAATTCATCATCTCGAAAACGTTCCAGCATTGCCGCCCTGCCGCCAGCCAGAGCCCAGCTAGGAATAATTAATGAAGACAATCCAGTTTGACCCGCCAAATAAGGATAGACATCGGCAACAGCGCCTTCAGAATTTGAGGTAGACGCTACCCTCATGGCTTCTAGGATTTCGGAAGCTCTGCCTTGTTCCCAGCCTTGAACTTTCATATGTGTGACTAGTGGAATTAAACCCGTTTCCTCACCAATCGTTATAGTTTCAGTCATACCGGTAATAGAGCTATAACCGCTTTCAGGTGTTACCCGGTCATGATTGGCAAAAACGACATTCCAGTCAGCGAATGGTTCGAGCACAGCAATAACTTCTTCGGTAGTTGCGTAATAACCCGGGACATAATCAAGCCCGGCAGATACACCCCAGGCTCCAGCTTCAAGTGCGCTTTCTATAAGGCTCTGCATTTGACTAATTTGAGCCTGAGTAGGTCTTACATTTTCCAAACCAACGACTTCACGCCAAACACTATTAAAAGCGGTAAAACCACCAACATTTAAGGCAAGGCCATTTTGTCTGTAAGCATCAAACTGTGCAGTTAAATCAATAGGACCTGAGCCGTCTGAATTCATTATTTCAGTGGTAACACCCTGACTGATCATGTTGACGGCTGTTGGAAGTGCATCACCTACAGCATGACTATGGATATTAATAAAACCCGGCGCTACGATTAAACCGCTAACATCGATTTCAGACAAAGCAGTCGCATTAAGCAAATCCCCTATTGCAACGATTTCGGCTCCATTAAGTGCTATATCTGCCTGATAAGCATCACTCCCACTACCATCGACGATAGTTCCACCACGTAATATCAAGTCATAAGTCGTTGGCTCAGAACAAGCTGCAACAAGCATAATAACGATAGAACACAAAGTAACTCTCAAACAGTTAGTGCTGAGCTTA
The DNA here is from genome assembly GCA_965661005.1 of Pseudohongiellaceae bacterium. Taxonomy (GTDB): domain Bacteria; phylum Pseudomonadota; class Gammaproteobacteria; order Pseudomonadales; family Pseudohongiellaceae; genus UBA5109. The sequence goes on from CBFICB010000002.1 coordinate 320,416, forward strand.
AAATGACACATGTGTTTCCTCATTTGTTAACCTATTAACGTTGAATGATCGCTTCTATAAAAGTAGCAAATTAGCTTTAGAACTAAAATTAGTGCTAAAAATTTTACTTGGCTGCGATGATGCCAATCTCAACCGTAAATTGCGGTCCAGCCAGCCTGGGGGATTCCACGCAAGCCCTGCAAGGTGCATGTCCACCTTTAGTCCATTCATCCCACACTGAATTCATTTCTTCAAAATCATCCATGCTGCATAACCAAATTGTGGCGCTCAGCACTTTAGTCTTGTCAGTGCCCGCTTCAGCCAGTTTCTCATCAATGCTTTCAAGAATCGCCTTGGTCTGTGCTGTAACACTTTCTCCAGGTGCAGCTAATGCAATCTGGCCGGCCAAATAGACTGTATCGCCATGAATAACAATCTGGCTCATTCGATCATTGGTTTGCAAACGTTGAATTGTCATATTTCCCTCTGAATATTTTGGTTAAAAATTTGAAAATATTTATAAAAAGTACTTATACCCTAGCTGTTTTAAACTTTATTATTTTATACACACCAATCGTAAATAGCGGAATAAAAAATACAGCAATGAAAAGATATGTTAACAGAACATAACCTTTGGCAATCAAATCAATCAAGCCAATTCTATCACTGATAAAAACAGCGATAACCATGGTAACAACTGCAACTGTAGGGCGTAAATAACCCGGCATATGATGTGCTTTTTCTTCATAGGTCACAGCAATACGTTCATTTAAGGCATGCAGCAAGGCTGTACCAGTTTCAATGAAAGTGCCAAATATCACTATTTGAAAGATTAATTGAAATACCGGTATTCCCATAGCCGCCAGAATTAAATTAATTGGCACTGCCTCATCAAGTATATTTGGATAAAAACCAACCAGCACAAAATAAAAAAGAATGCCTGGTAATATAGCCAACACACCCCCCATGAGACCACCAGCAATAGCTTGTTGACGCGATGAAATATGTCTAATACAGAACAAGATCGTCGGGATAATACCCAGGTTATAACTTGCATATTTAATACCATCTCCCACCCATGCGGTAGTTTCGGCAGGAAGTGAAAAACTTGATTCTATGGCACCACTAAATTTAGAAAACCCAAGAACTAAAAAAGAAATGTAAACCACATAAAGTAGCACTGACCAACTGGCGAGCACTTTCTCAATCAGGGCTGTTCCGAAAAAAGTCAAAACCCCAATTGTTACAATTAAAAATATTGTGCCGATCAGAGGAGGAGTACCCATCATGTCAGATAAAAGTAGTCCTGCTGCTGAGCCGATGACCGATAAAATAAGCACGATTGTAATGATGTATACAATTTCATAAAACACCCAAGCAGGTCCCAGCAGGTGTTTGAAAAATGTTTTGTAATCACTACTTTTGGTAAGCCTTGCGAATTCCAGACTTGTTGCCAGAACTAAAGACCAGACTACCATGGCAACCAACATGCCATAAAAACCTGCACGTGGTCCATTTGAAAGGAAAAACTCCACGAGTTCTCGACCTGTTGCATAACCACCAGCGATGACTACCGATTGAAATATAAGCCCCGGAAGTATTACTGCTTTTAAAAACTGAAAGTTAAAAAAATTCATGGCTTTTTATTATGTTTTTATTTTAAAAGCGGGTTAAGGCATAGGGTTCGGTATTTATATCTGGAGCGTTGCCATTAATGATATCCGCAACTATTTTTCCGGAACCCATTGCCAGAGACCAACCAAGGTGACCATGGCCAGTGTTGAGATATAAATTCTTAATAGACGTTCCACCCATAATAGGGACGCCGTCAGCAGTGGTTGGTCTCAATCCAGTCCAGGGATTGATATCTGCATCCTGCACATTATTTCCAGCTTCTGGGTATCTGGCTATAACTTGTTGCAAAACCATACGAATGCGTTGTGCATTAATTTCAAGGTTATAACCATTCAATTCAGCAGTGCCAGCAGCGCGTAGTCGATCACCCAGTGGAGTTATTGCAACATGAGCTTCTTCATCAATCACCGCCATCTTAGGTTTTAAATTCCAGTTAGCCATTCCAAGGGTTATAGAGTAGCCCTTGATAGGACGGATAGGTAACTTGAGTTTTAGTGTTTTAGCCAGCAGCGGGCTATAACTTCCTGCCGCAAGAACGAAAGCATCGGCTAAATAGTCCCCTTTACTGGTTTTTATACCTGTAATCTTGTCATTAGTGATTAAAAATTCCTGGACATCACTTCCATATTCAAATTGAACTTGTTTCAGTTTGCATAGCTCTGCCAGCTTTAGGCAAAATTGATATGCATCTCCAGTTTGATCTAAGGGATAAAGAATTCCTCCGCATAATTTACTGCCATTTTCAACTAGAGCAGGTTCTTGGTTGAACACTTCGGCTTGATTTAAGACTTTGCATTCAATACCCATAGTCTGAAAAAGGGCCACTTGATCTCTGGCATTTTCGAGATCCTGCTCTTTTTCCAGAACCTTCATACTGCCAAAATGTTGAGCTGAATAATCAAAGGGATGTTGTTTTTGTAATTCCTCAACACATTCTATGTTGTAGTTTGCTAGGGCGGTATTAACCCTTAGATTCGTTTGAAACTTTTCTGGTTTAGCATGGTTTAAGAAGGTAAGCCCCCAACTGAGTAATGAAGGAAGAGCACCTGGCCTTAACAAAAATGGTGAATTTTCCTTACCCATCCATTTTAGTATTTGCCAGGCTATACCAGGATGATTCCAGGGGCTTGCCTGACTGGGATGAAGGACACAGGCATTTGCAAAGCTGGTTTCCTGAGCAGGACCTGATTGTCTATCAACAACGATGACTTCATGTCCTTGCTCAGACAGATAATAGGCGGTACTCACCCCCATCAAGCCAGAACCAATAACAATAATTTTCATTTTTTAATTAGCTCTGAAATTAATGGAGGGGATTAGATAATCGAATAATTCACCAGCAAGGGTTTTATTCTTCAACGAACTCCCTTACAACATCAATGGTCAACTGAACTCCCTGATTAAAGGCTTCAACCGGAATGCGTTCATTGTTCCCATGAACATTCGCACCTACACCATTAGGGTAAATTGCTGGATTGAATCCATAGCTCACAATTCCAAGATCTCGAAAAAAGTGGCTGTCAGTAAATCCTGTCATTGCTGAAGGAACAATATTCACTGAAGCATATCTTTCTTCAATAACTCGAGTCATCAAACTGAAAAGATCCGTATCAGTATCTGACGCAGCAGCACTAAACAACATAATTTGTTCAATTTCTATTTGATCATCGGCTATACGTTCTCGTATGCCATTTAAAAATTCCTCTGCATCCTGATCCGGTAAAATTCTACAATCAAGTTCTGCACTGGCTTCCGGTGAAACAACATTGATTTTTTCACTCCCGCTAAGCATAGTGATTGAGCAGGTATTTCTAATCAAAGAATGAAAGCTGGGTTTTTCCTCTTGCAGCACTCTTAAAAATTCAGGATCCTGAATAGCCTCATCAATATTCGCCATGGCATCTTGCCATTTAGGCTCTTCATTTGGCGCTAAACGAGCGAACATTTCACGCACAGATTGAACCACATGGGGTTCAAATGGATTTTGCTGAATCCGGTTAAGTGCGGCAATTAAGCGAGTAGTGGCAGAAGTCGTTCTTGGCACAGAGCCATGTCCAGGCACATCTGTTGCAACCAGCCTCAACCAATATGGTCGTTTTTGAGCAACTTCGATTTGCAATTGAATTTGATCATTTTCCATCAAGGTAGCGCCGCCGCCTTCATTCAGCAGATAACCAACTCCGTCAAATATCTCAGGTCGATTTTCAACCAACCAGCCTGCACCAAAAAAACCACCAGCCTCTTCGTCAGCCGTAGCCATAAAAATAACATCACGGTTTAATTGAATATTATTCCTATGCAGGTAAAGGAATGCTTCCAGATGCATAATCCCCAGAGACTTAGTATCCGAAGTTCCTCGGGCATATAGCATGCCATCTCTTATCACCGCATCAAGCGGGTCAGTGTCCCAATATTCCAGAGTCGCAGGCACTACATCAATATGATGAAGTAAAACTAAAGCCGGCTCATCACCACCTTCAAGTCGAGCCCAGATATTTCCACGACCGGGAGCTGATTCCACAGTTTCATAATCAATGCCTGCTTCTTCAAAAATTCTTTGGAAAAAAGTTACACCACGGCTTTCATTTCCTGGCGGATTAATTGTATCTATCTCGAGATATTCCATTAAACGCTCTAACGGAACATTTTGAGAATAAGCTGTTGCAGTTGTGAGCAGGGCAAATATAGCCAGCAGCACAGATGTAACTTTTTTCATAATCGAATTCCTATAATGTTAATTGAGGACTTAAGCCAGAGCGTTATCAAATAAATTCAATAAGCGGCTCCATGCTCTTTCCGCTTGTGCCTCGTGATATACCGCGCTATCAGGCGGACACCAACCATGCAGTGTACCTTCATAAACTTCAATTTCAGCAGGAACGCCTGCTGCCGCAAATGAATCACGAAGAATATTTTTAACTTCAGGTTCATTCTCATCATCGTTGGCTGCTACACAAATCAACATGCTGCCATCCATCTGTGGAATCAACAGATGAGGGCTATTTGGCGCATCAGTTGCTAGACCACCACCGTGAAATGTTCCACCAGCTCCTATACGACTGTTAGTCCCCACTGTCCGCATGACCATTGGACCACCCATGCAATAACCTGTCGTACCCATTTTACGGTTACTATCAACTGCATCCTGAGCATCCAGAAACTCAACAAAGGCTGCTGCATCTGAAATATCAGTTTCTGCGGTCAATACAGAGCGCAAGCCAATTACCAATTCCCTAACAGCAGGATCCTGAAAGCTTGCTCCTTCTCCCACGACTGGTGCTCTGGCACTTCGATAAAAAGGATTAGGAACAAGTACGGAATAGCCAGACTGAGCCAGCCGTCTGGCCATCATTTCAAAAGCAGGCCTCAAACCCAGGATATCGGTCCAAATCAAAACAGCAGGGTGCTGACCAGTCGATGGGTGAACAAAAAATGCATCTGCCACGCCGTCAGGGGTCGTAATGTCGATATGAGATTCGGTAATATCCTGCGCATTAGCTACTGGAGGCAGCATCATCGTTAAGCCAACACCAGCGGCAGCTTTGCCAAGTTGTCGTCGACTTAAATCAGGATTGGCTTTAAAAAATTCTTCGTTTTCTTTTGCAGTTCTTTCATCGCACATAACATTTTACCTTTTGTGATTGTCGATTTTTCCTAAACTTACTACTCTGATAAGCAAAAATACAATAGCTTGAGAAGAATCTCCATAGAAAACGAAAACTGAATATGAATATTCGCCAGAAGTTGCTATTGGCGAGATTGAAAGGTGAAAACAATTACGTGTGGAAAAGACGTTTGGGAGCTACTCGTCCATCATCAAGAATCTCACCTATTCCTATAAACGTCGCTTCTTTATATAACCTTACGAGACCAGAGGTTGGAAGATGGCGTGCGATTACCGCCTGACCTTGAAGTACATAGTCAGCTGTGACGATTGGCAAAATAACTTCAGGCAAATCCAGAATAGCCTGATCTGCGGGGATTAAATATTGATCTATTGCATCAAAATTATCTTCCCCTTTAATCTGCTCTAGAGTTTCAAAAACCTGAGCTTGTTCCAGTTTAAATGGTCCAGCTTGAGTACGTCGTAATGCCACAACTTGAGCTCCTACTCCTAAAGCTTCTCCCAGATCATCTGCTATAGTCCTGATGTATGTTCCTTTACTGCAGTGGATATCTAACTCTATATAAGGATTTTCATATGAGAGAAGACGGAGCTCATTAATCGTAACGATTCTAGTTTTGCGTTCTACAGTTTTTCCTGCTCTGGCTAATTTATAAAGAGGCACACCTTGATGCTTTAGCGCTGAATACATGGAAGGCACTTGTTGTATTTCTCCCCTGAAATTAAGCAAAGCCTTTTTTATTTGATCTACAGTAATACGGCTACAATCTTTTTCAGCAAGCACTTCTCCTTCTGAATCTCCTGTCGCCGTTTTCTGGCCTAGTTTAATTTTAGTCCTATAGGCCTTATTGGAATCCAAGAGAAATTGAGAAATTTTAGTTGCCTCCCCAAAACATAGAGGCAAGACACCAGTGGCCAGAGGATCAAGACTACCTGTATGGCCAGCCTTAGCAGCTTGAAACAATCTTTTAACTTTTTGCAAACTGCGATTGGAAGACTCTCCTTGCGGCTTGTCTAGAACTAGAATTCCTGAGATGTTACGGCCATGTCGTCTCATAGGTATTTATCTGCAGAATTTATTTTGTTGACGACTTAGTTTTTGTTATCGCTGGCAATAGCTTCATCAATCAAGTCTGATAAAAATCTTCCCCTGTTTAAGCTATTGTCATATGTAAAACTTAATTTCGGTGTCGTTCGAAGATTTGCACTTTTGGCAAGTAAGCTACGTAAATAGCCAGATGCTCTGTTCAAGGCCTTCATACTTTCAATGATTTCTTCATCAGTATTTTTACCTAAAATCGTGACAAAGACTTCAGCATAGGAAAGATCACGACTAACTTTAGCTCCTGTCACAGAAACCATTCCAACCCGAGGGTCTCTGATTTCAGACTGGATCAAAAGTGCCAGCTCTTTCCTTAAGAGATCGACTATTTTATCGTTACGATTAGATGGTTTAGGCATGAGAGTTGCGCTTTAAAATAAGGTAAATAAAAAACGTTGGAAGCGAAGTCATAACGAGAAAAAAGTGAAATTTAGTGAGGAAACTTACAAGCTGTAATTGACCGATCTAAATTTTACTGACACCGACGTTAAGCTTAGTGCAGTGGTTTTTACAAAGTACGGGCAACTTCTTTAGTTTCAAATACTTCAATCTTGTCACCAACTTTCACATCAGTATAATTTTTAACACCAATTCCGCATTCCATTCCATTACGGACTTCATTCGCTTCATCTTTGAATCGGCGCAAGGATTCAAGTTCACCCTCATAAATAACCACGTTATCACGTAAAACACGAATAGGTTTGTTTCGGTAAACAGTGCCTTCAATCACCATACTTCCTGCAATTGATCCAAATTTTGGTGAATTAAATATATCTCGAACTTCTGCCACACCCAGAATCTCTTCTTGTAGATCCGGAGCTAAAAGACCACCAAGAACTGCCTTAACATCATCGATCAAATTATAGATAACACTATAGTAGCGTAGTTCCAGACCTTCATTTTCAACCAAAGTTTTTGCAGACTTGTCTGCCCTGACATTGAAGCCAATAATGGAAGCATTGGATGTCTGTGCAAGTTGAGCATCGGTTTCAGAAATGCCGCCTACCCCAGAAGAAATGATGTTGACCGATACTTCTTCATTTCCCAAGCCAGCCAAAGCAGAACTAATTGCTTCAAGTGAACCACGAACATCTGTTTTTAATACGATATTAAGTACTTTGACATCGTCTTTGCCCATGGTGGCAAACATGCCTTCCATTTTAGCAATTTGTTGTTTGGCAATTTGATTTTCACGGAATTTTTCGCGTCTAAATTCAGCAACTTCTCTGGCTTTCCTTTCATCTTCTACTACAAAGAAATCATCGCCAGCATCTGGCGTACCATTTAAACCGAGAATTTCAACAGGAATTGATGGTCCGGCAGATTTAACCTGCTGTCCATTTTCATCTACCATGGCACGAACACGTCCGTACTCATGCCCGGCTAAAATAATATCTGAATTCTTTAAAGTACCGTTTTGTACCAGAACGGTTGCTACCGACCCACGCCCTTTATCGAGACGGGATTCAATTATCACGCCTTTTGCAGGGCAATCAACAATAGCTTTTAGTTCTAGAATTTCAGCTTGCAACAAGGTAGCTTCCAACAATTCTGGAATACCTTGACCAGTATGTGCAGAAACCTCAATGAATTGAGTGTCACCGCCCCAATCTTCTGGTGTTAGGCTTTTTGCAGAAAGCTCACTTTTAACTTTCTCAGAATCAGCTCCTTCCTTGTCGATTTTATTAATAGCAACGACAATGGGCACATCAGAAGCCTGAGCATGCTGAATCGCTTCCTCAGTTTGAGGTTTAGCACCATCATCTGCAGCAACAACCAGAATCACAATATCCGTTGCTTGAGCGCCTCGTGAGCGCATGGCACTAAATGCCGCATGCCCTGGAGTATCCAAAAAAGTGAGCATGCCATGATCTGTTTCTACATGATAAGCACCAATATGCTGGGTAATTCCGCCAGCCTCACCTTCTGTTACTGATGACTTACGAATGTAATCCAGCAAAGAAGTTTTACCATGGTCTACATGGCCCATGACAGTAATAACAGGAGCTCTGGTCTGTCCTTCTCCTTCATACTGTACAGACTCAAATAAATCTTCTTCAATTTTGTCATCAGAAACAGGTTTGGCTTTATGCCCCATCTCTTCAACCAACAGAATTGAAGTATCTTGATCAAGTACAAGATTGATTGTCGCCATGACGCCCATATTCATCAAGGTTTTAACCAACTCAGCGCCTTTAACCGACATTCGTTGTGCAAGTTCTGAGACGCTAATCGCTTCCGGGACTTCAATTTCTTTAACGATAAATTCAGTGGGCTTTTCGAACTTATGTTCTTTTTGTCCCTGACTTAATTTACGCGAACTACGGCGACGCCCTGCCCCAACATCTTCTTCACCATCCAATATAAAATCATCGGTGGGCCTAATTTTATTGAATTTTCTATCTTCAGTTAAACTTTTGCGCCTGGCAAAATCTTTCTTGTTAGTTTCTTCGTCACCACCACTTCTGAAACTTTGTTTTTTTAGAGTACCCTTTTTAAAGTCTCTTTTAGTGTCAGCGCCTTTTTCATCAGGAATTTCCGGCACAACAGGCACTGAAGGTTCGGTAGCTTTTGCTGGTGTGGCTTTGGCTTTTTCTTGCGCGATTTTTTCTTGTTTGGCAGCTTCTTGTGCAGCTCTAGCTTTTTCTTCTTCTAATCGAGCCTTTTCAGCTTCGAGTTGTGCTGCTTGGGCTTCTTCTACACTGCGTTTTACGTAAGTTCGTTTCTTCCTAACCTCAACATTAACAGACTTGCTGCGACCCTGATTATCTGAAGATTTAAGTGTCCCAACTGTTTTACGCTGCAGTGTAATTCTTCGTGGGCTTGATTCAGCTGGACTATCATCACCATGTTTATTTTTAAGCGACATTAATAATTTACTTCTTTCCTCATTGGAAAGTGAATCGCTTATTTTGGTTTGGGGCAAGCCAGCTTCCTTGATTTGCTCAAGTAAACGATCTTCTTGCACTCCAACCAATTTGGCTAGTTCAGCTATGGTTAAATCAGCCATTTATTTCCTCAATAACTCAATTTACTTACTTATACTGCTTTGGTTTACTCTTCTGCGAACCAGGGCTCACGAGCTTTCATTATCAATTTACCCGCACGTTCTTCATTCATACCAGCTATTTCCATTAACTCATCAATGGCCAGTTCTGCTAAATCTTCCATAGATTTTATATCCATCTTAGATAAGCTCATGGCAAGATCATTATCCATGCCTTCCATGTTCAATAGATCATCTTTAATTCCGGCGTTGCTTAATTCTTCTTCTGAAGCAATCGCTTTAGTTAGTAAGGCATCCTTTGCACGCGCTCGTAACTCATCAGCAATCTCTTCATCAAAATCTTGAATCTCTGCAATCTCTTCCAAAGGAACATATGCAATTTCTTCCAGAGTGGTGAATCCTTCCTGAACGAGAATTTCCGCTACATCTTCATCCACATCTAGAGCAGCCATGAAGGTTGCAACAGTACCTGCAGATTCCTCTTGCTGTTTTTCTACTGCCTGCTCCTCACTCATTACATTGATTGTCCAGCCCGATAATTCACTTGAGAGCCTGACATTTTGACCATTACGGCCAATAGCTTGTGCCAGATTATCTTCTGCCACGGCAACATCCATAGTGTGAGCTTCTTCATCGACAACAATAGAGGCAACTTGGGCTGGAGCCATGGCATTAATGACCATTTGCGCTGGATTATCATCCCAAAGAATAATATCGATACGTTCATTTGCCAGCTCATTTGAAACTACCTGAACTCGTGAACCCCTCATACCTACACAGGCACCAACAGGGTCAATTCGGCCATCATTGGTTTTTACGGACAATTTTGCTCGTGAGCCAGGATCTCTTGCTGCAGCTTTAATTTCGATAATTTCTTCTGCAATCTCAGGCACTTCAATTTTAAATAACTCCGTCAACATTTCCGGAGCTGTTCTACTTAACAGTAATTGAGGTCCTCTGACTTCTTCTCTAACTTCCACCAATAGCGCGCGTAAGCGGTCGTTTATACGAAAAGTTTCGCGGGGAATTAAATTCTCTCTGGGTAATAAACCTTCAGCATTATTTCCTAAATCAACAATGACATTGTCTCTAGTGACTTTTTTAACTGTACCTGTAACCAGCTCTCCAACTTTATCGGCATATTCACCAACAACAATTTCTCTTTCAGCTTCACGAACCTTCTGCACAATAACTTGTTTCGCGGTTTGCGCAGCAATACGGCCGAACTCAACATTTTCAACTTTTTCTTTCCAAATATCGCCAGCTACAAGCTTAGTATCTTTTTCATGAGCTTCTTCTATAGTAAATTCAGAACCCAAAAGTGCTAACTCATCATCGGGAACAACTTTCCAAACACGAAAAGTTTCATAATCTCCGGTTTCCCGATCAATAATAACCTCGCATTCAGCTTCTTCATCAACATAGCGTTTTTTTGTAGCCGTCGCTAATGCTGCCTCAATAGCAGAAAAAATGACTTCTCTTGAGACGCCTCTTTCATTGGAAACAGCATCTGCCACCATTAAGATTTCTTTGTTTATCATGTCCTTGCTACCTTCATACTTGCGATATTAAATTCGCTTTCTCAATTAATTCATACGGTAATGTATATTCTTCATTACCTATGATTAAAACGACTTCATCATTCTTTACGGCTTTAATCTGTCCTGTAAAATTCCTTTGGCCTTCAAATGTTTCAGTCAATCTTATCTTCGCGTGATAACCAGCATATTCCTGAAACTGTTCAAGACTAAATAACACTCTGTCCAAGCCGGGCGAAGATACTTCCAGAGTGTATTCACTTGTAATCGGATCTTCTACGTCCAGCAAACTACTAATTTGCCTACTAGCCTTTGCACAATCTTCTATGTCCACGCCGCCAGCTTTATCAAGATACACTCGTAAAATACTGTGCTTACCTTGCCCAAGGTATTCAATTCCCCAGAGCTGATAACCCATGGCATTAATCACTGGCTCTATCAAAGCAGTCAACACTGCAGTTCTGCTGGCCATTCTATTACCCGATATAGAAATAAAAAATGGGCACTAGGCCCACTTCCAACACTCTATCTAAAATCTAGTCCAAACTACTACTTAAAGGCCTAACAAAAAGCCCCTTTTAGGGGCTTTTCACTTAGGGCGCGGATTGTAACCTGAAAACAGCCCTTCATCAACGACAAGATAAGCATTAATACTATTGAACTTAGTGATTACCTATTTTCTGAGATTCAGGCAAAAAAAAGCCAACCCATAAGGCTGGCTTACTATAAGTGGTAGCGGGGGCAGAAAAGGAACCTGCGACCTTCTTGGGTTTATAAAGAGTCGAGCCCGACGAGCTGTTTTGTTTGCATTTTTTTAGGTATAAAAAAAGCCAGCTAATTAGCTGGCTTTTTGATTGGTAGCGGGGGCAGGATTTGAACCTACGACCTTCGGGTTATGAGCCCGACGAGCTGCCAGACTGCTCCACCCCGCATCAAACTATTAAAACTTGTTATCGGTCGCAGGTTTCCTACGACCTTCGGCTTTTTTGGAGTTAGTGAGCCCGGCGACCTTCTGCCAGACTGCTCCACCCCGCATCAAACTATTAAAACTTGTTATCGGTCGCAGGTTTCCTACGACCTTCGGCTTTCTTGGAGTTAGTGAGCCCGGCGACCTTCTGTCAGACTGTTTCACCCCGCATCAAACTTTCTAAAACTTTTTTTGAGCCTGAACGCATCCAGGAACAAGAGGGCGCTGATTATAAGAACCTTACCTCTGATGGTCAAGAACTGCTTAGGATTCAGACCAATTAATGGTGCCGAAGGCCGGACTTGAACCGGCACGGCCGTGGGCCACTACCCCCTCAAGATAGCGTGTCTACCAATTCCACCACTTCGGCTATTATTCTGGGGCTACCGGAATATCATTTCCAGTTTCAACGACTGGAATATCTTCGAGGTCAACAGTTTCAAGTTCTGATTGATTGGCATTCAGTTCAGCGCTTACCTGATCAAGGTCTCCAATTAAATCGCCACCAAGCACACTTAAATCCGCAGCTTGCCTTGCCATAACAGCCAGGCTTAAGCTTGTAATAAAAAATACCGTCGCTAAAATAGTTGTTGATTTAGTCAGAACATTTCCGCTGCCTGAAGAACCAAACAAAGTTTGAGAAGCTCCACTACCAAACGAAGCTCCCATTTCAGCTCCCTTGCCTTGTTGAAGTAGAACCAAGGCAGTAACAGCTATGGCCGCTAATACATGTACAATAATGATTATGGATTCCATAATTTTTCCTGTTTATTTCAATCCTGTTCAGCTAAGCAGCTGCACATATAGTTAAAAATTCTTGAGCATCCAAAGATGCTCCACCTACTAGGGCTCCATCAATATCAACTTTCTCAAACAAAGCCTTTGCATTGTTTGCTTTAACACTACCACCATAAAGAATCGTGATATTGTCAGCTATATTCTGGTCTAGCTCAGCAAGAAAAGACCGTAAAGTAGCATGAATTTCTTGTGCCTGTTCTGGAGTGGCAGTTAAACCCGTGCCTATCGCCCAAATTGGTTCATACGCAATCACTGCGCTTGCAAATGCCTCAATGCCTGCTTCATTTATTACAGCCTGCACTTGTTCCAATACAACTGACTTGCTAAGGCCATTCTCTCTTTGTGCCTGGGTCTCTCCAACACAAAGAATCGGAATTAAATTCTGTGCTTGCGCTGCTAAGAATTTCTTAGCAACAAATTTATCAGTTTCTACAAAAAGCTCTCGTCGCTCTGAATGCCCAATAATGACATATGAACAAGAAAACTCTTTCAGCATGGCAAAAGCCACTTCTCCCGTAAATGCTCCCTTGGGCTGCGGATAAGCATTTTGTGCGCCAATAGCAATACCGCTCCCAGCAAGCTCTTGTTCTACTTGCCCTAAAAACAAACTTGGGGGGCAGATAACTACTTTTTCAGCTTCAGCAGCACCCGCATTGATGCCATCTTTTATAGCACTTAAAAGCTGAGCCACTTCGGACTTTCGTCCATGCATTTTCCAGTTTGCTACTACCAGACTTCTTCGCATATTGTTCCAGCTACTCGCCGCCGAAAAGGCCGCCAATACTACTTAAGAAAGGCATAACATGCAACCTGAAAGCAAGGTAGTGGAGCGCTCATTGCACTAGAAACTATTAATCTGAAGCTTTTGAAAATTAATAAATTTAAGACAATTCTCTTGATACGACATCTGAGAGTTCAGTGGCCAATTTGCTTACCAGCGTTTCATCTGAGCCTTCAACCATCACTCTTATCATTGGCTCAGTGCCTGATGGTCTCAGCAAGACACGCCCTTCCTTACCAAGTGTTGATTCAGCATCCGTGACAGCGGATTGGATGACTTTATTGCCATTTAAAGCCTTGGAGTTTTTCAGCCTGACATTAATCATGGTTTGTGGGAATTTTTCCATTGTCGACTTCAAGTCAAATAAACTCTTGTCCAAAGCATACATAGCGGCTAAAACCTGTAAAGCTGAGATAATCCCGTCACCAGTTGTGGTCTTATCCAGGCATATAACATGTCCGGAAGACTCTCCGCCCAGGTGCCATTGTCTGGTTTTAAGTTCTTGCATCACATAGCGATCCCCAACAGGGGTGCGCCGGAAAGGAATCTTCATTTCTAGCAGAGCGATTTCCAAACCCAGATTGCTCATTAATGTTCCCACGACTCCTTGTCCATCTGGATTAGCACCTAGCTTATGCATTGCTATGATATAAAGTAATTCATCCCCATCAACAACTTCGCCAGTGTGATCGACCATCTGCACCCGATCACCATCACCATCGAATGCTATCCCCAAGTCAGCATTATTTTCTAATACGATACTGGCCAATAGCTGAGGTTTGGTTGAGCCACAATCATTATTTATATTTAAGCCATTGGGATTGTTACCAATCACAATCACTTCAGCCCCCAGCTCTTCAAATACACCTGGAGCTATGTGGTAAGTTGCTCCATTGGCACAATCAAGTACAATTTTTAAACGATTAAACCTTATATTGCTGGCAATCGTCCCTTTACAAAACTCTATGTAACGCCCACTGGCATCAGTTATCCGCGAAGCCTTGCCAATTTTACCTGAGTTAACAGTTTTCAATTCAGAATCCAATGCTTCTTCAATTGCAAATTCAACATCATCTTCGAGCTTGCTGCCATTTGTTGAAAAAAACTTAATACCGTTATCTTCATAGCCATTATGTGAGGCACTGATGACAATGCCTGCCTGAGCATGGAAAGTATTAGTGAGATAAGCAACACCTGGTGTAGGCATTGGTCCTAAAAGTTTTATATCGACTCCGGCTGAGGTCAGGCCTGCTTCAAGTGCAGACTCAAACATATAACCTGAAATACGCGTATCTTTACCTATCAGGACACTACTATCAGGAGTTTTGGCTAACACTTTTCCTGTTGCCCAGCCCAGTTTTAAGAAAAAATCTGGTGTAATCGGAAAATCTCCGACCCTGCCCCTAATACCATCAGTTCCAAAATACTTTTTTTCTTTAGTCACTCTGAATCCTTCCTAATCCTTTTTAGGCTACATAATATTACAGTCATCTACATTAGTAGCTTTAGAGTTATTTAAGTTCATTATTTCGCACTGCCAGATATACTTCCACAGCATCAACGGTATCTGCCACATCATGCGTGCGGATTATATTAGCCCCTTGCTGGAGAGCTACAGTCGTAGCAGCTATACCCGCTGCTTTTCTCTCCCTAACATCCTTCCCAGTAATTAAACCCAACATAGCTTTGCGGGATAGTCCAATTAGCACAGGGGATTTTAGCTTTCCAAGCTCGGAAAGTCTGCCAAGCAGTTCTAGATTATGCTCAAGTGTTTTACCAAAACCAAAACCTGGATCAATAATAAGTTGATCCGCGTCTATCCCGGCTTGAGTGCAAGCAGATATTCTTTCATCCAAAAAACTTATGACTTCACTTGTCACATTGTCATAGCGTGGAGCCTCTTGCATGGTCGCCGGCGTTCCCTGCATATGCATCAGACATACAGGAAGATTAATTTTACGCACTGCTTCAATTGCACCAGGATTCTGCAGTGCCCTAACATCATTAATTAAACCCGCCCCCACCTTGGCTCCTTGCAACATAATTTCCGGTGAACTGGTATCCATTGAAATAATAATATCGATATTATTGTGAATAAGCTCGACAATCGGTAAAACACGATCCATTTCTTCTTGAAGACTTACCACTGAAGCCCCTGGCCTTGTAGACTCTCCACCCACATCTATAAAGCTAGCTCCAGCTTCATACATAGCTTCAGCGCGCTGCAGCGCCTTATCCAGAGATACTTTACCAAAACCAAGGAATAACTCATCGCCATCTGAAAAAGAGTCAGGTGTTACATTTAAAATGCCCATTACTCTTGGGGCATTAAAGTCTAGTATTTTTCCGGCGAAATTCATTAATCATTCAGACATTAAAAAAGGAGCTCATTGAGCTCCTTCTTGGTATTAAATATAAATAGAATCAGTGTTCCCCTGCCGGGCCACCAATCGGTTTTTCTGAAGACCCTTTACTGCCCTTATGATCTTCTTTTTCACTCTTAGATGTTGGGGTTCCTGACTGATAATCATCATCATCCCATTCAGCAGGTGTTCTGGGTGTCTTTCTTGCCATAAGGTCATCAATCTGCCCAACATCAAGTGTTTCATATTCCATTAGTGCATCCTTCATTGCTTCAAGGATGTCTCGGTTTTCTTTTAATATGTCATAAGCCTTGTTGTAGCAGGAATCAATGATGGCTCGCACTTCCTCGTCTATTGCTTTCGTTGTTTCCAAAGATAATACTTTAGCACTGCTGCCAGCAGAACGTCCAAGAAAAACCTCTTCTTGTTCATCATCATACTGAAGTGGACCAAGTTTTTCCGAGAGCCCCCACTTCTTAACCATATTATGAGCCATTTGCGTTGCACGCTGTATGTCATTGGAAGCTCCGGTGGTAACACCATCTTTACCTAATGTCATTTCCTCGGCAATTCGCCCACCATAAAGTGAACATATCTGACTTAAGATACTTTGCTTGCTATGACTGTAACGATCTTCCTCAGGAAGAAACATTGTGACACCCAGAGCTCTACCACGTGGAATAATGCTGACCTTATAAACAGGGTCATGTTCTGGCACCAGACGACCAACAATGGTGTGCCCAGCTTCGTGATAGGCCGTATTCATTTTTTCCTTATCAGACATCACCATGGATTTACGCTCGGCCCCCATCATGATTTTATCTTTAGCTTTTTCGAACTCTTCCATGGTGACTTTCTGTTTCTGGCCACGAGCTGCAAACAACGCCGCCTCATTCACCAGATTAGCCAGATCTGCACCAGAAAAACCTGGAGTGGCACGAGCAAGTACAGATGCATTTACACCATCAGAAATGGGGACTTTACGCATATGCACTTTTAAAATTTGTTCACGCCCACGAATATCGGGCAAGCCAACAACCACTTGTCTATCAAAGCGGCCGGGTCTGAGCAATGCAGGATCCAATACATCCGGACGGTTAGTCGCTGCTATGACAATAACGCCATCGTTGCCTTCAAAACCGTCCATTTCAACAAGCAGCTGGTTTAAGGTTTGTTCTCTTTCATCATGCCCGCCACCAAGGCCTGCCCCACGATGTCGGCCAACTGCATCAATTTCATCAATGAAGATAATACAGGGAGATTGTTTCTTAGCCTGATCAAACATGTCACGCACACGAGAAGCACCAACGCCCACAAACATCTCAACAAAATCAGAGCCAGAAATTGAGAAGAAAGGAACTTTTGCTTCTCCCGCAATCGCTTTAGCCAGCAAGGTTTTACCTGTACCAGGCTGTCCAACCATTAACACTCCACGTGGAATTCTTCCCCCCAATCGTTGAAATTTATCGGGTTCTTTCAGAAAATCCACGAGCTCTTTAACATCTTCTTTTGCCTCGTCAACACCCGCAACATCTGCAAAAGTAATTTTGACCTGATCTTCACTGAGCATCTTAGCCTTACTTTTGCCAAAAGCCATCGGGCCACCTTTACCACCGACGCCGCCACCTTGCATTTGTCGCATGAAAAACATAAATACAGCAATGATAATAAGAATTGGGAAACTGGCGACAAGGAGTTGTGTCCATATGCTTTGACGTTCAGGTTCAGAAATCCTGACATCAACATCATTAGCCAGTAGGTCATCCAATAATTTGTCGTCGCCAAAATATGGCAAAACCGTAGTAAATCTTGTGCCATTATTGCGTTCGCCGAGTATATTTAAGTTGCTAATGTTAACTTCAGCAACTTGCCCAGCTTGGACTTCAGCAATAAAGTCTGAATAGATTAACTGCTCCGAGGCAGTGGGTTGACTGAAATTATTGAAAACGGTCAGGAGAACCGCTGCAATGATCATCCAAAGTAATAAATTTTTTGCCATATCATTCAAGAGTTTATACTCCCTCCTTACTCTTTGCCGAGACTACCAATGTTTTAGCCTTGGTAAATTCAGGAAAGCCTGGTGTGTTTTATCCCTTTTGCTTACTGCTAATCTTGCCGTTATTTTGGCATGAATAGCCGATTTTTCCTATCTTTGTTGATTATCTAAGGATTTTCAAAATCATGAGTCTAACTAAATATTACTCTTTTTTACCTTTAGCAAGCAGATAAATTTCCTTAGATCGTGCACGAGATGCATCGGGTTTACGGCTTAATACGCTATGGTAGTCAGTCCGTAACTGCTTTAACAAACTCTCGAACCCCTCTCCCTGAAAGACTTTCATTAGTAAAGAGCCGTCTTTTCGCAATTTGGTCGCAGCAAAATCCATTGCCAGTTCAACCAAATTCATGGCTCTGGGTTGATCTATTTCAGGCATACCACTTACATTGGGGGCCATATCGGAAATAACAAGGTCAACCTGCCTATCTCCCAGCTTTTGCAAAAGTTCTTCCAAACAACTCATTTCAGTGAAGTCACCTTGCACAAAGTCCACGCCTTGAATGGCCTCCATAGCTAGAATATCTGTAGCAAGGACCATTCCGCCTGGCTGCACCAAACGATAGGCAATCTGTGACCAACCTCCGGGAGCAGCACCTAAATCGACTACTGTCATGCCTTTTTTAAATAAGTGGTCTTTCTTGTTGAGCTCCAGCAACTTGTAAGCTGCCCTAGACCGATAACCATCAACTTTAGATTGGCGGACATAGACATCATCTCTATGCTCTTTTAGCCACGACTGGCTACTCTTACTTTTGTTCTTGCTGACTTTCATTTTTGAATACTTACTTAGTTTACGGGATTTTAGGTAGAATAGATCAATTTTTAGGACGCCCTAGCTATGCCTCTGGACAACAAGCAGCAAAAACAATTTCGAAGTATTGGCCATCATTTATCCCCAATTGTCATTGTGGCTAATGGGCTAAGTAGCAACATTAACAACGAAATTGATCGCGCATTGAATGATCATGAGCTTATCAAAATTAAGGTTCATAGTAATGACCGAGACGCAAAAAAAGCTCTGGTCCAGACAATATGTAAATCACGAAATGCTGAATTAGTTCAGTTGATAGGACATATCGCCTTAATCTATAAACCTGCGAAAAATCCTAATCCAAAGCTTTCCAATATACTTCGTCATAAACAGTAAGCCTTACTATACGCAATGAGGAATTCAATTTTATGATCAGGTCCCTGCTTTATCCTCTTATAAGCTTGATTGTTTTGACGAGCTCGTCAGTGTCGATAACTCAGGCGCAAGAAAATACTGTTGCCGATACAGGCATTATTCCACCGCGAATCCAGCTCGTCATGGATGGACACAACCTTGCAGGCAATAGCGTCAGTTTTTTTGTCAGGGAAGTGGGTGCTGCTGATCCACTATTAGCTTACAACGCCAATCAGCCAATGAACCCTGCTTCTGCTGTTAAAACAATTACAACACTGGCAGCGCTGGAAAGTCTGGGCCCTGCTTTTACCTGGAAAACTGAGTTGTATGCACTAGGTACTGTTACAGACGGCACCCTTCGAGGAGACCTCTTATTGAAAGGTGGAGGTGATCCTTTTCTGGTAGAAGAGCAACTTCGTAGCATGCTCAAAGCCCTGCAAAGAACTGGTATTGAATACATTACCGGCAATCTTGTGCTTGATGGAAGTTATTTTGATCCTTCAGTTGAGCAGGAAGAGAACCTGGATAATCAGGGTGCCCGATCTTACAACACCAATCCAAATGCGGTTATATCCAACTTCCAATCCGTGACTTTTTATTTTTATCCTGACCCTAACGGTCGCAACGTGATCATTCACACTGATCCCCAGCTCCCAAACCTGAATATCGATAACCGTCTGAGGCAGGTCAATGGTGCTTGCCGAGGTTACCAACGTGGCATCAGCTTTAATATCAATCAAAATGACTCGACCGAAGTGATATTTGAAGGACGCTTCCCTTCAGGCTGCCTTCAATATCAGCTGACCAGAGAAGTTCTGGATGCCCCTGGATATACCTTTGGGCTTTTTCAGGAATTATGGCAAGAGTTAGGCGGTGATTTGGCAGGCAACCTGGTCTTGGGGGAAGCACCAGAAGATCTGGAACCAATACTCATCTGGTCATCTTCTCCCATGTCAGATGTGATCAAATCTATCAATAAATTCAGCAACAACCTAATGACAAGACATCTACTGCTGACCCTTGGTGCTGAAATTCTGAGTCCACCAGCCACTGTCGACAAAGGCATAGAGGCCGTTAAATCCTATCTGGAACTCAAAGGCCTCGGGTCAGACCAGTTACAGTTATCCAATGGCGCAGGGCTGTCTCGTGATACTCGAGTCAGTACGGCATTACTAGGCGATATATTGCAAAGCGCATACACCAGCCCATATATGCCAGAGTACATTACATCCTTACCCTTAAACGGACTGGACGGCACCATGAGAAACAGGCTTCGTGGTGAAAACATGACAGGCCGAATGCATATCAAGACAGGCACACTGGATGAAGTATCTGCTATTGCCGGATATGTATATTCACAAAGTAATAAAACCTATGTTGTAACTGGCATCATGAATCATGAGCTGGCAGATCGTGGTCCGGGAGTTGAATTAATGGACGCGCTATTAACCTGGGTCTATCTGCAATAGACAATTCGAGTTCGCGGAAATCCTTGTAGTGATCGGAATCCTATAATCCAACTAGCGCAATAAGCGCACTCGAAATTTCCTGCCTTTTATTTTTCCATCAGCAAGTATCGCCAAGGCCTGCTTTGCTATTTTCTGCTCGACCGCAACATAAGCAACTTTATCAAACAGGGTTATCTTGCCTATCTGTTCACCTGCAATTTCACCACCTGCGGTTAATGCCCCGAGCAAGTCACCTGGCCTTAACTTTTCCTTGCGGCCGGCGTTGATAAACAATAAGACCATTGGTGGATAGAGTTTTAAATTTTGCGGAACCTTTAATGTTGATACGCTGGCGAGGCTTGCTGCTGAACCTTGATATTCCTCGATGGCTTCTAAGCGCCGCTTTTCTGAATCAGCAAACAAGCTAATAGCCAGACCCTTACTTCCCGCCCGAGCGGTGCGACCGATACGATGAATATGAACTTCCGGGTCATAACTGAGCTCATAATTAATGACAGCGGCCAGCTCTTTTACATCAAGACCGCGAGCGGCGACATCAGTTGCGATCAGAATCGAACTGCTCTTACTGGAAAACTGGGTGAGCACCTGATCACGTTCGAACTGCTCCAGATCACCATGCAAGCTTACTGCATGTAAATCATATTGTGCTAAGTCATTGCCAACTTGCTGACACTGCTGTTTGGTGTTGCAGAATACTAAAGTCGACTCAGGCCGATAATGTGCAATCACTTTAAACAAGGCTTCAGCCCGCTCATTTTTTTCTATCTGATAAAAAAACTGTTGAATATCTGGGCTGTGATGACTGGCTTCAACACGAATATCAGTTGGATCTCGTTGCACCTTGTTACTAATCAGTTTAATACCATCTGGGTAAGTTGCTGAGAACAGCAAGGTCTGTCTTGAATTTTCTGTCTGAGAGATGATTTTCATGATGTCATCATGAAACCCAATGTCCAACATACGGTCAGCCTCATCTAAAACCAGCGTTTCTATCTGATTAAGTTTTAATGTCTGCTTCTCAATATGTTTCAGAATACGACCGGGAGTTCCTACCACAATATGAGGCTCCCTTCGCAAGGAGGCCAGTTGTGGCCCCATTGGTTTGCCTCCACATAAGGTGAGCAATTTAATATTGGGAATCGTTCTGGCAAGTCTACGAATTTCTGTTGCTACCTGATCCGCTAATTCCCGTGTCGGACATAACACAAGGGCCTGAGTGCAATATGATTGGGCATCAAGTTTATTGAGCAGGCCAATTGCAAAAGCCGCCGTTTTCCCACTGCCTGTCTTGGCTTGTGCTATTAAATCCTTACCACTTAGTATGTGAGATAGCGTCTGCTCTTGAACAGGCGTCATCGACTCATAGCCAAGCATGGCTATGCTTGACTGAAGTTCAGTGCGAAGACTTAAGTTTGTAAATGGAGCAGGATTCATGTGGCTTGCCTGATGATACCGGGCGCGCATCATAGCAGAATTTTATTATTATGATTTCTTGGGTGGCTTAATTGCCCTTTTTTTTGTAATTGTTGTTGCTAGAGGGGCTACGCTCCACCTTTAGAGCATGCAACAAGCAGTGCAATCAAGACAATCCCTCTTATCATATTTTTTGTCCATGCTTTACTCTGATCAGCTTGGACCAGACAAAGCCAGATATTATGGGAATTATCGTTTAAATATGCTGCACTTCTTCAATTTCGTATTCGACGTCGCCACCGGGTGCTTTAACGATAATTTCATCGCCCTCAGCTTTACCCATCATGGCTCGAGAAATAGGTGAACCAACTGAAATTTTATTATTTTTCACATCAGCTTCATCTTCACCAACTATCTGGTAGGTAACTTTTTTCTCGGTTTCCAGATTATATAAAGTAACTGTTGCTCCAAAAATGACTTTCCCGGTATGCGGGATCGTACGTATATCTATAATTTCTGAATCAGCTAACTTGCCTTCAATTTCTTTTATACGTCCTTCACAAAAGCTTTGCTGTTCACGCGCAGCATGATATTCAGCATTTTCCTTGAGGTCACCATGCTCTCTGGCTTCAGCAATTGCCTGAACAATTTTAGGTCGCGTTTGTGTTTTCAATTCATTGAGTTCTTCTCTCAATGCCTCAGATCCACCAAATGTCATAGGTACTTTTCTCATCATTTTCCTAATAGTTGTTCAGACTTGAGACTGGTCTGGATTAGTGAATAGAGGCAGTCAGATCTTGCAGACTGTTAACTGAAATATTCCCGCCAAAAATCAAAGCATCACATACTGCCTTGGCGCTGGCAATTGTTGTCGTGCAATAAACACTGTGACGTAGAGCTGTACTTCGAATAGTAGCGGAATCGGCTATCGCCTGCCTGCCCTCTGTAGTGTTAACAATAAGGTCTATTTGGTCATTTTTCAACATGTCCACTATGTGCGGGCGACCTTCCATGACCTTATTCACTTTTTCAACCGGCAAGCCGGCTTTCGCTATCACCTCCGCACTGCCTTTGGTCGCAATAAGCTGGAAACCCAAGTCATGAAATCTTTTTGCTACTTCAGGAAGCTCAGCCTTATCAGCATCCCTAACGCTGATAAAGACCTTAATGCCTTTTTGTATATTCAGCGCACTAAAGCTTTGGGATTTATAATAAGCTTCGGCAAACGTCGAGCCTGTTCCCATCACTTCACCAGTAGACTTCATTTCTGGGCCGAGAATAGGATCGACTCCTGGAAACTTGTTGAAAGGGAAAATGGCTTCTTTTACAGAATAGAAAGATGGCACTATTTCTTCAGTAAAACCTAATTCTTCTAGAGTCATACCGGCCATACACTTGGCGGCTATTTTTGCCAGCGACACCCCTATGCATTTAGAGACAAAAGGTACCGTTCTGGATGCACGAGGATTAACCTCAATAATATAAACTTCACCATCCTGGTAGGCCAATTGTGCATTCATTAAACCGACAACGCCTAATTCCAGAGCCATTTTGACACACTGTTCCCTAATAAGATTCTGCACATCCATTGGCAAACTATAGGGAGGCAGTGAACATGCAGAATCACCTGAGTGCACTCCAGCCTGCTCAATATGCTGCATTATCGAACCAACCACGACTTGCTTGCCGTCACTCACTACATCAACATCCATTTCAATTGCTGAATTAAGAAAGTAATCCAGTAGGACGGGGCTTTCATTAGACACTTCAACAGCTTCGTTAATATAACGTTTCAATTCAGCTTCGTTATAAACAATTTCCATTGCCCTGCCGCCCAGCACATAAGAAGGCCTAACCACCAGAGGATAACCAATCTTCTCAGCTTCAGTAATGGCCTGCTCCAAACTTCTTACGGTTGCATTTGGTGGCTGTAACAGGCCTAGCTTTTGAATCATTTTCTGGAAACGTTCGCGATCTTCAGCCTGATCGATAGCATCAGCTGAAGTCCCAATTATCGGCACACCAAGTTGCTCCAAAGCTGAGACTAGTTTCAACGGTGTTTGCCCACCAAATTGAACAATGACACCTTTGGGCTTTTCGATATGAACTATTTCCATCACATCTTCTAGAGTAATGGGTTCAAAATACAAACGGTCAGAAATATTATAGTCAGTTGATACCGTCTCAGGGTTACAGTTAACCATTATGGTTTCGAATCCCATTTCACGCATAGCAAGCGCTGCATGTACACAACAATAATCAAACTCGATACCCTGACCAATTCGGTTAGGGCCGCCGCCTAGTACAATTATTTTTTCTCGGTCACTGACTTCTGACTCACACTCCTCTTCATAAGAGGAATACATATAAGCAGTGGTTGAACGAAACTCCGCTGCACAGGTATCAACGCGCTTGTATACCGGTCGAATATCTAGCTCATAGCGTTTATTTCGTATGACATGCTCATCAACATCTAAGACGGCTGCCAGTCTTTTATCAGAAAAACCTTTACGTTTCAGTCTGAAAAGCAAATCTTGATCTAATGCCTTCATGCCTTTTTTGGCTAAAGCTTTCTCTTCCAGAATAATGTCTTCAATCTGTATCAAAAACCAACGATCAATAGCAGTATGTTCAAACAAGTCCTCAACGCTCATCCCTTTGCGAAAAGCATCGGCGACATAACGAATACGATCGCAACCAGCTTCTTTTAATTCACGCAGCAGAATATTGTCAGCATCACTTGATTCAACATCATGTACAGGATCAAGACCGCTTATTCCAATTTCCAGACCACGCAAAGCTTTTTGCAAGGATTCCTGGAAAGTACGACCAATGGCCATCACTTCTCCTACCGATTTCATTTGCGTGGTTAAACGATCAGGAGCTTGCGGGAATTTTTCAAAAGTAAAACGTGGAATCTTGGTAACGACATAATCAATGGACGGTTCAAAGGAAGCCGGGGTTGCGCCGCCAGTAATCTCGTTACTTAATTCATCAAGCGTAAAACCAACAGCAAGCTTGGCTGCCACTCTGGCAATCGGAAAGCCAGTTGCCTTGGACGCTAATGCCGAAGAACGCGATACACGCGGGTTCATTTCAATAACCACCAAACGACCATCTTTAGGGTTAACACCAAATTGCACGTTTGAACCACCGGTCTCAACCCCAATTTCACGTAATATCGCAATGGCGGCATTACGCATGATTTGATATTCCTTATCAGTTAAGGTCTGCGATGGTGCAACTGTAATTGAATCACCTGTGTGAACCCCCATCGGATCAAAGTTTTCAATGGTACAAACAATTATGCAGTTATCATTTTTATCTCTGACCACTTCTAATTCATATTCTTTCCAGCCAATTAAAGACTCATCAATCAATAATTCATTGGTCGGGCTTAGATCCAATCCACGCTTACAAATTTCTTCAAACTCTTCCTTGTTATAAGCGATGCCGCCGCCACTGCCACCCATGGTAAAAGACGGCCGAATAATACAGGGAAACCCTAGCTCTTTTTGTGCTTCCATGGCTTCTTCCATGCTACGAGCCATTCTATGCTTTGGCGTCTCCAGACCAATAGCTACCATCGCATTATCAAATAATTCACGGTCCTCAGCCTTATCAATGGCTTGTTTTTTAGCGCCAATTAATTCCACATTATATTTTTTCAAGACTCCATGCTTATCCAGATCCAGTGCGCAGTTAAGTGCCGTCTGACCACCCATAGTCGGTAAAATTGCATCCGGTTTTTCTTTCGCAATTATTTTTTCCAGCACCTTCCATTCAATTGGCTCAATATAAGTTGCGTCAGCCATATTTGGATCAGTCATGATGGTTGCCGGATTCGAGTTGACCAAAATAGTTCGGTAACCTTCCTCACTCAGGGCCTGGCAAGCTTGAGCGCCAGAGTAATCAAACTCACAGGCCTGACCTATAACAATAGGGCCTGCGCCAATAATTAATATGCTGTTGATATCAGTACGTTTAGGCATGCTCTTAGTTATCTCACCTATCACTCATTAATTGAATAAAATGATCAAAAACCGGGGCTATATCATGCGGACCGGGACTTGCTTCCGGATGCCCCTGGAATCCAAAAGCGGCTTTATCTGTTCTGTGAATTCCCTGCAAAGAACCGTCGAAGAGCGAATGATGGGTAGCCCTTAAATTTTCCGGAAGACTTGCTTCGTCTACCGCAAAACCATGGTTTTGGCTGGTAATAAACACTCGACCCTTTTCTTTATCCTGTACCGGGTGATTAGCCCCATGATGACCCAGCTTCATTTGTGCAGTCTGGGCGCCACTGGCTAAAGCCAGTAACTGGTGCCCAAGACAAATACCGAAAACAGGCGTATCGGTTTCCAGAATTTCTTTAATCGCCGCTATAGCATAATCACAAGGCTCTGGGTCACCAGGACCATTCGATAAAAATACACCATCGGGGTTCATAGCTAGTACATCACTAGCTGCTGTCTGAGCCGGGACCACTGTAATCTGACAACCTCGATCTCGCAGCATACGCAAAATATTTCGCTTAACACCAAAATCATAGGCCACTATATGATAGTCAGTCGCAGGAGCTTGGCCGGTATGACCTTGCCCAAGTTGCCAAGAGCCTTCTGTCCATTCGTATTGGCTTGAACAAGTGACTTCTTTGGCCAGATCCATTCCCACAAGCCCCGGGAAATCTGATGCAGCTTGCATGGCTTTTGCTTTTGCCGCTTCAAAATCTTCAGCTACGATATCACCAGCTAATAGACAGCCATTAGTTGCGCCTCTATCACGGAGTATTCTAGTTAAGCGACGGGTATCGATACCGGCAATAGCCACAATGTTTCGCGATTTCAGATAATCATCTAAATTTTCTTCATTACGAAAATTACTGGCCAGTAAAGGTAAATCTCTTATGACCAAGCCAGCGGCCCACACTCCCGTTGACTCTTCATCTTCTGGAGTAGTACCTGTATTACCAATATGAGGATAAGTCAGTGTCACTATTTGTTTAGCATAGGAGGGATCTGTTAGTATTTCCTGATAACCCGTCATGGCTGTATTAAAAACCACTTCTCCGGTTGATAATCCTTCAGCCCCAATAGACTGACCTTTGAATATAGAACCGTCTTCTAAAACTAGGATGGCTGATTTGTAGGCGCTAGATGACACTATAAACTTCCTCAGTTTATTGCAGGTATATGAATTTTTGTTTGGGAGAGTTGGGCCTGTGGCAGGTCTTTAAATGCTGTTCTAATAGCTAATGTAGCAACTAAGGAGATAAAACTAGCATCTAAAAAAAAGCGGAGAGAGCAAAAACTCTTTCCGCTTTTTTTCAAAATTTTTCCAATTCAGGACCACTCATCTTGAGCGAGTATTCTATAAAAATTAGTCCCCTTTTGTCCAGAGTAAACGAGATTAATTTTTTATTTTTTTCTTTTTTTGCCTGCAGAGTTTGTTGTCAGCGCTATGCCAATGAAGATACCCAAGCCACCCAGCAACATTCCTGAGGTTACAGTTTCATCTAGAAATATATAACCCCAAAGTATGCCAAATATAGGAATTAAATAAGCTACTGAAACCGTGTTTGCCACGCCGACCTGCTGTAATAAACGGAAGAAAAAAATCAACGAAAATGCCGTGCAGAATACTCCAAGTGAGATAACACTCATCCAGGACAGCATTGAAGGCCTAGCATCCGGCCAAAAAAACAAGCCCAGAGGTAGCATTAATAAAGCTGCATAAAATTGGGTACCTGCGGCTATAGTAATCGAAGAAAACCCCTGCATATGAAGCCGAGCAAAACAACTACCGTATCCATATAAAGCGGCTGCGAATAAAGCGGCTAACACTGGCAACCATACAACCTGCGAACCACTGCCTTCAGGGGAGGCTAAAAAATAAACGCCAATGAATCCCATTAGCAGCCCCATAACCCCAACTAGTGATAATTTTTCTTTTAGCCAAAACCAGGCAATGATGGCGCTAAACATTGGAACCGTGCCATTAAGCAAAGAGGTATATCCGGCGGTTAACGATAGTGTGACATAGCTGAACAAAGTAAAAGGTATTGCGGTGGTATTAAGCCCCGACCACAAAAACCGACGCCAGTTGGCTAGTACCAGCCCGATCTCTTTCCTGTATAGCAAAAAAGGAAAAAGGGCTATTGCCGAGATAAGTAAACGAACGGTGATAAGCGATATAGGGCCAAATTCAGGGCTGGCAATCCGCATGAACAGGAAGGAAGAACCCCACACAGCTGCTAACAGGATTAACTCAACATAATGTATGCCTTTAATATCTGCATGCCTCAATGCTGAATTTCAAGATATTCGTACCAAATCAAATTTTTTCAAAATCCTTCCATTCAACTTCGCGATCTTCAGTTAGATCTCTAATATAAAAAGCATGACCCTCTAGCTCAAAGCTAATTTCAGATTGCATAGGAACACCATCGAATAATTGAAAGCGTATCGAAAAATAGCCATCTTCAATTTTGGAGAATAAAAAAGGAGAGAATGATTCTGTCACACTGACTTGAAGCTCCTTTATATATTCCTCCTTAATATCAAGTATTAATAATCCCTGAAGATTTGCATAAATTTTTTCGCGACCTTCTTCCATTGCCTGGAAACCAAGATAAAGTAATTCATCTTCCCGCTTAATAAAATGAACACTCTCTGGAATTATCATTTCCAGAAATCGATCTTTTTCATTGCCTTCTTCCTCATCTTCCACTGGTCGATTTCGGTTATTCTCTCTACGACGTAAAGCCCGCTGTCTTCTTTCAGCATGTTGTTCCAGCCTTTCTTCTGAGGGGGGTATGCCATTGACTGCAAGCAAGGTTTCACTTTCCAGAAAAGGCAAACTGGTGTCTCTTCTGACCGTGCGAGTCTCCACCTCAATTTTATCCTCTACCGTGTAGGTGAAGGCCCAATTACCATCGTAAATATTTTCTATTTTATAAACATATTCAGAAATCAGGTTTAAGTAGTCATGTTCCGTTGCCAGCTGAGCAAAAGACTGAGTCACTCCGAGCAAAATCAGCGCAGTCAGACTGAGCATGTTTAGAAGCATTTTTTTCATAAGTCTTAATTTCTGCCTAGTTGGCACCAGTCGCAATCGGTCTTGCAGGATCGGTGATCCATTCACTCCAGGACCCCACATATAAACTTGGCTCATCCAACCCCGCAACGCGCATAGCCAGAATATTATGCGCCGCACTGACGCCAGAGCCGCAATAGCAGACGATCTCTTTTTGACCCGCCTCAAGCACCGGCGCAAATTTTTCTCTTAATTCATCAGCCGATTTAAACTCTCCATTAGCATTTGTATTGCCGCTTGTAGGCGAGCAAATCGCACCAGGTATATGACCGGCAACCGGATCAATAGGTTCCATTTCTCCGGCAAAGCGTTTTGCTTCACGCGCATCGAGTAACAACTGACTCGCTGCATCAATATCTTCAACCTCAATCGTAGAGGTGAGAGCTTCAAGTGCAGCATAATCATAATCTGATGTTGCCGGGTCTTCAGGAAGTTTGTCAGTATTCTCACCACCTGCAGCCAGCCAGGCCTGCCAGCCACCATTTAATACTGCCGTATTATCATGCCCTATCCAGCGTAATAACCACCATAATCGGGCTGCAAATACCCCACCAACATCATCATAAACAACTACTCTATGCTCCGGCCTAATACCCCACTGCTGCACCTGATTAATCCAACTTATTCTGTCTGGCAAGGGGTGTCTGCCGGTGATACCAGGTTGGTGTGGGCTACTAAGCTGCTTATTTAAATCCGCATAAAAAGCGCCTGGAATATGACCTTCCAGATAAGTTTTTTTACCGGCATCTGCATCCATAAGGCTAAAACGACAGTCAAATATTACAATGTTGTCTGTATTGCTAAGTTGCTGCATTAATTCATTTGGGCTGATGAGATATTTCATTCTATTTACTGACTCCAAGTTCATCTGAGTGCCTGTTGCCTTCGGGCTCTAACAGACGTGAGGTAATTGTTCCTGCTGTCATTGCGCCACTGACATTTAAGGCTGTTCTCGCCATATCTATTAAAGGCTCAATTGAAATTAGTAAAGCAACCAGTACTACAGGCAAACCCAATGCAGGCAAAACCATCAGAGCAGCAAATGTAGCACCGCCTCCAACACCAGCTACACCAAGTGAACTAATAGTAACAATGGCGATAAGGGTGACTAAAAAACTAATGCTCATTGGGTCAATACCAACACTGGGGGCTGTCATAACAGCCAGCATGGCCGGATAAATACCCGCGCAACCATTCTGGCCAATCGTCGACCCAAAACTGGCAGAAAAATTGGCTATTACAGGAGAGTTCCCTAATTGATTAACCTGCGTTTCAACATTAAGCGGTATTGTTGCCATTGAACTTCTGGACGTAAACGCAAAGGCCAGCACAGGACCTATTTTTTTATAGTAGTCTATCGGGCTAACCTTGAACAAAAACAACAAAAGCCCATGAATAAGAAACATGACAACGATGGCAAAATAAGAAGCCAGTATAAAATTCAGCAGATCCAGTATATCGGCAAGATCTGAACTTGCTGCAACGTTAAAAATTAATGCCAGTACACCATAAGGAGTGAAACCAATGACCAGGCGAACAAGTTTTAACACCAAAGCCTGTGATATATCGATAAAACGCCTAAAGGTAGCCCCCTTCTCAGCATCATCTTTGGTCATTTGCAAACCGGCAATCCCAAGAATAATGGCAAAAATTACGACAGCAATGACCGAGGTATCACGCAAACCAGCCAGGTCACTAAAAATATTTCGTGGTAAGAAAGAGGTCACTAAATCAGGAAAGCTCATTACGCTTAAATCTGCCTGTCGGCCGATCAAGACCTGCTCTCTGGCTAATTCCCTTGCTCCCTGAGCAAAACCATCAGCACTCAGCCCAAAGGTCAAGCTGACAGTGATTCCAACAATGGCCGCTATCATGGTCGTCAACAACAGTAATCCAATAACTGAAATACTAATTTTTCCAAGATTCGCTAAATCGTTTAACTTGATGACAGCTGCCAAAATTGAGACCAAAATCAAAGGCATGACTATCATACGCAGCAGGCTGACATAAGCAGTCCCTACAACATTACTCCACTCCAAAGTGTCAGGAATAATTTCGGGGCTGGATTGATAAAATAACTGCAGCAATATTCCAAAGCCTACACCCAACATTAAAGCGGTAAATACTCTTTGACTCAGGGAAAAACCTTTCCCCGTCATACCGGTAAGCACATAAATCAGCGCAGCGAATACCAGTAAATTTATAAGCACCATGAGATTCATTGTTGATCCTTTCTTGCCTTACTTGTCAGGGAAAACCCTATTTATTTGGAAATGCATTGTGTTCACTAATATGCTGCAAGGCTTGCTGCAAAAGGGACTTACCGGGCTCCATTCTATGCCAGGTTGAGACCCCAGACGGATGTGGCAAAGGAATCAGATCAAAGTTAACACCACTTCGTTCAAGTCTAAATGTCTGCCCCACTACCTCGATCAGTTTATCAAAGCTTATAAATTGTTGTATTGCTAATTTTCCAACTGCTATGACCAATTCTGGCTGAAGCAAAGTGAAATCTCCATCTAGCCAGACTTTACAATTATTTATTTCAGTATGATTAGGCACCCTATCACCACCTTTAGGATTTTTTCCCGGGTAGCAGCGGCAGACTGCTGTCATATAAACAGATTCTCTGAACCTTGCTTCGTCCAGCCCTGTCGTTGACTGCATCCAGCTAAATAAAGTCTTGCCAGCAGTCCAGGCAAAGGGCCTTTGTAAGACAGGTTCTTTCACGCCAGGCGCTTGTCCTACCAATACGACCTTGCTAAGCACTGGACCACAGCTAACCACTGGCTTATGCATATTCGGGCATTTTTTGCAGGCCTTTAGTGCCTCTATGTGCTTAATAAGTAAATTTGTAGTCATTGTCCTCAGCCAATGTTAGGACTGCAGATATTGATTCTGCCAGAATTCAATAGGATAGCTGTAGATAAAATTAACCAAGGTATAACAGAGAATTAAAGCAAGGTTCACGATTAGAATTAAAAAATGTTAATTACTGAGTGTTGATTGATCCAGGTTGGATTTACCTGCGTAAAAAATAATAGTTGATGAAAAACGATTTTACTAGCTTGCTTCACCCCTTGTTTGCAAGCTCACCCTTGACCCGCTTAGCCCTACTTTGCGGGTTTTTTTTATTCTAGCTTTTAATCACAGTCCCAGCACATCCTGCATACTGTACAAACCATTTTTTTTATCTTGAAGCCAAAGTGCTGCGCGAATAGCACCGGCAGCATAATTCATACGTGAGCTGGATCGATGAGTGATTTCAATGCGTTCACCTGGACTGGCAAACATAATAGTATGGTCTCCAATAATATCTCCGGCGCGAATCGTTTCAAAGCCAATGGTTTTATCCTGCCTTTCACCAACCAAGCCTTCTCGGCCGTAGACAGCAACATCCGATAAATTCCTGCTCAGCACCTCAGCAGCCACTTCACCCATGTGCAGAGCAGTCCCTGACGGCGCATCAACCTTATGCCGATGATGCGCTTCTATAATTTCGATATCGCTGGACTCACCAAGCACTTGAGTGGCTTGTTCAATCAATTTAAACAATACATTAACGCCCACACTCATGTTGGGCGCAAATACGATCGCTATTTCTTCACTAACTTCCTTAATATGTTGCTTCTCTTCATCAGTGAATCCTGTCGTACCGATGACCATTTTTTTGCCATAACGACTACACAAATCCAAATGCATTATGGTGGCTTCCGTTCCGGTGAAATCAAACAGCAAATCGAAATCGTCCATGACCTGTTCAAAGTCGTCAACGGTGACAACATGCAGGGGTCCCACTCCGCTGATCAGCCCAACATCCTCACCCAGGGATGGGCAGTTCTCAGTGACTGATGCCGCACCAATAGATATTTCAGGCTCATCCATTGCTGCCTGAACAAGTGCTTTGCCCATTCGGCCATTTGAACCACCAATTGCCACATTTAACATAATTTTATCCTGCGTCTTTGAATTACAAACTATTCTATTACATGTCCTTCACATTAGGCACTTTTAGAAATCGATAAAGCTAACTTCATAACTTTAGATAATGCTTTTTATTGACTGGCTTCATCAAATAATTGCTGATCAGACCCACTGCCAACATGGCAGCCATAAGATACATGGTACTGTTATAAAGACTAGAAGTCGGATCGACGGCCCCCGCAGGGGCAATTTCCATTAGTCGAGCTATGGTCACTGTTTGTGTGGCAACCAATTGATCCAATTGATCTAGGCCAGCACCAAATTGCCTTTGAAATTCAGCCGAACTCACCTGCTTTGCCAGATCCTCGATGGCTCGAGTTATTGCAGACTCACGCAAAGAGGTTATGGCTAATGGGCCTAAGACACCGGCTGTACTCCAAGCCGTGAGCAAACGCCCATGAATACCACCCACAAATTTACTACCAAACACATCTGCTAGATACGCTGGTATGGTTGCAAAGCCGCCACCATACATCGTGAAAATAATCATGGTCGCAGCATAAAATAGCACCAACCAGGTCACAGCAGGATTAACACTGACTTGTTGTGCAGCAAAAGGCACTGAACAATAAAGAACGATGCCTAAAGCAAAAAATACCCAGTAGGTATTTTTACGGCCAATATAATCCGATGAACTGGCCCAGATAAATCGTCCCAGCATATTAAATACACTGATCATGCTGACATAAGTCGCTGCAAAAGCACCATCAACTATTGTGGGTAAAGTCGTACCAAAAATTTCTCTCATCATGGTGCTGGCGACACCCAAGACGCCTATTCCGGCTGACACGTTCATACATAGCACGATCCAGAGCTGGTAAAATTGTGGTGTTTTTAAAGCCTCATCAATATCAACATTGTGGGTTGTGACCATGCTGCGTTGTTCAGACTCTTCAGTCGGTGCAACAAAGCCTTCTGGTTGCCAATCCTCAGCCGGCACTCGATAAGAAAAAGCAGCGATCAACATAACAAGGAAATATAGAGCCCCTAGCACCAGGAAGGTTTGTGCCACACCAACTGAGCCCGTACCAACGACATAAATTCCTTCAGGACCAGGCACCAGCATATTGGCAACATCGTTTGATCCAATTACTACTACTTCGAGCTGCGCGCCCGCCGTTTCAACAAACCGACGACCTGCTTGTGTGATAAGTGTTAATTGATCAACACTCCCCAGATAATCAGGCGCCTCATAAAACCACTGAATAAAAAATCGCTTCAGTGGAGCGCCAATCATGGCACCACCACCAAAGCCCATAATCGCCATGCCTGTGGCCATACCCCTGTGATCTGGAAACCAGCGGATTAAGGTACTGACCGGAGACACATATCCTAAACCAAGTCCACAACCTCCTATCACACCATAACCTAAGTACAGCAGCCAAAGTTGATGCCAATAAATTCCGAGGGCTCCTATCAAAAAACCCCCTCCCCAACAGATGGCAGCCACAACCCCCACCATGCGGGGACCCACTTTTTCTAACCAGCGCCCAGCAAAAGCAGCTGAAAGCCCAAGCGCAACAATCGCCACAGAAAATATCCAGGTGACATCCTGCAAATTCCAATCATTAGAAGCTGGAGCGACAACACCAAATGCTCGGGTTAAAGGTAAATTGAATATGCTCCAGGCATACACTGAACCAATGCATAAATGGATAGCAATAGAAGCAGGAGGGACTTTCCAGCGGTTAAACTCTGGCTTGGCAATAATGCGTTCTTTAGACAGTAAGCCAGGCATAATAATTTATTAATCTATGCGCTCGGCGGCCATTGCTTCCAAAAACAGGTTTTCATAATTCTCAACTGCTTCCAGATAACCTTCAGGGTCAAGAAATGTATCCGGACTATAAGCCTGACCAGGTTGCCATTTATCATGAAGTCCGTATTGCGCTGGATGAGCTGCCACCCAAACATTGACATTTAAACCTTTTTGATGGGTAAAGGTATGAGCAAAATCAGCAGCGACGCCCGGATAGGTTGGATCAACAGCCAGCTGCTTACCAGGATTCACAGTGCCCATGTTAGCAATTAGCACATTATATTCTTGACCATTTTCTTGAACCACCATGGAATAACTGGTGCTACCTTCAGTGTGGCCCGGATGATCATGCACAGTCAGGCGAATATCACCAAGTTCAATAATATCATCCTGACCGATTATTTTTTCGACCTCAAGAGGCGCGAAGGATTGGCGTCCACCAAAATGCGCGTCGCTGAAGCCTCCATCTTCAAGTACTCGAGCGTCATCTTTTGTTGCCCACATTTCAGCGCCTGTAATTTCTTTGATTTCAGCCATTGCTGCAACATGATCCCAGTGTGCCTGCTGAGTTAGCAAGATGCGCACATCTTCCAAGGCAAAACCCAAGGCTTCTATGTTCTCTCGAGTCATCGCTGTAGAGTCTTCAAGACCGGTATTGATTAGGATGTGTCCCTCTTCAGAGGTCAGTAGAAACACACCTAAACCAAAGGTGCCTACCGCATAAAGATTGCCAATGATACGATGCCCTGGAAATGGTTGGGACCAGTCAGCAGGAGCTTGCGCAAAAGTGTGGGCTGAAAAAATCAAAACAAACGCTGTAAATAAGCGAGCAACAAAAGGTCTTCTCATAAGATATTCCTCATTATCATTTCTGATACTTTGTAAACATTCCAAAATTTATAATTAATCCCTTGTTAGTTCTTAGATGAGAGTTTTTAACTAAGAGCTTTACATTAAACCCAGAATAACCCCCATTAGGGTGAGAGCAGAAATGCAATAGCCGGCATTAATAAAGAATCCAGAAAGTGACTGTCTCTCGAAAAGATAAAGAATACCTAGAAAAGTTGCTACCCAACCTAAACCAGCAGCAAATCCTGCAAAGGCGCCAAAGCTAACACTGGCATCTGCTCCTATAAACATTTCAAGGTTTATGGCAGCCACCAATGTCAGTAAAAAAGAGAGGCCAAACACCTTGGTCATATTGCGGTTAACCAGTTCTTCTTCAGTTAGCTTAAAAGCCTTCATACAGGCTTTACCAAATAAGGGCCCATACCAGATTCCACCAACAAGGAAACTGGAAACTGCCGCCAGAATTACCGATAACCAACTAATATTTGTTGCCGCAGTTGCTGCGTCCATTTGCCACCTCTTTATAAATTATTATTTTTAAAGGATAACTTAGACTAACTTAGAACACTCTGAATTAAAATATTTGCGAATTATTTGCGAATTAATAGAGCCTGTTATTCTTCAAAAGGCGGCAGTGATTCACTAACAGTTCGCCATTGTTCACCATACAAAGCCTGAAACGTTGCTGGACGGGCAACAGAACCTTTGGCCGTTCCGCCTTTCCAAAGATCATATTTTTCGGTTGAATACTGCGCATAAAATGCTGTTAATTTCCTATCCAGCTCAACAGCTATATTCCGGTAATCAGGATCATTTATAAGATTGATATGCTGCCCCGGATCTCTTGTCATATCATATAATTCGCTTTCACCAAGACTATCGATACGTTTCCAGTAGGAAAATTCAGGTGTTCGAACGCCACGCGTTTCTTCTTGTTCGTAATAAACTTCATTGTTCCAATCCATCGCTTCGCCAAGTAATGCATTCGCGAAACTTGTACCGGGACTGTTTTCAAATTGAACATCATCTATACCGATATAATCCAGAATAGTAGTTGCCATATCATATTGACCAATAAGCAAATCACTTTTTTCGCCTGCTGATATCGAACCAGGGTGACGAATTATCAGGGGAATATTTAAGGCTGCTTCATAGAGGTTGCTCGGTGTAGTAACAATAGTGTGTTGCCACAAGCCATGTTGACCATAAAAATTGCCTTGGTCGGATGAATATATAACCAAAGTGTTCTGATCCAATCCTTCTGCCTTAAGAGCTTCAAGCACTCGGCCAACACCATCGTCTACTATCGTATTTTGGGAAGCAACATTAGCCATGGATTCTGGATCATTATGGTGGAGAATAGATTGCCGATGCTGGTTCTTCATAAAGCCAGGAATGCTGGGGTCTATGAGTTGCTCAAGAATATTTTGATTCACTGCTACGCGCGGGAAAGATTCAAATTCTTCATTTAAATAAGACTCATAATGACGATTTCTTGCCGGCCCTGTGTTCGTTGGCGGGTTGAGATACGGCCCATCAAAATTGAGTTGCAAATAAAAGGGCTTGTCAGGATCAACCTTCTCCAGATAGTCGACAGCCTCTTCAGTAAAAAAATCAACAATATGTCGGTCGTTAATCTGGTAAGTCTCGCCATTATCAACAATGGTGTTGTCCCAGAAGTCCAGAGTGTGGCCGTAAGTAAAGGTTACCCAATGTTGATAGCCAATGGATGATTGCCAAGGCTGTCCCATATGCCATTTGCCAATCATTGCAGTTTGATAGCCACGGTTCTCCAGTGTTTGCGGCAAGGTTCTAAACTCAGCCACCACAGACCAGTCATCTGGCCATTCACCCAGCTTGGCATCATCAAGCCAGTTATGGACACCATGTTGTGAGGGCATCAAGCCGGTCATTAATGTTGCTCTGGTCGGCGAGCACATCCCGTTCACCGCAAAAGCGTTTGTGAAAAGTAAACCTTCAGAAGCCAGCTGATTGATATTGGGTGTACGAACATCAGGATTGCCATATGCACCAAGAATAGAGGCGGGCTGGTTATCGGCCATAATAAAAAGGACATTGATATGCTCTGGCGCTTCTTCGTTTTCTGACGCTTTAGCGACACTCATTATCCCTGAAGATAGGTTTAGCCCTAGCAGGGAGATTACAAATAAAAGCTTAAGTTTATTCATCATGATTTTTTTCAATCCAGGATTTTTCGTTTGCGCGAATTTAACCAAAGCTACACTCGTAATTCATGAAAATCAAACGAAAAAATTAGCTGATCAAGGCATCTTTAAGTTCAATTATTATACTTTGGCTACGACAGCCAGTTGACCAATAATTTTTCATTGAACCATTAAGTAATTTTATAATGTAGAATTGAGCGTTTCTTTTTCTAAACCTAGTAATCCGAAATTGCTCTATCGTCTTCTAACCGGAAAAACATATTCCTCTGCTAAACCAGACCTGGTTCAGGATCCAGTGGGACAGGTTTTATTACGCACAACTGTTCCAATCACCATCGGCACCATAGCCATGATTTCCTTTTACCTGGCTGACACCTGGTTTGTCAGCCAGTTAGGCACCCAAGA
The DNA here is from genome assembly GCA_965661005.1 of Pseudohongiellaceae bacterium. GTDB lineage: Bacteria > Pseudomonadota > Gammaproteobacteria > Pseudomonadales > Pseudohongiellaceae > UBA5109. The sequence goes on from CBFICB010000002.1 coordinate 358,595, forward strand.
ACTGGCAGCTCTGGGCTTTACCTTTCCTGCCACAATCATGGTGACCTATCTGGGTGTTGGGCTGGCCATTGGTACATCAGCACTGGTAGCCAAATCTATCGGATCCAACAATAAGGAAAAAGCGGTGGAATATACCTATGCTGCCGTTGCATTTGGTTACCTCTTTGGCCTGTTACTGATCTTTCCGGCTTTGTCGGCGATTCCATGGGTGTTCAACCTGATGGGCGCAAGTGCTACAACATTAGTCTTCATTAATGACTTTTTAAGTGTCTGGTATCTGGGCATTCCCTTAATATTGGTGCAGTTTGCCGGTACAGCTTGCATGCGCGCTTGTGGTAACTCGGCATTACAGGGACGCTTGATGATGATAGCGGCCGCTGCCAATGTCATTCTGGATCCTATACTGATATTTGGACCTGGCCCATTACCCGCTTTTGGCATCAAAGGAGCTGCTATTGCTACCGTGCTGACCTGGGTGATGACCAATATCTTTATCTGGTACCACTTGGCCGTGAAAGAACAAATGCTGAAAGTTTTTTGGCCCGGTTTTAGTGTCTTGATTCGTGACTGGGTACAACTACTGAAAATAACCCTACCAGCAGCACTGGCCAACATGATTACGCCTTTATCAACGGGTGTGATTACTGCAACTCTGGCGACTTATGGTTCATCTGCCGTTGCAGGTTACGGCGTCATCATGCGCATAGAAGCACTGGTCTTGATCGTAGTCCTGGGGATGTCCATGAGTCTGCCACCTTTTATCAGCCAAAATTTTGGCGCTCAAGCCTATGGCCGCTTACGTGAAGGACTGAAATTATCCCTAAAATTCGTTATGGCATTGCAGTTTGCCTTGTATGTCATCGTCGCGCTGGCAGCACCTTTTATTGCATCATTATTTTCTCCTGAGCAGGCTGTCAGAGAGGTAATAATTATTGTTCTCAGAATTTTGCCAGCCAGTTATGCATTTCAGGGGATGGTCGTCTTGAGCGCTTCCAGCTTCAACGCATTACATGCACCACGCAATGCGCTTGTTACCAGCCTGCTTCGCTTTTTTGTTTTTTATGTACCTCTGGCTTTATTCGGTGCCAGTTTAGGTGGTATCAGTGGTTTATTTATTGGAGCCGCAATTGGCAATCTGCTTGCCGGACTTTTGATCAGTTGGTGGATTATGCGCTACACCGCAAGGCTCGAGTAAAAGCAAACAATCTCTCTTCACCACATTTTTTATGCTGATTCCTGGTTTGCAGTAAATTTGTAAGCTTTGAACTGCTCCCACAAGGCATTAGCCACAGGGCCGAGTATTTGTGTTTTATTTTTTATGATGTGGTAATTAGTATGAACCTCGCTTTTTATGTCATTCAATTTAAGTATTACTAAAGAGCCATTATCAATCCCCGGCTGTGCAAACTGACTTGGCAGACTTCCCCATCCCATCCCGCTTTCTATAAGCATTCTTTTTGTTAAAAAATCATTCACATACCAGCGCCTTTGCCCATCCTGAACACGCCACTCCCTGTTCCTGGTACCTATACCAGAATCCTGTACAACAATTTGATATTCCTTTAACAGGTCTCGACTAACACTAAGTTTGGAATGACGATCCAATAATTTTTTGGACGCAACATTAATCATTGAGCCTTGTATCAAAATCCGTGATTCCAGATTGTCACTAGGCAGGAAAACGTCGTCCCACGGAGAAATGCAAAGTGTTGCATTTTGACTTTGAAGTGCTTCTACTGCACCACTTAAATATTCTTGCCGAAGGACTATCTGGGTATCCGAAAATTGATTTTGCACTGACTCAAGCAAGGGCAGGATTACCTTTAAATCAAAGGAGGCTTCTATGGATATAGTAATACTGGTTTCATTACCTTTTGCAATATGGCTGGCTACCTGGCGCAAAGCTACAGACTCTTCAACAAGAAGCAGCGCATGCTGATAAAGCATTTTCCCGGCATCAGTTAAGGCCAAACGATAATTTGAACGATTAAACAGTTTGATTTCCAGATCGGATTCAAGCTGACGAATACCCTGACTAATAGCCGGTTGTGTTTTATGGAGTTTGTCACTGGCCTGTCTTAGCGAGCCTAGTTCAGCTACTTCTTTGAACATGATTAATTGATCCAGCTTCATACACATATCGCCTTTTTTATATAAAGCAATAGTTTATATCTTATTAATAATCATTCAATATTTATTAACATAATATTTATTCATAATCTTTAATTAGGAGCATTAGTAGCAGGGATGCTTTTCCCTTATCTCTCCATTTCGAAAACTGGCGTCGTTGACAGAAACCAGAGATTGACTAACTTTAATAATTTATATTGAGGAACAAAAATGAGCAAAGCTAAAGCAATAGTGCTATGGATATGTATTGGGCTGGCAAGTCTGGGATTTGCGGCGGCTGGCGGTGCCAAGTTAATGGGTGTCGAACAGGTTCATATGTCCTTTGCCATCATGGGTCTACCTGTTTGGTTTGGATATTTTATTGGCTTAAGTGAAGTACTCGGTGCAATCGGTTTATGGCTTCGTAAATTAAGTTTTTATGCCGCTTCTGGTTTGCTTATCATTATGCTGGGAGCGATTTATTTCCATTTACGTTTTGATGAAATCCCCACCGCTATTCCAGCGGTCATTCTTAGTGCTTTACTAATAAATATTATCTTTGGCCGAATTGGCGACAGGTTGAAATTTTAGAGCTGATAAAAGGCAGAATAAATAGTCTGAACTTTCAGCAAATGTCTGCCTTAGAATGTTTCTTAATGCGACTTTAAATTATTTTAATTGTGTACTGCCATTAGTTTGCAAGTAATCATGGGGAGATTTGATAAAGACCTTTTTACAAATCTCCCTAGAACCAAACCTTTAGATCAGCCTCTCACGTATTGATTAAACCAGCCAATAGTTGAGCGCCAGGCTTCTGTTGCTGCAGCTTCATTATAGCGCTCAGGTGTTGCGTCATTGAAGAAACCATGAACTGAATCCGGATAGATATGACCTTCATAGGTGACACCGGCAGCCCTCAATGCATCCTCATAAGCCGGCCAGGCTTGAACCAATCTTGTATCGAGCGCTCCGTGTTGTATTAACATGGCTGCTTCAATATTTGCTGCAGCGGCTGCATCCACTCCGCCCCCATAAAAAGGCACAGCTGCAGAGAGGTCACCGCCCAAACGTGCGGCCAGCTGATTAGACATACTGCCACCATAACAAAACCCAGTCGCTCCAATCTTGCCAGTACAATCCGGGCGATTCTTAAGCCATAAGGCTGCTGCCACGATATCTTCAAAGCGTTTGTCAGGATTAAGCTGACTGAAAAGCTGACCTCCCTGATAATCGTCTCCAGGATAGCCTCCGACTGAAGTGAGTACATCTGGCGCAAAGGCCATGAAATTAGCTAAAGCAAACCTTCGAGCAACATCTTCAGTATGCGGATTGAGTCCGCGATTTTCATGCATGACAACTATACCGGGCAATGCTGTGGATGTTTCACTTCTGCTATCGGCACTGAAAGGACGGACCAGATACCCTCTAATGTATCCATGCCCTTGTGGCGATGGAACAGTGACATAACTGGCGACAATTCTTTCATCATCTCTGGCAATTTGTTGCCCCATTGCATAATCAGGCATTAATGCCTGAACAATGGCATTTGCGGAAAAACCAATTACTGCGAATTTTTTGACCTGATCCATGAAAGAGCGACGACTAATTTCCCCATGGATATACTGGGTATAAAGATCAACGGCTTCTGGTGGAACTGTTCTACGTTCTTTTGATGACATGATTCACCCTCTTCTTATTATTTTAAAAGATTGAGGCTACCATTATTTTTTGCCTTAAAAAAGCAAGTCACCAAGACAGCGCATGCTAGTGCTAAAACTCATTATCTTTAACTCAGTGATTTATTGATGGCTCCTCAAAGTGGGTATTAAAGAAAATTACCTAGAGTCGTTTAGACAGCAACAGACAGGCTAATGAGCCATGATGATTTGAATGAAGTAGTGCGCAGCCAGCCAGGGTGGCTGAGAATTATTTGAATGAGCCATAAAGTTTATGTCGGTCGCAGTATGCCAGCTCAGGATTTTAAGGTGTCGACGAACTTCTTAACCCCATCAAACCACGAAGTTCTTTTTGGCGACTGTCGATCACCCTGACTGCTTTGAATTTCCGAGAATTCATTCAGAATTTCTTTCTGGCGTTTAGTGAGATGAATCGGTGTTTCAACAACAACTCTACACAGCAGATCACCTTGCGAGCCTCCTCTTACAGGCGTCACACCCTTGCCACGTAATCTGAATAACTTTCCGGTTTGGGTCTCTGAAGGAATTTTTAATTTAACTTTCCCTTCTAAAGTAGGGACTTCCAACTCACCACCCAGCGCGGCATCAGTAAAACTAATTGGTATTTCACAATATAAATCGCGCCCGTCACGCTCAAAGATGGCATGCGCTTTCACATTCATTTGCACAAACAAGTCGCCAGGTGGGCCACCATGCACGCCTGCTTCGCCTTCACCAGATAGACGAATTCGGTCACCGGTATCAACACCGGCTGGCACTTTTACTGAAAGCGTTTTGTTTTCCTGAACGGCACCACGTCCATGGCAACTATGGCAAGGATCTTTGATGGTTTTTCCTGCACCCTGACAACGAGGGCAGGTTTGTTGAACTGAAAATGGGCCCTGCCTCATTCTAACCTGACCCATGCCTCCACAAGTGGCACAATCTTCAGGTGTCGTGCCTTTTTTGGCACCAGTCCCTTCACAGGTTTTACAGGTCACGCTGGTTGGAATACGGATTTTGACATTGGAGCCTTTAACCGCATCTTCCAAACTTAAATCGAGTGTATAACTTAAATCCGCGCCGCGTTGAACATGGGAACGCGATCGCCCTCCACCGCCAAAGATATCGCCAAAGATATCGCCAAAAACATCACCAAAACCTTGTGCCCCTGCGCCACCAAAACCTTGTGGATCAACCCCGTCATGACCAAATTGATCATAAGCGGCACGTTTCTCACTATCGGAAAGAACCTCATAGGCCTCGTTAGCTTCTTTGAATCGAGCTTCAGCTTCATCATTATCCGGATTTCGGTCCGGATGATTTTTCATCGCGATACGGCGATAGGCCTTTTTGATCTCTTGCTCAGAGGCCCCTTTTTCAATATCGAGTACTTCGTAATAATCTCTTTTGCTCATAGCCCGCTCTAAAACCGAAAAAAACTAACGTAGGAATTTAAGCCCACGTTAGTTTTTTTGAAAAACTTAATCTGTATAAGCTTAAGTGTTTACTTTTCGTCTTCTTTGACTTCTTCGAACTCCGCATCCACTGCATCATCGGAAGCGCCAGTCTCTTCTCCTGCTTCAGCGGCACCTGCTGCTTCACCAGCTGCCTGAGCCTCAGCATACATACGCTCAGCTAGAGAGCTCGAGGCTTCAGTAAGATCTTTTGTTTTGGCTTCTATTTCTTCTAGATCATCACCTTTCAGTGCTTCTTCCAGTGCAGTAATCGCCGCATCAATTTTCTCTTTTTCATCAGCTTCAACTTTATCTTCAGCTTCAGTCAAGGTTTTCTTGGTAGCATGCACCAAACCGTCTGCTGTGTTTTTAGCAGTAATAAGCGCTTCAAACTTCTTATCTTCTTCAGCATGTGATTCGGCATCATTCACCATGTTTTCAATCTCTTCATCGGATAAACCACTAGAAGCTTTAATCACGATTGACTGCTGCTTGCCGGTTGCAACATCTTTAGCCGACACATTCAAAATACCATCAGCATTCAAGTCGAAACTCACTTCGATCTGTGGCATGCCACGAGGAGAAGGTGGAATATCCGAAAGATCAAAACGTCCTAAAGATTTATTTTGAGACGCCTGCTTTCGCTCACCCTGTACAACGTGAATAGTCACTGCACTCTGATTATCCTCAGCTGTTGAGAAAGTCTGTTTCTTGCTGACCGGAATCGTCGTATTTTTGTCAATCAGCGGAGTGGCTACACCACCCAAGGTTTCAATACCTAAAGATAGAGGAGTCACGTCCAGCAACAAGACATCAGTCACGTCTCCTGCCAGTACAGCAGCTTGAATTGACGCACCCATTGCAACAGCCTCGTCTGGGTTGACGTCATGTCTGACTTCTTTACCAAAAAAATCATTTACTTTTTTCTGCACTAAAGGCATGCGGGTCTGACCACCAACCAAAATCACATCATCAATCTCAGAAGCAGATAAGTCAGCATCCTTCAACGCGATTTTCAGAGGGTCGATAGTACGATCAACCAGGTCTTCGACCAGTGACTCAAGTTTAGAGCGAGTCAGTTTCACTACTAGATGCTTAGGTCCGCTGGAATCTGCTGTAATATAGGGCAGGTTCACTTCTGTAGACTGTGCTGAAGACAATTCAATTTTAGCTTTTTCCGCAGCTTCTTTAAGGCGCTGCAAAGCCAGAGGATCATTGTGTAAATCCATTCCACTGTCTTTCTTGAATTCGTCAGCCAGAAAATCAATTAAACGCAAATCGAAATCTTCACCACCGAGGAAAGTGTCACCATTGGTAGAAAGCACTTCAAATGAATGCTCGCCATCAGTCTCTGCGATTTCAATGATTGAAATATCAAAGGTACCACCACCCAGGTCATAAACAGCTATGGTGCTATCACCACTTTTCTTGTCCATACCGTAGGCAAGCGCTGCCGCAGTAGGTTCGTTAATAATACGCTTAACTTCTAAACCAGCGATTTTGCCGGCATCTTTTGTCGCCTGACGTTGTGAATCGTTGAAATATGCTGGAACAGTTACCACCGCTTCGGTAACAGCTTCACCTAAATAATCCTCAGCAGTCTTTTTCATTTTCATTAAGACTTGCGCAGAAATCTGAGGGGGTGCCATTTTCTCGCCACGTACTTCTACCCAGGCATCGCCATTATCAGCTTCGACAATTTTATAAGGCACCATTTTGATGTCTTTTTGTACAACATCATCTTTGAACTGACGCCCAATCAAACGTTTAATTGCAAACAAAGTATTGTGCGGATTTGTAACAGCCTGACGCTTGGCTGGCTGTCCAACAAGGGTTTCGCCATCATCTGTATACGCAATAATAGACGGCGTCGTGCGATCGCCTTCCGCATTCTCAATAACTCTGGCTTTACCACCTTCCATTACTGCTACACAGGAATTGGTAGTACCCAAGTCTATACCTATAATTTTTCCCATAATTTTATCTCCGGTTAATTCATTCAGTGCTGAGCTGAATGAAACAGCAATCGCACTTTAGCTGACTTATATATTGGCCCTATCTGTTATTTTTCAAGGACCTACTTTAAATGTTCTTGTTTTAAATCATAAAACCATCATGCTACGATCAATCATTTCGACACCATCACCATTGCCGGTCGAATAACTCTTCCATTCAAGCTGTATCCTTTCTGCACAACAGTTATCACAGTATTTGGCTCTACATCTGGATTTTCTAACATTGACATTGCCTGATGTAGCTGAGGATCAAAGGGCTCCCCCTCAGGGTCTATCTGTTCGATAGCAAACTTGTTTAGAACCGTCAGAAATTCCTTGATAGTAAGTTCAATACCTTCACAAAGTGCTTTTACACTCTCTTCTTCAGGATCAGCCACCGCTTGCAATGCTCGCTCCATGTTATCCATGACATTTAATAATTCTGCACTGAATTTTTCCAAGGCATATTTATGAGCCTTTTCAACATCTGCTTCTGCGCGACGACGCATATTCTGAACTTCAGCATGAGCTCTCATCACTGTATCCTGCTGCTCTGACAAGGCTGCAGCTACTGCTTCGTCAATTAGCGTCTGTACTTCGGGAGCAAGCTCAACGCCTTGTTCTTCATCCAGACTACTATCGTCAGCCTGTTCCTGTTCGACAGCTTCATTCTTTTCCTGTTCGGGCTCCTGACTACTGCCCATTTTTTTGGAAGCTTCCTTTTCAGCCATGCTTTCCTCCAAATAACGCGTTACTTATGAAATAACTTGTGACACAAATCGACTACAGGCTATATGGGGTCGAGCTTCAAGCTTTCAAGAGAAAAACAGAGAAAATAAGCATCGAAAGACAAATGAATTTTGTACTACAATTCAATCAGGTCTTTGAGAAGAATATGCTAAGCCAATTAACAATCAATAATTACGCCATTGTCGAACAACTCGATCTTGAACTGAAGTCGGGAATGACAGTTATTACCGGTGAAACCGGAGCTGGAAAATCCATTATGCTGGATGCTTTGGCCCTAACCCTGGGCGACCGTGCGGATAAAGAAGTCATCCAGCCGGGGCAGGACAAAACCGAAATCAGTGCCAACTTTGACATTAGCAACAATAAACACGCCCTTAACTGGCTCGAACAACAAGACTATGCTACCGATGGTGAGTGTATTCTGCGTAGAGTCGTCACCGCTGAAGGTCGCTCAAAGGCCTATATCAATGGCAGGCCGGTTACCTTAAACGAACTCAAGCAACTGGGTGAAATGCTGGTTGATATCCATAGTCAGCATGAACATCAGTCTCTATTGAAAACCAGCACCCATCAACGTTTATTGGATGATTATTGCGGCACAACTGAACTTGCACACAAAGTCACTGTAGCCTATCGAACCTGGCTTGGGCAGTTTAAAAAGCTCGAAGCTCTGCAAAATCAGGCAGAAGAACATAATGCCCTTTTTGAATTACAGCATTATCAATTAAAAGAACTGAATGAATTAAATCTTGCTGCAGATGAATACCCTTCACTGGAAGATGAGCACCAACAACTAAACCACGCAGAAAGCATTTTGAGTTCACTACAGTCCGCCCTGGATATTTGTAAAGATAACGATGAGCAAAATATTCAGGCAGCACTAGCTCAAGTTCAGAGCTTACTAGACAATATGCCCTACCGAAGTGCCCGCATGGAAACTGCCTATGATCTACTCAACACCGCATTGATCCAGGTTGAAGAAGCCAGCAATGAATTGATTCAGGCTGCAGAAAATCTGGATATGAATCCAACTCGCCTGCAAGAATTAGATGAACGTTTAACCGTAATTCACCAGCTCGCACGCAAGCATAAAGTCAAACCCGAAGAGCTTCCGGCTTTTCACCAACAACTACAAAATGACCTGGGTGATGCCAGTTCGGCAGATGATCAAATCGAAACACTCAAGAGTCAACTAAAGGAACTGGAAACCAGCTACCAAAGCCATGCCGATGAACTAAGTAAAGAACGTAGTAGCGGCGCCCTTAAATTACAAAAAGCGATTAATGCTCAGCTTAAAAAACTGGATATGGATTCAGCGAGCTTCTCTGTCGCTCTTAACAAGGACGGCAGCAATCTACCAAGCAGCAAAGGCAACGAAAATATTGAATTTCTCATTAGCACTAACCCTGGCCAAAGTGCTAAGCCTTTAATCAAGATTGCCTCCGGTGGAGAGCTTTCCCGAATCAGTCTGGCTATTCAGGTGGTCACTGCCCAGACCTCTTCTATTCCCTCACTTATTTTTGATGAAGTCGATGTTGGAATTGGTGGTTCAGTTGCTTTGGCAGTAGGAGATTTATTAAGACAACTTGGCGAGAAAGGCCAGGTGCTTTGTGTCACTCATCAAGCTCAGGTAGCGAGTCAGGGTAATCATCACCTTTATGTCAGCAAGCTGGCTGGCAAAAATTCAATCAGCACCCAAGTCTCTGAACTTAGCGGTGAAGAGAAAGTCATCGAAATCGCTCGCATGCTCGGAGGCAATGCCGAAAATGAAAGCTCCATGGCACATGCCAGAGAAATGATGGCTTCATAGATCTTTTATTTTTCTTTGTAAATAAACAACTCCGAATAAAAATTACATCCTGGCCGAAAGCTGTAGAGACCAATAATTGTGTCATCTGCAATGCTAGTCCAGAGCGACGTTTGAACTTATCAAAGGGGCTTAGATTGTAGAAAGTGACCGAAATAATTTTAAGATGCAATAAAGTAATACCCAGCGTGGTAGCAATATAAATCGTTAATAAGGAGCAAGAAAATTTAATAATTGCGTTATGAGCGACGCTAGTACGCGGCGAAGCTTATAATTGTTGAGGGAGCTTACTTCTTGGTAAGTGACCGAAATAATTTTAAGATGCAACAAAGTAATAGCGAGCGCAATAGCAATTTACTGACAGTCTTTGCAGAGTCCGTAGATATAAAGCGAATGATCACTAATCGTATATCCCTTCTTCTCTGCCTGTTTCTTTTGCTGGGCCTCAATTACTTCATCGAAAAACTCTTCGACTTTACCGCATTTTGTACAGACTATATGGTCATGATGATCTTCAGTCATCATTTCGAATACTGAGTGACCACCTTCAAAGTGGTGACGCATTACCAGACCTGCGGCTTCAAACTGGGTGAGTACCCGGTAGACTGTTGCTAAACCAACATCTTCATCGGCATCTCGAAGGGCCTTGTAGACATCTTCGGCGCTCATATGCCGAGATTCCGTTTCATCTAGGATTTGCATTATCTTGACGCGTGGCAAAGTGACTTTAAGCCCTGCGTTGCGAAGTTCTTGATTCTCTCCTGGCATTAAATTACTTCCTTAAATAGTATTTTTTACAAAAAAAGCCATTTCATTCATATTTCATTAACAGATGTATCTGTAAAATCAACTTTGTTTTCGGTATTATGCCTGTCCACAGAAGTATGTAAAGTTAAGAGTAAGGCTAACAAAGGTCAACAGTGTTGAATAAACTGCTACTTATCATTTCAATTCTCGTACTGAGTGCATGTAGTAATTCTCCGTTGAGTTTTCCTGGTGTTTATCGGCTGGATATTCCTCAGGGCAATCTCATCTCTCAGGAACAGGTTGACCAGTTGCGTCCTGGCCTGACCAAACGCCAGGTCAATTTCATTATGGGAACCCCCTTAATACAGGACACTTTCGATCAGGATCGCTGGGATTATATCTACAGCTATCAACCTGGGGGTGGTGAGCGCGTTCAAGAAAGAATCAGCATCTATTTTGATGATAACGGGTTTATGACCCGTTTTGATGGTGATTTCCAACAAACCCCTGAGAATGATCAATTCGGTGAAATTTCAGCTGCGCAATAAGCGGCTTTACTCTACTTTCCCCTGCCTTTTGTTTTTTTCTGTTTGCTTTGCTTGTGCCTGCTTTGCCTTTTTTTGCGCTCTGAGGAATCTGGCTTGCTTGGGATCCAGCAATAAGGGCCGGTAAATCTCCACCCTATCATTATTTTCCAGTTGATAATCAGCTGGAAGTGGAAGGTGCTTACCATCCAGAGGTTTTGAAAAAATACCCATCTTGGCTTCACCTATATTTACTTCGGGATACTTGCTTGTCAGCCCTGAAGCCAAAACTGCAGCCATAGACGAAGTGCCTTGCTTTACCGTTAGCGCTTGTAAAAATTGCTCATCTGGCAAGGCATAGGCAACTTCCACTTGTATCGAGGGAACATCAGCTATTTGCTGTTTGCTGGAATCATCCATAAAGCTTATCCGCACGTCTACAGACAGCGTTAACCAAATTCTTGCAAGAAGCATCAAATAGATTTTTTAAAGCCAGATCAAGCAACCCGGATTTAAATTCAAAATGCATATTCAGACTGGCTTTACATGCATCTTCACTTAATGCGTCAAAAGTCCAACGTGCATCAAAATGTTTAAAAGGGCCATCAACCAATTCCATCATCATAGAGTTGGGAGGAGTCAAACTATTCTTGGTCGTAAATGAATATTTAAAACCGGCTTTACCCAAATCCAAACGCCCCTGTACTTCATTTTCGGTTTTGCTGAGCACCTCAGCACCCAGACAGCCATCCATAAATTCCGGATATGACTCAATATCATTCACCAGATCAAACATGGCCCTGGCAGAATACGGCAATAATGCGCTTTGTTGAATAGTTGTCACGAGTAGGCTTTAAAAACCGAGTAAGTTGTAGCCGAAATAAATCTGCGCAACATTATTGGCAAACACTAATAAGAGAATAAGAGGAATAAATGTGCCGAGTGACAAAGTGATATAGGAAGCAAATAATGAAGACGAAAAACTTTCATCGCCATTACCAATTTCATTGATAAAGTCGCTCCGCTTCCAGCGGTAAGAACAAAAGATACAAACAAGGAAGCCAATAAAAGGGAGTACAGTGTCATAGAAAAGATCATAAATCACATCGAATAATGATTTATTGATTCCACCATAAGTTACTAAAGAAGAAAGCCAGCCCACCATACCTAGAGACATTATTGCCAATATGATTACAGTGCCTGCACTTAAACCCATAACAGCAAGCGCTTTACGGCGCGAATAATCCTTTTCATCTACCATCCAGGATATAGGAATCTCGCTGATTGAAACCAGCGAAGTTATTGCAGCAAAAAACACCAGGAGAAAAAATACCGTAGCTACAATGCTTGCGCCAGTATAACCAAGCACAGTCTGCATTTGCAGGAACAATTGCGGCAAGTAAGAAAAAATCAAACTGACACTACTATCTGATAAACCCTGCATATCCACTTCTGGGTTTATGGCAAATATTGCCGGTAGAATTAGCAAACCAGCAAAAAAAGCAACGGCTGTATCGGTTATTGCCACCATACGCGTTGAACTGATTATATTTTCTTCACTACTGAAATAAGAGCCATAGGTAATCAATATTCCCATACCTAATGACAAAGAAAAGAAAGCCTGATTGAGAGCCGACCTTATAACCGTGCTATCTATTTTGCTGAAATCCGGAATTAGATAATAGACTAAGCCTGCCTGAGCATTATCCAGCGTCATCACAAAAACTACTAAGCCCAGTAGCATTAGAAACAGCAGGGGCATTAAAACTTTTGCTGCTTTTTCAATGCCGCCTTTCACTCCCCCAACCAGAATCCCATACACAATAGCCAGTGTTAAAAACAAATACAAAAACAATGAAGGCGATGCGACGATTTCGCCAAAAGCACTCGGTTCAGCCAGTCGGTCTAAATTACCCGCAAGCGATTGCAGAAGGTACAACATTATCCAAACAGTTATAACTGAATAAAACACCGCTATCATAAAAGGGGTGGCTACTGCTAAGCCGCCAACGCGCCCCCAGAATTTACTATTGCCTGATAATGCATAAAACGAACCCCCGGGGTTTTTCTTAGCAGCTCTGCCCATGGCAATTTCTGCCAGCATGACCGGAAAACAAACGATAATCACGAAAGCTAAATAAATAACTAGAAATGCAGCACCGCCATTTTTGGCAGCCATCACCGGAAAACCGACCAGGTTGCCGATACCTACAGCTGAACCCGCTGCTGCAAGAATAAACCCGAGTCTTGAGCTGAATTGCCCTCTACTACCTGACATCTGAACTCTCTAGAATATTGAATTTAACTGTTTTTATAGTGATCGGAGTTTACCAGAAAACCGCTCAATAAATAGGTTTTAGCCTGCCCTGCCCTTATAATGCCTGCCATGGCAAAAAAGAAAAAACACGACGATTCAACAATTGTCGTTAACAAAAAAGCAAGACATGACTACTTTGTCAATGAAAGCTTTGAGGCTGGCATTGCGCTGACTGGCTGGGAAGTCAAAAGCCTGCGTGAAAAGAAAGTTCAACTGGTAGACTCACACGTCATTATTAAAGATGGCGAAGCCTGGCTCCTGGGCGCTCAAATCGTTCCCATGTCAACAGCCAGTACTCATGTGGTTGCCGACCCCACTCGCACACGTAAATTACTTTTACATCGTAAGGAGCTGGCAAAAATATTTTCCGGCATTAACCAAAAGGGACACACTTGCGTGTGCAGTAAAATGTACTGGAAAGGGCATCTTGTGAAATGCCAGATAGCTTTAGCCAAAGGTAAGCATGAATACGATAAACGTGCTGTAGAAAAAGAGCGTGAATGGAATCTGGATAAACGCCGTGTCATGAGCCATTCTAATCGACATTAGAACAGCAACGCTGCCAGCTTTAAATTCAAACTTCTCACCCCAATATAGTTAAGAAGAAGTAAGCCGAACACCACTTAACTAGAAACCGTGGTAGTTACTTGCTGCCACTATGCTAGAATGTCAGCGTAGTTAATATTAAAGAAGTAACACATTGGGGGCGCTCTGGATTCGACGCCGGTTATAAAACCCGAGGTGCATGTCGAGAGAGTATAGGCTCTCGTAAATCAATCTATGCAACTTATATAGTTGCCAACGACGAAAACTACGCTCTAGCAGCTTAATATAGCCGCTAGCGATTGCCACAGGGATGCCTGTAAACCAGTGTTTAGCAATCGTCATATAGAACAGGATCGCCACGGCGGAGTGCTTGACTCCTAAGGGCTAAAAAGTATCAAGCTCGCTTCGAACACCCTGCGCGTTGGGTCGTGAGAAGTTAACTCAATAAACGATGCTATGCATGTAGAGCCAAAGGCAGAGTACTGACGGACGGGGGTTCAAATCCCCCCGCCTCCACCATTTCAATTTCCAATACGATCCAAAATACAAGTCAAAAGTGACAGGATGATTGTTCCCGTTAGTACTAGCTCAGCAAATACTAACAACCTTCTAATTAACTGGACGCTTTGTTAATGAGATAAAATACTCTATTAAACTTGCCAGAATATAAAATTAGAAATATATGGATTTTCCTACTAAAACTGCTTTTTATCCCTCCCTAATTCATCAGTTAAAAAATCAATAAGCACTTTGACTTTTGCAGGAATGTATTTCTTTTGAGGGTATATTGCCTTAAAAATTCTGGGAATAATTTTGTATTCATCTAAAATTGTGACTAAGTCTCCTTTCTTTAAATCCTCATAAATAGTGTCCAGTTGTAAACAAGATATACCAATGCCTTCCAAGGTCAATATTCTGACCGCAAGTGGATTGTTAATTTTTACATTACCTGAAACCTGGACCTTTATTTCATCTTTATTTTTAAAAAATACCCATTGATTTGGAATCAGATGAGATGAGGGTAGAAGACAATTAAAATTCACTAACTCTTCTGGAGTGTTGGGAGCCCCATACTTGGCAAGAAACTCTGGAGAGGCAATTACTCTGGCCTCATCAATGGAAATATTAGTAGCGCTGTATGAAGTGTCAAAAAAATGGGCAGCGGTTAAAATGACATCAAAATCCTCTATTTTTACTTTAGTAAATACATCGGTTAGTTCTATTTCAATGCTTAGGCTAGGGTACTTTTGTAGAAAAAGTGGTAACAGATTTGCCAACACCTCATGGCCAAATGTCACTGGAGCGCTTACACGTAGAACTCCAGTAGGCATGCTGTCATTTTCAGTTGCAGCATTCTCAGCTTCCTTGACTGCTTTGTAGGCTTGTTTAGCATATTCAATATAGCGCTCACCAGATTCTGTTAACTCTACTTTACGTGTTGTTCTATTTAACAGCTTAACATTCAGATGTTGTTCTAGAATTGAAACCCGCTTGCTAACGGCAGAGCTGGTTAGCCCCAGCCTTTCGGCAGCTTTTGTAAAACTGCTCTCTTCAACTACGGCCAGGAATACGGGTATATCGGCTAAATTTTCCATCTAGTTAACCTTTCTTATTGCGTCTTAATAGGAATCAATGAGTTTCCATAAATGCTATTTATCAACTATATAGATATAGTATAAACTCATTTACAGAGTATAAGTACAATAAATATGTTTTCTAAATTTGATGAGTTAAAGAGGTAGGTTTAATGATAAATATAAAAAGGTACCTAAGAGTTTTGCTTTTTTCTCTACCGCTAACGGTATTGATTCCTGGCCATTTATTATTTGCTCAGGGCTCAATTTCAGGCAGTTTAATTGACCCTAATGGAGCTAATATTACCGGACTAAATCAGTATATAAGCCTGGTTAATGTTGCCACTGGTGAAGAATTTACAACCCGAACGGATGTTGAAGGAAACTATTCAATAGCTGATCTTCCTGCGGGGACTTATGACCTTAGCTTTTTATTCCGCACTGCAATGTACCAGTCTTATACGGAAGAAGGCGTGGTTATCAATGATGGAGAAGCCTTGCAGTATGATCTTAATATTGAATGGAGTATAAATCTCGGCACTATTGGTGACGACCCAGGGATGCTGGCAATTGATATGTTGAGAGACTCTGGCGATCTTTCTGGACCAGCCCCTAGACTTTTTAATGGCAATGTTGATTTTTCAGGAATGTGGGTTAATACACAAAATCCAGAATTTACTTCTCGTCAACAGTCACAGCCACCTTACCAATCTTGGTCAGCTGAAATGAATGAAGAATTACGAGCGATGAATTTTCAGAATCCTGGTGCTTATTGCTTGCCTCAAAGTGCTGTTATGTCTACAGATGGGTTTCCTTGGCAAATTGTTCAAACACCAGACATCATGATCCAGATCATGGAATTTGTAACACCAGGATGGCGTCAGGTTTTCCTTGATGGCAGGGAATTTCCTGAGTTATGGAACCCCAGTTGGCAAGGACATTCCAGAGGGCATTGGGAAGGAGATACTCTGGTAGTAGAAACATCCGGGTTTAATGATTATACCCCTGGGTTTGGTATTCATACTGACAATATGATTGTCACTGAACGTTATACACGCCCTGAGTTCGGTCGTATGTTGGTTGAAGTAACTGTGGAAGACCCGGAAGCGCTGACTGCCAGTTATACCAATGCTTACGAACATGGTTTGGTGCTTGGTGAAGAAATTCTTGAATTCATTTGTGCAGAAGGGAACACAGATCCAGCTCACTGGGAGCAACCTATCTGGCAGGGTAGGCCATAATTTTCATCGTAAGATTAAAATAATTAGAACTAAATCTAGAGGCTATTATGAATATTAAAAAATTGTTAATTGTTGTATCAAGCGTGACGGTTGGTCTGGGGATATCTTTCAAAGCAATGTCACATCATTCATTTAGAGGGCAGTTTGATCCAGATAGGTCGTCTGTGTTTACCGGGACAGTGGCAGGTGTTCGCTGGGTAAACCCTCATGCTTTTTTTGTCGTTGAAGTTGAAAATAATGATGGCATAAAAGAAAACTGGTCATTTGAACTAGGAAGTCCAAACACACTGATTCGTTATGGTTGGAATCGTGATACTCTCAAGGTTGGTGATGTGGTTACAGTAGATGGTTATTTGGCAAGAAGTGGAGAGAAACTTGCTAACGCTAAAATTGTTACTCTTGCTGATGGAACCATAATCCAAGCTGGCTCCTCATACACAGAAGAAACACAGTAATATAAATACTTTTGATTTACCTTTAACGTCAGCTTTTGGCCGAAAGCTGACGGTAAAAACCTTTGTTGGACGGCGGTTCAGATGATTTTCAAGTAAGAAATTGATGCTACATTCGATGCAACATCGACATTAACTGAACCGTGCTATTTTTTTGTTTTTCAATAGCTTTTAAGACTAGTTAAGACACCCCGCCTCCACCACTTCAAAGCCTAATAAAATCCAATGAAGTCAGTGCTCCTTCCTACCGCAAAAACCCAAAAACCTATTTTTTATAGGCTGTTGAAGTCCAGCAAGATCCTGAAAAATCATGATTGACATAAAACAAAGCTAACTATTAAATGAGAATGGTGTTGATAATCATTCTCATTTAGTATAAATTGCATCATCTCTGATTTTCTATATTTAATGGTCTACAGGATTCAAAGACATGAGACGCAATTCATTCATTCTTTCGGCTATTGCCGCAATTTTTTCGACAACAGCCCCGCTTCAGGCAAACGCCCAGTCTTCCGAGACGGGTGCCATCACCGAAATGATAGTTCGTGACCAGTATCTTTTTCGAGATCAGGTCAATGCGTTGAGAACACCAACCCCTATAATTGATGTACCCCAAAGCCTTTCGATCATCTCCGCCGATCAGATAACACAGCAGGGCTTTGCAAGCATTGGAGATATCATCAACTACACACCTGGCGTCAATACTTCGCAGGGAGAGGGTCATCGGGACGCCATCGTCTTTAGAGGAGTTCGTTCCACCGCCGACTTCTTCATCGATGGCGCCCGGGATGACGTGCAGTATTACCGCCCCCTATACAATCTGGAGCAAGTCGAAATTCTGCGCGGCCCCAATGCACTTCTGTTTGGGCGAGGAGGTGCAGGTGGCATTCTCAACCGGGTCACCAAGAAAGGCGTTATTAATGAACAATTCACCAACTTACAGGCAAGTCTGAATACCTTCGGCGAAGGGCTAGTTCAAATCGACAGCAATTTTGCCACCGGAGATAATTCCGCATTTCGTATCAACGCTTTCTACGAAAGCCTTAGTAACCACCGCGATTTTTACGAGGGAGACAGGTTCGGAATCAATCCGACGCTCCGATTGAACCTCAGTGAGGCGACAACTATCGATCTATCTTACGAGTACGCCGATCATGAGCGATTTATTGACAGAGGCATCCCAACCGGTGCCGATGGCCGCCCGGTGGAAGACTTCGAGGAAATCGTATTTGGTGATCCTGAGCAGAATATCAATGAACTACAAGCCCACCTGTTTCGAGCTGCCCTGCAGCACAATTTTTCGAACAGTCTGAAAGGAAACTTCAGCGCGTTTTTCGGTGATTACGACAAGTTCTACGGCAACTTCTACCCAACGAGCTACAATGAAACGGCTACCCCATTAGAAGTTACTCTCGACGGCTACGTGGACACCACGCGACGGGAGAACCTGATTCTGTCTGGCAACCTGATCTGGGAAGCCAGCACTGGCGCAATCAATCACACCATTATTGCGGGCGGCGAGTATATCGATACATCATCAAACCAAGATCGCTATAACGCATTCTGGAATACCACAGCAGATGACACTGAGACATTCGTAATAACACGCCCTTTGAATCTGAATCGGGGCATCGGCATTAACGCTTTGGGTGTGCCAGCATCGAATAGTTTCTCAACGGATATTAATGACGACACACGAGTGGGCATAGACGTTAGATCTGCTTATGTTCAGGATGAAATTGAAGTCTCCGAATTTCTGGATGTCATCATCGGGATGCGCTTTGACAGCTTTGACATCCAGGTATTCAATGCGCTGGCGAATGAGACGCGTAGTCGAAAAGATGAAGAGTTTTCGCCTCGAGGAGGCCTGGTCTTCAAACCAAGGGAAAACATTTCTCTTTACGCCAGTTACAGCGAATCCTTTCTGCCTCGCAGCGGTGAGCAATTCGCCAACATCAACGGCAGCAACAATCAGTTGGACCCGAATACCTTCACCAACCTTGAGGGTGGTGTCAAATGGGATATCACATCGCAGTTAAGCTTAACCGCAGCCTTATTCGAGATTGAGCAAAGCTCACCCCAGGTGGCGGACAACAACCCAGAAACACTGGACGTGATTGATTCGGAGATCAACGGTTTTGAGGCGCAGCTGCAGGGCCAACTGATGGACCGCTGGTTCGTCTCTGCCGGTTACAGCAATCTGGATGGAGAACAGGTCGATCGATCAGGTGAGACAGGTCTTCGCCCGAGTGAACTTCCGGAACACATGTTCTCGCTCTGGAACACCTTCCAGTTTTCTCAAAAACTGGGCTTGGGGCTGGGCTTAACTTACCAGGACGACAGCTTTATCAATAACAGTAACACTGCAATCTTGCCGAGCTATACGCGAGTCGATGCGGCGGCGTTTTATGATCTCTCTGCGGATTTACGCATTCAATTCAATATTGAAAATCTGACTAATGAACTGTACTTTCCAAACTCGCACAGCACCCACCAGGCAACCGTAGGAAGACCGCTTAACGCACGGCTGACAATTGTTAGTAAATTTTAAGGTCGCTCCGGCTGCTAACTATTTTTGTACAACTTTAAGCGAAGCGCCATGAATAATTATTTCATCTTCAACTTCGTCTTAAGGTCAACTTCAACTTTGTGAGGTCACTTTAAGATAATTCAGCGCACCCTTAACCGCAGCAACCTGCGCCAGGATGCAATTTTCATCATCAACTTTGGGGCTATCTGGGTAAACTTCGGTGGTCGTGACAAAAGGCGCTTCAGTAAAGCCTGCACACAAGCCAAGACCTTTAATAGGATAATTAATCACACCTCGCTGCGTCATTTTAGTACCTAATAAATAGTTGTTTTCATTCGAAGGCGCTATGTGTGTAACTTTTTCAACAGCATCAATAATTGCTTTCTGAAAATCTGGCACCGGTTTTTCGCTGTCACCCACAAGGTAAAAACCATCGGGGATTTCCCACAACTCTTTATGCACAGCATCACGTGCTTCCAGAGCTGGTCTAAATTCAGAGTTGTCAGTATCTGTTGTTTCGTGTAAATCAAGATGGGCAAGAATCGGTACATTTAAGCTTTTAACGTAGCTCATAATTGCATTGGCCTCTTCCGCCTTACCATCACCCTGAGTATCTGATTTAAACGAGCGATTAGGATCAACGGTGCCGGGATTCCAGCGATTAATGGTTTCATATCCCCAGGGGCTAATGCAGGGCGCAACAACAAAATTAAAAGTGTCTGCATATGAACTTAAGGTTGTCTCAACAAAGCTAAGCGCACCTTGAACACCGCTAGTTTCATAACCATGTACACCGCCTGTAATCAATACAGTAGCTTTGTGGTCTTGCCAATATTTGGTTTTAAACACCCACAAAGGATAAGTGTCTGGATCATAAGACAGCGCACCATATTGCTCGACGACGAGCAACTCTGACAGACCCTCCCCTATTTTTTCGACTTTAGTCCCTACCTCTTGCTGGTAAGATCTTTTAATCGTTTGCTGGCTTAACCAAGCAGCTTTTTCTTCGTCCCCCCAAGGTTTTCCAGGAGTTCCAATCGAGAGATATTGTTGTGTTGTCATACTTTCTTCATCCATTTAGTTGCTTTTAAAGATTATCATCACTACAGAAACCTGCATACTCTTATAAACAACATTTATTACGTAATAGAAAAAGGACTCAAAGCTTGTTTCTCTTCATGACTGCTTTTACTTGAAGGCAGACTCAAAAACTTTGTTGGTCCGCGGTTCAAATGTTTTTCGAGTAATAATTCATATAAATTGAGATAACTTATCTATACCCTCTTATGCCTATTAACTTGTTAACAACTAGAATTCTCGATAGCCTTAATTTCTAATTTAATTCATCGCAGGAGTTTCAGCATGAGAAGTTTGAGGCTAGTCCAACTATTATCCATTTGTTCATTGTTAATAAGCTGGCAGCATGTCTATGCTCAACTCGATGCCACTGAGCAAGCCATGGTGTCGTTCATCGACGCCACTAATGCTGAAGCTGAAGCTCTACTGATCGAGAGCGTCAACATCAACAGTGGCACCATGAATTTTGCCGGGATACGCGCAGTAAGTGAACACTTGGTACCTCACTTCGAGGCTATAGGTTTTGACACGCAATTTATTGACGGTGCTGCATGGGGAAGAGCCGGTCACCTCGTGGCTGAACATCATCCAAGTATTGAAAACGATGGGCCAAAACTGTTATTGATCGGGCATCTTGATACCGTCTTCGAACCCTCCAGCCCTTTTCAAGCTTTTGAGCGAATCGATGCCGAAACGGCACGTGGCCCCGGTATTTCCGATATGAAAGGTGGCAACGTGATTATGCTTCAGGCACTTCGTGCTCTGGATGAGTTAGGCCTATTAGCCAATATGGATATCACTGTCATCTTTACAGGTGACGAGGAATTCAGCGGCTCACCACTAACATTAAGTAAGAAAGCACTAACCGATGCTGCCGAGTATGCCGATATCGCTATAGGGTTTGAGAACGGGGATGGTAACCCCGCCACAGCCAATATTTCCCGACGTGGAGCATCCACTTGGGAGCTTCGAGTGACTGGTACGCCGGCGCATTCCTCTCAGGTGTTTCGTGAAGATATAGGTCCGGGCGCTATTTATGAAACAGCTCGTATCTTACTTCTGTTCATGCAAGACCTTCAGCAAGAAGAAAATCTGACTTTCAATCCCGGTCGTATCATCGGCGGTACTGATATTACTCATGATGCCGATAACAGTAATGGCACTGCCTTTGGCAAGAATAATGTTGTTGCCGAGAGCGCTTTGGTCACTGGAGACCTTCGTGCCATGTCACTGGATCAACTGGAACGAGCGCGCAGCACCATGCGTGAAATAATCTCTGATAACCTTCCGCATACCAGCGCCGAGATAGTCTTTGATGATGGCTATCCTCCTTTGGCGCCAACTGATGGGAATGCCGAGATGCTAGCTATATACAGTGAAGCCAGTCAGGATCTGAATTTGGGAGTTGTCGAAGTAGTCAATCCCCGCCTGGCAGGCGCGGCAGACGTGTCCTTTACTGCTGGTCTGGTAGAAAAGGCCATAGACGGTTTGGGCATGAGCGGATCAAATGCGCATACGGTTGATGAAATCGGCTTGATGGAGGCTTTGCCCAATCAGGCCAAGCGTGCCGCACTATTGATGTATCGCTTATATCGCTAAATTGATAGCCAAATTCTTTAGATAAACGCTAGAAATATTGCACAAAGCAGATACAATAATAAAACAAGAAGGCTAATCAACATGAAACGACGGGGATTTTTAAAAAGTTCATTAGCAGTTGGTGTTACATCTTCTGTCTCAGGTTTGACGGGTTGTCTGAGTACCTCATCTGGACTTTCTTCCGATCTGACCGATTTAAGTGCGGTTGATTTATCGCTTGCTATTCGAGAAAAACATGCAAGCTGTGTCGAAGTCATGCAGGCCTATCTCGCGCGCATTCATACCTATAACCCAATCTACAATGCCATTATTAGCATGGCGGATGACGATGCCTTGCTCAATCAAGCTTTGGAAGCTGATCAGGCTCTTGCTCGAGGTGAATATCGGGGCTGGATGCATGGCATGCCTCATGCTGTGAAAGATCTATCTGCTGTAGCAGGCTTACCTTATACCGATGGCTCACCAATATTCGCCGATCGGATAGCTCAAACTGACAGTGATAAAGCTGCTCGAATACGTCGTGCGGGGGCAATCTTTATCGGCAAAACCAATGTGCCAGAATTTGGATTTGGCTCACAAACTTATAACCCTTTGTTTGGAGCAACCGCCAGTGCTTATAACCCAAGTCTTACAGCTGGAGGTAGTAGTGGAGGAACAGCCAGCGGCCTGGCTACACACATGCTGCCAGTCGCAGACGGCAGTGACATGATGGGCTCATTACGAAACCCGGGGGGCTTTAATAATATTATTGGCTTGAGACCCAGCGCAAATCTGTTAACCGGCGGAAGTTCTGAGCCTCGCGCGCTTGCCACTTCTGGCCCTATGGGTCGAAACACAGAAGATACCATTCGACTTTTACAAACTATTTCTGCTGGTCCGGTTGCGGAGCATTTCACCGCCATGAATCTGAATAATGTCCGAATAGGCTGGATGGGCAATATGGATAATTATCTTCCTATGGAAGCGGGCATACTCGAGTTATGTGAAGAAAACCTTGTCACTCTGACAGAGGCTGGTGCCGTTGTTGAGAACACAATACCAGCCATGAGCATGTCCGACTTATGGTATTCCTGGACAACCTTACGCCATGCTTCGCGCGAGGCAATGCTGGATTTTTATAACAACCCCACTACACGTTCACTGCTAAAAACAGACGTGATTTGGGAAATTGAACAATATCTTGGTCAGGGTGAGAACGAAGTCGTCACTGCCAACAGAATTCGACAAAATTGGTATAGAGAGATAGACCGCCTGTTTGAAACTTACGACGTTCTCGCGCTGCCTACTTCACAGGTGTTTCCTTATTCAAAAGAAACACCTTGGCCAAGAGAAATTAATGGTCGCATGATGGACACCTATCACCGCTGGATGGAATCTACCTTGTATGCCAGTCTTGGAGGATTGCCGGCTGTTAATGTCCCTGTCGGCTTTGATAACCAGGGCAGACCAATGGGCATGCAAATAATTGGTAATTATGGGGAAGATCAGAAAGTGCTGGAATTTGCTTTGGCCTATGAACAAATTACCAACCACTTGGCACAACGACCAAACTTAGTTGCGGCAAGCTAGAAAAAATATATTAGAAATAGGGATTATTATGAAAGCAACAATCAACTTCGCTTTTTTTGTCTTGGCCTTAGGATTTACTAATGTTTTTGCTCAAGGTCAGTCCTTTGATTTGGTCATTACAAATGGCCGTGTCATGGATCCAGAAACAGGTCTTGATGCAGTTAGGTCCATCGGTATTCGTGACGGACGTATTGTCGCTATTGAAGAAGGCACTCTTTCTGGAGAGCTCAACATAGATGCAAGCGGCCTAGTCGTCGCCCCTGGGTTCATTGATATACATACCCATGGCATGAATGATGAAAGTAATCGCCTGGCAGTGGCTGATGGGGTAACAACCGCACTTGAATTAGAAGTGGGCGTCTATCCGGTTGCTCCATGGTATGCAGAACAGGAAGGTAAATATTTCACCAATTATGGAGCCTCGGTTGGACATATTCCTACCAGGATGAAGTTAAAGCATGATATTGATATTGGCTCCTGGATGACTGCTGCTGCCGAAGATAATATTCAGGATCTGACTCCTGCCTACGCATTTGAAGCTGCCGATGAGTCTGAAATCGAACGTTTACAATCTTTAATCCGAGAAGGTATTGAACAAGGCGCTCTAGGTATTGGTATGGGCGTCACCTATACACCAGCAGCAACTCGTCGAGAAATTCTCAATATTTTTAGAACCAGCGCGGCCTTGGATGCACCCATATTTATCCATATGCGCAGTACTGATAATAGAGAAAAACTTGAACCCTTGAATGAGGTTATCAGCAATGTGGCTGTAACAGGTGCATCAGTACATGTTGTCCACATTAATAGTAGCGGTTTAGATGATGCTCCGCTGATGGTGCAAATGATCCGCGATGCAAAACAGCGCGGTCTGGATATCTCAACCGAAACCTATCCTTATAATGCTAGCTCCACAAGACTTGAATCAGCTTTATATAGCGGAGATTGGCGGGCACGGTCAGGCCAAGAATACAACAGCCTCATGTGGGTAGAAACGGGCGAACGCCTCAACGCTGATACTTTTATACAGTATCGTGAAGTTGGAGGCTTTATCGTTGACTTTAGTCAGAAGGAAGAAAATATTCGCTGGTTAGTCTCACAACCCGACGTGATTATTGGCTCAGATGGCGTACCCTTTGTTGAAGGACGTGCGCATCCGCGAGGTGCGGGTACTTTTTCAAGGGTACTTGGTAAATATGTGCGTGAGGAAAACCTACTCTCGCTTATGACTGCTCTGGGTAAAATGACCTTTCTACCTGCTCAACGATTAGAAAAAGTTGCACCCTCCATGATGCGAAAAGGCCGTATCCAGGTTGGTGCTGATGCAGACATTACTATATTTAATGCTGAGACAATCATTGATAATGCGACCTTTCTTGAACCGGCTCAATCTTCCAGCGGAATTATGCATGTCATTGTAAATGGCGTTCCGGTTATTCGTGATGCCGTCTTGAATGACAGCGTGCATCCGGGTCGGCCAATAAGAGGAACGGCAGCGCAATAATTTATTTATTATTCTAGGACCAGACAATATCTCGATAGACCTCGGGATCAGTATCCCCCTCGGTTGAAAACAATAATACTATCGAATCCTCATTAAGATTTAATTGCTGTTTAATTTTACCAAAATCCTGATTCGATAAAATTTCAAATACCGCACCGAGTGTGACAGAGCCTGATTCTCCTGAAGTAATACACTGATCACCTGTTAGCGGGTTGCCCAATACTCTCATGCCTCTTCGAGCAATATCATCAGAGCACGCTATGAAGGCACTGGCAGCTGACTTTAGTATATCCCATGCTATTAAACTTGGTTTACCACAGGCGAGCCCAGCCATAATAGTGGGCAGGTCACCTTCCACCCTGGTAAGCTTATCCATTCTTTTAGACTCATATAGACATGGCGCACCTTGAGCCTCAACTACAATAAATTTAGGCATAGGTTTGTCTGATAAATTACAAAGATGAGCCAGGATTGCTGCCGGTAAAGAGCCTACCCCAGCTTGCACCAATACATGAGTTGGCCAGATTTTTGGCTCTTGCTTCAGATATTCCGTTACCAGGGTAAAGTAACCTTGCATGATCTCTAATGGTATTTTTTCGTAGCCCTGCCAAGCCGTATCTTGTATTAATATCCAGCCCTCTTCTTGTGCCTTTTGATTGGCATAATTAACAGTGTCATCATAGTTTTGAGCTGTTATCGAAGCTTCAGCTCCATATTTTTTTATTGCCTCCAGTCTGGTTGGAGATGACCCTTTAGGCATATACACAACAGCTTTACAACCAAATAGTTTTGCTGACCACGCTACCGCTCTACCATGATTGCCGTCTGTTGCCGTGACAAATGTGATGTGCCTATACTTTGATTTATTTTCAAAAATTTTATTAAAAGTTAATTCTTCTTCACTCAGCTCGAGTAAATCACCTAAGTACTTTGCTATAGCATAACTCGCTCCCAACATCTTAAATGCATTTAAATCGAAACGCTTGCTCTCATCCTTTACAAAAATCTCTTTTATTCCCAGATAACCCGCAAGGCTAGATAATTTAACAAGCGGTGTAGACTCGTATTTCGGAAGACTGCTATGAAACTTAAATACATTCTTTGCCGTTTGCTGATCAGCAAAGGAAAATGCTGGCGAATCAAGCGTTTCAGGTATGTTATTTAGCAGGCACTCGATTGCTTGTTTATTCATAGCTTCTCTTTTATTGATAACTGGTTTTACCTAAAAGATGCCATTTAAACCATAGGCAGAAAACAGTTCAACTGCTTTCTGCGAAAAACGCTCAATTTCAGATAAACACTTATATTTTGCAAAAAAAAAGTATTTTTAAATTAATCACTAGCCATCACCTTAGTAAATTGCAAGAATAAGAATTATTCTCATTCCCTCGATTACAATACTAATAATTCGACTAAGAGGAAAACTGCATGATCTCCCGAAATATTCCTTTGTGTAAACTATTTGGCTTTATTACTCCATTGCTGTTGAGCACTACCCTACTGGCGCAGGAAATTGATTTTTCAGGTGACTGGCGCCCGCTTTATCATGAAGACTTGCCCGAGCGTTCTCCAGGACCTAATCTTGCCGACTATACCGGCATGCCTATCAATGACGCCGCAAGACTACGCGGGGATAGTTACAACCCAAATCGCATCTCTGTGGTCAGTGAATATATCTGTCGCCAGCATGGCGGAGATTATTCCATGCGCGGTGCAGCGGACATGAGTATAACCAGAGTTATAGACCCCCTTACACAGCAGGCTATTGCATTCAAAACTCGCATTGGTTTTATGGGCATGGAGCGCACTATCTGGTTAAACAACCCTGAACGCCCTCCTGAAATAGCTCCACATACTTTTCAGGGTTTCTCCACCGGCAGTTTCGATGGCAACATGCTGAATATCCTAACCACAGATTTTAAAGAAAGCTATTTGCGCCGGAATGGCCTGGCAGCCAGCAGTGAAAGAACGGCTACCGAACATTGGGTTATGCATGGGGATTATTTAACGGTAGTCACCGTCATTGATGACCCTGCCTTTTTGGAAGAGCCTATGGTTAGAAGCCAAACCTGGGTGAGAGACCCCTCGGCCAGACAATCTCCAAGCTCGTGCGTTCCTTTACAGGAATTACCTGTTAATGCCCTCGGCCAGATCGTGCCTCATTTCTTACCTGGTGAAAACCCCTGGATAATGGAATTTGCTGAACGTTACCGTATTCCATTCTCAGCTACCCGCGGAGGAATTGAGACCATGTACCCTGAATATATGGACATCATGGAAAAGCCGCCTGGTAATGCTCAGTTTTGTACAGAAGAGTGCCAGTAAGTCTGCCTTATTTGCCAATAAAAAATAACACCCCAAAGAGCGGAGCAAAGTTATGTACTACCTTAAACACCTTAAGCCTTTTCTTTTAAAGAGTTGCCTGTTTGGCATGCTCATTGGTAGCTGGGCAAATGCAGCAGAAATGGATCAAGCACTTAACTTGTTTCATGTAAAAGGGCAAATTTATGTGGTTGACGGTGCAGGAGTGAATATCACTGTTCAAATTGGTGATGAAGCCATCGTATTTGTAGACACACCTGACCCCTCTTATATCGAAGAGATGATGTCGCTTATCCGTGAGATATCCAACGCTCCTGTTCGTCAAGTCATTACAACTGCTCTTGATCCCCTGCACCTGGCAGGGAATGAAGCCATAGAAAACCTTGGTTTTCGAGGCTTTGGAGGTCGAGGTGCGGGTGTTGATATAGCCATTGGAGGAAATACCTCTGGGGTCACTCTGCTGGCGCATGAAAATGTCTTAAACCGCTTCTATCTGGCTGACAATGATGTTGAATCTCTTACACTGACCACTACCTACTTTACCCCATCCTTTGATTTTTATATGAATAATGAAGGCATTGCTGTTTACCATATGCCAAACGCTCATACTGATGGAGACAGCATCGTTTTCTTCAGAAGTTCTGATGTCATCAGTTTGGGCGATCTACTGGTTCAGGGCCAATACCCCGATATCGATATTTCCAGTGGCGGCGGTGTTAACGGCTTTATTGAAGCACTGAACTTCACGCTTGCACTTATGATTCCAGGCCCAAATGCCGAGGGTGGGACTTACGTTGTTCCTGGTCATGGTCGTATTGGCGATGAAATCGATGTCGTTGAATACCGCAACATGCTGGTCATCGTTAGAGATCGGGTGCAAAACATGATGGCTCAAGGCAGCAATCTCAATCAAATTCTGGCCAGTAATCTTAGTTTAGATTATGACACTGAATATGGTGGCCATCGCGGAGGACCATCCAGTGAAGAATTTATTACTGCAATATATCAAAGCCTATTGGAAGGGATGGAGTAAACCATGAAAAATTTCACATCGCTTTTTTCACTGATTCTGCTTTTGGCTCTCACTTCTTCAATGACCAGCGCCCAGGAAAGAATGGGCACCCCTGAAGCCACACCCGGCCGAGAAGGCGCGCCTATAGACTTAACCGGCAACTGGGTCTCTATTGTTTCTGAAGACTGGCGCTGGCGTATGACGACTCCACTGATTGGTGATTTCGCCAATATTCCGGAAAACGAAGCCGCCAGAGAAATTGGTATGGCATGGCGCCCTGAAAACGATGCTGGTAACGAGTGCCTGGCTTATGGCGCTCCTGCAATTATGCATCGCCCTGGTCGTATAAAAATAAGCTGGGAAGATGATTTAACACTTAAAATGGAATTTGATGCCGGCATGCAAACACGCATGTTTTATTTTGATGAAACGATGACTCCGGGTTCACCCTCACGACAGGGGCATACCCAGGCAAAATGGGAAAATTCGCCAGCACCTGCTTACTTAAATAGTTTGCGCATTGGCCAAACACCCAGAGTAGGTACTACGACTCGCTCACTTGAAGCTGTTACTAGCAACCTTATTCCAGGTTATTTGCGTAAAAACGGTATACGACATAGCGACCAAACAGTCGTCACCGAATATTTTGATGTGTTTGAAACACCCGCAGGCGTGACATGGTTTGTCGATACCATCATTGTGGAAGACCCTGTTTATCTTGTTGAACCTTGGGTGACAACCATGCACTTCATGAAAGAAGCAGATGATTCCAAGTGGAACCCACAAGAATGCTTCGTTATGCACGAGAATGAACTATAGAAAATTAATTTTTAAATCTCTTGTTGCTGGCTTCGCCCTGGGAACACTATTTTTGCTGATAGCGCCTCTGGGGCTAGGCATCTATTTTATAGAAGTCATGAGGCCAGCATTAACGCCTGGTATTACAATCTTGCAATTACTTGGTGAAATCAGCATAAGCCCTGTCTATTTGATTTTTTCTTTATTGTTTAATGGCTTATTCTATTCAATCCTGATACTAATTATTCTGCTCACTCACTCCTTTATAAAACATCATTAGTGTCTAATCTTATTTTTTTATAATTAGAACGTATTATTCCTGCATGACCCTAGCAACCCTTGATTGAAATTATTTTCGTTCACTATGTGTAGCCATTTGGAAAGAAAATATTTTCTTTCAATTAGAGCTTTTAGGCATCAAAGCAGGAAATAGATAAAGGCCGGATTTTATTAAGTTTGCACAACTAAACTGACAGGGAATGATCTTGCTCTGATACAGGAATTTCTTCGGCACTAATATTAGCCTTAACATCAACCGTCGGATCATCAAATACCTTATTATAGTTCTTAAAAATAGCTGTTAATTTTCTTGATAGCTCGAGCGCCATTTCCAAATTGGTTTCGGGTAAGAGAATGATGATTTGATTTTTAGTTCATTGACCTGGGACATCTGCTTTTCGCAACACCTTATCAAATGTTTTTCTAATATTTTTATAAACCAGTCGTCTGTTATCCCTAAGGTATTTATATTGATCAGTTAACTCAATCTGCAGTTTTATTGTTATTAAACTACCTGGACGTTGATAACGAGAACAGCGCTCTGACTCAAGCTGTAAAAGTTTTTCCAGCAAGGCACGGTTCGCCACACCAGTCTCAGGATCCTCAATATTGCCCTGTTCTAATTCAAGTTGTGTCGATAAAAAGTCTTTTTCTGCTTTGCCTTTAAAAAATGCAAAGGCATAAGACAGCATGGATACCACCACAAATACTATTAATACTCTGGAGATAAGTGCGGGCGAATATTGACTGTTATCAAAACCAAAGGGGCTGAAAATATAAATACCAAGAACCAAGAGTAAGAGGCTTAGCACTGAATAAGGACCAACAATATTACCTTGCAGAAATAAGGCAACAGCAGGAAAAATTAATAAAATAACAGGTCCGGTGCCATCGGTGCCTCCTGTATAAAACAAATACACACAAAGTACAGCCATGAGTAAGGTAGTGAAATGTTTTGCGAGCCAGTCAGCTCCAGATATCCAGATCCCTCCCAGGCCAATTACGGTCATCAAGGCAAAACTGAATAATATAAATGCAAATTGGATGTCGTTACGGACTAAGGCAGAAATACTGAAAATAATCAGTGCAGCTACTGCAACCAGACTAAACACACTACACATGATGAAATTAACTTCATCAGCCTGAAGCGCTTTCTCATCGGATTGTGTATTTTGGTTGCGACCATCATAAAGCAACCAAAAGTTCTTCAATCTTTTAGCTGTATGGTTAATCTGCATTGCTTGGGGCTGCTTTCATTTATATCTTAACAATGATTTATAGGCCTTCAATACTACTATGAAGATGGGAAAAAGTCCGCGTATTCCTCGACCACCCTGAAAGCCATAATAAAGCTTTTTTTGATACATGCGCACTTTTTAGATAATCATTAGATGATTATATAGTCCCATACTGCCATTATATTGAAACTAGTCTTAAGCTTAATCAGGTAAGGCAAAAACATACAGGGCGTTGCCCGAATTAGGATAACGAATTCTTTGCGTCAATATCGAAGGCACGGTGCGTGGACTACCACCACCCAGACCTGTTGGAACAGCTATATATTGTTTACCCTCAACACTGAAGCTTATAGGGTGACCTTGAACAGATGTTCCAAGACGTGATTCCCAAAGTGTTGCGCCAGTCTCAACATCCAATGCTCGAAACACCCTATCCAGATCTCCAACAAATGCCAGATTGCCTCCGGTTGTTAATACTCCTGTCAGAAAAGACGCGGGTTGTTCATAAGACCACAGCTCTTCCATGGTGCGAATATTATATGCGGCCAACTTGCCAACATTACCATTACTACCCGGCATTTGTGACCAACGTCTATTCGCATTTGAACCACCACCGCCAACCATAAATTGAGTTTCCCTCCCTCTTATTTCCACACAACTTTGACTAAGAGGCAAAACAATGCTTTCTGTCCCCGGGTGATAACTCATAGGATGCCAGTTTTTGCCACCGGCCGTTGATGGGCAAGCTTGTATCCATTCTCCTACCCTTTGCTCGACAATGTCATTTCGATACTGGGGCCTGCCTGTTTCGGGGTTGAAACTTTCGAATACATTTTGAAACAGTGTTTCTGTATGTTCAATGTAATCACCGGTTTCTCTATTTAACTTCCAAAGAATGCCATGTTTGCCAGCTGAAAAAACCAGCTTCTCGCCATCAAGATCAACCAGAACTCGTTCAAATACTTCATCCAGATCAAAGGTTTCTCCCGGCACATGCTGGTAATACCAGGCTAACTCACCGCTATCTGCGTCTAAAGCGAGAGTCGAATTGGAATACAGGGCATCATCATAAACACTCATATCACGGCTTGCCGCTACCCAGGGTTTTGCCTGTGAAACGCCGATAAAAACCAGATTTAATGCCTCATCGAAACTGGGTGTAATCCAGGTATCAGTTCCTGCTCGAAACAAGTCATCGACACCTCCCCAGCTATCTCCCCCGGGCTCGCCTGCTTGCGCAATTGTACTGAAGCGCCAAAGCAGACTGCCGTCATCGGCATCGTATGCACTGACAAAACACTTCTGTTCTTCAAATGTGGTGCAACCAGACATGCCGGTAAATATTTTGCCATTACCAACAATTGGTCCACTGGTATTAGTAAAACCATCGGCTATTTGGATGCGCCAAAGCTCTTCTCCATTGGCCGCATTAACAGCAACAATTTCTCCATCTGGCGTATTAATAATCAGATTATCTTTATAGATTGCCATGCCCCGCATTGTGCCTGCCCTGCCTCCAAGGCTTTGCTCCCAAATCAAATCACCGGTATCGCCTCTTAGCGCCTGAATTTTATTACCGGGACTAAATAAATACAGAACCCCATCATGCACCAAAGGAGAAGTTTGATTTGAAGCGATATCACTCATGGACCAAATCCATGCCAATCGCATATCGCTGACATTTTCCTGATTAATCTGATTAAGTGCACTATAGCTCCAGGCCTGATGGTTACCTCTAATAATTAACCAATCTTCGGGTACTGGATTGCGCAAGTCCTCATCGCTGACAGTTTGATAATCTGGTACCTGCCCCACGACTGTGATTCCGGTCGGCCCTGATTGCTCATATTTACTGGTGGCTCCCGGCTGACTACTGGACGTAACAGTGTTTATGGTGATATCTGAATCGGCAAGTAAGGGTATATCACCAGCCACAGCTCCATTGGCAGATAAAATAAAGGCGATAATCGCCAGGTAGCTTTCATCCGATAAACCTCCTACGTTAGTAGGCGGCATTGAGTTTTTTATGGAATCAAATAATTCAGAAGTCGAAATGTTTCCCCAGACACCCAGGAATGCTAAATCTTTTAAGGCCGGTACAGGCCCTCCACCAGTCAAATCGGCTTGATGGCAAGCATTGGAGCAATTCACCTGATAAGCCTGTAGACCCAAAGCAACTTGCTCTTCAGTAAATACTGACAGCGTTTCGGCATCAAGGTCTTGAGCATTAGCTGAATTACAGATCAAAGCTAATCCAAAAGCGAGGGTCAGTGTTGTTTTCAATAGTGTGGGCAACTGCATTTTATTCATATTTTTATCCGTGATTACAGAGCTAATCCGGTAGGCTAGCATAATCAATGACGAGAAATAAAATATTATAATTCCGCTCTGGCGCAAGCTTGTAATTAGCAGGAAATAGCACTTCAAGAGCGAGTAAAATGGGGTCTATAGTTGGTGATTAATATAAAGCCGAGAATTTTGATCAGAGAGGCAATAAAGAATTATAAAACTGACAAGGAAGCTTTCACTCAGCTAGCTTTTAGCTTTTTTCCATATTTTTTCAGTAAGGCTATATATTTTTTTATATAACTAAAAAGCGCTTGCTGAGATCTATTACCTGCTTTTATTGTTTTAATCGCCATGCTCTCTATCGTAGCGATGGCTGCATCCTCTGCAGCAGAAGGGCTGTCTTTAATATCGTTATTGATCATCTTGATGATAGATTGACTCAGGTTGATTGTTAAAATAGCTTTGTTTACCAGGGAATTTTTTCTCCATCCCAAGCATAAAATTGAATGCTTTGATCTAACTTATCTGCCCCCTTATCTCCTGCAATTAAATCTAGTAACTGATCTGCAACAAATTCAGGTTTGAATAATTTATTTGGGCTGACATATTTTTGAAATGGCTTGGATAAGGGCGTGTCTGTTGTGCCCGGATGAAAAACTAAAAATCGGGCACCTTTAGCGACACGCTCAAATTCAATGGCTGCAGTTTTAAAGAGCATATTTAATGCAGCTTTTGATGCTCGATAGGCATACCAGCCGCCTCGGCGATTGTCCTCAATGCTGCCAATCCTTGCGCTGAATACTGTCACCACACAGTCCTGCTCATTGGCCAATACAGGTTTAAGATATTTGATCCAGAGCATGGGAATGACTGCATTGACCTCAAACACCTTATGCAGATTTTCAGGTTTAATATCCTCAATACGTTTCTCAGGTTGTAAGTGAGAATCATGAAGAATCCCATTACAAATAAATACGCGACTGATCTTTCTTCTCAGCCCTTTCTGCCCTTTCTTTCCTTTACAAAATCTGAGCTGTTCACAAATCTCACTGATCGATTCTTCAGAGTAGTCACTTTGAAAACGACTGACTTTTTGTTTTAAATTGCTTTCAGCTTCTTCAGGAAATTGGCGACTGATCGCAACAATATCTGTAAAACTTGCATCATTAGCCAAGCGCTCAATTAGTGCCCTTGCAATCCTGCTTGTCGCACCAATCACAACCGCAGTATGTCTATCACTTTTTGTATCTTCAGATATTTTTAGCATAGTGCTTGTTGCTTATCTCATGTATTAAAGATTGCTTATAAAGCAGGCAAATGAATAATACTTTTAAGAATCACTTTTCAGGATGCTTAAAAGCACAGCTCACACATCGCTTTTGTCCCGTTAGTAGCCACGAAATCAAATAACGGTTGTTTGCAAAGACCCAATAGCAACAATCAGCAAACCAACGAATAATTGGC
This sequence comes from Pseudohongiellaceae bacterium, assembly GCA_965661005.1. Lineage (GTDB taxonomy): Bacteria > Pseudomonadota > Gammaproteobacteria > Pseudomonadales > Pseudohongiellaceae > UBA5109. The sequence goes on from CBFICB010000002.1 coordinate 393,470, forward strand.
CAGCGCAATAAAGCCAACCAAGGTTTATGACCAACTGCTCTCCAAGCCTGATGAGTAACATCAAGACCAAAAATCATTGAGCCATCTTCATACAAGCCATGCAAAATTTTATCTGCTTTTACAGGGTCAATGGCGGGATAACGGAGTGCAAAATCTGCTGCATGAATATCTTCAAATTTCAGATTTTGCTTATGGTCCAGCTCTGCAAGCATTTTCATTTCGGCTACACAAAGCGGGCAATAGCTATCAAAAAATAATGTAAGTTTCATGTGTCGAATTTTATATCCTTGAACTTATATTCACTAGCAACATAATTAAGTGCATAGCTAGCACTGATGAAGTCAGCCCGAAACGGAGTTTGATATAAGTACGGTAAACATTTTTATAAAGTAAATTGACTTCAATGTACTCAAGCATAAAAACTAAAAAATAAGCCAGGCTCAGCAACACAAGAGACAGGCTTTGGTACTCATTAACCAACAACAGCGACAACCATGAAGCCAGAGCAAGCAAGTTAGTCGCCACCAAGATGGTTGCTACTTTTGAAGAGTAAGGCTGAGTGAGCAGTCTTCCCCAGAATGCTCCACATAAAAAACTCAGTATCACACTACTGTAAAAAACGAATATTAAATCCGGCTCTATATTGCCTAATATAGTATTCGTGAGAGTGGCCAAAAGCGCTGCCATAAATGGCAGCAAGCCGGCGATACCTAAAGCTGTAATTAATGGTTTTGTAGACATGGCTGTATCTTGTTTATTGAACTAGATACGAAGCATGCCAAGAATTGGTTCTTCAGGACGTCTAAATCACCTTTCTAAAAATATCTTGCAGGGATAGAAATTTAAGTAATATGGTCTAGATGAGGAATTAATCTTTGTGAATTTTAATTTGGATGCTTTATGTATTTTACGCATTCGATGCTATTGCACAATGATGCGAACTCTGAATTTAATTATTCAGCTGCGGCATCAATGATCACAATTTCACAATTTGTCAGTGCAGAGATGGTAATCGTCTTGCTCTTCGTCACTTCTGCACCATCACCTTTATTCAAGGTTTTTGGAAATTCATTATCATTGATTTCAAAACGGCCATCTGACGCTAATACATAAGCCTGATGCTCAATAGCATGTTCAATCACATTGCCTTTGCTTATCTTGCCGCCAAAAATACGGGCTTTTTGATGAATAAATAAGGCCTTGTTTTTATCGTCGGAATATCCGGACACTAGCATCGGCAAAGCATCCTCCACCGCTTTGTTAGGAAACTTTTTGCTTTCCCATCGCGGTTCTATATTCATGGTATTGGTTTTAATCCATATCTGATAAAAAGTTAATGGCTCTTTGCTGCGATTATATTCAGAGTGAACCACTCCCTTGCCGGCACTCATGACCTGTACTTCCCCATTTTTAGTCACCCCTTTATGGCCTTTATTATCTTCATGAGTAATAGCACCGGTTCTGACATAGCTGATAATTTCCATATTCCTGTGAGGATGAGGGGGAAAGCCAAAACCTGGCTTTACCCAGTCATCATTGACAACAAGCAATGAACCAAAGCCCATACGGCTGGGATTATAGTAATTGGCAAAACTAAAGTGATGACTGGATTTAAGCCAGCCATGATTGGCTTTACCTAAACCCGTAAATGGATAAACTGTAATCATTTCGTATTTGAATAAATATCAATAGCGAAAAGTATAAGTGAACCTTACTGAAAGATCTGAATTTGTTGAAGTAAAACTATTGTCTTTATCAATGTCTTGAGCCCCATAATTAAAAACCAGAAACCCTTCCTGACCATTTTCAGGGATCCAATTCAAGCGAGAATTAAATCCCATGTTTTCTGAGACATTGTCATACTGCAATAAATTTGACCAGGACCATTTTGAGTTAAAAGCAACATTGGCTCTCATACTAATTAAACGCACTTTGAAGTCACCACCAGGTAATTTGATGGAGTTTTCATTGTAATTCAATCCTAATTCATACTGTCGAGTTGGACGCCAAGTCGAATTGAAACCTAGTTGCAGGCGATCTCCGTTATAAAACTCTCCAATTTGAAAATTCAAATTGCCTGATAAGACTCTCTGGCCAGCAAAATTTGGAAAAACCAGCCACTCATAAAATTCATACTCACCAGCTGGAATAACGACTGAACGGCTGCCGTCAGAAGCTCTGAAAATAGTAAAATCATTTAATAAGACTTCTCGATTTCGTTGGATCTTGGAAAAAAACCGATCATTTTCCTGATTGAATAGACCAATTCGCACGGCCATTAATTCTGAGTTCATGTCCCCATTAGAAAGCAGTTCAGCTCGATAGGCTTCAGCTCCAATATAAACATTTCTCAAGTAACTATCCCCACTAAATCGATGTATATATCCGCCATCCAGGGCGACATCCTGAATCCCTGCCCGATTGACAAAGCCGACGGCAGGATCAAAGTTTTGTTCAACCCTGCTATACACCGCTGCACCGCGCCACCCGGTCTGATTAGGAGAGCTTAAACTCAAGCTATAAGCCAGATCATCACCCTGCTTACCTTCAGTATCGGTTTTTTGTATCCAGGCATTGGCTTCTATGGTCTTGTCATTAGGGAGTCGAGAATTTCGATAACGAAAATCCGTGCCTACCAGGGTGCTATCGAGATTTGACTGTGGGTCTCCATCGGTCAAGATGATGCCAACCTGTGATTCTGACAGCACATTCCTCACAGCGCGACCAACAAAAACCTCATTGGCTTCCACTCCATTAAGCAAATCTTCATCTTGAGACACGATTAATGAACCTACATTGAAATTTCCGACTCGACCACTCAGCTTACCCCCCACTTTAATGTCCACCGGAGCACCCGTTCCGCTTAATCCAATGCGGCGAGAGAAAAATGGTCTAGCATTTTGTTGGCTGGCCCCCTGTAAAAGCGAGTTGCCCGTTCCACTGAAACCATCGAAGCCATATGTCCCAATTTTCCCAAACTCGAAGATATCTGAATCACGCAAAAAGAAATCGCGTTGCTCAGGGAAAAATAAAGAGAATCTCGTTAAATTAACCTGGCGACTGTCTACAGCAACGGCAGAAAAATCGGTATTGATTGTTACGGCAGCATTCAATGCCGGTGTAACCTTATAAAATAGATCCAGTGTTGGTTCGAAATTTTCATCCACACCGGAATTTGCGCCACCACCGTATACTCTCTCTCGTCGTAAGGTTAGGCCTGGAACAACATCAAGGCCAACACCTTGTTGCATCCCTCTTAAGCCAGTGACTACTCCAGCTTGTCCTGGATTATCTTGCCTATCTCGAGATGACCATGCCATCCGTTCACCGTTGCGCTGTACCACTCGAAGAAAATTGATACCCCATTCAGACTGTTCCTGATTAAATGATAGGGTTTGAAAAGGGATTCTTATTTCTGTAGCCCAGCCTTGTTCATCTATTGAACTTTCCCCCTGCCATACTCCATCCCAGTTTCCTTCAATGTCGGTGGGGCTGCTAAAAATAGCATCCCAGCGTACTCCATTGGCATTGGTACCAAAGCGATAACCACTACGTCGATCAAGATAGGTATCCAATTGCAGGACAAACCAGTCGTCAGCTCTTATAGAGGCATTTTGGGTAAGCACCTGAGCTGCTATTTCTTCAGGCTCATCATCGTACATACGGGCGCCGATAAACACGGCATTTTCAGTGTAATAGATGCGGACTTCGGTACGTTTTGATGGTTCGGCGAACTCAATCGGCAGCATCTGATGAAAATCATCAACAACACTAGCACGCTGCCAGACTTCATCATCCAGGACACCATCAATTACCGCCTCTTCATAGAGTCTGGTCATTTCAAAACGTTTGGTGTCGAAGTTGCCAGTATCTTGAGCTAAAGCCTGCAGTGGCATGCTTAATAGCAAACTATAAAAAATAAATTTTTTCATAAACTGATAACGCGCAATTAAGCGACTACTTGCTAACTCTATAATTTGCTGGTTTTGTTTAACTATTTGTTTAACTATTTGTTTAACTAAATGCGGGCTTTTTGAAGATGTTGATCTTCCGATGATCATAAAGGCGGCCATTTTAAATTAAAGAAGTAAATAAGCAAGACTAACTCCTTTATTTTCATATTAATTCCATAATACTTTTCATAAAACTTCTCATATCCAGCTGTTATTCAGCAAGACTTTGAATATAAATTCAAAGTGAATTAAACGCTCAAGCGCTCAAAAGGTTTACCAAAAAATTGGCAAATAGCCTTATTAAATTATTTTATACGTAAAATCATCATCTTGCTGGCCATATTACTTGGCAAAGATACTTCGAATATCCCTTGGTACTAGAAAATCGCGATCAATGCTTTTATTGCTAAGGCTAATTTATAAAGCCCAGTCATTTACCTGAGCTGAAGCAAAATTTACCCTTGCAAAACTATAGGTATCGCTACACTCAATTAGTAATTAGGTCCTCAAAACCTCTATCGCTATTGTGTTTTTTCATTTATCTTAAGTTCATATTTGTTAGCTTTAATAAGGAAGTCTTCCATGCAAGCTCTGTTTATTAAATGTTTAGTCGCTACGCTTATTTTTGTTGGTGTTATTTCGTATATATGGCCACCAACAATCTGGTTGCTACTCATTGTCGTGCCCCTTGCCGTTTTGGGTTTTTACGATATGGTTCAGACCAAACATTCCATTCGACGCAACTTCCCCTTGTACGGAAGAGGCCGCTGGTATGCAGAAAAACTGCGCCCCTTTATAAGACAGTATTTTATTGAGTCAGATACTGACGGCGCACCAATCAGCCGAATGTTTCGAAGTCTTGTCTATCAGCGCTCAAAAAAGGAAATGGAATCGGAGCCTTTCGGTACAAAGTTGGATACTTACCGTACCGGGTATGAATGGTTTGGTCACTCTCTGGCCGCGATGGATACAACAGCAATAAATCCTGATTTAAGAATTCAGGTCGGCGGCCCTGATTGTAAACAACCCTATAGCGCCAGCATTCTTAATATCTCAGCAATGAGTTTCGGCTCCTTGAGCTCTAATGCCATTCTGGCGCTTAATAAGGGCGCTAAATTAGGAAGTTTTGCCCACAACACTGGTGAAGGTGGACTTAGCCCTTACCATCTTCAAAATGGCGGGGACATCATATGGCAGATCGGTACTGGATATTTTGGTTGCCGCGATAAAGCAGGTAATTTCAACCCGGACTTGTTTAAGGAAAAAGCCAGTATCGGCTCAGTAAAAATGATTGAAATAAAACTGTCTCAAGGCGCCAAACCCGGTCATGGAGGCATTCTGCCTGCTGAAAAAAATACTCTGGAAATTGCCGAAATACGTGGAGTGGAACCTCACACTCAAGTTAATTCCCCGCCGGCCCATCGTGCTTTTGATTCACCTTTGGGTTTAACAGCCTTCCTTGCTCAATTGCGTGAACTCTCAGGCGGTAAACCTATCGGTTTCAAACTGGCCATTGGCCGTAAAAGTGAATTCATTGCCATATGCAAAGCTATGGTAGAAAGCGGAATTACACCAGATTTTATTACTGTTGATGGCGGTGAAGGTGGCACAGGGGCCGCTCCACTAGAATACACCAATGCAGTTGGCATGCCTTTACGGGAAGCTGTTGTTTTTGTCTCTGACAGTCTTAATGGCTTTGGTCTTCGCGACAAAATTAAAATTATTGCGGCTGGCAAAATCATATCCGGATTTCATTTAGTAAAAAATCTGGCCCTTGGAGCCGATATGTGTAACAGCGCCAGAGGAATGATGTTGGCTCTGGGATGTGTGCAATCTCTGATATGCAATACTAATCATTGCCCAACGGGTGTTGCGACCCAGAACTCAAAACTGGCCAATGGTCTGGATGTCACAGATAAGTCAGTACGTGTTTTCAATTTCCATAAAAACACAGTACGTGCTACGGCTGAATTAATCGCCTCAGGCAATTTATCACATACCTCTGCACTTAATCGCAGCCATATATACAGGCGAATTAATCAGTCAGAAATTAAACGTTATGACCAAATTTTTCCCTACATAGAAACTAACTGTTTAATACAAGGTCATATTCGTGATGATTTCAAACTTGTTATGGAAGAGTCGAATGCAGACTCGTTTGAACCGCACAACCCTTTGACCAGAATGAACAATGAAACCACCGAAATTAAACCTTTAACTTAAGGTGCCAACAAACCAAGCATAAAGTTCTTACTCCATGACTTTATAACATTCATTATCAACAGCAATCGGACTATAGATTGACTTGTTCAATTAATTCATTAAATTGACACTACTATATAGAAATCAATAATCAGGAAAATTTATGAGCGACTCATTTAACGCAATTGTTTTTGACGATATCGATGAAATAAAAAAAGGCAGACTCACAAAACTGTCACTGTCTGATTTACCTGATGAAAAAGTGCATGTCGATGTCGCTTATTCGACTGTGAATTTTAAAGATGGACTTGCCATGTCTGAACATAGCCCTGTCCCGATCGCTCAAAAAATTCCAATGGTAGGAGGAATTGATCTGGCCGGGACAGTTACTGAATCAGCTGACCCTAATTGGCAAGCCGGTGATCGTGTCTTGGTCAATGGCTATGGCTTATCTGAAAGACACTTCGGTGGTTATGCACAAAAGGCTCGAATTAATCCTGAATTTCTGGTTCGTGTTCCTGATGGAATTTCATTAGAACAGGCCATGGCCATAGGCACTGCAGGATACACTTCCATGCTATGTGTGCTAGCTATTGAAGATCACGGTGTGAAATCAGAAGATGGCAAAGTATTAGTAACCGGAGCCTCTGGCGGTGTCGGTTCTGTAGCTGTCAGTTTACTTTCTTCGCTGGGCTATCAGGTAGTGGCTGCAAGTGGCCGAATTTCTGAAAACGGTGATTTCCTGAAAAGCCTGGGAGCAACAGAGCTTATTGAAAGAGATGAATTAGCTCGTGACTCCAAACCCGTAGAGTCTGAAATCTGGGCTGCGGTGGTCGATTGTGTTGGCGGTAAAACACTCGCTACTGCCATTGCGCAAACCCGATATGCTGGCATTGTCACTATGTGTGGTTTAACCGGAGGAGCAAGCTTCGAATCGTCTGTGATCCCTTTTATTTTAAGAGGTGTGCGACTGGCTGGAATCGATTCTGTGATGGCCCCGCTTGCGATTCGTCAACGCGCCTGGGATCGACTTGCCGAAGTACTGGACCTGGATAAGCTCGCTGAAATCTTCACAGTTGCACCACTTGCCAAAGTGCCAGAACTGGCAGATCAAATCTTACAGGGACAGGTTAAAGGAAGAGTCGTTATTGATGTTAATGCTTAAAGCTGTATTCTGATTTCTAGTAATGTTTCCTTTTGAAACTGGCTTGGGTATTTTACGCCGAAGTCATGTCGTAGGTGAGGAGCGTCTTAGCGAGCGAACTCCGACTTAATTTAGCAACTTACTCTACCAACTGGGTAAAATAGCTAAGTGAAGGCAATAGCCAATTTTGCCAGGCTTTTGATAAACACCAAGTTAAAGCAGTGCTTTTATTTCTTCTAGTGCTGCGGGATCTTCAATCGTAGATGGAATGCTGTATTCATCGCCATCAACCATTGCTCTCAGGGTTTTACGTAAAATTTTTCCAGAACGGGTTTTGGGAAGTCGCGCTACAACAAGCGCCTCTTTGAACGCTGCTACTGCACCGATTTCATCACGTACCATTTGAACAAGTTCTTTAATTATTTCACTATGTTTTGAATCCAAAGTATTTTTAATCACAACAAAGCCCATAGGCAGCTGACCTTTCAGCTCATCACTTCGACCGATGACAGCACATTCAGCCACCATGGGATGCTTACCCAGAATTTCTTCCATTTCACCTGTCGATAGACGGTGCCCCGCTACATTAATGACATCATCAACCCGACCCATTATGTAAAGATAGCCATCGTCATCGAAGTAACCACCATCTCCGGTAGCAAAATATCCAGAAAATTGTTCAAGGTAAGATTCTTTGAATCGCTCAGTATCTCCCCAGATAGACGTTAAACAACTTGGCGGTAAGGGCGGTTTAATAGAAATAAAGCCCTGTTTATTGGGGCCTAAAATATTCCCTTCATCATCCAGAATTTCAATATTGTAGCCGGGCACAGGCATTGTGGCAGAGCCCGGTTTTGCAGGCATGCGTTCAATACCATATAAATTGGCTGCCATTGCCCAGCCAGTTTCAGTTTGCCACCAGTGATCAACCACCGGCAGCTCAAAGGTCTCTCTTAACCATTCATAGCTTGGTGGGTCCAGACGCTCACCCGCTGCAAAAATTACCTTTAAACAGCTTAAGTCATAGAGCTTGGCAAGCTCGCCTTGGGGATCTTCTTTTTTAATGGCCCGGTATGCGGTGGGCGCGCTGAATATAGACTTAACCTGATGCTCTGAAATCACTCGCCAAAAAGCCCCTGCATCCGGAGTCATGACTGGCTTTCCCTCATACAGAATAGTAGTACAACCCTGCAACAGGGGTGCATAAACTATATAGGAATGCCCCACTACCCAGCCCACATCTGAAGCTGCCCAAAATACTTCTCCAGGGTTTATGTCATAAATAGCGCTCATACTGTATTTCATGGCAACAGCATGGCCGCCATTTTCCCGCACAACACCCTTGGGTTTGCCCGTTGTTCCAGAGGTGTACAGTATATAAAGCAGGTCAGTTCCCAGAACCGGCACACAATCAGCCGGAGAGGCTTTCTGTATGCTTTCATTCCAGTCTATATCTCGCTCATAGTCCATATTTGCAGCAGCCTGTTCACGCTGAAGCACGACAACATGTTGCGGTTTATGATTGGCCAGATTAATCGCCTCGTCGACCAGCGGCTTATATTCAATAATGCGATTGACTTCGATACCACAAGAAGCCGTTAGTAGAACTTTCGGCCTTGCATCATCAAGACGAACTGCAAGTTCAGGCGGTGCAAATCCACCAAACACAACTGAATGAATGGCTCCAATTCTGGCACAGGCAAGCATGGATATTGCTGCTTCTGGAACCATTGGTAAATAAATAATGACACGATCGCCTTTACCGACTCCCAGCTCTTTGAGCATACCTGCACAAAGCGCCACTTCATTCCGCAATTGCTCATAGGTAAAGCTTTGTTTCTTACCCGTGACGGGGGAATCATAAATAAGTGCTAATTGTTCTGCCCGGCCATGCTCAACATGATAATCCAATGCCAAATAACAGGTATTCAGTTCCCCATCCGCATACCAGCGTTCAATGCCCTGTTCGTCGACACTGAGAATATTTTCAGGAAATTTGTACCATTCAATCAGCTTGGCTTTTTCCTCCCAAAACCTAGCAGGATCCTCTATGGAAGACTTGTACTCTTGCTGGTATGACATCAACTTTCTCTTTTGCTATGGATATATAGTGTGGCGACTTAGTCAAGTCTACTGCGATAAACTTCCCTAGCCTGATCAAACTGCCCAAACACATGCGCCTTTTCGGATTCTGAACGCCAGCCCGGCCATGCCTCAGCCAATTCCTGTAATTTATCAATCCAGCGTAATGCATAAGCAGTTGATTGCGGATTTCGAATTGGCTCATCACCAACCTGAAACCAGATAGGGTTAGTAAAAGCCTGTGCGTAATTGACATCCATTGGAAAACGCTCTGATGCATCGCCTTCAGTACGCAAATGACACCAACCACTTCGTTCAACTGTCAGCTCATAACTAAGATTCAGGCTATTGCGATTTGTCCCTAAAGGAAACGTTTCTACCAGCTCACCATTACAAACCAGCGCTACCTCACTGAGATCGGTAATCGATCTTAACTGCCCCGTAATGCTAACCCTGCCACCGCCGACTGGAAGATCAACAGTATCTCCCGGCAATGCTGTTCCAATTTGCATTTCCAATAACGGCCCGGAACTGACGAACGCCCGTCCGCGCAATAAGCCGTCAAACCAGGCATGCATATCCAGGCCGGCATTTCCGGTATAGACATAAGTACGAAATGAGCCGATCAACTTGCTACGATGCAAGGAAGAAATTGAATCTTCGCCACCAGTTGCGGTTATGCGCAAACCATTATTCCAAACTGCATATAGCGGATAAAAACCTCCTGTTCCTGAGTCCGACCACTCCAGCGCATCAGTCGTACCCAGCGCGGCATCGACGATAAAGCCTTTGCCTCCACCGAGCTGTCCTTCCAGCGGATCAGCCTCACCTATATAAGGATGCACATAACCGGTTATGGCACCCTGCTCCTTAGCCTTAAGAAACATATCAGTGTTACTGGGGTACAGGCTTTCAATTGCGGTACCTTCATATCCCGTTACGAAAGGCGAAATTAGATGCTCTTCCATACCAAACATAAATACATGTCCATAGAATGGAGGTCTGTATTCCTGTCCCACCACAACAATTTGATCAGCTTCAGAAACTGAATGCGCTCCACCACCCTGCTCAAAAAATTGATAATCCAAAATTCGATTATCTTTATTTGCTACTTGTTCCATAACCAAATCCTGATCTTCAGAACGAGACATCATCATCAAATTTTCTAAGGTGTTATGCAAATTGCCAGCGTAATTAGCATGCACATGCGTCGACGCGTTATACCAACCCTTGGCACCCATATCGGCCATTTTTTCCAGAGCAATATTCAGATGAGTCACTTCCCCCTCTTCAACATCGACTTCTACTGATTGAGGAAAATACTCAAAGCCTTTTACAAAGGTTAAGCTAGTTTCACCTACAGGAAGCGTGACCTGAAATTCACCTGTGTTATGAAAAATCTGATCGCCAGTCATTCCTGCCCTGGCATAGGCATTTGTTGGCGCATAGAACTTTCCATCTGCAGCTCTTAAATGAACACGGTTATGGCTTATTGCAGAATCTTGAGCATCCGTCACTCGCACTGAAATGATGCCTGTAGGGCGTTTGTAATGCTGCTCTTTGATAGCCACTTCAGTTAATTTGCCACCATAAGTCTCAAGTAACATGAGTTGAGATAGACCAGGCTCATTGGAAATAAATGCAATCTGCTCACCATCAGGTGACCACCTCGGATGGAAGGCATCATGCTCAAAGAAGGTCATTTTGTAAGGCTCGCCACCAACAGTCGGTTGCACATAAAGATTATTAAATTGATCAGCAGACCCACTAGTAGAGGTATAAATAAAACGACGTCCATCAATCGAAACATCCGGACGGGTTCGATATAAGGTTTGTTCTGACAAAACAGTTGTTGCTTGTAATATACCGTCTTCAATAGCCGGTACTCTCAATACGTTACCCGAACCTAAAGGCACATCGCGATTAGATACCAGCAAAAGTTCTTCACCGGAAGGCAGCCAGGCCGGCGTTATATACATATCCCAGCGACCAAAATAGAGCCGGTTGGAGCCATAATCATTATCTCTGGTAACAGCAATAGGCTCTCCACTCCAGTCGCCATTTTCAATGCCTCGAATGTAAACATTGAAATAACCATTGGGATTGGTTGAAACATAGGCAACCTGAGAGCCGTCAGGCGAAAATACCGGATCTGTGTAAACGGCTTGATCATCAGTTAGTTTTTTAGACTCACCTGTTTGCGTATCAAATATCTCCAACTGAATACGTTCATGATCATAATCAGCGGTATAAATTATCCACCTCCCATCAGGTGACCAATCCGGTGAGGAGTGATAGGCCTCGTTATAGGTTAATTCATAAGCATTACCGCTAGCTGCATCAACTTTCCAGATACTACCCAGCATGGCTACTGCCAGCCATTCACCATCCGGCGACCAGTCAGGCGCCCAGGGTGTTGAGCTGGGTGATGGAGGGAAATAAAAATTATGCATGTAGTTCCCGCCACTTAAAGCAGCAGGATAATAACGTGAAGGTTGCGCCTGTAATGTCGAACTAAGAAACAACATTACAACAAAGGAACTTACGGAAGCTGCCAAGAAGTAAAGCCTCCTGATGCGAAATGAATTCATGCGATGTTTTGCTCCTGCTGGATATGACTGAATTTAAATAGCTAAATCTGATCTTATAAGCCTCTGACTATAACAAATAAAGACTTTCAGAAGAAAATTATGCGACTTTTTTACCCATGGCCTGCTCACCCTCAAAATAAGAAACGCGAGCCCCTCAAACTGTTAGTATTCGGTGAAATCGACGTGTTAGCATGTTTACTTTTTACAAGACACAAGAATAATCTTCCAAATGCCTACCCCCTCATATAGGACATGCCTAGAGCATGCATAAACCTAACCAGAAACACGTCGCCGGTTTTTTCCTGTCATTGACTGCCGCCATATTATGGGGAGTCATCCCTATTGCCTTAAAAGAATTATTGGCAGGCATGGATGCAACTACAATTGTCTGGTACCGCTTTATCGTTGCCGGTCTGGTGCTTGGGCTTTGGTTAACTCTCAGCAAAAGACTTCCAGCAAAGATCAATTTCAATAAACAGACTTTATTTTTTCTTTTGATAGCCTCTATAGGGCTTTGCTTAAATTATTTCTTTTTTACTTATAGCTTATATTTCGTTAATGGAGAAACCAGCGAAGCAGTCATTCAATTATCTACTCTATTTTTAATTCTTGGTGGTGTATTAATCTATAAAGAAACTTTCATCCCTTTACAAAAAATTGGAGCCTGCTTACTCGTTCTCGGCCTGGGTCTTTTTTTCAACGATCGCTTACAAGAATTTATACACTTTAGTAATCGTGAAACGATAGGCGTTTTGGTATTAGTAATCGCCGCAATTACCTGGACAGTATATGCTTTATTCCAGAAGCAGTTATTAGTCAAATTTTCTTCTGTACAAATTTTATTTCAAATATATTTATTATCCGCTTTCATACTGCTCCCCTTTGCTTCTCCATTGAGCGTTTTTCAATTAAGCCAAATGGAATTTTTCTTATTATTGTTTTGCTGTCTAAATACCTTAATTGCTTATGGTTGTTTCGCTGAAGCTTTAAATTGCTGGGATGCATCCAAAGTCAGTGCAGTTCTTGCATTGGCACCATTATTTACAATTGCTTCTTTAAAGATACTCGTCTTTTTCTACCCGTCTTACCAATTTACTGATCGTCTAGGTTTGCTCTCAATAATTGGAGCCATGCTATTAGTTACAGGGTCAATACTAACTGCGCTGGCTCCCGCAATAAAAAAGGCTTGGAAAAATAGCTCAAGTGCTGTTCCTTAAGCTGAAGCTTCATGCTATTTTTCTAAAATAAAAACGTGATTCTTATTTAAACAAATATAAACATTCTAATATCCATTATTATTGACATTTACATTTCACATATAGAGACATTATGGCCGAATCAGCAAAAAGAAAAATATCATTCAGTACCAGTACAACACACAAAGCCGATGTTGTCATAGCCGGCGCGGGTATATCTGGCATCGCCGCCGCTCTGGAATTACTTGAATCCGACTTGAAAGTTATCCTCGTCGATCGTGATGAAAAAAGTAAGATTGGGGGCTTGGCCAAGGAATCATTTGGTGCAATGTTTTTTGTGAATTCTCCGCAACAGCGTTGGACTGGCATCAAGGATAATCCAGAACTCGCCCTTAGTGACTGGCTTGCTAATGCCGAATTTGGTGAAGAAGACATATGGCCTCGTCAATGGGCTGAATTTTATGTCAATAACTGCACCCAGCTGGGCTATAAATGGCTACGTAAGCAAGGGGTTCAATTTTTACCTGTCGTCAACTGGGTCGAACGAATCTCTGATAAAAACCCCGGCAACTCAGTACCCCGATTCCATATTGTTTGGGGTAGTGGTAAAGGCCTATCTGATACCCTGGCTAATAGATTATTAAACCACCGAAATATCGCCAATTTACGAATATTGTTTCAACATAAAGTAACAGAAATTATTCAAAGTGATGGCAAAATTACTGGCTTGGCAGGTGTTAATGAACAAAATGGGAATCACTTCACTGTTGAAGCAGACAATACCGTTATTGCTTCAGGTGGAATATGTGGAAGTATCGAAAAAGTAAAAGCCAATTGGTATAAACCCTGGGGTGATCCGCCAGAGCTTATTCTAAACGGTGCTCACAAATATGCTGAAGGCATATTGCATGACGCTGCCTCAGAGATTGGAGCCAATGTCACCCACATGGATAAATTATGGTTGTATACCGGGGGTGTTAATCATCCGAACCCCAGACATCCTCAACACGGTTTAAGTATTTTGCCCTGTAAGTCCGCTCTATGGCTAGATAGTCACGGTCGGCGCTTTGGACCTGACCCCTTAGTCGCTGGTTATGACGCGCGTAATCAGGTGGAAACTGTTTGCAAGCAGGAGCATAAATATTCCTGGCAAATAATGAATATGAAAATTGCCATTCGAGAATTATCGATTTCAGGTTCTGAACATAACCCCGCCATTCGAGACAGAAAGTTATTTCGTTTTCTTAAGGGAATTTTATTTGGCGCAAAAGGCCTGGTCGATGACATGCTCGCCAATTGCGATAATTTTGTCACGGCAAATTCAGTTTCTGAACTCGCTGACAAAATTCAGGCACTATCTGGTGATATCGAGATTGACCGACAAGCGATGCAGGATGCTATTGAGCACTTTGATCAGGCAGCGAATCCTAAAAGCGGCACCCATGACAGACAGCGAGAGTTAATACGCCAAGTCAGGAAATACCCTCTTGATGGCATACGCACCTGTAAAGATCAGAAGATCGATGATAAATCTGCCTACCCCTTAATCGCTATCAAAGAGCATATTCTTTCTCGTAAAACCATGGGAGGCATACAGACGAACCTTCAATCACGTGTCCTTACTGCGGCTGGTGATACTATCCCCAACCTTTATGCCATTGGTGAAGCAGCAGGTTATGGTGGCGGTGGAGTGCATGGCCTACGATCTCTGGAAGGGACATTTTTGGGCGGCTGTGTAATGTCGAGCCGTTTGGCTGCAGCGGATATATTAAATATAAAACTGCATTAAAGGGAATCGCTGTGATAGCTTATATAAAACGCTTTCACACTCTAAATATAAAGACACACAATAATAATAAGGAAATATCCATCGATGTTTAATTATATAAAAAACAATCTTGGACCCGGATTAATCTTTGCTGCTGTTGCGGTAGGGACCTCTCATGTCGTCCAATCCACCCGCGCAGGAGCTACCTATGGATTGAGTATGATTTTCCTGGTTGTGCTTGTCTGTCTCGTAAAATATCCGACGTATTTATTCAGCTCTCGCTATGCAGCAATCACCGGGGAAACCGTCATAGACGGTTATGCTAAAAGGGGCAAATGGTTTCTCTATATCTTTCTGGCTCTTATTATGATCGAGCTATCTGTCGCAACTTCAGCGGCCTCACTGGTTACAAGCGGCATTATTAAAAGCGTGTTTAACATTCCCATGGAGACAACGGTCTTATCCATGCTCCTGTTATTCATTACCATTGCTATTCTAGTCATCGGTAAATACAAAGCCCTGGAATCATTTTGTAAAATCTTAGTCATAGGTTTTTGTATCACGACACTAATAACAACATTTATTGCACTGGTTGGTTTTGAGTCGTCTTCGATGGAACCCATAAGTCAATTAGCCTTTGACCGCCCGACCACTTTATTTTTAGTCAGTATCGCTGGCTGGATGCCAACAGGAATTCTAGGTGCAGTCATGCTCTCGAATTGGGTGCTTGCCAGAAAAAATAATAGTGGAGGCGTTCCCTTCACAAGAAAAGAAGCCGATTTCGATTTTCATGTTGGCTATGGTTCTTCAATATTTCTGGCGGCATGCTTTGTTATTCTGGGCTATATCGTTATTCGTGGAGCGGGAGATACGATTGCCAATGATAGTGCAGGATTCTCGGTTCAAATCATCAGCCTGTTTACCAGCACTATAGGAAACTGGGTCTTCATTTTAATCGCTGCAACCATTGTGGCCGTAATGTACTCAACTTTGTTAGCTTTGGTAGATGGTTTTCCACGGCTGACAGTTGATGTTCTAAATACTCTTTCTCCGAACATAAACAAGCTTATAAAAGAAACGAATCTTTATTTTATTTTATTTGCGCTTTTATTCGTTCTGGTGGGTTCAGTCTTTTTTCTATTTATGAATTCATTTACTCAATTCATTGATTTTGTGACAGCCACTGGCTTTATTATCACACCCATCATCGCGACTTTTAATCATGTGATCATTTTTTCTCAAGATATCAGCCCAGAAGAAAGACCAAGCCAGGCCTTAAAAATATGGAGTTATTCGACGATTACGATATTCACTACCGTCACCATTCTGTGGATTTATTTTCAGTTAACTTCATGAGACATGTTTTCAGATAAGCTATGCCTTAACTTATCAATAAATACTCTAATTAAGATCAATTTCCAGTAGGGCTCTTCTTTGAAAAGCCTGAACCACTTTCAATAGAAACAATCAAAGCTAACAAAACTCCTAGTAATAAAATCAAGAGCTAAACTCTCACCAGCTGATATATTCAGTGATAGGATATAGTTATCACTAATTCTATTTATTTGATATTTTGCTTTCATATAATACTCCCCATATTTACCAAGCAACGATTGATTAATCCACGTGTTTATTTACGAAGATTAGAATTTAGAGATTAAGGGAAAAGACATTAATGGCTGACCACTTTCCAGATAAAAACGAATTCAAAGAACAGTTCCATGCACTTTTGAATCCAGAGGCAGGCTTTTATAAGGTTGTGCTGATTTACAGCATTGCGATCAGTTTACTGACATTGGCTGTGCCTATTTCGCTGCAATTATTAGTTGATACAGTAGCCAATATAGCCCTGGTCAGAGCCGTGATCTTGATAGCCTTGCTATTATTTGTCTTGCTGTTTTTATCCGGGGTTATGTATGCCTTTAGGGCGTATGCCATGGAATTATTTTCCCGAAAGCTGTATGCCAGGATATCTGGAGAAATAGCACTGACGGCAATGCTGGCAGAATCTCACTATTTTGAGCAGAACCATAAGTCTGATTTATTTAATCGCTATTTTGACATTCTGACGCTTAAAAAGAACATTCCAACCATTTTGACCAATGGTTTTACGCTGATATTGCAGATGATTATTGGTTTTACTGTGGTCTCTTTTTACCATTTTTATTTTTTCATCTTTAGCATTGGCCTGGTTCTATTAATATGGTTGATTTGGAAAATCTGGGGTTGGCGTTCTATCCAAACGGCTTTTAGCCTGTCTGAAGCCAAGTATCAAACAGCAGCATGGTTACAGTCACTGTCTGTTAATAATGAAGCTTATTGGTCCTCACATCAGCCTTCTTATGCGCTGGAACAAACTGACCGATTAGTTGATGCACATATAAAGCGTCAATCTGAGCATTTCCGTCATACCTATGCCCAACTACTGTGCATGCTGTTTTTATACGCTGCTGCCAGTGCGGTCTTACTTGGACTGGGTGGCTGGTTAGTGTTGCAGGGTCAGTTAACCCTGGGACAATTAGTCGCAGCGGAATTAATCATGTCAGCGATTTTTGTTGGCCTTCCGCCTTTAGCAGGTTATCTGGAGACTTATTTCGATATTTGTGCAGCCGTTGAGGAATTAGCCAGATTTCAGGATGTCATTACTGAAGACCCTGAGAAAAATTCTGACATCCCTATGCCAGAAAACCCCTCAGTTGAATTCAGCAAAGTAAAGATTGAGCTCTTTAATCAGGAGATGGAATT
>CBFICB010000002.1:411261-412364 GCA_965661005.1 Pseudohongiellaceae bacterium
CACGATTGGTGGATACGATAATTCGGACATCCAGCGTCAACAGCTGCGTCATACAGTACGAATGATCAATCGCATTACTCTGCCACCTATTAGTGTAAGAGATTTTCTAAACCTCTTTGCTAAAGACGGAGGAAAGTATTCTCTCCAGCAAGCTCTGGCCATGCTGGAGCTGGATGATGAAATCGGTCATTTGCTGGACGGCATGGGGACCATGCTTAGTCGTGGTGCCTGGCCTTTATCGCAGCCACAGGCAATACGCCTGAAGCTTGCAAGCGCCCTGCTTTCTGAGCCGGAAATTCTGATTCTGGAAGATATAGTCGACGTGGTGGACCACGACATTATTGATACCTTTTTGGATGCAATGCAGGGAATGGGATCAACAGTCCTGTATTACACACGACGTAGAGATGTCTCTAATTTTAAAAACATACTGGAACTGGAAGCCGATAAGCAAACGGTATTAACAGCTAATGAAGGTGAGAATTAATGAAAAACTCAAATTCAACGTTAAATCATAAGCAACTATTCTCATTCGGGCATGATTATAAAAGTAACCAGCTGGAGCACTTGCTTAGTATGAGCAAAATAAAAATCCCCAGTTCCATTAAAGTGAGCTGCTGGATTATTTGTCTTGCTTTGATATTAGGAATAGCCAGCATGTGGTTACCCTGGGTACAAACAACCTCTGGTACCGGTCAGGTAACCACGCTAAACCCAAGTGACAGGGTACAAAATATCAGTGCCATGGTTTCTGGACGTATCGCCGAATGGTATGTTCAAGATGCAGATTTTGTAAATGCGGGGGATCCGATAGTCCGCATCGCTGATGTTGATGATCAGCTCCTGCCTCGTTTACAGGCTCAGCTTGCAGCATCTCAGCGTAAGTATCGTGCTGCTCAAGAGGCAGTCGCAACAGCAGAAATTGATTATGCCAGACAACGGGAATTATTTGAGGAAGGTTTAAGCTCGCGTTTGAATTTTGAAGAGGCGCGAATAAAAGTTCAACAACTGATTGTATCCTTAGAGGAGGCAACAACTGAATTGAATCAGGCAGAAACCAGCCTATCCAGACAAGGCAGCCAACTGGTTGTTGCGCCAAGAGA
>CBFICB010000002.1:412978-414659 GCA_965661005.1 Pseudohongiellaceae bacterium
GTAGATGTGTTGCGAAGCGCTAGTGAATTTTATCCAAGTATTCTGGCTGCGCAAGCAGGTATTCAGGAACAGCAAGCCGGCATATTAGCGGCAAATGGTGCATTTGATCCTCGCATTGACGGATCGGTTTATTCTCGTGTCAACGGACTATATGACAGCACTTATACCGGAGCCGGGTTTTATCAGGATCTATCATTTATGGGAGCTGAAGTTTTCTCTGACTATTCTGTGTCTAATGGAAATTTCCCCGTCTATGAAAATCAGTTCGTCACATCGGATGCGGGGAAAGCCCGATTGGGAATTGCACTATCACTATTAAGGGATCGTGATATCGACGATCAACGTTTTGCCATTCAAAAAGCGGAAATAGAAACGGATATCGCTGAGTTTGAACTTCAAGCTGAGCAGGTGACCATTTTTCAGCAGGCCTATATTGCCTATAACCAATGGTTAATTTCTGCGCGCTTGTTTGAGGCCTACAATGAACTCCTGGATGTCGCGCTTATTCGCGGCGATGCACTGGAAAGGCAAGTCGAAGCTGGCGATGTTGCTGAAATATTGCTTATTGAAAACCAGCAAGCCATTTTGCAGCGAGAAGCTCTGGTCGTGGATGCAAACAGACAAGTGCAGATTGCCGCAGAAAGACTCGCCTTATATTTGCGAAACGAGGATGGCCTGGCATTATTTCCAGTTTATGACGACAGCCTTCTCGTACCTGAACAGAATGAAGAGTTTTTAGACCATCCTGTTTCTGCACTCGTAGAAGACGCTCTGAACAAAAGGCCCGATATCGCCATTGCCAGAACACTTCAGGATCAGTTTCAGTTAGAAAGACGACTGGCAGAGAACCTCGCCAAACCCCAACTGGATCTTCGTCTCTATAGCAGCAGAGATTTTGGCAACAGCCTTGCGACAAGAGTCGGCAATGACAATGTTGTTGAGCTGTCTTTTAGTATTCCCCTGGAAACCAGAACAGCCAGAGGCCAAAGAGACTCTGCCAATGCTCGACTTGTTGGTTTAGGACATGACTTGCGCTTACTCATCAATGAGGCTGAGCGTGACATGCGATCTTCTTTGGTTAACTTGCGAGCCACTTCAGAACTGAAAGATGTTGCTTTAAGAGAACTGGACGTTGCGCAAAGGTTGGCTGATGCCGAAGCAACACGATTTGCGGCCGGCACCAGTGACTTTTTCCTGCTCAATGTACGTGAACGCATGTTGGCTGAAGCGCAATTAAGACGCTGGCAAGCTGAGCTAAATCACCAGATAGCACTGGCTAACTATTATGGCGTCAGCCTGG
Organism: Pseudohongiellaceae bacterium; assembly: GCA_965661005.1. Lineage (GTDB taxonomy): Bacteria > Pseudomonadota > Gammaproteobacteria > Pseudomonadales > Pseudohongiellaceae > UBA5109. The sequence goes on from CBFICB010000002.1 coordinate 414,279, forward strand.
ATTTTCCTGAAATGAATTAGGCCACTTTGGTCGCCATATAAATCTGAAAATCATTTATTCAATTCAATATCTGCTATCGGGCGATGCAGTTGACAACCGTATACATCATTATCCAAAAGACTGCCGCTGACATGTTTACGCGGGAAAGATATTTTTAATGTATTGACGATACTGTACTCTATGATTTGTACATCATCCTCAACAACATCGTACAACTTACTGACAATGTTTTTATTAATGACTCCAGACTTTACGACACGATCATACTGTTCTTTATCTACAAACATGGCATCAATCGTCAGTGTTAAGGGCCCGGCATTTTTACTGCGTAATACTCTGCATAAATCCACCAACTTGGTCATCAGACTTCACTCCCAATGT
>CBFICB010000002.1:414858-421697 GCA_965661005.1 Pseudohongiellaceae bacterium
TTCAGTTTTGCCGACAACATCAATGACAATGCCCACCTTGGCGCAAGCCATATCAATATTTTCCGCTTCATCTTTGTTACCTCCATATACTCTAATATTCAATGTGTAGTCTTCCGTGCTTGCGGCACCGAATAAATTATCAGCAACATGTTGGCGTGTATTAGCAATAATTTCTTCCAGGCTATCAATAAACAATTGCTCATTGGATCCAGCAATACAAACAGAACGATAGCCAGCAAGTTTCGAGCCTTCTATTTTTATGGTTTTGGTTTTAGCAGGTAAAAACTTACTCTTGGTAACTTTTACTGAACGATCATCAATCTGTTCATATTCTGATTCCCTTAAATCGGCGACCCCATCAGGTTCAACAATATAAAAAGGCGAGCTTTGTTCATACAGAGTATGTGCAGCAACACGATCAATTGTGCACTTTCTATCCAGGCTGCCCGGCTCCAGTATAAAGGCGTCCTCAGTCAGCTCGGCAGATACCGTATCCGGTCCAGCCGGAATAGCACACAAAGCGCCACACTCTATTATTTTAGCCATATGAAAAGCCAGGCCATGTGGATAGCCTTTTATGATGGGTAAGGCAGCGAAAATTGCTGTATCACAAGCTCTGCCTGCCAGTATTACTTGTGCCCCTTCTTCAAGTGCTTTGATAAATGGTTCTGTTCCTGCCTGTCCTACAATTCGAATGCTCTCATCAATACTTTGTTCAGTTAATTCCAGTTGATCACCCAATGGGATAACTTTACCTGAGCTGAGTTTATTTTTGATATAAGCTTTATCAAGTTCGGTATGTATTAAAGCCAGTTTGAATGACAGACCTTTCTCATCTGCAATTTCCAGCACTATGTCCCGTATAAAATCCAGATGTGGTTCACCACCAGCCAATCCCGCAGAACCCATAACAAAAGGCACCTTATTTTCCAGTGCCTTGGTAATACCAATTTCCAGATCACGTTTTAATGATTCATGGGTAAAGCCATATTCTCCACTACCCAGGTAATGCGGACCGGGATCAGAAGAACCACAATCTGCACCAATTAAATCGACACCCTGCGCAATTGCCCGATCTAAAGCTTCTTCAGAGAAGCCATAACCAAGCGCGGCATTTAACGAAATAATTCTCATCAGGTAAGTCCCTTGTGAGCCTTATTATAAAATTTGAAAAAGATAACTCGCGAGTATCAGCACAAATGCTCCACCAACACGCGAAGATAACTGTGAGTATGGATAAAGCTCTATTCGCCTTGCTGCACTAAGAACCTGAAGGTCACCTGAGCCCCCTGCATCAGCCATGCAAAGCCCACCCGTTATTGCCCCCTCAATTGGATATAAGCGGACAAAATAAGAAGTCAGACCCGCACCTATTGCTGCGCCTATCACAATAGAGATAATTACGAATAGGCTGCTAAAACTGAAAAGCGCAATGATCACATCAAAATCAGCAGTCAGGCCAAAGGCTACTAGCATTGCAGCAAGAAAAGTCTTCATCCCCCATGCTGATAAGATTTTTAATGAGGCCTTCATTGTAGGTCCTACTACGTCTACTAAATTTAAAATAACTGCAATGATAGTCACCCAAGCGAAAAAATGCAGAGAGTTATAATGCGCCAGTAGCATTCCGGCTAATAAAATGCTTACAACTAAAACTATTGCCGATTGCGTATTGGTCTCTTCCTTGGCAATAGGCTCCACATCGGTATTAGCTGCCTTACTTGCATTTACCTGTTCTAAATCACGCACAAGTTTTCCCTCACCACTGATGAGGGGAAAAACTTTTCCAACATAAACAAGCAATGAAGCAATCAAAATAGCAGTAAGATTACCTAATGTCAGCACTCCGATTGCATGATTAAAATATTCGGCTGCATTGCCATTTGTTACATCAGCATAAACTTCGGACATAGGTAAGGCACCTGCTCCTGCACCCCCTCCCATTATAGGTAAAAAATATCGTGTTATTACTTCTGAATAAGGCATCCCAACCAGAAATCCCGCAACAAGTCCGGCACTTGCAGCGACAATCAATCCACCAATGACTATAGGAGCATAAGATAAAAGTGATTTTTTCAACTCGCTTGTTTGCACGCCAAGAACACTGCTTATAACCAAAGCGGCTAACAAAACATATAAAAAACCATTACCTATCATTTGTGCCTGAATGAATTGAACTTCTTCCTGCCCAATAAGACCGGCACGTGAAATCATCGCCGCTCCCGCCCAGGCAACAACCAGACCACCTCCAACCAGTGCTTTTAAAATTCGAACTCGCTCACCAATAGCATAGAAAAAAAAGGCAATAGTCCACATCACAGCATATGCACCAGCAACGCCTGCCTGAGTCAGCAAGTCCAATTGCAGAATAGCCACAGACAAAACAGCTATCAAGGCATATAGCTTAAGAGGGACCCCTTCAATATCATAAGGCTTACTGGTATCCAGAAAACGCTCCAGTAAAGCGTTTTTATTTTCCTGCTTCTTTGACGCTGGGCTTGGTGAATTCAAAATTATTACCTTTTTATTAGAATTATGGCGCTTTATTGTGATTACTTAGTCTAAAATCCTTCCAGCACAATTTTGCCAATTGATGTGTTGCTTTCGATTTTGGTATGGGCCTTGATTAAGTTTTCGGCATTAATAGCCCCCAAATTTTCTCCAAGAGTGGTTTTGATTTTTCCTGCATCAATCAGTTCCGACACTTTATTTAAAAGCGCTGCCTGTTCGGCAATATCAGCAGTCTTGAACATTGGACGAACAAACATAAACTCCCAATGCAAGGAAACTGATTTTTGTTTTAATTTCATAATGTCCACGCCGCCAACTGGGTCATCAATCAAAGCAATTTTTCCTTGCGGAGCGATAATATCGACTATTTTGTCATAGTGCTGATCAGTATGAGTTAGCGAAATAACATGGGTGGCATTTTCCAAACCTATGCTACTCAGTTCATCACTAAAGGACTTATGATGATCAATAACATGATCAGCGCCCAACTCTTTAACCCAAGCCTGGCTTTCTGGTCGAGATGCTGTACCAATAACAGTAGCCTGGGTTAATTGTGAAGCAAGTTGGACCAGGATAGAACCAACTCCTCCAGCAGCACCAACTATTAACAAACGGATATCGCCATCCGTCTGTTTAATTTCCAGTCGATCAAATAATAATTCCCAGGCCGTAATTGCTGTTAAAGGCACTGCTGCAGCTTCGGCATCGTTTAATGACTGCGGTGCTAAGCCTGCTATTCTTTCATCAACAAGATGATATTCTGAATTTGTACCTGGTCTTGTAAGATCGCCTGCATACCAAACTCGATCGCCAACTTTATAACTTGATACTTCACTACCCACTTCAACGACTTCACCTACTGCATCATAGCCCAATACTTTATATTCACCTTCCGGCGGTTCAGCTCTCATACGAACTTTGGTATCAACCGGATTTACCGAAACAGCATTCACTTTCACCAGTAAATCGTTACTTTCGGGTGAAGGTTTCGGTAATTCAATATCCTCAAGTGCATTAGCTTCAGTAAGTTCTAAAGATTTTCTGTATCCAACTGCTTTCATTTTTTCTCCGCTATAGTGTAGTTCTGGTAATTTGTTTAAGGATTTTTTTGTTGCTCTATTGGCAAAGACGCCAGGTAGGCTGTGAGATTGATAATGTCATCGCCTGTCAGGTTCTTAACAACCGCTTGCATCAATGGAGACCAGGGGCCTTGTCGAGTGCCTTGTTGAAAATCATACAGTTGACGAGCGAGATAACTCGGTGAGCGTCCGCGTATGGGCGGTACAAATCCAAGACCTTGAAGTTCTTCGCCATGACAAATTGAGCAGGCGATGGTTTTATCACCGCCCGTTGTTGCCAATGCTTCACCTGCAACCACAGCACCAACAGGGACAAGTGCTCTAAATCCTGCACGTGGATTCCGCAGTAATTCTGTGCCTTCAGGATCCACCGGCATTTCTATTATTCGTCTACCGATAGGTTCTTCACCGGCCTCATCGCCTTCAAAGGGAATGTGTAAACCACCTCGCCTAAAAGTCAGAGGTACGGTATCTGTTTCAACCACTTCTAACCATTGTCGCCATTGCATGGCGCCGTAATATTCAGCTGCCTCTTCAATTTCTTCATCAGTCATATTCACTGCAAAGGCGATCATATTGAAAGTGTTTGCTTTGGCGGTGTTGGCACTGCTGCGCAAGCCAGATCTCATGTCATGTAATTGCTGAATAAAATATTCCGGTTCAAGCGCAACCACACTCGCATTTTCGGGCTTGCCCTGCCCGGTAGGATAATGGCAAAGTGAGCAAGCCATGATTCCAGCAGATTCTCGGCCAACAGCAACAATTGAAGGCATTGAAAGATGGTCTTGAGGATACCAGTCAGCCGGACCAAAACGATTTCGAGCCTCGGTAATTGTAAACATGCCATCTGAACCAGGCAGTGAGTAAAGCGTCCCATCATCCTCTTCTTGCGGGAAAGCCGGTGAAATAGCATAGGCCCAATCAAGCTCTTCCAGTGTTGCCTGAGCCTTTACCAGTGATGAAAGTGACAGCAAAATACTCATCAAAAGTAAAAGCACTGGCGTGCCAGGTATTAATGAATCAATTGAGAATTGCTTTGGCTTAGCTACAGAATATAAATACATTGCGCGCTCCTCAGACATCTTAAGACCAAAGCGACTAATCTATAGGCTTTGGCACTAAGTATATTTTTAATTATTATTGATCTAACCAGCACTAATATGAATGAAATTGCACTACACTTCAAATATTCATGCAAAAGACTTAATCTATCATCTGACATGAAATTGTCTCTTCCTTAATCATAACAACCGAAGTGGTCTTAAAATATTTTTGATGATTCAGAACAATTCTCAACGCCGCCCCTGAAGCTACAGACATGAAAGCATTTGATTCAAATTTCTCATTGTTCCTTGAGAACAATCTTGGTAACAGCAGTCAACGTTCGGTATTATTTTATGAAAAGCCTTCGTCTATTATTACGATACTCAAGCCTGATGATCTGGAAAATGGTTTTTTCAGAATAGAAAAAGCGCTGGCTGACGGCTTTCACGTCGCCGGGTGGATGAGCTATGAGGCCGGGCTTTGCCTGGAAGATAAATTAAGTAATCTTCTACCAAAAGAACTTAAACAACCACTCTTAGTTATGGGAGTATTTAAGGAACGACAGGTCTTATCAGCAGCAGATGCTGAAGCTTATTGGCAAAAGTTTGAGAATCCCGCAGCTTTTTCTCTGGAAAATCTTCGATTAAACCAGAGCCAGGAACAGTATGATCAAGCATTTTCTAAAATAAAAAACTATTTGGATAGTGGTGATATCTATCAAGTAAATTATTCCCAGAAGGTTCTTTTTAATCTCAAGGGATCCAGCAAATCATTATATGCATCACTTAGAAATACACAGCCTGTTGAATATGCTGCATACATCGAAAGTGATTTTTTTAATGTCTTATCCCTTAGCCCGGAACTATTAATCAAAAAAAACGGTCGCGAGCTAATTACGAAACCAATGAAAGGAACCTGCAAAAGAGGACGCACCTTAAAAGAAGATAAGATATTAGCTGAAAAGCTGCACTCTACTGAAAAAGAACGTGCAGAGAATTTGATGATAGTTGACCTCTTGCGAAATGATTTATCAAAACTTGCAATGCAAGGCTCAGTAAAAGTAAAAAGCTTGTTCGATGTAGAAAAATATCCGACATTTTTTACAATGACTTCAACTATTGCAGCAGAACTCAAAGATAATAAATCCATTCCCGATATCTTGAAGTCAGTCTTTCCATGTGGATCAATAACTGGCGCCCCTAAAATTAGAGCACAAGAGATTATTAATGAGCTTGAAATCCAGCAACGTGGTATCTATACCGGAGCTATCGGTTTTTTCACTCCCGAGAGCGACTTATGTTTCAGCGTACCAATTAGAACAATAACAATTGATAAATCTGGCAAGGGAGAACTTGGTGTCGGTGGCGGCATTGTTGCCGACTCAAGCGCTCAAAAAGAACATGAAGAAAGTTTACTCAAAGCGAAGTTCCTGGAGCACCAGCACCAATCTTTTGAGCTTGTCGAAAGCATACTTTGGTCAGCAGTAGAAGGGCTCAAACATCTCGATTCACATTTAGACCGTTTACAAAATTCCGCATTATATTTTAATTATAATTTCGAACGACAAAAGCTTGAGAAATTATTAAATGAGCATGTCTCTTCCTTGAATCAAGACGAAAATCTGCATTTTAAAATTCGCCTATTATTATCTAAAAATGGTGATGCAATAATTAACTCTGAAGCAATTGATTCAAGTGAATCACCCAATATAGTGATTTTATCAAATGAAAAGGTAGACAGTAACAACCCCTTTTATTTTCATAAGACCACTGTTCGTGATTTATATGATCAAGAAATACAAAAATATAAAAACACTAGTGCTCTGGCAGATGTTATTTTTATCAACGAAAATAAAGAACTAACAGAAGGAACCAGAACCAATCTCTTTATTAAAACAGGAAAGTGTTTTTATACACCGCCAATAGAATGTGGATTGTTAAACGGCATCTATAGACAGCAGATGTTTAATAATGAATCCATAAACTGCGTAGAAAAAGTTCTGTACCCTAACGACTTGATGACAGCAGATCAAATTTATCTCTGTAATTCCATTAGAGGAATGATGCCTGTTCAATTAGCAGATAAATAGATAACTAAAACAATATCACGCTTAAAATATAGATTTAGCACGTAGTTTCACTTTTGAAAGCTCTTAAATAAAAAGGGCGACTTACTGCCACCCTCTTAATTGATACTCCTTTACTT
>CBFICB010000003.1:0-292109 GCA_965661005.1 Pseudohongiellaceae bacterium
ATAAAAAACGAATAACTTTCGAATACCATTTCCTGATGTATCGCCAGGCCAATCAGTCCAATCACGACGCCCACCACATATAAACTCAACACAACCCGTTTATTTGAAAAACCCATATCGAGCAATTTATGGTGAAGATGATCCCTGCCTGGGTGAAAAGGCGATTTGCCTTCAAGCGGGCGTTTAATTAATAACACAATGGTGTCCATTAACGGTACGGCCAGAAACCAGAGCGCTAGTACGGGTGGCATGATAGCGCTTTCACCTTGAGAGGCTTCGATGAATAACCAGGCCAGAACAAAGCCGAGGAAAGTGCTGCCTGAATCACCCAGATAAATCATGGCTGTTTTTTTCCAGGGGAGTCTGAAGTTCAAGGCTAAAAAGGCGAGCAGGGCGCTCAGTAGAATAGCGATAAAGGCTAATAGTGTGGTGTTACCTTCCTGCCAGGCGATTATGCCCAGAAAGGCAAGTGCGATAGAGACCATGCCGCCTGATAAACCATCAATGCCGTCACTCATGTTGATTGCGTTAATCACGCCAACTGTTGCTATCACCGTCAGCGGAAAGCTTAAAAAGCCTAAGCCAATTTCACCAATAAATAGTATGTCACCAAAAGATGTTAGTTGAATATTGGCAGCGAAATACATCAGGGATGCGGCGACGGCCTGTGAGCCCATTCTGATCCAGACTGCCTGATGCTTATAATCATCAATGATGCCAATAAAAAGGACGAAGGCTGATATAAGCAACATTAAAGAGTAATGATTAAAGACGCTGGGCGTAAAATAGGTGATGAATAATATGCCGAGATAAATGCCAAGGCCGCCAATTAAGGGGGTTGGTTTTGCATGGATTTTTCGGCCGCCCGGGTGATCCAGTAAGCCAACTCGGCTGGCGACAGGCTTAAGTGCGAAGAGAGACGCGGTAGTTACGCAAAAAGAGCTAAATAGGCTGAATATATCCATGCATTCACTATTTGTTTGTTTTTATTATCTGCTTCATAAGAACGGTTATATGCCCTATGTAGATTGCGCGTTCTAGATTAATCAAATATCTACGAAGATTTAAATCTATGTAAATCATGATTTTAGGCGCGCAATATAGCACTTAACTTCAGATCTTGTATATAACTAATCATGTTCAGGCTGTGACCTGAGTCTAAATTGTAATTATCTTCTTCTTAATTTAATTTTCAGGTGAGTTTAGTCAACAGATCAGCTAAACTTCCAAAGATTAAATTTAGTTCATTTGTTCTTTGGAGTATGTCGGCTCAATGCGACTTAAAAGCATAAAATTAGCAGGTTTTAAATCGTTCGTAGACCCGACTACTGTTAATCTCCCCACCAACTTATGTGCCGTTGTCGGCCCTAACGGCTGCGGCAAATCCAATATCATTGATGCCGTGCGCTGGGTGCTGGGAGAAAGCTCTGCCAAGAACCTGCGTGGTGAGCAGATGACCGATGTGATCTTTAATGGTTCCAGCAGTCGAAAGCCCGTTGGTCAGGCTTCTGTTGAACTGGTGTTTGATAACAGTGATCGCACGATCAAAGGTCAATATGCCAGCTATAACGAAGTGTCCGTTAAGCGGGTGGTTAATACCGAGGCGCAGTCTACCTATCTTTTAAATGGTGAGAAATGTCGCCGTCGCGATATCACTGATATCTTTCTGGGAACAGGTCTTGGTCCGCGCTCATACTCCATTATTGAGCAGGGCATGGTGTCGCGCTTAATCGAATCCAAACCCGAAGAATTGCGCGTTTTTATTGAAGAAGCAGCGGGCATATCCAAATATAAAGAAAGAAGGCGTGAGACCGAAAACCGCATTAAACGTACCAAAGAAAATCTGGAGCGCCTGACCGATATACGCGAGGAGCTGGAGCGTCAGCTTCAGCATTTACAGCGTCAGGCGAAGGCGGCCGAAAGATATAAAGACTACAAGCAACAGGAGCGTGATAGTCAGGCTAACCTGAATGCAATTCGCTGGCGTGATTTCGATACTGAAGTGAAGCAGGCTCAGCAAAACATTCGAGAGCTGGAAGTTAAACTTGAGGCAAGCATTGCATCCTTTCGTTCATTTGAAGCTGAAATAGAGAAACATCGGGAAGCCAGCACTGAGCTGCAAGAGGTTTACCAGAAAGTGCAGGCGAACTTTTATTCCCTGGGCAGTGAGATCAGCAAGATAGAGCAAAATATCGAACATCAGCGCCAGCGCCAGCTCGAGCTTTCAGAAGAACTTAACAACATCCAAATCAATTTAAGCAATGCAGAACGCGAATTGCTTGAAGACAAAGAGCAAATCACCCAATTACAAGCCACCATTGCAGAAATTGAGCCTGAATTAAGTGTGGCTTCTGAACAGGCGCAAGCGTCTTCTGCAGCCCTTGAAGAGGCGGAAAAAGCCATGTCTTCCTGGCAGCAGGACTGGGATCATTTTAATACTGATTCTGCGGAAGCCACTCGCCAGGCTGAGATCGAGCAGCAGCGTATTCGGCATCTTGAGAATATTGTTGAGCGAGGTATTCAGCGCCAGTCTTCACTTAACGCAGAACTTGAAAGTTTGCACACTGACAATGATGAAAAAGAGATTGTCGGTCTTTCTGAAAAAATAAGCCTGATCGAAACGGATACTAATGCCTTGCAGGAAGAGAATCATAGCTTGCTGCACAATATTGATGAGATCAGAAAGCAATTAAAAGAAACAAATAACGCTTTAGCGCAGAAACGTAGCGAATTACAGACTCAAATTGGTCGTCAGTCTTCATTGGAAGCCTTGCAGCAATCGGCACTGGGTAAACAGGAAGATCAGGCGATTGAATGGCTGGAGCAAAATGGTCTAAGTGCTAATAAGCGCTTGCTGGATGAAATCAAAGTAGACGCAGGATGGGAGTTGGCCGTAGAGACGGTTCTGGGAAAAAACATGCAGGCAGTGTGTGTAGATGACCTGAGCGCTTTAAGTGGCCTTCTGGATAATTACACCAGTGGTTTGATGCAATTTGTGGATAATGGTGCTGCTGCGAATTCTGGTTCATCCAGCTCATTACAAGATCGAGCCTTACTATCGAAAGTACAAAGCCAACGAAATTTAAGTTCTCTCTTAGACGGCATTTATGTAGCAGAGTCCCTAGTTGAAGCATTGGAGCTGCGCTCCCAGCTAATGAGCCATGAATCATTAGTCACGCGTGATGGTGTTTGGTTGGGCAGCAGCTGGTTGCGCATCGCCAAGGGTTTTGATGAAGAAGCCGGAATGTTAAAGCGTCAGGATGAATTAAGCAGTCTTGCTAACAGCATAGAAAGTTTGAACCAGCAAATCCAGCAGAGCACAACAGAAGCCGAATCCTTGCAATCCGATTTAAGTCGCTTTGAGCAAGAAAAAGAAGATTATCTGGATAAATTAACGACACTTAATAAGGAGGCTGCCAATTTAAATGCTGAACGTTCGGCAGTAAAGGTGAAAATTGAACAGGTTAATGAACGCAAGGAGCGTATTCGTTCTGAAGTGCAAGAGCTGCAGGAACAAGTCAAACAGGAGCAAGCCAATATTGCCACTGCCAGAGTGAGTTTGCAGGATGCTCTTGACCGCATGGCAAAAGATACAGCAAAAAGAGAAGAGCTTTTGCAGCAACGTGAAGACGTTCGTGCAAGTCTGGAAAGCGCCCGTCAAAAAGCGGGTCAGGATAAAGACGCCAGCCATGAGCTGACCCTGAAACACCAGACGCAACTGACACAATTAAGTTCTTTGAATACTGCATTGGATCGAATAACAACACAGGTTCAAACCTATGTGAGCCGCCAGCAGCAGATTCAACATAATTTAAACCAGAGTGATGATCCTATTCCGGCACTTAAACAAGAGCTCGAAGAAAAATTATCATCACGGGTTTCTATCGAAAATGAAATGAATGAGGCCAAGGCAAAAGTTGATGACGTAGAGCATGAACTTCGAGAGCTGGAAAAACGACGTACCGAAGCTCAGGAAAATTCTCAGGGTATCAGAGATGAGCTGGCCACCAAACGTCTCAATATAGAAGGTGCCAGCGTTAAGCGCGAGGCTCTGGAGCAGCAAATAGCGCAGGCTTCCTATAAGTTGGAAGATGTCATCGCGGCCTTGCCTGAAGATTTAACTGCCTCGGCCTGTGAAGAGGCCCTTGAAAAACTGGCTGCTCGTATTCAGCGTCTAGGGCCAATCAATCTAGCTGCGATTGACGAATATACCAGTCAGTCTGAGCGCAAGGTTTATCTTGATCAACAAAATGAAGATCTGGAGAAAGCACTGAATACTCTGCAAAATGCTATTCGTAAAATTGACCGTGAAACCAGAACGCGCTTTAAAGAAACCTTTGATAAGATCAATAAGGGTTTGCAGGAACTGTTTCCCAAAATATTTGGAGGCGGACATGCCTATCTGGACATGATTGGAGAAGACTTGCTGGATACCGGTGTTGCCATTATGGCCAGGCCGCCTGGTAAACGTAACAGCACCATTCATCTGCTATCAGGTGGTGAAAAAGCCATGACAGCCATTGCTCTGGTGTTTTCAATTTTTCATCTCAATCCATCACCTTTTTGTATGCTGGATGAGGTCGATGCACCATTGGATGATGCCAACATTGGACGCTATGCCAATTTGGTAAAAGAAATGTCGGGTTTGATTCAGTTTATATTTATTACGCATAACCGATTAACCATGGAATCGGCTAACCAGTTGATGGGTGTTACCATGCAGGAGCCCGGCGTCTCTAGATTGGTATCTGTGGACGTTGAAGCAGCAGCAGAAATGGTGGCATTGTAATCTTGTTTTTCATAGCCTGGCTAAGCAGCAAAGTGAGCAGTAAAGTGAGCAGCAAAGTGTGCAGCAAATGGCAGAATAGAAAGGAATTAAGCTAAGAACTAAAGTAAGAAGTAAGGTAAAAAAAGCAGAGAGTAATTAAAGAGAACAACCAAAGAGAACAACCAAAGAGAACAATCCAAGAGAACAAACAAAGAGCACAAACAAAAAGAGCCGAGGATTTAAAGTCAGCATACCTGTGGTTGCAAGAAAATGACTGAAAATCAATAGGTAGAAGTAAATAGCTTAAATAGCTTAAAAAGCACAATAGAAACATAAAAAACTGGAAGTATTAGTAAGTATTCAGGTCCCTCAAAGCTTATGTCAAAATATGCCTGTGTTATGAAGCTTAACAATAATAAGAAACAAAACATTTTTGATGGAGTTAGATCATGGGGATGAGAGATTTGTTAATCATCATCGTCATCGTCGGAATCATTTTGATTTTATTGGATGGTTATCGACGAAAACGTAAAGATAGTATTCGCGTACAAATAAACAAGAATATCCCGCCAGTTGATGACGACCTGATAGAAGCCGCTGAGCTGCCTAATGGTGGCGCCAGAGTTGTGCCTCGCGATGGCGATTTTGATCATGATCAAGATGAAGAATATAGCGATGATGATTATCAAGCTTATGATGATGAATATGATCATGAGCAGGAAGATGAAGAAGATGCAGAAGAAGTAGAGAGCGAAGAGGATGAAGAACAAATAGTCCCGGTCTTGATGGACGCTGTCGAAATTGACAAAGACCTAGCCGCAACATCTCCAAGAGAGCAGTCTCATTACTCCGACGAGTCTGATGACGGGTTTGATGAAGAAGATTCAGAAGCCGATTCAGAAGAAGATACCAACACGAACAGTTATGATGAAGAATGGGATGACGAAGACGAAGATGAAGATGAAGATACAGATACAGATACAGATATAGAAGAAAGTCATTTGTCAGCAACAAGCAGTCATTATTCTGACGATACTGAAATGGCCGACGAAGATGATGAGTATGTAGATGAATATGAAGATGATGGAATTATTGAAGAAGGGGACCACGACTCTTTTGATGTTGAAGATATCTCTCCAGTTCGCGTAAAGAAAAGGGAAGAGGGTTCATTCAATCAGTCTTCGATTAATACGAAAAGCAGAGCGAGCAATGCAAGTAAAAGTGCAGGCAGGATAGAGCCGACTCTTGGTGAAATGGAGAGCTTTTCAGCAGATGAACTAGATGACGGGCCTTCCCGTATGACTTCATCTAAAACTAAAAAACAAGAGAAGAAGCAAAAGAAAAAATCGAATGAGGCACCTGAAGTCCTGCAAGTAGAATTATTTTCTGAGACGCCAGAAGACTTTATTCAAAACGATGAAGGGGATGATGACAGTCAGGATGATTTTCAGGAGCCAGAGGAAGTTATCGTCATCAATGTAATGGCAAAGCAAGGCGAATTATTTGCCGGTAGTGATTTGCTGCCTATTATTATGCAGCATGGCATGAGGCTAGGTAAAATGAGTATATTCCACAAACATGCTGGTAGCAGCGACAATGGACCTTTTGTGTTTAGCATGGCTAATATGGTGAAGCCCGGCACGTTTGATGTAACTCAAATGGAAGAGTTCTCAACACCTGGTGTTAGTTTCTTTTTGCAATTACCCAATGCCTTTGGAAATATGAAGAGCTTTGAGCAGATGCTCAGTGCCGCTAATTCCATCAAAGAAAGTCTGAATGGTGATTTGAAAGACGAACATCGCAGTGTGATTACGCGTCAGACTATCGAGCATTGCCGTCAGCGCATTCAGGATTTTGAATTGGCGCAACTGTCAAAAAAATAGACCTTATGAAGACATCGACAGATGATCTCAAATCCGAACTGTTAAAACTTCGAGAGCAGATTGAATATCATAATCGGCTCTATCACCGTCAAGATAATCCAGAGATACCTGACCAGGAATTCGATCGCTTATTTGATCGCTTACTCAGTCTGGAAAAACAACATCCTGAACTCGTCACGCCGGATTCGCCGAGCCAACGTGTGGGCAGTGCACCGCTTCCTGGTTTTGCTCAGATAGTACATAAGCTGCCGATGCTGTCTTTAGAAAAAGCCTTTGATATTGAGAGCATTGAAAAATTTGAGATTCGTCTTAATAAACGATTGCCTCAAAATGGCACTCCCATTGAGTATAGTTGCGAGCCCAAAATTGATGGTGTCGCAGTCAGCTTGCGATATGAAAATGGTTTGTTAGTGCAGGCTGCAACCAGGGGCGATGGTAAAACCGGCGAAGATATCACTCACAATGTAAAAACCATTCGGGATATCCCTTTGCGCCTGCAAGGCAATGACTTCCCCGATGTATTAGAAGTACGCGGTGAAATATTCATGAGCAAGTCTGGCTTCACGCGCATGAATGATATTGCACAGAGCAATGAAGAAAGAACCTTTGTTAATCCCAGAAATGCCGCTGCCGGCACTTTAAGGCAATTAGATTCACGTATTACGGCATCCAGGCCTCTGACCATGTTTTGCTATAGTCTCGGTGAAAGCAGCATGTCTCTGCCTTCCAGGCTTAGCGAGGTGTTTGAACTGCTTGATGCCTGGGGCTTGCCAGTTAACCCTATTCGCAAAGTCGTGGTGGGAGCTAAGGCCTGCTTTGATTATTGTGCGGAACTCCTGTCTAAACGAGCCGATCTGGATTATGAAATCGATGGTGTCGTGCTTAAGGTGAATGATTTTGGCATGCAGGAAACTCTGGGAATCAATGCCCGCACACCACGCTGGGCAATCGCCTATAAATTTCCTGCTGAAGAAGTCAGTACGACTTTGAATGATGTTGAATTTCAGGTGGGCAGAACCGGCACAATCACACCGGTCGCGCGACTGGAGCCGGTTTTTGTTGGTGGCGTGACGGTGAGCAACGCCACACTGCATAATCTGGATGAAATCAGACGGCTGGATATAAAAATCGGTGATAGAGTTATTATCCGTCGAGCCGGCGATGTCATTCCCAAAGTGGTCAAGGTCATCCTGGAGCAGAGACCCAACAATGTCAGAGAGATCGTTGTGCCTGAAAAATGCCCAGTTTGTGACTCCGATATTGAACAGGTTGAAAATGAAGTATTGATACGCTGTTCTGGCGGGCTCTACTGCCGGGCTCAGCGTACTCAATCGATTATTCATTTTGCATCTCGAGGTGCCATGGATATCGATGGACTGGGCGTGAAATTAATAGAGCAACTGGTAAATGAAGACCTGATTGAAAATGTTGCCGATATTTATCAATTAAAGCTGGAGCAGTTAATTGGGCTGGAGCGAATGGCAGAAAAGTCTGCGACGAATTTATTGCATTCTATCGAAAACATTAAAAACATCAGCTTACCCAAGTTTATTTATGCTCTGGGGATACGTGAAGTCGGGGAGGCTACTGCACTGGCTTTGGCTAAACACAAGGGAACATTACAGGCAATTATGCAGTCTGATATTGAGAGTTTGGTTGAGATCCCAGATATTGGAGAGATCATGGCCCAACATATCGTTGCTTTTTTTGCTGAAGAACATAATTTGTCCGTTATCAGGGCATTACTGGATGCTGGCCTTAAACCTTCTGAGCTGGAAATCAGTGACGAGCAGGAATTACCCCTGAGTGGGCTTACCTATGTGGTGACGGGAACCCTGGAATTAATGGCCAGGTCGCAGGCTAAACAGTACCTACAGCAATTGGGCGCAAAAGTAGCAGGTAGTGTTTCAGCTAAAACCTCCTGCCTTATTGCTGGCCCCGGCGCCGGCAGTAAATTGAGCAAAGCTGAAGAATTAGGTATCAAGGTAATAAACGAAGAAGATTTTGTGTCATTGCTTACACAACACGGTATAACAGTGTAAAGTATAGCCTTTATGGAGCTATCGATAGCTTTATTGATCGAATAATAGTTCTGACAAGACTTTTTAAACTATTTAACAATGAGGAATTCAAAAATGCGTCTATTTTTTGTATTCGTTATGTTGGCCTTCTTGACATCTTGTGTCACGCCACAGCCCGAGAATACTGGAAATATCTGCAGTATGTTTGAAGATCGCCGCAGTTGGTACCGTGCCGCTAAACGGACCGAAGATCGCTGGGGTACACCAGTTTACGTGAGTATGGCCATCATTGAGCAAGAGTCGTCATTTCAGGCTCGTGCCAAACCAGCAAGAACCAAGCTTTTGGGTTTTATACCCTGGACCCGTCCATCGTCAGCGTATGGATATGCACAGGTGCTGGATGAAACCTGGACTGACTATAAGGAAAATGCCGATAATTGGGGCGCCAGTCGTGCTGATTTTTCCGATGCAATGGACTTTGTCGGCTGGTATACGAACTCCTCCAGGCGCCAGAACAGAATCAGTCAAACTGATGCTTATAATCTTTATTTGGCCTATCACGAAGGTAATGGTGGTTGGGCCAGAGGAACCTACAATAGCAAGGGTTGGTTAATCGATGTGGCCCGCAACGTTCAGAATACGGCCAATGTATATCAAAATCAGTATCAAGGCTGTGAACGCGAATTAGGCCGTAACTGGTTCATGAGGCTATTCTTCTGAGTTGGTGGGGTAAAGTATTCGGGGGAACCTTCGGTTTCATGCTCGGTGGCCCTCTAGGGGCCTTGCTGGGCGCTTCACTAGGGCATAATTTTGACCGTGGTATGGGTCGCCTTGATAGTGTCGGCGGCATCAGAGGCGCCGATCAGGTTGAGACTATCCAGTCTGCCTTCTTTACCGCTACATTTTTTATGATGGGGCATATCTCTAAAGTTGACGGCAGAGTGTCTCAGGATGAAATCGTCGTTGCCCAGCACGTCATGCGTCAAATGAACTTGAATGCGCAACAAAAGAAGGTTGCGATTAATTTATTTGAGCAAGGGAAAAACCAGGATATTCAGGTTCATGAGGTGCTTGAACAGTTTCGCAAGGAGTGTCATCGCCGTCGAAACCTGATGCAGATGTTTCTTGAAATACTGGTGATGACAGCCTTGGCTGACGGCGACCTTCATAAAAGTGAAGAAGAAGCGCTTTGGGAAACTGCTCATACTCTGGGTTTTTCCAAAGCGGAATTTCGGCATATTCTGCAAAGAGGTCAGGCTCAGCAACATTATCAACAAAATCGACGTTCACAAAATAGTCGAAGTTCTGATAGGGGACGCTTAAATTTACGTGATGCTTATCAGTTGTTGGGAATAACCGCTGCCGCCAGTGATCAGGAAGTGAAAAAAGCCTATCGCCGGCAAATGAACCAACACCATCCTGACAAGCTGGTATCCAAGGGTCTGCCTCAAGAAATGATGGATATTGCGAACCAGAAAACCCAGGATATCAAAGCGGCTTACGAACTCATCAAGCAAACCAGAAATTAATATTTTACTTTAATAAATGTTTATAATATATTGATATTTATAGTTTATTTGTTTCAAGCCCAAGCTTTTTCAGCTCAGCCTGATGCTCCTTGTTGCTGATAACACCGACACTGCGTTTTTCAGGAATTAAATATTCAGCAGCAACTTTTTGCAGCATGGGTATGTCAACTTCAAGGATCTTTTGCCTAAATTTAGCTCGATGCTGTTTATCCCTGCCAAATAATTCATTGTAATAAGCCTGTTTGGCAGTGCCTGCCGGTGAGGATGGCTTATCCAGGCTGGAGATCACCCCTAAAATGGCTTCTTCCAACTGGCTTTGTTCATGCTGGTTTTCGTGTAGCCAGTTAATGGCTCGATTAAAGTCATCGAGGGTTTCAGATAAGCGCGGATCTCGGTAAGAGAAAAACCGAAAGCTGGCAGAGCTTGAATCCTGCGTAGCTCCGCCACCATAGGCACCGCCTTGTTCCCTGATAGCGCCATGAAGATAGCCATTACGCAGGAATCCTCCCAGAACAGTGAGAGCCGCATCATCTTCATGAGCGGCAGGCACTGTAGGATAGGCTGTTGCGCAGAAGTTAACCTGAGTATTATAAAGCCAGGCCAATTGAACGTTTTCACGGACCGCATCCATCGCAAAATGTTCATTCATCTCACTTTTGGCAGAATTCCCCCATAGCTCATTGAGCTGCTTTATCAAGCTCTCTCTCTGGCTGGCTTCAGCGACGCAAAGCAGTCGCTTATCGCCTTGTATGATCAGTTCATGCAGGGTCTTTAATTTTTGTGCAAAAGCACTGAGTTGAGCATCTTCGCTAAAACTTTTGACCAGTGATTTTAAATTCAGAATTCCCTGCATACCGGAATTCTCATAATTTAAGGCAGTAATTGCACTCATTTTGCTGGCTGCTATACCCATGGCGAGTACATGGCCTTGATTAGTGACACTTTGTTCTTTGTGGCTGGCAATTTGCTGCATAAGCTCTTTAAGTCTGCTTAATTCGTCAAAACGACAGGACTCAAGCATCTCCTGCATTAAGTGGCCTAGTTTTTCCTGGTTGGCATAAAGAGCCTTGCTGGACAAAATCATATAGGCATCAAGTTCCTGCTCGTTATCTAGCTGATTACGCATGCTGATCTGAGCATGAACACCGCCGCTAATAGAGGCCTGTAAGGCCTGAATATCAAGATAACTGGATGAGCCCACCCCTAGCTCAGGCAGGCAGGCTGCATAAATGGGCAGCATTGTTTTGAGCTCATTGGGCAAGGAGGGTAGGCGAATAATAATGTCCTGATAACTCAAACCATTGGTGCCCTGAGCATAAAAAGCCAAGGGGGTTTTATTAATAGTGGAGGATTCTGCTTGTGGCCAGTTGATCTCTGCAGGCACATCTTCAAGGTCAACTTTTGGCAGGACAGACAAATCATCAATCTGCTGTTGGCGTTCTATCAAGGCCTCAGCCTGCGACACTATGTTATTTTTTTCACTGACACTTAATTGGCTTTTAATAAGTTCAAGTTTCTGCTTCTCTTGACCTCTGGTTTTCCTGGCCAGTTCAGTATCAGGGATGACAGTCAGGGTTACTCTGTGAGGATTGTTCAGAAGGTAAGTGTTGATTAAGTTCGGTAAAAAAGCTGGATCCTTTATTTCTTCTTTCAATTGTTTCAGAACAGGATCTATGTCCAGAAGCTCAATAGGGTCGCCGCGATGAGTCGCTGTGGAAAGCGACGAAAGAATTAATTGCAAACCGTATGGATAGCTGTCGCCGGTGATTTCACGCTGCTGTAGCTCCAGGCTGTGTAAGGCAGCTTCTACCATGCTTTGTTCAACACCTTTTTCTGCAATCGTTTTCAGTGTATTCAATATTAGTGCTTCAATAGCATCCGTGTTGGCAGCATCGCAGGACTCAAGACCGCATATAAAACTCATTTCTCGATGCGAATCTTCCAGTCCACAAAGCGGTGATGGAGAAGCCCCTAATTCAGTTGTCTCAAGAACCTGAAGCAGAGGACTGGCGCTATTATCCAGCAACACAGATGAGAGTAGTTGAGCTTTAAATAACTCCTCAAGGCTTGTACTTTTACCCAAGAGCCATGCCACCTGGACATGGCTTTTTTGGGTGATACTGTCTTCAGTGTCATCATTTTCCAGGGGGAAAAATTCAGTGACCTTTATGGGCTGTTGATAACGTTGTTCATCTCCCACAGCTATATTGATGTCCAGTTTTTCAAAATGAGAGAGGGCTAAATCTTCAATCTTGTTTTGGTGTTCACGGGCAGAGATATTACCAAAGGTCATGAAAATGGCATTGCTGGGGTGATAATGGGTTTTATAAAATGCAACCAATTGCTCATAGCTCAAATTTGGAATGTCGGCAGGTTCGCCACCACTATTGAAGTGATAGGTAGTCGTGGGATATAAGTGCTTACAAAGATGCTGCCAAATTATGCTGTTCTGGGCACTCATGGCACCTTTCATTTCGTTATAGACGACACCTTTATATTCCAATTCTGTTTCAGGATTGCTCGCTTCAGCAAACTCCAGGCGATGGCCTTCCTGCGCAAAATCAAGAGGGTCCAGGCGCGAAAAGAAAACGGCATCCAGATAAACCTCCAGCAGATTATTAAAGTCTTTGCGGTTTTGACTTGCAAAAGGATAAGCTGTCCAGTCGCTACTGGTCATGGCGTTCATAAAAGTATTCATTGAGCGCCGAATCATCATGAAAAAAGGATCCCGCACAGGAAATTTTTTGCTGCCGCATAATGCCGTGTGCTCAAGGATGTGAGCTACACCGGTTGAATCCATGGGTACAGTTCGCAAGGCCACCATGAAAACATTTTCCGGATTCTCACTGGCTAGATGGAAGTGCTTGGCACCAGTTTTCTTATGCTCATATTCTTCAACGGTGATATTGAGAGTTTCAAGAAATCGACTGCGTAACTGGGTAAAAGAAGAATCTGAAGAGCGACTTGTTTCTGACTGCATTAAAACTATCTCGAGTAACAACAAAAAGCTGATATTAGCTTATTCGGGCTTAAAGGTCAGAAAATACTGGATCAGTTTAGGTCTGACTGGCGAATTCAGGTTTTTCCAGGCTAATTTTACCTAATGCGCCACTGCGGATGTCGTTCAGCAGCATTTCACTGGCTTTATGATAATCGACACCGCCTTTACGCAGGCAGCCTCGGTTTTTTCCGATAGCTTCGAGTAGTTGTGTCGCGTCCAGGGAGCTGGCGTCTAGCTGGTAACGATCAGTCAGGCTTTGTGGGTAGGTTTCTCTCAGAAAATCCAGTGCGAATAAAGCTATATCCTCAAACTCTATGGCAGTATTTTTAATGGCACCAGTAACCGCCAGCCTATAGGCAGACTGCTGATCTTCAATTTTGGGCCATAAGACGCCTGGGGTATCAATTAATTTAATTGAATCGCCTAGACTGATTTCACTGGCTGATTTGGTCACAGCGGGCTCATTACCAACCTTTGCGATTTTTCTATCAGACAAAATATTCAAAAAAGTGGATTTTCCAACATTGGGAATACCCACTATCATTATCTTTAATATTTTGTCGGTTTTTTTTCCGGAGACTAAGCGAGCGGTTTTTAGTAATTTTTTGATGGCATCTGGCTGGTTCTTGTCGAGTGCATAGGGCCTAATATTATTCTGTTGATAGAATTCCAGCCACAACTTTGTGGTGTTCGGGTCTGCCAAATCTGTTTTATTCAGGACTTTCAAACGGGCTGTTTCTTTTATTAGGGAATTCAGCAAAGGGTTTTCGCTGGAATAGGGCAAGCGGGCATCTACCAACTCAATGACCAGGTCAACTTGCTGAAGTAATTTCATGATATCCTTTCTGGCTTTATTCATGTGGCCTGGATACCAACCGATAGTCATGTGTAAATCCTGAAATTAAAAGATGGGACAAAAGACGGGCTATTGTAGAACTAATAGCGGGTCTGGTGAACCTTAGGCGCGAACTTGTTAAATAAAGAGCATGACTTTAATGAATATAGAGCAGCAAATAAAAAAGAAAGTAGAGGCAGCATTTGAGCCTGAGTATCTTGAACTCTTGAATGAAAGCCATATGCATGCCGGAATCGCAACTGATTCACATTTTAATCTCCTGCTGGTCAGTCGACGCTTCAAAGACTTAAGAAAAGTACAAAGACATCAGGCTGTATACAGGCTGCTTAATGAGGAATTATCCGGGCCAGTGCATGCTTTAGCTTTACATTTGTACAGTCCTGAAGAATGGGCTGAAAGTGAGAAAAAAATACAAAAATCCCCCAATTGTGAAGGGAAAAATATATAAAATACAATAAGATAAATAATTTAATTAAAGTTAAGTGTGATGCTGTATTGCTTGTGTAGAAATGCAGTTATGCTAGAATTTGAACACCTTAAGCAAGCAGTTCTTGCGAGATTGTTGATATAGCTAGGTATAGCTAGGTATGACAAAGTTAAAACAAGGATCAGAAAGCTTTCTCCCTCAGTATAGTTATATTGCCTTTCTTTTAGTTCTCTTTATTTTGGCTATAAGCCTAAAGCCCGAATACTCTAATTTACCGATTGAGGCAGAGCCTGAAATAGTCCTTATATTACCGGAATTGCCTCAAACTATTCCTGATTTTGCCGCCATAAGAGATGTATCTGAGAAAAAGGCCGCATTTTTTGAATTTTTAAGTCCCTATATTGAGACGGTTAATCAGCAAATTTTGCTACAGCGACAACAACTCATCAGTTTGCGTGAAAAACTCAACAATGGATCAACCCTCAACCGTAATGAAATGAGTTATTTATCGAATTTACGTGTTGAGTATGAGCTTGAAAATGAAGCTTTAAACAACAGAAACCTTATTAATCGTTTGCTTAGGCGTGCAGATGTTATCCCAAGCTCATTGGCCCTGGCTCAAGCGGCAAACGAGTCGGCCTGGGGCACTTCTCGTTTCGCGGTAGAAGGCAATAATTTCTATGGACAATGGTGTTACACAGAAGGCTGCGGCATCGTTCCGGCGAGACGTCTTGAAGGTGCAAGACATGAAGTGAAAAGCTTTGATAATGTTTATGAGTCGGTCAGGGCTTATATCATGAATCTCAACACCTTTCCGAATTATCAGAAGTTACGAGAAATAAGGCTGCAAATTCGACAGGCTGAACGATCCATTGATGGTATAAGCCTGTCTGAAGGTCTGGACACTTATTCATCGCGAGGTGATGACTATATTTTTGAACTGCAGTCGATGATTTATTCAAATAATTTGCTTGAGCTGGACCGTCGCGGAGCTTAATTGAGCTCTTTGATAAGTATCCTTGAGCTCTTGGCTATTTTCAGGACTCAATTCAGCTCTATTCCTGTCTCTATCAAGCCTGCATTAAATTCTTATTGATATACCCTTGCTTAAGCCCTTACTCTGGAACTGCCGGATTAATCCAGGGTATTGAGTACCAGAAATAGCGGCCGTCAGGCCCTGGAGCAGTGCAATTGTAGCGAAAACGTCGACTACGATTCTGAAGGTGTGTACTCACTCGAAAGCGCGCTGATTCGGCATCTAGCAGATCTATATTTATCGTCTCGTTATTATTGTAACAGGCAAGTTGGTCCAAGCCTGATGTATTATTATTGAAATCAATTTCGGCGTCAGGACTTTGCTCTGTACTCAAGGGTGTTGATGGAGATATATCATCCAGTGTAAAAGCCAGGCTTTTTACCTTGTTTGGAAAAGTGTTCATTGACACGTATATGCCAGAAAAAGGGAAACGGGGTAAAGCGGTGAAATCTGATTCGGCATTAATAGGCCCCGAATGCTGAGCGATGCCGATATAGCCCATGTCTCTAAGCAAATCCTGTATCTTTGGCTCATATTCACCGTAAGGGTAGGCTAGTAAACGGTGGCTCTGTCCGCTTTCCTGCAGAATTGTTTCTTCGGCTACCGTAATTTCCTCTCTGATGCTGTCTAGCCAAGCACTTTCTGACTCGCCTGGAGTTCTTTCCAGAAAATAGGGATGACTGACTGTATGATTGGCGATAGTGGCACCTGCAGCGGCCATTTCCCGAATTTGATTCCAGTTTGCATAAAGGTCGGGATTGGTTTCAATCAAACCAGTGGTGACAAAAATACTAAATGGCCAACCAAGTTCTCTTAAAACAGGAAAGGCTTCGGTATAGACAGATAAGTAGCCATCATCAAAAGTAATAGCTGCTGTATAGTTGGGTAGTTGTTCGTCATTTTGTAGGCTGCTTATAATTTCTTCGATTGGCAAAATGTTGAAATTATTATCAAGCAGATAATCCATATGAACTTTAAAATCATCTGGTGCAATGCTGGTAATCGCAGGAGTGTTAGTAGCGACATGGTGGTATTGCAGGATAACTGCCTGGTTGCTGATTCCTTCACTCAGGTTTTCATCGCTCTGGGCATAAGATAGCTGTGCAAGTAAAATAATGGCAGGACTGAGTCTTAGCAAAAGTAGTAGTTCTCTGGTGAATGTTATTATCATAGCGGTGGCCGTTTTTGGGTGACGCCTATCATGGTATTACTTTTAATAGAGAATTATACTGTCGCACTTATTTCTTGTCTTATTTATTTGAATCCGAGATTAATGTGAAAAGCAATTCACGAAAAACTAATTTGCGAATAAATCGCCTACAAAAGAATTTGCGTCGAGAATGCGGCCGGGCTATCGCTGACTTTAATATGATTGAAGAAGGTGATCTGGTAATGGTTTGTCTGTCGGGAGGCAAAGATTCCTATGTCATGCTGGATATTCTTTTGAATTTACAAAAGCATGCTCCAATTAAATTTTCTATCCATGCGGTCAATATGGATCAAAAGCAGCCCGGTTTCCCTGAGCATGTCCTGCCGGAATACCTGAAGTCTATTCAGGTTGATTACCATATTATAGAACAGGATACCTATTCGGTTGTGGTTGAAAAGACTGCTGAAGGTAAAAGTTACTGTGGCTTATGCTCGCGCTTAAGGCGAGGAAATTTATACTCATATGCTGAGACAATAGGCGCGACAAAAATTGCCCTGGGCCATCACCGAAATGACATAATGGAAACCTTGTTTTTAAACATGTTTTTTGGCGGAAAATTAAAAGCCATGCCTCCCAAATTGCTGAGTGATGATAAGAAGCATATTGTTATCAGGCCATTGGCTTATTGCAGGGAAAGTGAAATTGCCGAATTTGCTAAGTTTAGGCAATTCCCAATCATTCCTTGTAGTTTGTGTGGCAATCAGGAGAACAGTCAACGTCAGGAAATTAAGAAAATGCTAAATGGCTGGGAAAAACAATTTCCAGGGCGACTGGATGTATTATTTAAAAGTATTACAAATGTTGCTCCATCTCATTTGGCTGATACCAGCCTTTTTGATTTTAAAAATCTTGAGGTCGACCGAAGAGAGTCAAAACAATTAGAGCGCGAGCTTTATACGCGATTGGATGCTGTTAACCTTTTTTAATTTCTGTGGAAATTCCTTTTAAAGAACTGGATAAAACAACTCTCAACAATCTTATCGAAGAGTTTGTTAGCCGTGAGGGAACAGATTATGGATATCACGATTACAGTCTTGAGGATAAAGTGAAGCATGTAATGACGCAGTTAGAAAAGGACAGGGTTTTCATAGACTATGATGTAGAAAGCAGCACCTGCAATATCGTCAAAAGAAACTAATAAAGAAATAACTGGAACATGGAAGAACCAGAAAAAAAACAATAAGAACTAGTAAACACTAATCTAAATAAAACACTGTTAAAAAAAGTATTGCGAGCAAGAAATACGACATCAAGATGACTCAGACACCAGACAGCAAAGATTATACTTACACCCTTGATGCCCGTGGCCTGTTTTGTCCAGAGCCTGTCATGCTACTGCATAAAAAAATACGTGACATCAAAGCAGGCGAAAAGGTAACCGTAATAGCAACAGATCCCTCAACGACTCGAGATATTCCAAAATTTTGCCACTTCCTCGGTCATGAATTATTAGAGAGCAAGACCGAAGATAAGGAATTTATTTTTGTTATTGTGAAAGCTGAATCTTCCAATGAGACATAAAAGATTTTGTTCTGCCCTTAAATTAAAAAGCCCCTTGAATGAGTAAATCCATAGTACAAGTTGTGGCTGATGAAAATATTAGCGGCCTTGAATATTTCGATCGCATTGCTCAGGTCACTCGAGTATCCGGACGTTCACTGTCAGTGGAAAAAGTTCAAGCCGCTGACGCATTGCTGATAAGGTCTGTTTCAGTCATTAACGAAGCTTTACTTGAGAATTCAAACATTACATTTATTGCTAGTGCAACCAGTGGTATAGATCATGTAGATCAGGATTTTCTAGCGCGAAAGAATATCCATTTTTCCCATGCTCCCGGCTCTAATGCTAATTCTGTCGTTCAGTATGTTTTTGCCAGTTTGGCTTTTCTTTCTGAAAAATATATTTTTGATTGGCGTAAGTTAAGTATCGGTATTGTCGGTGCAGGCAATGTTGGAGGTCTGTTAGCACAGTATTTAAATAAGCTGGGTATTGATTTTGCTATCTATGACCCCTATCTGAAGGAGAGTCACCCTTTTAGTGAAAAATTTGTCTCGTTTGAAACAATCCTTAAACAGGATGTCATTACTGTGCATACGCCACTAACAACTAAGGGCTTATATCCAACCTGGCATATGTTTGATAAAACTGTACTTCAATCTTTGAGGAAAGACAGCGTCATCATAAACACATCCAGAGGAGCAGTATTTGATAACAAGGCGCTAGATTCAGAATATCAGAAACAATCATGGAAATGCGTGTTGGACGTTTGGGAAAACGAACCAGATTTTCATATGCCTTTGCTGGGAAAAGTTGATATTGGTACTTTTCATATTGCAGGCTATAGCTATGAAGGTAAAGAGCAGGGTAGCGCGCAAATCTATAAGGCTTTTGTCGATTTCTTTAACATGGACAAGGTAGCGGCTTATCCGATTGATGAAGATAAAAAAATATTAAAAGCACCCGGTGATTGCCAATCAGAACTGCAACAAATAAACAAAACCATTTTGACGGCTTACGATATTTCTTCTGACCATGAAAAGATGCTGCAGTTAATGCTAAAAGCACCTGCAACAAACTTTGATGAACTACGAAAAAATTATTCTTTGCGCAGAGAGTTTCAATATTTTTGTTTGGGCGAAACTGGTTTCACAGCAGCTGCAAAAAAAGTATTACATAGCCTGGGTTTTAACTAAGCTTGCGAATATTTACTTAAAAAGCGAGTTAGCTTGTTAAGTGAATCTGTCAAGACATCTTCTCTAGGTAGAAAAACTATTCTGAAATGTTGTTTATCAGGCACATTAAAGCCACTGCCTTGTACCATTAATACTTTTTCTTGTAGTAAAAATTCCAAAATCAATTTTTCATCACTCTTAATACTGAATTTTTTGGGGTCAAGTTTGGGGAATATATAAATAGCCCCTTTAGGCAGCGTACAGCTCACTCCAGGAATCGCATTCAGCATTTGATAGGCCAAATCGCGCTGATCACGAAGTCTTCCGCCAGGCACTATTAATTCATTAATGCTTTGGTAGCCTCCCAGTGCCGTTTGAATGGCTAATTGAGCCGGAACATTTGAGCATAGGCGCATATTGGATAATATCTCCAGACCTTCCAGATAGTCAGTAGCAATTGATTTGTTACCACTAACAATCATCCAGCCTGCACGAAAACCCGCTAAACGATAATTTTTTGAGAGGCCATTGAAAGTCAGAATTAAAAGGTCTTCGCAAAGTGAGGCCAGAGGAATATGCTTCGCGTCGTCGTATAGAATTTTGTCATATATCTCATCGGCAAAAAGAATTAACTCGTGTTCGCGAGCTAGTTTTATAATTTCTTGTAAAAGCTCCCGACTATAAACAGCGCCGGTCGGATTGTTTGGATTGATGATAACTAAGGCTTTAGTGCGCGCTGTAATTTTACTCCGTATATCTTCAATGTCAGGAAACCAATTGGCCTCTTCGTCACAAATATAGTGAATTGGTTTGCCACCACTAAGGCTGACCGCAGCTGTCCATAAAGGATAATCGGGGGCAGGGATCAGTACTTCATCATCATTGTTCAATAGAGCCTGCATTGACATTACAATGAGCTCACTAACGCCGTTGCCAAGATAAATATCATTTATTTCAACGTCTTTAATATTGATACGTTGAGTTTCATGCATTATGGCTTTGCGCGCGGAAAATAAACCTTTTGAGTCAGAATAAGCCTGAGCTTCACTTAAGTTGTAGATAACATCTTGCAGGATTTCATCCGGAGCATCGAAATCAAAAGCGCCAGGATTACCAATGTTTAGTTTGATAATCTTATGGCCTTCTTCCTCAAGCTGTTTGGCTGCTTGCAGGGCCAGGCCTCTGATTTCATAGCAGACATGTTTTAGCTTGTCAGATTGCTTAATTGCATGCATTTGTGCCACCACTTGTTGTCTATTGCTTTAGTCATGCTAACAGACAGATTATACTGATCATTGTTTACGCTTGAATAAGGGGTTGCGAATTGTACTTAAACGTACCCTTAAACACCATCCTATAAGGCATAAGTAACAAACAGGCCCTTAACAAAAAAATTGAAAAGGTTTTTTATGAAAAAAATAAGCAAGACTGAAGAAGAGTGGAAGCAGTCCCTAACTCCGGATGAGTATCAAATCACTCGCCAGAAAGCGACTGAAAGACCTTTTACCGGTAAGTATCTGGATAACCATAAAAAGGGTGAGTATCTGTGTCGCTGTTGCGGTTTATCGCTATTTGAATCTGATAAAAAATATGACTCCGGATCTGGCTGGCCTAGTTTTACTAAGCCTTTGCTGGAAGCTCATATCGCAGAGGAGCATGATGATAGTCTGGGCAGATCCAGGACCGAAGTGTTATGTGCTCAATGTGATGCTCACCTAGGTCATGTTTTTCCCGATGGTCCGGGCCCGGAAGGTCTGCGTTATTGTATAAATTCCGCCTCTCTGGATTTCAAAGAAGAAGATTAAGGGTAAACGTAAATTAGCTTAGCTGATGTCAGTCTAAAACAAAATTCTCAAGCCAGTTTGCACTCTGTTTCTGTCCCAGCTGTAGAGATCGATATTACTTTCATTATCGGAGTAGGTGTAATCAGTCGTCAGGGTTAGATTTGAATTAAGTTGCCAAATCCATCCTAGCGATGCGGAAAATGTTTCGTTATCCCGTTTGATGTTAAAAATTGGATCATTTGCCTGATGATCATTTGCCTGCAAGGATAATCTGCCATACAACATATGTCTTGGTCGTAATAAATACTGGTCAGCCAAGGCAATCCCCAAAAATTGGGTTTCATTATTTTTACCGATAGCATTTTGTATGCTGTCATCACCATAAAATATGCTGCCGCTAATCTGATGTCTGTTGTTTGATTTTGTAATGACACCGGAAAGCAGGACCTGATTTATATCACGCAAATTAGCATTGGGATTTTGTCCGGTAGCATAGCGAACCATGGTATATGCGCCAGTTAAGGATTGTGACCAGCCATTATTGCCAATGCGTTGGATAGAGTTGAGAAAGGTGGCGCTGCTCTGAAATTTGTTTTTGTCTAGCTCAACTAATTGCAAACGTACAGCGTGAGAATAACGCAGGTTAGAGTTTAAGCCCCAATTATATCCAACTTGCCCAGACCAGATTGTTAAATCAAACTGATCGCTATTGTGATTATTGCGCAGGTTGTAATTTGCTTGGGCAGTAATGCTGCGATTGTTATCAATAGGGCGGGTATAGCTAATATTGCCAGTTTATGCGGTAAAGGGGTTGTCAATTGCCTGCCCTCCCTGACTCAGAGTTACATCGCCGATGGGAGTGTCGATGACACCAAGCTCTGTAGCACTATTGATATTGCTGTCTGTGCCTACATTTATTCCTGCACTAAAATTTAAAATACTATCGAAGGAGCTTTGAGCCTGATCAATCAACTAAAGAAAGGCTTGTATATTGGTCCTGACATTCTGGGTTGGATTAGTTGCCAGAACTTCATTGAAAAGTGTTTCTGCGGCCGCATAGTTTTCACTAAGAAAATAAGCCCGTGCCAGCTCCAGCCTTACTCGCTGCTGCCCAGTGTTATTGTATGCAATCCTTTCAAAAGCGAAGACTGCTTCATCGGGGCGGCCAGATTCTAGGGCCGCCAGACTATAGGCAAAATCAAAACTAGCTTCACCTTCGTAATCAAAAAGACCCGTTTGACCCAGTACGTAGGCTTCTTGGTAACGGCCCATTTCTATTAAGGTATTCATCTGAGCGACTAATTCAGCTTGAGACTCGGCTGCATTAGTGCTGCCTATATGTCCTAGTTGGAGAGCCAAAAATAAAATAGATATATATATATATATATATATATATACGTTTCATTATAGAGGTCGTTTTAAACATGGAATTTTATAATTTAAAGCAAAACTAAGAGTTTGATCCCAGATTGTTTACTATCTTCGTGCCATTATCCTGAATTTCTGACTAAACCCAAGTGAATACTGAATTCTATTACTATTTATTAATATGATCTAAGCACATGAATTATTGAGTATATTAAGTAATTGAAGCAAGCTTAAGCTATAATTCGCCGCTTAATTTTTATGATGCTTTCCCGGGTCAATACACCATGATTATTTTTTATCTGCAACTGGTTTTGAAAAAGCCAAAAACTTCTTTGTTTCTGGTTTTTCTAGTGACGCTGTCTCTTGCTTGGTTTACGCAATATTTTCGTCTGGATGCATCGTCCGATACCCTGGTTGTAGAGGGTGATGCAGACCTTGAGCTTGCTCGCCAAAACAACGATCGCTATAACACGAGTAATTTTGTATTTATTTCCTACAATCCGAGTGCTCCATTATTTGAAGAGTCCAGCCTGGCGAAATTAAGAGCCCTCAAAGATGAACTGGAGCTAATGGAGAGAGTTCGCTCAGTTGACAGTATCTTTAGTGTTCCTCTGCTCAAAGTGGCGGATGTGCCACTGACAGAACTTGCTGACAATATTAAAACGCTTAATGACCCGGATATAGATCTTCAAGCAGCCAGAGATGATTTGTCCAGCAGCGTTGCCTATCGTGATGTCCTGCTCAGTGCAGATGCAGAAACCACGGCATTGATAGTTAATTTTGCTGACACACCAGAATTGGATGAGGTCGCGGCGCAGCGAGCAACTTTAAGAGCTATTCCTGCAAATGAACGAAATCAGCAACAACAAGATGAATTGCTTAATTTAGAAATTGAATATCGTGAGCTGAATACAACTGCTGATATCAATCAGCATAATGATATCGCCGAGATTCGGTCCATTCTAGACAAATATCGTTCTGATGCGGTTATCGTTATGGGGGGTGTGCCGATGATAGCGGACGATCTGATTACCTTTGTACAAAATGACCTGCAAACATTTGGACTGGCAATTTTGTTATTTATCATTGTTACTTTGGGGTATTTATTCAGAAAAGTTCGCTATATAGGCATTCCTTTAACCTCATGTGCAGTAACTGCCATTTGTATTGTTGGTCTATTGGGACTTCTAGACTGGCCAGTGACCGTTATTTCATCAAACTTTATTTCACTATTGTTAATCATCACGATTTCCTTGAATGTGCATCTTATTGTGCGTTATCGGGAATTGGAAAGTATGGATCCTGATATGTCACACAAAGATCGTATTCAAAAGACTTTACAGAATATGGTTAAACCATGTGCCTATACTTGTTTGACGACGATTGTGGCCTTTGGATCCCTGGTGATCAGCGATATTCCGCCAATTATCAATTTCGGTTTAATGATGGTAATGGGGGTTGCTTTTGCATTTCTGCTGACTTTTTTAGTTTTTCCGGCATTAATGAGCTTAATGGCTGCTAACAAGTCATCATCCGGTAAACGCTTTGTTGATGCCACGCCATATATGGCAGCTCTCACTTCACGCTTTGGCAGCACTATATTAGGGGTTTCTGTTGTGCTGTTTGTCTTTAGTGTGATTGGCATGAATCGTTTAGAGGTGGAAAACAGTTTTATTGATTATTTTGATGAGAGCACTGAAATATATCAGGGCATGGTTTCTATAGATCAGAACATGGGTGGGACGACACCACTTGACGTCATTATCAATTTATACCCTGAGGAAGGTTCTGAGCCTATTATCATCACCGCATCTGCTGATGAGATGGAAGATGAATTGCTTAGCGATGATTTTTTTGAGGAAGATGAGTTCTTTTTTGAGGAAGATTTCGATGAAGAAGATGAGCAGGCATATTGGTTTACCACCGATAAGATGGAATTAATACTAGCAATACACAACTATCTAGACGAGTTGCCTGAGACTGGGAAAATTCTTTCCTTGGGCACGATTCTTCAGGTTGTCTATGAGCTAAACGATGGTGAACCCTTGGATAATCTCGAATTGGCTGTCCTTTATGGCTTGATTCCGCAAGATTATAAAGATGCTTTGATTACTCCTTATGTCTCAATCGAAAATGATCAGGTCAGATTTTCTATCAGAGTACTTGAGACCAATCCTGATTTGGTAAGAAATGAGTTGTTGATAGACATCAGAGAAGGCTTGCAGCAGGAATTTGGGCTAAGTGAAGACCAAGTGCTGTTAACAGGAATTTTTGTCTTGTATAACAATATGTTGCTGAGTTTGTTTGACTCTCAAATTCTTACACTTAGTCTGGTGCTAGCCGTTATTTTTATTATGTTCATTATTCTATTCAGGTCAGTCAAGCTAGCTATTTTAGGAATATTGCCCAATATACTTGCAGCATCATCGGTATTGGGTTTGATGGGCTGGCTCAATATTCCGCTTGATATGATGACAATAACCATTGCTGCAATTTCAGTTGGAATAGGTGTTGATAACACCATTCACTATATTCATCGCTTCAAAGTTTACTTCCCTCAACACCAGAACTACCTTGAGACAATGAAGTACTGTCATAGCAGCATTGGCCAGGCTATGTACTACACCAGTTTCACAATTATTGTGGGTTTTTCCATTTTGGTTTTTTCAAATTTCATACCGACTATTTATTTTGGTCTGCTGACAAGTTTGGCCATGTTTATTGCCTTAACTGGTGCGCTGACTCTTTTACCTCAATTGTTAATAAGCTTTAAACCTTTAGGAAAAGAAGTTATTTGAGCTTATTTAAACAGACTATCTAAAGTTCAATAGCAGGGCGGTAAAGCGAGATGTTATCTGGAAGTCGAAGCAGGGTAGGTATGGTAGTTGGTCTTCGCTAGTCCAAGACAAATTAGTTTATATTTTATATATATGAACCGAAAGAACCGAAGTTCTGGATTCATCTTGAACTAGCGAGTGCGGTCAAGATATAAGGACAGTTTGAGAGAATAAATAGGGCAAAAAGTGTGCCAGTTTTTTGACATGCTTGTTTATGAGCTCTCTTTAGCAAATCAAAATAAAGCCTTTTAAATCAGATAGGTAGAGTGCATTATTAGGTTATCATGCTTTTAAATTTTATGTGCTTTCAATTACTTAGCTAAATTAATTAATAGTATAAAAAGTTCAAATTTTTGGCTTTATTCAAATGATGACTGCTACACAATCAGGAAAAAATACTTGTTGTTTAAGGACTTAGTTTTTTATAAAAAAATATTTATTTATTTTTATAAAAACGGATTTTGATTGAAGAATTTATAAGGATAAAAACCTCAAAAATCCACCACTGACTTTAACTGTTGAAAGTGTTTTGGGGCTATGGCACAATCCGCCACTGCCAGCTGGCTAGGTTTAATAAGCTGCTGATTTTTATTATATTATTTTAGCTCCATCATCCATATTCTCTGCTTTCCATATTTGAGGTTTATAAATGCAAGTTTCCCTTGAGACGCTGTCCGATTTAGAGCGTAGATTAACTATTGAAGTGCCTGCTGAAACAATTGATGAGCAAGTGCAAAGGCGTTTGGCTGAAACTGCAAAAACTTTCCAGATGAAGGGTTTCCGTAAAGGGAAAGTCCCTATTAGTGTTATTAAAAGTCGCTTTGGTAAAAGCATGCGCCAGGAAGTATTGGGTGATGTCATGAACCAGTCCTATTATGAAGCTTTGTCTCAGGAGAAAGTCAGACCTGCAGGCCAACCTAAAATAGAAGCTACAAACATGAAAGAGGGCGAGAACTTAGCGTTCACTGCCACCTTTGAAGTGTATCCAGAAATTACTCTAAGTGATTTTTCTGAAATCAAGGTAGAGAAACGTCAAGCTGAAATTGTCGAGAAAGATATCGACAATATGATTGAGACCTTGCGAGAACAAAGAAAGCACTACCACAAGGTGGATCGAGCAGCCAAAAAAGATGACCAGTTGAATATTGATTTTACAGGCTCTATTGAAGGGGAAGAATTCGAAGGAGGGTCTGCTAAAGGCAGCTCTTTAATTCTAGGCTCAAACACCATGATTCCTGGGTTTGAAGATGGCTTGCTGGGTGCCAAAGAAGGTGAAGATAAACAATTAAAGCTTAAATTTCCAAAAGATTATCACAAGGAAGATTTAGCCGGAAAAGACTGTGTCTTTGATGTGAAAATCAACTCTGTTTCCGAAGTTCACTTGCCAGAACTGGATGAGGAGTTTTTTAAGTCTTTTGAGGTCAAAGAAGGTGGAGTAGACGCTTTCAGGGATGAAGTTAAACAAAATATGACCCGTGAATTGGATAATGCAGTTAAGAATAACGTCAAGCAGCAAGTACTGGATGCACTGCTAGAAGCTATTCCAGTCACCTTACCTAAGTCGGTTGTAGAAACTGAAATAGATAATCTACGTCAGCAAACTATTCAGCGCTATGGCGGTGGAAGTCAAAATATAGATCCATCACTACTGCCCGCCGAGATGTTCCAGGCTCAAGCGGAGCAAAGAGTTTCTATAGGAATGATCATTAATGAAATCATTCAACAAAACGAGCTTAAGGCTAGCCCTGCAAAAGTGAAAAGTATCATTGAAGAGCTTGCAGCGGGCTATGAAAATCCTGAAGAAGTGATTGCCTGGTACTATGGCGACAATGAGCAATTACAACAAATCGAAGGTCTTGCACTTGAAGAAACTGTTATTGACCTAATATTAGATAAAGCTCAGGTCACTGAAAAAGAAACGAGTTATGAAGAAGCATTAAAACCCGTTGAGAAGCCTGAACAAAAACCAGCAAAAAAAGCCGGTAAGAAAGCCGAAGATGCAAAGTCTGCTAAGGAAACAGCCGTAGAGTCGGATGAATCGGAATCTAAGGATTAGCCCTAACTTTTAAGAAAACAGTATTAAGTAAAGATCAGCAATGTAAGCAAGTAAATAGAAGCAAATAGAATAATGCTTCTTAGTGAAGCCACAATAGCGAGACTAATTAATGAGTGACTCAAACGCAGAAAGAGACAGTAGCCTAATAGAAACATCGACCCTGGTACCGATGGTCGTTGAACAGACTGCTAGAGGTGAGCGTTCATACGATATCTACTCAAGGCTTCTCAAGGAAAGAGTTATTTTTATGGTTGGTCCGGTGGAAGACCATATGGCCAACCTCATTGTTGCACAGCTTTTGTTTCTTGAATCAGAAAACCCGGATAAAGATATTCACTTTTATATAAACTCTCCTGGCGGGTCAGTCACAGCAGGGATGTCAATTTATGACACCATGCAATTCATAAAGCCAGATGTTAGCACTATGTGTGTTGGCCAGGCTGCAAGTATGGGGGCTTTTCTACTGGCAGGCGGAACTAAGGGCAAACGCTATGCATTGCCAAACTCCAGAGTCATGATTCATCAGCCAAGTGGTGGTTATCAGGGACAAGCATCAGATATACATATTCATGCTCAGGAAATATTAAAAATCCGTGAAAAACTCAATAAACTCATGGCAGAACATACCGGTCAAAGTATTGAGAAGATTAGTCTGGACACAGAAAGAGATAATTTCATGGATGCTGAGGATGCACTCAGCTATGGTCTCATTGACGAAGTCCTCTCAAAAAGAGCTATTTCGACAGAGATCAAGGAAGATTAAAAATATCTCTACAGGGCTTGTAATATCTATCAAATACCTTCATCTTATCGTGAGGGGTTGTATCCCTGATATGCTCTTCATTCGATTATTAACGGAGCCTTCAGATGTCAGATAAAAACAGCAAAGATGATTCAGGTAAATTACTTTACTGTTCTTTTTGTGGAAAAAGTCAGCATGAGGTAAGAAAGCTCATCGCCGGCCCTTCAGTTTTTGTATGTGATGAATGTGTTGATCTTTGTAACGACATCATTCGTGAAGAGATACAAGAAAAGACTGATGATTCAGAACAGCGTCATTTGCCGAGCCCTGAAGAAATCCGAAACACTCTAGACGAATATGTCATTGGCCAGGATAAAGCTAAAAAGACTTTAGCTGTTGCTGTCTACAATCATTATAAGCGTCTGAATTTTCAGGCAGAAGAAGATGGCGTAGAACTGAGCAAGAGTAATATTCTGATTATTGGTCCTACTGGAACCGGTAAAACATTACTGGCAGAAACTCTGGCACGTCTACTCGATGTTCCTTTCACTATCGCCGATGCAACCACTTTGACTGAAGCGGGTTATGTGGGTGAAGACGTTGAAAATATCATCCAGAAACTATTGCAGAAATGTGATTACGACGTCGACAAAGCTCAAATAGGCATCGTCTATATAGATGAGATCGATAAAATTGCCCGTAAGTCTGACAATCCCTCAATTACTCGAGACGTGTCGGGAGAAGGTGTACAGCAAGCCTTACTAAAATTAATTGAAGGAACTGTCGCTTCTGTTCCACCACAAGGTGGGCGCAAGCATCCTCAACAAGAGTTTCTGCAGGTAGACACATCTAACATCCTGTTTATTTGTGGTGGTGCATTTGCAGGATTGGATAAAATTATTAGAGATCGTTCAGATAAAAGCGGTATTGGTTTCTCTGCACAAATGCGCAGTGTAGAACAGCAAACCAATGTGGGTGAAGCCTTGCAGGATGTCGAGCCAGAAGATCTCGTGAAATATGGCCTTATTCCAGAGTTTGTTGGCCGTCTTCCTATGATAGCGACGCTTAATGAGCTTGATGAGCACGCTTTAATTAAGATATTGACCGAACCCAAAAATTCTTTAACCAAACAGTATTCGAAGCTGTTTGAAATGGAAGGTGTTGAAATCCAGTTTCGCACTGACGCTTTAAAAGCTATTTCTCGCAAAGCACAGGAACGAAAAACTGGTGCTCGTGGTTTACGATCAATTATGGAAGCAGTGCTTTTGGATACTATGTATAACATTCCATCACAAAGTGATGTGACTAAAGTGGTAATAGATGAAGCCGTTATAAATGGTGAGTCTGATCCACTCTTGATGTATGAGTCGATTGATGAAGATATAACGAACAAAACTGCCAGCAAAGACACATAATATTGCATATAAAAGCTTGCAGTTATCTGCTGAAAGCATCTAAAAGGCTGCAATGTTCGTATTAATATCGTTAATACACAAATCATGCTTTTTGAATTAACACTTAGTACTGAGTTCAGATAAAGAAGGAAATATGGACACCGAGAAACAACCAGTTATCAATAACCAATTGCCATTTCTTCCCCTGCGTGGCGTTGTTGTATACCCACAAATAGTACATCCCCTGTTCGTCGCTCGAGATAAGTCTATTGCGGCTTTAAAAGCAGCTATGGATACTGGTAAGCGAGTTGTTTTGGCGGCTCAAAAGAAACATGCTGAAGACGACCCAGGCAAGCAAGACATTTTCACCATTGGGACGCTAGCTTCAGTTTTGCAGCTAATGCATGTGAACGACGGCACCGTTAAAGTATTGGTAGAAGGTGTTGAAAGAGTAAAGATCAAGCAATTGCATTTTAATGAAGATTTTTATAC
This sequence comes from Pseudohongiellaceae bacterium, assembly GCA_965661005.1. GTDB lineage: Bacteria > Pseudomonadota > Gammaproteobacteria > Pseudomonadales > Pseudohongiellaceae > UBA5109. The sequence continues at coordinate 30,077 of CBFICB010000003.1, forward strand.
TGCTGAAGTCAGCTCCATGAGCGGCAGTGTGATGGAAGAAAAGGATACGGATATTCTAGTGCGATCCTTGCTTTCACAGTTCGATCAATATGTGCAATTAAGTAAAAAAATATCTCCTGAAGTGATGACTTCAATTACGAGTATCGATGATCCTAGTCGCCTCGTAGATACCATTGCTACTCATATGTCTTTGCAATTGGAAGAAAAGCAAAACATTCTTGAACTTGCCAAGATGAAGCCTCGAATTGAACATCTTATGGCTCTAATTGAAGCTGAAATTGATGTTTTCCAGGTAGAAAAACGCATTCGTGGACGCGTTAAGAAGCAAATGGAAAAAAGCCAGCGCGAGTATTATCTCAACGAACAAATGAAGGCTATTCAGAAAGAAATGGGCGAGTTAGATGATGTCCCGAATGAGGCTGAAGAGCTGGCAAAGAAAATTGAAGAAGCTGGCATGTCAAAAGAAGCTAAGGACAAGGCCAGTGCTGAGTTAAATAAGCTTAAAATGATGTCTCCGATGTCATCTGAAGCCTCTGTTGTTAGAACCTACCTTGATTGGATGATCAATATCCCATGGAAAAAGAAAAGTAAAATTCGTGCGGATCTCAACAAAGCAGAAGAAATTTTAGAAGCCGACCATTATGGTTTAAAAGAAGTTAAAGAACGTATTCTTGAGTATCTTGCTGTGCAGCAACGAGTTAAGAAGCTCAAAGGACCGATTCTTTGTCTGGTAGGTCCACCTGGTGTCGGTAAAACTTCTCTTGGTGAGTCTATTGCCAGGGCGACAGGGAGAAAGTTCCTGAGGATGGCTTTGGGTGGCGTAAGAGATGAAGCGGAAATCCGAGGACATCGCCGAACCTACATTGGTTCACTGCCTGGTAAAGTGCTCCAAAAACTTGCCAAGGTGGGAGTTAAAAACCCGCTGGTGCTTCTGGATGAGGTAGACAAAATGGGTATGGATCATCGTGGCGATCCTGCTTCTGCATTGCTGGAAGTGTTAGATCCAGAGCAAAATCATAGCTTCAACGATCATTATCTGGAAGTGGATTATGACTTGAGTGATGTGATGTTTATTTGCACCTCTAACTCAATGAATATTCCTGGTCCTTTACTTGACCGTATGGAAATAATTCGACTGCCGGGCTATACAGAAGAAGAGAAACTCAATATAGCTAGTCGATATCTCGTTCCAAAACAACGAACTAACAACGGTTTAGAAGAAGAAGAAATTGATTTCCCTGACCAGGCGCTGCTTGATCTTATTAGACACTATACACGTGAAGCTGGTGTTAGGGGACTGGAAAGAGAGATAGCCAAAATTTGCCGAAAAGTTGTTAAAGAAAAAGCAATAACAAAAGATGAGACGGGCAAGAAAACACCTAAATCAAAGAAAGCAACAATCTCCAGCATCGATTCAGCAGCTCTTGAGCATTATGCCGGTGTACAAAAATTCGACTTTGGTAAAGCCGACAAAGAAGATGTGATCGGTCAAGTCAATGGTCTTGCCTGGACTCAAGTGGGTGGAGAGTTATTAACGATTGAAGCTGTTGCTACATCAGGTAAAGGCAAAGTGACTATGACAGGCTCTTTAGGCGATGTCATGCAGGAGTCCATACAGGCCGCTCTTACGGTAGTTAGAAGTCGTGCGAATGCACTGGGTATAGAAGATAACTTTCATGAAATTAAAGACTTACACGTTCATGTTCCTGAAGGCGCAACCCCTAAAGATGGGCCTAGTGCTGGTATAGGCATGTGTACAGCTATTGTCTCTGTACTAACAGGCGTGCCTGTTCGCAAAGATGTAGCAATGACTGGAGAAATTACTTTACGTGGTCAGGTCCTTCCGATTGGAGGGCTAAAAGAAAAACTTTTAGCGGCTCATCGTGGTGATATAAAAACGATTATTATCCCTAAAGAAAATGAAAGGGATTTGAAAGAAATTCCAGATAACATTAAAGCAGACTTAAGCATAAAACCGGTTAAATGGATTGATGAAGTTTTAGAAATAGCATTACAATATTTGCCAGAGCCGATTACTGAAAATAAAACTGAGGCCATAGAAAAAGCTTCAACAGAGACAAAAGAGAACGAAATCAAGAATGTAAGTAAAAAAGAGATAAATACTCATTAATTACAGTGTATTTCTTGACATTAACTTTCTACAGTTGGTATAAAGTCTTTATGCTAGGAAGCAGCAAAGATTCTGAGATAAAAGTTCTTTTAAAGTAAGTTTCTTTAGCTGTTTGATAGTCGATGAAATGTAATTTACAACAATAATAAATTCGTAATTTAAAGTTGCAGTTTTTTTATTTGTATTTGTAAGTTTGTAAGAAAGATTTCCTATTAACTTTAATTTAAAACTAAGAGAAGGGTGATAATGTGAATAAATCAGAACTAATAGATGCAGTAGCCGAGAGTGCCGATTTACCAAAAGCCGCAGCAGCGCGTGCAATTGATGCAATGACAGAATCAATCACAGGAGCTTTGAAAGCGGGTGATTCTGTTGCTTTAGTAGGTTTTGGCTCATTTAATGTAAAAGATCGTGCCGCTCGAACTGGGCGTAACCCACAGACTGGTGCTCCAATTCAAATTGCTGCAGCAAGAGTCCCTTCTTTTAAAGCTGGAAAAGCATTAAAAGATTCTGTGAATTCTTAATAAAACAGCTATATGGCTATATAGAAGATTGAATAATCTATAGCGTTAACATAGCACGAATAAAGGGGCGCATCTTTGATGCGCCTCTTTACGTTATAAATACGTCACAAACACCTTAAAAATATCGTTTTATGAACATCAGAATTGATATTCCAGAAAAAATAAGATTAATCATTTAGCCCAAGAGATAAGATTACTCATGCTACAGACTATACGAAATAATTCTCAAGGTTTTCTAGCAAAAATATTTGTTGGTTTTATTGTCTTTATTTTTGCAATCTTTGGCTTGGATAGCCTCGTTACATATGTCAATACGGGATCATCAGTATCCGTTAACGGTGTTGATATTGATGAGGTTGCAATCGAAAGTGAAGCTCAGCGAATCACTCAGGATTTATTATCTTCTCTTGGCGCACAAATTGATATCTCGTCAATTGATACTACGCAGTTTAGAGAGCAGGCTATTAATAATCTAGTTGAACGAGAGCTCTTAATTCAAACGGCACTAGAAAATGGCATGACTGTTTCATCCGCCGCTCTGGACCGAGATATAGCCAGCACACCAGATTTTCAAGTTGACGGAGTTTTTAACAATGAAAGAGCAAGAGTTTTACTGGCCAGTTTTGGTTTGACCCCTGCTTCATATAGAGCATCGCTGCAGCAGCAAGGTTTACTTAACCAGATGCTTACGGCTTATTCTACTTCCAGCTTTGCTACTCCCAGAGAATTAGAAATCCTGGCTCGAATTAATGAAGAAAAGCGAAATTTTCGTTATGTCAATATTAGTGCAGCCAATCTTGCGCAGACCGAAGAAGCCAGTGAAGATGAGATTTCACAGTATTACGATGCAAACTCTGCACTATTTATGCAAGAGGAACGTGTTTCCATAGAGTATCTTGAATTGAACAAGAATGATTTATTAGCTGAAATTGACGTCACTGCTGAGCAAATTCAAGCGCAATACGACATTGAAATAAGTTCATTGCAAGCCCAAACCGAAAGACGAGCTTCACATATTCTTTTTCAGGCGGCTGCCAATGAAATAGAAGCAGCAACTGAACAGGCTTTAGCAATAAAAGCGCGCTTAGATTCTGGAGAGAGTTTTGAGGATCTGGCCGCAGAATTTTCGAACGATACTGGATCTGCATCCTTTGGTGGTGATGTTGGCTATACTACTGGAGAGACTTTTGCTGAAGAATTTGAATCAGCCTTAAGCAGGCTTGAGCTGAATGAAGTGTCAGAACCTGTACGAACTCAATTTGGTGTTCATTTAATTAAACTGACTGAACTAAATGAGGATGAAGCACCGAGTCTTGAAGAAAGCCGAGATAGAATTGTAAGAGAGCTGCAGGATCAGACTGCTGATGAGCTCTATATTTCTCGTGCTGAAGAGCTTAATAATTTAAGTTTTGAATCTGTAGATCTGCAGGAACCATCTGATATATTAAGCTTGGATATCCAAACTACAGAATTATTTGATAGTGCTGGAGGCGTTGGCATTGCAGCTGAAAGCGCAGTAATTGATGCTGCATTTAGCTCTGATGTTAGAGCAGGGCTTAACAGTGAATTAATTGCTCTTGATGAGTCGCGTAGCGTGGTCATCAGGTTGCTCGAATATCGGGAGCCAGAATTAAAAACCCTGGCAGAAGTTAGAGGTGAAATAGAAAGCACTATTAGAATGCAGAAAGCTGAAGAAGAAGCTGCCTCACTGGGTGAAACGCTTCTTAATAATTTGAATAATGATCAAAATATAGATGCCCTGTTGGCGGTTCAGGGCTTAGAATGGGATGGAGGGCAAAATTTGAGCCGAACCAGTCCAGGCCTGAATCCGGAACTTATGCAAATTATATTTTCACTTTCCAAACCCGATGAACAGTCTATATTTCAAGGGCAGCAGTTATCTTCTGGCGACTATGTTATCGTGGAGCTACAGGAAGTAATTCCAGGTTCTTTGGAAGAAATGTCTGAAGAAAATCAACTGGCTTTACAAAACTATCTCATGCAGACGACGGCAACATCTGACTTTAGCGCTTATATGAGTGGTGTTCAGCTTGATGCTGATATAGAGCGGTAGTTCTTGTATTTTGAAGCTTCTGCAAAATTCGTATAATTTATTTGAATCTATGCTGAATCCCTGAGATATTCGTGCTTGTCGTTTACAAACAATAAGGTTTAGGAGCGGAACTAGCTAATGAAATTAACTCGTGATAATTGCTTTATTTTACTATTTTGTCTTTTACTCAGCGCTTGCGGAGGAGATTCAAGTTTAAGTCGAGTTGAGCAAGGAACAATAGACGGAGTTTTGCATTTTGGCAATGGTACTGAACCTCAAACAATTGATCCCCATATTGCCACTGGCGTACCAGAACATCATGTTATTACAGCTCTTTTCGAAGGCCTGTTGACTAAAAATCCATATACGCTTGAACCTGAGCCGGGCGTTGCTGAAAGCTGGGATATTAGCGACGACGGATTAACCTATACTTTTTATATAAGACCTGACGCTCTTTGGAGTAATGGTGATTCGGTCACTGCGGAAGATTTCCGCTGGTCCTGGGAGAGAATCCTCACGCCGGCGCTAGCGTCTGAATATTCCTACATGCTCTATCCTGTTGCCAATGCAGAGGACTATAACACTGGTAGAATTTCTGATTTTAGCCAGGTGGGAGTAAAAGTCATTGACCCTCTGACACTGGAGGTACAATTAAGAGCACCCACTCCGTACTTTCTTCAACTGATGGATCACTACAGTACTTACCCTGTACATCGAGCAACTGTCGAAGCTTTTGGAAGTTATACAGACCAACTGTCACAGTGGTCTAGAGAAGGAAATATTGTTTCCAATGGGCCATTTCAGTTGGACGAATGGAGAATCAATTCCCAAATAAGAGTTGAGAAAAGTAATAATTATTGGGATATGAATACGGTCAAGTTAAATGCTATCGTTTTTTATCCCACCGATAATTTAATCACTGAGGAGCGCATGTTTCGTGATGGCTTAATACACCGGACTGAAGATGTGCCGCTGGATAAAGTGCCGGTATATCTGAATGAAGATCCAGATACCATCGTTATTGCTCCCTATTTAAGTAGCTACTTTTACATGGTGAATACCACCAAAGCTCCGCTTGATGATGTGAGAGTTCGCAGAGCTTTATCAATGTCGATAGATCGAGATCTATTGAATGAAACGGTATTAGAAAACATTATGTCCCCGGCTTATTTTCTGACGCCTCCGGGAACTGTGGGTTATGAACCTCCGGTAATCTTTGGTTACGACCCTGAACAAGCCAAAGCTCTCTTGGCTGAGGCTGGCTACCCTAACGGGCAAGGCTTTCCATTCTTTGAAATTCTTTATAACACACAGGAAAACCATCGCAGAATAGCTGTTGCCATTCAGGAGATGTGGAGAGAGACCTTGAATATTGATGTGGGCATTGTTAACCAGGAATGGCAGGTCTATTTGGGGAGCGTCGGGAATATGAACTATGACGTTGCCAGAAGAGGCTGGGTAGGCGATTATGTGGATCCTAATACCTACCTCGACATGTACATTACTGATGGCGGTAATAACAACACTGGTTTTTCAAATGCCCGTTATGATGAAATTATGCTGGATCTGGCGCCTATTGAACTTGAGAAAGAAGATCGTTTTGAGCTTTACACTGAAGCTGAGACTATTCTGATGGAAAACATGCCAATTATTCCAATATATATTTACCAGACTAAAAATTTAAAAAAACCTGATTTGAAGGGTGCTCCTTCAAATATTATGGATCACTATAACTGGAAGTACGTCTATCTGGAATCTGATCAATAAGCAAATGCGGACGTAAATTTCATGTGGCGATTTATCGGATTCCGGACTCTTCAGGCTATACCTGTCATATTTGCAGTTATCACTATTACTTTTTTTCTGGTACGCGCGGCTCCAGGCGGCCCTTTTTCAAGTGAAAAAGCAGTTTCTGAACAAGTAAAAGCGGCGCTTGAGGCGCAATTCCAACTGGATTTACCCCCTCATGAACAATATCTCGCTTATCTAGGGGATTTGATTAAGGGAGATTTTGGTCCTTCATTTAACTTCCCTGGCCGCAGCGTTAATGAATTAATATTTCAGGGACTGCCTGTTACGGCTGAGCTGGGCTTATATGCTCTGTTAATTGCTGTCCTAATCGGGACTTTTTCTGGTGTTATTGCCTCATTAAAGCCGAATACCCTTCAGGATTATGTTCCCATGGGCTTTGCCATGATCGGTATTTGTATGCCCTCATTCTTGCTGGGCCCCTTATTAGTATTGGTTTTTTCCATATGGTTAGGCTGGTTACCTGTTTCCGGCTGGGGAAGCATTCCAGGAGATAAAATATTACCCAGCATCACTCTTGGTGCAATGTACGCAGCATATATAGCAAGACTAAGCCGTGCCGGGATGCTGGAAGTGCTATTACAAGATTATTTAAGAACGGCAAGGGCAAAAGGTCTGCCCGAATATAAAGTCATCATCAAGCATGCGCTTCGCGGAGGTTTAATCCCTGTGGTAGCTTATTTAGGACCAGCTTTTGCTGGCTTGTTGAGTGGATCTTTTGTTGTTGAAACTGTATTTCAGGTGCCGGGCTTAGGTCGCTTTTATATACAGGCAGCCTTCAACCGTGACTATACAATGATTCTGGGTACGACTGTATTTCTGGCGACCTTAATCGTGTTATTTAACTTACTGTCTGATGTTTTAGCCGCGTGGCTAAACCCCAGACTGCGCTATCAATTTAGAAAATAATGAGTAATCAGGCAGCAATAATAGGAAAAATTGATGCAATGCCCAAAGGGGTTTCTCTTTGGGATGATGCCTGGATGCGCCTGAAGAAAAATAAGTTGGCTATGTTTGGCTTGTTTTTCTTACTTTTTATGGTGATCGTTTGCATACTGGCTCCATGGTTAACACCCTATGGCTATGAAGAGCAGGATTTACGTTTGGGCTCATCACCTCCCTCAGTGACACACTGGCTCGGTACGGACACTTTTGGGCGCGATATGCTTACCAGAATTCTTTATGGGGGCAGAGTATCACTCATGGTCGGTTTTATTGCGACCTCAGTTGCATTGCTGATTGGCGTTAGCTATGGCTCTATAGCTGGGTACGCGGGAGGCAAAATTGATGCATTAATGATGCGCCTTGTAGATATTATTTATGCTTTGCCGTTCATGATTTTCATTGTTTTATTAATGGTGGTTTTTGGAAGAAATCTCTTGCTGCTATTTTTAGCTATTGGAGCCGTCGAATGGTTGGTAATGGCTCGTATCGTTCGCGGACAGATACAAAATTTAAAACAGCAGGAATTTGTAGAAGCTGCGATTTCTCTTGGTTTGTCTCCAGGAGATATTGTTCGTAAGCACCTTATCCCAAATGCTCTTGGTCCGATCATCGTCTATACCACCTTAACTATACCTAATGTCATGTTGCTGGAAGCCTTCTTGAGCTTTCTTGGTTTGGGTATTCAGCCGCCTCAATCTTCCTGGGGTTTACTGATTTCTTATGGTGTAGAAAGCATGGAAGAGTATCCATGGCTCTTGATATTTCCCGGGTTTGCACTGACATTAACCTTGTTTGCATTAAACTTCTTGGGCGACGGTTTAAGGGATGCTCTTGATCCCAAGGCTTCCAGAGATTGATATGTCTCTTCTAAGGACTACAGATTTACGCGTACATTTTCATACCCGAAACGGCTTGGTAAAAGCTGTTGATGGGATTAATTTTTCAGTCGAAGAAGGCAAAACCTACGCAATTATTGGAGAGTCTGGCTCCGGTAAATCAGTAGCCTGTTACAGCATGTTGGGTTTGGTACCTATGCCGCCAGGTAAAATTGAATCTGGCGAAGTGTGGTTTGAGAACCAGGATTTACTTAAGTTAAGCGAGGCTCAGCTCAGAAAAATACGAGGAAAAGGTGTTTCGATAATTTTTCAGGATCCGATGACGACGCTAAATCCCTTTTTAAAAATTGGAGACCAGCTAATTGAGCCTTTGTGTTTGCATTTCGGCATGAATAAAAAAAATGCCTGGCAAAAAGGCATTGAGATTCTGGAAGAGGTCGGCATAAAAAACCCGGCCCAGCGAATGAAGTCATGGCCTTTTGAGTTCTCGGGAGGGATGCGGCAACGGGTTGTAATAGCAATGGCCTTAGTCACAGAGCCTAAAATTATTATAGCCGATGAGCCGACCACAGCTTTGGATGTTACAGTGCAAGCCCAAATTTTAAAACTTCTAAAAGAGTTGCAGGCTCGAAGAAATATTGGGGTTATATTCATCAGTCATGATCTTAGCGTTGTCGCAGACATTGCCGATGAAATTGCCGTTATGCAAAATGGTGTTTTTGTTGAGCAAGGTAGTCGCCATGCAATATTTTCAAATCCGCAACATGAATACACAAAAAAACTGCTGGCAGCTGTCCCTCATTCTGAGAAAGAGCTTCAACAAGAAGATCATTCATATTTAATTACAGCTGATAATATCAGTGTGCATTTTTCAGGAAGCAAAGAGGAAGGAGTCGTTAAAGCCGTTAATGATGTTTCTTTAAAGATCAAACAACATGAGATTCTTGGCCTTGTTGGTGAATCAGGTTCGGGAAAGTCGACTACGGGACGCGCAATTTTACGTTTACTAAATCTGGCAGGTGGAAAAGTTTTTTTTAATGGCGAGGATATCAGTGATTATTCAAGAACTGAAATGAAGCCGCTGCGTCGCCAGATGCAAATGATTTTCCAGGATCCATACGCCAGTTTAAATCCTCGAATGTCTGTTTATGACACTCTCGCGGAACCCTTACTTTTACATAAAATAGTGTCAAAAAATGATCTGGATAAAGAAGTTTTTAGTCTAATGGACTCTGTTGGCTTATCACGTGAAAGTGTTTTGCGTTATCCACATGAGTTTTCAGGCGGTCAACGTCAACGTATTGCCATAGGTCGAGCAATTGCTACAAAGCCTGCATTTATTGTCGCTGATGAGCCTGTTTCTGCACTGGATGTCACTATCCAGGCGCAGATACTTGATTTACTTTTAAATCTTGTGGATGAATTTAATTTAACGATGTTGTTTATTTCACACGATCTTGGTGTAGTACGTTATCTGGCTGATCGCGTGCTGGTCATGAAAGACGGAAAACTGGTTGAAGAGGGCGCCGTTCATGAAATATTTACCAACCCTCAAGAGTCTTACACTCAAGCTTTGTTAGAGTCCATTCCAGGTAAATCCTTGTTTGCTGGCAATTAAAATCGATCTTTCCATTGCCTTAGTGCAGCAAATACAGCGACAGGCTGTTGTGCCTGCTCCGGGAATTTTGCGGTAATAGTTTCTTCAGAACACCGTAAAAATGGATTGGTTCTGAGTTCCAGTTCAATACTACTTGGAACTGTTGGCACATCGTTTTCGCGCTTGGATTTCTCCTCTTGAATACGATTTTGTAGTGTGGTGTCCTCAGGCACAACTGCTTCTGCAAAGGCTAAATTGCTTAAGGTATATTCGTGGGCACAAAAGACTTGAGTCTGCGGGTTTAAAGCAGCCAGTTTTTGTAAAGAGTCGTACATCATTTTAGCTGTACCTTCGAAAATTCTGCCACAACCACCTGCAAATAAAGTGTCACCACAAAATAGCACCGGACTATCTATATCAATATTCATTTCGGTATCTGCATGATAAGCAATATGGTCTAGAGTATGACCTGGGATTTCCAGAACTTTAAAACTGGTATTGGCGACAACAAGAATATCACCTTCAAATACAGGCTTGGTCACCTGTGGAATAGATGAAGACTTAGGGCCGTAAACTGGAACATCATAATGTTCCAGTAAGTCATTGACGCCACCAATATGGTCTGGATGGTGATGTGTTAATAAAATAGCTGATAGCTTTAATTTATTTGCTTTAAGGTAGGCCAGAACGGGCTTGGCATCTCCTGGATCAACAATACAGGCATTGGAAGAATCAGGCTCTTTAAATGCCCAAAGGTAATTATCATTGAATGCTTTGATTGGGTATATTTCTAACATAGTTAAAGTATTTCATTTTAGGCCGGTTTACTAATAGGGTATCATGAGTGGATGAGTAACGAAAAATACAAAGAGATTAAAAATTTCACTGAAATGACCGAGTGGTTAAAGACGCCATTAGGTGAAAATCTTTTGCAGACTGAATGGTCATTATTAGAAAACATGATAAACAGACGGTTTGGTTATCATTTGCTGCAATTAAGTTGTGCTGATATTTCTATGTGTGATGATAGTCCAATTGGACATAAATTCTGTTTGACGCCATCGACCGCGGTTAAAAATGGTAGCCTGGTTGCACAAGCCGAAGCCATCCCCCTTGCGGCCGAATCTGTTGACATGGTAGTTCTACACCATGCTCTGGATTATTCTCCTCATCCTCATCAATTGTTACGAGAAGCAGATAGGGTGCTTATTGCTGGTGGCCATTTGCTGATTATAGGTTTTAATCCATTTAGCACTTGGGGAGCACGACATAAGTTAGGCAGAAAATCGAGACAAAGCCCCTGGCAGTCCAAATTGCTTTCCAGTATGCGACTGAGTGACTGGCTGAAACTGTTAGATTTCAAAATAGAACAAGTGCATTATGGCCTTTATTCTTTACCTATCAATAGCTCAAAAATAATTCGTTACTCTTCTTTTATGGGTAAACTGGCGCAACGTTTAAATTGGCCTACCGGTGGAATATACATCATTTCGGCTAAAAAACAGGCGCTGCCTATGACACCAATACGTGAGCCTTGGAAAGCCATCCCCGGCAAAGCAAGAGGCTTAGCCCTGTGTGATAATGTCAGTATCGCGCCAAACCAGCCTCATAAAAAAACTTTACATTAAAGGCAAGATACCAGTAAGTGAACTTATGAGCAGGGTAGTTACTATACATACGGATGGAGCTTGTCGCGGCAACCCGGGCCCCGGAGGGTGGGGAGCCACTCTAGAGCATGGTGATAAACAACGACAACTATATGGTGGAGAACTAGATACCACTAATAACAGGATGGAATTAACAGCCGTTATTAAAGCGCTTGAAGCATTAAGGTTTAAGTGCCAAATTGAACTCTATACTGATTCAAAATATGTCCTGCAAGGCATAACAGAGTGGATGGCAAACTGGAAAAAAAGAAACTGGCGCACTGCAGGTAAGAAGCCGGTCAAAAATGTCGATTTGTGGCAAAAATTAGACGCCCTTGTCATTGAGCATGATATTAATTGGCATTGGGTAAAAGGTCATAGTGGTCATCCAGGTAATGAACTGGCTGATCAATTAGCAAATAAAGGAATAGATGAGCTATGAGACAAATCGTCCTTGACACTGAAACAACAGGTTTGGAACCAAGCCAGGGTCATCGAGTTATTGAAATTGGCTGTGTCGAACTGATTAATAGACGTTTAACTGGAAATAATCTGCATATTTATATAAACCCCCAACGTGAAATTGATGCTGGCGCTTTGGAAGTACATGGAATTAGCAGTGACTTTCTCGCGGATAAGCCGCTATTTACAGACATAGCAGACACCTTTATTGATTTTGTAAAAGGTGCTGAATTGGTTATTCACAACGCTCCCTTTGATATCGGCTTCCTAAATTCAGAGCTATCAGATTTAAATCGTGGCTATAAAAACATGGAAGATTATTGCAAGATATTAGACACACTTGCCATGGCTCGTAAAAAACATCCTGGTCAAAAAAATAACCTTGATGTGCTTTGTAAGCGTTACTTCGTTGACAATACGCAGCGAGAATTGCATGGCGCATTACTTGATGCTGAAATTCTTGCCGATGTGTATTTGATTATGACCGGCGGGCAATCCAGTTTTGCTCTTGGGAATGATAGTGCGTCAGAAGCAAGTGTCGCTAACAAGATTAAAAGACTCGACAATAATAGACCTCCGCTTAAAGTAATAATGGCGACTGAGGAAGAGGAGGCAGCTCATCAATCACGTTTGGAGAGCATTCGGGAAATTTCAGATACGCACTTGTGGCAAGTACAAAAAGAAAGTTAATTTTGGTCGTTAATAGACCTTATACATAAAATTTATTTGTTTGATTATTATTGAGGTTGCTTGTGGAATTTATTTCAGAATATGGCATGTTTCTAGCTAAAACATTAACCTTTACCGTCGCTGTAATAGTGATAATTGTGGCTGCAGTGGGTAGCGCTGTTAAATCAAAAAAAGAATCCAAAGGAGCGATCTCTGTTCTTCACCTCAACAAGGAAATTGAGAGTCTTGGTGAAGAAATACAAGATGTTGTAGACGAAGAGAGTTTAAAGAAAGCTAAAAAAGAACATAAAAAAGCTGAGAAAAAACAACAAAAGGCCAAGAAGAAAGATAAAACTGAAAGTGATAAAAAGCGTTATTATGTTTTTGATTTCAACGGAGATGCTCGAGCTTCACAAGTGGAAAGCATGCGTAAGGTGATTACAGCTGTACTCAGCATCATCAGGCCAGAGCAAGATGAAGTCATTCTTCGTCTAGAAAGTCCTGGTGGCATGGTTCATGGTTATGGTCTTGCTGCCTCGCAACTAGCCAGAATAAAAAATCTGAATATTCCCTTAACTATATGTGTTGATAAAGTAGCTGCCAGCGGTGGCTATATGATGGCTTGTTTAGGTTCTAAGATCGTGGCAGCACCCTTTGCCTATATTGGTTCAATTGGGGTGCTGATGCAGTTACCTAACTTCAATCGCTTGCTGAAAGAGAAAAATGTAGATTTCGAAATGATTACTGCTGGTGAGTATAAACGCACACTTACCATGTTTGGTGAAAACACAGACAAGGGCAGAGAAAAAGTTACAGAAGAAATTCAGGAAACGCATGATTTGTTCAAGGATTTTGTAAAAGAAAACCGTCCAATACTAGAGATAGATAAAGTTGCGACAGGTGAAACCTGGTTTGGCAAAAAAGCATTGGAGCAAAAGTTAGTGGATGAAATAAAAACCAGCGATGAATGTATCGTTGATGCTTGTAAAGAAGGGGATGTTTACTTAGTCAGTTATGAGAAAAAACTGAGTATGGCAGATCGCCTTGGCAAGGTTATGGAAAGTGCTTTGGATAACACCTTGCTCAAATGGCTTAATAAATCATCACATGAGCACACCTCTTAAGCTCAGGGATTCATTGAGTGATGAAGATACTAGCGTCTGCGGAATAAAGGAGTAGGCTTTGTAACAGTGCTTTGATAGTTTTCAGAGAAATCATGGAAGCCAGCGAGAATAAGCGATTCATCCGCTTCATCAGAAACCAGGAAGCTAGTAAAACCACAACTTAACATATAAGAAAGCTGGTCCCTTTGCACATCACCAATTGCTCTTAGATCCCCAGTAAAGTTAAGTTGCTGTCTCAAAATGGCGGCATGAGAAAATGATCTGCCATCACGGAACACCGGAAAATTTAAAGCGATAACTGGAAAGTCATTAACATTGTCATCAATCAGAAATGGACTCTCATCGCTATCAAGCCAAATACCATAGGCAGTAGTTTGCTGTTTTAAATAATCTTTATTTTCTGACCAGAGCGCTAAAGGCAATAGACACTGGGCATTACTATTGGCTTTTATTTCTTCCAGGTCTGAATCTTTATCAAGCAGGAGCCAGTTGTTATCAATAAGACCGCCTTCCTTAATCAGCTTTGGCATAAACTTTCTCCTTGAAAGGATCCATTCCGAGTCGTTCATAGGTATCAATAAACTTTTCATTGTTTTGGCGCTCGTCCAGATAAATTTGGATAATTTTTTCTATCACATCTGGAATGTCTTCCTGAGAAAAGGAAGGACCTAAAATTTTAGCCAGCTTAGCCTCGCGACCCGCATCTCCGCCCAGAGCCACTTGGTAAAATTCCGCACCTTTTTTGTCGACACCTATGATTCCTATATTACCAACATGATGATGACCACAAGCATTCATGCATCCGGATATATTGAGAGTTATATCGCCTATGTCATTTAGGCGATCAAAGTCATCAAAGCGACGCTGGATTGCTTCCGCGATAGGGATTGATTTGGCATTGGCCAAAGAGCAGAAGTCTCCTCCGGGGCAGCAAACAATGTCATTCAACAGGCCGAGGTAAGGAGTTGCCAAACTTTCATTTTTACAGGCTTTATAAATTTCATAGAGATCTTTAATGCGAACGTCAGCCAGAGTTAAGTTTTGTTCATGCGTGATTCGTAACTCAGAAAAGCTATAACGTTCAGCTAGGTCAGCGACAAACTCCATTTGCCTATCCGTGAGGTCGCCCGGAGCAGCTCCCGTATCTTTTATGCACAGAGTAACGATGCAATAACCGTCTTGTTTATGAGGATCAACATTTCTATCAAACCAGTTTTTAAACAGCAAATCAGACGCCAAAGCAGTATTTATTGCTTCGTCTTCATTTGGCAATTCTTCAAAATCAGGCGTGCTAAAAAAGCTTTTGCAACGAGCAACTTCTGCTTCAGTTAAGGTTGCCTCTTTATCTTTGGAAAACTGCCATTGAGCTTCTACTTTTTCTCGAAAGGCATCAATACCAAGTTCCTTAACCAATATTTTTATTCGGGCTTTATATTTGTTATCACGGCGGCCTTCCATGTTATATACCCGCATAATCGCGTCGAGATAACTTAACAAATGCTGCCAAGGCAAATATTCACAAATAACCTGCCCAATGACAGGCGTCCGCCCTAAACCGCCACCAACCAGCACTTTAAAACCAACCTCACCCTGTTCGTTCTTTTGCAAATACAAACCGATGTCATGAACCTGTGTGGCTGCCTGATCTATCTCAGTGCCACAAACGGCAATTTTAAATTTTCTTGGGAGATAGGCAAATTCAGGGTGGAAAGTAGACCATTGTCGAATGATTTCACACCAAGGTCTGCTATCTTCAATTTCATTCAAGGCTGAACCTGCAAATTGATCAGTCGTCGTATTTCTGATGCAATTTCCGCTGGTCTGAATGGCATGCATGCTGACTTCTGCCAACTCTGCCAATAAATCGGGTAGTTGTTCAAGTTTTGGCCAGTTGTATTGAATATTTTGCCGTGTCGACAGGTGCGCATAGCCCTTGTCATAATCTCTGGCTATAGATGCCAATTTCCTTAACTGGGTCGATAAGAGCAAGCCATAAGGCACAGCAACACGCAGCATAGGCGCAAGGCGCTGTATGTATAGTCCATTTTGTAATCGTAAGGGAAGAAACTGTTCGTCGCTTAATTGTCCAGCGAGATAACGCTGGGTTTGATCACGGAATTGGACGATGCGTTCCTCCAACATTTTGTGATCATATTCGTCATAAATATACATAATAAAAAAGAATTTGAAATTAAAGGCCGCGATAATACACAATCATGACTTTAAGTGCCATCCATGCTTGAGTTTTGGTCTTCAGAGCAGGATAATTCGCACTTTAAAACCAAGCCTCCAACGAGTTAATAAATTATCATGAGTGATACAGAAAATAATTCATCAAACACAGAATTTAACGAAGCGGATAGCAAGGCGGATGCCATTGCCATGTTTTTCTTGGTAGTCATAGCGGTTGCCACTATGGTCTATCTGGCAAATACTTAGACTGGCAAATACTTAGAGTGTTAATTATTTTTTCCGTTTTGTAACTACACTACTGATCTTCAACAATTCTTTAGCAATATAATGCTACCTAAGCAGGGTAAGGGTATATAGCCATATTACTGAGCCACAGTACTGAGCCATAGTACTGAGCTGCTTATAATGTTCTTAGCAACTCGCTAGAATGTAGGTAGTCTAGAATGGCTATAATGTAGGTGGTAAGTAGGTAGTACGTAGGTAGTGGAAAGTAAGAAGTAGTAGGTAGGTAGAATGCAGTATTAAGATGCCGCTGCATCGCTATCGCTATAAATCGCCTGAGTCTGAACTTAGTTAAGTGCTAGATTGACAGCCAGCATAACAGCCAGGACAAAGCAGGCTGTGAATATCAAGGCTGCGAGTATAAAAGGCAAGAGCTTACCCTGAGTAAAGTCTCTTTCTCTATTCTTTGAGTTTTGCACTCCGATGCTAGCCTGAATGACGCTTAGCATGACTCGCCAGAAGGGAATTTTTTCCTGTTCTGTTTGCTGATTGTCAGTCTTACTGGCCGTTTTGCTTTTATCAGAGGCTTGATTCACAATAATTCAACCTTATATAGTAATCCCGATAGCTGTACACTTCGTATGGTTGTTGGTTGCATTATAAACTAAGTAATAAGTTTGTTTGTGCAATTTTCTTAGCGAGCATATCTTCATCAACTAGAAATAAATTGGTTCATACTATGATCGAAATTACAGAATCAGGACAAAAATATTTAAGTGATCTTCTTGCCAAGCAAGATTGTGAAGGTATAGCCATTCGTGTCTTTGTCTTAGATGGAGGAACTCCTAAAGCTGAGACCTGCATTGCTTTTTGTCGTCCTGGTGAAGAACAGGAAGATGATGAAGTGCTTGAATTTGATGGTTTGAAAGCTTTTGTTGAGTCCAAAAGTAAGGCTTATCTTGAAGAGGCGGTTGTAGACTTTTCAAAAGATAGCATGGGCGGGCAATTAACTATCAAAGCTCCAAATTCACGTATGCCCAAAATATCTGATGACAGTCCACTACAGGATAAAATTAACTACATTCTTTATAGCGAGATTAATCCAGGACTGCAAAGTCATGGTGGGCATGTAACCCTGGAAGAGCTAACAGAGGATAATGTTGCCGTTTTGCAATTTGGTGGTGGTTGTCAAGGTTGCGGGATGGTGGATGTCACTTTAAAGGATGGCGTTGAAAAAACCTTAATGGAACAATTGCCTGAGTTATCGGCAGTTAAAGATATTACCGATCATAGTATTCAGGAAAATGCTTACTACAAGTAGGCTGTCATGAGTGCTCATTCAGACTCTGCCATAGATCTTGCCATTATTGGAGGAAGTGGTTTTTATACCCTTGCCCCTGCTAATTCGGCTAGTAATAACGAAGCAACTAAGTATCTGGATATATCCACACCATTTGCCGAAGAGGCAATCAGACTCAATCAAGAGCGACTTAACACAACTAGCGTTTATTTTATTCCAAGACATGGAGTGGATCACAATTTGCCACCCCATAAGATAAACTACCGTGCAAATATTTGGGCTTTAAAAGAAGTCGGTGTGCAAAAAATTATTGCCGTTAATGCGGTTGGTGGAATTAACTCGCAAATGACAGCGGGTTCTTTAGTCATCCCTGATCAGTTAATAGATTATACCTGGGGACGAGATCATAGTTTTTTTGATGGTTTGAACTCTCTGCATGATCATGTTGATTTTACCCACCCTTATGACTCTCAACTTCGTGATCTTCTTTTCAAAGAAGCAGAAGCTCTAAACCTTTCAGCATTTAATAAGGCCTGTTTTGCCTGTACTCAAGGCCCTCGTCTGGAGACTGCAGCAGAGATCCAAAAACTTAAGCATGATGGCTGTGATGTTGTGGGCATGACTGGAATGCCAGAAGCCGCTTTAGCAAGGGAGCTAGGTATATCTTATGCCTGCATTACACTTGTGGTTAATCCCGCAGCTGGGCTTAGTGATGAAAAAATTACTATCGAAAAAATTAAAGATGTGCTGAATGAAGGATTGCAGAATGTCCGCAAACTACTGACCGCTTGTGCTGGAAAACTATAAGCATGTATTAAAGCTTTTAGTCCAAAGAGAAATCAAAAATGGCTGGCAATTCATAAGGTCTTACCTCTATCAGCATTCCCAGAGCAGGGTGGTCTAGATAGTGTAGTTCATTACTTATCATCTGCCTTGTTTCCAGCATTGGATAGACCTGGTCAATTAACAAATTAAATCTGCCTTCATCAACTGTATTCGAAGTTTCGTTAAATGGTTGTAAAGGCACATTCCAATCCAGATCACTGATCACATTAAAACTGTTACGCCATAATCTTGCGTCCACATCTACTCGGTTGATGTTGTAACTGATTAATAAACTGCCTTCAAGTTCATTGTGTTGACCATAACGGTCTCCTCCCTTAACAAAAATTGCGCTTGCCTGAACTTTGTTTAAAACGGGTTGGCGCCATACAGCATGAAAGAGAACACGATGATCAGAACTTAGATTCAAATTTTGATTATACCGAGTGAACTGGTGTTCAGTTTCAGGCAGGGCAATAAATGGATCACGAGCCTTATCAATCAATCTAAAGTCATCATTGGGCTCTCTTAATTCGGGGCCAAACTCTGGAGTAGTTTCGAGCGTGTCACCTAGGGATTGCTGCGCTAGAGAAAGATTGCTTATAGTGTTGCCAAAATTCTCTATAGGGAATTCTATATAATAGTTTGCTAGAGCAGGGGTTAATTCCAATATAGGTTCAGGATAAAAGAGTTCTACAGAATCTGGAAGAAACAACTCGGGATTACGCGATAAGCTACTTTGATTCGTAAAAATGCTTACTTCAATTTCATACCAGCGGTTGCCGTCATAGCTAAATGTCTGAGCGTAAGTATAAGGCTGTATTAATAAAGCAATTAAAATAATGCTTAACATTGATATGGCTTTAGTTATTTTGAATTTCATGACATGCACTTAAGCGGCCTTCTTTAATAAGGTCAAGGTGTTTTTTACAAACTCTAAACGCTCAGCAGGGTCTAAATTGTCATGATGAAACCTTAACTCGTTTCCAGCTGACAAATTGTAAATTTGTGGTTGTTCCTGAACTATTCTCACAAGAGAGTAGGGGTCTACCACTGTATCGCTTTTAAAATACATTTTACCTACTTTTACATTTGCTTCAATTTTTGCAATGCCCAAGCGCTCTGCTTGTAGTTTTAATTCGGTGACTGAGAATAAAAAATTCACTGGCTCAGTCAGCAGCCCAAAGCGATCTATCATCTCCACTTTTAATTCTCTTAATTCATCATTTGATTGAGCGTTGGCAATCCGTTTATACATAAGTAAGCGCAAATGCACATCAGGTAAATAGGAATCAGGTATTAATGCAGGAATACGCAGATTAATTTCAGTGCTCTCCTGTAGAGGTTTATCAAGGTTTAATTGTTTGCCTGCCTTCATTAATTTTATGGTTTGCTCGAGCATTTCACTATATAGCGTGAATCCAATTGTTTGAATATGTCCACTTTGCTCATCACCGAGCAATTCACCAGCACCCCTGATTTCCAGATCATGACTGGCCAATGTAAATCCAGCTCCCAGAGTGTCAGCAGAAGCGATGGCATCAACACGCTTTTTAGCATCATTGCTCATGCTTTTAGGAGAAGGGGTTAACATATAGGCGTATGCTTGGTGGTGCGACCTTCCTACACGACCGCGTAACTGATGTAATTGCGCTAAACCAAACTTATCGGCACCTTCGATAATTATTGTGTTGGCATTGGGAATATCAATACCTGTTTCGATGATTGTTGAGCAAACCAGCACATTATATTGTTTGTGATAAAACTCGGACATCACACGTTCCAGTTCGCGCTCTCTTAGTTGCCCATGAGCAACAGCAACCCGGGATTCAGGCACAAGTGCACGAATTTCTTCAGCAGTTTTTTCGATAGTTTTCACTTCATTATGCAAGAAAAAAACCTGACCTCCACGAAGCAGTTCACGCAAAATGGCTTCTTTGATTAATGCTGAATTGGATTCCCGTATAAAGGTCTTTATTGATAATCTTCGTGCGGGAGGGCTGGCTATTATAGAAAGGTCACGCATGCCTGACATTGCCATATTCAGTGTTCTGGGGATTGGTGTGGCGGTTAAGGTTAAGATATCAACATCTGCTCTTAGAGCCTTTAAGGTTTCTTTTTGTCGCACTCCAAAGCGATGTTCTTCATCAATTATCAATAGGCCAAGATTCTTGTATTTCACATTGGACTGTAAAAGTTTATGTGTGCCAATAACGATATCTATTTTGCCATTTTTTAGCTCTGTGAGATTTTTATCTTGTCCGTCTTTGGCAACAAAGCGTGACATTAGAGCAATTTTTACTGGCCAATCAGCAAAGCGATCTTTGAAATTATCAAAATGTTGCTGGGCTAATAAAGTAGTGGGCACCAGAATAGCGACTTGCCTGTGATTGTTCACCGCTATAAATGCTGCACGAAGGGCGACTTCGGTTTTACCAAAACCAACGTCACCACAAATAAGCCTATCCATTACTTTTGTTGTGGTCATGTCGTTTATAACGGCATTGATTGCGTCTATCTGGTCATCAGTTTCTTCAAAAGGAAAGCTGTTTTTAAATAACTGATAATCTTCGTCTGGCAGTGAGAATAGCTGACCCTGTTTAGCTTCACGTCGGGCATAAATATCGAGTAATTCAGCAGCAACATCGACAACTTTTTCGGCAGCTTTGCGTCGCGCTTTTATCCATTGATCACTACCAAGTTTATGTAAGGGGGCAGTATCAGCATCAGCGCCACTGTATCTATTAATAAGGTGAAGAGAAGAGACGGGCACATAGAGCTTAGCTTGATCTGCATATTCAAGTACAAGAAATTCGGTTTGCTGACCCTCAACATCGAAACTTTGTAAACCATGGTAGCGACCAACACCATGATCGATATGAACAACGGGTGCGCCGATATTTAATTCGGTCAGGCTTTTTACAATAAAGTCAGTATTGTCTTTTGCTTTTCCACGTCTTCGGTATTGACTGACATGATGAACAAATAACTGGCTTTCTGTAATAACAATTATTTCTGGTTCTGCCAACCAAAAGCCAAACTCTATTGGTGTAATTGTGATGGCTAGTTTTGGTTGATGAGTGATGAATGTTTCCCAGTTATCGATGACTTTCGGGTAGACATGTATGCTCTTTAGCAAATCAATTAATGTTTCTCGTCTTCCAGCAGAATCAGTGCAAAACAAGATAGGTGTTTGGCTATTTTTTTTCAGAAATAATTCTAAAGCCCCCAAAGGTTTTTCTTGTTTGTGATCGACAGCAATGTTCGGAAAGTTTCGGGTTTTAACTTGAATATGCTGCTTTTGTTTTTGCTGTGTATTGAGATTTATTTGAGGGTAATTATTTATGGCGCTGAAGCAGTCGTTCAGAGCTACAAAAACTTTATTAGGCTGTACCAAAGGATGTTGCTGGTCATAGCGCCTTTCTTCATAACGACTATTGATTTCGCGCCAAAACTGTTCCGCACCTGTTTGAATGGAGCCACTGCTCATGATGAGAGTATTTTTCGGAAGGTAATCAAAAATTGTTGCCAGTTCAGAGAAGAACAAAGGCAAATAGTATTCAATTCCTGCCGTGGCTATCCCCTGCGATACATCTTCATACAAGGGGCATTTACGTAGATCGATATCAAATTCTGCTCTAAAGTTTTGTCTAAAATTTTCAATTCCCGGCTGATCAAGTGGGTACTCCTTGCCAGGTAATAAATTAATTTGTTCAATTCTTTCCAGCGAAATTTGGGTTTCAGGGTCAAAGCTCCTCAGACTTTCAATTTCATTGTCAAACAACTCTATGCGGTATGGTCTCTTTGAGCCCATAGGAAAAATATCAAATATTGATCCGCGTAAGGCATATTCGCCATGCTCATAAACGGCATCGACATTACGATAGCCTGAGTCTTCCAGCTTATGGCGCAAGCTGTTCAGATTAATTTCTTCACCCTTTGAAAAAGCCAGCGAGCGACTTTGTATATATACTGCGGGAATTAATCGGTGCAGTACCGTACTGATAGACGCAATTAATATGCCTTTATCAAGTTTTTTAAGCTGAGAAAGAATTTCCAGCCGCTGTGAAATAATATCCTGATGTGGAGAGAAGTTGTCATAAGGTAGTGTCTCCCAATCAGGAAACTCTTCAAGATAGTTATCTTTGTTTTCATTGCCATGTTTATAGAAAAAAGTTAACTCAGATTTTAAGCGCTGAGCCTGCTGCCTATTCTCTGTCAACACCAGTAATAGACCAGAATATTCACAAGCACAATTAGCGATACAAAGCGCAGAGGCTGAACCAGAAAAACCTCCCCAGATCTGACGATTGCCTGGCGTAAGTAAATCTTCATCCAGCGAAGGAGAAAAAATAGAAAACTCTGTCACAACTTATAGTATGCCTGTAAAAGGGACGCTATCATGGCATAAACTGGAGGATTAATTCTAGCAAAGACATTAGCGTTGGACATATTCAATCTGACCTAAGATAATACGCGCCGTCCAAAACAACGCTGTTTATTTCTCGGCATAATACAATTACAGGAAATTATTGTGGTAAGACCTAGCTTAGATGATTATTTTGGTGACTGGAAAGCAAGAGAAGCACTAACCCGTGAGATGATTCCCCTAATCGGGATGCTTGAATATGAAAAAGGCGTTCAAATATTTCTTTATGGACGCACTTTAAACAAGCGCTCAACCGTCACGATAATGCAATATCATCGCCGTGTTCGTGAAGTGGCCAGGAATGAACTGTCTGAATTTGAAAGTCATCCTGTTTTGTCAGCTATGTCCAAGCTCAACCTAGCTCCCAGTCAAATAGATTTAGGCAAACTAACTGTCAAATACATGGAATATGCCGAGTCTCAGGATGAAATACCTGATGTTGGAGAGTTTGTAAAAAAGGAATTAGCGCATCTCATCGATATTGATTACAAGCCCATCGCAAAGCCAACTGATATCGTACTTTATGGCTTTGGTCGTATAGGTCGCTTATTGACCCGTTTATTGATTGAGCAAACTGGCAA
Organism: Pseudohongiellaceae bacterium; assembly: GCA_965661005.1. Taxonomy (GTDB): domain Bacteria; phylum Pseudomonadota; class Gammaproteobacteria; order Pseudomonadales; family Pseudohongiellaceae; genus UBA5109. Next base: position 53,420 of record CBFICB010000003.1, read on the forward strand.
CGGTCAGGTCATGCGCCTGCGTGCCATTGTTGTGCGTAAATCTGGCGCAAACGATCTGGTTAAGCGCGTTAATTTATTACGAAATGATTCAGTACATGGTCCTTTCGAGGGAACCATCAGGGTAGATGAAGAGAATAGCCAAATTATCGCCAATGGGAATGTGATTCCTTTTATATATTCAGATGGGCCTGATACCTTGGATTACACTGAGTATGATATTCATGATGCTCTGGTTATCGATAACACGGGTAAATGGCGCGATAAAGAAGGTCTGTCGCTACATCTAAAATCCAAGGGTGTTAGCAAAGTAATGCTGACAGCTCCCGGCAAAGGCGATCTTAAAAATATTGTTTCCGGCATTAACGACCATATGATTTCACCAGAAGATGAGATTATTTCAGCGGCTTCATGTACTACCAATGCAATTGCTCCGGTCCTTAAATTGATTAATGAGCGTTATGGGGTTGTTCATGGGCATGTTGAAACCGTTCATGCTTACACCAATGATCAAAACCTGATTGATAATTATCATAAGGCTGATCGGCGTGGACGCAGTGCTGCTTTAAATATGGTGTTAACGGAAACAGGGGCTGCAACAGCTGTTGCCAAGGCAGTGCCAGAACTTGAAGGAAAACTGACAGGTAATGCTGTCAGAGTACCAGTAGCAAATGTGTCAATGGCAATTTTAAGCCTTAGCCTCGTAAAAGAATCCACCAAAGAAGAGATTAATAATTATTTAAGACTAATTGCGCTGCATTCACCTCTGCAGAACCAGCTTGGCTATACCGAGTCGCCAGATGCCGTTTCGAGTGATTTTGTTGGCATGCGTGAGGCGGCGACACTGGATGCTACAGCAACCAAGGTGCAAGGCAAGAATATGGTCTTATATCTTTGGTATGACAATGAATACAGTTATAGTAACCAAGTTGTTCGAATGGTTGGGAAAATGGCTGGTGTCAGTTATAAGTCTTATCCTGAAAACGAGAGCATGTACATCTAGCGCTACATATCGGTATCACGCCCTTATATAACCACTGAGATAGCCAATGGGAGTAAAATGGCAAGCAAGCAGTATGAAATAGTTGTAATAGGCAGTGGTCCAGCCGGCGAGTCTGCCGCCATGAATGCTGCAAAGTCCAAGCACAGTGTTGCAATGATCTGTGACAAACCGAAGCTTGGTGGTAACTCAGCCTATCATGGCACCATCCCTTCCAAAGCATTGCGAAACTCAGTTCGTCAATTTCTGGATCTGCATAACAACCCCATGTTTCGAGATTTGGCGGAAGTTGGAAAAATAGGTTTTGAAACAATCATAAAGCATGCCGAAAAAGCGGTAGAAGAGCATCTGAATGTGAATGCCGCCGCTTATGAAAGAAATAATATACCAGTGGTTTATGGCACTGCTCAGTTTCTGGATGAGCACACTATTGCCGTCAATGACTCTAAAAAAACGACCAAAATTAAGGCGGATAATTTCATTATTGCTACTGGTTCGCGTCCATACCGCCCTGAATTTGTAGATTTTGAACATAAGCGGGTTTTTGACAGCGATACTATTTTGAAGTTGGATTACACGCCTAATAAAGTCACGATTATCGGTGCTGGTGTGATTGGCTGTGAATATGCTTCAATTTTTGGCGGCCTGGGTATTAATGTCGAGTTGATAAACCCGGCAGCATCATTGCTTTCCTTTCTGGATACTGAAATTTCAGATGCGCTAAGTTATCACCTTGGAAATCTTGGTGTACGTTGTCGACATCAGGAGCATTTTGAAAAAATGCAGTGTAATGATGATTCTATTGTTACTTATCTTTCTTCGGGCAAGAAAATCAAAAGTGATATCGTTTTGTGGGCAAATGGTCGTACTGGCAACACAGATAAATTAAATCTCGAAAATATTGCTTTGGAAGCGAATGGAAGAGGACAGTTAGAGGTTAACAAGAAGTATCAAACCAAGCTTGAACATATCTATGCAGTCGGAGATGTGATTGGAAGTCCCTCATTAGCCAGTGCTGCTTTTGACCAAGGTAGAGCGGCATGCAACGCCATTGTTCGACCTGAAGAGTTTAACTGGGTTGGAGATGTGCCAAGCGGCATTTATACGATTCCTGAAATCAGCACAATTGGACTTAACGAGCAGGAATTGACGGAACAAAAAGTGCCTTATGAAGTCGGCAAAGCCTTTTTTCGCAATCTGGCCCGAGCTCAAATTACTGGCGAAGAAGTAGGTATGTTAAAAATCATATTTCATTTTGATACTCTGGAAATTCTTGGTATTCACTGCTTTGGCTCACAGGCATCCGAGATTGTGCACATCGGTCAGGCCATCATGAGCCAGAAGGGCAAGGCGAATACCCTGAAATATTTCATGAATACCACTTTTAACTACCCAACCATGGCAGAGGCTTATAAAGTTGCAGCCTACGATGGTTATAACAGGGTTTTTTAGATGCTAAATTTGAAAAAAATCAAATTAACTTTCCGGAACTAATGGAATAGAGCGGCAGCTTGGCATATAATTCTGGCGATTTTTTGGTCCAGATAACAAATAAACGAGTAAGCAGTTTGAACGTCGACTTATTTCCATTAGTTTTATACTCCAGCATAGTTATTATTCTAATTATTGCTCTGACAGCTGTGTCTCATCTGTTAGGACAAAAACGTAAAGATCATGCTACTGAAGAAGTATACGAATCAGGCATGCTATCTGTAGGCTCTGCTCAATTAAAAATTTCCGTACCTTTTTATCTGACGGCCATCCTTTTTATTATTTTCGACCTCGAGGCTGTTTTTCTCTTTGCCTGGGCCATTTCAATACGTGAAACTAGCTGGCTGGGCTATGCCGAAGTTTTTATTTTTATTGCCATTCTAATTGCTGGGCTGGTCTATCTCTGGCGTGCCGGCGCTCTGGAATGGAGGAGCCAGCGCCAACGTGATGATCGTCTCCATACTATTGGCAAAAGTGGCGTAGTTAATATAGACAGTAAAACGGGTAAGGCACCCGTTGTAGAGCAGCCTATTCAAGGAGGCGCACATTAATGAGTTGGGAACTGGTAAAGCCTGAAGATACATACTCTCCTAGCCCCGGGATGAATCAGTTTGATGACCATATTCGTAAGAATGTCATCATGACCCGCCTTGAAGATATGCTTGCCTGGAGTCGAAAAAACTCTCTTTGGCCTTTCAACTTTGGTCTATCTTGTTGTTATGTTGAAGCAGCGACAGCAATCTCAAGTCGCCATGATATTGCCCGCTTTGGTGCGGAGGTTTTTAGAGCAACGCCACGTCAAGCTGACATGATCATAATTGCCGGCACTGTATTTAGAAAGATGGCGCCGGTTGTACAGCGTCTTTACGAACAAATGATGGAGCCACGTTGGGTGATTTGCATGGGTTCCTGTGCAAACTCCGGTGGCATGTACGATATCTACTCCGTTGTACAGGGTGTAGATAAGTTTTTACCGGTTGATGTTTATGTCTCTGGTTGCCCGCCTAGACCTGAAGCCTTGCTGCAGGGCTTGAATCTTTTGCAAGATTCTATCGGCAAGAAAAGACGTCCAGTAAGTTGGGTGATCAATGATCAGGGCATTTATGAGAGAGAGAAGAATGTTATTCAGCGCGAAGCCCGCCTTAAAGACAGAATAGCCGCGACTGAATTAACCAGTCCGGATGAAACCTAATAAATTTAATTAAGAAGAGATCACTTTGAGTACTGCTAATACCTCTTTACAGCAAAGTATGGCCGAAATTCCTTCGGTTATAGCTGAGCTTTATCTGAAGTTTGGTGAGTCTTCTTTCGTTCGCCAGCATACTGCTGAAGGTATGCCAACCTTGTGGCTGGTTCGCGACAAGCTGCTGGAAGTTCTCAAATTTTTACGTGATGACTATCGTCCTCGATATGAAATGTTGCTCGATGTCACGGCAATTGATGAGCGTTTACGAGTGCATAGAGATGGTCAGCCAGAGAGTGATTTCACGGTTGTTTATCAGCTAATATCATACTCAGGCAACTGTGATATTCGACTAAAAATAGCCCTCAAAGAAACTGATTTAAAAATTCCTACTATCATTTCTTTATGGCCTGCAGCGAATTGGCATGAACGTGAGTGCTGGGACATGTTTGGAGTGGTATTTGAAGGTCATCCAAACTTAAGCCGCATTTACACACCCCCTACATGGGTTGGTCATCCTCTGCGTAAAGATCATCCCGCCAGAGCTACAGAGATGGATCCTTATCGTTTAGATGACGATATAGTCGATACTGAGCAGGAAGCAATGAAGTTCAATCCTGAAGAGTGGGGACTTGAGCGTAAATCCGAAAACAGCGAGTTCATGTTTCTGAACTTTGGACCTAACCATCCTGCAGCGCATGGTGTTATTCGATTTGCCCTGCAGCTGGATGGAGAATACGTGCTGGATGTAGTACCTGATGTGGGTTATCACCACCGAGGTGCAGAGAAAATGGGTGAGCGCCAAAGCTGGCACACCTATATACCGTATACCGATCGCATCGATTATCTTGGCGGTGTCATGAATAACCTTCCATATGTCATGGCCGTAGAAAAAATGGCAGGCATTGAAGTGCCAGAGCGAGTTAAAGTAATTCGTGTGATGCTGGCAGAATTTTTCCGCATATGTAGTCATTTGCTATTTTTTGGCACCTGGGCTGTCGATTTAGGCCAATTGTCACCACTGTTTTACGCCTTTGTTGATCGTGAGAAAGCCTTCAATATTATTGAATCAATTACAGGTGGACGAATGCACCCGAGCTGGTTCCGTATTGGTGGTGTTGCTCAGGATTTACCAAATGGCTGGGAAGTCCGTGTTCGCGAATTTGTTGATATGTTTCCAAAGAAGCTTTTTGAATATCACAAGATGGTTATGGACAACACAGTTATCAAACAGCGTACTATCGGGGTCGGCAAAATGAATACTCAGGACGCCTACGATTGGGGTATGACTGGCCCAGCTCTTAGAGCAACGGGTTTGGAATGGGATTATAGAAAAAACCGTCCATATTCAGGCTATGAAAATTTCGAATTTGAAGTACCAATTGCTGCTAACGGCGATTGTTATGATCGTGCTGCAGTGCGTGTTGAAGAAATGCGTCAAAGTTGCGAGATTATTCGTCAGTGTCTGGAAAATATGCCTTCTGGTCCTTATAAATCCGATCATCCTCTAACGACTCCTCCCTTAAAAGAAGACAGCAAGCAAGATATTGAAACCCTGATTAATCACTTCTTAAGCGTAAGTTGGGGGCCTGTTATGGAGCCAAGTGAAGTATCCATGGGTATTGAAGCGACCAAGGGGATTAATTCTTATTATTTAATCAATGATGGCGGTAGTGGTTCCTATCGAACGCGTATTCGCACTCCGTCTTTTATACATATACAGGCAATTCCATTTTTGAGCAGGGGGCTTATGCTGGCAGACTTTACTGCCGTAGTAGCGACCACCGACTTTGTAATGGCGGATGTTGATAAATAAACAGACAATACAACTGAATATCTGAACAGAATAAAACTGAGTAACTGAGTAAATAGAAGAAAGATGACCAATATTATTGCCAGCACAGCCCTAAAAGCACGGCAACTGACTGATGAAGAGATTCATGAAATTGAACATGAAAAGACTCATTATCCTTATGCTCAGGCAGTAGGGCTGGAAGCTTTAAAAATTGTTCAAAAGCATCAAGGCTGGGTCAGCGATGAAAGTTTGCTGGCTGTGTCAGAATATCTGGATATCCCGCCAGATGATCTGGAAGGCGTTGCTACTTTTTTTAACATGATTTTCCGTCGACCAGTGGGTAAAAACGTCATTCTTCTTTGTGACTCCGTGGCTTGCTGGATGCTGGGTTGTGATGATTTGAAAGAGCATATCACCAGCACCTTGGGTATTGATTATGGTGAAACTACCGAAGATGACATGTTTACTTTAATTCCAGTGCCGTGTCTCGGTGATTGTGACAAAGCTCCCAGCATGATGGTGGGAAGGGAAATATACAGAAATCTGACCAATGAAAAGATTGATCAGATTATCGCAGACTATAAAGCAAAGCTTAAATAGTAGATGATTTAAAACAGATAACAGATATAGATGAGCATAAATAATCCATTAACCAAGAACATAGAAGAAGGCAGAACGCCTTTTACTTTTGCTGAGTATAAGGCTGCTGGTGGCTATCAGAGTTTTGCTAATGCTGTAAAAATGGCACCACGTGATGTCATGGGGCAAGTGAAAGATGCCGGACTTGGTGGTCGCGGTGGCGCTGGATTTAACACTGGTTTGAAATGGAGTTTTTCCCCTGATCCAGATGGTTTGCCGCGTTACTTGGTGGTCAATGCTGATGAGATGGAGCCAGGTACATTTAAAGACCGCTTACTAATGGAAAATGATCCCCATTTATTAATAGAAGGGATGATTACTGCCTCATATGCAATACAAGCAAGCACTGGTTATATTTTCTTGAGGGGCGAGTACACGCTTGCAGAAGAAAATTTATTGAAAGCCATCGATGAAGCTTATGATAATGGCATGTTAGGTAAAAACATCCAGGGTTCTGATTTCAGCTTGGATATTTATTTGCATACCAGTGCTGGACGCTATATTTGCGGTGAAGAAACGGCATTGATCAACGCTCTTGAAGGAAAACGAGCTAATCCACGTTTCAAACCTCCTTTTCCACAGGTTAGTGGACTTTGGGGGAGGCCAACTCTGGTCAATAATGTAGAAACGATTTGTAACATCCCTGGTATTTTGACCCATGGAGTAGATTGGTTTAAGGCTTTAGGTCTGGGTGATGAATGCGGAACACGTATTTCAGGTGTAAGCGGAAGAGTAAAAAAACCTGGGTGCTGGGAAATGCCTGTTGGAACAACCTTTCGAACCTTGCTTGAAGATTATGCTGGAGGCATGCAAGAGGGGTATGAATTGAAAGCATTCTTGCCTGGTGGAGGCTCAACTGACTTTTTGATGCCTGAGCATCTCGACTTGCCAATGATTCCTGCCGATGTTGCCAAAGCCGGTTCGCGATTGGGAACATCACTGATTATGGTCTTGGATGATAAAACCTGTCCTGTAGGCACAGTACGTAATCTTATTAAATTTTTCGCCCATGAGTCTTGCGGGTGGTGTACGCCTTGTCGTGATGGACTGCCCTGGGTTGAGCATATTCTGAATAAAATGGAAGAAGGCACGGGTGAAATGAAAGACATCGAGATATTAAAGGAAATGTGCGGTTATATGGGGCCAGGAAATACTTTTTGCGCATTAGCGCCGGGAGCAGCAGAACCCTTGCAAAGCAGTCTCAAGTATTTTATGGACGAATATGAAAGTCATGTGAAGCACGGATGCGGCTATAATTCACATTAAAATAGTTGTTTAACTAATTGTTATATTTAGATAAAAGGTTGATTTAGGTTAAAAGATGGCATCCATCACAATAGACGGTAAAGTCTTTGAAGTAGACGAAAAAAATAATCTCTTGCAGGAGTGTCTATCTCATGCAGTGGATTTGCCGTATTTTTGTTGGCACCCCAGCATGGGCTCAGTAGGTTCTTGTCGACAATGTGCAGTTATTGAGTATGCCAATGAAGAGGATGAAAAGGGTCGACTAGTGATGGCCTGTATGACTGAGCCTAGAGAAGGGGCGCGTTATTCGATTGCTGCTGCAGCTAAATTCAGGGCTCAGGCGATTGAAAGTATCATGATAAACCACCCTCATGATTGCCCAGTATGCGAAGAAGGCGGAGAGTGTCATTTGCAGGACATGACAGTGATGTCCGGCCATACCTATCGCCGCTATGATGGCAAAAAGAAAACGCATAATAATCAATATCTAGGGCCTTTTATCAATCATGAAATGAACCGCTGTATCACTTGTTATCGCTGTGTCCGTTATTACAAGGATTATGCCGGTGGGACCGATTTTGGACCGCAAGCATCCCATGACAATACCTATTTCGGTCGTTGGCAGGAAGGACCTCTGGAAAGTGAGTTTTCTGGTAATCTGGTCGAAGTTTGCCCGACGGGTGTATTTACCGATAAACCTTTTAGTAAGCATTACAGTCGTAAGTGGGACTTACAGTCTTCCCCATCAATCTGCACAGGATGCAGTGTGGGTTGTAATACCAACCCAGGTGAACGTTACGGCACATTGAGAAGAATAGTTAATCGTTTTAATGACGAAGTAAACGGCTATTTCCTTTGTGATAAAGGCCGTTTTGGCGCTGAGTACGTCAACAGCCCAGAGCGTATTCCTGTCAGCATGACTAGAAGCTTACACAATGCCGATCCAGCTCAAATTGAACCGGACCAAGCTAAAGAGGCACTTAAACAAGCCGCCAAGGGTTCCATTGGTATTGGGTCTCCACGTGCTTCAATGGAAGCCAACTTTGCTTTACGAGAGTTGGTTGGAGAAGAAAACTTCTATGCCGGTGTGTCTGCCCATGAGCTAAGCATGCTGAATAAAATTATTGATATCTATCAAAACAAACCAGTTAATGTTGCCAGCGTTAAAGATATAGGAAGTTCAGATGCGGTCTTGATTCTTGGTGAAGATTTAACCAATACGGCTGCACGTCTTGCACTGGGCGTTCGTCAATCTGTTAAAAATCTTGGCCGCCAAATGGGGGCAGATTTAAATTTTCCAATCTGGCACGACGCTGCAATCCGACAATTGGCGATGGACAAATTAAGTCCTCTTTATATTTTAAGTCCACACTCAACTCGATTGGATGATATTGCACATACGACCCATATCAGCACAGCAGCGAATAGTGCCAAGCTGGGGATGGCAATTGCGCATGCTATAGATTCATCTGCGCCTGCGGTTAGTGGCTTAAGTGAAGAAGAGCAGACTCTTGTAGGTGAAATTGCTGAAAGCTTAAAATCTGCTAAGCAGCCCCTAATCATCAGTGGCACGAGCAGCCTCGAACCAGCCTTGTTAGATGCCGCCAGCAACATCGCTACAGCGCTACAAAGTAGTGATGATAAAGCGAATTTGGCTCTGGTAAGCTCAGAATCTAATAGTATGGGACTGGCTTTGATGATGCAGGGAAATGATAAAGCTCTTGATCAAGCCATGAGTACAGACAATAAAGCCGCTATCGTTCTGGAAAATGATTTATACCGCCGTGCTGCATCCGCTGATGTTGATGCCTTTATCGACAATCTGGATCAGTTGGTCGTGTTAGATCACTTGAAAAATCGAACTGGTGAGCAGGCTAATCTGGTATTGGCTGCTGCCACATTTGCAGAGAGCTCAGGTACTTTTGTTAATTATGAAGGACGAGCTCAACATTATTATTCGACTTTTAAAGCAGATTCTAATATTCGTTCCAGTGCATTATGGTTGTCAGATAAGCACTTTAATGAAATCACTGCTGCCTGTGCTGCCGCTATTGCCAATTGTGAGGCCATAGCAGAACTGACGCCAGGTGAAAATTATAACTTTGCTGGACTTAAAGCGCCTAGACAGCATCATCGCTATAGTGGACGTACTTCCATGCGTGCAAATATTAATGTGCACGAGCCTAAACAAGAGCAAGATGAAGACGGTGTAATGGTTTATTCCATGGAAGGAGTGCCAGCTATTAAAGATTCAGCGGTAATAAATTCCCCCTGGGCGCCAGGCTGGAACTCTAATCAGAGTATATTTAAATTTCAGGAGTTTGCCGGTGGTCCGCTTAAGCAGGGATCTCAAGGTAAACGCTTATTAACAAACAACAGCACTGAGAAGTCCTGGAATGAAGCAGTCGCTTCAAATGACAGTGGTGAAGGCTATCAAGTTTTTCCTTTATACCATTTGTTTGGGTCAGAAGAGCTCAGTGCATATACTCCAGCAATTCAGGAAAAAGCGACTTCTGCCTATGTCTCACTTAACCCGGAAGATGCCAAGAAACTGGGTTTGCAATCTAGTGACGGAGTCCAGGTTGAACATAATGGTGCTGTGCCTTTCATCATCAGGGAATCTATTCAGCCAGGAACAGTCGGTGTGTCAGTTGGTCTTACAGGCCTGAACTTCCAGGATATAAGTCCTGCAATTTCCCTGGATAAAGCTTCTGAATGGAAAAATCCTGAGTTATGGCGTGCGGCTAACATCATAGTTAGCGATAAGCGAGAAGAGGGAGCTGGCTAATGTTTAGTTTAGAAGTCGGTTCTTTACTTAATATCGGGCTGGTACTGGTTGCAGGCTTGATCGTATCAATCATGATGATATGGGTAGAAAGGCGTTTTCTTGGCTTTTTCTCAGATCGTCTGGGACCTAACAGGGTTGGTCCTTTTGGACTGTTTCAGGTTATTGCCGACGCCGTTAAGATGTTGACGAAAGAAGATTGGATCCCACCATTTTCAGATAAGTTTACTTTTGTTATTGCACCCATGATTTTGCCTATCGTGATGCTGCTTAGTCTGGGAGTTATTCCTTTTGCTCCTGGCATAGGAGTGATGGATCTTAATATTGGCTTGTTATGGATATTTGCTATGGCAGGCCTGGCGTCATATTCAACCATGCTTGGTGGTCTGGCATCCAATAATAAATTTGCTCTTTTAGGCTCTTTGCGCGGCGCTGGGCAAATGATCTCTTATGAAGTCTTTATGGGAATCTCCATACTTGGCATAGTCATATTGTCAGACAGCTTCAGTTTGCGTGAAATTGTTGAAGCTCAAAGTGATGGCTGGTTTATTGTCCCGCAGTTTTTTGGCTTTATTGTATTTATGGTCGCAGGTATGGCTGAATCGCATCGCTGGCCCTTTGACTTGCCTGAAGGTGAAGCAGAAATTATTTCCGGCTACAACACAGAATATTCAGGCATGAAATTTGGCTTATTCATGATCGGTGAATATATCGGCATGGTAGTGATGTCAGCCTTAATTCCTGTCTTGTTTTTTGGCGGCTGGTTAGCTCCCTTTGGCTTGGAATTTGGTAATGAGATTATTTCCGGCCTGTTTTGGATGGGCGCCAAGACCGGCTTCTTCCTTTTATTTTTTGTGCTAGTTAGAGCGGCTTTGGTTAGACCTCGTTATGATCAGCTTATGAGTTATGGCTGGTTGGTGATGCTGCCGTTATCATTAATTAATTTATTGATTACCGGGGCAGTTGTTTTATATCAGGCAGGTTAACTCTTGGCCCTTGTAAATCAAAAAAAACGCATGATTTATGTTGGAGAATTAAGATAAATGTTTAAGGCGATCGGCAAACAGATACATATTATTTGGTCACAAATAGTTACTCTGTGGTTGGTATTTCTGCATTTGTTCAAGAAAGCAGATACTGTCGAGTATCCGGATGTTAAACCTTATATGTTTCCACGCTGGCGTGGGCGCATCATCTTAACGCGTGATCCTGACGGTGAAGAACGTTGTGTTGCCTGCAACCTTTGTGCAGTTGCCTGTCCAGTTGACTGTATATCCTTACAGAAAACAGAAGATGAAAATGGCCGTTGGTATCCAGAATTTTTCCGTATTAACTTTTCACGCTGCATTATGTGTGGTTTTTGTGAAGAAGCATGCCCAACGCATGCAATCCAATTAACCCCGGATTTTGAAATGGCAGAATATGTTCGCCAGGACATGGTCTGGGAAAAAGAGCATATGCTGATTCAGGGGACAGGAAAATACCACGATTATAATTTCTATAATGTGGCTGGTAAGGCAATCGGCGGTAAAGGTAAGGGCGAAGCGCAAAACGAATTGCCTCCTACTGATAGAAGGAGTCTGATGCCATGAGCATTTTATTTTACGGCTCCGCTCTTGTCGCAGTTTTATCAACTATTATGGTGATAACACGAGTTAATGTTGTGCACGCATTGCTCTATTTTATTGTGTCTTTACTCGCTGTGGCGGTTATTTTTTATACTCTGGGTGCACCAATGGCGGCGGCATTGGAAGTGATTGTTTACGCAGGGGCAATCATGGTGATGTTCCTGTTTGTGATGATGATGCTGAACTTGGGACAAGCCACCATTGATCAGGAGAGGGCCTGGCTTTCACCTAACATATGGATCGGCCCGAGCATTCTGGCTGCAATTCTGTTGGTTGAATTATTACTTGGTCTTTTAACAACTGATGCCACTATTGCTCATACCATGGTTGAGGCCAAAGAGATCGGCATCGCACTTTTTGGTCCCTATGTATTAGCGGTGGAATTAGCTTCCATGTTGTTATTGGCGGGTTTGGTGGGTGCATTCCACCTGGCGAGGAAATGACGCTATGACAGTAATGATGCAAGCAATACCCTTGGAACACGGCCTCATACTGGCGACGATATTGTTTTTGCTTGGTTTGGTTGGCGTGCTCACAAGACGCAATTTAATTTTTGTATTGATGTCTTTGGAAATTATGCTGAATGCAGCTGGGCTGGCTTTTGTTGTTGGCGCCTCTCGCTGGGGCGAAGCTGATGGACAGGTGATGTTTTTAATGATTCTGAGTTTGGCAGCTGCTGAGGTTGCTATCGGTTTAGGACTGGTGTTGCAGCTTTTTAATAAGTATAAAACCCTGGATTTAGACACTTTGAACAAGATGAGAGGGTAGGAAAGGGCCGCATGATTGATTTACTTTGGTTAGTCCCGACCATTCCTGTAATCGGATTTTTAATTCTGACGTTTAGTTGTGGAAAATTGCCTGAAATTCCTGCTGGGATTATCGGTGCCGGCTCTATCGGCCTATCCTTTCTGGTTGCTATTCTGGTAGGACTAGATTTCATGTCTATGTCTGAGGCTGGAATACATTCTTATTCTCAGACCTTATGGACATGGATGGCTGTAGGATCATTTGAAGCTGGCTTCACGCTCTATCTTGATGGCGTGTCTTTGGTCATGATGTTTATTATTACTGGAATTGGTTTCCTCATTCATGTCTATGCAACCGGCTATATGCATGACGATCCCAGTTTTGCACGCTTTTTTGCCTACATGAACTTATTTGTTGCGGCTATGCTGATTCTGGTTCTTGCAGATAACTTATTGCTGTTATTCATGGGCTGGGAAGGTGTGGGCTTATGTTCTTACCTCTTGATCGGTTTCTGGTTTAAAGATCCTTACAACGGTTACTGTGCGCGTAAAGCCTTTGTTGTAACACGTGTTGGTGATGCTTCAATGGCCTTAGGATTATTCTTGCTGTTTGCCAGCCTGGGCACTCTGAACATACAGGAGCTCATGGTATTGGCTGAAGAAGAATGGGCGGTTGGCAGTGGCATAGCAATAGCGGTCACTTTATTGCTGCTGGGTGGTGCTGTTGGTAAATCTGCACAGCTACCACTTCAAACATGGTTGCCTGATGCTATGGCTGGGCCGACACCTATTTCCGCCCTGATCCATGCTGCAACAATGGTGACAGCGGGTGTTTATCTGATAGCCCGGACTCATGTGCTCTATGAACTAGCACCAAGCATACAATATCTGGTTGGCGTCATCGGCATGATCACCTTGTTAATGGCTGGTTTTACTGCCCTGGTGCAAAATGACATCAAGAAAGTATTGGCCTTTTCAACCGTCAGTCAGATTGGATATATGTTTTTAGCATTAGGAGTAGGGGCATACAGCTCAGCTATTTTTCACTTAATGACTCATGCCTTCTTTAAAGCGCTACTTTTTCTGACAGCAGGTTCAATTATCCTGGCTATGCATCATGAGCAGGATATTTTCAAAATGGGCGGTTTACGCAAAGATCTGCCCTGGAGTCATGCCTTGTTCCTGATTGGAACCATAGCTTTGGTTGCAATATTCCCAACTTCTGGTTTCTGGAGTAAAGAAGAAATTTTAGCGTCAGCTTTAACCAACGAGCATGGTGGCTACTTACTCTGGTTAGGTGGTGTGGCAGGAGCCTTCATGACTGGCCTTTATAGTTTCCGTTTATATTTTCTCGTGTTCTTTGGCAAGAAAACACACGATGGGCATGAAGTGATGGGCCTACACTTGCAAGGGCCTTTAGTTGCCTTGGCCATTCTTTCCCTGGTTGGTGGCTTTATTCATATCCCTGTTGAAGAAGTGTTTCACGCGCACGCAGAAGAGCATCATGTTTCATTATTCTATCAGGCAATCATGATTGGTTTGCCTCTGTTAGGAGTGCTTTTAGCCTATTTGATTTTCATTAAACAAAAAGTGGATGTTGAAAAACTGGCTGACTCTGGATTTGGTGCCAAACTGCATCGTTTCTTCTATACCCAATGGGGAATGGATTGGCTGTATGACAGAGTTATTGTGTTTCCATATGTTGGCCTGGCTAAACTCAACAAGAAAGATTTTATCGACAGCATTTATAACGGCACTGCCAGTCTGACTCGCTATCTCCATAACTTGGTCATTGAAACTCAAACGGGCCAAATCCGCTGGTATACCATGACTATGGCTCTAGGCGTTCTCCTTGTAATAAGTATAGGAGTATTCGCATGATACTAGTATGGCTAATGCTGATATTGTTTGTAGGCGGAATAGGTGCCTGGCTATCTGAAAGTCGTGGTATTGGCGTTCCCAGAGTCATCGCGTTAGTTGCTATTGGACTGGATCTTGCGCTCGTCATTTTCATGCTCCTGACTCCAGAATCTATCGGTTTGACTCCAGTAACGAGTGAGCAAGGCGAATGGCTGGTTCTGTTCCAGGCTGACTGGATTCCCCGTTTTGGTATTAGTTTCATTTTTGCTGCGGATGGATTCTCATTATTATTGATTGCCTTAACCGTTTTTCTTGGCCTGATATCTTTGGGCTCCGCCTGGCATGAAATAAAAGAGCGTTCAGGGTTTTTCTATTTTAATCTATTGTGGACCTTAGCCGGCGTAATCGGAGTCTTTACCGCTTTAGATTTATTTCTTTTCTTCTCCTTCTGGGAAGTCATGTTAATTCCTATGTATTTCATCATCGCTATCTGGGGTCATGAAAACAAAGAATATGCGGCAATGAAATTCTTTATTTTCACTCAGGTCAGTGGTTTGCTGATGCTCTTATCTATATTGGTGTTGGTATTCTTCAACTACCAAGCGACAGAAGTAATTAGCTTTAGCTATTTTGACTTGTTAGGTAATGGTTTGTCTGGAGACATAGGTATGTTGGTTATGCTGGGCTTCTTTATCGCCTTCGCAACCAAGTTGCCGGCTGTACCGATACATAACTGGCTGCCAGACGCTCATTCGCAAGCACCGACTGCAGGTTCAGTTATTCTTGCCGGTATTTTGTTGAAAACCGGAGCATATGGACTAATACGATTTACTGTGCCTCTGTTTCCAGAACCTTCTATGCTGTTCGCGCCTATTGCAATGACACTGGGTGTGGTCAGTATTTTATATACTGCTAAAGTGGCATTTGCTCAAAATGATTTAAAACGATTAATTGCTTACACCTCCGTCAGCCATATGGGCTTTGTGCTGCTAGGTATTTATGCCTGGAACGCGCAGGCACTCCAGGGCGCTGTTATGACGATGCTGGCACATGGTTTTAGTGCTGCAGCACTGTTCATGCTAGCTGGGGGACTGCAACATCGAATTCATACAAGAGATATGGATAAGATGGGCGGTTTTTGGGGTGTAGCACCGAAAATGTCATTCATGGCTTTATTTTTTACGGTTGCGGCAGTAGGTATGCCAGGCCTGGGTAATTTCGTCGGTGAGTTTTTAGTTCTGCTGGGTAGTTTTCAGGTCAGTATTACAACAACGGCTTTTGCAGCCCTAGGGTTAGTCGTTGCCGCTGTGTATTCATTGGTTGTTATACAAAAAGTCTTTCATGGTGAGAATAAAAATAACTACGAATTTGATGATTTAACCTTTATTGAAATGGCATGTTTCGCCTTGATGATGATTGGTTTGCTATGGATGGGTTTGTATCCGCAGAGTATGCTGGATATGGCCGAGCCGACCTTAAGAAGTCTCGGTGTCACTTTCCCTTAAATATAGAGCAACTGAAATAGAGCAACTAAAATAGAGTAACAAAAGATGGTGCAACAATTTAAATGAGTACTGATGTTCTTATAGATTTACTGCAAATTATCATGCTGACCCTGACCACAGTGGTTGTCATGTTAGTTGCTGGGTTTAAACGCGAGCATGGTTTGGTTAATGTTCTTACGACTGCCGGTTTGGCTGCATCCTTGCTGGTTTTTGTGTTTGTAGATCCTGTTCTACCTCTTCAGGCAACAGAGCTTTTATATTTTGATGAATACAGTGTGTTTTTCTCTGCTCTAATTATTTTGGGCGCCTTAGCTGTCAGCATTTTGGCTTATCCCTATTTTGAATCACACCACAGCAACAATGAAGAGTTTTATATTCTCTTAATGACAGCAACTCTTGGAGCAGTGGTCCTCGCGTGCAGCACTCACTTCGTCAGTTTCTTCATTGGTATGGAAATGCTGGGTGTCAGCCTCTATGCCATGATTGCTTATCCTATACATTCTGAAAAAACAGCGAAATTTCCATTAGAAGCTGCACTGAAATATTTGATCATGTCTGGATTAACATCCGGCTTAATGCTTTTTGGCATCGCGCTTATTTATGCGTTAACTGGCACAATGTTTTTCAATGAGATAGGGCCTGCTATTGATTCTCAGAATGTTGCTTCAAGCCCGGTTCTGATCGTAGCTTGGTTGATGATTATTTCTGGTGTTGCTTTCAAGTTATCCCTGGTACCTTTCCACATCTGGACTCCGGATGTGTATGAAGGAGCCCCGGTACCTGTCACTGCCTATTTGGCTACAGTATCCAAAGCCGCAATGTTGGCAGTCACTCTTCGATTATTGCTGGTTTCAGATGCCTTTCATTATGAAGCACTGATGTTGGTCCTAACAGTTATGGCTGCAGCTTCAATGTTGCTTGGTAATCTTCTGGCTTTATTGCAAACAAATGTAAAAAGACTGTTGGCTTATTCATCTATTGCTCATCTGGGTTATTTGCTCATCGTTATTATTGCTGCAGCCAGCATCCCTGGAATACTGAGCGTTGAAAGTATGGGCTTTTATGTCGCTGCTTATTTTATTATGTCCCTGGGTGGCTTTGCCGTCATCAGCGCTATATCTAACTCAGGTAAAGAACTGGATATGATCAGTGACTATCAAGGTTTATTCTGGCGTAACCCCTGGTTGGCATCTGTCATGATTACTGTTTTATTTTCACTGGCAGGCATCCCGCTAACCGCCGGATTTCTGGGCAAGTTCTATGTCTTTACCAATGGCCTTCAGGGTTCACTGTGGTTCCTGCTCACCATGCTAATTATTGGTTCTGCAATTGGTCTTTATTACTATCTGAGGATCATTTATGCCATCCTGCAACAGCCTGACAAAATATCCAAACAAGACCCTGCTATGAAAGCCATTCCTTTTGGTACTCATGCGGTATTGGCCAGTATGACGGTCATCATTATTTATTTAGGTGTTTACCCGATGCCTATGATTGAAATACTGCAATCATTAGCGGCTTCATTTTAATCAATACTTTTTTACTTTATCCTTCCAAATAAGGGGCTTCGGCCCCTTTTTTAGCATTATTTTATGCTATATAAATCTCAAGTAAAGGGCCAAACCTCAAAGTGTATAAGCGTTTAAAAGCGGGAAAAGACGAGTTGATCTCTTGGCTGAAACAGGGACCTATATTGCCAAAGAATCGTATTACTTACGCAGCGCAGTTAAGTTTTTGGAAGTCTTGCCTTTAAAAGAGCGCCTAGATTTCGTTCAGAAATTAAAAAGGGATACCAATAAGCAACTGGAAATACTTCAACAATTTGAACAGTTATACCCATTGCCAGGCTCTGAGCAAAAATCTGAGTACTTTTCGACCTTAAAAGAGAAGGAAGCATACATTCACAGAGTGCTTGTAATTCATCATGGCTTACTGCGCTTACAAGCATTAATTGATTGGTGTGAATTGGTAAATGCGCAGCTGCTTGAAAGTGAAAATAAGCAATAAAATCTTCAATTAAACGACTAATATTCTTATTTTTCTGACATTTATCTTGCAAAGCTAAACTCAGAGTGATAAAAAAGCACTCTATTTTCTATACAGAGAAACAATAAAACATTATAAAACAACAAGTTGAATGACTTAATTAATTAAAAGCTTAAGGTGAAAGGCCTTGTCTCAGGAAAAAAATATGTCTGTATATAGCTATATCAGAACGTCAACGGTAGAAGAACAGGAAGAGAAAGATCTGGAAAGTTTGCTTGAGCAGGAAAACCTGCGATTACAAACTTATGCCCTAGGTCATGGCATGCATATTAATAACAGTTTTGTGGATAGCAATCTTAAGTGGTCTACAGAATTCTCCAAGCGGGCTAAAGTAAAACAAATGCTGGAGATTCTTGAACCAGGCGATGTAGTTCTTGCTTGTTCGGTAGAGCGGATTTTTAGCAGTTGTGATGACATGCAGACAGGACTGAAGCTATTCAAAGAAAAAAAAGTGCGCTTATTTATTCTAGAGCTAAGCGGTGAGGTCACAGCATCGGAATTTAATCCTTCCTTTAATCGCTTACTTGATGTCTTTCATAGTCTGGAAAAACGCAGATCAACAGAGCGAATAAAAACAGTCAAACAAAGTCAGCGTAATAAAGGGCGTTTTCTTGGTGGTAGTCGGCCTTTCGGCTATATGATTCACTCCAATGGACGTCTTATTGAAAACCCCATGGAACAAAGAGTGCTAAAAAAGATTATTAAAATGAAGAAAGAGGGCAAATCCTTACGCGCAATCTCTTCTGAAGTCAGCACGCCTATGGTTCCTATATCATTCAAAACAGTTCAACGCTTGCTCAAAAAGCATGAGTCGGCTTTTGCGGCCTCAGCTGATTCGGTTAAAGAGACTGCCCGCGACTCTTCAAGACCGGATAATCGCTCAAGCTAATTAAGACTGATTGGCTGGAATGTCACTTTCGATATTTTAACTGGCGTATTTCGTTAAATTTCCCGATACGATAATACTTGCAGTCTGCTTGAAATAACTCTGTGGCTGTATCTAGCCAATATCCTTTTACCTTCTTTCAGAATTTCACATTTGACCTTAAGAAAATAAATGAGGATATCCATGTTTTTTTATTTAAAAAATGCATTACTACAATATATTAAGTCTTTAAATAGTTGCTTTTTTCCTGACAGCTAATACCTTCCTTGACCTGTCAGCATCATGCCTGCAAAATTGCGGCTTGCTTTCAATAAAGCGCTGTATTCGAGAATGCTTAAAAT
Organism: Pseudohongiellaceae bacterium; assembly: GCA_965661005.1. Taxonomy (GTDB): domain Bacteria; phylum Pseudomonadota; class Gammaproteobacteria; order Pseudomonadales; family Pseudohongiellaceae; genus UBA5109. Next base: position 72,567 of record CBFICB010000003.1, read on the forward strand.
CACGTCGATATTCATAGGCCTGCGTTACATACTATCCAAGAAAGATAATAGGGTTATCTCTTACACCTCTCTAGTATCAATGGCTGGATTAACACTGGGGGTGCTAGTCATCATTCTTGTACTGGCGGTATTTAACGGAGCCCAGGGTGAACAAAGAGAGCGTACGCTTATAACAGTGCCTCATGCGGATATTTATACCGACAGCAGTTTTCCACAGTGGCAACAAGGAGCTGACTTATTGTCGCAGCTGGATGGGGTTAACAGTGTTTCTGCCTATATTAGTATAGAGGCTATGCTCAGCAAGAATGGCATGCATCAAGTCACTGAAGTAAAAGGTATTATTCCAGAAGCGGAATCACAGACCTCAGACATTGAAGACAGTATGCTCCAGGGGAGCATAAGTACATTACGTGCAGGAGAGCGCGGTATTGTTCTGGGGCGCCGCTTAGCTAATTCTTTACGTTTAATCCCCGGAGATAGTGTAAATCTTATTGTCCCTGAGCTAAGTAGCAATTCTTCAAGCCTGAAACTTAATATGCATACTTTTAATGTAGTCGGCGTTTTTGACGTCCAGTTCAGCATTGGATCAGAACTGGCACTGATTCATTTGGATGACAGCGCCGATTTACTCAATCTAAACAACGTTGATGAAGCAGTTCATTTGCGCCTGAAGGTCGACGATATTTTTAATGCGGGCAAGATCGTGGACAGTAGCATTGAACTCTTGGCATCTGAGCTCCCAGGGCCTGATTATCGGGGAATTGATTGGAGCCTGAGTGAAGCAAGTTTATTTAATGCCCTAAAGATGGAAAAAATTATGACCTGGTTTATGTTAATGATGATAGTAGCCATTGGTGCATTTAATATCATTTCCACTCTGGTGATGGTGGTTTCGGAAAAAAAAGCTGACATTGCAATTTTGAGAACCATGGGGGCAGGGGATAAAACTATTATGGCTATTTTTATGGTACAGGGATTGTTTGTTGGTATAAGCGGCACCATCCTAGGCGCCGTTTTGGGACTACTAATAGCGGTAAATTTTGAAAGTATAGGGCAAATACTGGAAGTACTTTTTATTCCGGAAGGGGTATTTATGCTGAGCATTATTGAGACCGACATCCAAATCATGGACCTTATCATCACTTGCCTCTTCGCCTTAGGGATTTCTTTTTTAGCGACACTGTATCCTGCATGGAAAGCTTCGCGTATTCAGCCAGCGGAAGTTCTGCGTTATGAGTAAATTCATTCTGGAATGCCACAAGCTCAGTAAATCATTTCAGCAGGGTGGTCACGAGTTGCGAGTGATCAGTGATTTAGATTTTGCTCTGCAAGAGGGTGAGAGCGTTGCCATAATCGGAGCTTCTGGTTCGGGTAAAACAACATTACTTAATTTACTTGGTGGCCTTGATACTCCCAGCGCTGGAACCGTTCTTATAAATGGGGAAAACGTTCAACAACTAGATGCTAAAAGCCAGGATCAACTACGAAATCGCACTCTGGGTTTTGTCTATCAGTTTCACCACTTGCTCGGTGAATTCAGCGCACAAGAAAATGTCGCCATGCCTTTAATCATCGCTAAGCAACCTTTCGACAAAGCCATGCAGCAAGCTGCGAGCATACTTGGGCAAGTCGGTTTGGCAGAGCGTTTAAGCCATAAACCGTCCCAACTTTCTGGTGGAGAGAGACAACGCGTTGCGATTGCCAGAGCATTGGTGCATAAGCCAACCTGCATTTTAATGGATGAACCCACCGGTAACCTTGACCGAAATACCGCTAAAAGTGTGCAGCAGCTTATGCTGGAGTTAAAACAAAAGCTAACCAGTAGTTTTGTTGTTGTGACCCATGATCAGGAGCTGGCCGATCAAATGGATCGCAAACTGGAACTAGCAGACGGCAAGCTCGTCAATCAAGGCGAGGTATAGAGTGTTAAGCAAGCCAGCATTTTTCATAGGCAAGCGCTACGCCTCTATTGCTTCCGACAATTTACTGGTTGGTTTTATTTCACGCTTGTCTGTTTTGGGCTTAAGCCTTAGTGTCGCAGTATTAATAATCGTTTTTTCTGTCATGAACGGTTTTGACCGGGAGCTCAGGGAGCGCATTCTTGCGCTGGTACCCCATGTCACGATGTCCACAATACGTAATGAAGCCTTAATGAATTATGATCAGTGGCAAGTGATTCAGGAAACTGTGGGCGCAAATTCGCAAGTGTCTGCTTCAGCTCCATTAATACAATTGCAGGGCATGTTACTGGCAAATGGAGAATCGCGAGGGATTATTTTGAATGGAGTCGATCCAATTGAAGAAGCAAAAGTATCTATCCTTCAGAATTTTATGAATGAAGGAACATTTTCTTCTTTAGTGGCAGGTGATTTTTCTATTTTAATTGGTTCAGGTATCGCTCAGCATTTAGATGTTGAAATAGGCGACCAAGTCACTCTGGTATCCAGTTATTTGAACATCACTCCCTTGGGCGAATTTCCCAGACAACGACTTTTTACTATAGGGGGCATATTTACTATTGGTTCTCAGCTGGATAGTAATCTGGCATTAGTGCATATGAATGATGCGCAATTATTGTATCGCTTAGGCGATACTATTCATGGCTTGAGGATTCAATTAGAGGATTTATTTGCCAGTTCCACTTTAATTAGAGATTTACAAAATCGTATAGCCGGTGATTATGCTTTTAGTAACTGGACGCTAGATTACGGCAATATTTATAACAATATTCAACTTTCAAAGTCGATGGTGGGCTTATTGCTGTTTTTATTAGTTGCAGTTGCTGCGTTTAACGTGGTCGTGAGTTTATTTATGGTAGTTAGAGACAAGCAAGGTGATATAGCTATACTCAGAACTATGGGGGCTTCACTGGGGAGTATCCGTAATATTTTTTTGGTGCAGGGTTTTATTATTGCTTTGGCTGGGACTTTTCTAGGTTTGATTCTTGGTATTATTGGCTCTCTTTATGTTAGTGATTTATTTGGATGGTTAGAAGGGGTGACAGGCATAGAACTCCTAAGTGCAGATGTGTATCCCATTAACTATTTGCCATCTCACTTGCTGGTGGGTGATCTCTTGCTTGTTTGCACTGTTTCTATTCTATTAAGTTTGCTGGCAACTCTTTACCCTGCATATTCTGCAGCCAAAGTAGACCCTGCCCAGGCGCTTCGCTACGAATAAACTGCAAGTCTGATCTTTTATATTTCAGCATTAGAAAACTGGCGAAATCACGGCTAGCATCTAGACTGGAACTATCTTCTTTGTACTTTTGGATAGGCTATGCGTTCATCAATGATCGCTTTCAGTCTGGGTGTATTTTTGGGCGGTTTTATACCCAGTTTGCCTAATTTAAATTATCTAGCTCTGCTTTTTATTCCATTAATTCTTAGCTTTCGCTTTCCAAAATGCCGTCTGTTAGCTGCTTACTGCCTTGGATTATTTGGGTCTTGATCTGGGCGGTTAAAAGTTCGGAACTACTTCTACCTGCAGAACTTGAAAGAAAAGATTTTTGGGTAAGAGGGAGCATTGATAGCATGCCTGAAGTTAGCGGCATTAATACACAGTTCATTTTTAAAGTAGAAAAAAGTTGCCTGACACCAATAGAAAGTTGCGAATTTTCTGAGGAATTGCTGCAAGGGCAATTAATTCAGTTAAGTGTTTATGAGAATATAGAATTAATTCCGGGTCAATATTGGCAATTTAAAGTTAGATTGAAACGTCCACATGGCTTTGCTAATCCGGGTGGCTTTGATTATGAAGCATGGCTATGGCAAAGAAAGATTAGAGCCAGTGGATATGTTCGAACTGACAATGCAAACTTTGTATATAAAGATAGGACAACGCATAATTTCACGAGTTTGCGTTATCAGTTCCGTCAAAAACTGGATGGTTTGTTCCCCAACCAAGGCTTGAAGCATTTGAATTTAATCAAGGCTCTGAGTATTGGTGACAGACATGGCATAAGCAATCGAGAATGGGATTTATTCAGCGCAAGCGGTACAAATCATTTAATGGTTATTTCTGGTATGCATGTCGGCTTTGTCGCCTATCTTTTCTAACACTTAAGCAAAGTAATTCTTAACAGGTCAGGGTCGCTCGCTTTATATATTTCGATACCAAGACTATCTGCTTTCATAGCGCTGCTTGCCGCTTATTTCTACGCTGGAATGGCTGGTTTTGCTTTGCCTGCTCAACGCGCATTTATGATGATTGCGTCCTTCATGTTAGCTCAGTGCTGTTGTCGTCATAGCTCTGTTATAAACAGTTATTGTCTGGCTTTAGCTATTGTCTTACTGGTTAATCCACTAGCACCTGTGAGTAGCGGCTTTTGGCTGTCCTTTATTGCTGTTGCCATCTTGGTATTTTTAATCAAGCAACCAAGTGAAGCGCAGTCATCATATCTAATTAAGCTGATGCTGACGTTTAGAACACAGCTCTTCATATTTCTGGGTTTATTGCCTTTCATGCTGCTGTTCTTTCAGGGCGCAAGTATGAGTGCGCCACTGATTAACTTACTGGCTATCCCATATATTACTTTTCTGATCGTACCACTTTGTCTTCTGATTCTATTGTTAAGTTATTGCTCTGAAGCCTTGATGATTTATTTTTGCTACTGCGCTGAAGGTCTGCTCGATTACTTTTTGTCCATGCTCAACTTCATGAACCAATATTGGCCGCTGGCATGGTTGAATTTGCCCGCATTAGCTCCATGGCAGTGGGTAATGATGCTTGTACTGATTAATTTCTTACTCTTAGCTATAAACGCAAAGAAAAGTTTCTTCATGACTGTCTTGTTTTTATTGTGTTGTATACCACTGTTATTTATACAGGACAGCAAATTAAAGATGAATGAGTTTCAACTGGATATATTGGATGTTGGCCAAGGTCTGGCGCTTGTCATAAGAACCCGCGAGCACGCGATGCTCTATGACCTGGGGCCTGTATACAGTGACAGCTTTGATGCCGGTGAAGCTATTATTTTGCCTTTTCTTCGTTCACAAAATATTAATCATCTGGATAAAGTGATCGTCAGCCATGGAGATAATGATCATAGTGGTGGCCTGGATTCGATTTTATTGGTCCATCCTGCAACTGAGTATTGGATTGGGGACTTGTCACTATTTTCAGGGCAGCATCGCTTTATGGAATGTAGGAAAGGAGATTTCTGGCATTGGGACGGCATTTATTTTGAGATTTTGCATCCGGACAGGTCCGGTTACAGTAGCAATAATTCTTCCTGTATTCTCCGTATCAGTAATGGTAAATACTCAGTATTACTGACCGGAGATATTGAAACGAAAGTAGAGCGTTACATGCTGACGGCTGGTCTTGATATTAATGCCGATATTATGATCGCTCCGCATCATGGTTCAAAAACATCATCTTTTAGGCGTTTTATAGAGGCTGTATCTCCAGATTATGTGGTTTTTTCCAGCGGTTATTTGAATCAATTTAAGCATCCACACCCAGATATAGTGAATCTCTATACAAACAGTGGCACAATTAGCTTAAATACTGCTGATACAGGCACTATTAGCTGGGTGATTGGCTTGAATGAGCACTTACCGAAAGCCAGACTTTATCGACAAGCTAATAAACGGTTTTGGAGAGAATTGCCTTAGGCAAGACTAGGTATACATAAGTGGCAATTGATGCCTTAATCACTGAGCTTTGGCGCTGGTATATGCTAATATCGTGTGTTTGCGGGATGAAGAACGGGATTGTTTTTCTGATGGTCTTTAAGTAGGGGATGAGTCCTAGTGTTTGAAATAGTTCAGGCTGGTGGCATATTAATGCTACCAATTATTCTTTGTTCGGTGCTAGCTATTGCGATCATTATAGAGCGATTCTGGACTCTCAATCCGTCGCGTATTGCCCCCATGAACATGTTGCCTGAGGTTTGGTCCAAGATTAAACAAAATCAACTCGATGCAAGCGAATTAAAAGAGCTGAGAAATTCATCAGCTCTAGGGCAAATACTGGCATCAGGTTTGGTCAGTGCCAAATCTGGTCGCACAATTATGGTAGAAAGCATCGAGCTAGCAGCGGGGCATGTCATTCACGACATGTCGCGTTACCTGAATCTGCTAGGCACTATTGCGCAGATTACACCTTTGCTTGGTCTTTTGGGAACGGTGCTTGGAATGATTCGAGTCTTCACTGAAATAATGGCGCAGGGTACGGGTAATGCAAATGTCCTGGCGAGGGGCATCTCAGAAGCCTTGATAACAACCGCTGCAGGCTTGACAGTAGCTATTCCGACACTTTTATTTTACCGCTTCTTTCAGCGCCGCATAGACACCTTAGTCGTTGATTTGGAACGCGAATCCATCAAGTTGGTTGATGCCTTACATTCTTCACGCACTGTGGAATATAAAGACGACAATAATAACGATAACGAAGATCAGTCAGCATGAAATTCGAGCGCCAAATAAATGAAGAGGTCAGTGTTAATTTGACACCTCTAATTGATGTGGTGTTTTTGCTGCTTATCTTTTTCATGGTGACAACAACTTTTACTCGTGACACCAATTTGCTGATAAATTTACCTGAAGCCTCAGGTGAAATAATCGATATAGTGCCTGAGCAGATTGAAGTCATGGTTGCACAAAATGGCTCCTATGCCGTCAATGGTAGAGGTTTGGTTAATACACAACTAGCAACCTTAATGGATGCAATTGAAGAGATGTCAGAAGGGGATCGTAGCTTACCGGTAATTATCACAGCGGATGCGAACACTTCCTACCAATCAGTGGTGACCGTTATGGATGCAGTTGCACAGCTTGGTTTTAGCCAACTGAATATAGCCACCAGTCAGGAAGGCGAAGAGCAATGAGCCAGGCCGCGCAAAAACTTTCCAAAGAAGATAGTTTAGCTATCTATCGCCGCTTACTGACTTATTTAAAACCTTTATGGCCAGTTGCTATTGTCAGTATTGTTGGCTTTGCCATGTTTGCCAGCACTAATTTCTGGTTTGTCGATTTGACTGGTCAGTTGGTCGATACCATAGAATTCGCCAGAGAAATCGATTTTAGTGAAAGAATACGCATCCCCTTATTGCTGGTTTTGTTAGCCGCAACTAGAGGTATTGGCGGTTATCTAGGCGGCTATTCCATGGCCTATATAGCAAACACTGTTGTACATCATATTCGCTCGCAACTGCTGGGGCGTTTTTTACAGCTTCCCCTTAAGTTTTATGACCGCAGTGAAATAGGCAAGCTGATGTCGACTGTCACCTATAACGTGATTCAGATTGCCTCCGCGGTAAGTGATTCATTAAAAGTTTTACTTCAACAAGGCCTGACGGTTATCGGTTTGTTAGGTTATATGTTCTATCAGAGTTGGCAATTAACACTAATTTTTATCGCCGTAATGCCCTTAATTGCCGCTTTAATTAACTATGCCTCGCGGCTCTTTCGTAAATACAGCCACCGTATACAGGCCTCAATCGCCGATGTGACACATATTTTGTCCGAAACGATAAAAGGCATGCGTGTCATTAGAAGCTTTGGTGCTGAAAAACAAGCGCTGGATAATTTCACAGAAGCCAGTGCACGCAATCGTCAGCAAAGTCTGAAATTGGAATCCGTATCAAATATCAGCACCCCCTTGATTCAGGTGGTCGTCACTATTTCCTTGGCCATCATGGTATGGCTGGTCTTGTCGCCTCAAATGATTGGCAATCTCAGCACCGGAGACTTGGCTTCTTTTATTATCGCTGCCGGCATGCTTTCCACACCCATCAGGCAACTCACGCAGGTCAATTCGGCCATCCAGCGTGGATTAGCGGCAGCAAGCTCAATTTTTGAATTATTAGACGAAGATATTGAAGCCAATGACGGGATTTATGAATCCAAACGAGTAGCTGGCAAGGTTACATTCAAGGAGCTGAGTTTTAGTTATGCAGACAATGACAAAGATGTTTTAAGCAGTATAGATTTTGAAGCCAGTCCCGGCCAGGTTACGGCCATTGTGGGGAAATCTGGCAGCGGAAAATCTACTTTAGTAAATCTAATACCCCGATTTTACGAAGTTTCCAAAGGCCAAATTTTAATTGATGATGTTGCGAATACAGATTTCACTTTAAGCAATCTTCGCCAGCAAATTGCCTTGGTCAGCCAGCAGGTCATACTTTTTAATTCATCAATTCGCAAGAATGTTGCTTATGGCGAATTGGCTGATAAAAGCGAAGAAGAAATAATGGAGGCATTAAAAAGCGCCCATGCTTTGGAGTTTATTGAGCATTTGCCACAGGGCTTGGACACCATAGTGGGGGATGATGCCACCATGCTTTCAGGGGGACAGCGCCAGCGCTTGGCTATAGCCAGAGCCTTGCTGAAAGATGCACCCATCCTTATTCTGGATGAAGCGACTTCAGCGCTTGATAGCGAATCCGAGCAGCATATACAGTCGGCTTTAGAAACACTTATGCAAGGCAGAACAACATTTGTTATTGCGCATAGGCTATCCACTATCGAAAAAGCAGATCAAATTCTTGTGATGCAAGAAGGTGAGATAGTCGAAAGCGGCAAGCATGATGAACTTATGGCGCGTGATCAATACTATGCCAAATTACATAAGAAGCAATTTGCTCCATCATGAAGAAAATTGTTGATACCTGGTACGGTGATACTGCCTTAGCCTGGTTGAAGCCATTTAGCTCGCTTTTTTCACTGCTCAGCACAACTCGTCGCAAACTTTATTCCAGTGGCAGAAAAAAAGTATACCGATCCAGCGTCCCCTTAATAGTTGTCGGCAATATTAGTGTTGGTGGTACTGGCAAAACACCTCTTATCATCTACCTATCAAGACAATTGATCAGCGCGGGTTATCGGCCAGGCATTGTGAGTCGAGGCTATGGGTCAAAAGCACCAGAATACCCTTTTCATGTCAAAGATGATTCACCAGTAGCTCATAGTGGAGATGAAGCTCTGCTTATAGCGCGCAATACCAGTTGCCCCGTTGTAATAGACGCAAATCGCTCAGAAGCTGTAAAAAGCCTCGAGCAACATTATGATTGTAATGTGATCCTTAGCGATGATGGTTTGCAGCACTATGCTATGGCACGTGATATCGAGATTGCTGTGGTTGATGGCCGCAGAGGCTTTGGTAATGGTTCTCTATTACCCGCAGGACCGCTTAGGGAAAAACCGGAGCGTTTAAATGATGTTGATTTTATTATTTGTAATGGCCAAAGCCAATTAAGCTTTAATACGCCAGCTTTTTCAATGAGCCTAGAACCTAAACATCTGTGCCATATGCAGTCGGGCCAAATATTTGCCATTAGTGACATCATTCAGGAAATAAAAAATTCAAAAGAGGCCGATACTGGCGATGAGAAATCAAAGGGTAGAGCGACTAAACATAAAGTGCACGCCATTGCTGGCATTGGAAACCCAGAACGATTTTTTAGCTCTCTTTGTGATTGTGGGTTTGATATTATTACTCACGTTTTCGATGATCATCATGTATATACCTTGCAGGACATTAATTTCAACGATGATTATGAAGTCATTATGACTGAAAAAGATGCCATAAAGTGCATGGCATTTGCTAGAAAAACTGACTGGTATTTGCGCGTAGACGCTGTTATCGATGAAACATTTATCAATAGTCTATTGTCAAAATTACATACATTCAGTATTGAAGTTTAAGAGGTATAAAAACTCATGGATAAAAAATTGCTTGCCATTCTTGCTTGCCCAATCTGCAAAGGAAAGATACATTTTAATCAGGAAGCACAGGAATTAATTTGTTACGCCGATGCTTTAGCATTCCCAATCCGTGATGAAATTCCTGTCATGCTCGAAAATGAAGCCCGCCCTCTGAGCACTGATGAAAAAGAGAATAGGCCGCGTTAATGTCTTTTATTGTAGTTATCCCTGCACGCTTTCAATCAACACGGTTACCTGGCAAGCCCTTATTAAACATTGCCGGAAAACCTATGATTCAGCATGTTTTTGAACGCGCTAAGCAAAGTGCAGCGACTGATATTTATATTGCTACAGATAACAGTGAAATAAAAAATGCCTGCGAGCAATTTGGTGCACAAGTGTGTATGACCGATGCAAATCATGTTTCGGGTAGTGATCGCATTGAGGAAGTCACGCGTGTATTAAAGTTGTCTGACGAGGATATTGTGGTCAATGTGCAAGGAGATGAGCCCATGATCCCCTCTGAAGTTATTAATCAGGTGGCTGAAAATTTAAAAAACCATTCTGAAGCTGGCTTATGTTCCTTGTTTGAATTGATCGAAAACAAGACCGATATTAGTGATCCTAATACTGTGAAAGTCGTCATGGACAAACAAGGTATGGCTTTATACTTTTCTCGCTCAGCAATTCCTTTTGACAGAGATGGAGCTTTAAATACAAATTATAAAAGGCATGTTGGCATTTATGCCTATAGAGTTAAAACCTTGCATAATTTTGTTGACTGGCCGCAAGGAGAGCTTGAACAAACAGAAAAGCTTGAACAACTAAGGTTTATGGAAAATGGCATAAAAATACATATGGCCCAATCAATAGCAAAGATTCCGCCTGGAGTAGATACTGAATCTGATTTGGCCAATATAAGAGCCAAGATGAATAAATAACTAAATTATATAAAACTGTTTTGATAAAAATTTAATAGATAAAAAGTGTATTAGTTTATAGAGCTAATAGAGGTAATAGAGGTAATTGAGATACCAATGTCTTCTGAGAAAGTTAAAGTTTTAATGGTTTGTTTAGGCAATATCTGTCGCTCCCCAACGGCGGAAGTTGCATTCAGGCACGCAGTGGCCAAGCGCAACCTTGCCCATTTATTTGAAATTGATTCTGCTGGTACAGGTACATGGCACATTGGAGAGAAGCCAGACAGCCGTGCACGAACAGCAGCCTCCAAAAGAAATATGGACCTGGAATCCTTGCAAGCTAGAACAGTAAAAACCAATGACTTTTATGATTTCGATTACATTTTTGCGATGGATGCGCAAAATCTTAGTGATTTAAAATCAATGCAGCCAGATGATTCCAGCTCTGCTATTGAACTTTTCCTTACCTGGCCAAACAAAGATGAAGGTCATAGCGGTTACAAGGAAGTACCTGACCCTTTTTATTCTAATGCAGAAGATTTCGAACTGGTTCTGGATTTAGTGGAAGCAGCAAGTGCAGATATTCTGGATCATATCGTCGAAACACATCAGCTTGCTTGATGATACTGCTTACTTACCTGGATCTACTGCATGCTTATTCAAGAAAACGTTAATCTAAAAAAATTCAATACCTTTCACCTTTCTACGCTTGCAAAATATTTTTGTGAAGTATCAAGTATTGATGATTTATTGGAAGCTCTAGATTTTTGTCAGCAAAAAAATCTACCTTTTATAATTATAGGGCAAGGCAGTAATCTTCTATTCAAACAGGATTATATTGGCTTGATAATTGAGCTGAATATACAAGGCATCGATTTAGTTAAAGAAACTGAAAAGCATTTTTATGTAAAGGCTCAATGCGGCGAAAACTGGCATAATTTTGTGCAATATTGTTTGCAGCAAGGTTATTACGGATTAGAAAATCTAAGCTCGATTCCCGGTACGATCGGGGCTGCTCCTGTTCAGAATATTGGCGCTTATGGCGTTGAGGTTTCTGAATTTCTTGTAGAGCTTGAAGCGCTGGAGATTTCTTCCAGAGAATTGCGAACATTCAGTAAAGAGGATTGCCAACTTAGTTATAGACAGTCGATTTTTAAAACTAAATGGAAAAACCGATTTGTGATCACCAGCGTTACTTTTAAATTGTTAAAAAACTTTCGTCCTAATCTCAGTTATCCTGTGTTACGTGCAAGCTTAAAAGCTATTCCAAAAGATCAAATCACTCCTCAAATCGTCAGTGATGCTGTCTGTGCAATACGCAAGTCTAAATTGCCTGATCCTGTTGAATTGGGTAATGCCGGGAGTTTTTTCTGGAACCCTGTGATCTCCAGTGATAATTTTTTACATCTGCAAAAAAAACACCCCGATATTGTTGGCTATGCTCACGAAGATGGCTATAAGCTTGCAGCAGCCTGGCTAATTGATAAGGCTGGTTGGAAGGGTTATAGGCAAGGTGATGTCGGGGTTCATAAAGAGCATGCCCTAGTGCTTGTTAATTTTGGAGAAGCCAGTGGAAAGGAATTATATGATTTGTCTGTTCGAATCCAACAATCGGTTCGAAAGATGTTCGGTATTGAATTGCAGCCTGAAGTGCGCATTATTTAACTCTCTCTGAACTGCTCGATCAGTTAGAATACGCCCATGGAGTCTTCTGCCTTTGATAGTGATAATTTTCTTAAACATGCGAGCACTCGTCCTGGTGTTTACCGAATGTACGATTCATCAGGAAAAATACTATATGTAGGCAAAGCTAAAAATTTAAAAAACCGTATCACTTCTTACTTTCGTGCTTCAGGTTTAGATAGTAAAACCATACTGTTGGTCTCGAAAATTAACAGTATTGAAACAACCATCACCAACACTGAAACTGAAGCTTTAATTCTTGAACAAACCCTAATTAAAGAGCAAAAACCTCCTTACAATATTTTAATGCGGGATGATAAATCTTATCCCTATATTTTCTTGTCCAGCAAAGATAAATATCCACGCTTGGGAATTCATCGTGGCTCCAAAAAAAAACAGGGTCGATATTTTGGCCCTTTCCCTGGAGCTGGAGCAGTAAGAGAAAGTTTAAATTTACTGGAAAAGGTATTTCATGTGCGCCAATGTGAAGATTCATTTTTTCGCAATAGAAGCCGTGCCTGCCTGCAATATCAAATAAAACGTTGCTCTGGCCCATGTGTTGGCCTGGTTTCTGAAGAAGATTATGCTGAAGATGTTCACCATTCAGTGATGTTTCTGGAGGGAAAAAACAATCAGATTTCAGATGAGTTAAAAGAAAAAATGCAGAAACTGGCGGATTCAAAGGAGTTTGAAAAGGCTGCCAGAGTGCGCGATCAAATTCGAGACTTAAGAACCATACAAGAACGGCAATATGTATCTGCCGGGAAGGGTGACGTCGATGTTATAGCAATGTGCAATGATGCCGGCATTGTTTCTATACAGGTGATTTTTATTCGTGATGGCCGAGTGCTGGGTAACAAAAATTACTATCCGAAGTTTGTTATTGAAAATAATCCAGCGAGTATAATGCATGCTTTTATTGCCCAGTTTTATCTTCAGGACTTGGGTTTGAATAGCATTCCTCAGGAAATAATAGTTAACAATGCTCCTGAAGAGGCCAACGGTCTTACGGCAGCATTGGAGTATTGTTCAAAGCATAAAGTCGATATTAAGCATCGCGTCAGACAGCATCGTCAGCAATGGCTGCAACTGGCAAAAACCAATGCTCAGCATGGTTTGATGAGCAAGCTTAACAGTAAGCAAAGTATGCAAATGCGCTTCAGCGCTTTGCAGCTTGCCTTACAAAGCGAGCAACTGCCAACAAGACTGGAATGTTTTGACATTAGCCATAGCGCAGGGGAAGCAACAGTAGCTTCTTGTGTCGTATTCGATCAAAACGGCCCCTTAAAGAGCGATTACAGACGTTTCAATATAGAAAACATTACTCCTGGTGATGACTATGCCGCCATGGACCAAGCGCTAAAGCGAAGGTATACGCGCCTAAAAAAAGGAGAAGCACGTTTGCCTGATATTCTTCTAATTGATGGCGGTAAAGGTCAGTTAACCCAGGCTGAAAAAGTGCTTCATGAGCTGTCTGTAACTAAGGTGCTCCTAATTGGGATTGCGAAGGGAATCAGCCGTAAGGCTGGACAGGAGACATTGATATTTGGTGATACCAGAAAAGAGCTAGTATTAGAAGCTGAATCACCAGCGCTGCATTTACTTCAGCATGTTCGAGATGAAGCACATCGTTTTGCCATTACAGCTCATCGCCAGCGCCGCGGCAAAAAGCGCACAGAATCTTTTTTAGACAGCATTCCCGGCATTGGTCCTAAAAAACGTAAAGAACTGATAACGCATTTTGGTGGGCAACAAGAAATCAAGCGGGCCAGTATAGAAGATCTTCAAAAAGTACCTGGTATCAGTCATTCTCTGGCTGAATCACTTTATGACATTATTCATAACTAGTTATTGACTTGGTGTAGAATGAGCTTATGAATACAGCGACTTTTTTTACTGTCCTTCGAGTACTGGCAATTCCAGTCTTTATCACTATTTATTACTCGAATATTCCGGCTAGCAATCTGATCGCAGCGATTATCTTCACCTTAGCCAGTATTACAGATTGGCTGGATGGTTACCTGGCGCGCAAGCTCAATCAATGTTCTGCTTTTGGGGCCTTTTTAGACCCTGTCGCGGATAAGCTGCTGGTAACCGTTACGCTGGTTTTATTGGCAGCAAACTACTCCAGCCCCTGGTTTGTTATCCCTGCCGCAATCATGGTCGCGAGGGAAGTACTGGTTTCGGCACTTCGCGAATGGATGAGCAGTAACAATCAGCGTGAAGTCGTTGCTGTTGGTTATATCGGCAAAGTGAAGACAACTACTCAGATGCTTGCGATTATCGCTTTATTAGCTGCCAACCCTGACTCCTTTAATATCTTACTGGGAATAGGCTATTTACTGATTTATGTTTCAGCAATACTGACAATATGGTCTATGTTCAGCTATCTTAAAAGCGCGTGGCCAATGCTGAGTCGAGATCTCAAACAAAAATCTTCTTAATCACCTGAAAACCACTCTTTACTTGACTTCACAGGTGATCTGATTAGAATAGCGTCCTCTTTGAAGCCCAGCTTCTACAGCAGGCTCACAAAGCCAAAGAGCCTGAAATAATGGAGCTCTGGCCGGGGAAGAATTAAAACCCCAAACAAAGATAAAGGCACGCTTGCAGTATAGTGCGGGAATAGCTCAGCTGGTAGAGCACGACCTTGCCAAGGTCGGGGTCGCGAGTTCGAATCTCGTTTCCCGCTCCATTTTTTGGTCTTTATCAATAGTAGCCAAAGTCCCTACAAGGCTGGATGGCAGAGTGGTTATGTAGCGGACTGCAACTCCGTGTACACCGGTTCGATTCCGGTTCCAGCCTCCAACATTAAGGACCTGACTACTGCCTATCCATTGCCTGGGTGGCGAAATTGGTAGACGCAAGGGACTTAAAATCCCTCGGTAGAAATACCGTGCCGGTTCGATTCCGGCTCCAGGCACCATTTAAATCAATAACTTATTAAATATTTATAAATTAAGCGACAAGTTACATTGTGGTTTAGACTACTTATAGACTACCATAATGACACTATGCTGATTAAAGACAATCAATTACCCGGTCTTTACCAAAGAGCCAGAGTGTCTGGGAATGTCTGGGTAGTCAAAGCTAAGCAACGCGGTATCAATAAGCCAGTAACGGTGACTCTGGGGCGCACAGACGTTATCAATGCGCGTGATGCTAGAAGATTGGCTAAAGACAAGCTGGCTATGCTTGCTGAGGGCATAAATCCAAACAGAGCAAAGCAGTCTCAACTTCAAACGGACAAAGCTCTCAGCATATCTCTTGAGCACGCGATTACTGACTACCTGTCTTTAAGAGCTCTGAAACCATCAACCGTTAAATCATATCAGCAGGTTATGCTCAGGTGCTTTGGTGACTGGTATAAACTCCCAATTCGTGAAATTACCAGAGAAGACGTTCTTAGGCGCTATCAAGAAATACAGACTAGGATTTCTGCTAATAAAACCCTTAAACCCAAGGCAAACCCAAAAGGGCTAGCAGAAGCCCAAAAGGCTATGCGCTATCTTTCTGCTGTAATGACCTCATATGTGGGCGATGTGGTCAATGGTAGCTCGCTGCTTACAAACGGAAACCCTGTCAATGTGCTACGAGAGAAGCGTGCTAGAGTCACTTTAAAATCACGTGACAGCTTTCTAAATAAGAAGCAAAGAAGCAGACTCTTTCATCATCTTTCTATCGTCAGTAGTCCTCAGTATAAAGGCAAACTTAAAAGTTCTCAGGCAGACTTTGTAGCGCTCTTATTAGTAACAGGCTTAAGAATTAGCGAAGCAAGATGGCTCAGATGGGAAAATATTAACAGCATAACTTATACCGTGAAGGACACTAAAAATTCCAAAGACCATACGCTGCCTATCACCAATGTTGTCCAGAGGATATTTGAACGAAATAGAAATGATACTCAGTGGGTATTCCCCGGAAGAAATGGAGCTGCCTCAATGGATAAAGTAATAGAGCGAGTGTCTGAAGAATCAGGAGTAATATTTACAGCACATGATTTAAGAAGGACAGCTGCTACTATTGCGTCAGAATATGGGTTTAGTAGAGACCAGATAAGCCTACTATTGAATCATTCTAAAGAAACTGTCACAGATAGATACATTCAAACCACCAGTGCAGCTTTGCTGCCGATACTACAAAGGCTAGAAGATGAAATTCTAGGAAACTATGAAGTAGAAGAAACATCAAGCAATGATAAAGAGCTTGGTCGTATACACAAATAATGCACAACATTTTTGCTTAACTTCTAAAAGAATTTGCTTTAAGGTGAGCATAGCGAGCCCGCCAACGTCTCCATCGATGCTATCTCTAGAGCTGCTCTAGAACCTCTGCAGAAGTAATTTTTTTAACTGCAGAGGATACAAAGATGGATAACAACAATACTCAATCACAAATCAGATTCCTAAGACTCCCTGAAGTGCAAGAGAGAGTCTCACTCAGCAAAGCACAGATATACCACCTCATCGCTATAGGCGCTTTCCCTAAGCAAATAAAACTAGGCTACAGAGCCTGTGCGTGGCTAGAGGATGAAATAGCCTCATGGCAAGAAGAGCGCATAAGAGACTCTAGAGGAAGTGACTACTTAGGTACTGCTCTAGAGAGCAATTAAGTCAATTATTTCGGCAGCTTTGTGCTGATAAATACATGTAAATCAATAGCTTATCCGACTAGAGTATGACTTTAGAGCGCCCTTTCACGATAGAACTATAGCGTCAACTAAAGGGTTTTATTGATTTAGTGCAAAACTGCAAAGGCTACCTATTAACTGCGAAGAACAGAGCCATCTAACTGAAATCTATGATGATTCTGCTTTGCATTAATAAACCTAGGATGAGCAATTCAACAGCAATAGTGACCAGATATTTGAAAAGGGTAAGAAGAGGCTATGACTACAGTAGACGGGATAAACATTGAAATAACATCATTGAATGAAGATGCATTTGAAGAACGAGAGCGGCTT
Source organism: Pseudohongiellaceae bacterium (assembly GCA_965661005.1). Classification (GTDB taxonomy): domain Bacteria; phylum Pseudomonadota; class Gammaproteobacteria; order Pseudomonadales; family Pseudohongiellaceae; genus UBA5109. The sequence goes on from CBFICB010000003.1 coordinate 89,786, forward strand.
ACTAGGTTACTAATCGATAGATTCTATATCTCTAAGACCGTTGGCAATCAGAAAACATTCATAGACATCGTCAACGAGAAAAAAGACCTGCAGCTAAGTCACATCATAGGAGTACTTTGTCATGAAGGCATGGAGTTCTCGGAAGCTAAAAAGTTAGCAAGTCAGACTCACTTTAGACCTATAGTCAATGAAGAGTGCTATAAGCCCGAAATGCCAAAAGTATATGAGGAAAACGGGCTATTTTTCTTGAACTCATGGAGACCTTCCTTAATAGAGCCGAAGAAAGGCGATTATGCACCTTTCATTGACCATCTCCAGAGAGCGTTGAAGGACGATGCTAAGGTCAATTATTACCTCGATATGCTTGCATGGCGCTATCAGAACCCTCTAAAGCCAAAACCGCACATAGCTTTCTACTTCTACGGCGCAAAAGGAGGTAGCGGTAAATCAACTCATGTCGAAACTATCACTAAGGTTTTTGGAGAGTCATCAGTAAAAGCCATTAACACAACAAATAAGCTCAGAGACGGCTCTGCAGTTCAGCTCTGGTCAAGAACATGGCTTGTGATTGAAGAAGCTAATATAGCTAAAGGAACAGCACTCTATGACAATATCAAGAGCTTCACAGGCTCTGAAGAGACTGATGCATCTGTTAAGTACAGCCATTTCAGTAAGCATAAGATTCCTGCACAACTCATTATGATGTCAAACAGAGCTCCAGCTTTTATTGAAGAAAATGACAGGCGGTTTTTTATCGCAGAGTGGACTATGGAAGGTAGTGATGAAGAAATAGCTTCTTACTTCAAAAAATACAGACTCTGGTTAGAAGACGGAGGATATGAAGAAATCGCTTATTTGCTGAGTACTAGGGCTGTCAACAGAAATGTTTATGAACCGGCAATGGTCACGATTGAGAAAGAACAAGCGCAGACCAGCACATTAGATGAATGCGTCAGAGATATAAAAGACTTTATTCAAGATAAAAACCCAGCAAAGATTTTCAAAATGGATGATTTCTACGATATATTTGATGAACATGGAATCAAACGAAATCAGCAAAAGCACAAATTGAGAGAAGCAGGACTTATTGAAACTAGAAGAATTAGTATCGATGGTAAGCAAGCTTATTGGTGGATTGATAAAGAGGCGATGATTTTGTCTAATCAAGGAGTTCCTGCTGTGTATATCGACCAAGATAAAATACCAACAGCAGCTTACAAGCTGGTTTGTAAATAAGCTATCGAGGACTTATAGCGCACTATGTAACCACATACTGTATTTCGGAATAAAAATAGTTTGATTAAAAGGGGAAAATTATGACAGGCGAACTATACTTGGTTTTGATGGCAGTACTTTTATTTACATTAGCGATGATGTTATTGCTTTTAGGTTTGGTGCATAGTTCCTTAAAAAAATTGCTGAAAATTAATATAGGAATATATGAAAAAATTCAATTTATTCCAGAAGATGTTATGAATATGAAAGTAAGTGTAATGAATATTGAAAGTGAAGTATGGAATTGTTCTTCAACCTTAGAAAATATTAAGAATGATGTCGAATTATTTGCTGAACAGAAAAGGAAAGATGATAGAGAGAGATGGAGTTAAAAAATTATGACAGTTGAACTATGTTTATTATTCATTGGTTTTTTTGTTGTGTATAGTGGTGTATTACCTAGAAAGATTGTTTGTAAAAATATCAGCAATACATTCCATTTTACTTCAAACAATTCATATGGATAGGCTAATTCAAGGTTATATGGATTGGTTTGAAAGGATTGCACGTGCATCTTTTAAACGCTTAGAGAAAATTCAGGAAGATGTTAAATTTATTGCTGATAAAAAATTAAAGGATAATAAAAAATAACAAAGTTTTAAATTAAATTTATGAACAGTTTATTCCGTAAAAGAATTGAGATTTTTGTTAGAGAAATAGGAAAGACGTTATTAGGCTATTTAATTATAAGTCTTTTCTGCATTTGGTTAATGACTGACTTTATTTTTGACTCTTTTAAAGATGTAATTGCTTTTGTCAGTATGGGTTTCATTCTTTTATTAGTAGGAATTTCTCAAGGATATAAAGAATATAAAATTCAATTCAGAATTTATGAATGTAGAGAAATAGGTCGTAATGCAGGAAGAATTGGTCGTCCTCCAAATTTCTATGACAAATTAAATATAGAATTAGATGTTGCTGATAAATTTGCGATTATGCAAGGATGGGATATTGGAAATGAAGAATTCAATGCTTTAAGCGATTTGGAAAAATCTATCCTATATGAGCGAAATCAAAAAGATGGATTTTAAAAAACACTTAGAAAAGATAAATCCGAAAATTATTAGTGCAATTTAAGAGGTATACATATGAATATTTTTGGCAGCTTACTTTACTGTATAGCCTTAGCTTTAAGCTTTTATGCAGGCTTTAATGATGGAATGTGGGTTGCAATAATTATTAGTGGCTTCATTATGTATCTTGGGTGGTTTTGCATCAGGCTACCGCAAATACACAATAACATAGGTTATTTAACTGCCATTAAAGCATTACCTTTCAATATTTTTATGTACTCAATTCTTAACTCTTTTCCTTTTTTTATTGGTAAATTATTTACTTAATTTAGGAACTACTTAACAATCCTCAAAACTGGCTTCTTTTTTTCTGCTTCAAGCTCTAATTTCCGTTGAGCTTCCCTCGCCTCTTCTTCTAGTTCTAGCTGTAGTAGGCGGTGAGCTTCTCTCGATTCAGCAACAATCTGGTCAACCTTCCGCTTGAATCGCCTCATTTTAGCGGCATATAGTTCTGGATGGTCTTCTTTATTGATGTACATTGATGTGTCTCCCTTTAGCTCTATGCGGCAAGTAGGTTATAAATCGCAATGGTTATTATAGCACCAGCACTGCTGTATACTCTATCAATACATATTATGCCCGGTATACTTTCACTGATGGGACTATGGGAGCCTGTGAGATGAGAACTGTCTTAATAGCTTTACTCTTAAGCATTAGCTGCAATGCCTTTGCACAGACATTTAGTGATGGTTCTGCAGCTTATGACCGTGGCGACTATGGCGAAGCATTTAATATTTTTCTTCCATTAGCGGAAGAGGGTAATGCTGAAGCTCAAACAATGATTGGTTATTTATATGCCACGGGAAATGGAGTCCCACAAAATGATGATGCTGCATTAAGGTGGTATACGTCAGCTGCTGAGCAAGGCTATGCCTTAGCTCAGTTAAACCTTGGTATTATGTATGAAAATGTTAGAGCTGGCTCTGGTGGCGTTGGATTAGCACAAAGATGGTATAGGTTAGCTGCTGAACAAGGTAATGCTGAAGCCCAATTCAGGGTTGGCTCCTTCAGTAAAACTTTAGCAGAAATTGCTGGAACAACTAATAGAGTTCCCGGTAGTGTAAGAATTGAGCCAGATAAAGAGTATGCAACAGCACTGAGATGGTACAGGTTAGCTGCTGAGCAAGGTCATATTGAAGCTCAATATAATCTAGCTATGATGTATGCCGAAGCAAGAGGAGTCCCGCAGAATAATACTGAAGCAGTGAATTGGTTCAGACTTGCTGCTAGACAAGGTTATGCTGATGCTCAATACCGTCTTGGTTTAGCGTATGATGGTGGGCAAGGCATCCCAGAGAATAATGTTAGAAGCTATGTATGGCTATCAGTATCTGCAGCACAAGGGAATGAAGATGCTAGGGATAAACGAGATGGAGTAAGAGATAAATTAACCCCAGCCCAACTAGCTCAAGCTCAGGAATTAGCTACCCGCTGCTTCGAGTCAGACTTTCAAGATTGTGAGTAAATTATCTTTAATTAAGGAACGGTCTAATGCTTAAGTATATTATTTATATTTTATTATTGACTCTGCCAACTGTGGCGTTTTCACAGCAGGTAAGTTGCTATACAAAAACCGAGGTAGGTGAGTCTTTATTAGGTTTAAGTAAAATATATGAAACAACAGAAGAATTAATTCGGACAACACAATCAAACTTTGATTTCTCAACAGGTGTAATAATAGGAAGCTCAGGTAATAGATTTGAATTAGAAAGGATTGCAGACAATCTATATAAGATAGGCAACTATTATTACTTAACAAATGATGATAAAACTATAGTCACTGAAACCACAATCGATGGTAGTTATATTTATACAAAAGTTTTGTTTTGCGAAAGAATCTAAGAAGAATTTCCACAACTTTAAGTAAGTGAAGCAGCTTCCATGAAACTACTAACCATACTCTTCACATTACTGCTTAGTGCTAGTGCTGTAGCTCAAGAGAACAGGATTACTGTATCTGGCTTTTGGGCAGGAATGTCAGCTAGTGAATTTGAAGATAATTGTATTGCTAGAGAATATTTTTGCCGACATCATCTTGATGGAGTTGTGAGCGGCAAAGGAGGAAGTTTTTTAGATTATACAAATGATTACGTTCTTTTCTCTTATGTCTCTGACTCAAGCGTGCGTTCTATATTTATCTACTGTGGATATACTAACACTTGCTCAATAAATTCCCATATCGAATTACAAGATTTATTAATAAGTGAGGGTATAGTTGATTCCTGTGACAGTTTCTGCAATAAGGTTGGCTCTGAAAATCGGCTTGAAGTATTTACAATTAACAACTACTGGCATATTCGTTTATACACCACACTCAAACCAACTTTCGACTAATCGTTCTTAAGATTCTCGAACTCTTCCTCCAATCTGCCTATTCTTAGATATAGATTTTTTAAGACCTCGTCTCTGTCATTCGCATAGTGAAGTCTACGATGACAATTGGGGCAAACTGCCACTGCATTTGTAATGGTATCGCTGCCATTATCTGCTAACTGTCTCAAATGATGCACCTCGAGGTAGAAGTCACCATCGGGTTTGGTGAATGGTGCTGGTTCATTACAACTTTCACAGATTCCATCTGAATTCTTCATTATCCACGCCACCACCTTTGGGTCTCTACTGAAAGAAGTGGATTCCTTGACCTGCTTATTAGGAACTGGATTACCTTGGGGGGGCAGGAGATTCTTTTCACGCCTTAACTTAGATACCTGTTCTTCGAATTCTATTTTTGGGATAGAAAAACTATCTTCGTGCTGATTAATCAGTTCTTCAATAATAGGTAGAACATTTGAACCTACATTTTTAGCGGGTTTCAGACCACTAACCCACTTTCTACCCAAAACAGAGTAAGCATAAGAGATATTCTGCATCCTGTATTCGAATGCTTTAGGAGACCTGCCAAACTGCTCGCTTAGCTTCTCGTAAACCTTTTTCTTGATGAACTTTTCACCACGAGATTCGAGTTTTCGCATTTCAATATATGCGACCACAGATGCACTAAGTTCTTCTTTAGACCATTCCACAGTTTTACCTCTAATCACCCTCTAGCGAACCTATACAGCTACATTAACATCTCTGCAGCTACACAGAACACCCCCGGGGTATTAATTGGGGGTAGGGCGCCAATATTACTACTTTAATATTTTTGCAACATACTCTGGACTACCTATGGACTACCTACTAATCTACCAGCATGCGTATAAGAGGGGCATATAATCTCATATAATTCAGTATTTATAGGTTTTAGAAAGATGCTATAAAACTAAACAAGGGACTTAAAATCCCTCGGTAGAAATACCGTGCCGGTTCGATTCCGGCCCCAGGCACCATAACATTCAGCTCATATCTGAAAAATAAAACTTATCTCTCTTTTAAATAAATAGCCAACTTGTATTCTAGTCATTTGCTCGCTGTAAAGACTTAGGCTTGAGGCTTTTCACATAACATACTTACATGAATATTTTTATCCTTGATACCAATATTGAAACTTGTGCCAGATATCATTGTGACCAACATGTTGGGAAAATGATCCTTGAAAGCACCCAAATACTTTGCACGGCACTTAACAAGAAAGGATTTACCACTCCATACAAGTCAACTCATGTTCAACACCCCTCGGCACTTTGGGCAGAAGAGTCTCTGGATAATTTTCATTGGTTAGTTCAACTAGGTCATGCTCTGAATAAAGAATTTTGCTGGCGATTTGACAGAAGCAGAGACCATGCATCAATTTCAGTGCTGGAAAGCATTCAAGAATACTCGTTTGAAAGCAAAGGGCTAACTGAGTTTCCACAAGCGATGCCCGATAAATATAAAGTATCTGGAGACCCCGTAGCAGCTTATCGGGCTTACTACATTGGTGAAAAATCGAGATTTGCAAGCTGGAAGAAGCGAAAAACACCTCCCTGGTATAAAACTGGTGAGTAGCTTCGTTCTTTTGCATTTCTAACTTCTATATAAGAGACTCCACTGCTTAGACAGCATCTCAATCTTATATAGGTTTAATGCCTAGCCAAAGCATATATAAAATAATAGATTCGCTGGATCCCAACCTCAATGATATGATTCTTTGTATCATTAAGGGAGACTATAAATGGTTTTCGATCATGCAGTCTTGTGGGTAGGAAACATTAAACGCTCATTAAAGTTTTATATAGACGTTCTTGGGCTTGAGCCAGTTCGAGTTGAGGCTTTTGAAAGCGGCACAGCACCTTTTCCTAGCGTTCGCTTAAATGAAACAACAATATTTGACTTAATGGAGCGCAAGGCTCTTCTTCATACCGTTCAAGATATGACAGGAGGAGAAAGTAATGATGGAGAGCCTGTTAATCATCTTTGTTTGTCTATGAGCCCTTGGAATATCATGAAATATTAGAACGCCTAGTCGAGGCTGGAGTTCAACTCAAGCCTGCAGATGAAGGTTCCTTTGGGGCACAAGGTCATGCAATAGAATCTGCTTATTTCAGCGATCCCGATAAAAATATTTTAGAAATACGTTATTATAAATAAATTGATTTAAAGTAAGGCAAGCGGTGGATTTTTTAGGGAGCATTCGCATGAAACACGTACTATTTACACTGTTTATTTTCTTCGTTTCCATACCTTGTTTTGCACAGCCTCCCCAGCGTCGCTTATTACCTCTCGCAGCCTATTCCCTAGAAGGTTACTCAGCTATTGATGTCAGCGAGGCTTTTAATCTGCCGGCTGGAGTAGAATTTGCATCGGTCAGTTCGCTGGACATTAACAGTGAAGGTCATCTTATTGTGCTGCATCGTGCGCCTGTTCCTTTCATGGAATTTGACGAAGAAGGAAACTTTATACGCGCTTTTGGCAGTGAAGATTTATTTAATCGCGCGCATGGCTTGACCCTGGATGATGATGACAACATGTGGGTAACGGATGTACGCGATCATGTGGTGATGAAACTGGATAAAGACGCAAATGTTCTAATGACTCTAGGCAGCAAAGGACAAGCCGGGGATTGGAATGAACAAAGCGACATGCATAACTTTAATGAACCTACGGATGTGGCTTTTGACAGCGCGGGCAATATATATGTGGGGCAGGGGCATACTAGAAGCGTGCCAAAAATACTCAAATTTGATGCCTCAGGGGAATTCATTACGCAATGGGGGAGCGCTGGAACGGGCCCTGGAGAATTTGCCGTAGCGCACTCTCTGGCAATTGATTCTGATGACAATATCTATGTGGCAGATCGGGAAAATTCTAGAATTCAGTTATTTGATGTCAATGGTCGTTATCTTTCTGAGTGGAACTTTGGCACATTAGTCTGTGCCATTTATTTTCATGAAAACGGCTTCATGTATATGACAACTGGGTTTGACGGTGAAATTGCTAAAGTGGATTTAGAAGGCAATTTGCTTGGGTCATTAGGCAGACCCGGGAGTGAAAACGGCCAATTTGGTGAAGGGCATTTTCTGGTCGTAGATGATAACGAAAATATATTTATTGCAGATGTCATTAATCTACGAGTACAGCTATATCAAAAGGATTAGGGCAAGCAATCAAACTGACTCGCCTGCATTTATTAAGCTATAACTAAGTAGAATTATCGATAAACGATTTCATTGAAATCAATGCGGCATCATCGATCACAGTGAATTCCATGCCGGATATATAGTAGCCGTCTTGAAAAGTAGAGTGTTTAACTTTTGCATAAACACTACTTTTATCAGCACCAAAAATTGAAGAGGTCACTTCTATAATTACTTCTGTTAAAGGCTCAATCTTATTGGCCGTTTTAATCTTTAAACCTGTATAGCTAATGTCCAGCGCCTGTCCTTCATAGATCTCTGAGAAAATCTTTGATTTATCGACGATGCGATAATTAACCAGCATGTTGACGTTAATACGTGGCACACTTCTGTCATTTTCAATGTTTAGAGCAAGTCTTTGTGGTTTTTCTATCTCCAGTAATTCATAAATGGTTAATGGTCTTATCTTGCCTTTGGGGTGCACGTCATAGCTACTGCCAATTTTGATATTGTCTTTGCAAAGGCTATAAGAGTTGTCGCTTAATAAAACCTGACCGCGCATGCTATAGGCTTCAACTCTGGCGGCCAGATTTACTTCATTGCCTATAACCGTGAAATCATGATGAGAAATATTGCCCAAATATCCGACTGCGACATCACCGGTATTAATACCTATACCCATATGAATACTGGGCATGCCCATCTCGATATTTTTACTGTTAATTTGTTGCATGGCATTTTGCATTTCAATGGCACAAGTTAATACATTATGAATATCGTCATCTTTGTATTCAAAGATGGCTAATATTGAATCGCCTATGAGATTGTCAACGACACCGCCATTTTCGTCTATGATGGGAATCATGATATTAAAGAATCGATTGAGTAAATCGGCCACTTCAAGCGAGGAGTATCTCTCAGAAAAGTAAGTGAAGCCTCTTAAATCAGAAATTAATATACTGGCTTTTTAAATTTTAAAACCGCCAAAAACTTTTCCACTCATTACTTGTAGGTTTCCTTAGTGCTGCAATACTGTTTGTAACTCAGACAATCTAGCATCCCGAAGATGCTTATTTTAACTATTTGATTTAATTAAACCTCGTTTCATTTCAAACAATAACATCAAATTAATTTTCTACCTATTGTCATTCTGCAAGAAGACTAAGGCCTAGTTAAAATCAGGTTTATTCTATTAATTAAATCGCGTACAGGACAGCATTTAAGTTCAATCCTCTAAAAAGAACTTTTCTGGCTTATAATTTCTTCCATTCCCCAAATTCGTTTTAATTCTAACTTATATACTGCATAATCAGCCTCGCTTTTTTTCAACCAATCAACAGGCTCTTATTAAATGTGGTTTAAGAATCTCCGTGTATTTTGCCTTACCAAACCCTTCGATTTACCTTTTGAAGACCTAGAATCCCAACTTGCTGATAACGCATTCGTTCCTTGTGCCAATTATGAAAAATCACGTATAGGCTGGGTAAGTCCTATGGGCGATGCTGCCCCTGAGCTCGATGAAGAGCAGGAGCCAATGTTGACGCATATTGTGGGTGATTACATTATGCTGTGCGCGCAAAAGCAGGAAAGATTACTGCCGGCCTCAGTCGTGCGTGAAGCCACCGCGGAGAAAGTCGCTGAGATAGAAGGGCGACAGGCTCGCAAGGTCTATCGCAAAGAAAAGCGAGAGATACAGGACAATATGTATGCCTCCTTGTTGCCGAGAGCCTTTACCCGATCATCACGCACTTATGCCTATATTTCACGGGCAGATAATCTTCTGGTTGTTGATGCTATTAGCGCGCCTAAAGCTGAAGAGTTCATTAATTTATTAAGAGATAGTCTGGGTTCATTTCCTGTGGCCTTACCCGACAGTAAGCGAGCACCCAGTGATGTCATGACACGCTGGCTGATAAATCAAAAAGCCGCAGACAAGTTTGAACTTCATAACGATTGTGAACTATACAACCCTCTGGACAGTACTAATGTTGTTCGCCTTAAAGGTCAGGATCTTGAAAGCGATGAGATTAAGACGCATTTGGAAGCAGGAAAAAGAGCTAAACAACTCAGTGTTATGTGGGGCAATGTATTAAGTTGTAGCATTATGGAAGACCTGAGCATAAATGGTTTGCGGTTTGATGACATAAAAGAAGAGTCAGCAAGTTTTGAAGAAGAGAGCCCCGCGCAAAAGTTTGATCAGGAGTTTGTTTTAATGACACTTGAATTAAGCGCTTTCTTTAAGTCTTTATTTTCTGCTTTTGGCGGTCTCGAAGACCCTAAAAACAAAATGCTGCCAGATAATAGAAATAAAGAATCTGCTTTCCAAACATAAATACTGCGATCTTCTATAAAACGAGCAAAAATTCAACAGTTTTGATACTTAAATGCCTAGTTACAAAGCATGAAAGTATGGTGGATAGTATGTTTTCAGATATGTTAAGATTGATGCAGTTTTAAATGTGTAATTAATTCAGAGGAATAATATGGCAACTTTACCCCCAGGAGTAGATTCCAGCTCTTTTGAATCTGCCCTCGCAGAATTCCGGCAGGCCATTGGCTCAGAATGGGTTTTTAGTTCTGATGAAGATGTGGCCTTATATCGTGATGCTTATTCACCAATGTGGAATGAGGAGGAAGAACTCGTCGCTTCAGCCGCAGTAGCACCTGAAACGACTGAAGAAGTTCAGGAAATCGTTCGCATCGCCAATCGTTATGGCATTCCACTTTACCCAATTTCTACTGGTAAGAACCTTGGTTATGGTGGTTCTGCGCCGAGTTATTCAGGCAGCATGGTTGTTGATCTGAAGCGCATGAACAAAGTGATTGAGGTTAATGATCGACGCAATTTCGCTATCGTCGAGCCGGGAGTTTCTTATTTTGATCTTTACCGCTATATCCAGGAACACGACCTTAAAGTCTGGATAGACTGTCCTGATCCAGGTTGGGGAAGCCCAGTCGGTAACGCGCTTGATCATGGTGTGGGTTATACCTTTGGCCAATATCGTGACCATTTTGCCTCTAATGCAGGAATGGAAGTGGTTCTGCCGGATGGTGAAGTATTACGCACTGGCATGGGAGCATTACCTGGTGGCGAGTGGGGTGAATATAAATACGGCTTCGGCCCAAGTGTTGATGGTCTATTCGCACAGGCCAATTTCGGGATTGTCACAAAAATGGCCTTCCGTTTGATGCCGGAACAAGAAGCTCACTACACGGGAACGGTCATTGTTCCACGCAAACAGGACCTGATCGCTTTAATAGATCATGTGAACTATCTGGATGATACGGGTCTCATCGGCATGCCTTTATACGGTAATAGAATAAGTGGTTTCGGTCCTATGGAGCCAGAATTAGCAGCCCTGGTCGAAAATAACGCCAGTGATGCTGAATTTGATGCTTATGCAGCTAGCAAGGGCAATGGATTCTGGTCTGTTGAGCTACAATTTTATGGGCCTGAGCCAACTGTTAAGGCCAACTGGGAATATGCTCAGCAGCGTATATCAGCAAGTATTGAAGGAACTACTTTTGAAGAGGGACATCTTTATACCTTCCCCTTGAGCGATGAAGAGAAAGGAGAGCATTCTCATAGAGTTGCCATAGGTGTGCCCAATATGGAGATTTTCTCCATTGGCGCTCGTTCAGAACGTAACCCCTCACCACAAGATGGACATTTATGGTTTTCAGCTATTATCCCTCGCAGTGGTGAAGCTGTTTTCAAAGCTCAAGAGGTCATTGGTAAGATATGGAAAGAAGAGGGTTTGCCCTACAATCCTTTTGCAACGCCTGCCACATGGACTCCTCGCTGCTACATTATGATTACTGGCTTACCTATAAGTCGCACTGATAGCTCAATCAATGAGCGCTCAATGCGTGCCTATAACCGCGCTGTTGAAGAATGTGGCGCTAATGGCATGGGCGAATACCGTGCACCGCCAGCATTTGCTGATGAGATTCAGAATGCCTATTCTTTCAATAATAATATTCAACGCCGTTATACCGAAATATTAAAAGATGCGACTGACCCCAATGGCATTATTGCACCGGGTCGTGGTGGTATTTGGCCGAAGAATATTCGAGACAGGGAGGGGCGAGCATGAAAAATTTGATTAATATTGCTCTGCTTTCAATGGCGGCAGTTTTCTCTCTTAATGCTAATGCCCAGTCAGCAGTTGAAAGAGGTGAGCAGGTTTTTGATATTTGGTGTACAGCTTGTCATGATGACACTCGGCGTACACCTGGAACAGCAGCACTTGCGGCGAAATATCAAGGCGCCTTACCTGCTTTATTGGAAGAGCGTACTGATTTAACACCTGAGGTCGTCGCCTTATGGGTGAGAAATGGTATCAGTATTATGCCTTTCTTCCGTAAAACGGAAATCAGTGATGCACAATTAGATGATCTGGGGGCTTATCTGTCGAGGAATAACCCTAACAGATAAAAATGTAGCCTCTTACTCAAATTTAATTAGGAATTTATTATGACCAATAGAAGACAATTTCTAAAAATCGGAATAGCAACATCTACCATCCCTCTAGCAGCCAGCGCTTCAGGAAAAAGCGCTCTTGGTGCATTTTCAGCTGATAAAACTCTGCCTTTTTATAAAGTGATAGTTGATGATCGTTATGAGGAAAGCATAGAGTTTGGTAGAGCTATGGAAGAACGTGGTTACGACGCTTACCATATGAAAAATGGTGATCTTACCGAATTCTGGTATAACCACCTCAATGCCATATGGGAAAAAGAACCAGTTGCGATAGCGGGACTCACTAAATTTGGCCCTCTCTTTTGTTTAGAACAGTTGGGAAGAACCTACGGTGCCCGTCGAGTATATCGTGGAGACCACCACTATGAGCAAGGCAAGATTACGCATAAGCTCAATGGGCCTGAAAAAATGCTCAACGACAGCAATGGTCTTCTTACTTTTGGCAATGAGCAAATGGCAGGACAAACTGTTGCTGAAATAATGATGAGTTGTGAGGCCGGTACTACCGCAATCATTGACACTAGCTGTTCTGAACAGGTTAATCATCAAAGCAAGCTGACCGGGGCCTTACCAGAAGACAATCTTGTCTCATGGATAGTTGCGCCAGCACAATTATCTTAACAAGCATTTGCTAGCTATCTGAATCACGGAATTCAGATAGCTAGCTTTACACTTCCCAGCAAGCTTTAACCCTCATATCAAAATCAAAACATATAATATATTAATTATTATATTTCAATTAGTTACAGAATATACTTCAAGGAAATAATCATGAGTAAGCAAAGCTCTTACACTCCGCCTAAAGTTTGGGAATGGGAAACCGATGGTGAAAATGGCGGACGCTTTGCCAATATAAACCGCCCCATATCTGGCGCCACACATGATAAAGAGCTGCCAAGCGGCAAACACCCGCTTCAGCTATATTCTCTGGCAACACCTAACGGCGTAAAAGTCACCATCATGCTGGAAGAGCTACTGGCGCTGGGGCATAGTGGGGCAGAGTATGATGCCTACCTGATTGATATTATGGAAGGTGCACAATTTGGCAGTGGTTTTGTTGATATTAACCCTAACTCAAAAATACCCGCATTGTTAGATACCAGCACACCAAAACCAACACGTGTCTTTGAATCAGGCTCAATACTTCTCTATCTCGCTGAAAAATTTAATGCGCTCATTCCAGAGGATCCTGCACTTAAAGCTGAGTGTATGAACTGGTTATTCTGGCAAATGGGGGCGGCTCCTTACCTTGGCGGTGGTTTTGGGCATTTTTATGCCTATGCTCCTGTGAAAATCAAATACTGCATTGACCGCTTCACCATGGAAGTTAAACGCCAATTAGATCTACTGGATAAGCATTTGGCGAACAATCAATATATGTGTGGTGATGAGTATTCGATTGCAGATATTGCGATATGGCCCTGGTACAGCGTTGTATTAAGCAATGAGGCATATGAAGCTGCAGAATTTTTGGATGCAAAGTCTTACAAGCATCTGCAAAGATGGTCTAAGGAAATTGGCGAAAGAGAAGCCGTAATCCGTGGTCGCAAAGTTAATCGCCCATTCGGACCACTGGAAGATCAGCTGCATGAAAGACATGATGCCAGCGATTTTGATCATAAAACTCAGGATAAAATTAGCCCTGAAGAAAAGGCTGAAGAGTGAAATTAACAAGCTAAGAAGAAAAAGTTATGGTTAACCATACAAAGCTTATTTTCAAATTCTTCATTCGGCTTTGTATCGTCGCTCTGACAAGTTTAAGTTCAGCACAAGATGTTCAGAATGCCAATGACGAGCTTGCACTGCTGTACCAATGACCAACGAATCCCGCTGGTGGGTCAGCATAATGGCATGCCAATAGAATATAAATCTTCCAAGCTTCATCTTGTTTAAGCTGTCTCGATAGATAATAATCATTAGCACATCGTTCAAAACTATTATCAATTAAAAGGAAAGTGCCCAGTGAAAAACAAACTTCTTAAAAAAATTGGCCTTGCCGCGGCAATTGGACTCGTAGCAACAACAGCGGATGCTCATTTCAAATTAAATTCACCTGCATCCTGGATAGAAGAAGATGAAAGGGGTGACCCTCAGAAAATAGCACCTTGTGGTGGCACTATGGCTGATGGCGGCACCAGAACAGGCGCTATAACAGATATAACTGGCGGACAAATGCTGACGATCGACCTTGAAGAAACCATCTATCATCCCGGACATTACAGGGTCGCATTAGCGAGAAACATAAATTTGTTGCCAGCTGACGCCATGCCTTTGGTTATGGTTGATACTGAACGTGGACCACGCTCAGGTCGATTTCCAATTGCAGAGAATCCAGAAGCGCCGGTATTAGCAGATGGCCTGCTTGAGAATTATGAACGCCGAACCGGACCAATAAGCACAGAAGTCATGATCCCTAATTTTGATTGCGAAAACTGTGTCTTGCAAATAGTACAGTTTATGTCTGAGCACCCCGGTCACCGTGAAGGCGGATTTACCTATCACCATTGTGCCATACTAAATATCAGTGCTGACGCCGATATGCCTATAGATACAAACTGGTAAGTTTCTAGCGCGAGTCTTTAACTCAGACAGACACTAAACACCATTTAAACAATGGAGCGGATTAATGACTAAAAATAATAAAACCTGTTTAATCCTCTTGTTAGCGGCAATCGCTATTCCTGCTCAGGCCCAAATCGATTTATCCGGTGAATGGGCAGCAGTCTTTCATGAAGACTTCGATGAGAGAAGGCCTGGACCAGAAATGGTTGAATATCAGGGTATTCCTATCAATGAGGCGGCTCGGCGCAGAGCTTTGAGCTGGAGCCCTTCATTATTAACCTTGCCCGAACATCAATGTAAACCTCACCCTTCTGATTATGGTAGCCGCGGCCCCAGCAATATGAGGATTTGGAAGGAGATTGATTCCGAATCTCAGCAATTAATTGCTTATCATACGCGTATACGCTGGCAAGCACCTGAACGAACCATATGGATGGATGGGCGCGAACATCCTCCCGAACATGCTGCTCATACCTGGCAAGGGTTTTCGACAGGGCACTGGGAAGGCAATGTTCTTGTTGTAAGAACAACTCACCTAAAACAAGGCTGGACTCGCCGTAATGGTATCGCTCGAAGTGATCTTTCCGAATATACCGAACATTTTTTTAGGCATGGTGATTATATGACCCAGGTCGTCATCGTGAATGATCCGGTATATTTAACTGAGCCTTTTATTCGAACAAACAATTGGAAAATAGATCTTTATCAGCAGATTCCCCCTTACTTATGTGAAATCGTGACCGAAATAGATCGTCCTCAAGGTGAGGTTCCTCATTATTTACCCGGTCAAAATCCTTTTATGGGTGAACATGCTGAGCGTTACAAGCTTCCCATGGAAGGCGTTTTAGGCGGAGCACATACTATGTATCCATCGTTTATTGAATGATTTTTTTTGGCTGACTGTTAAAGGTTATGACCATTGCAGGAGTTTAGGTATGTCCAATCAACTGGATAAATTCAACACAGTGCTTATAACGGGCTTGTGCTTTTTTTCACTACTGTTTTCCAGCATCAGTGTTGCTCAGCAAAATTTTGATGATGTTGAAATACAGGTGCTCCATGTTCAAGGCAATATATATATGCTGGTGGGTGCAGGTGGAAATATCACCTTGCAGGCAGGTGAGCAGGGGGTCATGATTGTTGATACCATGTATGCGCCTTTAAGCGATAAAATTTTCGCGGCCATTCGCAGTATCAGTGATAAGCCTATTACTTATATCATCAATACGCATGGCCACCCGGATCATATTGGAGGCAACGCTAATCTGGCCATGATGGGCAGCAATATTGCTGGGGGCAATACAATTGATCTTTTTGCGGGCACAGGCAATCAGGCAAAAGTGGTTGCACATGAAAATGTGATGAGCAGCATTCTGGCACAGGATGATCCCATTCCTATAGAGGGTTGGCCAACTGACACCTATTACACCGCCAAAAAAGATTTATTCTTCAATGGTGAGGCCATTTTGATCACTCACCAGCCAAACGCTCATACCGATGGAGACAGCCTGATCTTTTTTAGACGTTCTGATGTAATCAGTGCCGGAGATATTTTCAATACTACTGGCTATCCCTACATTGATGTAGCCAGCGGCGGTTCTTTACAAGGCATTCTTGACGGACTGAATAATATCCTCGATATGGCTGTGCCGGCTGACAGGCAAGAAAGGGGTACGATGATAATTCCCGGTCATGGGCGCTTGACCGATGAAGCAGATGTTCTGGACTATCGGGATATGCTGACCATTATTCGAGATCGAATTGCTTTCCGCATAGACCAGGGCGATAGCTTGGCCCAGGTTATGGCTTCGGAACCAACCTACGATTATGACCCAAGATATGGTTCTGAATCAGGTTTTTGGACTACTGGGCAGTTTATAGAAGCGGTTTACAACGAACTAAGTGCTCAATAAACATACGTTCATAACGATAAAGCATAATAATTAATAAAAAGAAATGAGAAAACTATGAATCTTAGAGCAATATACTTTTCTTTAGCGGCCTTAGGCTTAAGTTTAAGTTCTTTTAGCTTGGCTCAGGAAGACATGCTATCCCCCCAGGCTGCTGCACCAATTGAATTAAGCGGCAATTGGACGACTGTAATTACTGAAGACTGGCGCTGGCGCATGGTGACCCCACCCAAAGGGGATTATGTAAGCTTACCTTTGAATGAAGAAGGCATTCGAGTAGCCGACATGTGGGACCCTGCTGGTGCAGAAAATAACTGCAAGGCTTATGGGGCTGGCAACATTATGCGTATGCCGATACGAGTCAATATTAGCTGGGAAGATGAAGATACATTATTGCTGGAAACTGATCACGGCCGGCAAACTCGACGTTTTCATTTTAATCCGGAAGATGCAATGACAAATGAACCGAGCCTGCAAGGCGACTCCTTTGCTGAATGGGAAGGAGCCAGCCTGAAAGTCGTCACACGTAACCTGACGCCTGGTTATATACGTCGCAATGGAGTTCCCTATAGTGAAAATGCCGTAATTACCGAATATTTTGATCGGCATGATGTTTATGATGATCAGTGGTTTACTGTTTCTGTCATTGTGGATGACCCACAGTATCTAACAGAGCCTTACTATACGAGCTCGAGTTTTAAATACTTGCCAGATAATAGCGAGTGGAACCCTGTGAGCTGTGAGGATTAATAATATTCTGGTTTTCAATATAGATAGAGGTTTGCTTATGTTAAAAAATACAATATTTATTTTGCTGCTGGGTTTTGCTCTTCCTATGCAAGCCCAGGATTTTTCAGGTGTAGAAATAGAAAGTGTTCGCATAAATGACGATTTTTATGTGCTGTATGGCTCAGGTGGCAATATCGGGGTGTTTGTCGGGGAGGGCGGTTTGATAATGATCGACACGCAATTTGCCCCTCTATCCGAACGTATTACTAATGCTGTTTCAGCGATAAGCGGTGATGAGATCAAATTCGTCATTAATACTCACTGGCATGGGGACCATACCGGCGGCAACGGCAACTTCTCTGCTGACGGTGCTGTCATTGTTGCCCATGAATATGTAAAACGACGCATGAGCATGGAAGTTTTCTTGCCTCTGTATAATAGTCGAGCGATGCCTTCGCCGATAAGCGCCTTACCAACAGTGACTTTTATGGAAGATATTAGCTTTCACTCTGGCGATGAAACCTTAACTGCCATTCACGTACCAAATGCCCACACGGATACAGATGCTTTCGTGCATTTTGAAAATGCCAATATCATTCATATGGGAGACCTGCTTTGGACCGGCAGCTATCCTCGTATAGATGTGCAACACGGTGGAGGCTCAGTTCATGGAGTCATCAGCGCCGTGGAACAAGCATTGGCACTGGCTGATGGCGATACGCAATTCATTTCTGGTCATGGTGCAATCCCTGAAAAAGGCACAGCCTATGTTGAAAGCTATCTAGCCATGTTGAAAGCTGTGAGCAACCGTGTCGCTAACATGATTTCCGAAGGCATGTCTCAGCAACAAATAATAGCTACAAAGCCGACAGCTGATTTTGATGCTGAGTTTCTTGCTGATAATGCCTATATAGATGCCGACATGTTCAGCAGAATTGTTTTCATCAGTTTGTCTAAATAATAAAAAAACGGTAATTCTTATGAAGAATATAGAGCTCAGAATCAATTATATTCCGGTAATAATTTTACTGGCTTTGGCTTTGTTATTTGCATATCAATCACTCAATGCGCAGGACCAGTCTGAGCAAGACATTAACAAGCAATTATTGCTGAATTTTTTTTCCTTTGAGGGCTCAGATCTTGAGCGCATGGAGCAATATATGGCTGAAGATTATGTGCAACATAACCCCAGGTTTCTGGCAATGGATAAGTTTACTGGCGCAAGAGGTAATCGTGCCTGGGTTGAAGCTCGTATAGAGGCTCGAGAAAGAGGAGGCATTCCCCTGGTAGACCTTGGAGGCATAAGACTCTCAAACCCAATTATTGTAATGGCAGAGGATGATTTAGTGACAGCCATATATAAAGGGGATTTGCCTGACCCGGATAACCCAGGAGAAACTTATGAAGCCTTTGCTTTTGAAACTTTTCGAGTCAGGGACGGAAAATTTACTGAACATTGGGATCAAGTCACTCTCAAAGAAGGCTGGATGGATGTAGAGTGAAAAATCAAATTTATGAAGCCGGATGTACCGAGGATAAAACAATGATATTTCCAAGAATGATAAAAATAATAAGCCTTTGTTTTCTATTAACGACCGCTTTGCCCGCATCTGCCCAGATGTCCGCACAATCTGTATTAGAGGATGCTGCTGAAGCAATGGGCGGATTAGATCGTATTCGTGGCATTGATAGTTTGTTGATGACAGGCTTTAGTCAAACACTCAATCAGGATGGAGGATCCTCACCTTCCTCACATCCCAAGGCTCCAAAAAAATGGGCTGCTCAAAATGATGTTGAACGCTATTTCGACCTTGATGACTTGAGCGCCTATCAAACTCATCGACAAGGTTATTTGTTTCCCTTTGCCCTGGCATTTGGCCATTCATGGGCACCAAGCAGCCAGATACAAGAGGGCGTAAACGCACTGAACCACCCCCTAATAGCCTTGAGAGCTGCTTTAGAGGGCAGCACTGAGTTAGGAGCTGTCAGCATTGAAGGGGATAATATCGTGGTTGAGCTCACACTGCAGGATGATACAGTGCTTTGGCTGGGTATTAATCAGCTCAATAAATTGCCCGCGTGGGTTCGCTGGATGGGCCCTCACGCCAATCTTGGTCAAGTCACTTATACAACCTGGTTCACAGGCTATGTTCCCTTTGATGGTGTCAGACTACCCAACGGTTTTACCACAGAGATTGACTGGCGCGATAATGTTGTCAGTGTATTTCACGTAGATTCCTATAACCTGGATGTTGAATTGCCTGAATTTGTAGCAAGTGGAGGTGGTTTTGGCGGCGGTGGCAACCCTGATGTCGTCGTGACAGAAGTTGCAGATGGCGTTTGGGACTTGCGAGTTGGTAGCAATGGTGGTGCAGTTGTTGAATTTGAAGATCACTTATTAATGTTCGAAGCTTATGGTAATGAAGCCAATTCTCTCGCACGTATTGATGTAGCCAATACTCTTGTGCCAGGTAAAGAGCTTACTCAGGTGATTTTGTCACATCACCACTTTGATCATTCTGGCGGTATTCGAGCGGCAGTCTCAAGAGGCTTAACGATTATCTCCAAACGTGAAAACGAAGGTATTTTAAGAGAAATGGTCTCACGTCCCGCGCCTAATTTCCCTGATGCGCTGGCACGTAATCCGCAACCATTGCATTTTGTCCCTGTAGATGAACATCTGGTTTTGGAAGATGCCACAAGACGGGTTGATATCTACGAAGTGATAGGGCACATGCATATGACAGACGCCGTTTTTGCATACATACCGGAAGAAAGAATATTAATGCAAGGCGATATGTTTGATATTGGTTGGGACTGGCATTGGTGGGGTGGCAATTACCTGGATAGCGTCGAACATTTCAATCTTGATCCTGTTACGGATATTCCGGTGCATGGTCGAGTAAGTTCTCTAGAAGAAGTTGTCAGCAATATTACAAGTCAGGTAAGTGCAGCCAGGGAATTTTGTGCCAGAGACCTCGCGATTGGTGTTTATATGGCCGGCTGCCCTGTTAAATACAGCAGAGATTAAATTGATAAGCTGAATAAAAAATAGAGGTCTACATGTTAAGAAAAACTCTGACGCTAATAAGTTACACATTAGTATTTGTATTGTTTGCATCGACATCACAAGCGCAACTATCCAACAACCCTTTTCTTACGCCTGTAAAGTCAGAAGAAGGAATAATTACAGTCAATGTCATCGAGTTTGCTACTTTACCAGATATCAATGGAGTTGCCGCTCGCATGATGCAACTAATAGATGAATCTGGCACTGAACGACTATTTGTGAATGATATGACCGGCCCAATCTACAGCATTAGCTATGACGGCCAGACCGTCATTGAATACATCAATATCGATGACTGGGGCGTTGATGTTGGGGCCAGTGCCCATAGAGAAGGCGGCATGCAGGGTTTTGCTTTCCATCCTCAATTTGGAGTTGCGGGCACAGTAGGTTATGGCAAATTCTATACTTGGACAGACAGTTCAAACAGAAGACCCATGCCCGATTTTATGCCGGTTAGCGCACTTGACGACCATGATCTTGTATTACATGAATGGACAGCACGCAATCCAATGGCTGCCACCTACGACGGAGGTATGCCACGTGAAATTATGCGCTTGCAGCAACCCTACAGAAATCATAATGGTGGTCAAATAGGCTTTAATAGTTTGGCGGCTCAAGGTGATGATGATTATGGCCTGTTATATATCTCTGTGGGTGATGGAGGCTCCGGTGGAGATCCTTTATTTATGGCGCAAAACCTGAATTCCATTTTTGGTAAATTATTGCGTATTGATCCGTTAGGGGATAACAGTATCAATGGCGAATACGGTATTCCTGCAAGCAATCCATTTGCTAATGATGGCGATGATAATACTCTCGGAGAAATTTATGCTTATGGTATACGTAATGCTCAACATTTTATTTGGGATTCGGCTAATGGCAATATGTTTATCGCCGATATTGGTCAGAATATAGTAGAAAAAATCAGCCTGATCAGCATGGGTGCAAATCTGGGTTGGAACACATGGGAAGCCAGTTTCCGTTTTAATGATGGTGTGGTTGACGTAGAAAATCCACGCAGTGCATCAGGCATTACTTATCCCATAGTTGAGTGGGATCATAATGACCCTATACTGCAGGCGCGTTCAGCCGCTTCCGGCTTAGCCGTATATCGAGGTAATGAAATAAGCCAGCTACAAGGCAAATTGTTGTTTGCGGATCTTTTAAGCGGCGAGATTTTCTATGTAGATGCAGACAACTTACCTAATGGCGGTCAGGATCCTATCCGTCGAGTGTTACTGGATAACGGCACTGGTGCAAAGACACTACTTCAACTCATCCAGGAAAATAACCGAAGGCTAGGCAAGGACCTGACACCTCGAGCAGACACGCGCATTGATGAAGGTCCCGATGGGCAGCTATTTATTCTTAATAAAGGTGACAGCGTAATAAGAATGCTGACTCCCTGAGAATCATATTGTAAGTAAGGAATAATTTTGTAAGCGGGAACATTAAAAATGTTAGCGGTTATTTTTGAAGTGTCGATTACAGAAGGGCAGTTGGAAAACTATCTCGATATAGCTAACGAGCTCAGGGAGCATTTGAAACACCTTGAAGGCTTTATATCCATAGAGAGGTTTGAAAGCTTAAGTGAGAAAGGGAAGCTGCTGTCCCTCTCATATTGGAAGGATGAAGCCAGCATACAAAACTGGCGAAATCTGCAAGCACACAGATCCGCACAGAAAAAAGGTCGCGCTGATATATTCTCGGACTACCGTTTAAGAGTATGCGAAGTACTCCGTGATTACAGTATGACAAACCGCAGGGATGCACCCACAGACAGCAAAGAAATTCATTCCTAAGATTTAAAATATGCCGGAATATAGTTTTGCTAAAAAAGAGTATCTTACCCGCATAAAGTACTCAAAAAAAATTACCCCAACACTTGAATCTTTAGCTGCAATTCAGAATGCCCAGTTAATGGCAATCCCCTTTGAAAACTTTGACCTTTGTCTGAAGAAAAAAATCATTCTTGAGCCTGAAGATTTAGTAGAAAAACTCCTCAGACATAAGCGAGGAGGATATTGCTTTGAGTTAAACGCCTTGCTGTTAATGGCGCTACAGTCTTTTGGTTTTTCTGCTCGCCCATTACTGGCTCGAGTACACCTCTCCGACAAGGCTGCCGGAAGAGGACATCAAATATCGCTTGTCGTCATAGAGGGGAAACAGTATCTGGTCGATGTTGGGTTTGGAGCCTTAACACCAGCGTAACCAATTCCCTTAGTGTACAAACAGAAGATTGAAAGCAACGATCAAATCTACTGCCTCATTAAAGATCAAGATTTTGGGTATATGCTGCAAAGCAAATATGGAGACAAATGGATTGATCTATATAGCTTTGATCTGAATTATGTTTGCGCCGGCGACATTGAATATGGAAATCACTTTACTTCAACCCACCCTTCATCAAGGTTTGTTTATTCTAGAGTGGCATCGATTAAATTAGAGCATGGCATTGTAAGTCTGTTAAATTTCACTTTAAAAAACGGCAGGGGGATGATGAAGAAGTTTTAGAGCTTGAAGATAACGAATCATATCTCGACGCACTAGCGCTGCATTTCGGCATAGAGTTAAACACACGCTACCAAGAGCTCAAACCATTAGACGGTAAGACTGTATAAAATTTCAAAGCCTTATGCTTTTACAGGCTAAAGCCTAATTGCCTTTAGGCTTTAATTTTCTAGCGACGACTAGTCTTCAAGCGCGACACGTATACGCTGATCACCGCGCCCATTCGGCCCTGGAATAACAAGAAGAGTAGTGCCGGCAAGCATGCTCTGGATTTCGACATCAAAGGGTATGTCAGGTAAGCGATTAACCCGTGTCGCATTCGATTGAACGTAAACCCGCCCATCCGCCGTGATAAACCGAGATGTACGCAAGTTGGGCTGTTGCACCTCTACAATTCGCACCATCGATCCATCCTGGCCTCGATCAGGGCTAATTTCAATCCTTTGCCGTGCGGCCTCAAGTCGTTGGCGTTCAGCCTCAAGTTGCCGTCGTTCAGCCTCAATTTGTCGTTGCTGCTCGCTCAAATCAGAACCTACTACACGCTCTTCACGTGACTCGGTTGAATTATTACTCTCGATTGTCTCAAGAGTCGGTGGAAACGCTCTATCATAGCAGGCCAAGCGGAACGATAGATCAGCCACACGCTGGCAGATATTAACGGATTCATGCATTTAAGCATCTGATTGCGCCTGAGCTAATGGTTGAACGAGTCATACAAGAGAAAGTAATGTCAGCCCTAATTTTATTGTCTTTTTATTATTATGATATACCTGCATTAGCCGAATAACTCCTTGCTATTATTTTCAATATGAAAAAGTATAAAAGCCTTTTCTTAAGTAAGCTAGTTTGATTTTAGGACTCGGTAGGGGGATTGTTAAATTTCCGGATTATAAACCTCAGATCTTACCTTCACGAACATCTGACTTGCGGAATATCCTGCCAGCGAGTGGTATAACGTGGTGACATATAATCGCGTTTCATCATCCATTTTTCCTGTATGCCACTGTTCAATAACTTAAGCGTGTGTTTCCCGTAACGTTGATTCGTCTTATCTATTATTTGCATTAATTTATGGGCTTTTTCTGTTTGCTGGGGGTTAAACAAATCTTGTTGTTCATATTTACGAGTACGCACATCGAGCAAACCAAGGCCGCATTTTTTATAGCGCAGTCCAGGACGATAAATTTGCGCCAAGGCATCTGCTGCTGCACGCGCAATTTGCCTTGTATCATTCGTTAGAAAGGGCAGTTTGACAATGCGCTGCGGACGAAAATAGCTCACTTTTTTATCAAAGCTTTCTAAATAAACCCAAAGTGTTGCACTCAAACCGTTTTGTTTACGTAACTTTTCACAGGCACGATCAGCGTACAAACTTACTGCTTGTTGCAGCTCATGTAACCCAGTCACTTTGTAAGAAAAGCTACGCGTGCAAATGATTTCCTTACGCGGCGCAGGTTCCAATTCCAGATCAAGACAAGCTTCCCCATTCAGTTCACGTATAGTACGCTCTAGCACGACACTAAAGTGGCGACGCATATATTTTGGATTCGCTTGCGCTAGTTGTAAGGCATTATGTATTCCTAAATGATGCAGTCGCTGACAGATACGTCTGCCAACCCCCCAGATTTTATCGCTTGTTATGCGTGCCAACAGCCATTCCCATTTATGCCTTTCGTCCAGCACACAGACCCCATTAAGTCTTTGCATTTTTTTTGCCGCATGATTCGCCAGTTTTGCTAGAGTTTTGCTTGGTGCAATACCGACACAAACGGGCATACGTGTTTGTTGCCATAATAGATTTTTTATTTTTTCACCATGGGATTGATGGTCGCAAACAGGTAAACGCAGGAAAGCTTCATCAATAGAATAGATTTCCATTTCCGTACCAAAGGGTTCCATTAGTCGCATCACCTTCGCAGAAAGGTCACCATACAATTCATAGTTGCTGGAAAAAATATGTACCTTATGTTTTCTAAGTAAAGCTTCTACTTGAAAAAATGGAACCATGTCAGGAATGTCTAAACTTTTAGCCTTAGCATTACGCGCAATAATGCAGCCATCGTTATTGGAAAGTACAACAACAGCCTCATCGCGAATAGCGGGATTAAAAACAGCTTCACAGCTGGCATAAAAGGTATTGCAGTCTACCAGGGCGTACATGTATCAGGGCGCACACAAGGTATTGATTACATGGATAACAACGCCTTCAAGTAACAGGTCGCTATCTTCATTAAGCAGGACAGGGGCATAAGCCGGGTTGGCCGCTAGTAATTTTTTATTTTGAATATCTAGAATCTTGCAGGTCAACTCGCCATTGATCGCGGCAATCACAACTTGCCCCTGACGCGGTTCTATCGCGCGGTCAACAATCAATAATGCTTTATCCATAATTCCTCTCTCGATCATAGAGTCACCAGCGGCTCGAGCGAAGTAAGTGGAGGAGGGGTGCTTGATCAAGTATTCGTTAAGATCAAGACTGCTTTCAATATAATCGTCCGCAGGCGATGGAAAGCCAGCAGGAACACTGCTAGTAAAAAATGGCAGAGGTAAGAAACTTGCTACCTCTCGTTTTTCAACGCGGGTAATCTTCATGATGTCCAGGTCGTTTATTTGCTAGCTTAACAGGAAGCTTTCATCAACAGGCTGCCAACGGCTGGGTCTGTCGATGGGCGTGACACGCTGCGTTTGTTTTATGTTCGGCTGTAAAATTTCTTTAAAGTCTTCAATCTTATTAAAGGCAGGGTCGAGCCACTTATCGGTTAATACTTTATTTTCATAGTCCAACATTAATGGAATGGACTTGGGGTGTATGTTCGCCCATTTTCTCACGGGCGGCAAGGTGATAATTGAGGCAGAATAAATTATTTCTCCAGTCTCCTTGTTTAGATACTCTTTATATAAGCCGCCGAAAGCAATCGCCTTATCTGGTAATTCAATTTTGTGGTAGGTCTTCTTATCTCCCAGGCCTTCGACAAAGGCTGAAGACGGGATAATACAGCGAGACTCTCGAAAAGGTTTGTAGGCAATAGAACGTGGTTGATTAAGTTTGTCAGCGCGTGAATTGAAGGAGGCATATTTATAGTTGGGTTTCAGGCTGGCTAAATCCAATAACAGCCACCAGCATGCCGTTTTGATGACAGCGTCTTTTACGATAATGGATATTTGTGCTCCTGGAGCAATATCGTCGGAATAATGTAAAGAGCCTTTAGCTTGTGGAGAGCCCTCAGTCTGTGAAGAGCCTTCAGCTTGTAAAGTCTCCACTAGAGCCCGGGTATTATTATCGGCTTTTAATTGGAAACGGCCGCACATATAAATACGCTGCTACTGAGTTAACTGATCGGCATGGCTTTCAAACCACTCACCAAAAGTAGCCAGTATTGGTCCCATATCAGTCCCGGCTTTGGTTAAACTATATTCAACTTTAGGAGGAACTTCTGTATAGACTTTACGAATAATCATGCCATCTCTCTCTAATTCTCGTAACTGCAAAATAAGAATACGCTGAGTAATACCGGAAATAGCGCGCTCTAACTCGCCGAAACGATGAGTGCCCTTGCTAAGCTGAAACAGTATGATCGGCTTCCACTTACCGCTAATAAGCTTTAAGGCATTCTCTACCGGGCAGACACCAAAAACTGGTGTGTTTGTCTGTTTTATGCGTTTTGCTGTCGCAACCATCCTCATTCTCCTGGTTTATAAGTGATTCACTTTTAGCTTCCATCGCTTCTTTACAAGCGATAGTAGCTTACAACCCTCATTTTAATTAATACATACATTTTTGTAAGTACCTTACATAAATGTCGGTTCTTGTTATTTTGTAGGTAAAGCATAAAATACAGCACGCATGGGGTCTACCCATTTTTACTTTATTAACAAAATAGAAGGAAGAAATCATGAAAATACTCGTAGTAGGCGGTTCAGGAATGGTCGGCTCACGTATTGTGGAAGAAGCAACAGCACGTGGACACCAGGTTGTTGCTGGCGCTCGTAATCCTGAAAAAATTACGACAAATGACAATGTCACTGCTGTAACAATTGATGCCACCAGTGCTGACTCTATCGCTCAAGCCGCATCGGATGTTGATGCCATCGTGATAAGCGTAAGCCCCCGTAATGGTGGCGATCCTGTCGTTGAAGCCAATACCGTTGCTGATGCCGCTATGGCAGCTGCCAGAAATACAGGAAAGCGTCTGGTCTATGTTGGTGGTGCAGGAAGTTTACTGTTACCTGACGGCTCTCCTGTTGCGGAAACATTACCGGATGAATATAGACCCGAGGCTTTGGGTATGCGTGATGTCCGCGACAAATTACGTGACAGTGATCTTGACTGGACCGTACTTTGCCCTCCCGCCATGATTCAGCCTGGCGAAAAGAAAGGTAATTACCGTCTTGGTACAACGGCTTTAATGTTTGATGCCAATGGCGAGAGTGCTATCAGTGCTGAAGATTATGCTGACGCCCTGGTAAATGAACTTGAGACCTCTGCTCATTCACGTGAACAATTTACTCTTGCGTATTAAGAGGCTTTAGTTAAGCAAATTTAAAATGATGCCCCGCATTTTGCGGGGCTATCATTTGCATTTATTTAATTCCTGTACTTATCTAGCTTGTTAAAAGCACCTGGATCTAGTTCCAGTAATGCTTGAATTTACCCTGTTTAACCCTATACTCACTCTTCTGTGGCTGAAGTTTTTTGCTTTTATCGGCCTTTATGCCAGACACTACAATAATAAGGTATCGATGGAGGTATCACTTATGCGTAACGCTCTCATTATTTTTATTTCCGCACTGGCATTAGTTGCTTGTGCCGGCGAGGAGGAGATGGCAAGTTCTGCTTCTATGCCCACAGATCCCCCAAGTGCTGACGAAGTGTTAGCCAATGTTCAAGCGGCGATGGGTGTCGAGAACCTTTCTTCTTTAACAGTTTCAGGTGAGGCCTGGACTATCAGAAATGGCTTTCGCCAAACACGTAAGGCTAGTCCTCCATGGCTATACCGTAACGAAATTATGGACTATACATGGACTATCGATCTTGAAAATGCCATCTCGTTAGCGACTGGTGAAATCTTCGCCCACAACCTGTTCTATGATCCGCCTACATGGAGCAACTATTTACAGTATAACCCTCCAGGCCAAGATACTTGGGCGCAAGAACATCGGACCTGGCTATCACCTCCGGGCTTTTTAAAAGGCGCTGAAGATAACGGAGTCTCCCTTTCAATGCAGGATGGACAAACTGTATTAAGCTGGATGACGCCAGCCTCCCAGACTTCTCCTTCAGGCGTTCCTTATACGGTAAACGCTTATATCAATGACGATAATCTGATTGTAAAGACTGAAACATGGCTTGAAGATGATTTTATGGGAGATATGAATGTTTCCAGTGTTTACAGTGATTATGAAGAAATGGATGGCGTTATGGTTCCCACGACTGTAGAAATTTGGCAGGGCGGTGGCGCTATATTCGGCATTGCTATACGAGAAGCTGATGCTAATCCAAACAACCTGACTGCTCTGATAACAGCGCCTCCTTCTGGCCCTGGTCGTGGCGGTCCTGGTGGCCCTCCAGGTGGTGGAGCAGCACCCAACCCCGCTGATTTGATTGAAGAAATTGCTCCAGGTGTCTACCACATCAGCACAAACTACAACTCATTAGCCGTTGAGTTCGAGGATGGCTTTATTTTGTTTGAAAGCGGAGGTTTTCCTCCGCGCGCTAATGCCGGCATTATTATGGAGGCTATAGCCAGTGTTTCTGAAAAGCCAATTAATGCTGTCATTAATTCTCATCCACACTCCGACCATACTCCAAGTCTGATACCAATGGTGAGCGCCGGTATTCCCTTGATTGTTAGTGAAAACAGTGAAGACTTCCTGCGTATGGCGCTGAGCACTCCAAGGACGCTTTTAGGAGAAGACACACTTAGCCCTGAATTTCGAGCGGTACCGAATGAAGGGGTGATGGTCATAGAAGATTCTATGAACCGTCTGGAAATTCATCATATTCCCAGCTTACACAGTGATTCATTGTTGTTCGCTTACTTACCTAATCATCGCCTGGCAATGCAGGCCGACTTTACTATTAGAGGTGATGGTGATGGTGGAACACTGCCATATGAAGGACAGACACCACTTGGTCAGGAATTTGCTGAATATATTCGGGATAATGGCCTTGAATTTGACAATATGCTTGGCGTCCATAGTTCTGGGTATATACAGAGCACTGAGGACGTCTTTATGGCTCTTCCTCCAGGAAACTAGAAAAGCCTCATTAGAGAAAAACCCAAAGGGCTGGTTGATACCGGCCCTTTATTTTTAATTTATGCTTTTTTAATCAAGGCCCTTTCGCTGTAGTAAAAAATCTGTCTTGATCTGTAAAATATTTTACAGGATTAGGCATTTCTTTAACGGGGTCACATTTTTCTATCCAGATCAAAGTGCTGTCAAGACTTTGCCGTTATAATGGGCCTTGAAGGGTCAACTATTAGTTAAATACCAGAAAGCAGAGACATGATGATAATAACGCAAAGAAATAAATCCATTGGATTTACCTTGCTGGAAGTTATGGCCGTAATTGCTGTGTTCGGGATTCTTTCTGCTGTTGCTATTCAGACTTACAGTAATTTTATTAGTAAATCTAAACTTGTAGAAGCCGTTTTAATCTTTGATACAGTGAGAACCAATGTTCTCAGTGATTACTATGTTTCCGCAGGCTTTCCTGACAATATTATGTCGGCGCGTGCTGGCACTGGTACCGGATCATCACAAATAGATAGTTCAAATAATGCGGTCAGTTCAGGGTCAGATATTGTCAAAGAATACTGGTACTACCAAAACGAAAATGCCGGGATTGGCTGGTTCGGACTGCAGCTAGATGAAAGCTTTATGCCTAGCTGTATGGAAGAGTGTCGCTTACATATTGGCTTTAAAGAAAAAAATAATAATCTTGCCTTTTATTGTGGCCTTTGGAACAGTGAAGATGTAGAGGATATTTTTCCTTTGAATGTCTTGCCCACTGGCTGCCAGGAAACCTGTGTCCGTTGCCAATTAAATGAAGGAGACGGAGCGCTAGATTATGCACTTAATAACCAAGTAAACCCTAATACAAACAGTAGTACAGCCAGCAATAGCTCACCTTCCAGCAACTCGACTGCGAACAATAGCTTTGCTGACAATAATTCAGGTAATAGTTTAGGAAGCCGCTCAACTGTTACTGATAATTCTGGTGCCTCTAGCAATAATGAATCATCTTCTACTACGGCTAGCTCCCAAGGGGGTAACACAGCAGCAAGCACTGCTAGTAGCACTGACAACAACACTGGAACATCCAGTGGCAGTTCAAGCGACGACAATAACCAAACCGCTTCTGCTGATAGTAATGAATCATCATCAAGCTCAAATACCTCTTCTGGCGACAATTCAAATAGCCTGGCGGATAACAGTAGCAATATGAGTTCAGGTAATAATTCTGGCAGTAATAGTGGTGGTTCAGGATCTAGTAACTCAGTTTCTGGGGCCGGCAATAATCTCAGCGGCATCCCCGGGGCTTCACCTGGCAGTTCTAGCAATCCTGCTTCTTCTCAAGACCGAGCATCCAACGAGAACGCCAATCAAGAGGATGATGGGCAAAATTCGGTAGAAGAGAGCAGGCAAGAGAATGATCGCGATGAGAGAGATCGCAACAATAGCAGAGATAGAGATAACGATAGAAATAATAATGACAGGAATCAGAATAATAGAAATGACGATGTTGACAGCGACAGCTCAGATGATGAGAGCTCAGACTCTGGACAAAACCAAAACAATCAAGGAAACAGCAATAATAACGACCGCAACAACTCTCGAAATAATAATCCAGAACGCAATTCCAGCGATAACGAAGAAGAAGATTCAGACGATGATGAGGAAGATTCAAACGCCGAATGCGAAGAACCAGGAAACCGCCAAGGTAGAGGGAATGCTTTTGGCCTCGATTGCGAGGATGACTCTGACGGGCCCGGAAATTCAGATGGTCAACCTGGTGGAGGCAATGAAAATAATGCCAATCAGGGCAATCGGAATAACCGCAACAATCGTAATTAAGATATGCATAAACAAACTAGCTCAACTGCCTCCTCTCGTTTATGATGGTCAGGTCTTGCGGTTGATCTAAAATTCTTATTAATTCAAACAGCTTTGTTTCTATAATCAGCAACAATTTCCTATGTCAAAAACTCATATGACAGCACTTAGCGTTAATCTTAATAAACTCGCTTTACTGCGAAATTCTCGCGGCCACAATCAGCCTGATATCTTGCAATATGCCAAACGTTTTATTGACCTAGGCGTACAAGGCATTACGATTCATCCTAGGCCTGATGAACGCCATATCAAGCAACAAGATGCTCATGAGCTTGCTAAACTGCTTCAAAAATTCCCTCATGTTGAATTCAATATAGAAGGTTATCCCTCCAATGCCTTCTTGAATTTAGTCGAGGCATGTATGCCTTCGCAGTGCACTCTTGTTCCTGATGCAGAAGATCAATTAACCTCGGATCATGGCTGGGACTTCACTCAACACCTAGACACATTGCGCCCAATTATTGAGCGTCTAAAAAAACTAGGCATTCGAGTAGCCGTGTTTCTTGATCCCGAAGCAAAACAAGTAGAGCTCGCTGCTCAATCAGGCGCAGATCGGATTGAGCTTTATACAGAAGAGTTTGCCAGTGAGTTTTCTAAATCAGGAAAAAGTACCGAAAAAATACTGACCAAATATAAGTCTGCAGCAAGCTTGGCACAAAAACACAATCTTGGAGTGAATGCTGGTCATGATTTAAATTTGCAAAATTTACCAAGCTTTTTGAGCATTCCTGATATTCTAGAAGTCTCTATAGGGCATGCACTTATAATAGAATGCATAGACCGCGGCATTGAAAGCGTTATTTCAGATTATTTAAATATCTGCAAAGCCTAAAATTTTTCATTTTTATTTATTGAGTTTTCCTAATGTTAAAGTTATTTGATAAACAGAGTTTAATCAGCGCGGATAAAGCCCTTGCTGGGCGAGATGAGCTTATGCCCGTAGCAAGCAGTCATTTTGTTTTGAATACGCCCTTGAAGCTGACAGCAGATCAACTAACAGAACTGGGGCTTGATCAGGCAATCTTTGGCTTAGGCTGTTTTTGGGGGGCTGAAAAACGATTCTGGTCTTTACCTGGTGTATATACTACTGCAGCAGGCTATGCTGGGGGCTATACTGCCAACCCAAGTTATCAGGAAGTTTGCAGCGGCATGACGGGGCACACTGAAGTCGTTTGGTTGGCATTCGATCCAATACAGCTTAGTTATGAGAATCTGCTTAAAGAGTTCTGGCAAGCACATGACCCGACTCAGGGCATGCGTCAGGGCAATGACAAGGGCACGCAGTATCGTTCAGCGGTTTATACCTATTCTGAAGCCCAACAGCAAAGCGTTGAAAAAACTAAAGAGCACTATCAAAATATGCTAACGGCAAAGGGCTATCCCGCAATAAGCACTGAAATCAAACCAGTTTCTCAATTTTATTATGCTGAAGATTATCATCTACAATATCTGGCAAAAAACCCAAATGGTTATTGCGGTCTTGGTGGCACCGGAGTGTGTTTTTAAGGCGCTATTAAAAGCAAAGTCGATTAATCATTAATTAAACCATGAAAGAAAACACAGAAAAACTCACCGTTGCCATTTCATCCAGAGCCTTGTTTAACCTGAATGAAAGTCATGAGGTCTATGAGCATCAGGGTGTTGAAGCTTACCGTCAATATCAGATTGAACGTGAAGATGAACCCTTGGCGCCAGGTGATGCTTTCAATCTGGTGAAAAAACTTTTGCATATAAACACATTGCTGGACCGGCAACAGGTTGAAGTCATTCTACTTTCAAGAAATACAGCAGATACAGGATTACGAATCTTCAACTCCATCGAGCATCATGATCTAGCGATAACTAAGGCTGCATTTTGTGGCGGATCCAGTCCATATCGGTACATAAGTGCCTTTAACAGCCACTTGTTTTTATCCACCGACGGCGGAGATGTTCGTCAGGCTTTAGAACACGGTATCGCTGCTGCGACCATTATGCCATCCAGTATCGCCAATACAGAGGATTTCAAACTCCGTTTTGCTTTTGATGGCGATGCTGTATTGTTTTCCGATGAGGCCGAGCGTATTTATAAATCCAGTGGCCTAGCTGAATTTACTCGCAGTGAGCGTGAAGCAGCTCACGAGCCTTTATCAGGAGGGCCATTCAAACCCTTCCTGAAGGCACTACAACAGCTCCAGAGTAAATTTGATGTTGATAATTGCCCGATAAGAACTTGCCTGGTTACTGCAAGGGCCGCTCCAGCACATGAAAGAGTGGTTAGAACACTGCGTGCATGGGACATCAAAATTGACGAATCTTTATTCCTGGGAGGATCTGATAAGGGCAAGTTTTTACAGGCGTATAACGCTGATGTGTTCTTCGATGATCAGGAAGGGCATTGCGAATCAACACGAGAACATGTTGCCACTGGCCATGTGCCACATGGCGTTGCTAATGTAATTGAGAAAGACTGAAATAAATGCCTAATCCCAATAGTACGAATATCAATACCGTCCTCAATAGTTTCTCGGGTAAAACCGATCCAAGTCTGGTGCCGAGATAAATACCTGGCAGGGAGCCGACCACCAAGGATAATAAAAGGCTGTAATCTACTAAACCATTAAATAAATAGCCCAAACCAGCCACTGCAGTCAAAGGTACTGCATGGGCAATATCGGTTCCAACAACA
The DNA here is from genome assembly GCA_965661005.1 of Pseudohongiellaceae bacterium. GTDB lineage: Bacteria > Pseudomonadota > Gammaproteobacteria > Pseudomonadales > Pseudohongiellaceae > UBA5109. The sequence continues at coordinate 123,680 of CBFICB010000003.1, forward strand.
CGCTTAGTTGCCCAACTCGGAAAAAGGATAAAAAGAATAGCGGCACCAAAAGCGCCAGCGCCAACTGAAGAAAAAGTAACACAAACGCCTAAAACAAAGCCTAGTAATAGCACCAATATTGAACGATGCTTTCTTAGATATTTGTAATATCTTTTTTCTCTTTCACTTTCTTCAGTATCCAGACGACGCTGAATATGACGGCTAAATATCATCACCAGAGCTGTCAAAATCAGCATAACACCCAAAAAACTACTCAAAAATGCAGAGAAACTGGCATTGCCTGTGAGCTCATTATCAATGATGAAAATATTTATAAGAAGAGAAACTGGAATGCTGCCTGTTGCAAGTAAAGCCATCGTCTTCCAGTCGACATGACCATGCCGATGGTGGAAATACATACCACTGGCCTTGGTTATGGCCGCATAAAGCAGGTCGGTGCCAATCGCGACTGCAACAGGATAATTAAATAAAAGCAAAATAGGCGTCATAAGTGAGCCGCCACCGACCCCTGTGAGCCCAATGGCAAAGCCTACCAAGGCGCCAGAAAAAATAAGCATGAACAAATCCATAGGCTGGCACTGTAAGGCTAGTTTGGTATATTTAAAAAGAATATTTATTTCTTTAATTATTCTATTTAGTTATATTAAGCTTTTCTAATAAATTTAAACTCGAACTATGAAGCTTCAACAATTACGCTATATCTGGGAAGTTGCTCAAAACAAGCTAAATATCAGCCATACTGCTGACAGGCTTTACACTTCACAACCTGGCATCAGCAAACAAATTCGCTTATTGGAAGAAGAATTAGGCGTTCAAATCTTTAGCCGCAGTGGTAAGCAATTACAGCAAATCACGCCAGCAGGTGAAAAAATTCTTGCTGAAGCTTCTGAGATTCTTAATAAAGTTGAAACCATTGCTCGTATTGCCGGCGAGTATAAAGATGAAGAGCAGGGCAGCCTGAGTATTGCAACAACACATACTCAGTCTCGATATGTACTGCCCAGAATCATTCAGGAATTCACTCAGCGCTATCCAAAAGTCTCTTTACATCTCCATCAAGGAACACCAATGCAAATATCTCAAATGGCTGAAGACGGTACAGTCGATTTTGCCATTGCTACAGAGGCCTTGGAGCTTTATGAAGGTCTTATTATGCTGCCTTGCTTTCATTGGAACAGATCGATTTTGGTGCCTAAAGACCATCCATTAATTGACGAAAAGCACCTAAGTTTAAAAGCAATAAACCAGTATCCGCTAATAACCTATCTTTTTGGCTTTACCGGTCGATCCAAACTCGATGCAGCTTTTGAAAAACAAGGTCTAACACCTAATATCGTGGTCACTGCTGCGGATGCTGATGTCATTAAAACTTATGTGCGCTCAGGCATGGGAGTTGGCATCATTGCCTCGATGGCATGGGAGCCTGAAAGAGACGAGGATTTGGTCGCTTTAGATGCCAGCCACTTATTTGCATATAGCACTACTAGCATTGCTTATCGGCGCAATACTTATTTGCGCAAATATATGCTGGATTTCATTGAAATGTTTGCGCCTCATTTAAGTAAAACGCGCATTGAGCAGGATATATTCCATAAAAATAGTGAAGAAGAGAGAGAAGCCTTGTTCAAGAAAGAAGTTCCTGTATATTCGACCACCGCTCTATAACGCTATAGATGATTAATCTTTGGCAATAATATTACCCTGGTGTAAACCACATTCTTTTGCAGTTTGCTCTTCCCACCACCAGCGACCTTCACGTTCATGCTGCCCCGGGTTAACCGCTTTAGTACAGGGTTCGCAACCAATGCTGATATAGCCTCTGTCATGCAGGCTGTTATATGGAACATCAAACATGCGAATATATTCCCATACCTGAGTGGAAGACCAGTTTGCCAAAGGATTGAATTTGAGCAGTGGCTTGTCAGCACTAGAAAAAGTGGAATCTAGTTCCAATACTGCAACCTTATTTCTGGTGCTTGGACTTTGATCTTTACGCTGACCCGTAATCCAGCAATCAAGATCAGCCAATTTTCGTTTTAAAGGCTCAATCTTACGGATACCGCAGCATTCATGATGGTTCGTAGTATAAAAGTCATATAAGCCCTTGGCTTTAACATAGCTTTCTAATTTAGCGGCATCTGGAAACATAATATCTATAGCAAGGCCATAATGCTTACTGACCTGCTCAATAAAGCTATACGTTTCAGGGTGTAAACGGCCAGTATCAAGCGTAAACACTTGAATATCCTTTTTTAGCTTGACGGCCAGATCTAAAAGCACCACGTCTTCAGCGCCACTAAAGGATATAGCCAGTTCCTGACTTGTTTCCAAGGCTAGAGCAATAATTTCTTTCGGATGCTTATCGGCATATTCCTCAGATAAGCGGCTTATTTCCTTACTATCTAACACTTTTGAGACCTATATTTTAAAAGTATTTGAAGAGAAGCTTATTGTACCTCTGATCACTTTTACTTGAAATCGCTATTTTACAATGACTTAGCCTTTCAACTTAAAAGCCATCTCAATTCATGTTCCACGTGAAAAACCCTTATAAATTAGTTAGTTACAGTTGTTTTTTTGGAGCACTTTGGAACATGTAGTGGGCTTTTAAGTAAAGCGACCCATATCTAGTGGTGGAGCATAATATTTCAAATGAGGACAAGGCCAGTCTTGTTACAAACTGGCTTGAATGAAAAAAGGTGCGTTGCATGTCTACATGGAAAGATAGAAAATGGGGTCTGTTTTGGTTTAACTAGGAGAATTATTTTGGAATTAGCTTGTCTTGATCTGGAAGGTGTCCTTATCCCTGAAATCTGGATCAATTTCGCCGAAAAAACAGGTATTGATGAACTCAAAGCAACTACTCGTGATATCCCTGACTATGATGTATTAATGAAGCAGCGTTTACGGATACTGGATGAACATAAGCTAGGTTATCACGAGATCCAGGAAGTTATTGCCAGTTTGAGCCCTCTAGAAGGGGCTGTAGAGTTTGTCGACTGGTTACGCGAACACTTTCAGGTCATAATTTTGTCTGACACTTTTTACGAATTTTCACAGCCTTTAATGCGACAACTGGGCTTTCCCACTTTATTTTGCCATCGCCTGGAAATCGATGAAAATGGCAGGGTAGTCGATTATAAATTGCGCCAAAAAGACCCTAAAAGGGAAGCGGTGAAAGCGTTTCATAGTCTTAATTACAGGGTAATTGCGGCTGGAGACTCCTATAATGACACCACCATGTTGAGCGAAGCCGACCAAGGCATTCTGTTCAAAGCCCCTCAGAATGTTATTGCGGAATTCCCCCAGTTTCCTGCTGTGTTTACCTATTCTGAACTAAAGCAAGAATTTGTTAAAGCCAGCAATAGGCCTATATCAATCAGATAGTTTTAATGCCAGGGAGCGCAACATACCAGCTGTTGCTCCCCATATATAATAGTCATTAAATTCAAGGAAATAGAATTCTCTTTTAATTCCATTTCTAGATAATATGTCAGTTTTATAAAGACTGGTGTCCAATAAAATTGACATGGGAATAGAGAATATTTCATCGACTTCTTCTGGAGCTGCCACAAACTCTTGTTTTTGGCTCAGACTTCCTATAACCGGAAGCACAACAAAGCCGCTGGGCAATCTATACCACTCTAATGTTCCTAAGACCTCAACATTGCCTTGTTTGAGGCCAATTTCTTCTTCAGATTCACGTAAAGCCGTGTGTATTGGACTCATATCATCAGATTCTACTGTGCCGCCAGGGAAGCTTATCTGACCTGCATGACTTGACAGCTCCTGGCTTCTCTTAGTAAAGATCAATTCAGGCCCATCATCACCAGGCGTGAGTAAAATTAATACTGCAGCCAAACGCTGCTCAGTTTCCAAAATAGGCTGATCTAAGGAAGAATGATCTAGTAAATATGTTTTGAGTCTAGTTGTATCCATATAGATTGAGAGGATATCAGCAGTGCAGGGCGCTACACGCAATTGGTAGGTCTCGGTAATCCTGCTATTTTACAAATTGTTTTAAGTGGAGTGCTCGGGAATAGTTTCATTAAATATGCACTTTGCCCTTTTTCTTTTCCGAATTCATTTGCTATTAATTTGACCAACACTCTCGTTGAAGGAATCAACCCACTTTGCTGATGAAAACTCCTTAATAAATTGATTAACTCCCAATGCTCCTTATGCAATTTAATGCCTTCTATATTGGCCAGTTCATCTGCAACGGCCTGGTCCCAATCAGTCAGATTTACTAGATAGCCATGCTTGTCCAGTATAAGTAGCTTGTCTTTAATTTGCAGCGTGTTAGTCATCCTTACCCCAACTGGGTTTAAGACCAGCTTTGTACTTTATTATAATCAATAGACAATTGTACAAAGCCCTCATAATCAACAATTGAAAACCCTTCAGCTGCTTCAGAATCCAAAGCTCTTACCAACAAATCTTCTTTTAGCAGGTAGCATGACAACTCTAGTCGTTTTACCTTTTCATGCAAATCAGCATAGTCGGAACGCTGTTGCGCAAAATAAACAGCATCTTCAATCAGCAAAATAGCGCTTGAATTATTATCGCCTTGCTCTAATAGCAATAAACAGTCATTAAGCGCAGAAGAATTGGCGGGCGATTTATTGATTAGATGTAAAGTCATAGTATTCGTTATATTTCTTAAAAATTAAATACCTGGTCGGCCTGTTCAATGACTTCTGCTATCTGACTTAAAGACAATTCATCTATTTCCATCACTAAGTTTTTATTTTGTAGCTTTCTTCTTGTCAAAGCCTCTTCTTCCATAAACACCTGATCAACCTCGTAAAGAGACAGGGACGATAAGGCCTTACTGATGTTTTTCATGCCGCTGCCAGTTGAATTTTGAGAGTCCAACAAATGCAGAACACCTTCTCCCATAAAGATTAGCGTGAGTGTTTGTTCAAAAGCTGCCGCAGTTAAAAGAAAATCTAAGGCCGCAGATGGCAGTAAAGAAGAGTAGGGAGCCTGTCTGATAATAATAAGTATGTTTTTAGGAGTCATAGTAAATAACTTAAGGTAAAAAATTCACAACTCGATCAGACTTCATCACGCCGTCAACTAGCTGACCAAGGCCGCTAATTTCAAAACCCTTTCTTAAATTACTTGCTGGTAAGTCATAACGTTCAGCTTCAGAAGAATCAACGATCCCTCGTTTTAAAGCTGAAGCCACACAAACCACCGCATCAAGATTATGCTCAAGAATGAGAGACTGCCAGTTAGCCGGTAAATTCTCCTCGTCCTGGGGAGGGATATTAAAACTACAAGCATTAAACACTCCATCCTGATAAAAGAATAAGCGATAGATTTGATGCCCCGCTTTTAATAAAGCCTGAGCATAGTTATACGCTGTGCTGGACGCTTGAGAATTGGGAGCCCCGTACACTACTAATGTGAAACTTTGCACTTCCTTTAAGAACCTCTAAAAAAAAAGCCCCGCGGGCAATGTAATACCAGCAGGGCTTTATAACCAGGAATTAAGTTTAGTCTCGTCCAGATAGGGCACTGATTAAGTGCAATAAATGGATGAAAATATTATAAACGTTTAAATATAAAGAAACGGTTGCGCGAATGTAGTTTGTTTCTCCTCCATTAATAATGCGACTGGTATCAAACAGAATAAGGCCAGACATAATCATAATAACTGCAGATGAAATAACCAGGCTCAATAAGGGGATGGCTAAAAATATATTTAAGATCATTGCAACTATCGCAACAATTAATCCCGTAAATAGGAACCCACGCAGAAAAGAAAAATCTTTACGGGTGGTTAACGCATAACCGGACAAGGCAAAAAATATCAGTCCGGTACCGCCTAAGGCCTGCAGCACAATGCCAGGGCCATTAGCCAAGGCAACATAATAGCTAAGCATTGGGCCTAGTGATGCCCCTAAGCAACCAGTGAAAGCAAAAATAGCAACAATCCCTTGGCTACTTTCAGCGGCTTTATGTACCCAGAATAGCAAACCAAAACTCACCAGCATCAAAATCAATGCTGCGCCTTGGCCAATACCAACCACCATCGAAACAGCTGCAGTGAATGCACTGAAAAGAAGTGTCATTGCAAGCAGCATATAAGTATTTCTTAATACTTTATTGGTCGCCAACACCGACTCTTGACTGCGTTCAACACCGTAACCAAACTCTTTCATTTTTGGACTCCAATATTTAATTAATAAAACTGAGACTCTGTTAAATAATATGGGCAAAACAGAGGATTTCAATGGCTTACATCATACTCAGCCGTGTACTAAAAGCAAGACTTTCAGAATAGGGCAGCCCCCGTTATCACAACGATTGCTGGTTGACTGAGAATATAATTACTGTAAGATTCACTCCCGTCGCGGAGGGGTGGCAGAGCGGTTGAATGCACCGGTCTTGAAAACCGGCATAGGTTAATAGCCTATCGAGAGTTCGAATCTCTCCTCCTCCGCCATTTTCATAGCAGGGCATCAGTTTCATTTCATATTTTCCAGCTTGGTATAAAAAATTAGTATTAAATTAGTATTAAAAAAGGCGCTTAAAAGCGCCTTTTTTAATCAAGCTTATATGTGACTAATTCCTCTGCTGAGCCATACTGAACGCGCTTCCACCCTGCAGTTCGATCAGGTCAAGAAGCACATTAGCACTTTCTCGCAGATAAGGGTCAGCTTCCTGATCATCATCAACCACTTCTTCTTCATCTAATCCTGGCATATTAACGGCAACAACTTCTTCTTCATCTTCATCCGAATTTTCCATCGCCTCTATTGATTCGTAAGGTTCTTCGCCTTTTGCAATACGCCGATTATTCTCTATCTGCAGACGCCATGCATCATTTTCTTCGCTCTCTGCAAGAAGTGTTTCCATGTTCAAACTTAAAGTATTGTCTGCCTTGTTTTCGATAGCTCGAGCAATTTGCGCTTCGATATAATTAAAGTCTGGGTCATTTTGTAAACGTTCAGTATGACGGCTTAGCAAAGTCGGAAGCACAGGCTTTAAATTTGCAAAAGGACGATAAAAACTGGTGGTTTCGATAGTATCCCAAGGCAGGGCACTATCTAGAGCGGCTTCACCAATATCGTCTGAAACATCATATAGGTCAGGAAAATCAACATCGGGTAAAACACCTCTGTGCTGGGTGCTTTCTCCTGAAATTCGATAGAATTTAGACCGAGTTATTTTTAATTGACCATCACCCAGCGGGATTAACTCTTGCACGGTTCCCTTGCCAAAAGTCTGACTTCCCAAAACGAGACCTCTTTGATAATCCTGTATAGCACCAGCAAAAATTTCAGAAGCCGAGGCACTCAGGCGATTTACAAGAACAGCCATGGGACCGTCATAAATCAGCCCAGGATCTGAGTCGCCGTAAACATTATTATTGTTATCGGCATCCATAACCTGAACAGTAGGGCCGCGATCTATAAACAAACCAACCAGAGAGTTAGCTTCACTTAATGAACCTCCACCATTATTTCTAAGATCGACTACCACGGCATCAACATCTTGAGCCTTCAAATCTTCTAGCAATACTCTAACATCACGTGTAGTACTACGATAATTTGGATCGCGATTTTGCAAGGCCTGGAAATCAATGTAGAAGGTGGGGAGGTCAATAACACCAATCTTGTAGGTTTCACCACCGCGTTCAATTTCCACTATTTCGCTTTTAGCAGACTCATCTTCCAGCTGAACAGTATCTCGAGTGATGCTGATAACCTCACGCTCAAAGTCATTTTCAGCAGTACTAGGAATGACGCTTAAACGCACAACAGTGCCTTTTTCTCCACGAATAAGCTGAACCACATCATCAACACGCCAGCCAACCACGTCGATAAACTCTTCGTCGCCCTGAGCAATAGCGGTTATACGGTCGTTTGGTTGTAGTTCTCCAGCCATGTCTGCAGGCCCACCGGCGACAATGGATACCACTTCGGTGTAATCATCATCAGTTGTCAGCACTGCACCAATACCTTGTAACTGTAAACTCATATTCATAGTGAAGTTTTCAGCAGCTTGGGGCAGATAGTATTGAGTGTGCGGATCAACGCTCAAGGTCATAGCATCCATATAATATTGAAATGCTTCACGCTGGTCATTTTTTAGAATTTGACTCAGTTGAGCACGATAACGCTCACTTAAACTTTCTTTTGCTTCTTCAAATGTATCATCAGCGAGCAGGGCGCTTAACACATTACTTTTCACTCTTTTACGCCAAAGATCTTCCAGTTCATCATGATTGGCAGGCCATGGCTCTTCCGAGCGATCAATTACCAGATATTCGTCAAGTGTAAAATCAAAAGGAGAGCCATCTTCCTCCAGACGTTTCAAGGAAAACACCAATCTTTCAATGACTCTTCTTTGATAACGGTTATACATCAAGAACCCGGCTTCAACATCTCCGGCTCGCAATAAGTCATCCAGCTCATAGCGATATTCATTAAATTCTGCAATGTCGGATTCTGTAAAATAAAGACGAGAGGGGTCAAGACCGTCTATAACCCTGTCTAGTAAAGTGTCTGAAAATTCATCATTAACATTCACTTGAGAATAATGATTTCTTACCATCTGGCTCAGTACCGCTCGGGTAATGCTTGTGTATTCTTCGCTGGGAAGGATTTCCTGGTAAATAGCATCAACATCAAGAGGAATGTCTTCTGCAGACAAAGACGCTTGTTGTGCATATAAACCTAATGAGCCCAATGCCCATAGAGTTAAACTCAATGCAGCTGCTTTAAAAATTCGATTAACTGAAAAATGCCAAACTTTAATCATTACTATTATTCCATTTACGTTCATTTACGCAAAAATGCTGATAAAACGAGAACAAACTTAACCTATTTATATGGAACTTTCATCGTTTTTCTAGGTTAAACTTTGCAATTAATATGGATTGTTTATTGAGCATTAAGAAATCTATTCTGGTTTTATGCTTTTTTTCTTGGCAGAAGCATGCCGGGCAGTTAGCTCAACATCAATATAGCGATCAGTAATGGCGCTGGAACCATGACCAGCATCATCACGAACATGTTCACGCGGCCTATGTTTTACATCTTCTGATATCCCTGTATGTCGCAGCCAGTGTACCGTTGCAGCGGATAGTTGCGAGGCTTCCTCGCTAAAACCGTCTTTTTGCATTTTGCTTTGAGCAGCATCAAAGCATTGTTGCACAATTCCTCTTATCTGACGTGTACTGGTAATACCTCCCTGACCGCGAGTTTTATGGATTAATGGTGTTGATTCGCCAGGTGCAGGCAGGAAGCTTAGATTTCTAGAGGCACGAAAGCGCTGTAATGCCTTTAACATGGCATCACTCACAGATATCTGACGTTCTTTATTGCCTTTTCCGACTGTTCTAAACCACCAGTTTCCTTCTAAATCACGTTCAAAATCACCCATTGTCGGGTTCCAGCGCTCAGTTTCTACCAATTCAGAGATTCTTAAATACATTGCAAACAGGGCCTGCATGATAAACAAGGTTCTTTCATGTTGCTTAGGGTCTGAATCGGCTAATGTTTCTGCGGCATCAAGGACATATGACCATTGTAATTCCGATAAGCGTCTTATCGCTTTTTGGCTCTGAGTTTTCCTGAGAAATTTACTTTTCTGACGTATTTGAGCCACAGGGTTCATGTCGATATATTCTTCTTGTATCAAGTAGTTATAAAAGCTGCTCAAGACCCCAAAAATAGCTTGTACTGCGCTTTGCGACATGGAATAGGGCTGTCCGGGCCTATTCAACACATAAGGCCGCCAGTCTGGATTAAAGACACGAGCGCCCTGTTTTTCAATAAATCTGGCTACATTTTTTTCACCAATCCAGCTTTTGGGCGGTTTATGAGCGAATTCAACGTAGGCTTCAATATCTTCTCTACGGTTATCCTTGAGAGAATTACCTGCAATTAACCAGCTCCAGTGCATAAAATGTTCAATTTCACGTCTATATGTGGAAAAAGTATCTGGTGAGCCTCGATATGAGTACAAGAATTCACTGGCATGCTGATAGTCATCAATTGCATTGGACGGCTCATCCTCAAGCAAATGTTTAACAGACTTGACGGGGTGCCTATAGGGATTAGGCATTTCGGAAAGGGTATCAAAAAAAGGCACTGGGACATCAATAATTGACATTAAAAAACCTTTGTAAAATATTGAAAATAAATATTTATATATAGATATAAATGCTTAATAGGTATTAATTCTATTAACTTGCTATTTCCGGTAATAAAGATTACCGGAAATAGCTAATAATATTATAATAGCCCTTTTATTGCAAAATTAGATTCGTTTAAAACAACTGTTATGTAAAAAACCTTGAATAGTGAAAATCTAGTGTGTAACCCTATTCCTAAAACATGGGCTGCTAAGCTGACTTTTAAGTTAGTTAATTAGTGCAGAAAGTGACAAGTCTAAATCCTTGCGGATCTCATGGTCACAAACTCTTCAGCAGCTGTAGGATGTATCCCAATAGTACTGTCTAGCTGCTCCTTGGTTATTCCACATTTAATGGCTGCAGCAAAGCCCTGAATTATTTCCCCAGCTTCAGAACCCATCATATGCATACCAACAACCTGATTTGAGCTCTTTTCAACGATTACTTTCATGTACGTACGCTCTTCTCTACCACTCACAGTATGTTTCAAATGCTTAAAATCACTCTCATAAACGTCAAACTCCATGCCATCAGCGATTGCGGCGTCTTCACTTAAACCTACGGTAGCAAGATTAGGATGCGAGAATACCGCTGTAGCTATATTGCTGTAGTCCACTGTGGATGATTTTTCGGCAAAAAGATTACGGGCTAAATTCATCCCTTCAGCCAGGGCGACGGGCGTTAGCGCAATTCGGCCTATAACATCTCCAAGAGCATAAATGGATGGTTCAGCAGTCTGAAAATCATCATTGATTTTAACAAAGCCTCTAGAATCAAGGCCTATCTGAGTGTTTTCAAGACCTAAATTTTCTGTTCGTGGTTTACGCCCTGTTGCATAAAGGACACAATCATAAGAGGCTTCATGTCCATCGGCATATCGGACCATTAGTGATCCCGAATCGTTTTTAGTGATTTCAGCGATTTGCGAGTTTAACTGCACATCTGCATGCCGGCGTAATTCTGTAGTGAATTTTTCTCTTAAATCTTTATCGAAATCCTTTAATAGTGATTCACTGCGGTAAGACAAGGTAGTTTTCGCCCCTAAACCGGCAAAAACACCAGCAAACTCAACGGCTATGTATCCACCGCCGACAATCAGTACAGACTCAGGAAAGCTCTCCAAGTCAAAGACCTCATTGGAAGTAATAGCATGCTGATTGCCAGGAAATTCTGGAACAAAAGGCCAACCACCTGTCGCCAATAAAATTTTATCCGCTTGATATTTTTCCCCCTCAACTACAACTGTGTTGGCATCCAGTAAACTGGCATGCCCAGTTAAAATTTCCACTCCTGCATCTTCTAGAATTGACCGATAAATAGTATTTAGACGCTTAATTTCTGTTTTTTTATTATCTCTGAGCGTTTTCCAGTCAAATGTGGGGTTCTGGATAGTCCAACCATACTCCCTGCTATCTTCAAAATCGTAATGAAAATGACTCGCAAAGGTATATAACTTTTTAGGCACACATCCCACATTGACGCAAGTTCCTCCAAGATAGTGATCTTCAACTATCGCGACTTTGGCGCCATAACTAGCAGCCATGCGGGCTGAGCGTACACCTCCTGAACCTGCTCCAATCACAAAAAAGTCATATTTATGCATGTATAGTGAACTCCTTAAACACCAATTTATTAAAAAAACTATTCAGACCCTAATTTAACAAAAAAGCATACCCTCTTTTAGTTGAAAACGTTATTATTAGTCCGCTGTTGAGAAAAAAATTAGCCTTAGATCAGAATAAGACGAGGAATGCACTAGGTGAGTGACTCTATTAAAAGGACCCCTGCTCTAGTTGAAAAGTTTTTTATTCGCTTACCCAATGGACTGCGGGAACAAATAAAAGCGCTTTCTGAACAGAACCGCCGAAGTATGAACTCTGAAATTATTATGGTGTTGGAAAAGCACATCCAACAATTTACTCAGGAAGACATTCGAGATTTCAGGGCTGAAGAGCTTCTTCAGGACGTACGAAATGATCAGAGCAATCATGACGATAGCACTGAAGACTCGAAGCAAATTGAGCAAAAAGAAAACCTATTAACAGACAAGGTCTTGCAGGAACGTCTTGAAGCATTGCCTGCAGAGAAAAAAGAAGCATTGCTCGAATTATTAGGCTAATTTCTTTTCAATTCCTATCTATTAGCTTCAACTCAAATCTGCTTAGACTTGCCATGAAAAAATCGAGAGCTGCGAATATGAAATATGGAGCGTTGAGGATATCCTGTTTTTTAGTTTGAAATTTAAAATTATGAAAAAGGCTTTCGCACATAAATTGACTTTCCTTATTATCCTGCTCTTCCCAAGCTCATTAGTTCTGGCTGAGTTTCAACGGGAAGAAAATGGCATGGTCAGCTCACGCTCCGACATTGCCTCTGAAGTTGGAAAAGACATTTTAGAACAAGGCGGAAATGCAATCGATGCTGCAGTTGCCGTTGGATTTGCTCTTGCTGTCGTCTACCCCTCTGCTGGTAATATCGGTGGTGGTGGTTTTCTTGTACTGCGTACAGCAGATGGCCAGGTGTATACTCAAGACGCTCGTGAAAAAGCCCCTCTGGCTGCGAGTCGTGACATGTTTCTGGATAGTAACGGAAACTTTGATCGCCAGCTTTCCAGAAACAGTCTTCAAGCAACAGGAGTACCAGGATCGGTTGCCGGTTTATTGGATGCACTGGAGCGCTTCGGCACAATGAGTCGAGAAGAAGTAATTGCTCCTGCTATCAAACTTGCAGAAGATGGCTTCAAATTAAACTCAGATTTGTCTGGGCAATTTCAAAGAAATCTGGAGTCTTTTCAACAATACCCTGCAAGCTTTGACAAGTTCAGCAACAATGGCCAACCCTATCAGGATGGGGAGCTTTGGCGGCAGCCAGAACTGGCAACAACACTAAGACTGATTTCTGCAAATGGCCGCGATGGTTTTTATAAAGGCCCCGTCGCTGACAAGCTGGTTGCCAGCATGCAAAGCAACAGTGGCCTGATTACTCACCAGGACCTGGAAAGTTATGAGCCCATTTGGCGTGAACCTATACACGGAACGTATAGAGGCTACGATATTTGGTCTATGCCCGCTCCTTCCTCTGGCGGCGTCTTACTGGTACAAATGTTAAATATGCTAGAGCCTTTTGATCTTTCGGAACTTGGCTGGGGCTCTACTGAAGCAGTCCATCTTATGATTGAGGCGCAACGCAGGGCGTATGCCGACCGCGCTGAACATCTTGGCGACCCTGATTACTATGATGTTCCTACAGCTAGACTAATTTCCAAGGAATATGCTCATCAACGCTTTTCTGATTTTAATCCAGACGCTGCAAGCGCAAGTAAAGATATTAGTGCCGGTAGTTGGCCACAAGAAAGCATGCAAACAACACATTATTCCATCATTGATGCAGATGGAAATGCCGTGGCTGTAACCACTACTTTAAATGCTTCTTACGGTAATAAATTTGTCGTATCTGGCGCAGGATTTTTGTTAAACAACGAAATGGATGACTTTTCCAGCAAGCCAAATACTGCCAATGGTTTTGGTTTAATAGGAGGAGTGGTAAATGAAATTCAACCTTCAAAAAGAATGCTTAGCTCTATGAGCCCTACCATTATCACCCGCGACGATCAGGTGTTTTTAGTTACTGGTTCACCAGGTGGCTCAACAATTATCAATACAGTACTGCAGGTAGTTCTGAATACTATCGATCACGACATGAATATAGAAGATGCGGTTGCAAGCCCCCGTTTTCACCACCAATGGCAACCCGACATTATTCGCTATGAAGCCGGAGCCATCACTGAAGAAGTGGCTGACGAGTTAAACAGTATGGGGCATAAAGGTATATCAAGATCACGCTTTCCTTTAGGTGATGCAAATTCAATTATGCTTTTAGATAATGCCCTGGAAGGTGTTTCTGATCCGCGTAACGAAGGTGGTGTTGCAGGCTTCTAAGTAGTTTATTTGCCAACAGCTTCATCTAAAGAGTGAAGGTTCGCAGATTTGAATTAAGCATACCATTCAAACATTTCTCAATCTTATTTTTCGCTTCATTGTCTTTTTCCAAAAACCGTAAGCCGATCCCTGCCACCCTATTTGCTTGTGCTTGAAGCGGCGTTATCCAGACAACTTTTGTGATGAGCGGAATAAGTTTCTTCTCATCTAATAATTTAAGCAATAAAAAAACTTCATCTCCAATATCATATTTTTCTATGGTTGGAATAAACAATCCACCGTTAATCAGAAATGACATGTATGACGAGTATAAAACTGTTAGCTCTTTAATACTGACGGACAAAACATTATGCCCGGATCTTTTTTCCGGTTGAATATTTCTTATACAGCCAGGTCTTTTTGGTCCCTTATAAGATCTATCCATTGATAACATAAAGACTCTAACAATAATTGATTGTTTGGATTAGCAGTACTTTGCACAGCGCTTCGGGCTTTAATGAGTTCAGTATGAAATTGATGCAAAGGTTTTATAGCAGCAACGCTTAAAATACTAACAATCTCTCTTACCTCAGGTGAAAGCGTCTCTCGTCCTGCGTCATCATTTTTAACATGCAAATGACGTATAATCTGATGCAAAACAAGCATCAAATGCTCTAATACATCTTCAATTTTATAGGCCGACAAAGGCACTGCCACATCAATAATGCCCAATTCCGATCTTAATAATTCTAGCAGGCTTTTTTCAATCCCTCTTCTTTCTTCTTGCCTTTCTTCACTGGCATAATTCAATGCCTGCAAAGGTGCACCATAGCTTAGTTGCAAACATAATTTTGCTTGATCTTTATCAATATGTTTTTGTAACCACTGCAAAGCAATTTCTTCATTTGGCCGTGAAATTTTGATTTGCTGACAGCGACTTCGAATAGTAGGCAGCAGCAATCCAGGCTGGTGACTTAACAAAAATAAAAGAGTTCCGGACGCAGGTTCTTCCAGGTTTTTTAAAAGAGCATTTGCAGTATTAGTGTTCATTTTTTCAGCTGAATGTATCAGCAAAATTTTATACTCACCCATAAGCGGGGTATTCATCAAAAAGGCTTTACTGTCACGCACTTGTTCAATCTTGATTTGCTTGGAGTCTTCTTCAAGACCTATATATTTAAAATCAGGGTGTGTCCCGGCCGTAAACAAATGGCAAGCCTGGCATTCACCACAGGCAGTTTTCTTTTCTGGTTTTTGGCAAAATAAGTAAGCAGAAAAATCCTTGACGAGGCTTTCCTTACCCAAACCTTTTTGCCCTTGTATAAGATAAGCATGAGCTAACTGCCGAGAGCGTTCCAGTTCAGACAGTTTATTAAAATAACCCTGATTCCAGGGTAGTAAGTCAAACTCATTCATAAGTCCAATCCCAGACGCTGTTTCACGACTGCTTTTATAGAAGCGTGCACACTTTCTATAGACTGGCTGGCATCTATTAAGATATGGGTTTCAGGTTGTGCTTTAGCAATCTGAAGAAATCCTTCACGCACTTTCTGCTGATAACTCAATCCTTTTTGTTCAAAACGGTCTTCCCTGCCCCCTCTTTGTTCAGCTCTTTGCAAAGAAATATTGGGATCCATGTCCAGAACTATGGTCAATAAGGGCTTAAATTCTCCCACAACGATTTGATGAATTTGCTCAACTAAATCAAGACCAAGCCCACCTGCAACCCCCTGAAAGGCTCTGGAGGAGTCAGCAAATCGATCAGAGATGACCCAATTGCCGCTTGCAATATTAGGTAAAATGGTTTCTTGCAAGTGAGAACGACGAGCCGCATAAATTAGGAATAACTCGCTTATATCATCCCAGCGACCAGTATCACCCTCGACAATAAGCTTTCTGATAGCTTCAGCAGATTCTGACCCTCCTGGTTCTCTGGTTAATATCACTGGATAAGCTGCCGCTTTCATGTCCTCAAGTAAGGCTCGGCTTTGAACGCCTTTGCCGGCGCCGTCAACTCCCTCAAAGACAATTAGGCCTGGTGTTTGTCTTTCACTGTTTGGCATTAATTTTCTATTCCTAGCTGAAATCTTTGTACAGCAGCATTATGTTCTTCTAATGTACTCGAGAAATAATGACTACCGTCGCCTCTGGCCACAAAATAAAGGTAACTACTGATATAAGGGTTCAAGGCAGCTCTGATCGCTTCTCTACCTGTTAATGCAATAGGTGTAGGCGGTAAACCATTAATTCTATATGTATTGTAAGGGGTTAGCTCCTGTAAATGCGCTCTGGTTAAGTCACCGTCAAAACGACTACCTAAGCCATATATAACTGTTGGATCTGTTTGTAAACGCATATTATTTTGCAAACGATTAACAAAAACGCCTGCAATTAAATCACGTTCACCTGCTTGCCCTGTTTCTTTCTCAATTATAGATGCTAATATCAAGGCTTGATAAGGATTTTCAAATGGTAACGCAACTGCCCTTTGTTGCCATTCTGCGTCCAGAACTTGCTGCATCATAAGTGCAGCCCTTTCAATGATTTCCTTATCAGTCGTACCTGCACTGAAATTATAAGTATCAGGAAACATTAACCCTTCTGGATAAAAACTGGTGGCAAACACAGCCTGAATTTCCTCAGCATCATTGTGATCCAGAGTGACTTCAATATTAGGATGAGACTGAATTTCCTGAATGGCCTGTTTTAGAGTCCAACCCTCAAGGATTCGGACGCGTTGATAGTAAACATCCCCCTTCACCAATTTATCCAGCAAATCGAGAGGCGTAATGCCCTCTTCTAATTGATATTCTCCGGCCTTAATCTGAACAGCCTTTCCACTTAGTCGAGCGTAGACACGGAGATCGAAATCTGAATTTAAAACATCAAGAGAATAAAGCTGCTTACTGATTTGAGAAAAGGTTTGCCCGGTTTGAACCGTTAACAAGAGTGAGCCATCATCAGATTCAGGAATATTCAAAGGGGCGTGTAAATTCTGATAAGAAAAACCTGCTCTTAGCAACAAGCAAACAAGGATAATATAACTCCATAAGAGCAATTGTTTGTACCAGACCGCTTGCTTTATTGAATTTGAAGGTTTCACGTACTTCTCTAAGTATCCAAGTGGCTACTTTTTAAATCATTAGGTTTACCAAGAGTAAAGTAGTCATTTCTATAAGTAATTTAAAAAAACGGCTCTAACTTCAAGCACACTATTACACAGGAAATGCCGACTGCCAATAACTAAAAAGATAGATCGCACTAAAGTAAGAGTGTGAGCAAGAGCTTTACGAAATTGACATCTTGTTACTGAGAGTCGTAAAGCAACTAAGATTAATTTGCGGCGAGTAATGAAGTTAAATTTTTGAAAAAATTAAGGTGCCGTTAGTACCGCCAAAACCAAAAGAGTTAGTCATCACGGTATCAATTTTCATTTCCCTGCTTGTATTGGGCACATAATCTAAATCACAACCTTCACCTGGCTTGTCCAGATTAATAGTTGGCGGAGCTAGCTGATCTCTTATACTCAATACGCTGAATACAGCTTCTACTGCACCAGCAGCCCCAAGTAAATGTCCGACCATCGATTTGGTAGAGCTTACAGCCAGTTTGCTAGCATTAGAGCCAAATACAGAGTGAATTGCTCTTGTTTCAGCCAAATCACCAGCTGGAGTCGATGTACCATGAGCATTAATATAATCGACTTTTTCAGCATCAAGCCCAGCATCATTCAAGGCATTTTTCATGCAACTTGCTGCTCCGTCGCCATTTTCTGACGGTGATGTGATGTGATAAGCATCCCCACTCATTCCAAAACCAACCAGTTCAGCATAAATTCTTGCACCGCGTTTTTTGGCCGCCTCATATTCTTCAAGTACCAATACGCCACTACCATCACCTAAGGCAAAACCATCTCGATTTCTATCCCAGGGGCGACTAGCCTCGTGCGGGGCATCATTTCGAGTTGAAAGTGCTCGTGCCGCACCAAAACCTCCGATTCCTATAGGAGAAGAAGCTTTTTCTGCCCCTCCAGCGATCATTGCATCTGCATCACCATAAGCAATCATTCGAGCGGCTAAACCTATTGTATGCGTACCTGTGCTGCATGCTGTTGAAATAGAAAGGTTAGGGCCTTGGAAATTTAAATGAATAGAGAGGTTGCCAGAAATCATATTGATGATTGAGCCTGGCACAAAGAAAGGAGAAATTCTTCTTGGTCCTGAATTATCTATTGTATGAACCGCTTCTTCAATATTGGTAATTCCCCCAATACCAGAGCCAACGAATACCCCCACTCTGCTGGGATCATAGGGCGAATCTTGCAGGCCAGCATCAGTCACTGCCTGAATTCCCGCAGCCATTCCATACTGCAAAAAGGTGTCCATCCGCCTTGCTTCTTTTATAGGGATGTAAGTAGAGACATCAAAATCTTTGACGCAGCCGGCAAAATGAGTGCTATATGCACTTACGTCGAAGTGATCAATTGTGGCAATACCGCTTTTCCCAGCTTTTAAATTAGCCCAGGTATCTTCAACAGTATTTCCGACTGAGGTCAAGGCCCCTAAACCGGTAATTACAACTCTTCTTTTGCTCAACTCCAGCCCCTCATATTCAGGCTTCAGTGCTTTGAATTATTGAAGAAAAAATAAAAAAGCTACACTTGGCTGAACCAAGGGTAGCTTTTTGTTTTTCAACACCTGCGATTATAAATTGGCGTTAATGTAATCAATAGCAAGTTGCACAGTAGTGATTTTTTCAGCTTCTTCGTCTGGAATTTCAGTTTCAAACTCTTCTTCCAGAGCCATTACCAGCTCAACTGTATCTAGAGAGTCAGCACCTAAATCTTCTACAAAAGAAGCTTCGTTTTTAACTTCTTCGTCCTTGACCCCAAGCTGCTCAGAAACTATTTTTTTTACTCGTTCTTCAACACTACTCATATTTTATGTGCTCCTAGTTTAAGTATATAAACAGGCTCGGCTTAACAGATTAAACCAGGCTTATTCAGTTGATTCTTTTGACTTTAAATCTTCTTTATGAATATTTATTTGTTTTAATTTTAATTTGCTTAAATAATTTTTTAGCAGTTTACCTTTTTTACAACAAATTGTAATTAAATTATCTGCAATTATATGCATCAACCCATGTACATGCCACCATTCACATGCAGGGTTTCTCCGGTAATATAAGAAGCTTCTTCTGAAGCAAGAAAGCCCACAGCCGAGGCTATTTCTTCAGGCTTTCCATAACGACTTAAAGGAATTTTACTGAGTAATATTTCGCTATGTTCTTGACTTATTTCTTTAGTCATATCGGTGTCGATAAAACCAGGAGCAATACAATTCACAGTAATGCTTCTTGAACCCAACTCAATCGCTAAGGCTCTTGAAAAACCTTCAATACCTGCTTTTGAAGCTGCGTAGTTAGATTGCCCTAGATTTCCACTGGATCCCACTACGGAGCTTATACTAATGATCCTACCCCAACGCGCTTTAGTCATACCCCTTACAAGGGCTTTGGACAACCTAAAGATGGAGCTTAAGTTAGTATTGATAACTTCTTCCCATTCCTCGGCTTTCATTCTCATAAGAATATTATCCTTAGTGACTCCAGCATTATTGACTAATATTTGGGGCGCACCGAAATCGTCTTGTACCAAAGAGCAAAAATTTTCTATTGAGTCTTGATCGGTGACATTGAGACAATAACCTTTACCTGCAATACCAGCTTCAGCTAGATAAGCTGAAATATTTTCAGCACCCGCTTCTGTCGTTGCTGTTCCTATTACTTTACATTTCCTTTGCCGACCTAACTCTATTGCAATCGCTTTACCTATGCCTCGGCTAGCCCCGCTAACTACCGCAATTTTATCCATTATGCTCATAATTAATTCCTATTTTTAAACCTGTATATGCAGAGCCGCTTCCAAACTAGGACTATCATTGATGACCGAAGCGTCCATCTCAGGCGCTATTCTTTTATTTAACCCACATAAAACCTTTCCTGGACCAATCTCAACAACCCTTTGAAGGCCTTTTTGCTTTAAGGTGTTAATAGTTTCGACCCATGGAACCGGGCTATATATTTGCTTAATGAGGTTTTCCTTGATTGCTCCAGTATCGTCAGAGCTTAATGTCAGGCTGTAATTTTGTAATACAGGTATTTTTGACTCATTAAAGGCTATATCTTTTAGCACTTCTGCAAAATTTTCAGCGGCTGGCAACATTAGTTCTGAATGAAAAGGTGCACTGACGGGCAGAGGTAATGCGCGCTTAGCGCCTTTTGAATTGCAAGATTCAATAGCACGATTAACAGCATCGGCATGACCTGCAATCACAACTTGTCCCGGAGAATTAAAGTTAACGGCACTGACAAGCTCTTCTTGAGCCGCTTCCTTACAAGCCGCGATGACTTCAGCATCCGCTAAACCCACGATAGCGGCCATAGCGCCGACACCAACTGGTACAGCCGACTGCATAAACTCTCCCCGCTTCTCCACCAGCATAACAGCATCCTCAAAAGCAATTACGCCACTGCTCACTAGTGCTGAATATTCACCGAGGCTATGTCCAGCCATAAAACCTGGCCTATAACCCCCTTGTTGCAGCCATAAGCGCCAAATAGATATTGATGCCGTTAGAATGGCTGGCTGGGTAATATGAGTAAGCGAAAGTTTGTTTTCTGGATCATTTTGGCATAGTTCCCACAAGTCGTAACCTAAGATGTCAGAAGCATCATCAAAAGTAGCTTGTATGATTGGATGGGCAGTTGCCAGTTCAGCCAGCATACCCTCTTTTTGTGAACCTTGGCCTGGAAATATAAAGGCTGTTTCTTGCTGCATGAATTTATCCTGAAAAGACTCAATAGCGATTATTGCTTAACCCATAACTAAAAGCAGCTATTTAAGCTGCTTTTAGAGAAATCTAGGTGGTGGTTGGGAGTGAGACTTAATCGTCATTAGCTTCAACTACTTGACGACCTTTATAGAAGCCGTCTGGGGTTATGTGGTGCCTTCTATGGCGCTCTCCAGTAGTTTCATCAGTTGAAATAGTTCCTTTGGGCAGTGAATCATGTGAACGACGCATACCACGTCTTGACCTTGTTACTTTACTTTTTTGGACCGCCATGCGGGCTACTCCTCTATTTTAGAATTTTGTTTCAACATATGAGTATTTTACTAAACATTCGTCTATGCTTCGATACTCTTTTCTGTATGTCCGTATATCCGTAAACTATCCGTTATCCGTTATCCGTTATCCGTTTTTCATCTATCGATTTTCTTTATCTACATTATCCTTGGCTGATACGAGCTGTTCCTTTAAAACCTCTAGTTCAGCAAAAGCCTTACTATTCAGAGTTTGCCGGCCACTTTCCTGTAGGCTTACAAGCTTGGGGTTACAATCAACCTTGTCGTGATAGATTACCAACGGCAAACTCAAGATAAGCTCATCTTCAACTAGAGCTAACAAATCCAACTTGCCTTCAAAGCTTAATACGACCTCAAGCTCATCTTCTGCAAGTTCTCTGTCACCACTTGCAACAAGTTCATCCAGCACCTGGACACTGAACTCTGATGACAAGTTATGCTCCACCCCCTGCAAACACCGTTGGCATGGAAGGAACAGGACGCTACTTATTTCCCCGCTTAAAATATACCGACCTTGATCGTTCTTGATAAAGGTCAGATCTACTTCTATTTTAGACTCTGTAAACTCTTCAGCTTTACTTAAATATGGCTCAAGCCGCTTGCATGAAAGCAGAGGCAATGAAGTCTTTAAGTGCGCTTCCTGAGAGAAAAATTTTCTAACATCAATTATCTCAGGGAATGGCTGTGGCGACATAGGCGCGCATGATAGGGATTGAACTGTTCTATGTCAAAGAAAAATAAGACTTTTTACACTTATTAAGAGTGATTATTCAGTACTATTTATGTTCCTTTCAGAGCTTAAATTACGCTAAGCGTCTTTAAGGCCATTTTGAATTTCTCATCATAAGGAGCTGATACCTTGATAAGTACTTTGGAAATGGGATGCTTAAACTCTAAACTATTAGCATGCAGGCATAAACGGCTTATGCCCATTTTGCAAAGCTGCTTTCTTTGTTCGGGTTTACTGTATTTCTCATCACCGCAAAGCGGGAAGCCTGCAAACTGGGCATGCACCCGTATTTGATGGGTTCTTCCTGTCCTGGGCTGAGCTAAAATGAGGCTATGCTGTCTGTAATGTTGCAAAAGTTTAAAGGTGGTCTGTGCATTTTGCCCTTCTTCATCAACATAAACTTTACGCTCTCCACCGGCTTCAGGAGCCCTTTGCAGATTAGCGCTGACTACATTAAACCCCTCAGGCCATAGCCCATGAACCAGGGCATGATAATCCTTCTTAATTGTTCGAGCTTTAAAATCGCTTTGTAAGTATTTTAAGATACTGGAATTCCTCGCTATTAATATACACCCTGAAGTCCCTTTGTCTATTCGATGTATTAATTCCAGATACTCACCCTCATAAATGTGACGTAACACCTCAATCAGACTGATTTTGACGCCGGTTCCAGCGTGCACTGAAATTCCTGAGGGCTTATTAACAACCAACAGACTCTCATCCTGAAAGATAATTGAATCGCTAATTAGCTGAGTTAAATCCCTTGTAGGGATCCGCGGTTCTGAATTTGAAACACGAATTGGGGGCACTCTGACAATATCATTAAGAGCTAATTTGTAATCAGGTTTTATGCGTTTACCATTAACTCTTACTTCACCTTTTCGAATAATGCGATAAATTCGTGTTTTCGGAACTCCTTTTAAACGCGAAATCAAGAAATTATCGAGCCTTTGCCCCAAGCTATTGGCATCAATTTCCAGTTTCTGGACTCTTGAAGCTAATTTCTCGTCTGCCATAGTGATCTTAGCCTACTCTTGAAAAGAGCGCGGATTGTAGCAAAGCCGCCTGGAAATCACAGATAATAATTCCAGCAACAAACTAAGCTGAAACTCAGTAAAGCGTCATAAATAATTGAAGTAACTAGATTTTACTGTTATATTCCGCCTCGGTAGAGCTTACAAAATACCGTTACGCTCATAGCCATTTTTCATGAATTAGTGACTATTACATTAATTCAACCCAGATACACACCGGCCATATGCCGTGTTACATGAAATTAAACACAGCTTTATAGTTAAAATAATGTAACAGTTGATAAAACAAAGGATTGAATAACCCAAAAAGAATTTAGTAAAAGAATTAAACGATTAAACAAAAGCAGTAAAAGTAGTAAATGCAAGAATTAAACGTTAGTCCCTGTAATAGCTAACTAGTCAATGATTTAACTAGAAGCCGCTCTAACGTAGCAATACCCGATAAAGGGTCTAAATATAAAACAGGTATTAACAAACAATAAACAAAACAGTCCTGCTAATGCAGGCTTATTAACTCGGTCAGACCGGGTAACAGAATTAGAATATAGATATTGAGAAGCAGTGAACTTATTTACTGTAAGAACAAGTTTAAAAATAACACTTTTATAGCCTTGGTAATAAAGCCTTTGCGACAGAGTGCTAATTAATAACTCAAGATTAATTAAAGTTTATGACCTGAGTGAACATAGCTAAAAGATGGTTTACTAATCTTTTTAAGCAAGATAAATCTTGTAAATATATAATAAAAACAAATAGTTATTATATAAACCTCATCTATATCCTGAATAATATGTCAGCTTCTTGATATATCATTCGCCGTTACCCGCTTCTGTCCCAACAGAGAAATAGCGGAACATTATGAAAAGAATGCTTATCAATGCAACTCAAAAAGAAGAGTTGCGCGTCGCCCTTGTGGACGGTCAACGTCTTTATGATCTAGATATCGAAAATCGTACTCGAATCCAGAAAAAAGCCAATATATACAAAGCTAAAATCACTCGCATAGAACCAAGTCTGGAAGCTGCTTTCGTGAATTTCGGAGCAGATCGTCACGGATTCCTCCCCTTAAAAGAAATATCAAAAGAATATTTCAGCAAACAACCTTCTGAAATAAACGGTCGTATTAACATCAAGGATGTTGTTAAAGAAGGCACCGACATTATCATTCAGGTAGATAAAGAAGAACGCGGCAATAAAGGTGCGGCTCTAACAAGCATGATCAGCCTTGCTGGCAGATATCTAGTACTTATGCCGAACAATCCCAGAGCTGGTGGAATATCCAGAAGGATTGAAGGTGATGAACGTAATGACTTACGCGAAGTGCTTAGTGATTTGAACCTGCCTGATGGTATGGGCGTTATCGTGCGTACTGCTGGCGTTGGACGAGCTACTGAAGAATTACAATGGGATCTGGACTACTTATTAAAGTTATGGGGCTCGATTACTAACGCAGCAGCTGAAAAAGAAGCGCCCTTCCTGATCTATCAGGAAAGCAACGTCATTATTCGAGCAATTCGAGACTACCTGCGACAAGATATCGGGGAAGTCATCCTTGATACTCAAAGTAGTTACGACGAAGCTAAAAGTTTTGTTCAGCAGGTCATGCCGCAATATGAAAACCGCATCATTCTTCATGAAGGTTCAGTACCTTTATTTACTCACTTTCAAATTGAAAGTCAGATTGAAAGCGCCTTCCAGCGTGAAGTTAAACTACCTTCAGGTGGTTCCGTGGTCATCGATCCAACCGAAGCTTTGATTTCTATCGATATTAACTCTTCGCGTGCTACTCGCGGTGCAGATATCGAGGAAACTGCTTTTCTTACGAATCTGGAAGCAGCTGATGAAATCGCTCGTCAGTTACGGCTTCGTGATATGGGAGGTTTAGCTGTCATTGATTTTATCGACATGCTTTCTCAGAAAAATCAGCGCGAAGTCGAAAATCGAATGCGTGCAGCCCTGGAAATGGACCGCGCTAGAGTTCAAGTAGGCAGAATTTCACGCTTTGGGCTTCTGGAAATGTCTCGCCAGCGTCTAAGACCTTCGCTGGGAGAAACTCAAGCCATCGTTTGCCCTCGATGCGATGGACAAGGCAGTATCAGGGATATTGAATCCCTAGCCCTCTCTATCTTGCGTATCCTGCAAGAAGAAGCGAATAAACATAATTCCACAGAAGTTCGTGCAATTGTTCCTGTAAGTGTGGCTTCGTATTTATTGAATGAAAAGCGCGAAGTCATTTCCAATATGGAAAATCAAAGCACAACCAAATTGGTTATTGTGCCAAGCACGGCTTTAGAAACGCCTCATTATGAAATTCAAAGTGTCAACGATGAAGTAATTCCTCGTAGTTACACTATTGAATCGGAAAAGACACCAGAGGTTGATGAATTTCTCCCGCGACAAGCAATAGAAGCTGACAAAGCAGCTGTTCAGGCACCACATATGAGACCTCTCGCTCCTCCCGCTTCCACTACAAAAGATAGCAAGAGTAAAGGCGGCTTGACCGCTTCTATTTCCTCAGCGCTTAAGAGTCTTTTCACAGCAGCTCCTGAAGAAGAGCTTCCTGCTGCGAATGATGAAAAAACAAAGCAAACACCTAGCACCGAGCGCAAAGCCGCTCAATCGGGCCAAAAGCAAAGAAGGAACTCAAAACCGCCTGCTAACGGGCAACAGAATGACAAAGTTAATAAAAACAAAACTAAAGATAGTGAGCGACCAGCACGCAAACGTAATGGCAACAATAATGCGTCTCAAGCTAAATCGCAGGATGCTCAGTCAAAAAATGATGCTTCGGAAAACAAAGCAACTGAAGCTAATAAAAAGACCAAGCGTAGACCATCTGATAAGCCAAAACGCAATATGCAGGAACGCAAACGCGGTGACAGACCTACCCAAAATACTGCTCCTGAAACAACGGAGCAATCAGCGAATAATACTAACACTCCTGTTCCAGCTTCCAATATTCCTGCTGCGTCAAAGGAGGAAGTTAAAACTGAAACTGTAGAGAAAGTCGTTGCGGCAGTTAATAAGCTGGATCAAACTGATCAAGCCACTATTGCATCAGGTTCTCCCTCGAAGCCCAGCAAGAATGCGGCAGTAGCAGAAACTACAACTGACACCCCTGTAGTCTCTGAAGCCTCTGAAGCAAAAGCTCATACTGAAGGAGCGGAAAGTAAACCAAAAACAGATATGACTAAAGCAGCGAAGCATAAAGAGTCTACAAAACAAAACTCAGCTCTGAATCAGACAAATACCACTCCTGATAATGCTGGCAATAAGTCTGATATAAAACCTGATATATCTGAAATAAAAGAAGCGACTTCAGAATCTGACTCTGCCAGTGTCATAGCCGATAGCAAACTTGTTGACACTGATAAGGGTTCTGCTTCTATAGATAAAAAGATCGAGCAAACTACAAGTAAAAAAGAAATCGGTAAGGATACTGAGCATCAAACAAAACCAGTGCCAGATGCAGCGATCCCCAGTGCTAAAGAGGCTCAAACAGTAACAACAGCCAAAACGGCGCAGACAGCAGCAGAACCAACTGTAAAAGCCTCTAACAAGATCTCGCCAACAACAACGAGCACAGCATCTCCTACCCCTCCTAGTCAGAGCCCTGGTGTAGCACCCTCAGTAAAAAGAGCTCCAAATGACCCAAGAAACAGGGCGGTGGCTGCTAATTCTGCTTCAGATCAAGCGAGCAACTCAGAACCTCAAGCTAATAAACCTTCAAGCACTGAAACTCAGCAAACCACAAAACAGGAAAATAGTTCTTAAGATTTAACCGCAGAGCGCTTGAACATAAAATCAAATCAGCTCTCTCAGCTTGGTTAGTATTCTGAAAATATATACAAAACACTAACCTAGTTGAGCAGCAGCATTTTGCTTACGCCCTGAAAACAAGATATTTCCAGCAAGCGAATTTATTACATATAGCATGACCATCCATATAAAGGGTTCAAATTATTAAATATGTAATAAACTATGACGCATGTTTAAAACCTTTACTGACATAAGAGAATTAAGTGATGCTATTGAGGATGGTTGGATAGTTTTAACTCCAAATCATCGCATCGCAGTTCAAGTTCATGAAACCTTTGGCGCTTACTTAAAACAACAAAATAAAAGCACTGTTAGACCTAGCCCTGACATTAGTCCCGTGGATATTTGGTTAAAGAACATTAGTCAACAGCTCTTTCTTGAAGAAGCCAGCTTAGAAGCAAAAACAATTTTAGACAGCTACCAGGAATTAACTTTATGGAAAAAAATAATTCGTGATAGTGAAATATCATCACCACTGTTAAATCTTGAAAATGCTGCTCCAAACCTATTAGAAGCTTATAGACTAATCACACAATGGCAAATCAGCCTCAATAGTCTGGCGACTTATCAAAGCAAAATAGAGTCTTTCGACCATCTCGATGATTGCTCAGCTTTTTTGCAATGGGCAAAGCAGTATCAGCAGCATTGCAGTCGCGAAAATTTAATTTCTTTTTCAGAGTTACTCCAAAACCTTCTGCCTCACCTAGAGTCAGGCAATGTGAATTTGCCTGACAAAATTATCCTGCTTGGTTTTAATAAGCCCCCACCACTTTATCAAGCATTATTTGAAGCATTACAACAAAAGGCATCGTTGCAAATACTTCAATGGAGAGACTTGCAGCCAGAAGTATACAAACAGAGTTACGCTGATGAGCTTAGTGAAATAAAAGCGGCAGCAAGCTGGAGCCAAAATATCTTGGTAAATAATCCCGACGCCAAGATAGGGATTATTAGCAATGATATTCTTCGCCACTACTCAGTATTTCAAAATATATTTCAAACAATTATTAACCCGAATGCTGACATGCATTCACCCGTCTTCATTGTTTCATCAAATAACCTTCACAAGGAATACCCTCTTTTACTAGAAATTCCGGAGTTATTGAAATTTAACAATGAAGAGATTTCTGCTGTTGAGCTCTGTCACATATTACGTTCTCCTTTATTACTTGCCCAGGAAGAAGATAGCAGAGCGGCTTTAGAGAGTTATTTACGCAAAAAATCGCAGACCTCTGTTCGTAGTGCTGACTTACGAAATTTACTAGCCAATCAAGAAAAAGATTGGCACTCGCCTGTTCTGGCTCATGCTTTAATGGAATGTGAAACTCTTCGACGTCGCCAAAATCAATTCCAAAACATCAATGCCTGGGCAGAACTTTTTAACAAACAGCTTGAACGTTTAGCATGGACCCCAGCTGAGCAGCTCAATGATCTGCAAGATCATAAAGAGCCAAATACTGAAGATCATTTTTTAGCATATTGTTGGCATCAGATCTTAGCCGAATTTAAACAGCTCAATTTTCTATATCAATCTATATCTTTATCACAAGCTCTTGCACTGTTAAAACAAGTGGTACAAAAATTCAAATACAACGAAAATAGACAAGAAGCTGCGATACAAATTTCCAACTCAAATGATGCTGCGGGCTTACGCTATACTCACTTGTGGTTTCTAGGTTTAAGCGACCTGCAATGGCCTATAAACAAATATAACAACCCTTTTATTCCTATATCGTTACAGCGAAAATTAAAACTGCCTGCAAGCTCTCCCAAGCTGATTCATGATGATGCCATTACCACCCTCTCTGAATTCATTAGCAACACCGCTGAAGAGGTGATCTTCAGTTATCCTCGCGCTAATGCAAGCGGCGAGCTAAACCCAAGCCCTATACTTTCATTAGTCAACACAGAATCAATAATTGAGCATAAACTTCTTAAGGGAAATTCTTTACAGCTTCATCCTATAAGCCTTGAGATCGCGGAAGAGATATCAAGCAATGAGAACACGGAAATTTACAAAGAAGATAGCAATATCCCCATATCGGATATCAAGGGAATCAAGGGCGGCATCAGCCTGATAGCTGACCAATCCGAGTGCCCCTTTAAAGCCTTTGCAGTCCACAGATTGAGCGCCAATGATTTACCCGAATTTACTTATGGCATCCCTTCCAAAGATATTGGAACGATGCTGCATCTTGTTTTGGAGCAGTTCTGGGGACAATTAAAAAGCCAAGCCCTGTTGTCAACCTTGGACAAAAGCAAGCTTGACACTATTATTGAAAATTCATGTGATGCGGGGATTGAATATTTAACCAGACAGCATCAATATTTCATGCAGGGGGCTTATGCATCATTAGAAAAAAAACGTTTGGTTAAATTGATAAATAAATGGTTAGAACAGGAAACCCTACGTTCTAGCTTTGAAGTGGTCGCACAGGAATTCAAGGTGCAATGGCAGCATGCTGGTTTAAAACTTGATTTTAAAATTGATCGAATCGATAAAATAGACGATGGTTTTGCCTTAATAGATTATAAAAGCGGGTCAATTAAGGCTGCTGTAAGCGATGAAGCTCGACCTTCAAACCCACAATTATTACTTTATGCTAGTGCATTAGCCCAAAACAAAAAATTCCATCCCATCAATGCCTTGCTTTATGCTCAGGTAAATATAGATGCTTCAACATATCATGGCGCCAGTATTGATGAAGCAATTTTTCCGAAAACTAATTATAGGCTGCAAAAAAAAATAACAAATGATTATAGCTGGGAAGAGTTAAAACAGCACTGGCAAAATGTTCTTTCAAATATCGCTCAAGAATTTATCGATGGCTATGTTGCTGTGCGTCCTAAAAGTTCTCAAAGTTGCCAGCATTGCCACCTCAGTTCGTTCTGTCGCATACAGGAACAGCAGCAAGAGATTTTAAACGATCATGACTGAAACTGTCCTCTTAGATAAAGCTGAAAGGGAAATGGCTCTCGATATCAGTCGATCATTTTGTGTGCAAGCACCCGCAGGATCAGGAAAAACTGAGTTACTCATACAACGCTTTCTAAAACTATTAATACAAAGTGAAGAACCCGAAGATATACTCGCTTTCACTTTTACTCGAAAAGCCGCTTTTGAGATGCGACAACGACTGTTAACAAGTCTGAGACAAGAGAACTCCGATAAGCTCACCAAACCAACCCAAGCTCTAGTTAAGCAAGTTGTTGAACGTAATATTGAACGCGAATGGCACTTGCTGGATAACCCCCAGCGCCTTCAAATAAAAACTATTGATGCATTCAATTCTTCTATATGTGCTCAGCTACCCATAGTGAGTGGCCTAGGAGGACAAGTGGATATTGTTGAAGATATGGAGTCAATTTATCAACAGGCCATAGAATCAAGTCTGGCAAAAATTAATACCCAAACTAAACACAGTATCAATATAGAGAGATTTTTAGTTCACCTGGACAACAATCTAGCTCAAGCTAAAAACCTGCTAATATCTTTACTCTATAAACGCGATCAATGGCTGAGCCTTATTTTGCGCTTTCAACATGAAGACTTACGTAAAGAACTGAGTCTAAATTTGCGACAGGTGATAGTAGAATCCCTAGAAAGTGCACATACTTCACTAAGTGCTTTTGACCATGAAATAATCTCATTGTTAAATTTTGCAGCTAACAATCTTGCGAAGCGAGGCGATTACTCTCTGGAGGAATTAAAAGTCTTCCAAAAGTTACCAAATGCCCAGCTACAAAATATTCCAGCATGGGAAAGCTTAGCCAGGTTCTTTCTGACACAGGATCAACACTTCCGTAAAACTGTTAATATTTCTAATGGTTTTCCCAAAGCTGACGATGGTGAAAACGCTGAAGAAAAGAGCTTGTTTAAAAATAAAAAAACTGAATACTTAAGCTTAATCTCCAAATTAAAAGAAATACCAGACACCTTACCAAACTTACAAAATATTCTTGTACTTCCTGCTTTGGACTATAGTGATGAAGAATGGAGCTTTTTGGAAGCATTAACGCAGGTGCTGCTAGATGTAGTATCAGAGTTAACTTTATTACTGAACCAAAACAATCAGGCAGACTATATACATGTCAGTGCCAGCGCATTACAGGCATTATCCCATGAAGACAGCTTAAGCGATCTTTCCTTACGTTTGGATTATCGAATCAAACATATTTTAGTTGATGAGTTCCAGGACACCTCACTACAACAAATAGAATTACTAAAAAGGCTCACGAGTGGATGGCAGAGTAATGATGGACGCACTTTATTTATTGTCGGTGACGGTATGCAATCTTGTTACAGCTTTCGAAATGCGGATGTTGGTCTTTTCCTAAAAGCTCGTGATGAAGGAATCGGTGAATTAAAGCTCAATAGCCTGCAACTAAAAATGAATTTTAGAAGCACCACCGCAATTGTTGACTGGGTAAATCATGTTTTTACCCAAAGCTTCCCTCAACAAGACAATATCAGTCGTGGTGCCGTCACCTATAGTAGTAGTCAGGCGATAAAAGTTTCAGATAACACCGGAGTCTCAACATCCCTGTTACTCGATGATGCTAATAGTGATACCAAAAAGGACTTGTCATTGGCTCGCAATGTAGAGGCACGCTTACTCATAGAACAATTAAAACCGCTTTTATTAAAACCCAATGTTTCCATCGCAATTCTGGTCAGAAATCGCAGCCACTTAAATGCCATTATCCCCTTACTTCGACAAGAAAATATCAATTGGAATGCGTCTGAAATTGATCCCCTCAGTGCTTTTCCCGTGGTTACAGACTTATTAAGCCTATTACGAGCTCTTACTAACCTTGCCGATAAAACAGCATTATTAGCATTGTTACGCACACCTTTTGTTGGTCTTTCATTAAATGATATTCATCAAATAGCAATTTATGCTGATAAAAATGAGCTGAGTCTTTGGCAAAGTCTTAAGCACTTTGGTGAGCAGAAAAATTTAAGCGCTGATGCACAAGAAAGATTATTCAGAGTCGTACCTATCCTCATGCAGGCTCGCAAACAAAGACAAATGTTTTCAATCCGTAATTGGCTAGAACAGAGCTGGATACATTTAGGGGGACCTGCAAGCCTTCAAAGTAACCATGAACTTCAATATATAGAGCGGTTTTTCTTATTGCTGGAGACCGAATCAATTAATGGTGAAATCGACAATATCCACGCCTTTGAACGAAAATGTGGCAAAACATACTTGGGTACAACCCATGATGCGACAAGACCTCTACAAATCATGACCATCCATAAAGCAAAAGGACTGGAATTTGATTATGTCCTAATACCTGGGCTTGATCGCGCACCGCGCAGCAGTGATAAAGAGCTGTTTTTGTGGCATGAACATAACAGCGCCACCACAGATGGTAAATTATTACTCGCCCCACTCAATGCCTTGGGTGAGAGCAATAACCCTACTTATCAATACTTAAAAAATGAAGCTGCGTTACGTACCAGGCTGGAAAACACTCGTTTACTCTATATTGCAATTACTCGAGCTAAACAAAAAGCCTTTCTATTTGCCAAGGTTCAAGTTGATAATTCCAGCAATATTAAAATGCCAACAAGAAACTCACTATTTGCTACTGTCTGGCCAGCCCTAAGTCAAAGTCCTGAACTATATAAGACAATTCATTTAAATCAACAAGCAGAAACTCCAACAAATGAAACACATGAAAACATAGTGACTCGGCGTTTAAAGCATAGTTGGAAAAGTTCACAACAAACTATTTTTTTCTCTCGATATGGGCGTGTAAAGACTGCAGATAATCCTCACCTGAATTTAATTGAAAAAAAAGTGGGAGAACTCATTCATGAGTGTCTACGTCTGATTGTTACAAAACAAATCGATATATTCGCGAAGAAAAAACTAAATACATACGAGACATTTTGGCATAGCAGCCTAAAACCGGTATGTTTCAATAACCAAAGCATGGAATATGCCATTCAACTTATAAAAAACAATCTTGAGTCATGCCTGAAACATGAAAAAGCAGATTGGCTATTCGATAATTCACATCAGGACAGCTCTTGTGAATTCCCTGTCAGTGATTACCGACAGCAGTGGCGAAAAGAACATATCATTGACAGAACTTTTATTGATGAGGGTGTACGCTGGATTATTGATTATAAATCATCAAGCTTAAGCCAAAATGACACCCAGGCAGACTTTTTAAAAAAACAAGAGGATCACTACCTGCCTCAACTCTCTCGTTATGCTGAATTGTTTCAGAGCATGGATGATCGTCCTGTCAAAACTGCCCTTTTCTTCACTTCATTACCTTATTTCCATGAAATCACGCTTTAAAGTCTTTATAATTCGCGCCTTCAAATCGAGCCTGCATAATGATCAATAATAATCTAGAGCAATACTTGCATAGTCTGAATACTTTGATCAGACCCTATGCCTTTTTAAATATTGATCTATTAGGTATCACTTTTAGGGCGATTACTGGTTTAAACCCCTATGCTCAACAAGCAGATGGACATTTAATCATGGAGTCATCATGAATACCGGCGACCTACGAATTACTCGTACTCATCCGCTGATTTCACCCGCTGTACTGGCAGAAGAAGTACCGCAAAGTACCAACTCGGAAATTGCCATTTCAAAAGCACGAAATGCAATTGCCGACATTTTGCATAACCGCGATCAACGTGTGCTAATCATCACTGGTCCCTGCTCAGTTCATGATCCCGTAGCCGTGTTGGATTATGCGGAAAAACTACAACCTTTAGCTCAAGAAGTCGCCGAAAAAGCCTTGCTGGTGATGCGAGTGTATTTTGAAAAGCCACGCACCACAATTGGTTGGAAAGGTTACATCAACGACCCATATTTGGATGGTTCATATCGCGTCAACGAAGGTTTACGAGCGGCCAGAAAACTGCTTGCTGACATCTCTAACATTGATTTGCCTTGCGCATCTGAGTTTCTGGATACCACTCTTGGCCAGTACTACGCGGAACTCGTATGCTGGGGCGCTATTGGGGCACGTACAGTAGAGTCTCAGGTACATCGACAACTGGCCTCTGGTTTGTCCATGCCAGTAGGTTTCAAAAACCGAACCGACGGGAACATACAAGTAGCCATTGATGGCATGATTGCCGCAGCGGATTCACATCTATTCCCCTCTCTTACGGCAGAAGGTGCTCCTGCCCTTCTGGAGACTTCTGGTAATAGTGACACTCATTTGGTCCTGCGCGGCGGACGTGAGCCTAACTATGACGATAGCAGTATCGATGCTGCTTCTGAGCTACTTTCAGCACAAAACCTCAATTCCGGCATCATTGTCGACTGTAGTCATGGCAACAGCCGCAAAGACCATGAACAGCAAAAGGTAGTGGCAGCTTCAATAGCAGCAAGACGTGCCCGGGGCGACAAGCGCGTGGTTGGAGTTATGATAGAAAGTCATCTTGTTGCTGGCCGGCAAGCGCAAAGTGATCATATGACCTACGGTCAGAGTATTACTGATGCCTGTATTGATTTGCCAGCTACTGCTGAAATAATAAGAGAATTAGCTGACAGCTAATTCTATGCACTCTTTCCTGTATTAAACTGCTTAGGGAATAAGAGCTTTTAAGCTTTTTCCAGCATATTTATCGCCAAAGGCCCATCTAGTGTAGTCGTCGGAAAAGCAATATCTGCATCATGCTCATGAATGATATGGATAATTTTCAATAAGACATCCTGCTTAACTTCATGATAATGCACCCAGTCAGTGGTCTTGGTGAAAGTGTATATAAAGAAATCCAGCGAAGAAGCGCCCATGCTATTAAAATTAACGATAAGCGTGGCATCTGTGTCAATTTCTTCATGCCTGGAGAGCATGCCCTTAACTGCCTCAATTATCTCACGTACTTTTCCTGAATCAGCATAACGCAAACCAATAGTTTCATATATACGTCTATTGAGCATGCGCGATGGGTTTTCTACCGATATTTTGGTAAAAATAGAATTGGGGATATATAGAGGTCTTTTATCAAAAGTCCTGATAATGGTGACTCGCCAACCAATATCCTCAACGGTTCCTTCGATTTCTCGATCAGGTGACCGAATCCAATCTCCAACCGAAAAGGGTCTATCAAGATATACAATCAAACCACCGAAAAAGTTTGCTAACAAATCCTGGGCGGCGAATCCAATTGCAATACCTCCTACTCCTCCAAAAGCAATAACTCCGGTAATACTAATTCCGAGTGTCTGCAGAATAACCAATCCCGCTGTAATCAACACAGACAAACGGAACAAGCGCGCTAGAACACGAATGGTGGTTTCATCTGCTTCTATTTCGGATTTTTTAGTTTTATGTAAAAAATTTTCTTCGATATTTTTAATTAAATTAATCAAAAACATCATCAGCAACAGAATAATTGCTATACGGCGTAGTAAAGAGGTGTATTCAAATAAGTCAGTTTGTGCGATGGGCCTGATAATTTCCGCGGCAATGCTCAAACCGATTACCCATACGAGTAAAGCTAAAGGTTTTTTGGCCGAGATAAGAACAGCATCATCCCACACATTTTCAGTCTGTTTTAATTTTTGATGTGCTTTTTGTAATAAAAATCTGATAAAAAAATTGAATACAACGGTGGTAAAAACCACCAGGAATACTTGAATCATCCAGTTGTTGTTAACGAAATCCAACCAAGCAAGCATTATATGTTCATCTCCGCAATTTGCTCTATATTACGCATTAAACTGACCAATCAAGCTAGCCTCAAGCTTCTGCGACAAGCTCATCAGCATTAACCCAACGACCTTTTCGATAGAAAGCTTTCCATTTTGTCGGCTTGCCATCTTTTTCACTTAACACATACTGCTCTTTCGCTTTACGACTGAAACGAACAACCGCTTTATTCCCATCAGGATCTTCTGTTGGCGCCTTGAGAATATAATCATATTTAGGATCGATTTTATCCTTATAAGGTAATAATTCTTCAACTAAAGGCGCTCTGGTTTCTCGATTTTTGGGAAATTTACTTGCAGCTAAAAATATGCCTGCAGCACCATCTCGAAGAACATAATAATCTTCAACTTTCTGACATATTAAATCAGGCATATGTACCGGATCCATTTTTGGAGGAGCTGCCTCACCGTTACGTAAAAGTTTTCTGGTATTTTTACACTCAGCATTTGTACACCCGAAATATTTCCCAAAACGACCGTTTTTCAATTGCATTTCTGATGAACATTTATCGCATTCAAGCAGTGGACCATCATAGCCCTTCAATTTGAACTTTCCGTTTTCAACTTCATAACCAGAGCATTCTGGATTATTTCCGCAGACGTGTAATTTACGCTGCTCATCGATTAAATATGAATCCATCGCTGTGTCACAGATCTTGCAGCGCTGCTTGCTTATCAGCAGTCGGGATTCTGCCTCATCATCTGCATCAACACTTATCGCTTCATCGCCAGAAGTTAAATTCATAGTGGTCTTGCAGCGCTCTTTTGGGGGCAAAGCATAGCCAGAACAACCAAGGAAAACACCTGTGCTAGCTGTACGAATCTGCATATTACGCCCACACTCAGGGCAAGGGATATCCGTGTCAGTTGGCTTGTTAGGCCGCAAACCACCCTCTTCAGATTTAGCCAGACTTAATTGCTGCGTAAAGTTTTCATAGAAAGAATCCAGAACCGCTATCCAATCTTTTTTGCCTGTAGCAACATCGTCGAGCTGAGCTTCCATTTGAGCGGTGAAGCTATAATCGAGCAGATTGGTAAAGTTTTCTTGCAAGCGCTCTGTAACAATATCGCCAATTTTTTGTGCATAAAAACGTCTGTTTTCTAAAGTGGCATAGCCCCTGTCTTGGATAGTAGAAATGATAGATGCATAAGTAGAAGGTCTGCCGATACCTCGTTTCTCTAACTCCTTAACAAGGCTTGCCTCAGTATAGCGCGGAGCCGGTTTAGTAAAATGCTGTTTAGGTAATAACTCGTCTAATGCTAATTCTTGCCCTACATTAATATCAGGCAACTCAAGGTCCCCTTCTTTAGTTGACGCAGGAAATACTCGAGTATGACCGTCAAATTCCATGATACGGCCTTTAATCCGCAACTCATATTCTCCTGCAGCAACCGTTATCGTACTGCTTTTAAAACGAGCTGGTGTCATCTGACAGGCAACAAACTGCTGCCAGATCAAGTTATAAAGACGCTGTGCATCACGGTCCAACTGAGAAAGCACTGAAGAGTTTTCAGTCACAGTAACTGAAGAAGGTCTAATAGCTTCGTGGGCTTCCTGCGCCCCTTCCTTACTTGTATATGAAATTGGGTTTTCGGGTAAATATTTTTCACCAAAATTTTTATTAATGTAATCACGACTCATCGCAACTGCATCTGCACTTAAGTGAGTCGAATCTGTACGCATATATGTTATATGTCCTGCTTCATATAAACGTTGAGCCATTGTCATCGTTTTCTTGACGCTAAAACCCAGGCGCGTCGACGCTGCTTGTTGCAGTGTGGAAGTTATAAATGGCGCTTTAGGTTTTGAAGATGTTGGTTTATCTTCACGCTTACTGACATTAAAAACTTCTTTATTCAGTTGCTCGACAGCCAGCTGCACTGAATTTTCTGTATCAGGCTTAAACTCTTTGCCTTGATACTTTATTACCTGAAAATTTAACTTCTCAGCATCTTGCTTAGCTTGCTTGAGATCTGCAAACAGTTCCCAGTACTCTTCCGGTATAAATGCTCTTATTTCTTTTTCTCTTTCGACAATTAAGCGCACAGCAACCGATTGCACGCGACCTGCTGACAAGCCTCGGGCAACTTTTTCCCATAATAAAGGCGAGAGCATAAAACCAACAACGCGATCAAGAAAACGTCGAGCCTGTTGAGCTTCGACATGTTTTATATCTAGCTCTCCAGGTTTAGCAAAAGCCGCGTGGATGGCTTTCTTGGTTATTTCATTGAAAACAACGCGCTGATAACGACCAGGCTCTCCACCAATTGCTTCCTGCAAATGCCAGGCAATGGCTTCTCCTTCCCTATCCAAATCCGTTGCCAGATAAATTTTATCAGCCTGCTTTGCTATTTTTTTTAATTCCTTTACGACAGATTCCTTACCCGGCAGAATTTGATAATTAGCTTGCCAGTTTTTTTCTGGATTAATACCCATGCGAGCGATTAGTTGCTCTTTAGCTTTGCGGGCTTTATGAATGACTTTTTGCTCAGGGCTCAGCTTACGAGTTTCTGCTGCTGCTTTAGCGCGGGCTTTAGGATCAACTGCAGATCCTGAACCACTGGTTGGCAAATCACGAATATGACCAACACTGGACTTGACGATAAAGTCATCACCAAGATATTTATTGATAGTTTTTGCTTTAGCCGGAGATTCGACAATGACCAGAGATTTTTCCATTACAGCTCGATTTAATTCCTACTTACATTAATACTAGAAAGTGCTTGGGGCGACATAAATAAAGGTTCTTTATCTACTCTGTCAAGCCTTACTTAATCTGTTTGTGGCCTGAAGACACAAAAAACAACCAATATCTTGTTGATATATATGGATAATTGCGTAATAAAAATTAATTTGGTTTTAGCAGCAATAAGGGCTGCCCAGAAAAGGGCGGCATTAAAACACTGCAATTACTAAAAGGAAAGGCTTAGTTCTGACAAAATCCGAAGATTCAAATGCTCGATATTAAAACAGCACTTCCCTAGTCCAGGAAAAACGATCTTCACGTTCTCCGCATTGTAATTGGCAAAGCATGTCATAAAGCTTTTGCATGACAGGACCAACTTGCACTCCATCACCATAGAAGTTATGCCAGTGTTCATCCAGCCAAATTTTACCGACCGGAGATAAGACAGCAGCGGTTCCGCAGGCTCCAACTTCCAAAAAGCTATCTATTTCTGCACGAAGATCTATTGCCCTCTCTTCTATTTGCATGCCTAACTCTTGCTCAGCAATTGTCATAATTGAGCGTCGTGTAACACTAGGCAATATAGCATCCGATTTTGGAGTAATAAGTTTATTATTTGCTTGGGCAATAATAATATTAGCTGAGCCAGCTTCTTCTAAATAACGGTGCTCTGCAGCATCCAGATACAATGCCTCATTGGCTCCCAGCTCCTTTGCTTTTCGTGTCGCATACAAACCGACCGGGTAATTTGCCCCAGCCTTTACATCTCCAGTGCCATGCGGTGCAGCTCTATCGATATCAGAAACAGCCAATGAAATTAAGGACAGCCCCCCGCTTTTATAATAAGGCCCTACCGGTGAAACGATAACTCTAAATTCATAGCTCTTTGCTGGCTTCAAGCCCATATTTTCACCGGTGCCAATCAATAAAGGCCGAATGTATAAAGAAGCACCGCTTCCATAGGGCGGAACCCATGATTGATTGGCCTGAACTGCTTGTACCACCCCGCGTAAGAATAATTCTTCAGGAACGGCAGGCATTGATAGACGTTCTGCAGTTATTGCCATGCGCTTGGCATTTAATTCAGGTCGAAATAAAAGTACCCGGCCATCTTTTGCGGTTTGAGCTTTTAGCCCTTCAAAACACTGTTGTGCATAATGCAATGCTGGCGCACCTTCGTGTATTTGAATATATTCAGAGCTACTCAGCTCCCCTTCAGACCAGACTCCATCTTTGTAGATCGCAGAAAATCGATAGTCAGTTTTAGTATATTCAAAGCCCAGTTTTTGCCAGTCAAGCTCTTGTTTGGCATTTGCTAACACAGTCGCAACCTTCTTCATCTCGAAAAAAAGAGGCATTATAGCGACATGGCTTATATTTCACACAAATATTTTAGAGAAGCTCTCGAAAACTTCAGAAAACAATACAGTCTGTTGCAACCGCATGTTCTAACTCTACGCAAAAACCTTAGTGGCATTAAATAAAATTATAATAAAGGCTTGGACGCTTTTTTAGGTAGATTTATAAGCCACATCACCCTAATATTGCGAGCTTTAGAAAATTACAAGATTCGAACTAGAAGTGGATTCACAAGAAGCAGCACTAATTGACATAGGAGCCAATCTCAGCCATGAAAGCTTTCGTGACGATTTTGATATGGTTATTGCTCGCGCCAGGCAGGCTAAAATAGAAAAAATCATCCTCACCGGAACAGATATCGAAAGCAATCAAAAAGCAATAGATTTGTGCCAGGACTATCCAGAATATTTATATAGCACAGTTGGCTTACATCCACACGAAGCAAGTCGCTATAAGGAAGATTTTAAAACAATTTTTCGTGAACAAGCATCTAACTCCTGTGTAAAATCTCTGGGCGAAACAGGCTTGGACTTTAATAGAAACTTCTCCAGCCCTAAAGATCAAGAACATGCCTTTATTGAACAATTAATTTTAGCTACAGAATTACAGATGCCTTTATTTCTCCATCAGAGAGATGCTCATGAGCGTTTTTTGCCTATATTGAAAGAATTTCGAACTCAACTCTCTAAGGTAGTAGTACATTGTTTTACAGGCACCAAGGCTGAACTTTTCGATTATCTTGATATGGATTTATATATTGGAATCACCGGTTGGGTGTGTGATGAGCGCCGTGGCTATTCCTTACACCCCTTATTAAAAGAAATACCTGTGAATCGTTTAATGCTGGAAACCGATGCCCCTTACCTAATGCCACGTAATATCAAACCAAAACCGAGTAGCAGACGCAATGAACCGGCAAACTTGACTTATATACTGGCTAAAGTCTCCGAAACCCTGAATAAAACACCTGAAAGTGTGGCAAAACAGACATCTAGCAACGCCAGGGATTTTTTTGCTTTATGAATTTTGCTATGTTCTCCAAGTTATGAAAAAAAGACGTTTCCTACAAGCTCTAGTTGCCGGTGGTGCTGTTTCCTTAGTATCCACGCGCTCATTGCAGACCCGCTTGGGAAACAAAAGGGTATTAGTCACACAAGATCCTGACTCCACGATAGTTCCTGTAGTCGAGCAAGCTGTCATCGAAAGCCCTTCCGGCATGATAATTGATCAAAGTCCACCTGAACCTGAGGCTATCATTTCAGAGGCCACTGTACTTG
This sequence comes from Pseudohongiellaceae bacterium, assembly GCA_965661005.1. Lineage (GTDB taxonomy): Bacteria > Pseudomonadota > Gammaproteobacteria > Pseudomonadales > Pseudohongiellaceae > UBA5109. Next base: position 164,502 of record CBFICB010000003.1, read on the forward strand.
AAGAAGGTTTCAAACATACTGAAAGAGATGTTGATTTAAATGACCTGGAAGACACTGAGGTTGATGAGTATCTGGCTAAAATTCGCAATTTTGATGCCGACTTTAGTAACGACATCTATTTGCCGGCTGAGAAAAAAGACTTGATAGTTAATACCATAAATCGTCTCGAACGCGTCCAAACATATGTCGGCCACGGCAATTTTAATTTAATTGGCTTTGATGAAATGCTTTTCTTTGCTCGTAACTATTCTGAAATCGGGGAATTTCAAAAAGACGAGCTGGATTTTCTTGAAGAAATATTCTTCACCGATGCCAATCAATATGGTTTTTTTGGCGAAAAAGTTACTCCTGAATTAACGACACGAATTCCTATTCCCGATGTAGTAAAAATCCATGGTAGTGGCCACTATTTGCTCAAGGGAACATCTTATAATCTCTACGAGCAGATTAGGCGGGATGCGGGCGAAGAATTATTGTTAACCTCTGGCATCAGAAATGTTGTTAAACAAATGCATTTGTTTTTGGGGAAGGCTCTGCAATCGGATCTAAACTTATCAAAAGCATCTCGTTCACTGGCGCCTCCTGGACATTCGTTTCATTGCATCGGTGATTTTGATGTGGGAAAAATTGGCCTGGGAGAATTAAATTTCACCGAGGATTTTTCAAGAACTGAAGAATTCAGACGTATGGTGAATCTTGGCTATATAGATATTCGCTATACTGACACCAACCTTTATGGAGTCAGGTATGAACCCTGGCATATAAAAATCGCCTAGTTATCATTAAGGCAATCAAAAAGAGCAGTGTGCAATACTTAAATGCCAGATACTTGCTCAAGAGCCATTCAGGAATACAGCTAATTCTTCTTCCGTAAATGGCCAAGCTAACTCAGCACTTTCGATACCCGCTTCTTTTTGAAATTTAATTACTGGAATGCGGGTGCCGTATTGGTCTATCAAGTTTTCAGAATCAATTATTTCTACTAAATTAAGAGTCACGTCAGCAACTTGTTGCTTTTTAACCATGGCAGCAGCGTCTTCACACAAATGGCAACCTAAGGTTGTATAAAGATTCAATATTCGCATTAGTCCGCAGCATCTCCTTTTCTGACGGCTTCTGCGATTAATTTAGGTCCACGATAAACAAAACCCGTATAGACTTGTAGCAAACTAGCTCCAGCATTATATTTTTCCTGGGCACTTTGATGATTCGTGATTCCTCCCACGCCGATAATGGGAATAGTGTTTTGCAAATATTGGCTCAATATTTTGACGATATTCGTAGACATACTTGCAAGTGGAGCACCGCTTAGTCCACCAGATTCAGTAGCTAGAGCTGAAGCATTTAAATCTGGTCTGCTAATGGTGGTGTTAGTCGCTATTACGCCGTCCATCTTGTGCATAAGCAGTGCCAAGGCTATATCTTTACATTCTTTTTCATTGAGTTCAGGCGCAATTTTTAATAAAAGAGGAACATATCGTTCGTGCTCTTCAAATAAACGCGCCTGCTCTGATTTAAGGGCACTTAATAAGGTATTTAGACCTTCACCAAATTGCAAGGCTCGTAACCCGGGAGTATTGGGAGAAGACAGGTTAACGACAATATAATCGGCGTACGGATAAAGCTCTTGTAGACAAAACAGATAATCTTCATGGGCTTTTTCGAGAGGAGTAGAAAAGTTTTTCCCAATATTGACCCCTACTACACCTTTAAAACGCCTGTTTTTTAGGCGTTTGATCATGTGTTCTACGCCTTTATTGTTAAACCCCATGCGATTGATAAGCGCTTTCTCTTGACTCAACCGGAATAGGCGGGGTTTAGGATTCCCCGGTTGTGCTCGAGGAGTCACTGTTCCCACTTCTATAAAGCCAAACCCAAGTGCGCCAAGAGCATCTATGTAATCTCCGTTTTTATCCAATCCTGCTGCAAGCCCCACCGGGTTATAAAACTGCAAACCAAAGGCCTTAACAGGATTTTTCTTGGCTTTTGGAGCAAGCAGACTGCTAAGGCCCAAGCAATAAAGAAGCTTCAGTCCGCTCAAGCCGATATGATGGGAAAACTCTGCGGGGAAAAGAAAAAGAATGTGGCGAATCAGCGTATACAAAATAGACCTACTCCATAATTGATCCACAATATAGTGCTTGAATTAAAAATTCACAAGCATGAATTACATACCAATTTATCTTAATAGAATCAGGCCATTTGTGGATCTTTAGGGTATCATGTGCGACTTTATTTAAAGCACAAAAATAATACTAAAATTTTAACAGCAGTAAGAGATTAGATTATGCCGCAAAAAGAAATGATTGGAGTCTTGAAAGACTGGCTCTCTCAGCAAATTATTGGTCAAGAAAAACTAATAGATCGATTGTTAATTGCCCTACTTGCAGACGGTCACCTCCTTGTAGAAGGTGCCCCAGGATTAGCCAAAACCAAAGCAATCAAGAACCTATCTGAAGCGATAGAAGGTGATTTTCACCGTATTCAGTTCACCCCTGACCTCTTACCCAGTGACATCACCGGTACAGAAATTTACCGCCCTGAAGACGGCAGCTTTACATTCCAGCAAGGACCTATTTTTCATAACCTAGTTCTGGCAGACGAAATTAACCGTGCGCCAGCCAAGGTACAGTCAGCACTGTTAGAAGCAATGGCTGAGCATCAAGTCAGTGTTGGCCGTGAGACTTTTCATTTACCTGAATTATTTTTGGTTATGGCGACACAAAACCCAATTGAACAAGAAGGCACTTATCCTCTTCCAGAGGCTCAGCTGGACCGCTTTCTTATGCATGTGACTGTCGACTACCCGAATAAAGACGCTGAACGAAAAATACTTCACTTGGTTCGCGATGAAGCCAAGCATATGAATCCAACACCCCCAGCAATAGTTCCTCAAAAAGAATTATTTGCTGCACGCCAGGATGTTCTCAACCTCCATATGGCAGAAGCTGTTGAGGAATATATTCTGCAATTAGTCATGGCGACACGCAACCCTGCTCCCTATAGTGAAGATCTCGCTAAATGGATTGATTATGGAGCTAGCCCTCGTGGCACGATTTCTCTGGATATCTGTTCAAGGGCGCATGCCTGGTTGAAAGGAAAGGATTTTGTCAGCCCTGAGGATGTCCATGAAATCTTTCATGACGTATTACGTCACCGTGTACTGATCAGTTTTGAGGCAGAAGCTGCTGGTATTGACGCTGACAGGGTTTTAGATGAAGTCCTAACTCTGGTTCCTTCAGCTTAATTAGATAAGACCTGGGCTCTTATGTCACGCAAACGAGAATTAAATCTCCAGCATGATCAATTTAGATGTCGCGGTGCATCCCTCGACCTACAACAACTACTCGACCAACGTCATGTAGCCAGAGCGCTCGAGCTCTATTATCAGTCACGTTCTCGTTTGGGTATGTCAGGTTCCCATATTTCAAAGGCAAAAGGTCGCGGAGTTGATTTTGAAGAACACAGAGCCTACCAAGCTGGCGACGATATTCGAAGTATAGACTGGCGTGTCACTGCTCGTACTGGTCGACCTTTTACTAAGATTTTCCGAGAAGAAAGAGAAAGACCGGTTATTATTGGCGTGGATCAGAGCCACCAAATGTTTTTTGGTAGCCAAATTAGCTTCAAATCAGTAGTGGCCGCTGAAATTGCAGCTATTTTATGCTGGATGACCGTAGATAATGGAGACAGAGTTGGTGGTGTCGTCTACTCTGACAATAACAGCGAAATGGTGAAACCAAGACGCGGGAAACGTTCTGCCTTACGTTTCTTGAGTCTGCTTGCAGATTATAATCAGCAACTGCTGATGCAACATAAACCACCAGCCGGTACATCCTCCAAATCAGGCCTGCGAGATGCATTGGAACATATTTATAGAATTACTCGTCCAGGCTCCACTATCTATTTAATCAGCGACTTTATTGAAATGGACAAGCTCTGCTTACAATATATGCAGCAGCTATCTTTGCATAACAACCTAACCTGCATCTTTATCTACGATATTCTCGAAACCCAGCTTCCTCAACCAGGCGTATACAATATTACTAATGGCGATGAAATGGACACAATTGATACTTATTCCTCAGAAGTTAGAGATTCTTACCATCAAGCCTTTGAAGACAGATTACAAAACTTACGAGCTGAACTTAATTTGTTAAAAGTTCCTTTGATAAGTTTAAGAACAGACCAAGTTGTATTGGAACAATTAGAAACATGGAATCAGAAGACCCCTTAAGTCAATTAGCAGATATACATCTGCCTGACCCCGTTAGCTTCTGGCCTTTAGCTCCTGGCTGGTGGCTTGTCATTGTCGTGATTTTAGTTGGGCTATGCTGGTTAGCTACTCTCTCAGTCAAAAAACTTATACTTAATCGACGATTACAAATAGCTCAGAAAGAATTGGAAAAGGCTTTGCAGGCTTACCATGATCATATAACGCAAAAGCCTGATGACGAAAACCAGGCTGGTCTGGACTACCTCTATGCCGTTAATTCAGTATTAAATCGTGTTGCCCTTTTTACCAATCTTAAACTTTCACGCGAAATTGCCAAACTGACTGGTAAACCATGGCTGAAATACCTTGATCAAACATATGGACAAAATGAGTTTCAAGATGGCCCGGGCAAGGTTCTTGCCGAAGGCCAATACCGCCCAATTTTCAAAGGTGAAGTTGAAAGCTTATACAAGCTGGCACAGAGCTGGATAGAAGCCTGTTATAAACGCAAAAACAAAGCCGCAGCAAACCATAATAAAATAAAGGTGGCTGCATGATTGAATTTCAATGGCCATGGGTTTTCATTCTCATACCGCTTCCATACCTGGTAAACCGTCTAATGCCGCGAGCAGAAATAGTTGAAGCGCCATTATTCGTCCCCTTTTTCAATTCCCTGAAATCAGTTGTCAATTCCAGCCCCAGATTAGGCAGTCGCAGCTGGATTCTTTCAATATTGGCCCTGCTGTGTTGGCTCTTGCTGGTCATTGCAGCCAGCAGGCCGCAATGGGTTGGGGAACCAGTACAACTTCCAACAACAGGTCGAGACCTTATGCTATCCGTCGACATCTCGGGCAGTATGGAAGCTCAGGATATTCAGCTTCAAGGCCGCAATGCGACGCGATTAGAGGTCGTTAAATCTGTTGTGGGCGATTTTGTAGAAAGACGTACTGGTGACCGTCTTGGATTGATTCTGTTTGCAGCAAGGGCCTATACACAAGCTCCTTTGACTTTTGATAGAGAAACAGTCGGCATACTATTAGAAGAAGCTCAAATAGGCATTATTGAAGAAAATGCAACAGCCATTGGCGATGCCATAGGTTTAGGTGTTCGACATTTACGTGAACGTCCCGAAGCCAGCCGTATATTAATTCTACTGACTGATGGCGTAAATAATGCTGGACAGGTATCACCCATGCAGGCCGGAGAGCTCGCCTTACGCGAAGGCATTAGGATTTACACTATTGGAATTGGTGCCGAAAGTGCTGCAAGATCATCAATATTCAGTTCCCGTGCTGTTAACCCCTCTGCCGATCTCGATGAAGAGACCTTAACCGCAATTGCTGAGAATACGGGTGGTCAATATTTTAGAGCCCGTAATATTGAAGAACTGGAACAAATTTATGCCGTGCTAGATGAGCTTGAGCCGGTTGAACAGGAAGATGAAACTTTTCGTCCAACTATTGCTCTATTTTATTGGCCTCTGGGTCTTTGCTTGTTGCTGAGCTTTATTATTACATTAAGCAGATTGCCTGTTCTAAGTCTCTGGAAAAAAGATCTACCCGCCCCTATATCTATGACTGAAAGTAAAATTTAGATGGACGTTATGCCAACATTTATCGAAAATTTTCATTTTATAAGACCCCTTTTTTTATTGGGGCTGATTCCTGCCGCCATTCTGGTAGCAACTTTAGGCTTCCTGCATAGTCGAAATTCCAGTTGGTATAAAGCGGTCGATGCTAGTTTGTTACCATTCTTGCTGGAACAAAATGCCCGCTCAAGACAGTACCTTCCCTTATATGGCCTGTTAAGCATATGGGTACTTTCAATTATTGCTTTAGCTGGTCCTGCATGGCAGCAAATTCCCTCCCCTGTTCAGGAGCGCGAAGATGCCATGGTTATCGTGCAAGACCTATCACTATCAATGTATTCCACTGATTTAAATCCTAGTCGGCTCGTTCGCGCCCAGCGTAAGCTAATTGATATTCTCAACAGCCGTAAAGAAGAAGGACAGACAGCACTGGTTGTTTATGCTGGTAGCGCACATACTGTTACACCGTTAACAGATGATATAGCCACTATCAACAATATGATTTCTGCGCTCGATCCAAACATCATGCCTTTACTGGGAAGTAAACCCGAAGAAGGCATTAGGCTCGCGGTCGAGTTACTAGAAAATGCGCAATTAGCTGAAGCAAAAATTATGTTGGTGACTGATGGTATTAATAGAGCTGATCTAGCCGGTATTAGAGATATATTAAACGGTACTTTTCATAACCTTGTGATATTGGGAGTGGGAACTGACGAAGGCGCACCAATACCCACTAACGAAGGTTTCTTGCGCGATCAGAATAATGCTATCGTCATTCCCAGCCTGAATCGTAGTTTATTGGAAGAATTAGCTGAATCAGTTAATGGACGTTATGCAGATGCCGTTTTATCAGATAATGATATCGATTACTTACTGGAACAAACCCTATTGGATGACACTCGAAATTTGCGCGATGTAGAACAAGATTTTGACACATGGGCTGAAGCAGGACCATGGCTGCTATTGCTTGTTCTTCCTTTAGCTGCTCTTTCATTTCGACGTGGCTGGCTTCTTAGCATATGTTTCATGTTCTTTATCTCGCCTCATCAACAAGCTTATGCTCTAGGCTGGAAAGACCTCTGGTCAAATAAAAACCAGCAAGGCGTGCAGGCTTTCGTGACTGATGAGTTTGATGAAGCAGCTAACCTTTTTGAGGACGAAAACTGGCGTGCTGCTTCCTTTTACCGTAATGGAGACTATCAGTCTGCCTTGAATGAACTCAATGCCCAAAGCGGTCTCAATGCCACCTACAACAAAGCAAACACGCTAGCCCAATTAAAAAGATATGCGGATGCTATTGATGCCTATGATGAGGTGCTAGCAGAACAACCTGATCATACTGACGCCCTATTCAATAAAGCCATTGTTCAAAATTTGCTTGAAGAGCAAGAAAAAATGCAACCAGAAGATCAGGAAGAAAATGAACAAGGCCAGGAACAAGAGCAGGATGAGTCCGAACAAAGCCAGTCTGAACAACAACAAAATCAAGAGCAAGCACAACAGAGTGAGCAAGATCAGGAGAACTCTGAGCAACCACCTGAGCAGCAGGAAGAATCTGAGGTAACTGATTCTGATGCCGGCCAGGAGCAGGAGAATGAAGAAGAGCAGGAAGGTCCAGACCCAGAAACGGCACAAACCCAGGAATCGGCTGAAGAAGAACAGGCAATGCAACAATGGTTAGGTCGCATTGAAGATGACCCTGGTGAATTACTTAGGAATAAATTCCGTTACCAGACCCAACAGTTGCTTTATGAGCAGCTACAAAATCCTGGAACTCTCGGCACAGGAACAACTGATCAGATATGGTAAAACGTATTGGAATCTTAATATTCGCCTGGCTTCCTATGCTTGCTTTTACTCAAGATGGCATGCTTAGTGCTTTTGTCGATCGGACCGAGGTCTCTATTAATGATGTCTTTACCCTGACTATCAGAGTGAATGCGGAAATACGTGGAGGCAGACCCGATATAGACTCTCTACAACAAGATTTTGAAATTATCGGTAGCAGCGAAAGAAATAGCTTTACCTTTATAAATGGCGTTTCTCAGCAGTGGTCTGAATTTCGAATATCTATTCGTCCACGCTCAACAGGAAATTTAACAATCCCAGCATTTCGTGTAGGCAACGAAGTCACAATGCCAATCACTGTTATGGTTTCTGATGGCGTTCAAAACCAGGTTAGCTCAGATGACTTCTTCCTCACCTCCAGTGTTAGTAAAGAAACAGTATATGTACAGGGACAATTACTTTATACCGTAAAAATTTACTTTTCTGTTCCTTTCGATCAAGGCGCACAGCTTGGAGCCCCAGTAGTAGAAAATACAGTCATACAACAGCTAGGCAATGATATAAGCACACAAGAAGTTATTGACGGCCTGCGCTATAACGTCATAGAGCGTCGCTTTGTCCTGTTTCCTCAAAGCAGTGGCACCTTGGAAATTTCCCCCATCAGCTTTACTGCAACAGTAGGACGACGCCGGACTGGCAGCATCTTCTCTGGACAGATGACTGGTGGGCGTGCAATTAACCTCAGAAGCGAATCCCATTTAATTAACGTGCTAGGTAAACCAGCCACATATCCAGCAGACGCCACCTGGTTGCCCTCCAGCAACCTGCAACTGGAAGAAAACTGGAGCGGAAGCTTACAGGACCTTTTAACTGGTGAAGCTATCACTAGAAATCTAAGATTACGTGCTGACGGCTTGAGTAGTTCCTTATTACCTGAAATCGAATATTCTGAAACAGAAGCTTTAAAGTTTTATCCTGATCAGGCCAATCGAGAAGATCTAGCTAATCAGGATGGTGTGACAGGAATACGCTCACAAGGGACTGCTATAGTTGCCAATGAAGGCGGAAATTTTGTTCTACCGGAAATTGAAATTCCTTGGTGGAACACTTCGACGGACTCTCTGGAATACGCGCGATTGCCTCAACATACTTTAAGTGTATTGCCTGGCAATACATCAGAGAATCTGCCTGGCCCTATTCCAGTTGAAAGTGATAGCGTCCAAATACAAACTAGCGCGCCTGAAACAACGCAGAGTAATAGCCAAAGATTTTGGATCTTGACTACCAGCATATTCGCCATAGCCTGGCTCTTCAGTACGCTTATGTGGTACCGCAGTAAACTAACACTTAAACAATTTGCAGCCGGGTTATTAACACCATCATCAACTGCCAAAACTCTTTCTGTTAAGAATAATGAAATTAAAGAGCCCTCAGTTGATAAAGCTTTCCAAAACTTTCAACAAGCTTGTAAGAATGAAAACCTATCTGACATCAAGCAGGCTTTACTAATTTGGGCTCGATTACACTTTTCCGACAAACAAATTATCGCTATAGAAAGTTTAAAAAAATATGTTGAAAAGACTGTACTTGTAGAGATCCTTGATGACCTGGAAAAAACTCTTTACAGCACAAATTCTGATGACAAAAGATTTCAATCTAAGGCCTTGTCAGCCGAAATAAAAAGACTACACAAAAAAGGTTACAAACCAGAAAAAAGTACGGCAGAGCACTATACTCTGCCGCCTCTTTACAAAAATTAACACCAAAACTAACTAAAGATTTTTTTTAAAAACTACATTCTAAAAGCTTCGTTAATCAGTTTACGCTTTCAGGCAGATTTCAAAAAGCCCTTCATAGGCTGTTGATTAATTGCAATTTTCCTGGGCTTCATTGCTTCTGGAATCTCCCGAACCAGATCAACATGCAATAAGCCATTATTTAAAGTTGCGCTTACAACTTGAACATGGTCCTCCAGTCTGAATTGTCTTTTGAAATTACGCTCTGCTATCCCTTGGTGCAGATAGTTTCTTGCGCTTTCCTTGTTATCCTTATTAGCTGAAATGCTTAAAATATTGTCTTCAATTTCAATGGAAATTTCGCTCTCTTCAAAGCCAGCAATTGCCATACTAATTCTATAGTTATCTGTTTCAAGGAGTTCAATGTTATATGGCGGATAGGCCGATTGTGAACGATCTGTAGTGTTGACCTTATCTAACAAGTTTGCAAGATGATCAAAACCTATAGTCGAACGATATAGTGGAGAAAAGTCAAAAGTAGTCATAGTTATATCCTCATTAAGCGATATTGATATTTGCCTGTTCATATGAACCAGACGGCTTGATAGTGAAGCTCAAGGAGCCTTCACTATGGATATAACTATGGGCATTTATGTATTTTTCAAGTCTTGAACAGCCAACTTAGTTCACACCTTCAGAGTCGCCAATGAAGGTAAATCGAGGTATAAATTTCCCTTCATTTTCTACTTCTTCTGTAAACATACTTAAGGGCCTAACCCAATATCCTCCTTCTCCGTATAAAGGAACATATAGAACCATTAGCTGACCAGTTTCCGAATCTTTAGCAAAGCCAAGTACACTGTAATCTTTACCCTTGTAATGACGATAAAGTCCCAAAGGTATTAAATCCGACATGACAGCCCCCTCAATTGTGTTCAATTTTATTCATAAAATAAAAGCATTTTAATTTGATAAAACTTTTTTGAGCAAGGTAATAAATATAAATTTATACCAATAGTTGAAGATTGAAATTGAGAATTAAAATTCTAAGCTTACTCATTATTATGTAAACCAAGAACCTCTTCTTCCTGATTGCTGGGCTGTATCAATTTTTTATTACTGAACTTCCCGTGTTTGGCACGATCATTACGGGTATTTTCCAGCTCGGTTAAATATTCTTTTGACACATCATCTGTAACATATACTCCATTAAAGACTGAGCACTCAAAATCCATTGGCAGAATGCTGCCCTCAGCGCAAGAAGAAACAAGATCTTCCAAATCCTGAAATATCAGCCAGTCGGCACCTATCATTTTTTGAATTTCCTCTACCGTTTTATCGTGCGCAATTAATTCACTGACAGCAGGCATATCAATTCCATAAACATTGGGGTATCGGACTGGTGGTGCAGCGGAACAAAAATACACTTTCTTAGCTCCAGCATCCCGTGCCATTTCAATTATCTGACGGCAGGTTGTACCTCTAACTATTGAGTCATCTACGAGTAAAACATTTTTATCCTGAAATTCCAGTTGAGCAGCATTTAATTTTTGCTTAACTGATTTTTTCCTTTGGCTTTGACCCGGCATGATAAAAGTTCGACCGATATAACGGTTCTTGATAAAGCCTTCGCGGTATTTAACGCCTAAAGAGTTAGCCAGTTCTACAGCTGATGTGCGGCTAGTGTCTGGGATGGGAATCACAACATCAATATCATGATCAGGGCGTTCACGCTTAATTTTTTCTGCCAGTTTTTCTCCCATCCGCAAACGCGATTTATAAACAGATATACCGTCCATCAAAGAGTCTGGACGCGCAAAATATACATGTTCAAAAATACAGGGATTCAAACTAACATCATCTGCGCAGATTTTAGTGCTAAGATTTCCTTCCTGATCAATATATACAGCCTCACCAGGGGCAACATCCCGAATCAGCTTATAGCCTTGTGAATCAAGCGCGACACTTTCCGAGGCAAGCATATATTCAACTCCCTTTCGAGTGCGCTTTTCTCCAAAAACCAGAGGCCGAATTCCGTGCTTATCTCTAAAACCAACTATGCCGTAACCAACCAACATCGCGACAGCAGCATAGGCTCCTCGACAACGCTTATGAACGCCACGTATTGCAGCAAATACATCTTCAGCAGTTGGCTTAATTTTATGCAGTTGCTGTAACTCATGCGCAAATACATTCAATAGCACCTCGGAATCAGAATCAGTGTTTAGATGCCGAAGGTCATCTTTAAAAATATCATCACTTAACTCCTTGGCGTTGGTTAAATTGCCGTTATGGGCAAGGCTAATGCCATAAGGAGAATTCACATAGAGAGGCTGAGCTTGGGCTGGGCCGGAGCTTCCTGCAGTAGGATAGCGGACATGCCCGATGCCCATGTTGCCTGTCAGATTACGCATATGGCTGGAACGAAAAACATCCCGCACTAGCCCATTATCTTTGCGTAAATTTAATTTACCATGTTCACTAGTTACAATGCCCGCCGCATCCTGTCCTCGATGCTGAAGCACCGTGAGGCTATCGTATAAAGTCAAATTAACATTAGACTTGCCTACAATGCCGACTAATCCACACATGCTAAACCCCTATTTGTTCTCACCCTGTTTATTCTCCAGTAATCTTAATTTTTACTTTTACAATAATTCATTGAGTGTATCTATATCCATTTCAGTTGCGTCAATTAATGACGGATCTATTATTGCCGGATCAATGACTGGCGTCGTCAACTCATAATCAGCTAATTCTGCAACATTTTCCAAAACAACCATCATATAAGGCACTAAAAATGAGTCCTCATACCAGGGCTGACTAAACTCAAAAGGTGTTGTCAAAAATAAAACCAGCAAAACAATTATTGTGCCTCTTAACACTCCGAATAGTGAGCCTAAAGCCCTATCGACACCTTTTAAGCCAATTGCTGTACTCAACTTTGACATAAAGTTTCCCAGTAGAGTCCCAACAAACATAACCAGGATAAATAAGATTGTTGAAGCTAAAACTCTTCGTACTGTGGCATTTTCAAGCATATTCACCATTAAATCAGCCAGGGGGGCGCTAAAAAAACCTGCGACGAAAACTGCAGCCACCCAGGCTAGCAAAGAAAAAGCCTCTTTAACTAGACCGCGCCATAACCCAAGCAACATAGAAATAACGATAATAATGAGAATACTGATATCAGCGACTGTCACACTTTCCCCATTTACAGATTGCTATCGTCAATACTAAATTCAACGATAAGCGCATCAAGGTTGAAGCTGTTCGATAATTCATTGCGTAATGATTCAGCCTCATCCCTAGTAATAACAGGCCCAACCAAAACTGCTGTAAGCTCCCCCTGTGAAGTAGACAAAGAGTCACTATAAGCTCTATAGCCCTGGCCGAGTAGATCTGCAACCAAGGCTTCTGCATTGGCGCTCTCTCCGAATAAGCCTAGACGTACACTCCAGGCTTCAGGCAAGCCTTCTATATCCAGCCCTGGAAACGATTCAGAGTCTGTCGCAGCATCGCCAGAATCAACAGGAATGGCATCAACAACAGGCACTCCTGATTCGTTATTGACGCTTAAAGTATCTGTATCACTATGAATGACGGGTCTTTCTGGCTCAAGTTCTAAGGGTTCAGGAAATGCAGGAGCAGCAGGTATAACAATGTTCATTTCAGGCGGGGAGACACCTTCTCCATCCAATAAAATGGGAAGAAAAATGATGGCAAGACAGCCAAGCACTATTGCTCCTACAAGTCTTTGTTTCATTGCTTGGCTCAAATCAACTCCAAAACAGAAGCTATAGTATAGAACGATCCAGTGACCAGTAACACATCATCCCTCTGCATATCCTGCTCAGCCTTATGAAATGCTTCTTGCACAGATTCAAACATAGAGACACTATTCTGTGAAGAAATTTGTAGCATATTATATAGCATTTTTGCTTCAGAACCTCTGCTGTTTTTAAGACTCGCCACATACCACGAAGATGATATTTTTTGCAGATTAAGCAATGTTTGCTCAATGTCTTTATCAACCAGCATGGCCAAAACAACATGGATATTATTTTTGGGAAAGTAGCGTTTAATATTTTCTGCCACATGCTTTGCTGCATGCGGGTTATGAGCCACATCAAGAAGCAGGACATACCCCCTGTCTATTATTTGAAAACGTCCCATTAGTACAGCCTGAGAAATACCTGCGTTTAAATTTTCATTGGAAATATCAAGATCTAAAAGAAACATAGCTTGCAGGGCCAGGGCGGCGTTTTGGGGAAAGAAATCAACTAAAGAGCCTGGATTGATATCAATTTCAACCTGGCGGTTTTTTTTCTTACTATCAAGGCCTTGCCATAACCAATGCCTCTCTGAAATATGCCAGTCGAACTCCCTACCTAAAAGGTACAATTGTGCATCCAATAGCCCTACCTGCTTATGCAAGGATTCCGGGATATCTTTTTCACCAAAAATAACAGGCTTTTTCTGCCTGATGATGCCCGCTTTTTCAAAGGCTATTTTTTCACGAGTATCGCCCAGCCATTCAGTATGGTCTAGGGCAATATTGGTAATGATCGATAAGTCTGCATCAATGATGTTGACAGCATCCAGGCGCCCGCCCAAGCCAACTTCGAGGATAATGTAATCCAGCTGCCTTTCAGCAAAAATAAGCAAGGCCGCAAGCGTGCCAAATTCAAAATAAGTAAGATTAGTTGCTTCCCTAGCCTGTTCGACACGAGAAAATGCACGACACAAGGAAGAATCATCGACATATTTTCCATTGATGGTGATTCTTTCATTGTATTTTAACAAGTGTGGTGAAGAGTATAGGCCTGTGGTTTTTCCCGAAGCCAGGAGCAAACTCTGCAAAAAGCAGGAAGTAGAGCCTTTACCATTTGTACCAGCAATACTGACAATGGTTTTAGAGCTGAAGTCTAGATTAAGTTTATCTGCTACCTGTCTTATCCTATCAAGCCCCAGTTCAATTTTATCGGGGTTTAAACTTTCAAGGTAAGTAAGCCAACCAGCTAAGCCCATGACTTTCCTGTCAGAATAATTAATTTGCCTGGGCAGTATGAGTATGCATGAATTTAGTTATGAGAGAGTTAAGTTTATCTCTCATATCCTTACGATGCACTATCATATCGATTGCACCGTGCTCCAATAAAAATTCTGAACGCTGAAAACCTTCCGGAAGATTTTCTCTCACAGTCTGCCTGATCACATCCTGACCAGCAAAGCCTATCAGCGCATTGGGCTCAGCAACATTGATATCTCCAAGCATCGCAAGACTTGCTGACACTCCACCATATACGGGGTCTACTAATACCGAGATGTAAAGTAGCCCTTTTTGTTTCATTCGTTCCAAGGCGGCGGATGTTTTTGGCATCTGCATTAAAGAAACAAGCGCTTCCTGCATTCGAGCACCACCACTGGTTGCAAAACAAACTAGTGGAAGGTTTTCTTCCAGGCACTTATTGACAGCTATAACAAACTTTTCACCTACAACAGCTCCCATTGATCCACCTATAAAGCCAAATTCAAAAGCAACGACCACAACAGGATGACCTTTTAACTTTCCTTGGACCACAATCAATGCATCATTTTCACCTGTTGCTTTCTTTGCAGCAACCAGTCGATCTTTATATTTTTTTAGATCTTTAAATTTCAGGATGTCGTTGGGTTCAATATCTTTTCCTAATTCGATTCGATCTTCCGTATCAAGAAAAATATCCACACGACGGCGAGCAGATATTCTTAAATGGTGATCACATTTAGGACAGATATCATTATTTTCAGCTAAGCTTGAGCTATACAGAACAGCATCGCAGCGAGGACATTTTTTCCACAGGCCTTCGGGTATATTTCGATTTTTTGTTTCTGTATCAGTTTTGATTTTTGAAGGCAGGATTTTATTTATCCAACTCATATCAGCATCCTTTATTGAGCCTTACTTATTATCAAGTCCAAGTCGCATTTGTGCAATTAAATCAATATGTTCAAATAATTCATCTCGACTGTAATTATAGTCATCTTTTAACTCTGCTATAAGATTAACTAAAGCGCTACCCACAACAATAGCATCTGCCAGCTCTCCCAGACTAGCGGCAGTTTCTACATCTTTTATACCGAAACCAATTCCAACAGGAAGTTCACTGTAAGATTTAAGAAGGCCCACATTTGTTCGTACAGAGTCTATGTTCAAATGTGAAGCACCAGTAACTCCTTTTAAAGAAACATAGTAGACATAACCAGAACTTAACTTACAAATTTGACGGGCTCTTTTTTCATTCGTTGTCGGTGCGACCAGAAATATGCAATCCAGTACTGAGCGATGAATAATCTGCAAAAACTCATGAGCTTCTTCGGGCGGCATATCAACGGCCAGAACACCATCAACACCGGAATCTATAGCCGCATCAGTGAAGTGCTGATAACCCATACATTCTATTGGATTTAAGTAACCCATTAAAACAACCGGAGTATCCTGATTTTCCTCTCTAAAGCGCTTAACTATGCTTAGCACATCTTTTAATGTGGTGTGTTTCGCTAGGGAGCGTTCGACAGCTCTTTGAATGACCGGCCCATCGGAAGAAGGGTCACTAAACGGAAAACCCAGTTCAATAATATCCGCGCCAGCCTTAACCAAAGCGTGCATGAGATTTAAAGTACATTCAAGATTAGGGTCGCCAGCCGTGAGATAAGGAATAAAACCTTTTTTATTCTGCCTCTTTAACTGCTCAAAACAATTCTTTATTCGACTCATTTAACTAAGAACCTTCATATCAACACTGCAGAAGAAGTGTATTAAACTTCAATACCATCAATCTGAGCCACCGTATGCATATCTTTGTCGCCGCGACCTGATAAGTTAATGACCATTATATGATCCTTGGGTAAATTTGGCGCTTCTTTCATCGCATAAGCAATAGCATGACTTGATTCCAGAGCGGGTATAATCCCTTCCTTGCTGGTTAAAAAACGAAAGGCTTCCAAGGCTTCAGTATCTGTAACCGCTGTATATTCAGCCCGCTTAATGTCTTTTAGCCAGGCATGTTCTGGACCAACACCTGGATAATCAAGCCCCGCAGAAACCGAGTGAGTTTCAAGTATTTGACCATCTTCATCGTTCATTAGATAGGTTCGATTACCATGCAAGACTCCCGGAGCTCCTCTATTCAAGGGTGCTGCATGTTTCCCTGTATCCAGTCCAAAGCCACCGGCCTCAACACCAATCATCCTAACTCCTTCGTCTTTTAAGAAGGGATAAAACAAGCCTATTGCATTAGAACCGCCTCCGACACAAGCAACTAAGGAGTCCGGCAAACGACCGCATTGCTCCAATGATTGTTGACGAGCTTCCCTTCCGATAACAGATTGAAAGTCCCGAACCAGCATTGGGTAGGGATGCGGACCTGCTACTGTCCCAATAATGTAATAAGTACTATCCACATTAGTGGCCCAATCTCTTAAGGCTTCATTCATGGCATCTTTAAGCGTTCTGGAGCCTGAATCAACTTCTACAACCTTAGCACCCAGTAATTTCATGCGATAGACATTAGCGGCTTGGCGTTTGGTATCTTCTGAACCCATAAAAACATGACACTCAAGACCCAGCCTTGCAGCAACCGTTGCTGTAGCAACACCATGCTGGCCAGCACCCGTTTCAGCAATGATTCTGGTTTTCCCCATAGCTTTAGCTAATAAAGCCTGACCAATAGTGTTGTTGACCTTATGAGCGCCAGTATGATTTAAGTCTTCACGTTTTAAATAAATCTGAGCACCGCCCAAAGCTTCTGTCATGCCTTTTGCGTGGTAAAGAGGGGATGGTCTGCCTACGTAATGGGTTAAATCATGATGAAATTCTTGCCAAAAATCTTCGTCTTTTTTTAACTTTGCATAAACGCTGGTAAGTTCTTCAAGAGCCGGCATTAGTGTTTCTCCAACAAAAATGCCTCCATAGATTCCGAAATGACCATGCTCATCTGGACCTTCATAAAGCTGCTCTGTTACTAATTTAGACACGACTATTCACCTCGATTAACCTCATATACAAAATCATGAATTTTTTCTGCCAGCTTAATGCCCGGATTCTCCTCAACCCCTGAACTAACATCTACAGCATAGGGTTTAAGTAATCGTAGGGCTGTTTTAACGTTGTTTTGATCTAAGCCTCCAGCCAGAATAATTGCTGGAGCATCGTCTTTAGGCAGACCTTGCAACAAAGACCAATCGAAAGTCTCTCCAGTACCTCCCGCTAAATCCGGATGCCAGGCATCAATTAAAATGGCGGCAGCACTCTTGTATTGAGAGATAATCTCGACGATATCTGTATCTGACTTTATACGCAGCGCTTTGATAAATGGTTTTGAGAATTGAGAGCAATAAGCTTCATTTTCATCACCATGGAATTGTAAATAGTCGAGATCGACTTGGTCCAGGGTATTAGCAACCTCATCAACTCCAGCATTAACAAAAAGGCCAACCTTACTGACAAAAGCTGGCAAGTCATGAACTATATTCCGCGCTTGATCAGCTGTAACATATCTTGGGCTCGGTTCGTAAAAAACCAAACCCAGCGCATCCACGCCGCAACTAACCGCTTCAAGCGCATCCTGGCGTCTGGTGATGCCACAAATCTTAATTCGGGTTCTAGTAATATTCACAGTTTTCTTTACAACTTGCAGCTACTGAAATAAGCACAGCATTCTAGCAAAGAATAACGCTAAGAGCTTTTAAAAAATGGTAAAACCCAGGGTGCTGGCGCTAATTCATATTTGTCTGGATATTCAACATCTATTAAATACAGACCTTCAGGTGGAGCTGTTATTCCTGCTTGACGGCGATCTTTCTGTTCCAGCAAGTATTTTACCCATTCAGGTTCACGGTGCCCCTCACCTACTTCTAGCAATACACCTACAATATTTCTGACCATATGTAGTAAAAAGGCGTTAGCTTTTATCTCTATTTTTATAAAATCCCCTGCTCGTTTCACCTTGGTAAAGCTAACATTTCGCATTGCTGTGTTTGATTGACATCCTGCACCACGAAAACTGCTGAAGTCTCTTTCCCCTAGCAAATACTGAGCAGCATCATGCATCGCTTTCTCATTTAAGGGAAAATGTTGCAAGCTAACCTGGCCTTGTAATAAGGCACTTGGAATATTGTTATTGTAGATAAGGTAGCAGTAACGCCTACTCAAGGCTGAAAATCTGGCATGAAAATCATCATCAACCTGTTTTGCCCATCGCACCACGATAGTATTCGGCAAAAGAGCATTACAGCCTTTAACCCAGGCTTTTAAAGGCCTTTCATTCGTTGTATCGAAATGAACTATTTGTGCGCTGGCATGAACACCTTTATCAGTGCGCCCTGCGCAATAAACTTTTATGGCTTGGTCAGCGACTTGCGAGATTGCAGATTCCAGCGTCTCTTGAACGGTAGATATTGTGGCAGCTTTTTGAGCCTGCCAACCATTAAAACTTCCACCTTGATATTCTATACAGAGCGCAATGCGGCTGGTATTGGAGCTACCGACTTTAGGACTTATGAAACACCCCATTCATTGAGCAGTTTTTTAGCTTCAGCTATTTGGGCCTCATTGCCTTCAGCTATGACTTCTTCAAGAATCTCTTTGGCACCTTCCATGTCATCCATTGCATGGTAGGCCACCGCTAGATCAAGCTTAGTAGAAACTTCATCTTGATCCGTGATGACTTCTAACTCATCTTCATCACTTTCATCGAAAGCAATAGCATCATCAAGCCCCAAATTACCAAGTGAAGACGGCTCTTTTATAGCGTCAGTGCTTTCAGACTCATCCTCATCAAGAAACTCTATTTCACCATCACTTCCGCTATCGTCCAGATCGAATACAATTTCTTCCAAGCCTTCATCTGAGTCAGCAATAACTTCTGGCTCCTGATTATCCTCCTGATTATCATCTTGATTCTGCTCTCCATCTTCGTCAAAGTCTGTTGAAAAGGCCTCAAAGTTTGGTTCAGATGCTGTTTCCTCTTCATTTACTTCGTCTTCATTTACATCGTCTTCATCTTCATCATCGAAAAAATCTTCTGTCTCTGATTCATCAGCTTTTTTACGAGAAAATTTAGCAAACAAGCCTGCTAAAAAACCGGTCTTAACTGGCTCTTCATCGTCATCAAAGTCATCTTCGGTATCTTCATCATCAGCAAAATAATCATCATTGTCGTCTTCTGCTAAAAAGTCTTCCTCAGACTCAGAAAGCTCGGTCTGATCATGATCACCCTGTTCGCTTACTTTTTCTGCATCTTCAGCAACATTACTATCAGTTGCGGCTTCTGAAATTTCATCTGCTGTCTCATCACCAAAAATGCTATCTTCTATCTCCGTATCTTCTATCTCCGTATCTTCGGTCTCCGTATCTTCTTCAGAATGTGTAGAAAAGCTTGTCTGTTCCAGAGCTTCTCTCTCTTCTAGGGCTTCAGCCTCTTCAGCTAATATCGAATCAAAATCATCTTCCTTAATTGACGCTTTACGGTTGCGCAGCATTAAAAAGCCAACGATAAGCGCCAGTAATATTACCAAGGCCACTATCATACCTAGCGTACTGTTCAATAAATTAGCGATCAGGCTGGGAGCAGGTGCCGGGGGAACTACTGGAGCAGTCTCTGCCGGAGCCACCGGAGCTGGAGCTGAATTTTGAGGTGGTGCTACTGCCAGCGCATCAGAAGCTTCAGTGCTGTTTTGTTCTGCCAGAGATTCCCGTAGCTCTGCCATTCGCTGTGCTTCGATAGCAATTATATTTTCAAGTATGGCTATTTCTTCTTCCAGATCATTCAGCCTGCTTCTTAATTCTTCATTTTCCAGCAAAGCCCTGTCTAAATTTTCTTCGCTAAAAGCCAGCTCACTTTCAAGATTTACTATAGTGGCATTTAAATCTGCGATTTCAGCGTTTGCAGCTTCATCGTTAGCAGTACTATTGACAATACTGAGCTCATCCCTGACATTATTAGAACTTCCCTGGCTATCATTTACTGCCAAAGGCTGGGCATTATTTGAAAATTGCTGGTTTTGCAAAGCCACTTGAGTAATAGCTTGCTCCTGGCTAATTGCATTAATCTCTTGACGGCTTGGTATACGAAGAACTCTACCGGCCCTGATACCATTGATATTATTACCTATAAATGCATCACTACCAGCGTTGGCTCGTTGAATAGCAAGCATCATCTGCTGGACTGACACATCATTATCTGGGCGAGTTGCTAAAGCAATATTCCACATAGAGTCCCCAGTCTGAATGACCACCGTCTCAGGACCAGGGTTGAGAGCCTCTGGCTCATTGATGACTGGGGCTGGACGTTCCTGCACTTCTTCCTGCACTTCAGTGATTTGGGGCGGCACAGGCTCAGGTTCAACTTGAGGAGCAGGACTGGCGGGTCGCGGCGCAGGTTCAGTTCTAGCTGGAGTCGGAGCTGGAGATGGGGTCGGGTTGGCACTAAAAGTTGGCAAATCCAGTAAGACTGTGTATTCCCTGATTACCCGCCCAGAAGGCCAACGAACATTTAAAACAAAATTTAAATATGGCTCAACGATAGCGTCTGTGCTTGACACTCTAACCACTCCTTCTGAAGCAGAAAGCACATCAACTTCAAATTCCAATTCATTTAGCAGTGGTAATGGATCAACTCCGACACGCTCAAGGTCAGCCTCCGAACCAAGTGAGACAAGGATTTGATTTTCATTTAGGCCATCAAGTTCTAATAACTCGATATTAGCGGATAAAGGTTCATTTAAGGCAGAATTCAACCTTATATCGCCAAGCGTAAAGGCTAAGGCAAAATTCGGCAGCAACCCAGTAAGGACAAAGCTTAATAAACCTATAATTAATCTGTGATACTTAAGCTTGTTCACCAGCATAATTCCATCCTTACTGGAAGTGAGAGAGTTTTTTAATTCAAGCTCTAAGTATTCATTATAAGTAGTCTTTTATCAATACTTCAGCTATCTGAATTGAGTTTAAAGCAGCACCTTTTCTTAAATTATCAGACACAATCCACAAATTTATGCCTTTTGGATGAGAAATATCTTTGCGAACCCTGCCCACCCAGACTTCATCATGGTCTGTTCCTTCACCAATAGCAGTCGGATATCCGCCATCTTCTCGTTTATCTTTGAGTTTCACCCCAGGTGCTTTTTCCATTAATGCATGAACTTCCTCAACAGAGATAAGCTCTTTGGTTTCAATATGAACCGCTTCGGAATGAGCATAAAACAAGGGTACACGGGCACAAGTAGGATTGACCACTATCTCATTGTCCGAAAATATTTTCTGTGTTTCCCAGACCATCTTCATCTCTTCTTTGGTGTAGCCGTTATCCATAAATACATCTATATGAGGCAACACATTGAAGGCAATTTGTTTTGGGTACACATTAATTTCAGGTTCTAGTCCATTTAGCAATTTGGCTGTTTGCCCTGCCAATTCATCAATAGCTTCTTTTCCAGTGCCCGATACTGACTGATATGTTGCCACATTGATTCGGCTTATACCTACAGCATCATATATAGGCTTCAAGGCAACCAGCATCTGTATTGTTGAGCAGTTCGGATTAGCAATAATATTTTTATTTTTATAATCTGCAATCTTTTCAGAGTTCACTTCTGGCACTATCAGCGGAATATCTTCTTCATAGCGAAAATGTGACGTATTGTCTATGACCACACAACCTGCTGCCGCAGCTTTTGGTGCATATTCAGCAGAAACTGAGGCACCGGCTGAAAACAAACCAATCTGAGCTTTTGAAAAATCAAATTCTTTAATATTTTCAACGATATACTGCTTTTTATTAAAGCTCAGCCTTTCACCAGCACTGCGCTCACTCGCGAGCAAATATAAATTGTTTACTGGAAAATTACGCTGCTCCAGTATATTGATTAAAGCCCGCCCCACTGCTCCGGTAGCGCCTGCTATTGCTACATTATATTTTGCGCTCATTATTTCTTATTACTCTCCAGTTACACGAAAACTGCCGGGTGAAATACCCGGCAATCTTTAATTGAATATCTTGATTAATTAAACAAAGAGCCAGGGGGACTTCTGTTTCCAGTTCTCTTCAAAGCGTTTGATATCTTCAGCATGAAGTAAAGTCAGGCTAATATCATCAAGGCCGTTAAGTAAGCTCTTCTTTCTAGCACTTTCAATTTCAAAGTTAATCACTGACCCATCAGGCTTTAAAATTGTCTGCTCAGCCAAGTCGACTTCCAATTCAAAGCCTTCATTAGCAGCAGTTTCTTCGAAAATATTATTTACAATATCTTCTTTTAAAACAATAGGTAACAATCCATTTTTAAAGCAATTATTAAAAAATATATCGGCAAAACTGGGTGCAATAATGCAGCGTATGCCATAATCTTCAAGCGCCCAAGGAGCATGTTCCCGGCTTGACCCGCATCCAAAATTTTCTCTTGCCAAAAGTATGCTTCCACCAGCATAACGAGGCTGATTCAAGACAAAATCCGGGTTCAAGGGGCGATTGCTGCAATCCTGATCAGGCAAGCCTTTATCCAGATAACGAGCCTCATCAAACAAATTCTTGCCAAAACCAGTACGTTTAATGGATTTGAGGAATTGCTTAGGAATAATATAGTCCGTATCTACATTGGCCCTATCCAATGGTATGACTATGCCTTTCTCCTTAATAAACTTTTTCATATTTGCCAACCTTCCTTATCTTATGTCCAATTCCGCACGTCAACAAAATGACCCGCTACCGCTGCGGCTGCCGCCATTGCTGGGCTTACAAGATGTGTACGACCACCAAAACCCTGGCGCCCCTCAAAATTCCGGTTTGAAGTAGAGGCACAATGCTCCCCTTCACCCAATTGATCTGCATTCATCGCCAAACACATAGAACAGCCTGGTTCCCGCCATTGCATGCCAGCATCAGTGAATATTTTATCAAGGCCTTCTTGTTCAGCCTGCGCTTTTACAAGACCAGAACCGGGAACGACTATTGCCTCTTTGATGGTTTCTGCCACTTTATGACCTTTAACGACTGCCGCTGCTGCTCTTAAGTCTTCGATGCGCGAATTTGTACAAGAGCCTATAAAAACACGATCAATTTTTATATCTTTTATGGGAGTATTTGCCTCCAAGCCCATATAAACCAATGCTTGCTCGTAATTACCTCGCTTGGCAGCATTATCCAAAGCGGCAGGATCCGGAATGTTTTTGCTTATTGCAGCAACCATTTCAGGTGAAGTTCCCCAGCTCACCTGAGGCTCAATATCGTTAGCTTCCAGCTCGATCACCTTATCAAAATGAGCATCATCATCGCTGTGCAGCTGCCTCCAGGCAGATTCAGCTTGATCCCATAGTTCAGCGCTTGGTGAAAAAGGTCTGCCTTTAAGATAGTCTATTGTCTTATCGTCAACTCCGACAATCCCGGCTCTGGCGCCAGCCTCAATAGCCATATTACATACTGTCATACGCCCCTCAATGGATAGCGCCTTGATTGCATCACCACCAAATTCAATGGTGTAACCTGTACCACCAGCTGTACCTATTTTCCCAATAATAGCCAGTACCAGGTCCTTAGCAGTAACACCTTGTCCCAGTTCCCCGTTTATTTTGACTAGCATGTTTTTGGCTTTTCTTTGCTGCAGGCATTGGCTTGCAAGCACATGTTCAACTTCTGAAGTTCCAATCCCGTGAGCTAATGCAGCCAAAGCACCATGCGTTGATGTATGTGAATCACCACAAACTATGGTCATCCCTGGCTGGGTTCTACCCTGCTCAGGACCTATAACATGGACAATTCCATGTCGGGGATCATCTATCGTGAATTCATTGATGCCAAATTCAGAGCAATTTGCATCCAATGACTTAACCTGTATCTTGGAGACCGGGTCTACAATGCCTTCTACGCCCTGCTCACGTTCAGATGTCGTGGTGGGGACATTGTGGTCAGGAGTCGCCATATTTGCTTCTGAACGCCAGGCATTTCGTTTTGCCAAGCGCAAACCTTCAAATGCCTGCGGAGAAGTTACTTCGTGAATATATTGAAGATCTATGTAAATTAAAGAAGTGCCATCATCCAGGTCTTTCACAAGATGACTATCCCATAATTTATCGTATAAGGTTTTACCAGTCATAAGGGTTTTATCCAAAGTTACTATCAGTTTACCTAGTTTTACATATTAGGCGGTTCAATTAAAAACTTGCTGGCAGAATCGGAGTTTTAGATTCAACCCCGCTGTTCTGGGCTCGATGCCGCATTAAGTGATCCATCAGAGTAATTGCAAGCATTGCCTCGGCAATAGGAGTTGCCCGTATTCCCACACAAGGATCATGCCTTCCAGTAGTCACAACTTCAGTAGGGTTCCCATGAACATCAATACTCTCACCAGGAATTCTTAAGCTTGAAGTCGGCTTCAGCGCAAGATGAGCAATAATGTCCTGTCCCGTTGAAATTCCACCCACTATACCTCCGGCATTATTGGATACAAAGCCTTCAGGGCGCATTAAATCGCGATGCTCCGTACCTTTTTGCTCAACGGATGAAAACCCGGAACCTATTTCCACACCTTTAACGGCATTAATACTCATCAGACCATGGGCAATCTCAGCGTCCAGCCTGTCAAAAACTGGCTCACCCAAACCTACCGGCACCGAACTGGCTACTACCGTGATTTTAGCGCCAATTGAGTTCCCTTCCTTGGAAAGCTTGCTCATATAGTCTTCCATTTCGGACACTTTAGAAACATCGGGGCAGAAAAATGGGTTGTTGTGCACCTCATCCCAATCGATATTTTCGGCTTTAATAGGCCCTAATTGTGACAAATAACCGCGAACAAGCAATCCATATTGCTCCTGCAAATACTTTTTGGCGATTGCTCCGGCTGCAACTCTCATTGCCGTCTCTCTGGCTGATGATCGGCCGCCTCCACGATAATCCCGAATGCCGTATTTTTGTGCATAAGTATAATCTGCATGAGCGGGCCTAAATATATCTTTAATACTGCTATAGTCTTTGCTTTTCTGATCAGTATTTTCGATCAGCATACCGATTGGGGCACCAGTGGTCTTTCCTTCAAAAACACCTGACAATATTTTGACCTGATCGTCTTCTTTACGCTGGGTAGTAAAACGAGAGGTTCCCGGTTTGCGGCGATCCAGATCAGTTTGAATATCAGCTTCACTTAGCTCAAGCCCCGGAGGGCAGCCATCAACAATGCAGCCTAAAGCAGGCCCATGGCTTTCACCAAAGCTTGTTACTGCAAAAAGTTTGCCTATAGTATTTCCTGACATGCTGTTTTAATCCCGAAATGAAAGGCCTATGGAGCAATTAGAGGCGCGATATTATAGAGTATTGGTCTCCCAAAGTCTCTCATTCTAGGGCTTTACTTGCTGCGATGACTACAAAGCATTGTGCAAAATATCTATGCTATTCTCAGGAGCAAGACCATGAAGCTTCCAGAGACACTTAAAACTTATATTTGCGTAATTCAGCATGACTTAAAGCCAGTACTCCCTGCCCACCATAATCAAACTCAAGCCATAGAAATGGAGCATCAGGATAACTATCTATCAAGAGCTGCATGCTATTACCAACTTCGAGAATTAAAATGCCCTCTGTAGTCAGGTAATCCGAAGCAGATCTTAAAATTTGAATGGGTATTTCCAGGCCATTTTTCTCTGACAAAAGCGCCATTGCCGGTTCATGCTTATATTCCGCGGGCAAATCCTTATACTCCGTGACTCCGACATACGGAGGATTACTTATAATCAAATCAAAGGAGCCTTTCATGCCATCCAAATCACTAAACAAATCACTTTGCCTAATAAGGCAGCGATCCTTCAAATGATGCTTCTTGATATTCACAGCAGCCACCTGCAAGGCATCTTCTGACAAGTCAGCCAGCACAGCCTTAGCCTCAGGGAATTCAGCTAAACTGGCCAAACCAATGCAGCCACTGCCACAGCACAAGTCTAAAATTGATACAGGATCTTGCTTTAACAATGGCTTGAAACGGTTATTGATAAGTTCTGCAATTGGTGAACGCGGAATAATAACCTTTTCATTAATGTAGTAAGGCAGACCTGCAAACCAGGCCTCGTTTAGCAGATATGCAGTAGGGATTTTCTTGTCAATTCTTTGTATAAGAGCATTTTCTAGTTGGCTTAAAACCTCATCATTCAGCGTCATTTCTTCTTTAATTAACCCTTCACCATTAGCTTTTAACAGGCCTTCTACTAACCAGCAAGCCTCGTCCCATGCATTGTCTGTCCCATGCCCAAAGGATAAATCAGCCTTCTCAAGCTCTTTGCTTGCTATAGTGACAATCTGTTTTAATGTTTGACTCGTATTAAAAAGCATAGAACAACTTTACCTAATAAATGCATTCAAGTAGGGTGCGCAGTTTACTGAGAACGAAGTATAAAACCTATGAATAATGAAATAGAAAAAGCTTACCGCAAAGTCATTAAAGAGCTCGGCGAAGATCTCGATAGACCAGGCTTGGTTGATACTCCGGCCAGGGCGGCCAAGGCCATGGAATTCCTGACCAAGGGTTATCATGAAAATATTGAAGAAATTGTTAATGACGCCCTCTTCCCGACCAACTCTAACGAGATGGTTATCGTAAAGAACATTGAATTGTATTCTTTGTGTGAGCACCACCTGCTACCCTTCATTGGAAAGTGTCATGTAGCCTACCTTCCTGACAATAAGGTTATCGGACTTTCAAAAGTTGCGCGCATCGTAGATATGTTTGCCAGACGCTTGCAAATCCAAGAGCATCTTACTCAGCAAATTGCTGAAAGTATTCTAGATATTACTGATGCTTTAGGTGTAGGTGTGATTATTGAATCACAGCATATGTGTATGATGATGCGAGGCGTTGAAAAACAAAACTCAGTTATGACAACATCCTGCATGTTGGGTGCTTTTAGAGACAGGCAGAGTACTCGTACCGAGTTTCTGACTTTAATTAATTAAGAAGTATTTCAATTTTTGGCCGGAGAAACATTCAAGACGTCCTTACCCAAACCCAAACCAATAAAGTCAAAATGAATTCCACAGAGCTCGCCGGGGGCAAGTATTTTTGCCGCATAAGTATTGCGGGCCTGAGTTAATATCGTATATAGCTCCGATAGATACGGGTTATGCCCAACTAACAAAATATTGGATTCTTTATTGCCGTCTTCGATTTCCTGAAGCAAGCCAATAGGAGTAAGCGGATTATTATCAGGCTTCAAAATACCATTAGTTTCTATGGCAACAGCCAAATCTGTTTCCTTTAAAAATAATTCGGCGGTTTGCTGCGCCCTAAGGTAGGGGCTTGCAAAGCAACTATCGATTTTATAGCCCCCTGCTACAAAAGCCTTAGCCAGATACTTGATATTTTCGATGCCCAATGGACTTAGAGTGCGTTGCGAGTCTAGCCCTGCAGTATGAGTTGCTTGCCCATGACGTAAAAGGTAAACATACATGGCTAATGAAAGATTGCCTGTCTCGAAGAAATTGAAGAAATTTAAGTGCTTAAATCAATCTTACTCGGGCTTTTTAAGCTGCTCATCTTGATCAGCGGCGCTATCTGAATCCTCAGTTGTTCCGGCATCATCATTCACTTTCTCGGTAAAACTGATATCGGCAAAGACATCATCCTCAGAAGCTTTATCCTCAGAGACTGCTTGTGTATCAACATCTTCGGCTACACTATCCGCATAAGACTCAGAAGTACTGGGGCTAACGGCTTCACTGCTAGCAGAGATATTATCTTCGGCATCTTCAGGCTGGGGAGGCATTTCTTCTGTGACTTTGGAGCTGTTATTTGTTTGACTAAAAAAAGCATCAAAATCAATAGGTTTATCATCGCTTAAATACAAAACATAATGGAGAACTTTCAATAAAAAATTACCCAGCCCCTCGCTAAAGGTGAGCAAGCTACTGTTGTTTTCTGCGGCAATTACTCTATGCAAAGATTGTAGAATAATGACGACAAGCAGCAAAACCGCGATAAAGCGCCATAATAATCCAAACACGATAATGTATAGCACAACAAAAGCCAATCTGATCCATTGCTGGAGAAAGTTCTTTTTGATTTGTTCACCTTGTTCGTTCATGTCTAGCTCCTGTTAACCATACCGAAGTGAAGTCACTATACTGCTTACTGTTGGATTCTACTTGCTGTTCGCTGGGTTTTACTGACTTATCCAGTCCATTTTATTCCAATTTTTTCGCTTGGCCAGCTACAAATTCTACATCTAAACCGCGTTCTTCCAGCAATAATGAACTTATTATATGTTCTATATCCTGATTGTTATAGATAATTTCGTAAAGCCCCTGTGCAAGAGGCATTTCGATATTCAAAATCTTTGCTTTATCAACCGCTTGCTTCAGAGTATTAACACCCTCAGCTACTTGACCTATGGCCGCTAACGCAGCCTCAACGCTCTTACCCTCACCTAAAGCTTTGCCCACTCGGAAATTACGGCTAAGAGGAGTAGAACAGGTTACGATAAGATCTCCTACTCCCGACAAGCCTAAAAATGTCATTGGGTCAGCCCCCAGAGCCAGACCAAAGCGAGCCATTTCAGTCAGGCTACGAGTAACTAACATCGAATTCGTGTTATGCCCCATACCCCGAGATTCAGCCATCCCTGCCAAAATAGCATAAATATTTTTTAAAGATCCCCCGAGTTCGACTCCGAGCATATCGTCATTCGCATATACTCGAAAAGTTAAAGATCTAAGCGTTTTTTGAACCAAAGTTCTGACTTTAGCGTCTGTACTGGCCACTACAGTCCCGGTTGGCGTTGAATTTGCAATTTCCTTAGCTAAATTTGGACCACTAACAACAGCCACCCTAGCCTTGGGGACTTCTTCCGCAAGAATCTGGCTCATTAACTTGAAGGTCTCAGGTTCTATACCCTTGGTCAGACTGACCAAAATAACCCCCTCTTTTACAAAAGGCTGCATTTGCCTAACTACTTTTCTAAAACCTGAACTGGGAACCGCGACAAAAACCATGTCAGCCTCAGCAACAGCCATTTCCAGGCTTTCTATCGCTTTGATATTTTCGTGTAAGGTGAAACCAGGGAGATAACTTAGGTTTTCACGGTCGCGATTCAGGGTTTCAACCTGCTCTGCATCACGCATCCATAGCAAGGTATTATGCCCGTTTTGAGCTATAATATTGGCAATGACAGTACCGAAACTACCACCTCCCAATACAGCAACATTTTTGGCTTTCATATTTCCTCAATAAGCGGTTTGGCTATAACTAGCTATAAGCTATCTGATTTTGCGCGGAAGATTAGCAGCTCTACTATCACAAAACCAGCATACCTTAATTGCGAGCCCTTAAGACATACTATAGAATCGCAAGCCCTTCACAGAGGTCTATTTAATAGGTGATCTTATGCCAGAAAAAATCTGGGCTACCATCAAAGATGAAATAAACGAACAAATAATGCATGAACCGGTGCTTGCAAGCTTTTTCAGCAAACGAGTTCATCAACATGATAGCTTGGAATCAGCCATGAGTGATTTACTGGCCAGCAAGCTTGCTTCTGATGATGTTCCTGTAAGTACAATTAAGCAGCTTATGCTAGAGGCGTTTATGGTGGATAGCTCTCTTATTAACGCTGTGTTGAACGACCTTATCGCAACCAAACAACGTGATCCTGCCGTCAGGGCTCATGCTGATATTATGCTTTATTTTAAAGGCTTTCAGGCCGTTCAAGCATACAGGGTAGCCAATTGGTTATGGCGACAAGAGCGACAAAACCTTGCCCTTTATTTACAAAGCTTAAGCTCAGAGGTTTTTGCAGTAGATATCCATCCCGCAGCGAAAATTGGCTCAGGCATCATGGTAGACCACGCGACAGGGATCGTAATAGGCGAAACGTGCGTGCTTGAAGATAATATTTCTATCATGCAAGGAGTTACACTCGGTGGAACCGGTAATGAGACTGGGGATAGGCACCCCAAAATCCGCTCAGGCGTCTTAATCGGTTCCGGCGCTCAAATTATTGGCAATGTCACTGTTGGAGAAGGCGCTAAAGTAGGTGCCGGTAGCGTAGTACTTAAAGATGTTGACCCACATACCACTGTGGCCGGCATCCCCGCAGTCGTTGTAGGCAAACCAAGAGCCGATCAACCGGCTCTCGATATGAATCATGATTTAAATTCAGCTAATTAAGCAAAAGCACTTCATGCTTTTTTTGCTGACATTAGCTATAAGATTGACAGCATTCCAACTCTTTAATTTTTGCATCAGCAATAGCGCCCATAACATAAATTATAATTAACTTTAAGTATATAGTTTATCTATCTGTATTAAATATATTTTATGAAATATATTTAAATATAATAATCGAATAACACCCATTCCCAACCTAGCTTTCTTCGCCTATTTTTCAAAGCGGAGTAATGTAACAATCCTTAAAGATTATTAGTTTATATTGACATTTACATTGCTCTATGTGAGCTTCCTGCTTTCATACAACAATGTTCAAAATAAGAATAACTCTCTGGAGAAGTATATGAAAATCAAATTATTAGGTGTTGCTGGATTGCTTGCCCTAGGCTCCCTGTCCGCTAATGCTCAGCCTGCACAAGGCGATGAAGACACCAGCATGAGCTTTTTTATCACCAGCGTTGGTCTTGGTGATGGCGCGAATCTGGGTGGCTTAGCAGGTGCTGATGCTCATTGCGCTTCGCTGGCTGCAGCAGCAGGCTCTTCAGGTAAAACTTGGCGAGCCTATTTAAGCACCAATGGCGCTAACGGAGTAGATGCTCGTGATCGTATTGGCCAAGGCCCATGGTATAACGCTGAAGGTCAGCTAGTCGCTCGCAGCCTCGCTGACTTACATTACAGTAATGTCAATTTCACCAAGCAAACGGCCTTAAATGAATTGGGCAACATCGTTAATGGTCGCGGAGATCAGCCTAACCAACATGACATTCTGACTGGGTCAAACCCTGATGGAACAGCTTCTGCCAATACCTGTAATAACTGGATGACTAACTCAGAAGATGGCAGTGCGAGTGTGGGGCATTTTGACCGAACAGGTGGTGGCGTTATCCCTGAATCATGGAACTCAGCTCATCCATCAAGAGGGTGCAGTCAGGACAACCTTATTGCCACCGGAGGTAACGGCTACTTCTTTTGCTTTGCGCAATAAGGCAATTACCGTTATTTAAAGCTAAACATAAACAAAAAGGCGCCAAAGGGCGCCTTTTTTCTTGCTAATCAGAATAGCAGTTTAGATTATTCAGAATAATAAGCTAAATTGTATACCCCTCCTTGCTTAAAGGCAGAGTCCTTATCCTTTCACCGTTTACAGCAAAAATTGCATTTGTTACTGCCGGCATTAACGGGGGTAGCACAGGCTCACCCAGGCCCGTTGGATCATATTCGCTTTGAATGAAATGGGTTTCTATGTTCAAGGGTGCATTACGCATTCTCAGTATATTGTATTGATGAAAGTTTTCTTGCTGGACTACCCCTCCCTGCATACTGATCTCCAGATCAAGCATGGAACTTAAACCATCGGTTGCACCACCCTCTACTTGTTTGAGGGCTCCGCTTAAATTAATGATCGGACCAATATCCAATGCAACCGTGATTTTATGAATAGTAATTTTCTTGCTGCCATCAATACTAAGCTCAACAACCTCAGCAACATGACCAGCATGGCTAAAATGGAAAGCAAAACCCATTCCGTGACCTACCGGTAGCGTTTTTCCCCAGCCACTTTTTTCTGCTACGAGCTGAATGACATCAACAGCTCGGCCGGTATTCAGCGAATTGATATTTCCAGGCTCAAACCAGCGTGAAGCCCCCATCATTTCTATTAAAAAATCAACATGATCTCTACCTGCTGCATGAGCCATTTCTGCGATAAAACTTTGCACAGCCCAACCAGTGGCATTTGAACCTGGAGCGCGCCAAGATCCTGTCGGAGTATTTGTATCAATAAGAGAAACAGCTGCCCTGAAATTATCAATATTGAGTGCTGGAAACTCACTATCTGCAAGGCGTGTGCCAGCGGTAGCTCGTCCCCTAACAGAAGGTCCAATTAGATGGGTTTGCATTGCTACCGGTCTACCTTCTCGGCTAACCGCTCCCTTAAAAGCGTAAACGCCGCCAGGTCGATATTGATCATGAATCATGTCGTCTTCACGAGTCCAGAGCAATTTGACTGGCACATCAAAACGTTTCGCGATAGCTGTTACTTCACAAGAGTAGTCCTGTAAGCGCCTTCGTCCAAAGGATCCGCCCATACGCATTTGGTGCAAGCTTATCTTTTCCTGCGGAATATCGAATACATTTTCAACTGAGCTTAAGGTTATGCCAGGCTGTCTGGTTGGTGCCCAGATATCTAGACTGTTATTTTCACGATGATAGTGGGCTGTGCAATTCATGGGCTCCATACAGGCATGAGCCAGGTAGGGAAATCGATAATTACTTTCTATCACTTTGGTGTTGCTGTTTTGGTATTGCTGCTCCACATCACCAGTAGCAACTGTTTGCAATTCCTGAGGCCAAGGAGCATTAGCGATCTCCATGGCTCGTGAATAGATTTCCTCATTATCGTCAGTTGAAGCACTGGAAGTATCCCACTCAACTTCTAGTTCTTGCTTGGCCTGAAAAGCCTGCCAGGTGGAACGAGCGACGATGGCAACTCCGTCGAGTAATTCGCCTACATTATCATTTCCTTCTACCAAAAAGGCATCGACGATGCCCGGTCTGGATTTAATATAATCTAAATTCGCATTCAGGACTCTGCCATAGGTTGCGGGACATTTTTCATAGACAGCATAAAGCATGTTCGGCAGTTGAATATCCGAGCCATATAAACCTCCGCCACCAGTAACCATAGTGAAGTTATCAACATCCCCAACACGTGTTCCTATCAGCTTGTAATCACTGCGATCTTTGAATACCAGCGAATCAACATCAGGAATAGGCTCCAGCGCCGCTGCTAGAGCCAATTC
Organism: Pseudohongiellaceae bacterium; assembly: GCA_965661005.1. Lineage (GTDB taxonomy): Bacteria > Pseudomonadota > Gammaproteobacteria > Pseudomonadales > Pseudohongiellaceae > UBA5109. The sequence goes on from CBFICB010000003.1 coordinate 197,814, forward strand.
AGAAAAATCTATGCTCTCCCCGGAATCTCTGTTTATTACCTGGCTGTTTTCCGTATAGAGCAAGCCAGGGTTTACTGACATCTGTTTTGCTGCTGCCGAAATAAACATGACTCTTGCTGCAGCTCCAGCACGACGCATAGGATTCCACTCTCTAGGCGTTGAGGTAGATCCGCCAGCCCTTTGAGCACCGTAACGAGCTTCATTCATAGGAGCCCTCACGACTGTCACATCATTCCAATCAGCCCCTAGCTCTTCAGCAATAATCATAGGCAAGGAGGTTTTTATGCCTTGGCCTTTCTCCGGAGTATGGGCATATAGCCTTATAGAACCACTGGCATCGACTTCTACAAATGCATTTAGCTCAAGATATTCCGAGCTATCTGACTCAGCAGCCCGTGATTTGTTGGCAGGCAGGAATGAAGCTAATGAGAAACTGACACCTGTTGCTCCAGACACCTGCAAGAATTTTCGACGACTAAGCTCTTTTGGAGTTAACTTCAAAGACTTTAAGTAAGGCTGGTATGCTTCAAGAAAGGAAATATCTTTTTTAAGTATTGTTTTCATGACATTCTTCACTAACTTTATTTGTTTTATTAGTTTTACTTGCTCCTACTTTAACCAATTAACCACTGATTAGTAAGAAAAAATTCATAGTTTTTGATTGTATAGGCATGGAGGTCTTTTAAAAGTATATAACTTACTGACCCACTTAGACCTTTCGTGTAAAATTCGCCCTCTTTTACCGACTCTCTAAATTTTAGCTATTTTTAATGAACCTCAAACACACCCTAGACCAGCAGATTTCACAGGCCCTATCTGATATTTCAGGAGAGCCTGATTGCCAGGCTCTGGTCAATCACTCTAAATCTGTTCAATTTGGCGACTATCAGGCAAATGGTGTCATGGCCCTTGCTAAACGGCTAAGACAAAATCCTAGAGAATTAGCTGAAAAAGTAAATAGTCATCTTGATTTGAGTGAATTTGCCGAGAAAGTCGATATCGCTGGTCCGGGTTTTATTAATATAAGCATCAGCAAGGAATTTTTAAGCCAGCAACTCAATTTACTGAATAAGAGCCAGCTTGTTAAACCAAGCATTAATACACAAACTGTTGTCATTGATTACTCATCACCCAACCTGGCTAAAGAAATGCATGTTGGCCATTTGCGCGGCACTATCATCGGCGACGCTATAGCTCGCACTTTCGAGTGGATGGGTCACAACTTAATCAGACAAAATCACTTTGGCGACTGGGGAACCCAATTCGGTATGCTGATCACCTATATGCTTGAAAAAGGTGGCGCAACTACTGAATTAAGTAATCTGGAGACATTCTACCGCGCTGCAAAAAAACGCTTTGATAGCGATCCAGATTTTGCTGCCAGCTCTCGTGAAAATGTAGTGAAACTTCAAGCCGGTGATGAGCAATGTCTTAAACTCTGGAAGTCTTTTATTGATATTTCTATTCAGCATTGCCAAGAACTATATAAAAAACTCAACATCACGCTAACAGAAAAAGATGTTGTCCCTGAAAGTTTTTATAACAACAAATTGGCAGGTGTTATAGAGACGCTTGAAAAAAAAGGACTTCTAACCGAATCTGATGGGGCCCGTTGCGTTTTTCTTGACGAATTCAAAAACAAAGATGGTGATGTTTTACCTGCAATCGTTCAGAAATCGGGCGGCGGTTACCTTTATGCAACAACTGATTTGGCGGGCATTGAACATCGCAGCCACACCTTGAATGCTGATCGAGTTTTATATGTCGTTGACGCACGTCAAGGGCTGCATTTTCAACAAGTATTCAGTATCGCCAAACTAGCAGGCATGGCTGACGAGGAATGCTCACTTGAACACTTAAGCTATGGCACTATGATGGGTAAGGATGGTAAACCCTTCAAAACAAGAAGTGGCGACACCATAAAGCTAATTGACCTTATTGAAGAAGGTATAGAGCGTGCATTTAGACTAGTAGAGTCCAAAAACCCTGATTTAAGTGAGGCAGAAAAACAAAGAATTGCAGATATTGTTGGCATTTCAGCAATAAAATATGCTGACCTATCTAAAAACAGAAATAGCGACTACATTTTTGACTGGGACAGCATGCTCTCATTCGAAGGCAATACTGCACCTTATTTACTGTATGCTTTTGCCCGTATACGCAGCATTTTTAGACGTGCACAACTTGACCCTGATGCAGAATATCAAATATCTATAGAAAGTCCTGAAGAAAAGGTCTTGGCACTCAAACTAATGCAGTTCACTGAAGTAGTAGAAGCATTATTAATAGACTGTTACCCCAATCAGCTCTGCTTATATCTCTATGAGCTTGCGGGAAATTTCATGAACTTTTATGAAGCCTGTCCTGTTTTAAAATCTGAAGGCGAAGTAATGAACTCGCGCTTAGGACTATGCCAACTAACAGCCTTAACTTTAAAACAAGGCTTGTCACTGCTAGGGATAGAAACATTAGACAAAATGTGAAAAATTAATCTTATAAAGCAGTTTAAACTATTAGGCAGACCCTCTTATTGCTATAATCGCTGCCTCAAAAAATAGAGCCCTGCGAATTGCTAAACCAACATAAATTAATCTCAGCAAAAAACTCAAGGAACAGCATGTCTGACAAAGCGACTATTATTTATACACAAACTGACGAAGCTCCAGCCCTGGCCACCTACTCTTTATTGCCGATCGTAAGTGCATTCTCAAAAGCTGCCGGTATTAAAGTTGAAACACGAGATATTTCACTTTCAGGTCGAATTCTAGCTGTTTTCCCAGAGTTTTGTTCTGAAGAGCAAAAGCAATCTGACGATTTAGCTGAATTGGGTGAATTGGCAAAGAGGCCAGAAGCAAACATTATTAAATTACCCAATATTAGTGCATCCATGCCGCAATTACTGGCATGCATCAAGGAGCTTCAGGATAAAGGCTATCCCCTGCCAGACTACCCTGAATCACCCAATAACGAAGAAGAAAAAGATATTAAGACTCGATATGACAAAGTTAAAGGTAGTGCTGTTAATCCTGTTTTGAGAGAGGGGAATTCTGATAGAAGAGCACCCGGAGCCGTTAAAGAATTCGCCCGTAACCACCCCCATTCAATGGGAGCATGGACGAGTAACTCACAAACTCATGTCGCCAGTATGGACAGCCACGACTTTTATGGGAGCGAAGCTTCAGTCACTCTGGATCATGATGACAGCTTCAGTATCGAGTTTGAAAACAGTAACGGTGATCGAACAACGCTTAAATCAAGCGCCCCTTTATTAGATGGCGAAGTGATTGATGCCAGTGTTCTTAGTTGCAATGCTTTAAGACGATTTTTAGAGGCAGAAATGCAAGATGCCAAAGAAAACGGTGTGTTATTTTCTGTGCATTTAAAAGCCACCATGATGAAGGTTTCGGATCCAATCTTATTTGGGCACGTCGTTTCTGTATATTTCAAAGACCTGTTTGAAAAGCATGCCGATACATTAAAGAATTTAGGGGTGAACCCCAACAATGGCTTTGGCACTATCCTACAACAGATTAAAGAATTACCCGCTGAACTGAGAGATGAAATTGAGGCAGATATTCAGGCCTGTTATGAAAAAAGACCGAGCCTTGCTATGGTCGACTCAGACAAAGGCATTACTAACCTGCATGTTCCAAGCGATGTAATTATTGACGCCTCTATGCCTGCAGCTATTCGAGCTGGCGGCCAAATGTGGAATGCAGAAGGCAAGCTTCAAGATATGAAAGCTGTAATTCCAGACCGTTCTTATGCTGGCGTCTATCAAGAAGCGATTACTTTTTGTAAAGAACATGGTGCTTTTGACCCCAAAACTATGGGCACCATTCCAAATGTTGGCCTGATGGCACAGAAAGCAGAAGAATATGGCTCTCATGATAAAACCTTTGAAATGGCCGAAGCTGGAACAGTCCGAGTGCTGAGCCAAAACAGTGAAACCCTTCTGGAGCATAATGTAGAGGCCGGCGACATATGGCGCATGTGTCAGGCAAAGGATGCTCCCATACAGGATTGGGTTAAGCTTGCTGTAAATAGAGCTAGAGCCACTGGTAGCCCAACAATCTTTTGGCTAGATTCAAACCGTGCTCATGACAGGCAGTTAATTGAAAAAGTTGATGCTTATTTATTACAGCATGATACTAATGGCCTAGACATACGTATTATGCCTCCGGTTGAAGCAACACGTTTTTCTCTGGAAAGAATGAAGCGAGGCGAAGACACCATTTCAGTCACAGGCAACGTACTAAGAGATTATTTAACTGATCTTTTCCCTATTTTAGAATTAGGTACTAGCGCAAAAATGCTCTCGATAGTGCCTCTTATGAATGGTGGCGGGCTGTTTGAAACGGGCGCAGGTGGGTCTGCACCTAAACATGTTCAACAGCTGGTTGAAGAAAACCATTTACGCTGGGATTCATTAGGTGAATTTCTAGCCCTGGCAGCCTCTTACGAGCATTTCAGCCAAGTAAATAATAATAGTGCAGCTAAAACTCTTGCTGACACATTAGATAGTGCTACTGGTAAGTTGCTGATGGAAAATAGATCGCCATCACGTAAAGTAGGAGAGATTGACAATCGCGGCAGTCATTTCTATCTCGCTCTTTACTGGGCGCAGGCGCTTACTGATCAAAATGAAAACGAAGAGCTGAAAGCTTTATTTCTTCCACTGGCATCGGCCCTAACTGAAAATGAAGAGACAATTATCGCAGAACTAAACACAGCACAGGGTTCTCCTGCTGAGATTGATGGTTACTATAGACCTGACAGCGACTTGTGCACTCGGGCAATGCGCCCAAGTGCAACTCTAAATAAGCTCATAGATCAGTTCTAGCCAGCTTACTTGCTTAAGTCTAAAACCAGCTTGTTTAAGCGACGTATAAAGGTGCCTGGGTCATCTAATTGGCCACCTTCAGCCAAATTAGCCTGATCGAACAGTATGGCTGTTAGGTCAGCAAAACGATCTTCATCGCTTTCCTTATCGAGTTTTTTAACTAATGGGTGCTCAAGGTTTATCTCAAAAATAGGTTTTGAGTCAGGCACTGCCTGACCAGCCGCTTCCATTATCTTACGCATCTGTAAATTCATATCGAATTCGCCCACTGCTATGCAAGCAGGAGAGTCAGTTAAGCGATTAGTTGTGCGAACTTCAGACACCTTTTCACCTAATGCTTTCTCTATACGCTCTAATAAAGGTTTAGCTTTCTTGTCAGTTTTTTCTTGCTGTTTTTTATCTTCTTCGCTATCAAGTTCACCTAAATCCAACTTGCCTTTAGTAATGTCCTGAAACTGTTTGCCGTCATATTCCATTAAATGATTCATTAACCATTCATCTACACGATCTGACAATAATAAGACCTCAACTCCTTTCTTATTAAAAACTTCCAGATGAGGACTGTTTTTAGCCGTATTATGAGTTTCACTGGTTATATAATAAATTTTGGTTTGGTTCTCCTGCATACGGGAAACATAATCTGCCAACGACTGATCCTGCTTTTCTTCACCCGTGTGAGTTGTAGCAAAAAGTAATAGATTAGCAATTTTTTCTCGATTGCTAGCATCCTCGGCGGGACCTTCTTTGAGTACTTGCCCAAACTCCTGCCAAAATGCCTGATATTTTTCTGCATCTTTCTTTTTGATTTTCGCAAGCATATCAAGAACACGTTTTGTCAACGCACTCTTCATCGAATCTACTATGGGGTCTTTTTGTAAAATCTCCCTAGAAACATTTAAAGAAATATCATTTGAATCCAATACACCTTTAACAAAGCGTAAATATAGAGGCAAAAATTGTTCCGCTTCATCCATAATAAAAACGCGTTGAACATAAAGTTTTAGGCCTCTAACAGAATCTCTATTCCACAAATCAAAAGGTGCTTTCGAAGGGATATATAATAAAGAGGTATATTCAAGCTTTCCTTCAACTTTATTGTGACTCCAATCAAGAGGGTCTTCGAAATCATGGCTTACATGCTTATAAAATTCTTTATATTCTTCAGCTTTTAATTCTGCTCTTGGTCTAGCCCATAAAGCTTTTGCTGAATTAACAACTTCAAATTCTTTGTCTTTTTTCTTTTTCTTTTTATCTTTATCTTCAGTTTCCCCAAAGTCTTCTTTAACCATTTTTACCGGTATTGAAATATGGTCAGCATACTTTTTAACGATACTTCTTAAGCGAAAAGATTCAGCAAATTCTTTTTCGTCCTTTTTCAAATGCAAGATGATAGTTGTACCTCTATCATCTTTTGTTAAATTTTCAATGCTAAATTCAGCTTCGCCCTGCGATTCCCAGTGCACTCCCTGCTCTTTATGTTCACCTGCTTTTCGAGTAAGCACTTCGACTTTGTCCGCAACAATAAAAGCAGAATAAAAACCAACACCAAACTGACCAATAAGTTGCGAATCTTTTTTCTCATCCCCAGTTAAACTATCGAGAAATTGTGCAGTCCCTGATTTGGCTATTGTCCCTAAGTTTTCAACAACTTCATCACGGGTCATTCCGATACCATTATCTTTGATAGTAATAGTTTTTTTCTTACTATCGAATTCAATAACAATATTTAAATCAGGATCATCTTCATACAGTGAATCATTCTTTAATGCAGCAAACCTAAGCTTATCTGCCGCATCTGAAGCATTAGATATTAACTCTCTTAAAAATATTTCTTTATTACTATATAAGGAATGGATCATTAGATGTAAAAGCTGTTTAGCTTCTGTTTGGAAACCCAGAGTTTCTTTTTGGGCGACAGTCATTCAGGTTATCTCCTATTCAGTGATTTTATATAACTGAGCTTATTGTGGCTTTATAATGAGGGCTGTTTCGTCATTTTCAAGAGCAAAAAAAAACGCATCCAAGGATGCGTTTTTTAAATAAGTTTGGGACTTAACGGAAGAAGCCTTGGTATAACTCTCGCTGTCTTTGCTTAGTCTCATAGAGATTTTTTTCATTCTCGAGATACCTTAACCAGGTTGCAGCTACATCTTCGCTACGCTCATCTCTGGCAGCTAATCTTACTGCTTCAAGTCCTTCATCATGGCGATTTAATTCTAGTAACGCTCTAGCCTGACGAATGTATGCTTGATCAGATCGATCCAAGTCACCTTTATCAAAAGCATTTTCCAAAGCATCTACAGCTTCTTCAAATTGGCTCAAATTAATATAAATTGAAGACAATCGAGAATACATCTCGCCGTCTTCAGACAACTCGGCAGCAGTTATATAAGGCTCAACAGCCATTTCATCTTCTCTGGCAAGCTGATAGCTTTGCGCTAAACGAGCCCAGTTATCTTCATCAGAGTCCAACAGGCCCTCATCAAGTCCTTGCCTAATGACCTTGGCTGCACCCCAATAATATTCGGTATTAAACATTTGGCCTGACAAGTTGATTATCTGTCCTTCATTATCTACAAACCCAAAAGTATTCATGGCATAGATAAAATTGGCCTGCTCGTCAAAGCGCTCCAAAGCACCTAGAACATTAACCATAAACTCCCAATCTGCAGGCTCTTTGAAAAGTACAATCATCTCTCTTGTTAGCTGAAGAGCACTATCTAGATCCTCAGTTAAAGTATATAAAGATCGAGCTAATTCATAAGTACTTTTATCAACTTGCTCTCCTTGAGCACGAGTTTGATCCATAAACTCAAGAATATAATCCAAAGAGTTTTGATAATCTTCCAAGGTATAATAGGCAATCGATATTCTTTGGAAGGCCGAGATATCTGGTTCAGGGGCCATAGCCAGGTAGTCCAGATAGGCATCGATAGAGCCAGTATAATCTTCAACCGCAAATTTCAATTGACCTAAAAGAAGCATAGCAGCTTCCCGAGCATCTGGAGTCAAGGCATCTTCATCCATACCCAATATTAATTCCTGGTAAACTATTGCTTCTTCATAGTTTTCTTCCAGAGCCGCGAAATTAGCATAGAAGCGCCACATACTAAGTTCTTCAGCATCATTTAAGCGGCCTCGGTCATACATATCACGAAGTTCTAATAAAACGGCATCAGCACCAGCGATATCACCCTCATCTCTTAATTCCATAATTTCTTCAAGTCGCTGATAAACAGGTCTCGAAAGAGTTTGAGCCGAACGAGCTGCTGGAGGAGCTCTTCTACCCTCTTCTTCCTCTTCCTGGGCAACTGAAGTATTAGAAAAAGTAAAGATTAAAGGCAATGTAGCCAATAAAGCCGCTGTACGCATTAGCCGGCTGACATTAAAATAAAAAAACTTAGAAATAACTGATTTCATACAATAACCTTATTATTCGTCTACGTTATATCTAAATAAATATTGAACTCCAGTAACTGGAACAGGAACACCGTCTTCAACACGTGGATTGTATTTGAATCGTGTTACAGCGCGAACTGAAGCATTATTGAATATATCAGGGGGATCTGCATCAACTACAATAGGATCAATCACAGTACCTGTCTCGGTAACCGTAAACATAACCAAACACCAACCTTCAATACCTCTAGATAGAGCTCGGTTAGGGTACTGAGGGGGGACCGTTACGATTGGCAGCATTTCAGAATCATTAATACCAACAACAGCAGTCGCATCAATAGCTCCCATATCTATATCAACACGAGCAACATTGATGCTATCGCCTGCGTTCATATCCATCATATCTACGTCCATATCAGGTAGATCAGGAACCTCTTCGGGTACGTCGGGCTCATCAGGTTTCGGCTCAACCCTCGCAACTTCAATTTCCATCTCAGGTATTGTTATATCAGCAATACGGATTGAAGTCCTAACTTCCTGCTCTCCTCCGCCAGTCGCAATAAGCGCCTGCATAAGATAAAACAAGGAAAAAGTTATTGCTCCTCCGAATAAAACTGCTACTAAAGCGTTAACTGTTCTAATCATGACTATTCCTCCGCAGCTATCTGAACACTGCCAATGCCAGCTTCACGAGCTGCACTCATAACTGTCATGACATGTTCGTTTGTGGCTGATTGGTCGGCTTGAATAATAACAGGCGCATTAGGTGCATCAGCCAATCGTTGCTCTAAGCGAAATCTCAAATTTCTAGGTTCAATAATATCACCATCCATAAAAATATCACCCGATGGAGAAATGGCTACCAGTATTGGGTCAAGATTTGTAAATACAGCCATAGAAGCTTGTGGCTTGACAACATCATATCCGGCTTCTTTAACAAAAACCGCCGTTACAATGAAAAATATGAGCAGAATAAATACTACATCCAACATTGGAGTGAGATCTATTTCACCTGCTTGGCCTTCTTCTTTATCTTTCGCTAAACTTCTCATAATTATTTGTTTATATTTAGTTAGTTACATTAGCCATTTAAAGTAGAGTATTATGCGTGTTGAACTGTTAAATGATCTTCTAAAAGTTCAATTTCCCTATTAGATTTATGCTTAATCCAATTGCTAGCAAAAATACCAGATAATGCTCCAACCATACCCGCCATTGTCGGAATAGTTGCTTTAGCAACACCACCAGACATTTGCTTCGCATCTCCACCACCGGTAACTGCCATGACATAAAACACTTCAATCATACCTGTTACCGTACCTAACAAACCCAGAAGAGGACAAACCACTACTAGCGCTTCAATCATAGGGATTGGTGATTTCAAATCAAGAGAAACTCTAGATACCAGTTCTTGACGAACAGCATGAGCATGCCATGATTTCTTATCTGAACGTTTCTCCCATTCAGACAATGCAGCTGCAGTGTTCTTTTTATGCACAGTATTTAAGAACCAGAGCCTTTCGAACATAAGACTCCATTTCACAAATAAAAGCAAAGCTATTAACCAGAGTACTGGGCCACCTCTGTCCATAAAGTCAGAGATGGCTTCAAGACTAGCCTGAAAAAAGTCAAACATAAGTTATCCTCCTAAAAAAGCGTAGCCTAAGCGCTTGCGCCTGTACTTTCAGCTTTTCTAGCGATAATCCCAGTGGCTTGCTCTTCCATAACATGGAGAATTCGATCACTACGACTTTTAATCAGAGTGTGTATCAACACTGTTGGGATTGCTACTGAAATACCCAGTACAGTAGTCACCAGAGCGCCAGAGATACCACCAGCCATAATCTGCGGATCACCGGTACCAAACAATGTAATTTGCTGGAACACCTCAATCATACCTGTAACAGTACCAAGCAGCCCCATCAAAGGTGCAACAGTAGAAATGATCTTAACAAGGGTCAGGAACCTTTCTAAAGCAGGTGTTTCCTGCAAAATAGCCTCACCTAACTTAAGCTCAAGTGTTTCAATATCCATATTCTTATCATTTTCATAAACCATTAGTACGCGGCCAAGTGGGTTGTTTTTGCTTGGCTTAGCAGTATTTTTTAACTGCGAGTTTACTTTGGCACCAACAAAGGTCAGGTAAATCATTTTATAAATAGCAAACAACATAGCAACTATACCGACGATGATAATAATCGAGCCGATAGTTCCACCCTGCTCACCATACCGTGTTTGAAAATCAGGGCTACTGATCAATGCTGCCAGGTAGGAACCACCTGTTGGGCCAGTTGGGTCAATACCAACTCTGGTAAAGCCTGAGGTAGAATTTTGCAGACCTAAAGCCGCATCCTGGTAGAAGCTTGGACTAAATGTCCCTCCAGAAGGCTGAGCCGGCAAAACACTAAGACGTCCAGTACTAGAGTCATATTGCAGGTATTCGCCATTCGATACAATATTGTAGGATCCAATACGAACAACTTCCTGTGTGTTTTGAGCACCATCTGACGCGGCAACAGGCGCATTGAATTTGACTATGCGTCCGGACTCTGTCATTTCTTGTTGTAAAAAGAACCAAAGTCGCTCTAGCTCTTCAATACTAGGAAGCTGTGAATCACTTGCCATAATGCCAGCAAGATCAGTCAGAAACTCTTCACGCCCATTAAACTGCGCACTAACAAGGGACTGCTCGAAATTACTACGAGTATCACCTACTACTCCAGCAATTGTTCCAAATAGCTCCTCTAGATCACCAATTCGCTCTTGCAGTGTTTCATTACGCTGAGCCTTGATAAGTTCATTCTCGTCATAAGTATTTTCTAATTGAGCACTAATCGCCTCTTCTTCTTCACGAGCAGCAATCATTTGATCAAGCAATTGCTGGCGTTGATTAACATTGCTCTCAAAGCGAGCGATGCGATCACGCTGTTCTTGTGTTTCAGTCAGGGTAGCATTCTCTACCAACTGTAATAATTCATCCAAGCTTCTGGGATCTGCTTCTTGCGCACCTGCCTGTATGGAAGATAAACAAAAAGTTGCCGAAGCCAGTGTTAAACCTAAAGTTTTAATTAATTTCATGTCTCTTACTCCGGAGCTGGTATCGGTAAATCTAGAAGTTGAGTGGTTTCAAGTTGCTGAGCCATACGAATCCCAAGAGCTACAGGGCGTCTATAGTCATCGTCTAAAGCTACCCACTGATTCGCAGCCTTATCCCAAGCACCAGTAGCGTTTTGGTCACTGGTTTGATAAAGCAGAGCAACACGGCCAACTCTAAGAATGTCAACATCACGCTCTACACCATCGATTTCCAGGGTGTCAGTATAATGAGCAATGCCTCGACCATAATCATTTTCAATCTGATAGGCTTGCAGGACTAAACGGAATTTTTCAGCAACGTTGACACTAGAATCGTCAAAAGTATCTCTTATCGTATTTAAACGTTCTTGTCGCTCTTCTACCTGGAATGGGATATCCAAAGCAACAAATTGTTCAAGTCCTTGCATCATCCTTTCCATTAAGGGAGCAATTTGTCTTTGCAGTTCGGCGGCTTGAGCTATAGACAGATCATACTCAGCAATCGTTCTTTCTTGCTCAGCGATTGTACGCCTCATGCCAGCGTTATAAATTTCAAGACCATCAACCAGCTTAGCTTCGTCTCGATACTCGAAAGTGAGTTCTGATGACTCATCGGACAACTGATTAATCTGTACCTGCATTTCTGCACCCATGGCAAAGACCTCAGCTGACTGTGAAGAAATTTGGTCAAGGATACTTGTGTTAATGACAGTGTCTTGAGCCGAAACTGGCCCAATATTAAGTAATACTGGCGCTACCAGTAAGGAAGCAAACATATGCTTCTTAAAACGTTGGTGTTTCATGAGTCATCCCATTTAATTTAATTATAAATATAAGAAACTTTTTTTATGTGTTTTTATTTCAAACAAGCGAGTGACGAAAAAATATTTTTTAAATATCTGCTCACCCTAAGATCAAAATCTGTTTGAAAATTATACCCCACCCTCACTCAAATAGGCAGAGGAACGGAGCATATCAAATAGTTTAAGCATATTGAACAATAAAATGACTAATATTTGATTGTTCCACTCAATAATTTCACTTTGTTCACCAGCCAGCTGCTTCTTTGAGCCCATTGCCTATCTCAGCCAGACTTCTCACGGTCGTTACGCCAGCATCATTTAAAGCCGAGAACTTCTCATCCGCGGTCCCTTTGCCTCCGGAAATTATTGCTCCAGCATGTCCCATTCGCTTACCTGGGGGAGCAGTAACACCAGCGATATAAGAAACAACCGGCTTGCTCACATGATCTTTAATATAAGCAGCTGCTTCTTCCTCCGCAGTACCTCCAATCTCTCCAATCATCACTATGGCTTCAGTTTGACTGTCTTTTTCAAGTAAGCTCAAAATATCTATGAAGCTGGACCCTGGAATAGGGTCTCCTCCTATCCCAACGCACGTTGATTGCCCAAATCCAGCATCAGTGGTTTGCTTGACAGCTTCATAAGTGAGCGTCCCTGATCTTGATACAATGCCCACCTTGCCAGGCAAGTGTATATGTCCAGGCATAATGCCAATCTTGGACTCACCTGGTGTTATGATACCCGGACAATTTGGCCCAATTAGTCTGACTCCCTCGCGATCGCAAACGACTTTTACATCCAGCATATCGAGTGTTGGGATACCTTCGGTAATACAAACAATTAATTTAATACCTGCAGCAACGGCTTCCAGAATTGAATCTTTACAAAATGGAGCAGGAACATAAATCACAGAAGCTTCTGCAGCAGTTTCACTCACAGCATCAGCTACGGTATTGAAAACCGGCAAGTCCAAATGAACCTGGCCACCTTTTCCTGGAGTAACACCTCCGACCATCCTGGTTCCATAATCTATTGCTTGTTCTGAGTGATAAGTACCCTGTGAGCCTGTAAACCCCTGACAAATAACTTTGGTATCCTTGTTTAATAAAATGCTCATTGTGCACCCTCCGCTGCTTTAACTACTTTTTCAGCAGCATCTGAAAGACTAGTTGCAGCAATAATATTCAAACCACTTTCAGCTAACACCTTGGTTCCGAGCTCCGCATTATTACCTTCCAAACGAACAATCACTGGAACTTTGACCCCTACTTCTTGGACCGCGCCAATAATCCCCTCTGCAATCAAATCACAGCGGACTATGCCTCCGAAAATATTCACCAAGACTGCTTTAACATTTTTATCTGACAGAATAATTTTAAATGCCTCAGATACTCTTTCTTTAGTCGCACCACCTCCCACATCCAAAAAGTTTGCAGGTTGTCCTCCATGCAATTTAACGATGTCCATCGTTCCCATCGCCAATCCGGCACCGTTGACCATACAGCCAATATTTCCTTCCAATGCAACATAATTTAATTCCCACAATGCCGCCTGGGCTTCTCTTTCATCTTCCTGAGAAGGATCATGCATTTCTTTGATCTTTGGCTGCCTATATAAAGCGTTACCATCAATATTTAACTTGGCATCCAAACAATGTAAATCACCTTCAGAAGTAATCACTAGAGGATTTATTTCCAACAGCGCCAAATCACAGTCTTGGAATATCTTGGCCAAGCCCAAAAATATCTTTGTAAACTGTTTAACCTGATCCGCATTAAGTCCAAGCTTAAATGCTAATTCTCTACCCTGATAGGGTTGAGCTCCGACCAGGGGATCAATTGTCGCCTTTAAAATAAGTTCTGGCGTTTCTTCGGCTACTTTCTCAATTTCAACACCGCCTTCCGTAGAAGCCATAAACACAATGCGCCTTGAAGATCGGTCAATAACTGCCCCCAAATAAAGTTCCTGGTCAATATTAGTACATGACTCGACTAAAATTTTACTGACAGGCTGCCCGTCTTTATCGGTTTGGTAAGTAACCAGATTTTTCCCTAGCCAGCTCTCAGCAAAAGATTTTATTTCATCCTTACTGGTAACCAGCTTCACTCCTCCAGCTTTACCGCGCCCACCAGCATGCACCTGGGCTTTAACCACCCATTCATCACCACCTATTTTATCCGCAGCTGCTACAGCTTCAGCAGGAGTGGCACATGCAAAGCCAACAGACACAGGCAATCCATATTCAGCAAACAGCCGTTTTGCCTGATATTCGTGTATATTCATTCGAAGAATACCTTTCTTTGATTGTTATAAAGATTATTTAAACAGAAATTAACTTACTTATCTTTTCTTGCGATTCGGCATATGAATAGCATGCCCATTAACAGCTAAAGCAGCCTCATGTACAGCCTCACTCAATGCTGGATGAGAAAAGACAGTCATGCCGATATCTTCCGCACTAGTACTGAACTCCATTGCTACTGTTACAGTCTGAACCAAATCGGCTGCCGAAGGCCCAATGATGTGACAACCTAACACACGGTCAGTTTTTGCATCCGCTATCATTTTGACCAAGCCATCTGAATCATTAGCAGCCACAGCTCGACCAACGGCAAGAAAAGGGAAAGTGCCTACCTTATAGTCAACATTTTCAGCCTTTAATTGCTCCTCAGTTTTTCCTACAGACGCAATCTCAGGATGAGTGTAGATAACAGAAGGGATTAAATCATAATTCATAGCCGCTTTTTGGCCTGCAATAATTTCCGCAACCATAACACCTTCTTCTGATCCTTTATGCGCCAGCATTGGACCGCGCACGACATCACCAACTGCATAAACTCCAGGTATATTGGTTAGACAGTGCTCATCAACTTTAATGAATCCTCTGTCATCTTTTTCTATACCGCAATCTTCAGATAATAAACCTTCGGTATAAGGTCTTCGGCCAACACACACAATTAATTTATCGAATATAATTTCCTGGTCACCTTCTTTATCTTTATATTGCACAGTGACTGAAGGCGACTTGCCTTTTTTAACTTTGCTTCCAGTTACCATAGCGCCGAGACGAATATCTAAACCTTGTTTCGTCAGTATTTTTTTTGCCTCCTTGGCTATTTGTTGATCGACTGTAGGCAGAAAATTTTCAGTAGCCTCAAGAACAACCACGTCAGAACCTAAACGCGACCAAACTGAACCTAACTCAAGGCCAATTACCCCCGCTCCTATTACACCAAGGCGCTTAGGAATTTCTTGAAACTCAAGTGCACCAGTAGAATCAACGATAGTATTTCCATCAGTAGGTGTTGGAGGAATTTCAATGGGAACAGAGCCGGCCGCAATAATGACATGGTCAGCTGAAAGTGTTTGAGTTTCCCCACCACTTGAAGTGACTTCTACTTTTTTATCTTTGAGCAATTTTCCAGTGCCAGATATCGGGGTTACTTTATTGGCTTGAAATAATCCACCAATACCACCAGCCATTTGCTTAACCACTTTCTGTTTACGCTCAATCATTTTCGGTACATCTAAAGAAATCTCACCAGTTCCAATACCATGTGCTTCAAATGCATGTTTTGCTTCCAGATACTTGTGAGAAGAATCCAGCAAGGCTTTGGATGGAATACAGCCAACATTCAGACAAGTACCACCAAATACTGGCTTATTGTCTTTATCAAGCCACTTCTCGATACAAGCTGTATTAAATCCCAACTGAGCTGCACGAATGGCGGCAACATACCCGGCAGGGCCGGCTCCTATAACTATTACGTCATAATCTGCTGACATGTTTTTCCCTATTTCTTTTAATTAAATTTCAAGAAGAATTCTGGCCGGGTCTTCTAATAAGTCTTTAATTGTAACTAAAAATTGCACAGCTTCTTTACCATCAATCATACGATGATCATATGACAGGGCTAGGTACATCATTGGCAATATTTTAACTTCTCCGTCTACCGCCATTGGCCGCTCTTGAATCTTATGCATTCCCAAAATGGCTGTTTGAGGAGGATTCAATATTGGAGTGGAAAGCAAAGAACCGAATACGCCCCCATTTGAAATGGTAAAGGTGCCACCACTCATGTCTTCAATAGAGAGCTTGCCATCCTGAGCTTTAAGGCCATAATCTCTGATATTTTTTTCTATCGCTGCGAGGCCCATTGCATCAGCATCTCTTAGCACCGGAACCACAAGCCCTCGAGGCGAAGATACCGCCACACCTATATCCTGATAACCATGATAAACAATATCAGTTCCGTCAATGGAGGCATTTACCGCTGGATATTGTTTCAATGCTTCGATACTGGCTCGTACAAAAAAAGACATAAAACCTAGGCGTGAACCATCATGCTTTTTCTCGAACAACTCTTTATATTTGTTTCTTATATCCATTACCGGCTGCATGTTAACTTCGTTAAAAGTGGTCAGCATTGCAGTTGTATTAGTAGCTTCCAACAGACGCTCTGCAACTTTGGCACGAAGCCTAGTCATAGCAACTCTTTCTTCAGCCCTAGCTCCTTTCACTGGAGCAGGTTCTGATAAAGGCTCTATTTCCTTACTAGCAACTGGTGCCGGAGTAACACTCGGCTTATCTTCTAAATGCTTAAGAACATCTTCTTTGGTAATACGGCCATCTTTACCAGTACTTTTAATGCTGTTTGGACTTAGGGAGTTTTCTTCGATTAGTTTCTTGGCCGCTGGGCTCATTAATACTTCTACGTTACTGTTATCTTCAACGGCTTGAGTTTCAGCTGCGGAAGAAGCTGTATCTTTTTCAGTCTCAGCTTTAGCTGAAGGGCTGGCTGCACCCGCCTCAAACAGGGCCAACAGCTCGTTACTAACGATAGTGTCACCTTCTGCTTTGCTTATATTTTGCAGAACACCATTATCAGGAGCAACTACTTCCAGTAAAACCTTATCAGTTTCAATATCAACCAATAGTTCATCACGAGCAACAGCATCCCCTTCCTTTTTATACCAAGTGGCTATGGTGCCGTCAGGAACAGATTCCGGTAGCGTAGGAGCTTTGATTTCTATGGACATGATCTTCCCTTTATTATTAATTATTATGCCTCAACAAAAGGCCTAGTTATTTAATTCCAGTTATTCTTTGTTGAAACCTAATGCATCAAGAATAAGTTTCTCTTGAAGCCTGTTATGCAGAGCAGCATAACCCGCTGCAGGTGAAGCAGATAAATCTCTACCTGCATACTCCAACACCAATTCTGGGTTTAATCTTCGCAATACATTCTTCATATGATGCTGGCTTGGATACCAGGCACCCATATTCTGGGGCTCTTCCTGACACCAAATTGCTTCAGTTAAATTCTTATAAGGTGACAACATTTTATGCAGCGTTTCTTCCGGGAAAGGGTAAAGCTGCTCCAAACGTAAAATAGCAATATCATCTATGCCTTCTTCACGACGTTTAGCACGCAACTCGTAGTATATTTTACCGCTGCACATGACCGCCCTTTTGACTTTATCAGGATCAATATCATCAGTTTCACGAAGCACTCTATGAAAACGCCCGTTGGCTAAATCTTCATAAGTTGAAATAGCTTCTTTATGTCTCAACAAGCTCTTGGGAGTCATTACGACCAGAGGTTTACGAAGAGGACGCATCATTTGCCTACGAAGCATATGAAATATTTGTGCAGGGTTCGTTGGTACACAAACCTGAATATTGCCCTCTGCGCATAATTGGAGAAATCTCTCAAGCCTTGCAGATGAATGCTCAGGACCTTGCCCTTCATAGCCATGAGGCAGAAACATGGTTAGTCCGCACAGCCTTTCCCATTTTATTTCACCACTGGTTACAAATTGATCAATAACCACCTGAGCGCCATTGGCAAAATCTCCAAACTGAGCTTCCCAAATAACCAGAGCGTCAGGCCTTGTTGTGGCATAGCCGTATTCGAAAGCTAGTACCGCCTCTTCAGAAAGTAATGAATCAAAAATAACAAACTTACGTTGAGACTCAGATACGTAACTTAAGGGCACGTAGGTTTCACCCGTATCCTGTTCATGTAAAACTGCATGACGATGTGAAAAAGTACCTCGTCCAACGTCTTGCCCAGTTATACGAACCTTATAGTTATTGTCGACTAAGCTGGCATAAGCAAGTAACTCAGCACAACCCCAATCAAAGGGCTGTTCACCCTTAGCCATAGCAGTGCGTGACTGCAAAACTTTTGCGACTTGCCGATTGACTTTAAAATCTGCTGGAAGCTCTACCAATTTATGTGCTAAATCTTTCAGCTTGTCCATATTGATAGTGGTGTCGCATTTCATATCTGCGTCGTGCCCCAGATATGGACGCCAATCAACATGAAGCGCTGTGTTAGGAGCATGAACCAGACTTTTAACAACATGAGTGCCTTCATCCAAAGCCTTACGATAATCGCTATTTAGCGCATCGGAATCAGCTTGAGACAGCAAACCCTCGTCGACTAACTTTTGGGAATATAAAGAGCGAGTAGTCTGTTGTTTTTTTATTACCCTATACATTAAGGGCTGTGTCGCTGAAGGCTCGTCAGTTTCGTTATGTCCTCGGCGGCGATAACATACCAAATCAACAACAACATCTTTTCTGAATTTGTTACGGAAATCCAAAGCCAATTGAGTCACAAATAGTACAGCCTCAGGGTCATCTCCATTAACATGAAATATTGGTGCTTGCACCATTTTAGCGACATCAGTGCAGTATTCTGTAGATCTAGCGTCATCCTGTCGGCTAGTAGTAAAACCAACCTGGTTATTGATGATAATATGCACCGTGCCACCTGTCCCATAACCTCGGGTTTGAGACATTTGCAAGGTTTCCATCACAACTCCCTGACCGGCAAACGCAGCATCACCATGAATACAAAGTGGCAGAACAGTTTCACCAATAGCATCTTGACGACGATCCTGCCGAGCTCTGACTGAACCAACAATAACCGGAGAACCAATTTCCAAATGCGACGGGTTGAAGCCCATGCTGCAGTGCACTTCTCCTCCAGGAGTCATGACGTTTGAAGAGAAACCTTGGTGGTATTTCACATCACCAGAACCGCTATAACTAACCTTACCCTCAAATTCGTTAAACAAATCTGAAGGATTTTTTCCTAAAGTATTTACCAAAACATTTAATCTGCCGCGATGAGCCATAGATATGACTATTTCTTTTGTGCCATGTTCTCCAGCCCGCTGAATAATATCGTCGATCACGGGAATCAGACTTTCTCCACCTTCAAGACCGAAACGTTTTGTACCCGGATATTTGGAATCTAGATGTTTTTCCAAACCTTCTGCCGCACTTAAACGTTCTAGAATATGCAGTCTCTCTTGGTTAGAAAAAACTTGTTGGCCCGCGCTGCTTTCAATCCGTCGCTGAATCCATTGCTTTTGTTCCAAATCAACAATCCCCATGAATTCATATCCAATCGAGCTACAGTAGATTTGCTCCAGCATGGATATAATATTCGCGAGCGTCGTTTCACTTTGAGAAACAAATAAAGGCTGGGTAGCAAAAGTAGTACTAAGATCTGCATCAGAAAGCTGATGAAAATCCAGTTTTAAATCCGGGACTTCTTCTCGGCGCATAATGCCGAGAGGATCAAGTTTGGCTTGCTGGTGTCCACGAACCCTGTAGGAACTTATGAGCTGCACCACGCTTACTTGTTTAGCTTCGTGGGAAGCCGAAACCTGCTTATCAGCATGAGCCGCTGGCATGACAACTACCCCATCACCACGACGTGGCAAACCTTCAAATTGCTTTTCAATACTGGAAAGGGCTTTTTCTGGAATTATTGAACCATTAACACCAGGAAGGTCATTAAAATAATTTCGCCATTGCTCCGAGACGGCTGCAGGATCGGTCAAGTAAGCTTCGTAAAGCTCTTCGATATACTCAAGATTGCCTCCAGAAATATGACTAGAAGCAAACATTAATTCACGGAAGTTATCAATGTTAGGCATCTTCTTCCTCCGGTCCGCTTAGGTAGCACGCTCCATGAGCATGGATCTGATATGGCCAATTGCACGTGTTGGATTCAAGCCTTTCGGACAAACCGCGACACAATTCATAATGCCGCGACATCTGAAAACACTAAAAGGGTCTTCTAATTCGGCCAGACGCTCGTCCGTATGAGTATCACGACTATCAGCCAGAAAACGATAAGCCTGCAATAAACCTGCCGGCCCTACAAACTTATCAGGGTTCCACCAAAAAGATGGGCAGTTAGTTGAACAGCAAGCACACAAAATACACTCATATAAACCATCTAACTTGGCTCTTTCTTCCGGCGACTGCAAACGTTCGATTGCAGGAGCAGGATCATCATTCTGCAAATAGGGCTTAATTTTTTCATACTGTTTATAAAAAGCACCCATATCAACGACCAGATCACGAATTACAGGGAGACCCGGCAAGGGACGCAAAGTCAATTTGTTATTTTTCACAACTGAAGACACCGGTGTAATGCATGCCAAGCCATTCACTCCATTAATATTCATACCATCAGAACCACACACGCCTTCTCGGCAAGACCGACGATATGCAACACTGGCATCTTCATTTTTAACTAATTGTAGAACATCAAGCACCATCAAGTCTTTACCTTCAGGCAACTCAATTTTTACTTCCTGCATGTAGGGTTTCAAATCTGTTTCTGGGTTATAACGATAAACACTAACTAACACGATGCATCACCTATATTCTTAATAAGAGTCTTAGTAAGTACGGATTTTTGGTTCAAAAGTTGGTACTGTCCGTGGCGTAAAATTCACACTACGTTTTGACAAGGATTTACTTTCAGGCATATATATTGAATGACATAGCCAGTTCTCGTCATCTCTTTCAGTGAAATCTTCCCGAGCATGCGCACCTCGACTTTCTTCCCTTTGTTCTGCGGCAATAGCAGTTGCTTCCGCAACTTCAAACAGATTTTCAAGTTCAAGCGCTTCAATACGGGCAGTATTAAAGGCCTGACTTTTATCTTCCAGATTGATATTCGCAATACGTCCACGCAAATCAGCAAGTTTTTCTATACCTTCACGCATAAAGTCGCCGCGTCTGAATACGCCAAAATGATTTTGCATAATATTTTGTAATTCTTTGCGAAGATCAGGAACTTTCTCACCCGAATTACTTTCATTTAAGCGATTCAAGCGTTGCATGCCTTCTTCAATATCCGTGTCAGATGCATCACGCATCTCTACACCTTGACTCAGCATTTTCTCAATATGAATGCCAGCCGCTCTGCCAAAGACAACCAAATCTAATAAAGAGTTTCCACCTAGGCGGTTAGCACCATGCACAGACACACAGGCCGCTTCACCTACCGCAAATAATCCTTCTATTATTCTGTCATTTCCCTGCTCATCCTGCGTCAATGCCTGCCCATTAACATTTGTTGGAATACCTCCCATCATGTAATGGCAAGTTGGCACAACCGGAATGGGTTCTTTGACAGGGTCAACATGTGCAAAGGTTCGAGACAATTCAAGAATACCAGGCAGCCTTTCATTTAGAGTTTTCTCTCCTAGGTGGTCCAGCTTCAATGAAACATGATCAGCTTCTGGCCCAACGCCTCGGCCTTCCAGGATTTCTAAAACCATGGAACGTGCAACTACATCTCGGCCCGCAAGGTCTTTAGCATTTGGAGCATAACGCTCCATAAAGCGCTCACCATTCTTATTGATTAAATAGCCACCTTCACCCCGACAACCTTCAGTGACAAGCGTGCCTGCACCATAAATGCCCGTAGGATGGAACTGCCACATTTCAATATCCTGCACTGGGTAACCGGCACGTAAAGCCATACCAATCCCATCACCAGTATTAATAAGAGCATTAGTCGTTGAGGCATAGATTCGTCCGGCTCCACCAGTCGCAAACACCGTTGCCTTTGATTTTATATAAGCCGTTTCTCCCGTTTCTATGCAGATAGCTATAACACCAACAACAACACCATCCTGATTTTTAACAATATCAGTAGCAAACCATTCATTAAAAAACACGGTGTTATTTTTCAAATTACCCTGATACAGGGTATGCAATAAAGCATGACCGGTTCTGTCGGCTGCAGCACAGGTTCTAGCAGCTTGCCCACCGTTACCATAATCTTTTGACTGCCCACCAAACGGTCGTTGATAAATACGGCCGCTTTCTGTTCGAGAAAAAGGCAGCCCCATATGTTCCAGCTCAAATACGGCCTGAGGTCCTTCGCTGCACATATATTCAATGGCATCCTGATCACCTATATAATCCGAGCCTTTTACTGTGTCATACATATGCCAACGCCAGTCATCATTGGGATCGTCACTGGCTATAGCGCAAGTAATACCGCCTTGTGCAGATACTGTATGTGAGCGTGTTGGAAACACTTTGGATATCACCGCTGTTTTATAGCCCGATTGAGAAAGCTGCAAGGCTGCACGCATTCCCGATCCGCCGCCACCAACGATTACTGCATCAAATGAAAGAGTTCTTATATTAGACACGGTTTAAATACTCCATAAAATCTGCACGCCCCAAACCAAGTAGACAAACAAAGTGATAAGACAAAGCAACTCAAAAACAAATCGCAGCTTATTGGCACTAGCGCCTAACATTTTGGGGGTTAAATAGTCTGTTGCAATAGTCCACATACCAATCCAGGCATGCGCACAAAGAGATAAGAGCGCAACCAAACTAAAAATACGAACAGCATTGTTTGAAAATAAATCTCGCCATTCTTGATACTGCATATCTGGTTTAGTTATGAAAATATACGTCAGGAACAAGATATAGATCAGCAATATTACCGCAGATACTCTCTGCGCCATCCAATCATAAAGCCCACTTCGACCAAAACTTGTGACATTCGTTACCATATCCACACCCCTAAAGCGACAATCAGGATCAGACTTAGCACAATGGTAATTTGCGCTCCAAGTGGCGCTCCTTCTTTAGTTTCACCAACACCTGAATCCATCAGCAGATGTTTAATTCCGGCAACCATGTGGTAGGCTAAAGCCGATAGAATTCCCCACACAATAAACTTGATCAATGGTGAGCTCATCACTTCTTTAACCTGATTAAAACCTTCTTCACTGCTTAGTGAGGTATTAAAAATCCAGAGCAGAATCGCGATACCAACAAAGACAATAATTCCTGATATACGATGAGTGATTGATGTGTAAGCTGCCAACGGCAAACTAATTGTGGAGATATCCAGATTGACCGGTCGATTATCTTTCACTTGCTAGTAACCTCTCTTGCGATAAATTATTTATCTATCAAATATAAATAATTGATAGAAACTTATTATCATAACTTTATAGTCTATAAAAACATCGCATATTAGTCGCTTAAGGTCCTTTAATCAACAGGCTTGTACAGCTTTTTTTCTAAATCCCAAAAGACATTTTTTTTGCACAATTCATGGGGAATATTAGATAAAATGGCAATGATAATTTGACAAAATAATTATCAGAAGATAGTGTGCATCTTCCTTAATGGCGTACTTTAAAAAGTGCCCTTTCTAAATAAAATCTCTTAAAAGGAGCTCTTATGGCTGAGAAAAAAGCTCAGTTGTCAGTTGATGGCATAAATGAACCCTTAGACTTACCTGTTTATGAAGGCACTATTGGCGCAGACGTTGTTGATGTAAGCAGTTTAGCTAGCAAAGGGGTTTTCACCTTTGATCCGGGCTTTCTGTCAACCGCTTCTTGTGAATCAAAAATCACTTATATTGATGGCGATAAAGGCGTGCTTCTTTATCGAGGCTATCCTATAGAGCAACTTGCTGAGAAATCTGACTTCCTTGAATGCTGCTACCTTTTACTAAATGGCGATTTGCCTTCAGCACAGCAAAAAGAAGAATTTAATTCTTCTATCAAATATCACACCATGGTGCATGAGCAAATGCACAGCTTTTTCAACGGTTTTCCTCGACATGCTCACCCTATGGCGATCATGGTTGGAGTAGTCGGAGCATTATCTGCTTTCTATCATGACAATCTCGAAATCAGCAATGAAGACCATCGCATGGATGCTGCAATGCGAGTAATTGCAAAAATGCCAACCCTAGCGGCAATGTGCTACAAATATTCAGTTGGCCAACCTTTTGTTTATCCAGATAACAGCTTAAGTTTTTCTGAAAACTTTTTGCACATGATGTTTAGCACTCCTTGCGAAGAAACCAAGATCAGTCCCGTTCTTGTTGATGCAATGGATAAAATATTTTTATTACATGCAGACCATGAACAAAACGCCTCAACATCCACTGTGCGACTGGCAGGTTCCACTGGAGCCAACCCTTACGCTTGTGTGTCTTCAGGCATTACCGCGCTTTGGGGACCCGCTCATGGTGGTGCAAACGAAGCAGTATTGAAAATGCTTAATGAAATTGGCGATGAGTCACAAATTGATAAATTTATTGCGCGTGCAAAAGATAAAGATGACCCCTTCCGCCTAATGGGTTTTGGGCATCGCGTTTACAAAAACTTTGACCCGCGCGCCACTGTTTTACGTGAAGCTTGTAAAAATGTTCTTGCAGAACTACAAATGGAGGATGATCCCTTACTTAAAATTGCAGTCAAACTGGAAAAAATTGCTCTGGAAGACGACTATTTTATTGAAAGAAATTTATACCCTAATGTAGATTTTTACTCAGGCATCATTCTTAAAGCGATCGGCATTCCTGTCGGCATGTTCACAGTTATATTTGCGACTGGCAGAACTCCTGGCTGGGTTGCCCATTGGCATGAAATGATCAGCAATCCTTTTAAAATTGGACGCCCTCGTCAATTGTACACAGGCCCAACTTTAAGAGATTACCCTGAAAAATAAAGTCTTTCATACCTGACAACATTATACGTAGCTTCGGGAAATAATTTTTCCTGGAGCATTTATAACAGCCTCAACACCTTATTTTAGCTCTAAGCCAAACCAGCTAAACCATCACTTTTGAACTTTTAAAAAAACTACTGTTTTTTTATACAACTTGCCAAAAATTTCCAATCTATACCCTCCTTTTAAAACCACACACAGCAACAATAGCTTAAGTCAGCAAAAACAAAGAATGAGTTTTTTACATCAACGCTATATATTATCTTTCTTTGCTGAGGCTTCGAATTAAAAGAGGCCATTATGGAATCGAGCGCTTACTCCCGCCGAAAATTATTACAATACTTTGCTGGCAGTCCTTTGCTTGCAGGATTAAGCAGCCTTCCTTTAATGGCTGCTGAGCGTCTTGATGACAGGGAATAAATTGCCGAGTCAGCTGAGTGGGCGGTAAATGTTTTCGATATGGAGAATGTCGCCTTACAAAACTTGAGTCAGGCACATTGGACCTATATTTCTCAAGGAGTAGATGAATTGACATTACTTGCCAACAGGGAAGGCTATGAAAGACTTCACCTTAGAGCTCGCAGACTTGTTGATGCCAGTAACATCAATATGCAAACTGAATTACTCGGACATACTTTAACTTCTCCGATTATTATGGCTCCTGTAGGATGCCTAGGCATGGCCCACGCAAATGGTGAAGTCGAAGCTGCCATGGGCGCAAGAGCCACTGGGCATAAAATGATTTTATCTACAGCAGCAACTTTTGGCATAGAAGACGTCAATGCAGCCCGTGGAGAACCCGTCTGGTTTCAGCTTTATCCAACCAATATCTGGGAAATTACACAGGGCATTTTGCGTCGAGTGGAGGCCTCAGGGTCAGATGTTTTGTTTTTAACCACCGACATCCCTGCCCGCAATCAGGACCGTATGCGCCGTTTTGACCAGAACTCTGATGCATGCACTGATTGTCATATTCCAGGCAGCACGTTTGCAGACAGAACTATGCTTCAGAGCTTGAATGCACCTCGCGATATCAGCTCACAAAATACGGCTATGGACTGGGAGTGGCTTAGACGACTAGGAGATTCCACTAACATGAAGATCGTCATTAAGGGGATTACTCACCCTGAAGATGCCAGACTGGCGATCAGCGCTGGCGTTGATGCTATCCATGTATCCAATCACGGTGGTCGAGCTGATGAAAGTGGATACGCTACCATTGATTCCCTGCCTGAAGTAGTCAATGTTGTTCGAGGGCGTATACCTGTGATCATGGATGGAGGTATACAACGTGGAATGGATGTTCTAAAAGCCCTGGCTCTTGGCGCAGATGCTGTTTGTATTGGCAGACCTTACATCTGGGGACTAGCAGCTTTTGGCCAGGAAGGTGTGGCTAAGGTCTTACAGATACTTGATAAGGAGCTGGAAATCGCGATGCGTCAGGCTGGCACACCTTCACTTGCAGACATCACAAGAAACACTATCCGTTAGAAAAACGGCGCTATTAATATTTTCAAGCCGTCAAGGTTTTAGATAATCAGCTTCACTCAGGCAAGACATCATCAACTTGAAAAGATCCAGGCAAACCATCTCGCTGAAGGAAAACATTATCTCGATTACCTTCGGCACATAGGTATTCCAGAATTTCGAATTCATTTCTCAGGTTGTATAAATATTTTTTCCAGATAGGCCGTGAGAAATATTCTTCGTCTTCTAATTGCAAAACAACCTGAAGAGTCTGACCATTATCCAGCAAACTATACCATTCAGTGAGGTGAGCCTTATTAGACATCGGGATGCCGTCCAAGGAAAGCCAGGCTTTGCCATTAAAGTTTTGCGTATCAACTATTAAAGTACCATTTTCCCAATAGCCAGTAGCATGCCCCATAAAGCGCTGATCTTCGGCAGAATCAGGATGACCACGACCATCGGTGTAAACAATGCGAAAGATACTTTCATATTCAAAAAGCTGAACAAAGCGGCCTTCATTTTGAATAATTTCAAAGGGGTATGGCCCGCCAAGATGGCGTGGCATTGATGGCAGACACATAGCACTTGGGTCAAATGCAGGTCTGACCACTTCTACCGCTTCCAGGCCTTTCTCATTTAAATATTCCTCGCGAGAGAGGGGCTCAAAATTTTCATCAAGGTTTCCAGAAAGACTGCGATTGGATCTCATCCAAAGCCCCGTCATACCAGATAGCTCAGATGCTGCAGTGCCCATAGGACTATCTGCTGCAACACCTTGGCTTACATTCATTAAGGCAAAAGCAGCCAACATAAAAGTAAAAACCAACTTCACCGTGGCCCCTCCTCTATCGGGTCAGCTGCAGTTGGGCTGTCAGCATTGATGATAGTGCCATCAGCCTTTTCAATCGTCGCAATAGATCCGCCAGGCAAACCACTTCTTAATGGGTAAATAGTCAAGGTGACTTGTTCGCCAGCCATAACCGTATTTCTTGTCCAGTCTCTTCTCCCCAGTTGATTTGGACTTCTTCCTTCAATACTCCATTCAACCAGTTCATTTGTTTCAGCATCAGTGACCCATATCTGAATCCATGTGTGCGGGTTGACCCATTGAAATTCTTTAACCTCTCCCGAAATTTGAATTGGATTCTCCCTGTCAAACATCTGAAAGCTATGATGTGCCTTCGCATTCAACGTGCTTAGCATCAAGACCAGCATCAACATAGCACTTCTGGTTCTCTGGTTAAACATAAACTACATCCCTACAGAATAGATCAATTTAAGGTATCCCATGATGGTCAAAGCTTTATTATTCAGTTTGCAATAATTTAAAGTGAGCTTCAGCGGCATCAAGCGCAACAATTTGGGCAGCCATTATTCTAACAAACACATCTCGACCGACTACCCAAGGAGACGCTGGAACAGGTTGCCCCAAGGCTTCTACAGCCTCTATGTATTTTGAAAATTGATAAGTGCCGTCTACGACAGGATGATTTGAAATAATCGCATCAGCACCTGCCTCTACAGACAGTTTTGTAAATCGCAAAAGCTGATATCGATAATTTAAAATTCCGCTATTTACATCACTTACTTCTAGATTATTGGGCATGCCATTGCCACCCCAGAAAGACACCATATGAGCTTTGCCATTATGGGTAGTGGGTATCAATGCGGATAGCGTTGCTAAAGTATGACCTGGTGTTTCGTAAAAGGTAACAGACTTATCGCCTAGGGTAAGGACTTGACCATCTGCCATAGCAGAACCTCTATCTCCTCGCACTGGTAATGCTCCAACTTCTCGCCCCTGAGCCCTCCTGCGCTCATTGGACAACTCCATCAGTCCCCAATCGGCATCTCCCATGAATACATGAGCATTATAGGTATCTTGAATATAACGAGCCCCACCATAATGGTCACCATGCCCGTGCATGATTACCAGATATTTAATGTCACTTGGATCTAACCCCAACTCTTGCATTTTGGGCACCAAAATATCTCTGGCTTCATCATTAGTATTTAAGGCATCAAAAAGAATGATGCCTTCACTGGTTTCTAGCACCCATGTTCCTACCGAAGCAAAACCAATGTAATAAAGGTCATCAAATGCCTTAACTGCAATTACTTCATTGAGAGCTCCAAGTGCACGTAATGGGCTTGGATCTTGCGGGGCAATGACATTTCCGCTACCTAAAAACATAGGTAGTGCTCCTGCATAAGGCTTATCCTCTGCAAGCAAAAATGCCAGATCAACCAAGCCCTGCACAACTGAATCTCCGCTCGTTGCTTGTTGCGCATTCGAAACAGAACTGAAAACCATGCAAGAGAAAAAAAGCACCTTGATTACGGCTCTATGGACAAATGTTTTTCTTGTAAAGGACTTCATAACTCTCTCCCTCAATATTTATTTTGTTATTATGCTTACTTTAGAGTATCCAGCATCTATAAATAATTCACCTTAAATTAATATCCAAGTTACATATTAGTTAAATATTCTGCAAACTATAATTTATTAACTTTATTCAATGTCTGCTTTAAGCCTAAAGCAAACGTAAATACCCTTTTATCCTTTTACACTTTACCCTTATTCGCCAGCTTATAGGCATTTTGCTCCCAATTTTGGCCGTCAAAGGCATTCACTGTTACTGATTTAGGTTTAGTATCCAAGCAGTTGATATTGATATCAATCCCATCAGGGTTTGAGCGCGGAGTATAAAACGGTTTTACTCCGCAAATTTTACAGAAGGTATGCTTTGCAACATGTGTATTAAATGAATATGTTGTCATTGATTCACTGCCGGCAAGAAGCTTGAAATTTGCCAAAGGCAGGATCAGGTGTAGAAAACCTGATTTTGAACACACTGAGCAGTTACAGGACTCTGCTTCAATAATGTCAGGAGCTTCAACTTCAAATTGTATCACGCCACAATGGCAACTTCCTTTATATTGCATTTCTTTCTAGATCTTTTAATGTGTGCCAAGTCTCTGTAGCAGACACTTAGTAATATCCCCATTAATCGTATTCGCTCTCCTCTTCCTGATCCATCCTTTCTCTTTCTTCTTCTATACGTTCACGTGCATCTTCTTCTCTATCCATTTCATCATCTTCTGCGTCCCTTTCATCATCTTCCCGCTCACCACGCATAGCTGCTTCCTTAACTCTTTCTTCACGCGCTGTGTCCCGCTCTTCTTCATTAGCCTCTCTGCCTAGCGCGCGCTCTTGTCTAGCAGCCTTTCTCTAGCAGCTTCTTGTTGTTCCGCTCCTCTTTCTGCCGCTCTTTCTGCACGCTCAAGTTGGCGTTCATTTGCAACATCGCTTCGATTTTCCTGTCCTCTTCCTTGGGAGTTACTAGATTGGGCCAATACTGAATTCATTGAAAAACATAGAGAGAGTATGGCACTTGCAAACATTAACTTCTTAAGATTCATTGGGCTTATTACCTCACTGGCTTGGGTTTCAAACATTATGAGACTGCTTTTCTGGCTTAGCAAGCAGATATCTCTTTCGATACAAAGCAGATACTCAGCTTTCAAACTCAAAATGCCATATCAGCAGCCACTCTAATAGGCAGAAATGTGCCTCAGAGTCCATTTTGTTTATTATGATTTAAAAAAATTAAGCTAGCTAAAAGCAAAAAACCAACATCACTATATTGTAATGTTGGTTTTTTATTCGACATATATAAATCATTTGATTTATATACAAATATGGCGTCCCCTAGGGGGTTCGAACCCCTGTTGCCTGGATGAAAACCAGGTGTCCTAGGCCTCTAGACGAAGGGGACAAGGCTGTTTGCAAAAAAAGGAATGAACTGTATGGGTGGTGGAGCCAAGGAGGATCGAACTCCTGACCTCAACGCTGCCAGCGTTGCGCTCTCCCAGCTGAGCTATGGCCCCGCTTTTTCACCCTACAAACAAACTAATTGTTGCAAGTATTTGCCGACCAGAAGTCAGCAAAGACGCGCATTCTAGACAGCACCCTGCAAGCTGTCAAGGAATAAAGAGATTATTGAGATTGCTCGGACTGATGCCCTAAAGCCGCATATTCTTTTTCAAGAATCTTTAGTTGCTTTTTTGATACCCCACCCAAAATAGCTATGGCGTGCCTTAATCTCGCTCGTGTTATATCCAAACCTAAAACGGCCATTGAATCTATCACTGAGGTCGAAACTGAACTTCCCGCTATTGCTATAAAAACCGGAAATAAAAAGTCGCGTATTTTAAAACCCAAAGACTCGGCAAGTTGTATTAAGGCTTGCTCAATTCTATCTCTGTGCCAGGCAGCCAACTCTTCCACTCTCCATGCTATAAATTGCAAAACCTTCTTTGAGTCATCCTGGCTCAGCACCTTGTGTTCAAAGCTTTCAAGCTGAATAACAGGCAAGCCTGAATAAAAGAATCCTGCGAGCGGCGCTATATCTGAAAAGCGTTCAACTCGTTGTTTAATCAAAGGCACAATGGCTTGTAACATTTCCGGTTGAAAAGCCCATTTCGAAAAACGCTGAATAAACTCGTCGTCGGACAAGCTTTCCCGCAAGTAACGACCATTTAGCCAGTCAAGTTTTTCAGTATCAAATACAGGCCCACCAAGTGATACACGATTTATATCGAAGTTATTAATCATTTCTGCTAGGGAAAACATCTCTTGCTCATCTGGCATAGACCACCCCATCATCCCCAGATAGTTACATAAGGCTTCTGGCAAATATCCCATACGCTGATAATATCCAATACTGGTAGGGTTTTTGCGTTTACTTAGTTTGCTTTTATCAGTATTTCTCAATAAAGGCATGTGACAGAGTACCGGGGCTTCCCAACCAAAATACTGGTAAAGCAATAAATGCTTGGGAGCTGAATTAATCCACTCTTCTCCGCGGATAACATGAGTTATCTGCATTAGATGGTCGTCCACGACATTAGCCAGATGGTAAGTTGGTAGTCCGTCAGACTTCATTAGCACTTGCATATCTATTTGTTGCCAATCAATGCTGACATCATCCCGAAGCATATCTTTCACGACACAACTGCCTTCAGAAGGAATTTTCATTCGAATTACATGGGGAAGGTTTTTATTGAGTTTTTCAGTAACTTCAGCCTCACTAAGGTGTAAGCAATGGCCGTCATAACCCAAGGGGCTTTTCTCTGCCATTTGTTGCTTGCGAAGCTCAGTTAAACGTTCTGCGCTACAAAAGCAATGAAAGGCATGGCCTTGATTTAAGAGTTGCTCAACATGTTCAGTGTAAATAGCACTGCGCTCACTCTGACGATACGGCCCAAATGCACCACCTTTATCTGGCCCTTCATCCCAATTAAGCCCTAACCAACTTAGTGCCTCTAATATGTCATCCTCAGATTGCTTAGTGCTACGTAACTGGTCAGTGTCTTCAATTCTTAGAATAAACTTCCCTCCATGTTGACGGGCAAAACATAGGTTAAACAATGCAATATAAGCAGTGCCTACATGAGGATCCCCTGTCGGAGACGGCGCAATTCTGGTTCTAACTTCAGACATTTTTTTCCTGTTTAACTAACTCGCATACTGCGCAAAGCTCAGCATTATACTTGAAGTGATAGCTAATGACTTACTGTTTAAAAATGGCTCAACAACATTGTGTATATAATAATTTAAGAGCCAAAATTATCTAGCTCATCACCGCTTAAACGATACACGGTCCATTCATCTTGGGGTTTAGCTCCCAGAGATTTATAAAACTCAATTGCTGGTGTGTTCCAGTCAAGTACTGACCATTCTACTCGTCCACAATTATTGCTTAACGCGATATTCGCTACTTTTTGCAATAACGCTTTGCCTATACCCTGATGCCTATAATCTGGCGACACATAGATGTCTTCCAGATAGATACCGTTTTTCCCAAGCCAGGTCGAGTAGTTATAAAAATAAACTGCATAGGCGACAGGCTTGGTATCAACTTCTGCAATCAAGGCGGATGTTTTTGAGCCACTGCCAAACATGGATTCACGAATCCCTTCTACCGTAGTTAATACCTCATGTTCAGCTTTTTCATAGATCGCGAGCTCTATAATGAAGGCTAAAATTATTTCAGCATCTTCGGCTGTCGCTTGACGAATATTCATTAAACCTATATCTCCCAGCACAAACAGCCTTGTATTTTACACACTTTAATTTTGAATATTATATTAATATTATACTTTAATATGATTATTTAAATTATTGTTTTATAGTCTTATTATAATTAATAAAAAGAACATGTTCTTAGCGCAATAATTGCTCAGGCCTATAGCAAAGGCAACCTTTTAAATAAATCCTAAACACATTGATTCATATTTTATGCTTTGACCCTGAGGTAAAAGCCACACTAAAAATAATAAGGGTCAAAGAAATTTTAAGTTGAAGAAGGTATCTTTGGCACTGATTTAATTTTAGAACTGCTTTTTTACACCGCACTACAATTTTGAGACTAAAACATGAATATTGAGATTGGACCGGATGACGCCATAATTCCAGAGGCGTAATGGAATTCTTCCATGTTTAACTTGGCGCAACAACAATTTCTAGGCGCGTCAAAACTAATGGGGCTTGATGCAAACATCCGTAACCGCCTTTTATTTCCACAACGCGCACAGATTGCCAGTTTTCCTTGTCGCAAAGACCAATATTCAGAAGTTGAGACCGTTTTTGGTTATCGGGTTCAGCATGTACTCACCATGGGACCCACCAAGGGCGGCATTCGTTATCACGAAGACGTGAATCTAGGAGAAGTTTCAGCACTTGCCATGTAGATGACCTGGAAATGCGCATTGATGCATCTACCTTTTGGAGGAGCCAAAGGTGGAGTGAGGATCAACCCTGCTGAGTTTTCCAGATCCGAACTACAGCGTTTGACACGTCGCTATACCATGGAGTTCGTCAACATGATTGGCCCTGATAAAGATATCCCAGCGCCAGATATGGGTACTAATGCTCAGGTCATGGCATGGATTATGGATGCTTACAGTCAACAAGTTGGCCATACAGTCCCTGAAATCGTCACAGGCAAACCAATTGTCTTGGGGGGCTCCAAAGGTAGAGAAGAAGCTACCGGTCGTGGTTTGGTTTATTTAATTCAGGAAGCTGCATCTCACATTGAAATTGATCTAAAGAATGCGGCAGCAGTTATTCAGGGTTTCGGTAATGTCGGCAGAAATGCGCCGACATTCCTGGAACAACTTGGCGTGAAAATTATTGGCATCAGTGATGTTAGTTGTGGCCTGTATAATGAAAAAGGCTTAGCTCTAAGCGCAATTGATGATCATCTGCAAAAAAATGGCACACTTCTCGGCTATACAGATGCAAGCCAAGTCAGTAATACCGAATTGCTGGAACTTGAGTGCGATATTCTAGCGCCCTGTGCATTGCAAAATCAGATCACCGATCAGAATGCGCCCTATTTGAAATGCAAGATGCTCGCTGAAGGAGCTAATGGACCAACTTCTTTGGAAGCCGATAAAGTTTTATGGGATAGAGATATTTTTGTTGTTCCCGACATTCTTGGCAATGCTGGAGGCGTTACAGTTTCTTATTTTGAATGGGTCCAAAATACGCAAGAATTTGCATGGACCCTAGAAGTGGTTAATGAACGCTTACATCATATTATGGTAGAAGCTTTCCAGCGCACTCTAATGAGGAGTCAGCATGACAATGTTGATATGCGCACGGCAGCTTTATTAGAAGGAATTGCTCGTGTAGCCGAAGCAAAATTACTCAGAGGCGTCTTTCCTTGATATAACAAAAGCAATCAAATGGAACTCTTATGTATATATTAATGCTATCCATTGTGCTATGGTAAGCGGAATTTTTGAACCTTTGAGGGTTACCAATGCGAATATCTAACAGGGAAACTAAGCTAATAACTAAAGCTATTAACATAGCTTTAAGCGATGACAAAAAGGATTCTGCTCGCCGTAAAGCTATAAGACAGCAACAAAAAGCCAAGCATCAACAAGATAATAGAAGTCATTGATTTTAATTGTTCAATAGAATTATTTAACGCAAAACGTGAGTGATTAAGGCTAATTAACATCCATGCGTAGCTTAAACACTACGAATAAGATCTGAGCATTGACTATTAAATGACTGATATTAGAAAGATATCGTAACGAATATTAAAACTTCTTATAAAGTTTTCAGCTTATCACGAAGCATGCTAATAACCTTGCCATTGGTTACAACCTCATAATAAGGCTCTGCATCTTCATTACCCCTTAAAATAGTGTCATCTTTCCATATACCAACACGACCTTCCCTAATAACTATATCATGTCGATCACCATCAACATCTTTATATAATCCGTAGTAAAGCTGCTCTTTTTGGTTGTCGAATGTTGCACTGATTTTTCGCAGTTTCACTTCTTTTTCGAGTTTGGCAAAAGCCGCATTCTCCAACAAAATTCCATTTACATTGTAGCGAATCTTTTCTTGCCCCTTTTCCCCTTTATCTCTGTCATCTTCTGCATAAGTCAGCACATCTACACTAAATATTTTATTGTGCATTTTTTCACGCAATTTCCATGAGCAGGACGACAGGCGATCTGCCAGACCAATTGCCGAAGAAATCATAATGGGCTGTTCACCATCAAAAAGAAATCGAGGAGCCTCTTCGGCAAAACAAATTCCAATTCCTAATTCCAGATTGGGTATCTCAGACTTCTTCGCAAACTGATTGTTAGCATGAATTATTCTATGCATAGACCTAGCTAAGCCACAGGCTCTGGCAACAGAAAACCATTGTTGAGGTGTATGCTGATATTCAAGGAAGCTTAATATAACGGCATCGCCTTCTATGAATACTTTTCCCCCACCATAACGAGGAATTATTTCATTTATGGGATTAAAGAAATGTAGACTGAAGTATGACGCAGGATTCAAGCCTTTTCTTTCGAGCATTTCTGTAACCACCGTTGAACCACGAACATCTGCCTTCATGATCGTGTGATGGACGATTTTGGCTTCATCATCCTCAACTTCATGAGCGCAAGGCAATTGGAATAAGGTTCTTGCCTGCTTGGATAGTTCAATATCACTGTCTTCGGTTAAGACAGCCATGCGATTAAAAATACGGTTAGCAAAGCGTGTATATTTCAGATGCAATCTAAATCGGGAAATATCTTCAAGAATATTCACCAAACTATCATTTAAATTTTTACTGATGGATTGGGAAGTTTCTTTTAGTGAGTTTTTAAGAACCTCTTCTTCATCATCGCTTATAACTCTGCCACCTAATGCAGAGTCCTGAAGACGTTTTATTGTGCATTCACCTGCTAAATATTGACACAAAAGTTTTGGATCAAGCTCTTCGTTAAATGCAGGCTCCCATATTTTATTCGCCTGATAGGACGCCAGAAATTGTTTTAGATATTTTTTCTTATTTAACAAGCGTCCAAATTGCTTTAGAAATTTTTCAAGGCTCTTTATCTGATTTTTATATAATCGAAGTGCTTTTGAATCATGACTCTTTTTTATTTCTGCAATATTTTCGCGTAGTGAATCAATATCAAAGAGTTTTTTTATCACCTCTGGAGAATCAAACCAACAAAAATTTTCTTTGAAATGCTCACGCATATTAACAGCCGGCCCTAGATAGTATTGAATCGCCCGCAATCCTCTCAGCCCATCATAAACCTCTAAAGGTTCTTCCACACTTTCAGCATTAACTTTCAAAACTTGCGTGTCTAATTCTGGTAATTCTTTTTACAGCAATTCTTCAACAGACATATTGATTTCAGGGAATTCACTTTCTTCAAGATCACCTCCCCAATTAATGTAATACTCCATCAGGAATTGCGCTGAATTTAAATCTCTATTAAGCATTAATGTATTAGATAAAAAATCCAAATAATCAATAGCGCTAATACCAAGATATTGTTCACGGATGACATTTAACTAGCGATATTCCACACGGTATAAATGCTCAAATATTTGTTTGTTAACCCGGTAGACAATTGAGTTGTAGTGCTTACTCATCAGTGAAAATTGATGCTGAACTTTCAAAACATTCATCGAACCTTGATTACGCAAATCGGCAGCTTGCTTTTTGATAGAGGTTATTTCTGAGTTAAGTGCTGTAGTAACGGAGTCGAGTATAAATTTAGGGATTGAAAATTGAAGAAAGCAAACTTGCTCAACCGAGAGATCTGTTTTCACACGATGGATAAGAACCGTCATCATATCCAGATAACTTTTACTTAAAGGTGAAAATACCTTATCCGCATCGCCCTTGTATTTTTTGATCTGTTTCACGTCTAATCAATTCAGTAATAAGTATTTTCAAATCTGAACTAAAACGCTTACTGATCCTGACATCAACATGGTAGTTATCAATACCCTTATTTAAACTGGATATATCCAATTGCCAGGTTTGTGGCTTTATTACATCATTAAAAATATTCTCTGACATAAGCATGCTTCATTTAAAGTGTATAAGGCTATTAGAATAGCGCAATAAAGATAATGCAAGATTTGTACTGATAATGCCTCATAGTTCTCATTTCAGGATATGCATCAACACCCAGAACAGTATTATTGCCAAGCTAATTTAGCATGCAAATCGACAACTTCACCCACAATAATCAAAGTTGGAGCCTGCACATTATTTGCTTCAATAATTTCAGGCAAAGTCTCTAAAGTACCAATATATATCTTCTGATTTGGCGTCGTTCCCTGTTGAATTAATGCAATAGGCGTGGTGCTTGCACGTCCATGCTTAATCATTTTTTCGCAGATTAATGGTAAAGTAATTAATCCCATATAAATTACAACTGTCTGGTCTTGTTGCACCAAGTTTTTCCAATTCAGTTCACATTGATTATTTTTCATATGACCAGTCACAAAAGTGACTGACTGAGCATAATCACGATGTGTCAAGGGGATGCCCGCATAGGAGGAACAACCAGAAGCTGCAGTTATGCCCGGCACCACTTGAAAGGGGATTTTTGCCAAGGCTAACTCTTCAATTTCTTCGCCACCTCGACCAAAAATAAAGGGGTCGCCGCCTTTTAATCGCAACACTCTTTTTCCGGATTTTGCCAGCTTTACCAAAAGCGAACTAATTTCCTCTTGTGGCATGGTGTGATTTTTTCGCTGCTTGCCAACATGAATCTTTTCGGCATCCTGCCTTGTCATATTCAAAATCTCTGGTGATACCAGTCGGTCATAAAGAACCACATCCGCTTGTTGCATAAGCCTTAATGCCCTAAAGGTTAACAAATCAGGATCACCAGGGCCTGCTCCTACTAAATAAACCTCGCCTTGAGAAAGCTCTTTACTATCAAAATCATTTAACATCGATTGCACTAAAGAGCCTGCTTGCTCTTTTTTGCCAGCCAGCAACAACTCGGCTGCGGGCCCGTTTATCACTGATTCCCAAAACCGCATTCGAGCAGTGAATGAATGAATTTTTTCTTTTACGCTTTCTCTAAACCCGCCTAAAAAAGATGCAAGTGAACCGTATGCAGAAGGAATAATGGTTTCCAATCGAGAACGTAATAAACGCGCAAGCACAGGAGAATTGCCTCCGCTTGATACCGCTATGACCAATGGTGAACGATCCACAATAGAAGGAAAAATAAATGAGCACAAGTCCGGCTGATCAACAACATTAACAGGGATATTTTTACTACCCGCGTGTTCTGCTATCCGCTGGTTTAATTCAAGATCATCGGTAGCAGCCACAATTAAAGAAACAGAATCAAGATCAGCGATTTCATAAGCGCGAGAAAAAATCTTATGATCGTTGCCGCTTAGCAACTCTAACAGTTCGGAACATATTTCAGTGGCAACCAGCTTTATTTTAGCCCTGGCCCGCAAAAGAAACTTTGCTTTTCGTAGGGCTATTTGCCCTCCACCGACTAATAGGACCTGCCGTCCCTCGACCTTAAAAAAAATCGGCAAATAATCCATTAGGGCTTTAGTATTATCTCAGCTTGTCCCATAAATGGCCTTAATACCTCGGGCACAGTCACACTGCCATCGGCATTCTGATAGTTTTCCAAAACGGCTAGTAAGGTACGTCCAACGGCAAGGCCAGAGCCATTTAGTGTATGTACTAATTCAGGCTTCCCATTATTCGGATTTCGGTAGCGAGTCTGCATTCTACGCGCTTGAAAATCACCGTAATTACTGCAAGAAGAAATTTCACGATAGGCATTTTGCCCAGGAAGCCAAACTTCAATATCGTAAGTCAGCTTGGCCCCAAAACCGATGTCTCCACCACAAAGAATTACCGTTCTATAAGGCAGATTTAATAACTGCAATACCGTTTCAGCATGTCCTGTTAATTCCTCATGCGCACGTTCAGAATCACCGGCTTTAACAATCTGGACTAATTCTACTTTTTCGAATTGATGCTGCCTGATCATTCCTCGAGTATCCTTGCCATAACTTCCCGCTTCGCTCCGAAAACAGGGTGTATGGCAGACATACTTCAGAGGCAGGCTGGATTCATCTAAGATTTCATCACGAGTAATATTTGTAACAGGAACTTCAGCCGTTGGAATTAGGTAATATTCTTGCTCCCCATCCAGCTTGAACAGGTCTTCTTCAAATTTTGGTAACTGTCCCGTACCAAACAAAGTCTCTTTATTGACCATAAACGGCACATACACTTCTGTATAACCATGCTGCTCAGAGTGAAGGTTTAGCATAAACTGTATTAATGCCCTGTGTAAGCGAGCAATTTCTCCTCGCATTAACACAAAGCGAGAACCGGTTATTTTTACTGCCCTGGCAAAATCCAGTCCTTCACCTCTTTCTCCCAAATCCAAATGATCTAAAACTTCAAAATCATATCGCTTGGGTTCCCCCCAAGTCCTGATTTCAAGATTGTCACTTTCATCCAGCCCTTGTGGCACTTTATCGTCTGGCAAATTAGGAACAGCATGCAATATATTGTCAAATGCAGTTTGAACTTCAGTAAGGGCTTGTTTTTTTTCTTCAAGTTGAGTTTTAAAATCTTCAACTTCTTGCAAAAGCGGTGCAATATCTTCACCGGCAGCCTTGGCTTTACCAATATTCTTTGAGCGTATATTTCGATCATTCTGAAGCTTTTCAGTTTCTATTTGTAAAGATTTACGCTTCTCTTCCAGAACTTTAATTTGGCTAATGTCTAGGTCGAAACCACGTTTCTTTAATTTTTCAGCAACTGTTTCAGGCTCATTACGAATTAACTTTGGATCTAACATCAATATTTCTCACTTAAAAACAAAATTGTATTAAAACTTTTCAACCTTTCTCATCTATGTTTCACATTACCAATCTAGCAACTGCTATTCCTAACCAGGCAGCTAGTATGCAGATCACAACGCTGCTTATGATATAAATAATAGCTAATGAAATTTCGCCTTGCTCCAGCAAGCCTAAAGCATCCAATGAAAATGTTGAAAAAGTGGTGAAAGCACCAAGAAAACCAACATTAATGATATTACGCCATTCCAGGCCAATATGAGTTCTTTCCACCAGCAAAACAAATGTAACTCCTATCAATAGAGAGCCGATTACATTAACAATCAAGGTAACATAAGGAAACTGGCTTTCAGAAAACCGTGTCCAGGCATTATACATCCAGTATCGGGAAAGAGCGCCCAGAGCACCGCCAAAGGCGACCGCAAAATAAGACATATACTTAAACTCCAACAATTCCTTTTCAAAAATTAGCTGTCCATGACGTCCGGCTTAGCTATTTTAATTTAACTAGTTTATTTATACCTGAGAAAATCACTATCTTTATCCAGCTGTCGCAGATAAGCCATTTTTTCTTTTATTTTTGCTTCTAAACCTCGCTCAGTTGGGAAGTAAAAGTGCTTTTCTTTGAGCGCTTCAGGGAAGTAATTTTCACCAGCGATATAGGCTTCTGTCGCATCATGAGCATAGCGATAGTCCGCACCATACTCCATATCTTTCATTAGGCTTGTTGGTGCATTGCGAATATGCATTGGCACTTCATGACTTTCACTTTCCCGCACAGTTGCCATAGCCGCATTAAATGCTTTATGGCTGGCATTACTCTTTGCCGCACATGCCATATATATCACAGCTTGCGCGAGGGTTAATTCGCCTTCAGGACTACCCAGCCTTTCCTGCACATCCCAGGCATTGAGAGCAATAGTAAGAGCTCTCGGATCAGCATTCCCTATATCTTCACTGGCCATCCTGACTACACGTCGCGCAATATATAACGGGTCACAACCTCCATCAATCATTCGGCACAACCAATACAGGGCAGCATCAGGAGAAGATCCTCTGACCGCTTTATGAAGGGCTGAGATTTGCTCATAAAAAACATCACCGCCCTTGTCAAAACGTCGAGTATCGCCTTGGATAATCTGGTCCAGAACCTCATCACTCAGGCTCTTTGTATTTTCCGAATTGGCTAGTTCACTCGCCAATTCCAGTAAATTCAGTAATCTGCGAGCATCTCCATCAGCAGAATGAACCAAAGCAGCCTGCTGGGTTTCTGATAAAATAAGTTCGTGTTCACCTAAGCCTCGCTCTCTATCACTTAATGCTTGCTGTAAAATTCCCACTAAGGACTGTTGGTTTAAACTCTTGAGGACATAAACCCTGGCTCTTGATAACAGCGCATTATTTAATTCAAAGGAAGGGTTCTCGGTAGTTGCGCCTATAAAAACAAAAGTTCCATCTTCTATATAGGGCAAAAAAGCATCCTGCTGAGACTTGTTAAAACGATGCACTTCATCAATAAACAGTATGCATTTTTTACCCTGCTGATCACGCACAAGTTGAGCTTTTTCGATAGCCGTTCGAATGTCTTTAACACCACTGAGCACTGCTGAT
The DNA here is from genome assembly GCA_965661005.1 of Pseudohongiellaceae bacterium. Classification (GTDB taxonomy): domain Bacteria; phylum Pseudomonadota; class Gammaproteobacteria; order Pseudomonadales; family Pseudohongiellaceae; genus UBA5109. The sequence goes on from CBFICB010000003.1 coordinate 239,024, forward strand.
AAAGCCTCAAAATGTGATTGAGTTCTATTCGCCAATATTCTCGCCAGAGTAGTCTTCCCGGTCCCAGGGGGCCCCCAAAGAATCATAGAATGCGCCTGACCACTTTGTAATGCTTCATATAAAGGTTTACCTGGACTAAGGATATGTTCCTGCCCGATAAATTCATGCAACTGAAGTGGACGTAAGCGGGCAGCCAGAGGCTGGTAAGGTTTTTCAATATTGAAGAGTGATTCGGTCACAGACATGCCCCTACGGCTTTTATGGTGCTGCTTGCCTGCTATCGATAATCTCAATATCTGCAGGGATCGCAAAGCTGAATACTGCTGGATCAATTGCTGCGTTATTGATGATATTCGTAAAGGAAAAACTCGTTAATTGACCAACGCTCGACTCAAACTGCATTTGCAGAAGATCAGAACCGGAAAAAGTCATACTAAAACGCTCATAAGAGCTAGAAGTCCTTAATGGCAGCAATATATATTGTTTCACTTCTTCATCGACATAACCCACTGATACTTCATAGGCTTCTGCGATGGCTTGTAAATCATTATTGAGCAGTAATATGGGATTATCCTCAACATCGCTAGGGAAATCTTGAATACTGACCTGTTCAAGATCAGGCTCGTAGTACCATAGTGACAAACCATCACTTACCATCAGCTCTTCATAAGGCTCCATCACATGCCAGTTTAGTTTGTCGGGCTTTTGCATAACTAATTGAGCCTCTAGGGCCTGAATCTCTCTGCCATCCTGAGATAAGATGAGCTGCTCTACGTCAGCTTGTATCGACGATGTTTCAGCCAGAGTAGCTATCAAGGATTCCAAGGGTGTTTGTTGCGCCTGTAATGATAAGGGGTAGCTAAAAAGCACACATAAAATGAGCTTTCTAAATATATATATCACTTTAATATTGTGTCTTATCCTATTGATATATAATATCATTTATCTAATCTTTAGGAGGTGGTGGCGCTAGCACTTCACGACTGCCATTCGCATTCATTTCAGTCACCACTCCCGCCATTTCCATTGCCTCTATCATACGAGCAGCCCGGTTATAGCCGATTCGCAGTTTACGTTGTACAGCTGAAATTGAAGCTTTTCGACTGCTTGTTACAAAATGTACAGCCTCATCATACAAAGCATCACTTTCCTCATCTCCGTCGTCACTTCCAGATGAGCTCAATCCTGGAATATAAGAAGACGACTCTGCAGTAATGCTCTCAATATAATGGGGTTCTCCACGGGTTTTCCAGTCTGCCACCACTCGATGTACTTCATCATCATCAACGAAAGCACCATGAACACGCTGCGCCACCCCTCCGCCAGGTGGCAAAAATAGCATGTCTCCATGCCCAAGCAGCTGTTCTGCGCCGCCCTCACCAAGAATGGTTCGAGAATCAACTTTAGATTGCACCATAAATGAAATACGCGTGGGTATGTTGGCTTTTATTAAGCCCGTCAAGACATCTACTGATGGGCGTTGAGTTGCCAGTATTAAATGAATCCCTGCCGCCCTGGCTTTTTGAGCTATTCGAGCAATTAATTCTTCAACTTTCTTTCCAACTACCATCATCATGTCTGCAAGCTCATCTACAATGACTACAATTACCGGTAATTCTTCAAGATCATCTGGACTTTGATCTTCCTCATCCAGCAATGGATCAGGATTCCACAAAGGATCGCTGATCGGCTCGCCTACTTTGGCGGCGTCACTAACCTTCTTATTAAAACCTGCAAGGTTTCTAACACCAAGAGCCGACATAAGCCTATAACGCCTCTCCATTTCAGCAACACACCAACGCAAGCCGTTAGCAGCATCTTTCATATCCGTTATTACCGGCGTAAGCAGATGGGGAATACCATCATATACAGATAGCTCCAGCATTTTAGGGTCAATCATGATTAAACGAACATCTTTAGGGCTGGACTTAAACAAGATGCTGAGAATCATGGCGTTAATACCAACTGATTTACCTGAGCCAGTCGTACCTGCCACCAACAGGTGCGGCATTTTAGCCAGATCGACCACCACTGGATTACCCCCGATATCATGACCCAATGCCATGCTGATTGGCGATTTAGCACTATCGAATTCTTCGGCTGATAAAACCTGGCTTAATTGAATAAGCTCTTTTCTTTCATTTGGGATCTCAATTCCTATGACCGTTTTACCTGCAATCACCTCTACTATGCGCAAACTACTGACTGCGAGAGATCGCGCCAAATCTTTAGCCAATCCGGATATTCGACTCACTTTAATACCTGGCGCTGGCTGCACTTCAAAACGCGTGATAACGGGCCCTGGATTAATCGCTTCTACCGTTATTTCAATCCCGAAATCTTTGAGCTTAATTTCAAGCAATTTCGACATGGCTTCCAGTGCATCAGTCGAATAGCCTGAGTTCAAGCTTTCAACCCATTCATCGAGTAAAGCAATTGGTGGCAATTCACCAATTTCACCTGCGCTAAACAGCTTGCCTTGCTTCTCTTTTTGAACCCGCTTGCTAGGCTCTGGTGCTTTTTTCTTTACTGGCGCAATTTTAATGGGTTTTCGGCCCTTTTCTTTTTCTTTAAAAGTATCCAGGGCCTGCTTACGACGGCTTATCACATTTTTAGTTTCTTGTTTTTCTTTACGCTCTTCTCTCCATTTCTGAATAAAAGCACTCCCCTGTTGCCATGTGTTTAAACAGAGTTTCCCTGTCATATCAACGACACTGATCCAAGATAGTCCGGTCGCCAAGGTGATGCCGACAAATAAAAACGTCAGGGAAAGTAATGTAGAACCAATCAAATCAAGTACTGGCAGACTAACACCTGTTAGAGAACTGCCCAATATTCCACCAGCGGATTCAGGCAACTGCGTAAGAAAATGCATGCTTGCCAGTGCAGTTGCGCCAATAAGGGTTAATAAAAAACCAACACTGCGCAGAGCGAACATTGACCATGAGAATATGTCGCTTTGTTTGCGCTCTCGAAACAAAACAAAGGCCCTGTAGGCCAGCATGATCGGAATTAGATATGAAAGATACCCAAACAAAATTAATAGAACATCTGCAATCCAGGCGCCACTTGCGCCTACATCATTGGCAATATTATTAGGGTCACCCGTACGGGACCAGCCCGGATCTTCAGGTGAATAAGAGAAAAGCGCCAGAAACAGATAAACTGATAAAGCCAGTAATACCAGCAACAGGCCTTCTTTCAGCAACATGTTTTGCATGCTTCTGTCCACTTCCGGGCTTGTTGCTTTTTTCATTCGAGGTTTTGCCGTGTCCAAAGGGTCGCCTTATATAATCAAAATGGCATATCTAGGGGGTGTATGATAATAAATTATCCATATAAGGGATACATCTACTTATTTAAATATGAATTTCACTGCTTTTTTCTGCTAACATTCAGCCTTCTTTTTTTAGCTGAAAATGAGACCTTAGCACTATGAGCGAAGTACAGCACCATCGTTTAATCATTTTAGGTTCCGGCCCGGCAGGATACACAGCAGCAATCTATGCGGCACGGGCTAATCTAAATCCTGTCATCATTACAGGTATGCAGCAAGGCGGGCAACTAACCACCACTACCGATGTCGATAATTGGCCTGGGGATGTCGAAGGATTGCAAGGCCAAGACTTAATGGAAAGGATGAAGAACCACTCAGAACGCTTTGATACTAATATAATTTTTGACAATATTGAATCGACTGATTTAAACCAAAAACCGTTTCGTCTAACAGGCAGTTTCAACGAATATTCTTGTGATGCATTAATCATAGCAACGGGAGCCTCTGCACAGTATTTAGGGCTAGAATCCGAAGAACTCTATATGGGCAGTGGTGTGAGTGCCTGCGCTACCTGTGATGGTTTTTTCTATAAAGAACAGAAAGTCGCAGTTATTGGAGGTGGGAATACCGCTGTTGAAGAAGCGCTTTACCTGTCTAATATAGCCAGTGAAGTGGTACTCGTACACCGTAGAGATAGCCTAAAAGCTGAAAAAATATTACAAGATAAGCTATTTGAAAAAGCTGAAAACGGTAATATCAGCATCCAGTGGAATCATACCCTTGATGAAATACTAGGAGAGAATGGTGAAGTAACCGGAATGCGTATTAAGAATACGCTTTCTGAAGAAATCCAGGAAATTCCACTAAGCGCCGTATTTATTGCTGTCGGGCATAAACCAAATTCAGACATCTTTGAGGGTCAACTGGAAATGGAAAACGGCTACGTCAAGATATTTTCTGGCACCTCTGGAAATGCAACACAAACCAGCATACCCGGTGTATTCGCGGCTGGCGATATAGCCGACCACATATATCGACAGGCTGTGACTTCCGCTGGATTTGGCTGTATGGCTGCGTTAGATGCCGAAAAGTTCCTGGATAATGCCGGAAAATAGTTTATTTGGGAGCTTTTATGCAGGAGCCATACTGGCTAAAGCAAGATGAGCTAAGCTTTCCTGACCCAGAGCATGATGCCCTCGCCGAACCAAATGGCTTACTAGCTGTTGGTGGCGACCTTAGCCGCGACCGCCTTTTACTCGCATACCAATCAGGTATTTTCCCCTGGTATGAAACCGGCCAGCCAATATTATGGTGGTCACCCGATCCCCGCATGGTATTACTCCCAGATGAACTGCATGTGTCCAGGAGCCTGAAAAAATTAATCCGCAAAAAAATCTTCACGGTAAGTTTCAATCAGGCTTTCCAGTCTGTGATTGAAGGCTGCGCCAATCAACGTGACAAAAATCGTGATGGCACATGGATAACCGAAGACATGCATCAAGCCTACTTAGACTTACATAAAGCTGGCTGGGCTCATTCTGTAGAAGTTTGGGAAAATAACGAGCTGGTAGGTGGGCTCTATGGTATCGCCATGGGTAAAATATTTTTTGGCGAGTCAATGTTTAGTAAAAAAGACAATGCTTCAAAAATAGCCTTTGTCTATTTAGTTCAGGTTCTGAAAGATAAAGGGTTTAAGCTCATCGATTGCCAGGTCAGCAGCTTACATTTAGTCACCCTTGGGGCAAAAGAGATGAAACGCAAAAATTTTATGCAGAATCTCAGGCAAGACCTAAGCTTAAATTCAAAAACTATATTTTCTGTCTAGGCACACAAACAGTACAATAGCAGTCATGACTTCCCTGAAAGATTTAAAACTTTACACGACTAATGAGCACGACTGCAGCTACCTTCCTGGCAAAAAAGCCAAGACTATTTTTGTTGATCCGGAATTTATAATTGACAAAGAATTTCATACTCGACTTAATGAAATCGGATTTAGAAGAAGTGGAGCTCACCTCTACAGACCTCATTGTGTAGATTGTGAGCAATGTATTCCATGTCGAGTATTAGTCAATGAATTTAAGCCTGGAAAACGTTTTCGGCGAGTGATTAACAAAAACATTGATTTAATCGTTAACCCGGTCGATTCAATTGCTACAAATGAACATTTCAATCTTTATAAAGAATATATCAATCAACGTCATAGCGATGGAGACATGCACCCTCCTTCCAAGGAGCAGTACAGATCTTTCTTGCTGACAAAAAGAGAAGATACTCTCTATCTTGAAATGCGACATAAAGAAACTTTAGTAGGAGTAATGATTTGTGACCGTTTAGTCAATGCTCTTTCGGCAGTTTTTACCTTTTACGACCCAACGCTAGAAAAAAGATCTTTGGGAACCTTTGCCATTCTGTGGCAAATCGAAGTTGCCAAGCGTCTTCAACTTTCTCATTTATATTTGGGCTATTGGATTCCTGGTTGCCAGAAAATGAACTATAAAAGCCAATTTAAACCGCTCGAAATACTGTCTCCAGAAGGCTGGTCTAGACAATAAAACTTAGAAACTTTGCCAATCAGGTATATTTCAGGCAAAATGCGGCGCTTTTACAGCAAGTGTAAACAATACTAACTACGAGGATTACATGGCAAAAGAAGACCAAATTGAAATGGAAGGAGAAGTTATAGATACACTTCCGAACACCATGTTTCGAGTCCAGCTAGAAAATGGCCACGTAGTCACTGCGCATATATCTGGCAAAATGCGCAAAAACTACATTCGCATATTAACTGGGGACAAAGTCACCGTTGAATTAACGCCTTACGACTTGAGTAAAGGACGTATCACTTACCGAGCGCGCTAGAACTAAAGCAACAAAAAAACAACACAAATATGAATTAGGCTTCCTGGCCCAGTTGCTTATCTTTAGGTTTTTTTGCCGATTTATTCGCTTCTATTTCAAGACAGATACGATCATTTTGTACTGATATATGAACATCACCACCATGTACCAACTTACCAAAAAGAATATCCTCGGCGAGAGGTTTTTTAATTTCCGCCTGTATCAGCCTTAGCATCGGTCTCGCACCCATTTTCTTGTCATAACCATGCTCAACAAACCAGTCAATGGCTTCATCATCAACATGCAGAGAAACCTGTTTATCATCCAGTTGCACTTGTAACTCCATTAAAAACTTATCGACAACAGTTCTTATCACTTTGTTATCAAGCGGCTCGAATTGAACAATGGCATCAAGGCGATTTCGAAATTCAGGAGTAAATACTTTTTTAAGCAACTCCATTCCATCCAGGCTATGGTCCTGTTGAGCGAAACCTATTGAATTTCGGCTCATTTCCTGAGCGCCAGCATTCGTGGTCATAATCAATACAACATTTCTGAAGTCAGTCTGACGTCCATTGTTATCAGTTAACTTGCCATGATCCATCACCTGCAGCAGCAGATTGAAAACATCAGGGTGAGCTTTTTCTATTTCATCCAGTAGCACTACACAATGCGGATGCTTGCTGACTGCTTCGGTAAGCAAGCCGCCCTGATCAAAACCAACATAACCGGGAGGCGCTCCGATTAAACGAGATACAGTATGGCGTTCCATATATTCAGACATGTCATATCGGATTAATTCAACACCTAATATTCTGGCAAGCTGCTTGCTGACTTCGGTTTTACCTACGCCAGTTGGACCCGCAAATAAATATGAACCAATAGGCTTCTCACCTTCCTTGAGTCCAGCTCTGGACAACTTGATCGATGCTGACAGGGCCTCTATGGCTGGATCCTGACCGAATACGACCAATTTAAGGTTCTTCTCTAAATCTTTAAGCAAGGTCTTGTCGGAAGCTGAAACATTTTTTGCCGGTATTCGAGCAATTTGTGAGACAACTTTCTCAATATCGCCCACCTGTACTATTTTTTTTCGCTTACTAGCAGGTTGAAGATTTTGATAGGCACCGGCTTCATCGATCACATCAATCGCCTTGTCGGGCATGAAACGGTCATTAATATATCGACCGGCAAGTTCAGCGGCAGCTTTTAAGGCGTTATTGGTATAACGTAAATTGTGATGTTCTTCATAACGTGATTTGAGCCCCTTGAGTATTTGATATGTGGTATCAATATCTGGCTCGGTGACATCTATTTTTTGGAAACGTCTGGAAAGTGCCCGATCCTTTTCAAATATGCCACGATATTCTTGATAGGTAGTCGAACCTATACAACGTAAGCTGCCTGAGGTTAGTAGAGGTTTCAGTAAGTTTGAGGCATCCATTACGCCACCAGAAGCTGCTCCGGCACCAATGATGGTGTGAATCTCATCTATAAATAAAATGGCATGTTCATCCTTGGCCAACTCTGCTAATAATGCCTTAAAACGCTTCTCGAAATCTCCTCTGTATTTAGTGCCGGCCAATAAGGCTCCCATATCAAGAGAATATATTGTACTTTCACTTAATACTTCCGGCACTTCGCCATCAACGATTTGTTTAGCCAGACCCTCAGCAATAGCAGTTTTACCTACCCCTGACTCACCAACAAACAGTGGATTATTTTTTCTTCGACGTGATAAAACTTGTACCAGCCTTGATATTTCTGCCGTTCGACCTATCAATGGGTCTATTTTGCCTTGGCGCGCCAACTCATTTAGATTTTGAGCGTAACTTTCCAATGGGCCGGCATCGGCTTCCTGTTGCTGCGCGTCGGAGCTGATATCTGAATTCTCATCGTGACCCAAACCCGGCTTATCTACTGAACCATGAGTAATAAAATTAACGACCTGACCACGAGTTACGCCCTGTTTATTCATAAAATAAACTGCGTGACTTTCTTTTTCACTAAAAATGGCAACTAACACATTTGCGCCACTTACTTCCTGTCGACCGGAAGATTGCACATGGAATACTGCCCTTTGCATTGCTCTTTGGAAACTCAAAGTCTGCTGAATATCTTTATTTTCAGAAGGCTCGTCCTGCAAGATTGGCACATAAAGCTCAAGATGCTGCTCAAGATCTGCCCTGAGTTCATCAATATTAATGTGGCAGGCGAACAAAATCTCAGTCGCAGCAAGATCGTCCAAAAGAGCCAATAGCAAATGTTCCAGAGTTAAAAACTCATAGCGTTTCTGCCTGGCTTCTTTGAAGGCTCTATTTAAGGTGAATTCCAACTCTTTACTAAACATAAAATAAACTCTATTTAATCTCGTTAATGTTCAACGTCAATTTAAATTTAAATTTTCAGTAGCTAATAATCGTCTTCTATTTCAATATCACAAAGTAAAGGATGCTCAGATTCTCGAGCATATTCATTCACCAGAACGGCTTTGGTTTCAGCGATTTCTTTTGGAAAAACTCCACAGACGCCCTTGCCTTCTGTGTGAACTTTCAACATGACTGCAGTAGCTGCCTCAACACTCATAATGAAAAACTTACACAAAACATCAACTACAAATTCCATGGGAGTGTAATCATCATTTAGCAGAATTACACGATATAAAGGTGGTGGTTTTACCTTGAGCTCTTCAGGAGCCAAGGCTTCACTTATAACACCTTCTCGATCAGTATCTTTATTACCAGATAAAACTTCTCTAATGCGGGCAGATTTATGCTTATTTAATTCTTTTTTATGAGTCATGGACAGTATTAAAAATTCAAAATGGGCAATAAAAACATTTTAGGAGAGCCAAGGTGACAGAAATGGCTCACCAAATAAAACTATATCATGCTTCTTCAATGAACGATGCGCTTAGAAGCAAAAATATTTCTAACATCAAGTCTTACGTAAATAGATGGTGACCAGATTTTATTTTTCAAGTTTTTTGCACAATTAAAATTGACTTGTTTTATAAAAGGGTTTATATCTCAGGGGGCTTGATTGTTAATAAAATATAAATTCGGGGAGGGAGAGTCTCGATGAGTACAGGTCAAGTTAAATGGTTTAACAATGCTAAAGGTTTTGGCTTTATCCTGCCTGATGACGGCGGTAGCGATTTGTTTGCTCACTATTCATCCATCGGGATGGAAGGTTACAAAACCCTTAAAGCTGGTCAAATGGTTTCTTTTGATGTTGTTGAAGGCCCAAAAGGTCTGCATGCGGCAAACATTGTCGCTTTGGATGAAACGGCTTCTCCTCAGGAACAGTCTGCTAATGAGACTGCCTATGCTGAAACTTCTGAAAATACTGTCGAAAATGAAGCTGTAGAAAGTACCGATAGTGCAGCCAGCTCTGCGGATGAAACCGAAGATATCGCCAAAGACGGTTAACTCTCTTTACAGAAAATTAGCTTATTAGCTTAATAGAAAATTAGCTTATAGAAAATTTGCTATTACCAGATACCTTCGACTTCTTATTTCCTATTTCCTATTTCCTATTATTTCCTATTTCCTATATCTTCCTATTTCTGACTATTCCTGAATCACTTGTACTGAATCATCCGCTTCAATCGATCTTTGTTCGGCATAGTGCTGACTGAGCAAAACCTACCAGCTATACAATGTCCTATCACTATCTCTCAAGTCTTGAGACAATAAGTCCTAAGTAAATAAAATTGATATCAAATCAAATGTCCGATCTTGTTTTATTTAACAAACCTTACAATGTGCTTTCACAGTTTACTGACAATAACTCAGCTGAAAAACTTTCTCTAACTCTAGCTAAATATATAGACTTACCCAATTACTATCCTGCTGGCAGACTTGATAAAGATTCAGAAGGCCTATTGTTGTTAACAAATGATGGACAGCTACAACACCAAATTGCCAATCCTGCAATGAAAATGCCGAAAAGTTATTGGGTCCAGGTGGAAGGCAAGATCAACCGAAAAGCTATACAGCAATTACAATCAGGTATAAAACTAAAAGATGGCCTAAGCAAGCCTGCGCTTGCCGACATAATATCTGAGCCCGACATCTGGCCCAGGGTACCTCCTATTAGGGAACGAAAAAATATTCCCACATCATGGATAAACTTGACAATTCATGAAGGTCGGAATCGTCAAGTAAGAAGGATGACGGCAGCAACTGGCTTTCCAACTTTACGTTTGATACGCCATCAAATAGGAGAATGGCGGCTAGATGATTTGTTGCCAGGTGATTACCGATTACTCAAGGTTTAACGACTTTCAAAATGTCCAATAAAGATATCACACCTGCTATTTTGACATGGGACAATGCTGGCAATCCTTATTCTGAGGAATACCAGGATATTTATTATTCGCAAGCTGATGCCCTTGCGGAAAGTTCTTATATTTTTCTCGAAGGAAATCATTTAACTGAACGCTGGCGCAAGTTGGCAGGAAAGGATTTTGTCATAGGGGAATGTGGTTTCGGTGGTGGTTTGAATTTTCTTAATACATGTAAACTCTGGTGCGAAAGTGAGGAAACAAACTCCATACTTTACTACCTTGCCTCTGAATTAAATCCCTTCACCAAGGAAGATCTAGAACGCTTACACCTGCAACATCCTGTACTCTTGCCTTATGCCAAGCACTTACTAGAAGTTTACCCTCCTCTTCATGCAGGCATACATAACATAGAATTTAACCTTAAAAATAAACGCATCGTTTTAATTCTTATGCTCGGCGATGCAAAAACAATGCTTGAGCATATCTGGCAAAGTAATGGTTTTCGGGTTGACGCCTGGTTCCTTGATGGTTTTTCTCCAGCTTTAAATGCAAACATGTGGGATGAAAACCTCTGCTCTATTATTGCCAGTTTGAGCAAGGCAGGAGCAACACTCAGTACTTATAGTGCCGCTGGTCTCATAAAAAACTCACTCAGGCAGAACGGTTTCACTGTTCAGAGAAAGCCTGGATTTGCTCAAAAAAGACATATGCTAACTGGGCAGTACCACACTTCAAACAATGAACAAAAAAATCTACAGCAGAGCTGGTTCCAGCTTCCAGAGAAAAACAACTCGGACCAAAGAGCAATTATAATAGGAGGAGGCCTAGCAGGCTGTTCCACAGCAGCAGAATTAGTGAAAGCTGGCTGGCAAATAACCCTGATTGAAAGGGAGCCTGAAATTGCCAGCAAAGCGTCTGGGAACCCAAGAGGGGTTGTTTACTGCAAAATTTCAGACGACTCAGAACCAAGTGCAAACTACCATCTTAATGCTTATTTATTTGCCATACAGCATTATCAGCAAGTAGCCAAAAATCATTCTATAGATTGGCAGGCCTGTGGCCTCTTGCAAATGGCACTTGATGCACGTGAAATTAAGCGTCAGACCCGTGCTCTAGAAAAATTCAGAGATTCATATTTCATTGAATATCTTGATGCTCAAAGTGCAAGTAAATTATCCGGAGTGGCTTTAAACAAGGGCGGTTTATTTTTCCCTGAAGGAGGTTTTTTAAATCCTCATAAACTTTGCCAAGCCTATATTCAACATGACAATATAAATTGCATTAAGAACACCGAAGCGATAAACCTCAAGTTTGAAAATAAAAACTGGCTTGTCGAAACCAAGCAAGGAACTATTAGCCGGGCACCGGTAGTCATTATTGCAAACAGCCAAGATGCGCTTAGTTTTGAGCAGACACGGCATTATCCTTTATTGGAAAATTTTGGCCAAATAGATGAATATCCAATGACCGAAATAAGCAAGCGCTTAGCCTGTATTGTTTGTGCGAAAGGCTATATCTCCCCTGCGCATGCTAAATCACATTTTATTGGTGGCATCACCAAAACTGAGGAAACATTAATCAGTAACAAGACAAATATAGCTAAACAAAATCTCGATCTTATAAGAGATATCAATCATGAACTTACTGAGGAATTCAAAAATCTTAAGGCTATCAACAGCCGCACTGGAAGTCGTTGTAGCAGCCCTGATTATTTGCCTATCGCAGGGCCTGTAGAAAACGAAAAGAATTGTCGGGAGCTTTACAAAAGCCTGAGCCGAAATGCTAAACAGAAAGTATCGCAAACACCAGACTATGAAACAGGCTTATATATCAATGTAGCACATGGATCTCACGGCCTCACCAGCACACCAATAATTGCCAACTATCTGGCAAGACTCATTAATCGTTCTCCCCTGCCTTTGTCGAATACAGGCGTAAACTGCCTGCATCCTATACGGTATTTAATTCGGGATCTAAAAAAGCAACGATTATGATTGATTATAAAAAGCAGTAAGAACTTGAAATAGATATTCTGTATCTTTGCAACCCGCCAGTTCTCGAATGGAATGCATGGCAAAGGTAGGGACACCTATATCAACAGTTTTAAGACCAAGTTCGGCAGACATTATCGGGCCAATAGTAGAACCACACGCCATATCACTTCGTACAACAAAACTTTGCAAAGGGACTTCTGCTGCTTCACAAAGAGCTATAACAATAGCTCCGGTTTCGCTATTACTTGCATATCGCTGATTCGCATTGACCTTTAATACAGGTCCCTGATTCAATATTGGACCATGCTGTTGATCATGCTTTTCAGGAAAGTTCGGATGTATTCCATGTGCATTATCTACTGAAATCAGAATGGAGTTATCCAATAATCTGCGTTTGGCCTGTTGAATTTTGTCGGCATTTTCAAACATAAAGCTTTCATTGATTCTATCCAGAACAGCTTCCAAAAACGGTCCAGCAGCACCAGAAGCAGAAACACTTCCCACCTCTTCATGATCCGAGCAAATTAATAATGCCGGGTGGTTATTGTCACTTGCAAGCAAGGCTTGTAAACCGACATAACAACTTAATAAGTTATCCAGTCGAGCGCTGGCAATAAAATCATTTGCAAGCCCTATGAGGGCAGGTTTCTGGCTATCATAAAAACTCAACTCATAACTTAAGATTTTTTCAGCATCACCAAGCCCCAGATTCTCATGCAAATAATTAAATAAAAGCGCATTAAAATCGAATTTTTTGTCCTCGCTCAACTGTAAAAGAATAGGTGCTAAATCCTTCTGTTTGTTAATTGAGCGATTTTCGTTGGCGTCACGATCTAGGTGAATAGCTAAACTAGGAATACTGGCGATCGCTTTTTCAAAATTGATTAGACAAGAGCCAAGCGTGCTATCTTTTTGTTGATAGTACACTCTACCCGCCAAGGAAAGGTCACGATCAAACCAAGGGTTTAGTAGAACACCACCATAAACTTCCACTCCGGTTTGAGCGTAGCCTTTATTTGACAACGAAGCTTGCGGTTTTACTTTTAAACAAGGGCTATCAGTATGAGCCCCTATCATTTTAAAACCAGCATCTTGCAAATCTTCAAGACCTGTTCTAAAAGCAATTAAAGAAGATGAATTTCGACATACAAAATAAGCTTGATCAGCTTTCAATTGCCAGGCATCACCTTCAAGAAGCCGTTTATACCCTGCGTCTAGAAGTTGTTTGCTTAAATTTTCAACAGCATGGAAAGGTGTGGGGGAGGCTTGTATAAAATCACACAAGCCTATATTTATATCTTCATGTTTTGGCATTAGAAAAGTTTTACGTTTTGTTTCTAATTAATACCAAGAAGCTCTACATCAAAAATTAAAGCAGAATATGGCGGGATGGGACCAGCACCAGCAGCCCCATAAGCTAATTCAGACGGAATAAAAAATCGAAATTTATCCCCTACTTTCATTAACTGTAAGCCTTCAGTCCAGCCAGGTATTACACCATCAAGAGGAAATGAAATTGGCTCGCCTCTGTCGACAGAGCTATCAAATACGGTTCCGTCAATCATTGTGCCATGGTAATGCACTTCAACTTCATCAGTAGCCAAAGGCATCGGAGCGTTAGCGTTAGCACCCTCTTCTAATACAAGGTACTGCAATCCGGATGGAGTCGTTACAACACCGGGCTGTAAGGCGTTATCATTAAGAAAGTTCTCTCCTTGCATAGCCATTCCTGCAAGTTGTTCTTGAGCGCGCTGTTCCATCAAGGCGCTATACTGCTCTAGAGCAGCAATAATTTCTTCATCAGTTAGTTGTATAGAGTCATCTATTGCATCACGAATACCCTGCATTAAAGCAGCATTATCTACATCATCGCCAAGAATTCCCTGGCTAGCTAAATTCAATCCAATATTTACCCCAATACTGTAACCAGCTCTTGATTCAGTGCTTTCAAGATCAATATCTTGAGCAAAAAGTGATGTGCTACCCAGAAAACTTAAAAGAATTATCGTAACTAGCTTGGTAACTCTCACTTTAATGTAACTTTTCATTATACTATTCCCCTACTTGTGAACCGGTGATTGCTTTCAGATTATAAACAGAACAATATTACCGAGACTAAGATTGAATTACTACTGCATCAAGGCCTGATACAAATGATTAAAAATATATGCTATGGAATTTTTTCATTATTGCTATTAAGTGCTTGCAACATAAATCCCTATGCAATTTCAGTGAATAATAATGTCTTATATTCGCCCTCGGGTAATATCATAGAACAAGTTGTTGAAGATCCTGGACTACAAGGCTGTATCAATAACTATTTGAATGATAATCCTGATGCAAATCTGGAGACTATCACTCAACTCTCCTGCACCGATGCCTCCATAAGCTCTTTAATAGGCATCAACAACCTTCCTAATATAAGACTGCTGGATTTAAGCAACAACAGAATTGTCGACCTTAGCCCTGTAATTTATCTGAAAAATTTGCGTGTATTAAGAATCGCCAATAATTCGATACGAGATATCAGCACATTATCGAACTTAAGCTTATTGAACTTCATTGACCTTAGCGGCAATGACCAAAGTTCGTGCCGACAACTTGAACAGTTAGAAGCCCGACTAGGAAGCTCCCTGCGAAGGCCTCTGAATTGTAATTAGATATCACTCTAGGCCTCTGCTTGGGGATTACCGCTATGAAAACGGAATTCACCGTCATAATCAGTGATTAATTCGGCCTCTTTTTTTGCAAAAAAGTCGACTCTATCACTGATATCATCATCCGCATATAATTCTGCCAGAAACAGATAATCTTCAAAATGTCGGGCCTCGGAACGTAATAAGGATAAATAAAATTTTTGCAAATCAGAATCCAGTTCAGGCGCCAGTTTAGCGAAACGTTCACAAGATCTCGCTTCAACAAAAGCTCCGATAATAAGAGTATCTACTAATCTTGCGGGCTCGTGAGACCTGATATTTTCTCTCAGAGAAGAAGCGTAGCGAGAAGCCCCCAAGTGATCGTATTTAATACCTTTGTCTTGCATAATTTTTACAACTTGCTCGAAATGCAACAATTCTTCTCGAGCTAGCTGCGACATTTTTTTTAACAACTCAGTACGATCAACATAACGATACATTAAATTCATTGCCGTAGCGGCCGCTTTCTTTTCACAATTAGCATGATCTACCAGCAATATTTCTTGATTCTCTAGAGCTGAAGAAACCCAGGCAATTGGCGTCTGACAAAGTAAAAAATCATGGACCTTGGGCATTGTACTAGCCATCATTCTCTGACTCGTCATTTTCGCTTTCACTTACACTTCTATTTTCATTGCCCAATAAGTCTTCATCTAATAATTTACTGGAAATTTTTTTACTGGTGCGAGCCCCTAACTCCTGCAATTTCTGCACGCTATTAACTAAATTGCCATGTCCTGTATGCAGTCTGTTATAGGCAGTATCATATGAACGTTGAGCCTTCTCAAGAGAAGCGCCCATTTCATCTAAACTTTGCAAGAATAATACAAACTTGTCATAAAGTTTTCCTGCACTTCTAGCAATTTCCATAGCATTATTATTTTGTTGTTCATAGCGCCAAATATTCTGGATTGTTCTCAATGTGGCGAGCAATGTTGAAGGACAAACTATTACAATATTCTTTTCAAAAGCATCTATAAACAACTTGTCATCATGTTGTACTGCCAATGTAAAAGCCGCTTCAATGGGCAAGAACATCATAACAAAATCCAGATTTCTGACACTATCCAGGTTTTGATAGTTCTTCTCAGACAAACCTTTTATATGATTTCTGATAGAGCTTAAATGTTGCTTTAAATATAAATCTCTTTGTTTTTCGTCATCCTCACTGCTGAATCTTTCATATGCGCTCAAGGAGACTTTTGAATCAATAATTATGTCTTTATTTTCTGGTAAACGTACAATGACATCTGGTTGTTTGGTATTACCGTCTTCGTCTTTTAAACTAACTTGAACCTCATATTCACTACCTTTTTTAAGCCCGGACTTTTCCAGCACTCTTTCAAGAATAAACTCACCCCAAACACCTTGGGTTTTACTCTCTCCTTTCAAGGCGTTTGTTAGATTTAGCGTTTCCTGACTAATCTGCACATTTGCTTTTTGTAACTGCTTAATTTGTTGCTCAAGCGAAAAGCGCTGTTTGGATTCTTTATCATAGGTGTCTTCTACTTTTTTTTCAAAACCCTGAATTTTTTCACTTAATGGCTTCAGTATCTCTTCAATATTCTGTTTATTACTTTCTGTGAAGGTTTTGCTTTTTTGTTCGAGAATTTCATTGGCCAGATTTTTGAACTCAGCTGTCATTAACAGCCTGGAATCGTCCAGAATTTTTAGCTTCTCATGATGATTATTATTTTCTTCCTCAAGCAAGGTTTGCTGTCGACTCAGTTCAACTTTCAATTCAGTTGACAGATTTCGTTCTTGCTCCAGTTTACCTTGTAGGTTTAGATTTTTTTTGAAGAAGTATAGAAGTGCCGACAGGCACAATAGCAGCAAGACAGATAACAGGAGTAATACAATTTGTATAGCCGGCATTAAAACTCCTGTTATGGGAATACAACCCTAACTTAAATCGATACCTAAACGTTGTCCAACTTCTTTATAGGTCTCTATTACATTACCTAAATTTTGCCGGAAACGATCTTTATCCATTTTATTTCGAGTAGATTTATCCCAGATACGACAGCCATCTGGGCTGAATTCATCGCCTAAAGTAATTTCTCCATCTGACAGACCAAATTCCAGTTTGTAATCGACTAACAACATGTCAGCTTTAAGAAAAAAATCTTTCAATATTGTGTTAACTTTTATGGTTAAGGCTTTCATTTCTTCTATATCTTCTGCTTTAGCCCAGCCAAAAGAAATAATATGAGAATCATTAATCATAGGGTCGTGAAGCGCATCATTTTTTAAAAAAAATTCAAAAGTAGGAGGATTTATGCTGATCCCTTCTTCTATTCCATAGCGCTTACAAAGACTTCCTGCGGCATAGTTTCTAACCACACACTCGACTGGAATCATATCAAGTTTTTTTACTAAAGAATCTGTGTCTGACAAGCGCTTAACAAAGTGAGTAGGAATTCCTTCTGCTGAAAGTTTTTCCATAATATAAGCATTAAAAATATTATTAACCTTACCTTTATCTGATAATTGCTCAACTCTTTCACCGTCAAATGCTGAGGTGTCATCACGAAAGTGTAGTATGAATAGTTCAGGATCATCAGTTCGATAAACTGATTTGGCTTTTCCTGAGTAAAGCTCTTCACCCATTTGCATTTGTTTATCACTCCAATTGCAACTGCTTACAGATTGTAAACCTGCGATAAGTTGTTCTAGATTAGATTTCTTATGGTTTGTATTAAATTATTGATACGTTCGATATCTTGTTGTTCTTGAAGATCCAAAGCTTCATCCGAGAGAGAGCCAGAATAAGACTCGTTCACAACATCAACCATTCTTAGAGCAACAACATCAATCCCTGCTCTGGCTTGAACTAAAAAAACGCCAAATGGAATTGTTTCATTTTGCCGGCCTGCGGAGATTAAACGACCAATAAAACCTTGATCTTCATCCTCTGCATTTTCACCATATCTGACCGAAAACAAACCTTCATCAACATTCTCTTCTATAATTTCAATGCCTGCGCGCTCCAGGGCTCTAGCCACTGCAGCCCAACTGCGATCAAAATCCGCTCTGAGGTGAAGCATATTAATACCGCCTTCAGTGAGCATAGATGCTTTGCCTTCAGAAGGCATATTGCCAGCTAAGAATGACACCGTTGTAGCCTGATAATTTCTCATTTCATTAGCCAGGAAAACAGATATCTCATTCAAGACTTCGCTTGCATAATCAACATTCATGGACTGTTCAGGCCAATTAACTCGCTCGCTTACCTCGGTGTTTTGTGGCATTGATATATGCACGAGACTAACTTCAGCACTTTCATCCTGAAAACCAGGCTCGACCAGCATTCGAATTTTTTCCTGGCTTTCGTTACTCCCATCATCAACAAACCAAGTGGTTTCCAGCATGCCGTTTGTCGGGTTTTCAAGAGACAGTTCAATGCCTTTTTCTAGCCAATACTGTCTTACTCTAGGCCATACCTGACTAACACTGGCATCAACTACTGCCCAACGATTTTCATTCATGCTCTGGATGACCACTGAACGATCAGGATCTCTCTGCAAGGGACGAGGGCGAGGTGCCACAATAAAAGGTTCACCTGAAGCCGTGCTGACTGTAGGAATGACTAATAAATCATCAATAATGTAGGAGTCCATACTATCAGGGACAACAATACGAGGAATTGATCCGGCTTCAAGATAATCTGCCTGCCGATCTCGAAAAAAGCCTTCCTCTCCAAAAAGTTCGAGACCCAGGACGCTGCATGCTGATAAGTCAGTCAACATGATCATCGTCGCTAAAAATTTTAATGGTCTGGCAATTTGCATATAGCTTGTTTCTAACCCTTGGTGAATAAATCTATGGAAACTAAATAATACCTGCTTGTTCCAGAGTTGAACGAAAATAATCGTGGTAAATTTCATCCATAGCTGTCAAAGGTAGTCGGATTCCAGGGCCTATTTTACCCATTACCTGTAAAGCCCATTTTACCGGTATAGGGTTAGACTCCAAAAAAAGACATTTATTCAGAATAACTAAAGCATCATCAAGAGGCCCTGCTTTCCCCTTATCCCCAGCCATTGCGTAATGACAAAGTTCATGCATAATTTTTGGAACAATATTCGCCGTTACTGAAATACAACCTTGCGCGCCTAGGAGCATTAAGGCCATGGCTGTAGGGTCATCACCACTATAGACCTGAAAGTCATCTCTACGGCATAACTCAATAACTTCCTTTCCGCGTGTAATATTTCCAGTTGCTTCTTTAACGCCAATAATATTCTCAACATCAGAAAGCGCTTTAATAGTATCTGGAAGCATATCGCAAGCCGTTCTAGCAGGAACATTGTATAAAATCTGAGGGATATCAACGGCTTCAGCTATTGCAGTATGGTGAGCGATTAGGCCTTTTTGTGTAGGTTTGTTGTAATAAGGCGTCACTAACAAACAAGCATCAGCACCTGAGTCTTTAGCCGCCTGAGTCAACTCAATGGCCTCTCTCGTTGAATTTGCGCCAGTTCCAGCAATAACCGGGATGCGACCATTCACAGTTTTAACCACATGATCGACGACAAATGAGTTTTCTTCCATCGACAGGGTTGGAGACTCACCGGTAGTTCCAACGGCAACAATACCATCAGTCCCCTCTGCAATATGCCATTCAAGCAATTGATCCAGGGTTGGCAGATCTATCTCCCCATTTTCAGACATTGGTGTAACCAACGCTACAATACTGCCTTTAATCATTCTGCCCCCATTAAGGAAAAAAGTTTTGGACCAAACCAAACGCAGGATTTTATCTTAACTCCATGCAAGATAATAGAAAGAGTCTTGCGTTCAGGCTTATTCATCAAGATTTTTCTTCTGCGGCTCGGTGTACTGGCCAAGCTCGAATTATAGCTTTCAGAAAGGTTGCTAGTGGAATCGCAAAAAAGACCCCCCAAAAACCCCAAATTCCACCAAAAACCAGAATTGCTGCGATAATCGCCAAGGGATGCAAATTTACCGTTTCTGAAAAGATAAGTGGTACCAGCAAATTACCATCCAGCATTTGCAGTACAGTATAAGCAATCATTACTTGATATAAATCTGAGCTTAAACCCCATTGAAACAATCCAGCCAGAAAAACAGGGATAGCGATAACTGTTGCTCCAACATAGGGCACAACGACTGAAAAACCTGTCATAAATGCCAGCAACACAGAATAATTTAAATCCAGTATCGCAAAAACGGCATAGGAGGATATGGTTACGATAATGATTTCTAAGGCCTTCCCTCGAATATAATTAGCAAGCTGCCCATTCATCTCTTGCCATATCTGCGCCATAATCGGCCTTTTTTCAGGCAGCCAGTTTTCTAGCCAATTCAATAATTTATCAGCATCTTTGAGCATGAAAAAGACAAGAATAGGCACCAGTATTGTGTACACCAGCAAAGCAACCAGACGAGTAATACTGCTCACTGAATAAGAAAGTATACTTTGCCCCATTTGACCAAGTGCATTTTGTAAGCTGTTTATCCAGCCTTGTATTTGAGCTTCAGTAAACAACTCTGGGTAATTTTCGGGCAGCAGCAGTAAAAACGTACGCAATTGGCTCATCATGTTAGGCAGTTCATCAATGAACAGGGCCAAGCGACTCCAGGTAAAGGGGAGTAACACCAGAATGATCAAAATCATCACGCCTAAAAACAATAAATAGGTCAGATAAACTGACAGTCGATAGGATAAATTGAGCCTAACCAGTGAATTAACCAAGCCCTGTAAAATAAAGCTAATCACCAAGCTCCATAACAAAGGGGCAACCACTCCCCCCAAAGTCATCATGACAACAATACCCACTACAATGAGAATCGTGAAAATCAACGCTTCCTCTTCTGAGAAGTAGCGCTCGTACAAATCATTAATTATTCTCAGCATTGAGAAACCTTTAAGGTTAAAAAATTAAAATACCAACTCTGGTAGTAGAATCTAGCTTTTTTCTAAGGTGTATTGAAACCGACCATCTTCCCGCTTCATTTCCAGTAACTTATTGCCGCTTTGCTCAGCAAAAACTTGAAAGTCCCTCTCTGACCCTGGATCTGTCGCCAACACTTTGATTTTTTGGCCACTTTGCATCTTGTTTAAGGCTTGCTTAGTCTTTAGAAGAGGTAAAGGACAAACTAAACCACTCAAATCAAGCTCTAGGTCGGTGACATTATCCATCGTCTCATTTTAGCAAGGCATTACTAAAAAACCGAGTTATTACATGGAATTAATAGTATTATTTGCAATCAAATCTATTAATTAATATAAACTAAGCACAATGGCTAGAGTGAGCATGTCCCTAATACAAAAAACAAAACCCTACTTGCTGGCGGTAAGTATTTGTATCGGCATGCTCTCTAAGCAATCAGTATACTCTCAAATTGAAAATCTTCCTGTTTTAGGAAATGCCGTATCAGGCACCATAACGACACAGCAGGAATATGAGTTTGGTCGAGAAATAATTAGATCAATGCGTGCGCAAACTCCCTTGTTACATGATCCCCTAATTGAAGAATACATTGCCAGCTTAAGTTACCACCTAGCTGCCAACAGTGAACTCACCGATCATCGTCTTGAATTTCTTTTAATTGATAGCGACCAATTAAATGCTTTCGCTGCCCCGGGCGGTATTGTTGGTATAAATGCAGGCTTGTTTACTTATTCAGACAATGAAGGACAGTTCGCTTCTGTCGTTTCTCACGAGTTAGCTCATTTAAGCCAGCGTCACTACGCTCGAGGACTAGCACAAGCGCAATCCAATCGAATCGCATCCATTGCATCAATGTTAGCCAGCCTTTTGATTGTGGCTGCTGGTGGAGGTGAAGCCGGGCAAGCAGCAATTTCTGCATCACAGGCTCTAATGACTGAAAACCGCTTACAATTCAGTCGCGCCAATGAAGCTGAAGCTGACCGCGTTGGCATGCGCACGCTTTATAAAGCCGGTTTTGATCCTCAGGATATGCCAGGGATGTTTGAAAACATGATGCAAATGCGCAGCTTCTCCAGGCAGATTCCTGAATTTCTTTCTTCTCACCCTCTGGATGAAAACCGAGTGGCCGACACTAGAAACCGTGCACTCGCATTACCCGCTGTAGAGCATATTCAGAATGTTGAATTCCTGCTGATGAAACAGCGTGCTTTGTTACATTTTGAAAATGGCTATGAAAGCTTTATTGCAAATCTGGAGCGTAACCTACCGCAACTAAATGGCGCTGAAGCAGATGCAGCAGTCTATGGAATAGCAATTGCCCAATTAAAAAGGGGTGAATTTGTTGCAGCTTCAGAAACCCTAACGGCCTTGCTAAGAAAAGATCCCAACAGAATTTCTTATGTCGTGCTTGAAGCCGAGATAGCAGCAGCAGCGGAAAATTATGACCTGGCTATAGCCATTCTAGAAGATCACCTTGATATCAATCCAGATAACTACCCTCTTTCTATCACTTACGCTCAAGTACTCGATGCAAACAGTCGCCATGAAGATGCCATAGCTGTTTATAAAGAGTTAAGCATACAGCGCCCAACTGATATAAATATTTGGTATGAGCTTGCTGAGCTACAAGGCCTAGTTGGAGATATTTCTGGAGTACATCAAGCAAGGGCTGAATACTTTTATGGCACTGGTGAATTTGGTCGGGCACTAGAACATTTAAATTTAGCATTACGAGAAAGAAATAACCCCTTAACAACGGCAAGAATAAATCAGCGTATAGAAGATATCCAAGAAACTATAGATCGCTTTTATCAATAACTACCAATAACAGCATATCCAGACAACTACCTTGTTGTTATTAGGTATTCTTTTTAAAATCCAACATTCTTTGTAAAGGCACCATTGCTTGTTCCCCCAACTCCCTTTCAACAAGAATTTCATTATTCTCATGTAACAGAGATTCATACAAATTCTGCAAAGTATTCATTCCCATCCAAGGACAATGTGCACAACTTCGACAGGTCGCCCCATCACCAGAAGTTGGAGCCATAATAAACTCTTTCTCGGGAGTAGCCTGCTGTAGTTTATAAAAAATTCCGGCATCAGTTGCGACAATAAACTGTTTTTCAGATCGATTTATCGCTGCATTAATGATTTGGCTCGTAGACCCTACTACATCAGCCTCATTCAATATTGCTAGAGGAGATTCCGGATGAGCCAGGATTGCTGCCTCTGGATAGAGATGCTTCATTTCCTCCAAGGCTTTTAGTTTGAATTCTTCGTGCACGATACAGGCACCATCCCAGAGTAAAACATCCTCCTCAGCAGCACCCAGCTTGTTTTGAATATATCTACCCAGGTGTTTGTCAGGCGCCCAAATAATTTTTTCACCCTGATCAAGCAAATGTTCAACAACATCAACGGCTATAGCTGATGTCACTACCCAGTCGGCACGAGCTTTAACTTCAGCTGAGGTGTTGGCATACACAACAACCTTATGCTCAGGATGCTGGTCACAAAAGGCTGAGAATGTTTCAATCGGGCAGCCAATATCCAATGAACATGTTGCCTCTAGGGTCGGCATCAAAATAGTTTTTTCTGGACTTAAAATCTTAGCCGTTTCACCCATAAATTTGACCCCACAAACCATCAGGGTCTTTGCCGAAGAGTTACTGCCGAAACGAGCCATCTCAAGAGAATCTGCTACACAACCCGAAGTTTTATCAGCTAAAGCCTGAAGCAAAGGGTCCGTATAATAATGAGCAACCAGTGCTGCGTTTTTTTTTGCCAGCAAAGCTATAATTTTGCTTTCATAATCAGCGTTTTGCTGATCAGATAGCGGTTGGTTTTCAGGAATTTTATCTAAAAACTCACGCACAAATACTCTGTCTGCAATGAGTTCATTTCCTGAACTTAGGTTTTCTAGCTTACTCATAGATTCTTGATGTCAATTGTATACATGATCGTTAGAAGGAATGATAAAGACAAATATGCTAAAGATACAAAAGAAAAGTTAAAAAAGGTAAAAAAAGAAAGGGGCCTAAGCTCTGCTATAGCCCCTGAAAATGGTGGGACGTGTGCGACTCGAACGCACGACCAATTGGTTAAAAGCCAACTGCTCTACCGACTGAGCTAACGTCCCAAATACAAAGGCGCACATAGTACTGTTTTCAGAGAAAAATACAAGTTTTTGTCCCAACTTTAGACATAACTAGAGCTGATAATTAGTAGGATCAGCGACCCCCGCATCAAAGAAGCCTTTAATACGAAGACGACAACTGTCACAACGCCCACAAGCCTTACCTTCATGATCTGCCTGATAGCATGAAACTGTTTGCCCATAGTCTACGCCTAAAGCCATACCCTGCTTGATTATTTCAGCTTTACTTGCATGTATTAAAGGTGTCCTTATTTCAATTTCATGCCCTTCCACACCAATTTTAGTCGCTAAATTTGCCATTTTCTGAAAGGCTTCAATGAAATCAGGCCGGCAGTCTGGATAACCAGAATAATCGAGAGCGTTGACACCAATAAATATAGTTGCTGCTTGCAAAACTTCCGCCCAGCCAAGTGCATAAGACATGAAAATAGTATTGCGGGCTGGGACATAGGTTATTGGGATACCATCACTTTCAATTTCTGGCACTGCAATGCTCATATCGGTCAACGCTGAACCACCTATCCCTGACATGTCAATTCGAATAGTTTTGTAGTCACTTACCCGCATATCTTCAGCTAATTTTCTTGCTGCATGCAATTCACTTTTGTGACGTTGCCCATAATCGAAACTTAAGGCATAACAGTCGTAACCCTGATCTTTAGCAATGGCTAAACAAGTTGCCGAATCCAGACCTCCAGAAATTAAAACAACGGCTTTATTTGAGGATGCTTTAGAATTCATACTAATAACCAGGTTTATTTCCCCACAAATATTTATGGAGCTGGATTTGAAACCTAATCTTTAAACGATCTGCCAATATCCATTCTGCTAATTCTTTTGCGGGCATCTGTTCATTGCTCGGTGAGAACAGGACATCGGCTACTTTTTCTTGTAAATCATGTTCTTCAACTTTGCTTTTTGACCATTCATAATCTTCTCTGTCACAAATAATAAATTTGATCTGATCCTGTGCTGTTAAGTACTTAATATTAGATTCCAGATTTTTATCTATCTCTCCTGAACCTGGTGTTTTTAAATCCATTACTTTGATAACTCTTTTATCAACTCCCTGCAGATCTATAGCGCCACTTGTCTCCAAAGAAACAATATAGTCTTTATCACATAAAGCAGTTAACAGTGGCAGACAGGCTTTCTGTGCAAGGGGCTCCCCACCAGTAACGGTGACATAAGGAGTTGAATAAGATTCGACGTCTTTTAACACTTGCTCAAGCTCGTAAATAACTCCTCCAGTAAATGCATAGGCTGTATCACAATATTGGCATCGTAAAGGGCAACCAGTGAGACGAATAAACACAGTGGGCTTACCAACTGTATTACTTTCACCTTGCAAGGAATGGAATATTTCAGTGATACGTAATGCTGTGCTCATTACCTTACAGCAACCGTTTAGTTAGAAAAGTTTAAGAAATTTAACGATTATAGCCATCACGTAAATATACTTCGGCTAAACGCAATGAAGCACTACCACTATTAGCGAAATCTTCTAGGAGCTCACGCCAAACTTGTTGAGCTCGGCGTTCATTATCCATCAAGCTATATACGATACCTAGCTTCAACATCGAGTCTGGGGCTTTTTCATGTGTTGGGAAATCGTCAACAACCTGATTAAATACGTTAATTGCTTGAGAGTACCTTTCTACCAGAATTAAAGCCTCACCCTGCCAGTAATAGGCATTGGGAGCGAGTCGACCTTGCGGGTAGTCTTCTATCATCTGCTGAAAAACAGAAATAGACGATTCAAATTCTCCATCATTTAAAAGCAAGTTTCTGGCTTCTTGATACAACTCTTCTTCAGACTTGGGCTCTATATTAGAGCCTAATGTTATTGTTGTTTGTGAGCTATCGCTTGGCAAATTTAAAGCGGGTTCTGCCAAAGCTGGTTCAATGACTGTTGGCACAATAGGGTTTGTAGAGTTATTTAAGCTTGGATTTAGCGCATCTTGTGCGGCAGATTCGAGACTGCTAGGTTCTGTAATACCACCCAACCCCAGACCTTGCTGAGTGGAATTGCCTAAAGCACCACCAATGCCGTTGCCGGGAGCGGAGGACATTCGCTGATTTAATTCGCTGAGACGACCATCAAGATCCAGATAGCGGTCACGTTGTTCATTCTCCATACGCCGAATCTGATAAGTTTGCTCTTCAACCAAGCCTCTGAGAGTTTGAACTTCTCGTTGTAATGCTTCCACCATATTGTAAAGAGTAACAACTATTTCATTACCATTACTGGAAGCCGTATTATTGCTGCCAGCTTGTGATGCTGCCTGACTGGATGGGTTATCTGCTCCCGCATCAACAACCTGAACCTGTGAAAACACAGAAGTAGAAGTACTTAAATACATCAATGCAATGAATGATGTTTTTGAAAATAATGCTTTGAAATGAGAAGCATATTTAGGCATATGATCATCCCAAAAAAACAAGCCGGGCGTACCCGGCTTGATAATCTTTGTTAGACTTAATGTATTTCAACCCGGCGATTACGGGCGTATGCAGCTTCGGAAGTACCTGGGTCAACCGGCTGTTCCTCACCGTAGCTTATAACTTCCAACTGGTTTGAAGAAACCCCTTGGACCTGAAGATATCTCTGAATAGCCTGAGCACGACGTTCACCTAATGCTAGGTTATATTCTCGAGTGCCTCGTTCGTCTGCATGCCCTTCCAAACGATAGCGTAATGAAGAATTCTCTATCAAACGACTGGCATGATAAACCAGAGCCTCACGAGCTTCAGCGCTTAAATCAGATCGGTCAAATTCAAAATAAAAAACAGTGGTTGCCAGCGCTGTATCTCTCTCACGGATTTGAGCAGGCGTAAGTCCACCCATATTGTCACCCGCTCCACTAGCGTTGCCACTACCGGTGTTGCTACCGCCGTTCATGGAACCATTATCCATATCGTCCATGCCAGAGTCAGAACCATCACTCATATCATCTGTAGATGATTGACACGCTGATAAAAAAAGCGCGAATAAAGCGGCCATACCTAATTTATAAAATGTGTTATTTTGCATAACTTCGTCAACTCCTCTTTAATTCTTATCACCAAGCTCTTTCTTTTCAGAAAAGACTCTGCGCTAAAGAAAACTATTACAACCCAGCCAACCTACAATGATACCCCAGCAACGGCCTCTAATCCAGAAATGGCGACCAGGCCGGTTCCCTGACGTTACCTTGCGCGGATGGTAGCCGGAACTTGACTCTTCCGTCAATGGATACTGCATTTAAAATGCCTCTATCGCCGGATTTTGAGGCATAAATCACCATACTGGCATTTGGGGCAATACTTGGGGACTCATCTAATGCCGTTTCAGTCAGAATCCGAATCGTTCCACGCTCCAGATTAAGCACGGAAATATGAAAATCATCATTATTATCGTAACGATGAACTATAATCATGTTGTTACCGTCACTTAACATCCTTGCCCTGGCATTATAATTACCTTCAAAAGTGAGCCTTTCTTCCCAACGAGTCTCTAGGTCAACCTGATAAATTTGAGGTGTATTACTCCTTTCTGATGTAAAAATCAGTGAAGATCCGTCAGGTGTCCAACTGGGTTCGGTATCAATTGCAAAGTGATTGGTAATTCTCTGTATTTCACGAGTACGTAAATCCATTACATAAATATCTGGATTACCATCTTTAGAAGACACCAAAGCCAGCCTATTGCCTTCCGGAGAAAATACGGGTGAGCTGTTAATACCAGTAAAATTAGTTAATTGCTCGCGCACACCAGTACTTACATTTTGAATGAATATCTGTGAACGTCCGGTTTCAAAGGAAACATATGCTATTTGTGAGCCATCCGGCGACCATGCCGGTGACATTATCGGCTCTTCGCCTTCCCATAAAATTCGAGGTCTGCCTCCATCCGTATCAGCCATTTCAAGCCGGTATGGGTACGGACGGAACTGATCTTCAGTAACGTATAGAATCTTGGTAGAAAAAGCCCCTCTTACACCAGTGACCTCCTCAAAAACCAGATCACTAATTTTATGCGCAATATCTCTTAACTGAGACTCATTCCCCGTAATGACTTCACCAAATAGACGTTCTTCACGAAGCACATCAAAAAATTCATATTGAACCTGAATTAACTCGCTACTTTCATTTTTTGAAATCTTCCCGACCAGTAAAAAATCAGACCCTAAAAAGCGCCAGTCACGAAAATAAACCTCATCTTGTTCATTAGGTTGACTCAGCATATTGGCCGGGTCTATTGGAGCAAATTCACCCGTATTTCTCAGATTATTACTGATCACCTCATCCATATCTTCACTTAAGACACCAAAGCCTTCCCATTCAAATGGTACAACAGCAATTGGCACAGGATTGTCCACACCCTGAGTAATAACAATATTTAACTGCGCATTTGCATATGCGGGTAATAGCCCACAGCACAAAAATAAAAAACAATAAAATCTTATTTTCAACGCAATAAATCCTCTGGCCTGAATGTAATAGTTAAGTTTCTAAAGCTTGTCTCAAATAGTGTTGTTGACATATCACGCAACTCAGGGAAACGTTCTGCTTTTCTAACTGCTTGTTCTACAGAGCGATCAAATGCTGCGTTGCCACTGCTTTGTATCACTTCTACTGAAATCACCTCTCCGGTAGGTACAAGCCTGATCGCAAGAACTGCTGTCATGCCATTTCTGGCACTGGGTGGTATATCCCAGTAACTAGCAACAGCTCTGTTGATAATAGCAACATATGTGTCTACCGCGCGAGCATCTCTAGCCGCTTGCTGGGATGCCAGAGCTTGCTGTCTTTCCAATTCAGCCTGTCTTGCTATTTCTTCTTCTCTGGCAATTTGAGCCTGCCTTTCTCTTTCCAATCTTTCCTGTTCCAAACGATCTCGTTCAAGTGCTTGGCGTTGAGCTTCAGCATCAGCTTCCTCTTGCTGCCTTTGAGCTAATTCTCTTTCTTGCCTTTGTTGTTCCGCCTGCTGCTGTTCTGCCTGCTGTCGAGCCTCTTCTTCACGGGCTCGTTGTGCTGCAGCATCCCTTTCACGCTGCCTCTGTGCTTCTACTTCTCGCGCTCGCTGAAGTTCCAGCTCTTGTATTCGTCGCAGACGCTGAGGGTTTTGTTCGGTTGTTGTGGCATTGATATAGATAGGCTCATCCAGATCAACAAGCTCATTACTCATTACCGGATTATGGAAAATAATAAACAACAAAAAGCCGTGTATTAGAATCGCCGATATCACCGCTGGAGGGTAACCATCATTTTTAAGTAATAATGCCATAGGATGTAAAGAGCTCATTCTTTATATTCCTTCTTGTATCTATGGTTTCTTACAAATTAAACAGCGAATTACTGGTTTATTGTCGGCGGCTGAGTAATTAAACGCACACTTGGCGCTCCGGCATCTTCCAGCGTTGCCATCAGGCTCATTACCAAGCCATAGTTTACTGCAGCATCAGCTTCCAAGAAAACTGGGACCCCGGGATTTTGATTCATGATTCTAGCGACATTTCCACCAATGATATCAAGCGAAACCGGTTCCGGCTCTTCAGAGACTTCACCGAGACTAATATAGTAAAGACCTTCGGAGTCGATCGAGACAACCAATGTTAATTCATCGTTATCATCAACTATTTCCGCATCAGCCTCAGGCAAATCGACTCTGACGCCTTGCGTAATCAGTGGTGCAGTAATCATGAATACAATCAGCAACACCAACATAACGTCAATCAATGGCACCACATTGATCTCAGCCATCAGGCTTCTGCGTTGTCTTCGTCCTTCAATCATTTAATTTGACCATTTTTGGAACCTAAGCTTCCTGGCGTTTACTATGAGCCTGTCGATGCAGAATACTCGAAAATTCATCCATAAATGTGTAGTAGCTATCAGAAATTGAATTTACGCTGGCTGAATAGCGATTGAAGGCTAATACCGCGGGTATTGCAGCGAAGAGTCCCATTTCGGTAGCGAACAAGGCTTCAGCAATACCAGGAGCAACCACAGCTAGACTAGCTTGGCTTTGGTTAGCCAAATCAAAAAAGGCATTCATGATGCCCCATACCGTGCCAAATAAGCCTATGTAAACTGAAACACTCGCCACTGTTGCAAGGATTGGAAGATGTTTCTCCAGTACGCGTTCTTCTCTTGAAAGGGCTACTCTCATAGCACGCTGGGAACCTTCCATTACAGCATCCGAATCAATTCCTGGTTGCTGTCTTAAGCGAGTAAATTCTTTAAAACCCGAACGAAAAAGATTTTCCATTCCAATAATTGTCACATCCTCTTTTTTCATTTTATTGGTTCCATCCCTGAACAATTGACTCAAATCCATACCGGACCAAAATAACTTCTCAAAATTAAACAGCTCTCTTTCTGCATCTTTAATAATGATCCATTTCTGCACAATAATTACCCATGACATAACAGACAGAACAAAAAGGCTAAGCATAACCAGCTTACCTATCCAGGTGGCGTCTACAATCATGCTCCAGATATTCATTGATTCACCCATACTTATGCTTTCTCCACTTTATTGAGTGATTATATTAGTGTGCTATTGGTCCGTAGAAAACAAGTCTTTGTTTTCGCGACGTTTCAAGCCAAAATGTCTGTATGCATATTCAGTAACCATTCGACCACGAGGAGTCCGGGTGATAAAACCCTGCTGGATTAAGTAAGGTTCCAGCACATCTTCCACAGTTCCACGCTCTTCGCTAATGGCTGCTGCTATGCTATCGATCCCAACAGGACCGCCATCAAATTTTTCAATCAAGGTCATCAAAAATCGCCTATCCAAATGATCGAAGCCATTTTTATCAATACTCAGCATATCCAATGCCTCAGTAGCTATATCCAGGTCGATACTGCCACTATGCTTAACTTCAGCGAAGTCACGAACCCTTCGCAATAAGCGGTTTGCTATGCGAGGGGTTCCTCTTGAACGTCTGGCTATTTCCTCTGCTCCCGCATCATCACAACTCGCCTTTAAAATATTAGCAGACCGACTAACAATGCTTTTCAGGTGTTGTATAGAATAAAACTCAAGTCTTTGTACAATGCCAAAACGATCTCTTAATGGAGAAGTCAGCAAGCCTGCTCTTGTTGTTGCCCCTACCAGAGTGAAAGGTGGCAAATCCAGCTTTAATGATCGTGCTGATGGCCCCTCTCCAATCATTATGTCGAGCTGGTAATCTTCCATGGCAGGATACAAAATCTCTTCAATAGCCGGATTAAGGCGATGAATCTCGTCAATAAACAACACATCTCCAGATTCAAGATTAGTTAGCATTGCAGCCAAATCACCAGCTTTCTCCAATACGGGGCCCGATGTGCTTTTCAAGGCCACGCCCATTTCATTGGCAACAATATGTGAAAGTGTCGTTTTACCCAAGCCTGGAGGACCAAAGATCAGTGTATGGTCCAATGCCTCATTACGCTTGCGAGCAGCGGCAATGAAAATTTCCATCTGCTCCTTAACAACTTCCTGACCTATATAGTCAGCCAATTTATTTGGACGGATAGCGACTTCCAGCTGAATATCAACATCAACCGCCTCGCCAGAAATTAATCGATCTTCTTCAATCATTATATTGACTCTAAGCTGTCATCCCTTTGAGTGCCAGACGAACCAGTATACTGGTTTCTATTTGCTGCCCTTCATCTTCCAAACTCAACGCCACTTGGTTGATTGCTTTACTGGCATCCTGTGGTTTATAGCCAAGGGCAATCAATGCGTCCTCAGCCTCACGAATACTGCTTGAAGTAGTTTGGCTCGAAAGCTGGGCAGAAGTTCCATCGGATTTACTTTCGGGCTCTTCCTGATACCAATCTTTAAGTTTATCCCTAAGCTCTATTATGAGCCGCTCAGCTGTTTTTTTGCCTACTCCAGGTAAACGGACAAGAGCATTGGTGTCATTGTGCCGAACACACTCAGCTAATTCACGAATATTTAGCCCCGATAAAATACCCAAAGCCATTTTTGGCCCAACTCCATTTAGTTTAATGAGAAGTCGAAATAAAGTACGCTCATGGTTCTCAAAAAAGCCATAGAGCAATTGTGCATCTTCTCTTACTACCAGATGTGTATGTAAAATAGTTTCTTTGCCTGGCTCCGGTAATTGAAAAAGTGTACTCATTGGCACTTCAATTTCATAGGCGAGACCATTCACATCGAGCAATATTTGATTTGCCTGCTTGTCTATCAATATCCCTTTTATTCTGCCTATCATCTTCTAATTACACTTCTCTGACCGATTTCTTAGAAATTATCGCTTGATTTCCTCTTGCAAGCGACGCCGCCGACTACCCTCGACTCCAGATATCTTGAGTAAACTCGACTTAGTATGCACATGACAAATAGCCACACACAAGGCATCTGATGCATCTTTTTGCGGGTTCGCTGAAAGCTTGAGTATTGAGCTCGCCATATGTTGCATTTGACTTTTATCGGCTCGCCCCCTTCCCACCAGGGCTTTTTTGATTTGATTCGGAGGGTATTCATACACGGGCAATTGTTGATTGGTGCAGGCAACAATGACGGCACCACGTGCCTGCCCGAGTTTAAGTGCCGAAACAGCACTTTTCCCAACAAATATTTCTTCTACTGCAACTTCAATTGGCTGATATCTTTCAATAATTTCTGTGACACCTTCAAAAATTATCTGTAAACGATCAGTAAAAGGTAAGTCTGCTACTTTTATACAGCCTGACGAGAGATATTCCAGCTTATTTCCTATGGCACTAATTACGCCATAACCACATACACGAGAACCAGGATCAATCCCTAAAATTACGGCCATGGGCTGATATGTTCTCCCCTATCCTTCACTCTTAATACCGCCCTTTTTACTAAATAAGAATTTATTAACTATCAGTGTCTAGCTGAGCCAGAACCTCATCAGAAATATTGGCATTCGAATAAACATTTTGCACATCGTCCAGATCTTCAAGGCTATCAACAACATTCATCAGCTTTTCAGCATTAGAAGCATCCAGATCAACTTCAGTTGAAGCCAGCATGGTAACTTCTGCACTCACTGCCGATAAGCCTGCAGCATCCAGAGCATCTTTAACAGCACCAAAATTTTCAAAGCTGGTGTGAATATCAATGCTACCATCCGAATGGTTGATAATATCGTCAACTCCCGCGTCAAGCGCCACATCCATTAAAGTCTCTTCATCCACACCTTTGGCAAATGAAATGACACCGGTTTTATCAAATAAATAGGCAACAGAACCATTGGTTCCTAAATTACCGCCTGCCTTAGTAAAACAATGTCGAACTTCAGCAACTGTGCGATTTTTATTATCCGTCAGGGTTTCTACCAGAACTGCCACACCACTTGGGCCATAGCCTTCATAAACAAGTTCTTCCATGTTTTCGCTTTCATTACTGCCAGCTCCACGTGCAATTGCGCGATCAATAGTGTCTCGAGTCATGTTTGCACTCAAGGCTTTATCCACGGCAGCTCTAAGCCTGGGATTATCCGCAACATCTCCACCACCAAGTTTGGCGGCGACAGTCAGCTCACGAATCAGCTTGGTAAATATCTTAGCCCTTTTGGCATCTTGTCCGGCTTTACGATGCTTTATATTGGCCCATTTACTATGACCTGCCATAACCTGTCTTCAACCTCTATATTTCTATTAAACTTTAGGAGCTCTGCTCAGTCTTGGGTAACTCTCTCAAGCGAATATTCAACTCTCTTAATTGCTTATTACCCACCTCACCAGGAGCATCGGTTAAAAGGCAACTGGCTGATTGCGTTTTCGGGAACGCTATAACGTCACGTATAGACTGAGAACCTGTCATCATCATAATTAGCCTATCCAAACCAAAGGCGATACCACCATGAGGAGGACAGCCATATTTTAGAGCATTAAGTAAAAACCCAAATTTCTCATCAGCTTCAGCTTCATCAATATCCAGCACTCTGAATACAGCCTGTTGCATATCTGGCTTATTAATACGAATTGAACCACCACCTAATTCAGTTCCATTTAAAACCATATCATAAGCTCTTGAAAGGGCTTTTAATGGTTCTTTTTTTAGCTCTTCCGGGCTACAAGAAGGCGCCGTGAAAGGATGATGAACTGACGTGCAGTTGCCTTCTTTATCGCTTTCAAACATTGGAAAATCTATCACCCATAATGGCGCCCAGTCTCCACTGAGCAAATTCAGATCCTTACCTACGGCATCTCTTAAGGCTGACATAGCTTCATTGACCACTGAAGTTTTATCAGCACCAAAGAATAAAATATCACCTGTTGTGGCTTCAGTGCGTGATAAAACACCTTGTATGACTTCTTCTGGCATAAATTTCAATATCGGCGATTGCAAACCGTCCACTCCGGCATTTAGATCATTCACCTTAATCCAGGCCAGGCCTTTAGCACCATAATTAGCAATATAACTGGTGTAATCGTCTATTTGTTTTCGGCTAATCTCAGCCCCGCCTGGCACCTTCATGACAACTACTCGAGATTCAGGGTCATTAGCGGGAGCATTAAACACTTTGAATTCGACATCTTGCATTAAATCAGCAATATCAACCAAACTCATTGGATTTCGTAAATCAGGTCGATCAGTGCCATATTTCAAAACTGCATCGGCATAAGTCATTCTTGGAAATTCTGCCAATTCAACATCCAAATGCTCCTTAAACACCGAACGAATCATTGCCTCTGCTATTTGCATGATCGCTTCTTCGTCCAAAAATGATGTTTCGATATCTATCTGAGTAAATTCCGGTTGCCTGTCAG
The DNA here is from genome assembly GCA_965661005.1 of Pseudohongiellaceae bacterium. Classification (GTDB taxonomy): domain Bacteria; phylum Pseudomonadota; class Gammaproteobacteria; order Pseudomonadales; family Pseudohongiellaceae; genus UBA5109. The sequence continues at coordinate 273,953 of CBFICB010000003.1, forward strand.
CCCTAAGGTCTTCATCTCGAAAACATTTAGCAATTTGATAATAACGGTCCATGCCTGAAACCATTAATAATTGTTTAAACAGTTGTGGCGATTGCGGCAGAGCGAAGAACTTCCCCTGATGGGTTCTGCTGGGAACAAGATAGTCTCGTGCTCCTTCTGGAGTAGCCCTGGTCAGTATGGGAGTTTCTATGTCCAGAAAACCATTATCATCCAAATAACGTCGAATACTGCTTGTAACCTTTGAGCGCATCCTCAATTTATTCAGCATTTCAGGCCGTCGCAGATCTATAAAGCGATTACGCAGGCGAACATCCTCTCCAACCTCCATGTGTTCATCCAATTGAAAGGGGGGCGTCTCAGCAGCATTCAAAATAATCAGTTCTTTTCCTAATACTTCAATTTTGCCAGTTGCCATTTCTGGATTTTGAGTGCCTTCTGGGCGAGACCTAACCAAACCTTCAATCTGAATCACAAACTCGTTACGAACCTGCTCAGCAAGCGCGAAGCTCTCGACGGTATCTGGATCAAAAACCATTTGCGTAATGCCATCCCTATCCCTCATATCGAGAAAAATCACACCTCCATGGTCACGTCGCCGGTGCACCCAGCCACAGAGAGTGACGCTATCTCCAATATTACTTTCGTTTAATTCACCACAACAATGGCTACGCATAGTTCATACCTTATTTACTTAATACCTTGAATTTTAACAATACACCCATCTGTAAAATCTGTTTTAGAATAGCTTGGTGCATTCTTCTTTTTTACTGCTCATATACTACTTGTTATTTTTAGATTCCCCTGCCTTTGTTGTACCGACTTTGGATTTTTTATCCGTACTTCCCTCAGCAGCCTTTTTCTCGACTGAGGGTTTATCATCTCTTTTTACTTCTGTGCCATGCTTCTTATTACCCGTCTTAAAATCTGTTTCATACCAGCCAGTGCCTTTGAGCCTAAAACTAGTGGCAGATATCATTTTTTTCAGACTTGAAGTCTTACACTCTGGACAATCTTTCAGTACAGGGTCACTGATCTTTTGTAGCTTTTCTATGCGAGCTCCACAAGACTCACATTGATATTCGTAAATAGGCATTTTCTACCTCAACAACACATAAGAAACTATAATTTTTTATGCAGAAACAAAAGCGCTGCATTGTACAGCATTTATTTATCGGACAACATTTTTGATCGAAAACACCTTATAAGAAATTAAATGCCATTTTTTTTAAAAAACACTCACAAAACTCTTGCCCGCATAGAGTGAAAAAGATATAAAGACATCTAAACTGAGAACGATAGATTTTGTTAAATTTAAACATTTTTCTAAAGTCCTTGGCATTTTTTAAACTCGATCAAACCCCAAGCTTTGATTTAACGTTATAACACAGCGTTTGAGTTTCCCATTAACAATTTGATATACAAAAGAGATGAAGGTATGGCTGTAAAAAAAACCGCAAAAGCTCCTGCAAAAAAAACCACCGCTATCCAGGAAAAATACACCAAGACAGCAATCCTCAGCACTATTTCTGAAAATACTGGGTTAACCAAGAAAGAAGTTTCTAATGTGCTGGATGAGTTAGGTGATTTAATCGAAAGACACATCAAGAAAAGAGGCGTTGGTGAATTCACCCTACCTGGACTATTGAAGATCAAAGCTGTGAAGCGTCCTGCTCGCCCTGCTCGTAAAAATGTCCCTAACCCATTTAAGCCTGGCGAATTCATGGATATTCCGAAAAAACCAGCAACCACCAGAGTTAAGGTATTACCTCTGAAAAAACTAAAAGAATTTGCCCTTTAAGGTTAAGAAGCTCTTAGTTCTTTTAAAAGCAGCCTTCAGGCTGCTTTTTTATTGCCTAAAAACGGTTATCATTCATATCTTATGCGCACCTCTAAATACCTACTAGCAACCACCAAGGAAACGCCTTCTGACGCTGTTGTCATCAGCCATCAGTTGATGCTAAAAGCAGGCTTGATTCGCAAGCTTGCCTCTGGACTCTATACCTGGCTCCCTACCGGGCTTCGTGTATTAAACAAGGTAAGCAGGATCATCCAGCAAGAGATGGATAATGCTGGCGCTTTGGAAGTTTCAATGCCAGTCGTTCAACCGGCAGAGCTATGGCATAAATCTGGACGTTGGAATCAAATGGGCTCAGAGTTGCAGCGCCTGAAAGATCGCCATGAACGGGATTTTTGCTTAGGCCCAACTCATGAAGAAGTTATTACAGACCTCGTGAGGAATGAAATAGGCAGTTATAAACAATTACCGATTAACCTATATCAAATCCAGACCAAATTTCGAGATGAGCGCCGTCCAAGATTTGGCGTAATGCGGGCTCGAGAATTTGTCATGAAAGATGCCTATTCTTTTCATTCTGACCAGGATTCTTTACAGATCACATATGAATTAATGTATGAAACCTACTCAAATATTTTCAACCGTCTAGGCTTTACTTTCCGGGCAGTCGAAGCTGATTCTGGCAATATTGGCGGTAATAGCTCACATGAATTTCATGTTCTGGCAGATTCTGGTGAAGATGAAATCGTATTTAGCACAGGCAGTGACTATGCTGCCAATATAGAAATGGCAAGTGCTTTGGGACCACAAACTGAACGCCCTTCACCTAAGCAAGAAAAAGCATTGGTGGTCACACCCAATGCTGGCAGCATTGAAGACGTTTCTACTCTATTAAAGATTGATGCCGCACAAACTTTAAAAACGCTGCTTGTTGTTGGTGAGAAATCCGAGAACGACGATAAAGCAACTCTGATTGCCCTCATTTTGCGAGGAGACCACCAACTCAATGAAGTCAAAGCTTCTAAAATTTCAGGCGTTCATTCACCTCTGACCTTCGCCGAGGAAAAGGATATCACTACATTGCTGGGTTGTAAGCCTGGCTCTTTAGGGCCGGTTAATATGCCAGAAGAAATTAAAGTCATCGTTGATAGAGATGCCGCAGTTTTGGCTGATTTTGTCTGTGGAGCTAATCAGGATGAACATCATTTTACTGGCGTGAACTGGGAAAGAGATTGTGCACTCGGTGAAATTGCAGATATACGCAAGGTTGTAGAAGGTGATATTAGCCCGGATAACACAGGGAAATTATCTATTACACGGGGTATTGAAGTTGGTCATATTTTTCAATTAGGAAATAAATACAGTAAATCTATGGGTTTATCTGTATTAAATGAAAACGGTAAAAGTATCACTCCGGAAATGGGTTGCTATGGTATAGGAGTTACTCGAATCGTCGCAGCTGCAATAGAACAATGCCACGATGACAAGGGTATCATTTGGCCAGATAACATAGCGCCTTTCCATTTGGCCTTAATCCCACTGGGGGCAAATAAATCAGAGCAAGTATCGCAACTTGCTGATAAGTTATACCGTGATCTAACAAGTGCTGGTGTGGAAGTGCTTTATGATGACCGTGACAAGAAAACCAGCCCTGGCGTCAAATTTGCCGATATGGAATTAATTGGAATCCCTCATCGACTGGTTATATCCGAACGCAGTCTGGAACAAAACAAACTGGAATATAAACACCGAACTGACAGCGACAGCCAAGATTTACCAATGGATAGCGCACTGGAGTTTCTGACCAATAAAATACTGAGCAGTAGCTGACTTCAGCCACATTAAGTCTTGTAAATGTCTGCCACTGGAGATGAAAATTCTTTCTGAGTAGCACTTTCCAACTGAGCAAAACTAGTCTTCAATTTTTCCATATGCGGCAAATGTTCGACAATTAAGTCGGGCAAAAATTCAAAGTCTTTTGATCTTGGCAAGGCATATTGCAAGCAGTTAAATATCTCCTGTACTGATAAATTTTGAAAATCTCTTACTAATACAAATTCATCTGCACCACAATTCTTTATAATATGATTTTCCTGCAAAACCTTTAACATATCGGCCATGGATAACTCATTAAAAGGCCATTTCTCATTGATCAGTTGGCTCATACTTAAGCTTTCTCCCTTTTTCTGCAGCAACCAAAACTTATGTAGCAAAGCTATTAACATAATATAAGGATTAACATTGCCGTTCTTATATTCAGTACTATAAGCAGGCAATGATCTGACCAAGTTTGCGCCCAGTAAAATCACTACCCAACAGATATATACCCAAAGTAAAAAAATTGGCACAGCAGCGAAAGTTCCATAAACCAGCTGATAACTCGCCAGGGAAATAAACCAGGTAAAAACTTTACGCACAATCAAAAATGACAGGGCCACTACCAAGCCGCCTATTACTCCATGATGAAAGCGTACTCCGCAGTTTGGAACAGCTATATATAACAGCGTAAAAGCGCCTGTGGTTAAAATCAGCGGGAACATTCCTAACAAAATACTGGTTGTCCCAAAGAAGTCAGATATGTCTAAAAAACTATCAAATAGATTTAGTGATGTAATGTAAGAACTGATAGCAAAACCCAAGCCCAACAGTATTGGCCCAAGGCTCATCACGCTCCAGTATAGTAAAAATGAATTCAGTCCCTTTCGCGATTCCCTTACTTCCCATATTCGGTTGAAACTACTTTCAATATTTAACAGCATCAAAAATGAGGTCACCAATAACATCATAGCCCCCACCCAAGTTAAATTTCTTGCTTGCTCACTAAAACCAGTAAAATAATTTTCAAGTTCACTGCTGGAACTCGGCAGTAATCGATCCAGAATCATTGACTGCACCTGACTGCCAAAAACCTGGAAAGCTGGAAATGCCGAAAGAATTGTAACCAAAACAGTCAATAGTGGTATGACCGCAAAAAGGCTCATATAGGTCAACGATTTGGCATTCTCCAGACCTTTATGCCGAGTAAAGCTTTGGTATACAAATTTTAAAAAGTGCAAAAATTCCATCTTCATTATATTCATGGCTTTTCAACAAACAGCATTTTCTATGGATAATGCAGAGCATAACTCATCGCGCATCTCTTGTTTAATCTATTTTAAATGTCTACCATTGCCCGAAAATCCATAGCCTCACAAGCTTCAATCTTTGTTTTAACAAGGTGTTTTATATGTCGCAGTTTACAATCTATCATAATCCGCGTTGCTCCAAATCCCGTCAGACCCTGGCCATTCTGGAAGAGCATGATATTCAACCTGACATTGTGCTTTATTTGGATGAAACACCAAGCAAATCTGAGTTAAAGGAGCTATTAAAGCAACTGGACAAGACACCCAGAGAATTATTGCGTAAATCTGAGGATGCCTATAAAGAAAAAGCCTTATCAAACACTAGTCTTTCTGACGATGATTTACTCAATGCAATGCTAGCTGAGCCTAAGCTTATTGAACGTCCAATTGTGGTAAAAGGCAACACAGCACTGTTAGGTCGTCCACCAGAAAATGTTCTTGAGTTAATAAAATGAGCGCTCCCTACATCTTAGTACTTTATTACAGTCGATATGGCGCCGTTGCTAAAATGGCTCAACTGATTGCTCGAGGTATTGAAAGTATCGATGGCATCGAAGCACGTATCCGCACAGTTCCTGCCGTCTCTCCGGTAGTAGAAGCAAGTGAACCTGAAGTCCCTTCAGACGGCGCTGTTTATTGCACTGAAGAAGAATTTTCAGAATGCTCGGGGCTGGCTTTAGGCAGCCCGACTCGTTTTGGGAATATGGCAGGCGCCATGAAGCATTTTCTGGATAGTACCGGCGCACAATGGATGAGTGGCAGCATGATTGGAAAACCTGCCGGTGTATTTACCTCTACTGCGAGCCTCCATGGAGGACAGGAATCTACTTTACTTAGCATGCAGATTCCCCTTATGCATCACGGCATGCTTATAACCGGAATTCCTTATAGTGAAGCACATTTAAGCTCAACAACAAGTGGTGGCACTCCCTATGGCCCTAGTCATTTGGCTGGAACTGAAGGTACTAAACCTATCAGTGAAGAGGAAAGTGCACTATGCCAGGCTTTTGGCAAAAGACTGGCAGAATTAGCTCTAAAACTGGGTTGAAACTAAAAAAGATGCCTAACAAGATCGACACCCTAGCTCGCCTATCTGTATTGTTCAGCATGGCCGCTCTTATGCTTATTTTGACACTTGATAATTGGCTTAATGAACCTCTTAGCATCACTAGATGGTTAGTCCAGTTACTACCTTTACTAATTTTTATGCCGTCCTTGCTGGGCAACAACTTACGATCATTCCAATGGTTATGTTTTCTTATATTGCTATATTTCATCTACGGTGTTTTGAATATTTTTACACCAGATAAATTAATCAGCGGAATTATGCTAACCTTATTTTGTGTGCTTTTATTCTGCTCAGCCGTTTTTTATATTCATCGACAACAAAAAAGTCGAACATAGCAGAACCATTAAATGACTTAAAAATATTTCCTTAAATTTCAATTTGATCGGCAAAACAATTAATTCAGGTTATCGTCATGTTTGCTAAACTTTTCAAAGGATTATTAACAGTATATCGCTGGCTACGCAGTTTCTGCCTAAACCTAATTTTCATCGTCGGCTTGGCTTTTTTTCTCACAATAATATTAAGCTCAGATCAGCTGGATATTCCGGAGGGAGCCGCACTAGTAATTGCTCCCGTTGGCAGCATTGTTGAAGAGGCAACTTCCGTGAGCTCCTTTACGGATTTATTTGCAGGCAACCCTGCTGATAATGAAGTGTTGCTTGAAGACTTAATTGAAAGCATTGAGATCTCAACTAGAGATGAGGCGATCAGCGCAATTGTTTTGCAGCTGGATTATTTGCAAAGAGCCACATTGCCTCAACTTCAAGATATAGGCAAAGCCCTTACTGCTTTTAAAGACAGCGGCAAGACCGTCTATGCTATTGCCGATAATCTGAGCCAAAGCCAATACTATCTGGCAACATATGCGGATGAGATTATCCTCAATAACTTAGGTGCTGTTAATCTTGAGGGTATGAGCAGTTACCAGTATTACTATGCTGAGGCTATAGAAAAACTCAATATCAATGTCCATGTTTTTAGAGTTGGAGAGTATAAATCTGCAGTAGAGCCCTTTGAATTAAACCGCATGTCAGATGCCGCTAGGGAAAATTATGAAGAATGGCTCAATCAAAGCTGGCAGCTTTTTGTTGATAGCATAAGCCAACAACGAAACCTGAATAGTGCACAATTTGATAACTATATAAACAATCCTGATCAACAGCTTGCCCTTTTTGACGGAGACACGGCTGCGATGGCTCTTGATTTCGGCTTGGTAGATCAAATTAAAAGCCGGCCTGAAGTGCGTAATTTTCTAATTGATCAAATAGGAATAAATGAAGAAGGCACAAGTTTTAAACAGGTTCCCTTCCAAAGCTATTTGCTTGAAAGACGAGTCCCTTTGCCTGCGGCTCTGGGTGGAAACCAGATAGGTGTCATTATAGCGAGTGGCACTATCTATGATGGCGAGCAGTCAGCAGGAAGTATCGGTGGAGATACTTTAGCTGGGCTTATTCGCCAAGCGAAAAATGACGACAATATTAAAGCTCTGGTACTTAAAGTTGATAGTCCTGGCGGCAGTGCTTTTGCTTCTGAAGTGATTCGCACTGAACTTCTCGATTTCAAGAGCAGTGGCAAGCCCTTGGTTGTTGCCATGGCCAGTGTTGCAGCTTCAGGAGGTTATTGGATAGCCACTGCCGCTGATGAAATATGGGCAAGCCCTGCCACTATAACAGGCTCGATTGGAATTTTTGGAATTTATCCAACTTTTGCAGACACCCTAAACAATATCGGTATATATGTTGACGGGGTTGGCACCACTACTCAAGCGGGCGCCTATGGTTTAGGCATGGAACTCCCTGAAAGCACTCAGCTTGCTATTCAATTAAATGTAGAAAATGGCTATGAGCGTTTTTTGCAGATAGTTTCGGAAGCAAGAGACATGACACTTGAAGAAGTCGACAGTATAGGACAAGGGCGGGTTTGGTCAGCAAATGCGGCTTTAGAGCATGGTTTGGTCGACAGTCTAGGTGATCTTGAAGATGCTATTGCATCAGCCGCTAATCTGGCTGGTATCGACCAATACAGAACCCAGAAAGTTACTCAACCACTCTCTTCAACAGAAATGCTAATTAAAAGTGTATTGGATAACTTCAATCTGTCAGCCCTAATCAGCCCACTGCAAGATATTGCCTTATTTTCAATACCTGTTAATTCAATGCCTCTTAATAGTCTTTATCGTCAATTAAATGAAGACATAGAAAAAATATTACAAGCAAACGATCCCAATAATTTATACCTACAATGTTTTGCTTGTCTAAGTACTTTTTAATATTTGAACCAGATTCAAATTAACAAGACCTGCTTTCAACGCCAAAGGTGGCAACCAGCATCACCACAGCATAATCGATTTCACAAAAGGAATTGTAATCTTGCGCTTCTGGGCAAGTGATAATTTATCTAATTGTTCCAGTACAGAAAATAACTTTGACATGCTGCGTTCGCTACGCATATAAATATAATTCAGCACTTCATCTTCAAGTGGCATACCCGCAGCTTCGGCTCTTTTTTTAAGGGCAGATATTTTTCCAACATCATCCAATTCATGTAAATGGTAAATAAAACCGCTACTGAAACGTGATTGCAAGTCTGGCAAAGAAAATTGTAAATCTCTTGGTGCTAATCGTGAACTAAACAGCATGGTCGTTGTATTTATTTGGCAGGCATTGAACAAGGAAAATAATTTTTCTTCCCAACTCCGCTCTGACAAAACTAAATGCACATCGTCTATGCAAACTAAATCAAGATGCTCTAAACCATCCAATACTGACTCACCTTCTTTAAGAAAAATTTTCAAGGGCAAATAAGCAGCATTTTCATGCTTTACACAACTGGCCTGAAGCAAATGACTTTTACCACTTCCAGATTCTCCCCAAACCAGGTAGAAATTTTCTACCAAACTTGCAGATTGTAAAAGAGTAATTAATTCTTGATTTTTTTCAGCAACAACAAAATTATCAAAAGTAAATTCGTTATGCAGGACAAAGTCAAAAGGTAGCTGATTTGAAAGTGGCATCAGTAAAAAATTTAATTTTGAATCCAGCGATAATGCATTGAAACAGTATCACCTGTCCGGCTTAGCTCAACAACTTCCTGTAGCGATGGTTCTAGGGCTATAGTTTCAACCAGTTGGCGCAATTGACCACCAGTTTCCAATTCTAATATTAAACTGGACGCATTAACCCTTACCAACTGAAACGAAGCAATCCCTTCAAGATCATTTAAATAGTTGAGTAGAGTTGCGTAGCTCCCAGGACTATTAATCCCATCCACTTGCATGCTGACCGATACACTATTTTCTCTCCCAGATACCAGAACTGAATAGTACTGAGACAACTCATTTGTTGCCAGATTAATGCTACCTCTTAGAAAGTCTTCTTCATTCAACTCAAATTCTTCATAACTAAAAATATTATCTCTAAAAAAATATAAGCTTTTAGCCAAAATCTCACCACTTAGAGCCCGATAAACTCTCAGCGCCAGAATACTCTCAGCTTGATAGCGTCTAGAAGCATTGATAATAGCTGTCTCATCAAGCTCCCATAATTTACTAACATTCAGTCGGAGCTGATCTTCAAGATCAAGCAAGGGAAACAACAAAGGCAGGCCTCTTTCATCAGCGAAGGTTTGCACAGCATTAACAATTGATCCTGCCGCCACATCGTCGTCACCCAGGATTCGTCGTCCTTCAAGCTCATCTTCTACCACCATCCAGACCAGAGTTTCAGGACGGTTAACAGGCCAAATTGGTATATTATTTTCATCCAGCAAGCGTTGAATTTCTGACTCATAAAAACTAACTTCAATGGCTATAACTTCCCTTAATTCTGATACTACTTCATCAGGATTAAGACGCTGGATATTAGCTTCCGTTTTCCATGACTCTACAAAGGGTTCTGGATTATTAAGAGCACGGCGGATCGAGGCAGGATTGGTAGTAGATGTTGAGCCACTGACTTTGATCAATACTTCTCGCATGGCTTCACTAAATGCTCTCCGCCTTTCTTGTTCATTATTTCGTGACTCCACTATGATCGTAGCTTGATATAAACCTTCAGCTTCGATCGCAAAACTTTCAGAAATCCAAAGCATTAGACTAAATGCTAGACACATTTTCACGATAAAGGATTGAGTATATTTTATAGTTAAGACCATAAGCGCTATCATACCCGATTCAGGCAAGGCCTAACCAGCAATCGACCTGAATCATTGTTAAATAGAGTTAAGCAATAGTTAAGCTAACTCTGGGATAATGAACTTATGCTAGATAAGCGAATATTTCTTATTATTGTCACAGCCTCACTTCTGTTGCTCAGCTCCTTGAGTGCTGCTGAGCCACCATTGCCATTTACTGCCTATTACGATGCCAGGTTTCAAGGGTTTAAGGCAGATGCTGAAATTTCTTTAACACAGCTGGATGCTACTGAATACCTTGCCAACTCAACAATCAAAATTCGTCTGTTCGGTGCCGCCGTTTCGACAATTAGAGAAAGCAGTCACTTTGAGTGGCTCAATGACAGGCCTCAACCATATCAGTATGAATACAGTCAATCAGGCCTGGGAGGGCGAAGCCGTAGCGTTAATTTTGACTGGCAAAACAATCTTGCTGTTGCCAGGGTAAAAAATGAAAGCATCGAGCTCTCTCTCGCAGGCAGCACTCTGGATGAACTGAGCATGTACTCTTTTATCAAGCAGGAAATTAATCGGGGCAATAATGACATTATTTTTTCAGTAGTAAATCGCAACAAAATTGAAGAATATCGTTATCAAACGATTGGTGAAGAAGAAGTAATAACAGAATCCGGTGTGTTTTCAGCGATTAAAGTTGAGCGCATTCGAGAAAATAGTAGTCGCTTGACCCAACTATGGTTTGCTACCAATCACGATATGTTATTGATCAAATTATTCCAGCGTGATCCAGACGGAGATGAGTTCGAAATCACGCTTAGTAGTGCGCAGGTCAATGGTGAAATCGTATCGCCCAATTAGCCCTCAGTTCAATTTAGTTTCCTAAATTTTCCAAGTTATCCCAACCCTTAAAGACAATTAAACCAAGCTTTCCAAGTCTTCTGCCGTATCTATATCTCTTAGCGCTGGCAGCATCGAAAAACCCAAACCACAGTGCTTTAACTGATCAACAGTCTGCTGTAAAACATGTGCACTGCCCCAGTCTATATCCTGAAATATTTGCTGATATGGACTCTTCATCGCTATCAACACATACCCTCCATCTACGGCAGGACCCAAAACCACATCATTGCTACTGTTATCTAACTCCTGTAAAGCCAACTTAAGATAATCCTTATCGATGCCGGGACAGTCACTCCCAATAATGACCACCTGTGATGACTCTTGGAGTACCTCTTTAGCAGCATGAAACATTTTGTCACCCAGACTAAGGCCTTTTTGTAATTTAATCTCACCTTCAAAATGAAGAAATGCCGAATGATCTCGCGCTTGATCAACCCAGAGCTGGATTGAGCACAGCCCGAAGCTATTAAGCACGTCAATCTGTCTATTCATCAGCTTTACATGCATATCCAAGGCTCCCTGATCTCCCAGAGCAGGAATTAAGCGGGTTTTAACCTGGCCTTTAATCGGAGCCCTTGCAAACATGGCGATACAACTATCTGGATACTCTCGGTCTGGCATAACTTGGGTCATGGCTTATTTTGAATCCGGATAATATTGATCTGCTAATTTCCCGGGGTTTGCACCAAAAAAATAAGCAAGCCTTAAATGCCACATTAAGTATATTGTTTTATAAATACCTTTATTTTCCCAACGGCGGCTGGATGTTTTGACAGGCTCTTTCAAACAAAAGGGACGACTGTAGTTCAAAAGCTTTTTGCTCAGAGCAAGGTCTTCCATCAAAGGGATACGGTCAAACAAGCCCACATCTTCAAATATTTGCTTATTCACAAAAATTGCCTGATCACCTGTGGCTATGCCACTTAAAGCACTTCGTATGTTCATAGCACTAGCAATCAATTTAAAAATAAGCTTCTTACTGCTAAAACTGACATTAAAACGGCCCCAATAATGTTGATCGGACTCTAAAGCCTGCAAGATTAGTTTATCAGCCGATTCTGGTAGACCTGTGTCAGCGTGTAAAAAGAGTAAAATATCATTTTTAGCGACGTCTGCACCTTCATTCATTTGATGTGCCCGCCCTTTTACCGTCTGAATAAAACGATCTACCAAAGGCCTGGCAACCGCCAAACTCTGGTCATGGCTACCACCATCTACCAGAATAATTTCATGCCCAAGGTCACGATAAATCTGCAGTTTAGGTAAATTTTGACCCAGCGCTGCCTCTTCATTAAGCGCAGGGATAATGATGCTTATTTTTCTTGGAACTGAAGACACTGGCTTAGTATTTGAGATAGTTTAATTTAATCACTCAAGGCTCCTCCGCAACTACTTCCTTGCCCGGCGGTACAACCATAACAATGCTCACCGATAGCGATCGCTTTGCCTGTCAAATCTATATCAAGAATATCTTTGATGTGGGGTCTTGGTTTGCTGACCGCAATCAATGGCATCTCCAGCATTTGATTAAAGTCACAATCATATACATAACCTTGATAATCGATACTAAGCAGATTGCGGCACATGACTGTCTCTAGATTGGAAGCACTATAGGCGCCCTTTAAAATATCCATATATTCTTCATATAAACCTTTTGCCAACAACCAGCCCCCAAAGCGACTAATCGGCATATTAGTAATCGTAAAAAGTTGGTTGAACACAATGCCATAATCACTTTCCAAAATGCGTTTGTAATCGGCTTCAAGTTCAGCCTGCCCAGGAGGTAAATTTAAATCCTGGGGGTTATAAACCAGATTTAGCTGTAAATCCGAATCAATACCATAGCCAAGGCTATTTAAATTTTGTAGAGCTAGGATGCTGCCTTCAAAGATGCCCTTTCCCCGTTGTTTTTCAACATTTTGCTCGGAGTAACAAGGTAAAGAAGCTGTCACCGTAACCCTGTTATCTGCTAAAAATTGAGCAGTATCCTCATACCCAGGTTCATGCAAAATCATTAAGTTACAGCGATCTATCACCTCGATGCCCAGCTTTTGAGCGCTACTTACAAGATATCGGAAATGAGGATTCATTTCTGGTGCTCCACCAGTTAAATCCAGAGTATGAATATTAAGCCTCTTTAAGGCCTGAATAATAAGATTCACTACTTCCAGACTCATGATTTCCTTACGAGTCGGCCCGGCATTAACGTGGCAATGAACACAAGTTAGATTGCACAGATAACCTAAATTCACCTGTAGAGTATTCAGATCATCACGATATAGTGGAGGGAAATCGGTTTCTAACAACAATGGTTTAGTGTCTAGCATAATATAAATCAATCTCAGTCGAGGAAATGGCGACGCCTTGCTTTTTAGCATTCTATTGAATGGCATTAGGATAAGCAAAAGCACAGCTTATATTATTGTCAGCACAACGTTACAATAGATTATAAGTTAAACGAGTTGTTACACATGTCTGCTATTTATTCTCTTGACGCCTTAAAATTCGATAATAGTTTTTACAAGCTCTTGCCTGCTGACCCAGTTATTAACAATAACAGCCGGCATGTAAATGCAGCCTGTTATTCCAAAGTAAATCCTATCCCTTTTCCGAAAGCCGACTTGGTGGCTTTTTCCAGGGATATGGCAATTGAACTTGGTCTTAACCCGATGGAATGCATGACTAAGCGTTTTACAGAAGTCTTTAGTGGCACCTTACCGTTAAAAGACATGCAGCCTTTTGCAGCCTGTTATGGTGGCCATCAATTTGGAAACTGGGCTGGTCAGCTAGGGGATGGCCGCGCAATTAATCTAGGGGAAGTGATTAATAAAAAAGGTCAGCGCTGGACACTACAACTAAAAGGTTCTGGGCCAACCCCCTATTCTCGACACGCAGATGGTTTTGCTGTTCTAAGGTCTTCTATAAGAGAATTTCTTTGTAGTGAAGCCATGTATTATCTGAGGGTCCCTACTACTCGAGCGTTATCTTTATTAAGTACTGGGACTCAAGTGGAAAGAGACATGTTCTATAATGGCCAATCCAAAATGGAGCCTGGAGCCGTAGTCTGTCGAGTAGCTCCCAGTTTTATTCGCTTTGGTAATTTTGAATTATTCACTTCCCGTAACCAAACAGACATCACAAAGCAGCTTGCTGATTACACTATCAAACATTTCTTTCCGCACCTTGGTAAACCTTCAAAAGAAATCTACATACAGTGGTTTAATGAGATCTGTTTATCAACTGCTCGCTTGATAACCGAATGGATGAGAGTCGGTTTTGTGCATGGTGTAATGAACACAGACAATATGTCTATTCTTGGACTGACTATTGATTACGGTCCATACGGGTGGCTGGAAGATTATGATCCTTATTGGACGCCCAATACCACTGACGCAGGCGGACGCCGTTATGCTTTTGCCAAGCAAGCTGAAATCGCTCAGTGGAATTTATTGCAATTAGCCAACGCTATTTATCCTTTAATTGAAGATGCCCAAGCGCTGGAAAATGCATTGAAGAACTACAAAAAAGTCTATGATATCGCTTGGCGAGATATGATGACCAGCAAGTTAGGTTTACACAGCTTCACCCCATCAAGTGATGAGGCATTGTTCCAAGACTTGCTTCGTAATCTGAAAAATACAGAAACAGATATGACATTATTCTTTCGCCATTTGAGCGAATTGAAAGTCAACCAGGAGACAGATGCCAATCAACTTTTATCCATCATTCAACCCGCCTTTTATAATGAAGAAATAGAAAATGATGCCGCCGAAAATATTAAAATCTGGTTATCGCAATATGTGGAAAGATTAAAACGTGATGGCAAACCTGATGAGGCAAGACGCCAACAAATGAACGCTGTAAACCCTCTGTATGTTCTTCGTAATTATCTAGCACAAGAAGCTATCGAGCAGGCTGAAGGTGGCAGTTACACCATGATTCATGAACTCCAGCAGGTACTTAAAAAACCCTATGAACAACAACCAGGCATGGAACGCTATGCTGAGAAGCGTCCTGACTGGGCGAAGCACAAAGCCGGTGCTTCTATGCTGTCTTGCAGTTCCTAGAACAGGCATTACTCACCTGTTGCAACAGCTCCTTCAGGAGGCGCCCAAGTTTCGCAAGGAGTAGGATTCCATTTTGAATTATCCACTTCACGACGGAAATGCGTGGTAGTCACATAAGGCATCTCAAGGTAAACAGGGTCATCTACTATTGTGGTAACAACAAACCATGCATCACCTGAAGGCGCTGTAAAACGATTATAGTATTCCGTCAAAATAGCATCCTCACTGTAAGGGATTCCATTTGGTCTCAAGTATCCAGAGCGCATCTGTGAGGTAATAACCTTCAAGACTCCCCCCGGGCCGTTAGGCTTATACTTTTCCCCAATGAAGCTGCTATGAATGATTTTTGATATAAATTAAATTAACCTCATATTTAAAACTATTATTTCAAAAAGAGTCACACACAAGAAAACTAATTACCCAGACCTAAGATTATCAATAAACTAAATTATATTTATTAAGCGAAATACCAAAAGCAATGTTAGAATTCACACGCCTAAAATACTGCTCCGGTGGCACAGCTGGATAGCGCGGCCCCCTCCTAAGGGGCAGGTCAGAGGTTCGAATCCTCTCCGGAGCGCCACCTCCCTCTTTCATATCTATATAAATCAATAGCTGAAGATTTTGCATGTTTTTGTAACATTTAATCTAGGCAGCTATTGACTCTAACTTTCTTAAAAAGCCTGCTTATTCTGCACTCAGTTTGTAACACTGAAGCACTAATCTTCCTAGAAAAGCTCGTATGCGAAGGGGGTAATACCTCGCTGCTCAAAAGCAAAATCGAGTGCGGCTCTAGAAATAAAAATCTGGTTATCCGTGTCTCCGGTGAAAGGAAGTTTGATTACGGTGTTCGACGGCGTAAACTCTCCACTATAAACTCCCATGACACCTAAATCGTTCATGGCTGCAGAGAAGATAATGTAAGGCCTTCTTTCATCTGGGTTATTTTCCCGGAACACCAATGGCGTAAGAACTTTGAGAATCTCTGTTTCACCGAAGGTTAGGACTTCGAACTCTGTTTCTTCGACTTCACTTTCAGCGACTGCATCGAAGTAAAACATTCCACTGCATCCATAGACTCCAGCGTCAGCCCATTGCATAACGCCAGTTTTTAACTCGGCATCGAAAGAAGCAATTCTGAAGGCAACATTACAGTAATCCCCAACGAAGGAAGTTTTTAAATCGGTGTGTTCATCGATAAAGCCCCGAATGGTTTGGTCGTTGCTGGATACATAGCCAGACCAATCATCACGCGTCCATAGCTCATAGATACCACCGTATTCGTTTTCAGGAACGCTTATGGCTAAGTCATAAACGTAGGACTCCGCGGGAAATTTCGCATCGGCATCGCACCCGGACACAGCCACTCCATTGTCATCCTCGCAGATACCCGGCAATATATCGTCGATAGCCAGACTCGAGACATCTTTTCTCACAAGGCAAAATTTTTGCAATGGGACATCGGAATCATAATCATTGATGCAGTTCTCTTCAATTTTTTCGCCCCGATCGCTTTTAGCAGCCTTCCACAGATTATTGATCAGATATCTTTCAGAATCAAAGTCATCAAACAAACGCAGCCATTCACCATCTTCTTCACCAACAAGCATCGCAATTTTCAAATCGCTATCGACATCCAATAGCAAGTCTGGTGAAGCAGCCTCCGGAAAGTAGAGCCACTCAGCGACCAGATAATCATGGTATTTATCTTCTTCATCATCATCACGCACGCCATTTTTATTTTCGTCTAAGGCTCCGTACTCTCCTTCCCAAAGGATGAATATGTTCCCTGATGTAAACGCATCCAGCAGATCCACAACATTTCCGTCACCCGATTTTGTCGAGGCGACTATATTTTGCAATTGTCCTGAAATTAAAGTCGAAGTTGTTTGTTTAGCTTGTTCCCTAGATACGATAGCTTGACCATTGACCACTAGCTGAGAGGCATTCAAGCTAGCCGCTTTAATAGCTGCTTCAGTAACATCTCCTACTGAAATATCTTGAAGATCGTCGCTAAGCTCAAGTGCTTGTCTTGTTTCCGCGAAAGCAACAGCAAGCACCTCGGCAACCTGTTGCAGCTCAGCTTGATTATTTTCCACGAAATTGTTATCGAGTAACTTGGTTGTCTCAGAAACACCAAGAGACCTTTTTACCGTTGCCTCTGCTGTTTCAGAATTCATCTCCTTGCCAGAATCGATTATTTCCTGCGAGATCAGGGTTGTCAGAGGAGTAACCACGCTGGGGTTGTCCGAAGGAGCCATCATGGTATACGGCTTTTCAATAGGACCCAGATCTTCATCCAAAGCGGTAATGGGAATATCTGCCAGGATCTGGGTGCCAGCTGGAATTATGCCGTCGTATGTGAACTCGTAAAAACCACCTGTACTTGTTACCGCGGAAGGCTCGTTAATGTCACAGAGGTAATTATTATTAAGATCAAGACAAACCGTGGCGCCACTGATGTATCCGTCGATGACTCTGCCTTCCAAGGTGGTTGACGTCGAAGCACTTAGCATAGGACCGCTACTGCCTCCACCGCATGCTGTTAGAGAAGTTGCTAAAATTAATATCATTAGTTTTTTCATTGTTTTTTCTGCCTTATTTTATTAAGTTTTTTACACGCCAAAAATCTCTGGTATTTCTGGATTTACACATCATTGGCTTTAGCTTCAGGAGTGATGAGTTTCATCTATTTGAATTTTATAATACCAAATGCTTGATGCAAAGTAGCAACAGCAAAAAATACAGTCAAACAAATAAAAATCGCGCACTTTTTTTAGACTTAAATTTCTGAAAACTTTGTACTTATCTCTTCCACTCTCCCACCTGGAAACCTTGCACTTGGGTATCAATAACATACACCGCTGTTTCCACGGCCAGAGTGATGGCGAATAAAGTGCTCTTGTCCGCACCGCCAAAATGCAGTCCATGTGTGCCGGGAGGCGCTGTAGTATTGGAGGATATATATGCTATAAAGGTAGTACAGATCGGGGATATTGCAAATGGCTGCTTGATTTGACAGCTTCCAACAACTTGCTTGTCAGGTGAAGCAGGCGGCATAATTGAACAGCAT